>CAWHAU010000013.1:0-359575 GCA_963827435.1 uncultured Actinomycetota bacterium
CGCCAAGAAGGTGCGCCGCAAGGAGAAGAAGAACATCGCTCAGGGCGAAGCCCACATCAAGAGCACGTTCAACAACACGATCGTGACGATCACCGACCCGACCGGTGCGGTGATCGCCTGGGCCTCCTCCGGAACCGTCGGGTTCAAGGGGTCCCGGAAGTCCACCCCGTTCGCCGCGCAGATGGCCGCCGAGGCGGCTGGTCGTCGGGCGATGGAGCACGGCATGAAGAAGATCGACGTCTTCGTGAAGGGCCCGGGCTCGGGCCGCGAGACGGCGATCCGGTCCCTGGGTGCCATCGGCCTCGAGGTCGGCACCATCCAGGACGTCACGCCCACGCCCCACAACGGATGCCGGCCGCCCAAGCGCCGCCGCGTCTGACCCCCCGACCAGCGAGATCCAGGAGGCTTTGAGAAATGGCCCGTTACACCGGCCCCATGACCAAGAAGTCGCGCCGTCTCGGTGTCGACCTGGTCGGCGGCGACGCTGCGTTCGAGCGTCGTCCCTACCCGCCCGGCCAGCACGGCCGCGCGCGCATCAAGGAGAGCGAGTACCGCACTCAGCTGCAGGAGAAGCAGAAGGCCCGCTTCACCTACGGCGTGCTCGAGAAGCAGTTCCACAACTACTACACCGAGGCCAGCCGTCGCGCGGGCAAGACCGGTGACAACCTGCTGCAGCTGCTCGAGTGCCGTCTCGACAACGTGGTCTACCGCGCCGGCTTCGCCCGCACGCGCCGCCACGCCCGTCAGCTCGTCGTGCACGGTCACTTCAAGGTGAACGGCAAGAAGGTCGACATCCCGTCGTTCCAGGTCAGCCAGCACGACGTCATCGACGTCAAGGAGAAGTCCCTCGAGACGACCCCGTTCATCGTGGCTCGCGAGACCCACGGCGAGCGGATCGTCCCGGCGTGGATGGAGGCCCTGCCGAACCGGATGCGCGTGCTCATCCACCAGCTCCCGGTCCGTCAGCAGATCGACATCCCGGTCCAGGAGCAGCTCATCGTCGAGTACTACTCGAAGAAGTAACACCCGGTGCGGGGGAGGCCCGGTCCGCCGGTCCTCCCCGACACCACCTCCCTTTCCACCTCAGTGTTCGAGTCCGTCAAATAGCGGGTGGGCTCGGAAAGGAATCAAGAAGTGCTTATCGCTCAGCGCCCGACCCTCTCGGAAGAGACCGTCGACGAGTTCCGCTCGCGGTTCGTGATCGAGCCCCTCGAGCCCGGCTTCGGCTACACGCTCGGCAACTCGCTCCGCCGCACCCTGCTGTCCTCCATCCCGGGTGCCTCGGTCACGAGCATCAAGGTGGACGGCGTGCTCCACGAGTTCTCCACCATCGAGGGGGTCAAGGAGGACGTCACCGAGGTCATCTTGAACCTGAAGGACCTCGTGGTCTCCTCCGAGCACGACGAGCCGGTCACCATGTACCTGCGCAAGCAGGGCCCCGGTGACGTCACCGCCGCCGACATCGCGCCCCCGGCCGGTGTCGAGGTGCACAACCCCGACGTCAAGATCGCCACCCTGAACGACAAGGGCAAGCTCGAGATGGAGCTGGTCGTCGAGCGCGGCCGCGGCTACGTCTCGTCGGTCCAGAACAAGGGCGGCGACAACGAGATCGGCCGGATGCCGGTCGACTCGATCTACAGCCCCGTCCTCAAGGTGACCTACAAGGTCGAGGCCACCCGTGTCGAGCAGCGCACGGACTTCGACAAGCTCGTCATCGACGTCGAGACCAAGCCGTCGATCCGTCCCCGCGACGCGATCGCCTCGGCCGGCAAGACCCTCGTCGAGCTGTTCGGCCTGGCCCGTGAGCTCAACGTCGAGGCCGAGGGCATCGACATCGGCCCGTCGCCCGTCGACGAGCAGCTGGCCGCCGACCTGGCCCTGCCGGTCGAGGACCTGCAGCTCACCGTCCGCTCGTACAACTGCCTCAAGCGCGAGGGCATCCACACCGTGGGTGAGCTCATCTCCCGCTCGGAGCAGGACCTGCTCGACATCCGCAACTTCGGCGCCAAGTCCATCGACGAGGTCAAGGCGAAGCTGCACGAGATGGGTCTCTCGCTCAAGGACAGCGCCCCGGGCTTCGACCCGCAGGCTGCCCTCGCGGCGTACGACGACGACGACGACAGCTTCGTCGAGGACGAGCAGTACTGACCCGCACCACCCGTCGCCACATCTATCCGGGTACCTGACACGGCCCGGGAGAAACGAGTAGAGACATGCCTACCCCCAAGAAGGGCGCCCGCCTCGGCGGCAGCCCGGCGCACCAGCGGCTGATCGTCGCGAACCTGGCCACGAGCCTGTTCGAGCACGGCCGGATCACGACGACCGAGGCCAAGGCGCGCGTCCTGCGCCCGGTCGCGGAGAAGCTGATCACCAAGGCCAAGAAGGGCGACCTGCACAACCGTCGCCAGGTGCTCGCGACGATCCGTGACAAGGGCGTCGTGCACTCGCTGTTCGAGGAGATCGCCCCGCGCTTCGCGGAGCGTCCGGGCGGCTACACCCGGATCACCAAGATCGGTCCGCGCAAGGGCGACAACGCCCCGATGGCGGTCATCGAGCTGGTGACCGAGGAGTACACCCCGCAGGACCGGACCACCTCGAAGAAGGCCGCCGCCGCGCCGGCGCCGGCCGCGACCGAGGAGACCCCCGAGGAGGCCGCCGAGGCCGCTCCGGGTGTCGAGGAGCCGGCCGACGAGGCCGCCGTCGAGGACGCTGCTGCCGAGGAGACCGCCGACGAGGCGGCCGCCGAGGGCAACGACACCGACGACGAGTCCGAGCAGGCCACCAAGTCCGAGTGACCTGATCCGCGTCGCACGAGGCCCGTCACCCCGCAGGGGGTGGCGGGCCTCGTCGCATGTCAGCGCGGCCAGGCCTGCTCGACGAGCCGGGTGGCCTCCGCGAGCGTGAGCCCGCGGCGCCGGGCCAGGTCGACGTACTCCGTGGCCAGGGCGAGGGCGTCCCGGTCGCCGAGCGCGAGCGGACGCGACGACGGTGCCGTGCCGGCCGTTGGTGGTCACCACCCCGTCGGCCTCGAGCTCGCGGTAGGCGCGGGCCACCGTGTTCACAGCGACGCCGAGCTGCTCGGCGAGGGACCGGACGGTCGGGAGCCGGGTGCCCGCCGCCAGCTCGCCGGTGGCGACCTGGGAGGCGACCTGGGTGCGCAGCTGCTCGTACGGCGGCGTGCTCGACGTCGCGTCGATCCGGAAGGCCATGGGTGGATTGTGCACCGCGCGGCGGCCGTTGGGAGGATGGGCCTCGTGCGGCTCCGACTCGACCTCGCCTACGACGGCACCGACTTCCACGGCTGGGCGACCCAGCCGGGGCTGCGGACCGTGCAGGGGCTGCTCGAGGCGGCGCTCGCCCAGGTGCTCCGCGTCGAGACCGTCTCCGTCACCTGCGCGGGCCGCACGGACACCGGTGTGCACGCCCGCGGCCAGGTGGTCCACCTCGACGTGGACCCGGACGTGCTGGCCGCGTCCGCGGGCCGGAGCACCGACCCGCCCACCGCCGCGCTGCTGCGCCGCCTCAACGGGGTGCTGCCCGTCGACGTGCGGGTGCGCGGGCTGCGCGGCGCACCGGCGGAGTTCGACGCGCGGTTCTCCGCGGTCTGGCGCCGCTACGCCTACCGGATCGCCGACGCCCCCGCCCTCGTCGACCCGCTCGTACGGCGCGCCGTGCTCGCCTGGCCACGCCGGCTGGACCTGGACGCCATGAACACGGCAGCGTCCCGTCTCACCGGGGAGCACGACTTCGCGGCGTTCTGCAAGAAGCGGGAGGGTGCGACGACCGTCCGGACGCTGCTCGACCTCTCCTGGGGACGTGACGCCGCCGGGCTCGCCGTCGCGACGGTGCGCGCCGACGCGTTCTGCCACCACATGGTCCGGGCGCTGGTCGGCGCGATGGTCGCCGTGGGCGAGGGGCGGCGTGAGCCCGGGTGGGCCGGCGACGTGCTGGGCGCCGGCGTGCGCGACGCCGGCGTCACCGTCATGCCGGCGCACGGGCTGACGCTGGAGGAGGTCGGCTACCCCGACGACGAGGGGCTCGCCGCGCAGGCGGAGGCGGCCCGGCGGGTGCGGGATGCCGCGTCCCTCGGCTCCTCAGGACAGGCCCTTCGAGACGCCTCGGCCCTCGGCTCCTCAGGACGGCGACAGCGTGACCAGGGACGGTCGGAGCCGGCATGGATGAGCACTACTTCTCCGCCGACCCGCGCGTCGCGTTCAAGCGGCAGCCGGTGGTCGCCGAGGTATGGGGGCAGCGGCTGGCGCTCACGTCGGGGTCCGGTGTGTTCGCGCAGGGCCGGCTCGACGTGGGCACCGCGGTGCTGTTCCGCGAGACGGAGCCGCCGCGGGCGCGGAGCTACCTCGACCTGGGCTGCGGCTACGGCGTGATCGGGCTGGCGCTCGCCACGAGCGTGCCCGGCGCGACGGTGCGGGCCGTCGACGTGAACGAGCGGGCCGTGCTGCTCGCGAACGAGAACGCCGCGGCGCTCGGCGTGGCGGACCGCTTCGCGGCGGGCACCCCGGACGACGTACCGGCGGGGGAGAGCTACGACGAGATCTGGTCCAACCCGCCGATCCGGATCGGCAAGGACGCCCTGCACGACCTGCTGCTCACCTGGCTGCCGCGGCTGGCGCCGGGCGGCCGGGCGGTGCTGGTGGTGGGCAAGAACCTGGGCGCCGACTCGCTGCAGCGCTGGCTCGGCGAGCAGGGGTGGCCCACGACGCGGCTGGCCAGCGCGAAGGGCTTCCGGGTGCTGGAGACCACGCGCGGATGAGGACGCAGGTCAGCCGAGCCGGCTGAGCAGGTCCGCCGCCCGCACCGAGCCGGGTGTGGCGCCCTCGCGGGCCAGCCGTCCCGCGGTGACCCGCAGCAGCTCGTTGGCCGGGGTGGGCACGCCGTGCAGCCGGCCCAGCAGCACGACCTCGCCGTTGAGGTAGTCGGACTCGATGCTGCCCTGCGCCCGGCGCAGGCTCTGCCACGAGGACCCGCCGCCGCGGGGGCGCCCGGCCAGCTCGCCGCGGCGCAGGATGTCGCCGCGCCGCTCGCGGTCCTCGGCCCGGGAGACGACGGTCAGCCCGCTCGCGGCGAGCGCCGCCTCGCCCTCGGCCTCGACCACCTCGAGCAGCCGCTCCGCGTCGGGGTCGTCGTTGCCGCAGCAGGCCTGGACCGCGTTGCCGAGGTTCATCACCAGCTTGCGGCGC
This sequence comes from uncultured Actinomycetota bacterium, assembly GCA_963827435.1. Classification (GTDB taxonomy): domain Bacteria; phylum Actinomycetota; class Actinomycetes; order Propionibacteriales; family Nocardioidaceae; genus Nocardioides_B. Next base: position 5,199 of record CAWHAU010000013.1, read on the forward strand.
TTCCACGCCATGATGTCCGCGCGCGGCTCGGACACGAACCCCGCGGACTCGAACGCCTCGGCCACCCGCACGGTCGTCTTGCCGACGCCGTCGGGGTAGCCGCCCACGTCCAGGATCCCGGGGACCGGCGCGCAGTGCTGCTCGACGACGCCGGGCTCGAGGTGCCCGGTCGGCATCATCACGCAGACCCCCTGCACGTCGGCGAAGAACCGCAGCAGGGTCGGCTCGTTGGCCACGCCGTTCTGCAGCGACACCACCGGCGCGCCGTCGGGCAGCGCGGCCACGAGGTCCTCGACCGCGGCGTGCGTCTGGTGGCTCTTGACCGCGAGCAGGACCGTGGTCGGCCGGCTCAGGTCGGCCTCCCCGGCGCTGCCGACAGCGGGTACGTCGACGGTCCGCTCGCCGTCCGGGGCCGCGACGGTCAGCCCGCGGGACCGGATCGCCGCGAGGTGGTCGCCGCGGGCCACGAGCGTCACGTCGAGCCCCGCGTCGTGCATCCGGGCGCCGAGGACGCCGCCGACGGCTCCCGCGCCGTACACGAGCCAGTGCATGGCGGCCAGCCTGCCAGCACGCCGCGAGTGTCAACCAGGGTTGACAGATCGAAGGCGTCAACTTATGTTGACAGGCATGTCCGAGCCCGACCTCGCCACCGCGGCCGCCGACGCCGACCCGCGCACCGGTCTGCGGGCCGTGCGCGCGCTGCGCCGGCTGCTCGAGCACCTGGAGGACACCCAGGTGCAGGCGGGCCCGGGAGCAGGGCTGGTCGTGGCAGGAGATCGCCGACGTGCTCGGCGTGAGCCGGCAGGCCGTGCACAAGAAGCACGGCCGGAGATGAGGTGGGGAGAGCGATGTTCGAGAGGTTCACCAAGGCGGCCCGTGCGACGGTCGAGCGGGCACTGACGGTCGCCCAGGAAGCGACGGCCGGGGAGGTGCGGCCCGAGCACCTGCTGGCGGCGCTGCTCGAGCAGGAGGACTGCCTGGCCGTGCGGGTGCTGGCCGGCCTCGGCGCCCCGCCCGCGGAGGTGCGAGAGGTCCTCGACGGGCTGCGGATGAGGTACGTCGACGGCCTCGACGACGACGACGCGGAGGCGCTGCAGGCGATCGGCATCGACCTGGACGAGGTGGTCCGGCGCATCGACCGCAACCTCGGCGGCCCGTCGACACGTCGTCGGCGGCCGCCGTTCAGCCGCGGGTCCAAGAAGGCGCTGCAGCTCGCGTTGCGGGAGGCCATCGCGCTGCGGCACAACTACATCGGGACCGAGCACCTGCTGCTCGGCCTGGCCCGTGAGGAGGACCGGGTCGTCGCCGACACGTTGGGTGCGTTCGGGATCGAGCGGGCGGCCCTGCGCTCCGCGGTGGCCGCCGCGGTCCGCCGCGCCGGATGACCCGGCCTCGCGGCGGGTAGCCGCCGCCGATCCGGCAGGCTGGCCGGATGCACCCCGCACACGGCTCCGACCGTCCCCGCACCATCTGGCCGCCCGACCAGGTCCGCACCGTCACCGCCTTGCACCTCGACCTCGTCGACGAGGCCCTGCCCGGGCTCGTCGAGGGCCTGTACCTGCACGGCTCGCTCGGCTTCGGCGAGTGGTACGACGGGCGCAGCGACGTGGACTTCGTCGCGGTGACGGCGGAGCGTCCCGACGAGGCGACGGTGGCCGTGCTGCGTGAGGTGCACGACCGGGTCGGCGAGACGTTCCCGCGGCCGTCGTACGACGGGCTCTACGTCACCTGGGCCGACCTCGCACAGCCGCCCGCCGCGTGCCCCGACGTCGCGTGCACGCTGGCCGGCGAGTGGCGGACCGGTCGCGTCGACCTCAACCCGGTGACCTGGCACGAGCTCGCCTGGCACGGCGTGCACGTGCGCGGCCCCGCGCTGGAGGACGTGGACGTGTGGACCGACACCGCCGCGCTGCGGGCCTACTCGCACGCGAACCTGACCGACTACTGGGCCGGGCAGGTCCCACTGCTGCGGCAGCACCCCGACGAGGCGGCCCGGCCGGACATCGTCTCCTGGTTCGTGCTCGGCGTGCCGCGGCTGCACCACGCGATCGCGACCGGCCGGCTCACGTCCAAGGACGGCGCGGGCCACCACGCGGTCGCGACCTTCGGCGAGCGCTGGCGGCCGGTCGTCGCCGAGGCGCTGACCTACCGGGCGCTGGGCGAGCCGTCGGGGAGGTACGACGGGCAGGAGGCCCTTCTCGCGGAGGAGACCGCCGCGTTCGCCGAGCTCGCGCTGGAGAGCGCGCTCGCCCTGCGGCCATGAGTCCGAACCGGTCGGACCGGGTGCCGCGACCCGCGTGAGCGGTGGTTCGATGGTCGGCATGAGCGACTACCAGCCGGCCGACGACCGCTACGACTCCATGGACTACCGCTACACCGGGCACAGCGGCCTGAAGCTGCCGGCACTGTCGCTCGGCCTCTGGCAGAACTTCGGCACCGACCGGCCCGAGGAGACGCAGCGGGCGATCCTGCGCCGCGCGTTCGACCGGGGGGTCACGCACTTCGACCTCGCCAACAACTACGGCCCGCCCTACGGCCGCGCCGAGGAGAACTTCGGCCGCTACCTGCGTGAGGACTTCGCCGGCCTCCGCGACGAGCTGGTGATCTCCACGAAGGCCGGCTACGACATGTGGCCCGGTCCCTACGGCCAGGGCGGCGGGTCGCGGAAGTACGTCCTCGCCTCGCTCGACCAGTCGCTCGCCCGGATGGGCCTGGACTACGTCGACATCTTCTACAGCCACCGCTTCGACCCCGAGACGCCGGTCGAGGAGACGATGATGGCGCTCGACACGGCGGTCCGCTCCGGCCGTGCGCTCTACGCCGGCATCTCGTCGTACTCCGCGAACCGGACGAAGGAGGCGGCCACGATCGCCCGCGAGCTGGGCACGCCGCTGCTGATCCACCAGCCGTCGTACTCCATGCTCAACCGCTGGATCGAGAAGGGGCTGCTCGACGAGCTCGAGGAGCAGGGCATGGGCTGCATCGTGTTCACCGCGCTGGCCCAGGGGCTGCTGACCGACCGCTACCTCAACGGTGTCCCGGAGGACTCACGCGCCGCCCGGGCCGACAGCACGATCGGCGAGAACCACCTCGACGAGGCGACCCTGCGGCACGTGCGCCGGCTCAACGAGATCGCCGAGGGCCGCGGCCAGAAGCTCGCTCAGCTCGCCCTGCAGTGGGCGCTGCGCGACCAGCGCGTCACCTCCGCGGTGATCGGCGCCTCGTCGGTCAAGCAGCTCGACACCAACCTCGACGCCCTCGCCGGGCCGCCGCTCACGGACGAGGAGCTGAAGGCCATCGACGAGGACGCCGTGGAGGCCGGCGTCAACCTGTGGGCCGGGGCCACGGAGGACTGATCCGCCCGCCCCGGCGCCCCCAGGGCCGGCCGACCCTTTTGTCGCGGGCCGAGTCGGCGCATGATCAGCCCATGAGCGACCAGGGGAAGCGGCAGGGGACCAAGTACGTCTACGACTTCGCCGAGGGCAGCAGGGAGCAGCGGGACCTGCTGGGTGGCAAGGGCGCCAACCTCGCGGAGATGACGAACCTGGGGCTGCCGGTCCCACCGGGGTTCATCATCAGCACGGACGCGTGCCGGGCCTACCTCGAGCACGGCGACCTGCCCGCCGGCCTCGGCGACGAGGTGGGCGAGCACCTCGCCACGCTCGAGCAGCAGATCGGCCGCACGCTCGGCCAGCCCGACGGGCCGCTGCTGGTCTCGGTCCGCTCGGGCGCGAAGTTCTCGATGCCCGGGATGATGGAGACGGTGCTCAACGTCGGCCTCAACGACGAGTCGGTGCACGGCCTCGCGGCCCTGGCCGGCGGCGACGAGCGGTTCGCCTACGACTCCTACCGACGGCTGCTGCAGATGTTCGGCGCCACCGTGCTCGGCATCGAGGCCTCCGCCTTCCACGACGAGCTCGACCGGCTCAAGGAGTCGCGCGGTGCCGCCAACGACGTGGCCCTCGGCGTCGAGGACCTGACGGGAGCTCGTCGCGACCTACAAGGGCCTCATCCAGGAGCGCACCGGCTCGCCGTTCCCCCAGGACCCCCGTCGACAGATGGACCTGGCGGTTCGCGCGGTCTTCGACTCGTGGAACACCGAGCGGGCCGTGCTCTACCGCCGCCAGGAGCGCATCCCCGGCGACCTCGGCACCGCGGTGAGCATCGTCGCGATGGTCTTCGGCAACGGCGGCGAGGACTCCGGCACGGGCGTGGCGTTCACCCGCGACCCCGCCTCGGGCGCGCAGGGCATCTACGGCGACTACCTGCAGAACGCGCAGGGCGAGGACGTCGTGGCCGGCATCCGCAACACGGTGCCGCTGGCCGACCTCGAGGAGATCGACAAGGCGTCGTACGACGAGCTGCTCGGCATCATGCAGAAGCTCGAGGAGCACTACCGCGACCTGTGCGACATCGAGTTCACCGTCGAGCACGGCAAGCTGTGGATGCTGCAGACGCGGGTCGGCAAGCGGACGGCCGAGGCGGCGTTCCGGATCGCCTGCCAGCTCGTCGACCAGGGCCTCATCGACATGGACGAGGCGGTCCGTCGGGTCAACGGCGCACAGCTCGCGCAGCTGATGTTCCCGCGCTTCGACGTCGAGGCCGAGCGGCAGCTGATCGCGAAGGGCATGAACGCGTCGCCGGGCGCCGCCGTCGGCAAGGTGGTCTTCGACTCGACCGCGGCGGTGGAGTGGGCCGGCCGTGGCGAGGACGTCATCCTGTGCCGCCGCGAGACCAACCCGGACGACCTGCGCGGCATGGTCGCGGCACGCGGCATCCTCACCAGTCGCGGTGGCAAGACGTCGCACGCCGCCGTGGTCGCCCGGGGCATGGGCCGCACCTGCGTGTGCGGCGCCGACGCGCTGACCATCGACGCCAAGAACAGGACGATGCGCACCCAGGACGGTGTCGAGGTCGCGGAGGGCGACGCGATCTCCATCGACGGCACCACCGGAGAGGTGTTCGCCGGCGAGGTGCCGGTGGTCGACTCCCTGGTGGTGCGCTGGTTCGAGGGCCACGAGGACGTGGAGGGCGACGAGCTGGTCGCCGCCGTCAGCCGGGTGATGGAGCACGCGGACGCCGCCCGCCGGCTGGGCGTGCGGGCCAACGCGGACACCCCCGACGACGCCGCGCGGGCCCGGCGCTTCGGCGCGCAGGGCATCGGGCTGTGCCGCACCGAGCACATGTTCCTCGGCGACCGCAAGGCGCTGGTGGAGAACCTCATCCTCGCCGACTCGACCGACGAGCAGGAGAAGGCGCTCGCCGAGCTGCTGCCGCTCCAGCGCGACGACTTCGTGGGCATCCTCGAGGCGATGGACGGGCTGCCGGTCACCATCCGGCTGATCGACCCGCCGCTGCACGAGTTCCTGCCCGACTACACCGACCTGGCGGTCGAGGTGGCCCTGCACGACGAGCGGGGGAACGCCGACACCAAGGAGCACCTGCTGCTCGACGCGGTGAAGCGGCTGCACGAGCAGAACCCCATGCTCGGGCTGCGCGGTGTCCGCCTCGGCATCGTGATCCCCGGCCTGTTCGCGATGCAGACCCGGGCGATCCTGGAGGCGGCCGCCCTGCGCATCAAGGCCGGTGGCGACCCGCAGCCGGAGATCATGATCCCGCTGGTCGCGACCGTCCAGGAGCTGGAGCTGGTCCGCGCGGACATCGACCAGGTGGCCGCCGAGATCGAGGACACGACCGGGGTCCGCCCCGCCTTCAAGGTGGGCACGATGATCGAGCTGCCCCGGGCGGTGATGGCGGCCGGGGACATCGCCGGCGCCGCCGAGTTCTTCTCCTTCGGCACCAACGACCTGACCCAGATGACGTGGGGCTTCTCCCGTGACGACGTGGAGGCGTCGTTCTTCTCGACGTACCTCGAGAAGGGCGTCTTCGGGGTCTCGCCGTTCGAGTCACTCGACACCGAGGGGGTCGGCGGGCTCGTCCGGTACGCCGTCGAGCAGGGCAGGGCGGCGCGGCCGGACCTGCACCTCGGGGTGTGCGGCGAGCACGGCGGCGACCCGGACTCGATCCACTTCTTCGACGACGTCGGGCTCGACTACGTGTCCTGCTCGCCGTTCCGGGTGCCGGTCGCCCGGCTGGAGGCGGGCCGGTCCTCGGCGGGGCCGTCGGACTCCGCCTGAGGCCGACCCGGCTGACCCTGCGAGGGCCCCGGATGCCGGCCCTTGGCCCGCGGGCGGATCCGGCGGACACTGGAGCCATGACCGAGCAGGGCGCCGAGCGCTACCGCCACCTCCCACCGCCGGTGCGGCTGGAGGACACCGTGGAGGTCAAGGAGACCGACCCCGCGCCCGACCCGGCAGGCGGCCGCGACCCGGAGCGCGACTTCATGCTCCGCTACGCCGGCTGACCCTCAGAGGAACTCCAGCGGGTCGAACTCCTCGATCGGGATGATCCGGACCCGTGGCAGCGGCTCGGTGAACACCTGCGCGTCGTACTCCAGGTCGAAGACCTCGAGACCCCGACGCGCCAGGGCCGTGAACGCGTGGTTGCGGAACTCCGTGAAGCCGATGACGCCGAGGCGTCGGCCGTCCAGCAGAGCCTCCATGTCCTCGACGAAGTCACCGTCGTTGCTGACCAGCAGCACGTCGCCGTCCCGCTCCGCCAGCGCCTGGAGGGTCCGCTGGATCGCGATGTCGACGACCTTCTCGTGGGCCGCCCCGGCCAGCGGCACCGGCCGGTAGCCCATCGACAGCAGCGCCTGCACGAAGCTCATCGGCAGGTCGTTGTTGGCCGCCAGGAAGAACAGTCCGACGGGCGGCTGGCCCCACCGCTCGCGGGCGAACTCGAGCAGCTGGTCCCAGCGGGGCCGCTCCTCGGGACGGGGCCGTCGACCGAGGATCGACGCGCCCAGGGTGGCGTCGATGTTCTCCCCGTCGACGAGCAGGTACGTCGTCCCGGCTCCGCTCCCACCATCGCTCATGTCCGGACGATACGCGCGGGGGATGAACCCGAGGTCCAAATCGGGTCGCGGAAGTCCGCGTCGCCGGGGGAGACTGGCGCGCGTGGGACACGTCGACGTCGCAGGAGTCCGCTACGAGCTGCCGGACGGGCGGGTGCTGCTCGACGACGTGGCGTTCCGGGTCGGTGAGGGTGCGAAGGTGGCGCTGGTCGGCGCCAACGGCGCCGGCAAGACCACGCTGCTGCGGATCATCACCGGCGACCTCCAGCCGCACGCCGGGGCGGTGACCCGCACGGGCGGCCTGGGCGTGATGCGGCAGATGGTCGGCGCGGGCTCGAGCACGGTCGCCGACCTGCTGCTCTCCGTCTCCCCGCCGCGGGTGCGCGAGGCCGCCGCCCGGGTCGAGGCGTGCGAGCTCGCGCTGATGGACACCGACGACGAGAAGACCCAGATGCGCTACGCCGAGGCGCTGGCCGAGTGGGCCGACGCCGGCGGCTACGACATCGAGGTCGTCTGGGACGTGTGCACGACGGCCGGGCTCGGCGTCCCCTACGAGCGCGCGAAGTACCGCGAGCTCACGACGCTGTCCGGCGGGGAGCAGAAGCGGCTGGTGCTCGAGTTCCTGCTCCGCGGTCCCGACGAGGTGCTGCTGCTCGACGAGCCGGACAACTTCCTCGACGTGCCCGGCAAGACCTGGCTGGAGCAGCGGATCAACGAGTCGCAGAAGACCATCCTCTACATCAGCCACGACCGCGAGCTGCTGAACAACACCGCCACCCGGGTCGTGACCGTCGAGCTCGGCGCGGCCGGCAACACGGTCTGGACGCACCCGGGCGGGTTCGCGACCTACCACGACGCCCGGCGGGCGCGCTTCGAGCGGTTCGAGGAGCTGCGCAAGCGCTGGGACGAGGAGCACGCCAAGCTCCGCGCCCTGATGCTGATGTACAAGCAGAAGGCCGCCTACAACTCCGACATGGCCTCCCGCTACCAGGCGGCGGTCACCCGGCTCAAGCGCTTCGAGGACGCCGGCCCGCCGCAGGCGCTGCCCCGCGAGCAGCAGGTGAAGATGCGGCTCAAGGGCGGGCGCACCGGCAAGCGCGCGGTGGTCTGCGAGGGCCTCGAGCTGACCGGGCTGATGAAGCCGTTCGACCTCGAGGTCTGGTACGGCGAGCGGGTGGCCGTGCTCGGCTCGAACGGCTCCGGCAAGTCGCACTTCCTGCGGCTGCTGGCCGCCGGCGGCAGCGACCCCGACGTCGAGCACCGGCCGGTCGGCGAGGTCGAGGTGAAGCCGGTGAGGCACACCGGCAAGGCCAAGCTCGGCGCGCGGGTGCGACCGGGCTGGTTCGTGCAGACCCACGAGCACCCCGAGCTCATCGGCCGCACCCTGCTGGAGGTCCTGCACCGCGGCGACGCCGGGCCGGATGGGAGGGGGCGCGATGGGATGCCGCGTGAGCAGGCGTCCCGGGCGCTGGACCGTTACGAGCTGGCGCACGCGGCCGAGCAGCGGTTCGAGTCGCTGTCCGGCGGCCAGCAGGCCCGGTTCCAGATCCTCATGCTCGAGCTGTCCGGCGCGACCCTGCTGCTGCTCGACGAGCCCACCGACAACCTCGACGTCGAGTCGGCCGAGGCGCTGGAGGAGGGGCTCGAAGCCTTCGAGGGCACCGTCTTGGCGGTCACCCACGACCGGTGGTTCGCCCGGTCCTTCGACCGGTTCCTGGTCTACGGCGCCGACGGCTCGGTCTACGAGTCCGACGGGCCGGTGTGGGACGAGGGCCGGGTGGCCCGGGCCCGCTAGCTAGGACTGCAGGTCGGCGACCTGGGCCGGGTGCGGCACCCGCGGCGCGGTCGTCGGCTCGGTGCTCGAGGCCCTGGCGGACCGACGACCGGAGCAGCATCTGCGCGGCGAGGCGCCGGCGACGCTGCCGGGTCGCGTGACGCTGGGGGGAGACCGTGAGCGGGACCCAGATGGCCTGCGGCTGGGATGTCATGCAGCAGAGGAGGCGGCCGGGCCGCGCCCTGATACGTCCCGGCGAGGACGTCGGTCAGCGGGCGGCGACCAGGCCCGACCGCGCCGATGCGCGCCCGGTGCCGATGCGGTTCACGGCCGCGACGGTGAAGCGGTACCTCCCCCTGGGCAGCCGCACGACCTTCGCCCTCGCCGCCGCCGCGGCCGTGAACCCGGTCCGACGTACGACGCGGCCGGTGGTGCTCATCCGCAGCGCGACCACCTTGGTAGGCGGTCACCGGGCTGCCGCCGCTGGGCCGTCAGCGCCCGCCGGGAACCTCCGCGAGGTGCGCCCGTGGGCGAGGACGTGGTTGTGCCGGGCCGCCTCGCCCAGCGGCTCCCGGTGCCGTCGAGCAGTCCGGCGTGGCGGCCGCGTGCGGGGCTCGCCGAGGGCGAGCGCCAGCGGCCGCCGCCGGGGCGGTCCGCGCCGAGGATGCGCACGCGCCATCCGCGAATGTCAGGTCGAGCCGGACATGGTCGGGTCAGGCGGTTTGCGACGGCGCCGCAACGCGCTGCGCCAGGTCTTCGACACTACCTGCCGCTGCTGCGCCCGGCGGCCTACCGGCTCGGTGTCGACCTGGAGACTGCGGGGCCGGTCAAGATGACCGAGAAGGCGCTCGAACGCCGAGCACACCAGGCTGCTGATGGTCGTCGGCCGGCGTCCTGCGTACGACGTCCTGGAGCTCGTCGAGGCCGTGGGCCTGTGGCTGATGCGCCGTTGGGGCGAGTACGTCGCCGTCGTGGGGACCGGGGTGTTCATCCCGCTGGAGATCTACGAGATCGTGGAGCGGGTAGACCTGGCTGCGGCTGGTCGCGCTGGCGCTGAACGTCTTCGCCGTCGTCTACATCCTCTGGACCAAGCGGCTGTTCGGGATCCGCGGGGACGCGAGGCCTTCGAGGCCGAGCGTGCCGGGGTCTCGCTGCTGGAGGTGGAGCGGGCTGCGTCGGCGGCGCTCGCCGGCGTCAGACCGGCAGGCCGCGCGTCCGCAGCTGAGGCCGCAGCGGGGTCCGGCCGTCGAAGCGGATCGCGTCCAGCCCGGCCGCGGCGGCCGCCGCCACGTTGGCGGCGGAGTCGTCGACGAACACGCACCGCTCCAGTGGCCGGCCCACGCGCTCCCGCAGCACCGCGAAGACAGCGGGGTCGGGCTTCGCCACCCCCTCGGCGCCGGAGACCACGATGTCGTCGAAGAGGGCCAGGAAGTCGAACCGTGCGAGGGCCTGTGGGAACAGGTCGGCCGACCAGTTGGTCAGCGCGGTCAGCGGGACCCCGGCCGCGTGCAGGTCGCGTAGCAGCGCGACGTTGTCGTCGACGGCACCGACCAGGCTCTCGGCGAAGTGCGCCCGGTAGGCCAGCGCGTGCTTGTGCCAGTGCGGGTGGGAGCGTGCGACCGCGTCCTCGGCGACCGTCCAGTCGCGACCGGCGTCCTGGAGGTGGTTCCAGGCGAGGAAGTCGAAGTCCTCGGCGCTCAGGAACCGGGTCGCCTCCTCGGCGCCCACGCCGCGGGCCACCGCCGGGTGCGGGTCCCACCGGATCAGCACGTTTCCGAGGTCGAACACGACCGCCTCGGGCGTCGTACGCCGCCGGCTCACCCGAACACCCCCGCCAGAACTGGCACACCCCCGCCGTTGTTACGTCGGGGGTGTGCCGGTTTCCCAGGGGACCCTGGGAATCTGCGGGTCACTTCCAGCGCTCGGCCGCCGGCACGAAGTCCAGGGTCCGGTCGCCGGTGTAGATCTGCTTGGGCCGGGCGATCTTCTGCTCCTTGTCCTGCACCAGCTCGAGCCACTGGGCCAGCCAGCCCGGGGTGCGGCCGATCGCGAAGAGCACGGTGAACATCTCCGGCGGGAACTGCAGCGCCTCGTAGATCAGGCCGCTGTAGAAGTCGACGTTCGGGTAGAGCTTGCGCTGCACGAAGTAGTCGTCCTCGAGCGCGATCTTCTCGAGCTCCTTGGCGATCTGCAGCAGCGGGTTGACGCCGGTGACCTCGAAGACGTCGTCGCAGGCCTTCTTGATGATGGTGGCCCGCGGGTCGAAGTTCTTGTAGACCCGGTGCCCGAAGCCCATCAGGCGCTCCTTGCCGTTCTTCACGCCCTCGATGAACTCGGGGATCTTGTCCACCGAGCCGATCCGGCGCAGCATCCGCAGCACGGCCTCGTTGGCGCCGCCGTGCAGCGGGCCGTAGAGCGCGGCGATGCCGGCCGCGGTCGCGGAGTAGGGGTCCACCTGGCTGGAGCCGACCGAGCGTACGGCGTTGGTCGAGCAGTTCTGCTCGTGGTCGGCGTGCAGGATGAACAGCACGTCGAGGGCCTTGACCAGCCGCTCGTCGGCCTCGAACTTCCGCTCGCTCATCTTGAACAGCATCGCCAGGAAGTTGGCGGTGTAGGAGAGGTCGTTGTCCGGGTAGACGTAGGGCTTGCCCTGCGCGTGCCGGAAGGACCAGGCGCCCAGCGTCGGCATCTTCGCGATCAGCCGGACGATCTGCATGTGCCGGTTGTCGGCGTCGGAGATGTTGCGCGACTCGGGGTAGAACGTGGACAGCGCGCCGACGGAGGCGAGCAGCATGCCCATCGGGTGGGCGTCGTAGCGGAAGCCCTCCATGAAGTCGCGGACGTTCTCGTGCACGAACGTGTGGTAGGTGATCTCGTGCACCCAGGAGTCGTACTGCTCCTTGGTGGGCAGCGCGCCGTGGATGAGGAGGTAGGACACCTCGAGGAAGTTGGACTTCTCGGCGAGCTGCTCGATCGGGTAGCCGCGGTACTCGAGGATCCCCTTGTCGCCGTCGATGTAGGTGACCGCGCTGCGGCAGGAGGCGGTGTTCACGAAGCCCGGGTCGTAGACCGCGAGGCCGGGGGTGTCGTCATCGGTGCGGATCTTGCCGATGTCGGCGGCCTTGATGGTGCCGTCGAGGATCGGGACGTCGTACTCCTGGCCCGTGCGGTTGTCGCGGACGGTGAGGCTCTCGCCGGTGGTGCTGGTGCTGGAAGCAGTGGCCGTGCTCTCGGTCACGTCGGCTCCTCGCTCGTTCTGCCCGGGCCGCCGCTCTGCCCTGGGTGAGGGTGGCGAACGTCGGGGGAGGTCGTGTTCAGATGGTGTGTCAGTCTTGTGCGATACCCCGTCAACCTATGCCCGTAACCCCAATGCGAGGAAACCGGGCTCGTTTTGACCCGGATGGCGGGGCGACGGTAATCTTGACGGTCGCGGCTGCCCCCGTGCTGCTGCGAGCCTGTCCGGCCCCCTGCGTCGTCTGCGCGGGGCGTGCCACCGGCAGACCGACGCAAGTTCCTGATCAGCAAACCAGAGAGTGAAGCAACGTGCGCACGTACAGCCCGAAGCCCGCTGACATCCAGCGCGAGTGGCACGTCATCGACGCCACCGACGTGCGGCTCGGCCGGCTCGCGGTCCAGATCGCGACCCTGCTCCGCGGCAAGCACAAGCCGACCTACGCCCCGCACGTCGACGGCGGTGACTTCGTCATCGTCGTGAACGCCGGCAAGGTCTCGCTCTCCGGTGACAAGGCGACCACCAAGCTGGCCTACCGCCACTCCGGTTACCCGGGCGGTCTGTCCTCGACCCCGTTCGGCGAGCTCCTCGAGAAGGACCCGCGCCGCGCGATCGAGAAGGCCGTGTGGGGGATGCTCCCGAAGAACCGTCTCGGCCGCCAGATGCTCAAGAAGCTGAAGGTGTACGCCGGCCCGGAGCACCCGCACCAGGCGCAGAAGGCCCAGCCGTTCGAGATCACCCAGGTCTCGCAGTAACTCCCAGCACCACGACGAGCACACCAAGCAGCGAGGAAACCCGTGACTGACACCACCAGCGAGGTCGAGGAGACCTACGAGGCCGACGAGCAGGGCGTCGCCTACAGCTCCGAGAGCGCCCCGTCCGAGGACGCGCCGGCCCGTCCGGCCACCATCGCCCCGGCGTCGGCGACCGGCCGCCGCAAGGAGGCCGTCGCCCGCGTGCGCCTCGTCCCCGGCACCGGCCAGTGGACCGTCAACGGCCGCCCGCTCGACAACTACTTCCCGAACAAGCTCCACCAGCAGGTCGTCAACGAGCCCTTCGTGAACACCGACCTGGTGGGCCGCTTCGACGTCATCGCCCGCATCCACGGCGGCGGCATCACCGGCCAGGCCGGCGCGCTGCGCCTGGGCGTGGCCCGTGCGCTCAACGCGGTGGACGTCGAGGCCAACCGCCCGTCGCTCAAGAAGGCCGGGCTGCTCACGCGTGACGCCCGCGTCATCGAGCGCAAGAAGGCCGGCCTCAAGAAGGCCCGCAAGGCTCCCCAGTACAGCAAGCGCTGACCTCCCGGTCGGTCTGCCCGCACTGATGGGTCGCCTCTTCGGCACGGACGGGGTCCGCGGGCTCGCGAACTCGGTGGTCACCGCCGAGCTCTGCCTCGACCTCTCCGTCGCCGCTGCACACGTCCTCGGCGAGGCCGGTGTCTTCAAGGGACACCGGCCTCTTGCCGTTGTCGGCCGGGACACCCGGGTCTCCGGTGAGTTCCTCGAAGCCGCCGTCGTCGCCGGGCTGCTGTCCGCCGGCGTCGACGTCAAGCTGCTCGGCGTGCTGCCGACACCCGGCGTCGCGTTCCTCACCGAGTCGCTCGGCGCCGACCTCGGCGTGGTGCTCTCCGCCAGCCACAACCCGATGCCCGACAACGGCATCAAGTTCCTCGCCCGCGGCGGCGTGAAGCTCGACGACGCGATCGAGACCGCGATCGAGAAGCGGCTGCGTGAGCCGTGGGAGCGTCCCACCGGCGAAGCGGTCGGCCGGGTCTCGACGTACGACGCGGCCGTGGCCGACTACGCCCGGCACCTCGTCGCCACCGTCGACACGTCGCTGACCGGCATCAAGGTGGTCCTCGACTGCGCCCACGGCGCCGCGTCCGTCGCCGGCCCGCTCGCGCTGCGCGACGCCGGCGCCGACGTCGTGGCGATCTGCGCCGAGCCCGACGGGCTCAACATCAACGAGGGCTGCGGCTCCACGCACCTCGGCGTCCTGCAGCGCGCGGTCGTCGAGCACGGCGCGGACGTCGGCTTCGCCCTCGACGGTGACGCGGACCGCTGCCTGGCGGTCGACCACGAGGGCAACGTCGTCGACGGCGACCAGATCCTGGCCGTGCTCGCACTCGCGATGCGCGACGCCGGCACGCTCAAGGCGGACACCGTCGTGGCCACCGTGATGAGCAACCTCGGCTTCGTCCAGGCCATGCGCCAGCAGGGCGTCGGGGTGCGGCAGACCAAGGTCGGCGACCGCTACGTGCTCGAGGCGATGAAGGCGTTCGGCTACACCCTCGGCGGCGAGCAGTCCGGCCACGTGATCATGAGCGGGCACGCCACCACCGGCGACGGCATCCTCACCGCGCTGCACGTGCTGGCCCGGATGGCCGAGCGCGGCACGTCCCTCCAGGACCTGGCCGGCGTGATGACCCGGCTGCCCCAGGTGCTGGTCAACGTGCCCGACGTGGACAAGTCCCGCACCGACGAGGACGCCGTCGTGGCGGCGGCGGTCGCCGAGGCGGAGTTCGAGCTCGGCGACGGCGGCCGGGTGCTGCTGCGGCCCTCCGGCACCGAGCCGCTCGTGCGGGTGATGGTCGAGGCCGGCACGCCGGAGCACGCCAGCGCCGTCGCGCACCGGCTGGCGGACGTCGTACGCACCCAGCTGTCGCTGTCCTAGCACCGCGCCTGCCATCCGCTAATTCCGGTGCGCGACGCCACGCGCGTCCCTACGCTCACATGCGTGGACATCCGCGAGATCGACCGGGACGACGAGGTGCTGGTGCACCGGCACTGGGAGATCGGCAAGCTCGCCGACGCCGTGCGGCCCTACGACTTCTACCCGCCGTGGGAGACCGCCTGGAAGAGCTACCAGGCCGGCCGCGACGACATCGAGATGAACCTGCTCGGCGCCTTCGACGGTGACCTGATGGTCGGGGCGGCCCGCGCGGACGTGCCGGTGCTCGACAACCTGCACACGGCGTACACCTTCGTCTCGGTCGACCCGGAGCACCAGCGCCGCGGGGTCGGCCGGGCGCTGGACGGAGCCGTGGTCGACAAGGCCCGCTCCCTCGGACGCCGGCTGGTGATGACCGAGGCCTTCGCCCCGCCGGAGAGCGACTCGCCCGGCCTGCTGTTCGCCCGGGCGATGGGCTACGCGACCGGGATCCAGGACGGCATGAAGGTCGTCGACCTCTTCGAGACCGAGTCCACCTGGGACGCCCTCGACGCCTCGACGCTGGAGCACCGCGACGGCTACCGGATCGTGCTGTGGCGCGACCACGTGCCCGCGGAGCTGGTCGACGGCTACTGCGCGCTCAACGAGGCGTTCTTCAACGAGGCGCCCATCGGCGAGATGGAGCACGAGCCGGAGAAGTGGGACGCCAAGCGCGTGCAGGAGCGCGAGGAGCGCAACGCCAAGACCGGGCGGCACGACGTGTCGGCGGGTGCGCTCGCGCCGGACGGCACGCTCGTCGCGATGACCGAGGTGATGGTCAACGCGGCGGCACCCTGGCGGGGCTTCCAGAGCGGCACGCTGGTCGCGCGGGAGCACCGCGGGCACCGGCTCGGCCTGGCGATCAAGGTCGCCAACCACCGGCAGCTGCGCGAGACCTGGCCCGACGTGCGGATCCTGGTCACCGGCAACGCCGACGTGAACGCCCCGATGAACGCCGTCAACGAGGCGCTCGGCTACCGCGAGATCGAGCGGTGCGTGGAGATGCAGAAGGACGTGTGAGCCTCGGTAACGGTTTCGCCACACCCCGGCGGCCGCCCTGGCCCGCTCCCTAGGCTCGCGGCCATGCAGATCCGTCCGCTCGACGCGTCCGAGCCCGCCGCGATGGCCGCCTGGCACGCGACCCACCACGCGGCGCACGTGTTCGGCCAGCAGCACGCGTCGCCGTGGATGCTCGAGGAGATGCGGGCGGAGTTCCTCGGCGAGCGCGCCGGGGAGCGGATCGAGCCGTTCGGCGGGTACGTCGACGGGGTCTGCGTCGCGACCGGCACCCTCGAGCTGCCGCAGATGGACAACCGGCACATCGGCTACGTCGACGTCGCGGTGCACCCCGACCACCGGCGGCAGGGCCACGGCTCGGCGATGCTGGCGCACCTCACCGACGTCGCGGTCGCCCAGGGCCGGAACACCCTCAACGCCGACGCCGTGTGGGCCTACGACGCGCCCGCCGACGGCGCAGGCACGACCAACGCCGACTTCCTGACCGCGCACGGCTTCGTGTTCGGCCTCGGCGACGTGAAGCGGGCCCTCGACCTGCCCGTCGACGAGGCGCTGCTCGAGCGGCTGGCCGCAGAGGCGGCCCCGCACCACGCGGGCTACGTCCTGCGCGACTTCGCCGGCCCCGTGCCCGAGGACATCATCGACGCCTTCGGTGACCTGGTCGGGTCCCTGATCAGCGAGGCCCCGATGGGTGACCTCGACTTCGAGCCGGAGGTGTTCGACGCGACCCGCATCCGCGCCGACGAGAAGGTGTTCGAGGCCTCCGGGCGGACGAAGTACACCACCGTCGCGATCGCCGGGGACGGTGAGGTGGTCGCCTACTCCGAGCTGGTCGTCCCGACGTACGACCCGGAGCGGGTCTACCAGTGGGGGACTCTCGTCCGGCCGGCACACCGGGGCCATCGGCTGGGCCTGGCCACCAAGGTGCACAACCTGCGCCGGGTGCAGGAGCAGGAGTCCGGCCGCTCGGTGGTGTTCACCTACAACGCCGAGGTCAACGACCACATGATCGCCGTCAACGAGCAGATGGGCTTCCGTCCTGTCGCCCGGCTCGGGGAGTTCCAGAAGAAGCTCTGAGCCGCGTCGCTGGTTGAGGTGCGAGCCTGCCTCGGCCCCTGGGGGGCTCGGGCACCTCAACCAGCGGTGGGGCGGGAGCGCAGGTAGGACTCCAGCAGCTCGGGGAGGATCGCGGGGACGCGGACGTCGAGGTCCTCGGGCGTCTGGTCGACCAGGGTGCCGTAGGTCGAGAGCTCCAGGTCCGAGCCGGTGACGCGGTAGGTGCGGTGGTCCTCGAGCGACGCGCCGGCGACCCGCAGCGTCCCGTCCTGGACCTCCGCACCGACCACGTGCAGGGCGCCGAACGGTCGGCCCCGGCGTCCCGCGTGAGGTGTGGGTCCGGAACTCCTCCGAGGCGCCGCGGCTCGAGCATCCGGCGGACCTCGGCGCCGGTCAGGGTGGCCGTGGTGAGGTTGCCCGGGGAGCTGGTGGCCTCCCAGACATGACCGCGCGTGACCTGGCCCGCGGGCAGGCCCGCAGTCACGTGCACGGCGATCAGCACGCCGAGGTCGGCGGGGGCGTGATGGAGCAACGCCTCCAGCAGCAGCCGGGCGGCCGGGCTGTCGGGCTCGCCGACCGGCGCGGGCTCTGCGAGCCGCCGACGGGCTCGGCGAGCCACTGCTCGAGGTCCCGCTCGCAGGCGGCCCAGCTCGTCGAGCACGGCGGGGTCCTGCGGTGCGTCCTCGGCGACCGGCTCGACGCCCATGGCGACGACACGGACGCCGTCCTGGTCCACCTCCAGCCGGACCCGGCCCAGGTGCTCGCCGTTCCAGCCGGCCTGCGCGATCGGCAGGCCCTGCGTGCGGTCGCCCTCGACGAGCAGGTCGTGGGTGTGCCCGCCGACGATCACGTCGACCAGGCCGCGCAGCGACCAGCTCAGGCCCCGGTCGTGGTTGATGCCGGCGTGGCTGAGCAGCACCACGACGTCGGCGCCGTCCCTCCGCAGCCGGATCGCCTCGCGCCGTACGGCGGTCACGCGGCCGCGCTCGGTGAGGCCGAAGTCGACGTACTGCGGGTAGAAGTCGGTGATGCCGACGACCCCGACCCGGAGGTCGCCGGCGTCGAGCATCCGGGAGGGTACGGCGCCGGCGGGTGTCTCGCCGTCCCGCTCGAGGTCGCACACCACCGGGGGTGAGCCCAGCGCGGCCGCGTAGCGGGGGAGCAGGTCCGGGCCGTAGCGGAGCAGCCCGCCGTTGCCGGGCACCGCCGCGTCGACGCCGGCCGCGCCGAGCATCCGCCAGCCGGCCACCCCGCAGGTCAGCGCCGACAGCCGCACGGACGTCTCCTCCACGTCGCCGCCGTCGAGCAGCAGCACCGGGTGGTCGGCGGTCCTCGCGGATCTGCCGGGCCCGGGCGCTGAGCCGGGCCAGGGCGTCGTACCGGCCGTGCAGGTCGTTCCAGTGCAGCAGCTCGAGGACGCGTGGGGTGCTCACCCCGCTCAGCCTTCCACGACGTGGTCCGGCGGCCGACCCGGGTCGTCGTGGACCGGGACCTGCTGCCCGGCCCGCAGGAACTCCAGCTGCGCGCACACCGCCGCGCCCGCGAAGAGCGCGATCGAGCTGAGCAGCGACCAGAGCAGCAGCGCGAAGACGCCGCCGAGCGGACCGTAGATCGCGCCGAAGGAGCCGCTGAGGTGGAGGTAGCCCGCCAGCAGACGCGGTGGCCACCATCGCCAGCAGCACGGAGACGGCGGCGCCCAGCGCCAGCCACGACAGCGCCGGCTGCCGGCGCCGCGGCGCGTGGTCGAGCAGCACCGCGATCGCGAACACCATCAGCGCCACCCCGAGCGGCCAGCGCACCCAGTTCCAGACGTCGCCGGCGCCCTCGGACCAGCCGTACGTCGCCCGCATCGCGTCCGCGAACGAGCCGCCCGCGACGAGCAGCAGGAACCCCAGGCCCACCGGGGCCGCCAGCACGGCGGTGAGCACCAGGGCCCGGCCGTACTTCGCGAGCGCCTTCCGGTCGCGCCCGATGCCGTAGATCCGGTTGGTGCCGCGCTCGATCTGCGCCATGGCCGTGGTCATCGACAGCAGCGAGAAGAACAGCCCGACGGTGAGGGCGATCTCGCCGGCCCGCTCGCTCTGGCTGCCGGTCACCGCCGAGGCGAAGGCGTCGCGCGACCCGGCCGCGGGGGAGAGCCGCTCGATGGTGCGGGCCAGGACCAGCGCCGGCCGCTCGTGGTCGATGCCGGCGGCCAGGCCGGACAGCGCGAGCAGGAAGGGTACGACGGACAGGGCCACCTGGAACGCCAGCGCACGGCTGTGGCTGAACCCGTCGGCGTACCGGAACCGCACGAACGAGTCGAGGAGGAGCCGCCGGATCCCGATCCGCCGGGACAGGTGCCAGGCGTCCTCGGCGTCGAGCTCGTCACCGTCCATCTCGGTGGTGACCGGGACGACGCGCGCGGTGGTCACGAGCGGAACCCGGCCAGCCGCGACGACCCGGTTGATGCGCGCCCACACGGTCCGCTGGACCAGGAGCGTGACCGTGCCGGCCAGCACCAGGCCGAGGAGGTTCACGCCGAGCTGGGCCAGGGCGCCGGGGATCTCCGACCAGACGCCGACGCCGATGCACAGCGCCAGCGTGCCCACGGCCGGGACGGTCGTGACGGAGATGAACACGCCGACGAGCGGGCCGGACTTGGACGTGGTCAGCGCCAGCACGCCGGCGACCCCGGCGAGCAGCGCGATCAGGAACGACCAGATGTCGGGCTGCACGATGAAGTCGGTCTGGGGCCCGGTCGCCGCGTCCGCCTTGGTGGCGAGGCCGACCGCGCGAGCACCGAGCCACAACGGCGCGGCCACGGCCACGGCGATGGCGAACCCGCCGAAGAGCGTGGTGAGCGCCCGCGGCAGGATCGAGGGACGGGGACGGGCCAGCGCGAGACAGATCGCCGCCACCGGTGAGAACTCGGGGCCGACGACCATCGCCCCGATGATGAGGATCGGCTGGTCGAGCAGCCGGCCGGCGCCGGCGATCAGCGTGGCCAGGGTCAGGAAGCTCAGGAACGCCCAGGACAGCACGCTCTCCTTGCGCACGCGGTTCTCCACCACGTCCCAGACGATCCCGTCGTCGGGGATCCCCGGGGCTGCCTTCTCGGCCTCCTCCGCGGCGTCGGAGAGCAGGGTGTCGGGCTCGGAGATCATGATCGAGCCCTGGTGGTGCAGGCCGAGCGCGCGCAGCGCGGCCACCACCGGGTTGGCGCCCTCCCGGGCCACGTCGGCCACCAGCAGCGTGCCCGGCGGCTTCGCGTAGCCGCCCTCGACCACGGCCACGTTGGTGACCGTCTGGTCGTCGCAGAGCAGCTGCACGACCTGGTCGGTGAGCGCGGCGGGGACCCGCAGCTGGAGGTGCAGCACGCAGGCAGTAAAGCAGGTGACGGATGTCGGACCCGGGCCCTAGGTTCTGTGCCCATGGAGACCCGAGCACTCGACCCGTTCGACGACGCGCAGATGCGCAGCGTTCTACGACGTCACCTGGCGCGCCGAGATGGAGGACGGCCGGCCCTGGAACATCCACTGGACGCACGACGAGCTCGCCGCCAGCCTGCGCGAGTCGCCGGACGACCACAAGATGGAGGGCGTCCAGCTCCTCGGCGACGACGGCACGGTGCTCGCGGCCGGCGTGATCGGCTACGGGCTGCTCGACAACACCGACAAGGCGTGGGTCTACCCGATGGTCGACCCGCCGCACCGGCGCCGGGGCCACGGCACGGCCCTGCTGGAGGGCCTCATCGCCCGGTGCCACGAGCTCGGCCGGTCGACCGTCACGATGAACGCCTCCTACGCCGGCCCCGAGGACGACGACGCCGTGCCGGTGCGGTTCGCGGCCGCGAACGGCTTCCACGTCTCCAACACCGAGATCAGCCGCCGGCTCCACCTGCCCGTCGACGAGGCGCTCCTCGACGCGGTCGACGCCGACTCCCTGGCCCACCGCGTGGGCTACACGGTCGAGACGTACGTCGACGAGATCCCGGACCACCTGCTGGAGTCCTACTGCGGCCTGGTCAACCAGCTGATCGTCGACGCCCCGACGGGTGAGGTCGACTACGAGGCCTCGGCCACGACGCCGGAGACCACCAAGCAGCGGTTCGCCCAGAACCGGAAGGTCGGTCGCACGGTGTTCTACTCCCTGGCGGTCAAGGACGGCGAGGCGGTGGCGCAGTCCGACCTCGCCGTGCAGGCGGGGGACACCCACAAGGCGCTGCAGTGGGCGACGCTGGTGCGCCGCGACCACCGCGGCCACCGGCTCGGCGCGGCGGTCAAGGTCGCCAACCTGCGCGCCCTCCAGCGGGAGCGGCCGGACGTGGTGCAGATCGACACCGAGAACGCCGAGACCAACGCGCACATGGTCTCCATCAACGAGCGCCTCGGTTTCGAGATCGTGGCGGTGTCGCCGTCGTTCGTGCGCCGGTTCGGCCGGGACCAGGACTGAGGGGGAGCTGTGGAGATCCGAGAGCTCGACGTCCAGGACGACGCGGCGCTGCGCCGCTTCCACCAGATCGGCTGGCGGGCCGAGAAGGAGGACGGCCGTCCCTGGAACGCCTTCTGGACGCTCGACGAGATAGGCCCGGCGCTGCGCGAGCAGACCGCCGACCAGCGGCTGGTGCCGCTCTGCCTGTTCGACGGTGACGAGATGGTCGCCGGCGGCGTGGTCGGCATGTCGCTGCTCGACAACGTCGACAAGGCCTGGGTCTTCCCCGCGGTGGAGCCGGAGCGCCGCGGGCAGGGGCTCGGCAGCCGGCTGCTCGAAGGCCTGGTCGAGCATGCCCGCGCGAACGGCCGCAGCCTGGCGCTGTCCGGCATCGCGGTCCCGTTCGAGGAGCGTGAGACGTCCGGTCTGCTGCGGTTCGCCGAGCGGCACGGCTTCCACCTGGCCAACACCGAGATCGTCCGCGTGCTGCCGCTGCCGGTCGCCGACGAGCTGCTCGACGAGATCGAGCGGGAGACCGCGCCGCACCACCGCGACTACGTGCTCGAGACCTACGTCGACGAGCTGCCCGAGCGGCACCTCGCCGCCTACAGCCACCTGCGCAACCAGCTCGGCCTCGACGCCCCCACCGGTGAGGTGGACTGGGAGGAGGAGCAGGCCACCCCGGAGATCGAGCGGCAGAAGCTCGAGCGCAGCAGGCGCTCCGGCCGGCGCACCTTCATCACGCTGGCCGTGCGCGACGGCGAGGCCGTCGCGCACTCCGACGTGTTCGTCCCGCCCGGCTCCACCGAGGTGATCCAGATGGGCACCCTGGTCCGGCGCGACCACCGCGGGCACCGGCTCGGCACGGCGGTCAAGATCGCGAACCTGCGCGCGCTCCAGCGGGCGTGCCCCGACGCGACCGAGGTCAAGACCCAGAACGCCGAGACCAACGCCTGGATGGTCGGGATCAACGTGCGGCTGGGCTTCCGGCCGGTCGGGGTGGTCCCGGAGTACCTCCGGGAGATCTGAGGCCCCCCGCGCGCTGGTTGAGGTGCGAGCGGAGCGAGCGTCGAAACCTCTGTGCCTCGCGCGCGGAGGTTGACCTCGAGACGCTCGCGAGCTCGCTCCTCAGCCCAGGTCGAGGTCCTCGGCCAGCGCCTCGGGCACCTCAACCGACGGAGCCGGGGCTACAGCTTGCGGAGCCGGACGAACCGCACCGAGTGGTCGGGGGCCTTCCGCAGCACCAGGGTCGCCCGGCTGCGGGTCGGCTGGACGTTCTGCTTGAGGTTCGGGCCGTTGATGTCGTCCCAGATCCGGTTCGCCTGGGCGACCGCCTCCTCCTCGGTGAGGCGGCCGTAGCGGGCGAAGTACGACGCCGGGTTGCGGAACGCCGTCTCCCGCAGCCGCAGGAACCGGTCGACGTACCACCGCTTGATGTCGGCGGTCGCCGCGTCGACGTACACGGAGAAGTCGAAGAAGTCGCTGATCGCCAGGCCGGTGCGGCCGTCGTCGCGCACCCGCGCGGGCTGGAGCACGTTGAGGCCCTCGATGATCACGATGTCGGGGCTGCGGATCACGACCTTCTCGTCCGGGACCACGTCGTAGACGAGATGGGAGTACGTCGGCGCCTCGACCTCGTCCTTGCCGGACTTGATGTCCATCACGAACCGCAGCAGCGCCTTGCGGTCGTAGGACTCCGGGAAGCCCTTGCGGGACAGCAGGCCGCGGCGCTCGAGCTCGGCGTTGGGGTGCAGGAACCCGTCCGTGGTGACCAGCGCGACCGAGGGGTGCTCGGGCCAGTGCGCGAGCATCTGCTGCAGCACCCGGGCGGTCGTCGACTTGCCGACCGCGACGGACCCGGCCAGGCCGATGACGAACGGCGTGCGCGGCGGCTGCGGCCGGCTGAGGAACTCCTCCTGGGCCCGGTGCAGGGCACCGGCGCTCTCGGCGTACATGCTGAGCAGCCGGGACAGCGGGAGGTACACCTGCTGCACCTCGTCGAGGTCGAGCTCGTCGCCGAGACCGCGGACGCGGTCGATCTCCTCGGCGGTCAGCGGCTGCTCGGTGGCGGCCCCGAGGGCGGCCCACGCGTCGCGCTCGAGCTCGACGTACGGCCCCGACTCGCGGCCGGCCTCACCGTTGCCGGATGTCATGCGCGGCATCCTGCCAGGGTGCGCCGGGGCAGCCGGGAGCGGTGCCGCCGGTAGAGTCCTCGGCATGTGTGGAATCGTCGGCTACGTGGGGCCGCAGCAGGCCGAAGGTGTCGTGATCGAGGGGCTGAGGCGCCTGGAGTACCGCGGCTACGACTCCGCCGGGATCGCCCTCGTCCACGACGGCAAGATCGCCTCCGAGAAGCGCGCGGGCAAGCTCGCCAACCTCGACAAGGCCCTCGCCGACCACCCGCTCCCGGAGGCCTGCACCGGCATCGGGCACACCCGCTGGGCCACCCACGGCGCGCCGAACGACCGCAACGCCCACCCGCACCTCGGCGCCGGCGGCCGGGTCGCGCTCGTGCACAACGGGATCATCGAGAACTTCGCCGCGCTGCGCGCCGAGATCGAGACCGCCGGCCACGAGCTGCTCTCCGAGACCGACACGGAGATCGCGGCGCACCTCGTCGAGGCGGCGCTCCAGAGGGGCGGCACCCTCACCGAGGCGATGCAGCACGTCTGCGGTCGCCTGCACGGCGCGTTCACCCTCGTCGCGGTCGACGCGCAGGACCCGGACCGGGTCGTCGCGGCCCGCCGCAACAGCCCGCTCGTCGTGGGCGTGGGCGACGGCGAGAACTTCCTGGCCTCCGACGTCGCCGCCTTCATCGAGCACACCCGCGACGCCCTCGAGCTCGGCCAGGACCAGGTCGTCACGATCACCCGTGAGGGCGTGGAGGTCACCGACTTCGCCGGCAACCCGGCAGAGGCGCGGCCCTACCACGTCGACTGGGACCTGTCGGCCGCCGAGAAGGGCGGCTTCGACTGGTTCATGCGCAAGGAGATCCACGAGCAGCCGCGGTCGATCACCGACACCATGCTCGGCCGCCACGACGAGGAGGGTGCGCTCCAGCTCGACGAGCTCCGGATCGCCGAGGACGAGCTGCGCTCCGTCGACAAGATCATCATCGTGGCGTGCGGCACCGCGTCGTACGCCGGCATGGTCGCGAAGTACGCCATCGAGCACTGGACCCGGATCCCGTGCGAGGTGGAGCTGTCGCACGAGTTCCGCTACCGCGACCCGATCCTGACCCGCGACACCCTGGTGGTGGCGGTGAGCCAGTCCGGCGAGACCGCCGACACCCTGATGGCGATCCGGCACGCCCGCGCGCAGCGGGCCAAGGTGCTGGCGATCTGCAACACCAACGGCTCGACGATCCCGCGCGAGTCCGACGCGGTGATCTACACCCACGCCGGCCCCGAGATCGGGGTGGCCTCGACCAAGGGCTTCATGACCCAGCTGGTCGCCTGCTACCTGCTCGGTCTCTACCTCGCCCAGGTGCGCGGCACGATGTACGGCGACGAGATCGCCTCGGTGGTGCGGGCGCTGGAGCAGATGCCGGCGCACGTGCAGCGGATCCTCGACGCCGCCGACGAGATCGAGGCACTCGCCGCGGAGCTGGCCGAGTCGAAGTCGGTGCTGTTCCTGGGCCGGCACGCCGGCTACCCGGTCGCCCTCGAGGGCGCGCTCAAGCTCAAGGAGCTCGCCTACATCCACGCCGAGGGCTTCGCGGCCGGCGAGCTCAAGCACGGCCCGATCGCGCTCGTCGAGGACCAGCTCCCGGTGTTCTGCGTGGTGCCCCCACAGGGCCGCGACTTCCTGCACGACAAGATGGTCAGCGGCATCCAGGAGGTCCGGGCCCGCGGTGCGCGCACGATCGTGCTGGCGGAGGAGGGCGACGAGGAGGTCGCGCCGTACGCCGACAACCTGATCCGGCTGCCGAAGGTGCCCACCCTGCTCCAGCCGATGGTCGCGGTCGTCCCGCTGCAGCTGTTCGCCTGCGAGCTGGCCTCCCGGATGGGCCACGACGTCGACCAGCCGCGCAACCTGGCCAAGTCCGTCACGGTCGAGTAGGTCCACGGTGATCCTCGGGGTCGGCATCGACGTGGTCGACATCGCGCGCTTCGGGGAGACCCTCGAACGCACCCCGGCGATGCGGGAGCGGTTGTTCACCCCCGCCGAGCGGGAGCGGCCGCTCGCCTCGCTCGCCGCACGGTTCGCCGCCAAGGAGGCACTGGCCAAGGCGCTGGGGGCGCCGACCGGGATGTACTGGCTGGACGCCGAGGTGGTCAACGCGCCGTCCGGTGACCCGCGCTTCGAGATCCGCGGCTCGGTCCTCGCCCGGGCCGACGTGCTCGGCGTGAAGAGCATCCACGTCTCCCTGTCGCACGACGCGGGTATCGCATCAGCGGTGGTCGTGCTGGAGTAGACCCATGCCCCTCGCGGCACAGCGGTTCGAGGTCTTCGGTGCGCAGCACCTCGTGCTCGTCGGGATCTTCCTCGCGGGTGCGGTCGCGCTGACGCTCCTGGGGCGCGCGCAGCGGCGGGCCGGCACCGGGCACCGCTCCGGCCGGGTCCTCGCGGTGGTGATCGTCTGCCTCGCCGTGCCGAGCCAGGTGTACCAGCTCACCCCGTGGGACTTCTCGCTCGGCTCGTCGCTGCCCCTGCAGCTGTGCGACTTCGCGTGGGTCGCCGCCGCGTGGGGGCTGTGGACGCGGCACCGGGTGCCGACCGCGCTCGTCTACTACTGGGGGCTCACCCTCACGATCCAGGCGGTGTTCACTCCGTCGCTGCAGGAGGCCTTCCCCGACCCGCGGTTCTTCATGTTCTGGTCGATGCACCTGCTGGTGGTGTGGGCGGCGATCTACCTGACGTTCGGGCTCGGGCTCGGTCCCGGGTGGCGGGAGTACCGAGTGACGCTGGCGGTCTCCCTCGCGTGGGCCGGGCTGGCCTACGCCTTCGACGTGGCGTTCGGGGTCAACTACGGCTACCTCGTCCACAAGCCCTCCTCGGCGTCCCTGCTCGACCTGCTCGGGCCGTGGCCGGTGTACGTCGTCGCCGCCCTCGGCATCCTGCTCACCGTCTGGGCCCTGATGACCTGGCCGTGGGTGGTCGCACGGCGTCGCGGCACCGTCGTGCCGGGGAAGGGGAGGCTGGTCCCGGGACCCGGGACTGACGCGGGGCGCTCGGTAGCCTGACCGGATGCGGAGCGCACACACCGTCGAGCAGGTGCGGCAGGCCGAGCGGTCGCTGATGGCCCGCCTCCCCGAGGGCGCCCTCATGCAGCGGGCGGCCGCCGGGCTGGCCTACGCCGTGATCGACCTCCTCGGCCGGGCGTACGGCGCGCGGGTGCTGCTGCTGGTCGGGTCGGGCGACAACGGCGGCGACGCGTTGTACGCCGGCGTGCTGCTCGCGCGGCGCGGCGTCGCCGTCGAGGCGGTGCTGCTCTCCCCGGCGCAGGCGCACGCCGCCGGTCTCGCGGCGTTCCGGGCGGCGGGCGGCCGGGTCGTCGGGTCCGTCTCCGTGGCCGCGCCGCCCGACGTCGTCGTGGACGGGATCGTCGGCATCGGCGGCCGGCCGGGGCTGCGGGACGACGCCGCGACCGCGGTGTCCGCGCTCGACGGCGTGCCGGTCGTCGCCGTGGACGTGCCGTCCGGGGTCGACGTGGACACCGGGCAGGTCGACGGGCCGCACGTCTGCGCCGCCGTCACGGTCACCTTCGGCACCCACAAGGTCGCCCACCTCGTCGACCCGGCGGCACTGGCCTGCGGGGTCGTGCACCTCGTGGACATCGGGCTCGACCTGCCGGAGCCGCCCGTGGCCGCGCTGCAGGAGCAGGACGTCCGTGACCTGCTGCCGCGGCCGGCGCCGGACGCCCACAAGTACACCCGCGGTGTCGTCGGCGTCCGCGCCGGCTCGGAGCAGTACCCCGGCGCCGGCGTCCTCTGTGTCTCCGGCGCGAGCTGCGGCCTGGTCGGCATGGTGCGCTACCTCGGCGGCGCCGCCGACCCGGTCCGGGCCGCCCACCCCGAGGTGGTCGTCGGCGAGGGCCGTGTGCAGGCGTGGGTCGTCGGCTCCGGCGGCGGCCAGGACGCCGAGCAGGCCCTCTCCGGCGCGCTCGCCGACGGGGTCCCGGTCGTGGTCGACGCCGACGGCCTCACGCACGTCACCGAGCGGGTCGACGTACCGATGCTGCTGACGCCGCACGCCGGCGAGCTGGCCCGGATGCTCGGGGTCGAGCGGGAGCAGGTCGAGGCCGAGCAGCTGAGGTTCGCCCGCGAGGCAGCGCAGCGGTACGACGCCGTGGTGCTGCTCAAGGGTCGGCACACGCTCGTTGCCGCACCCGACGGACAGGTGCGGGCCACGACCGTCGGCCCCGCCTGGCTCGCCACCGCCGGCGCCGGCGACGTGCTCGCCGGGCTCTGCGGCGCGCTGCTGGCCGCCGGCCTGTCGCCCTTCGACGCCGGCTCGGTCGGCTCGTGGCTGCACGGAGCCGCCGCCGTCGCCGCCGGCCACGGCGGACCCATCACCGCCCCCGACGTCGCCCACGCGCTCCCGCCCCTTCTCCGCTCCCTCCTCTGACCTCCCTCACGCTGACTTGGCGCATCTGGCGGGGAAATCCCCGCTGACTTGGCGCATCTGGCGATGCGGGGCAACCAGATGCGCCAAGTCAGCGCCGGCTGGGCAACCAGATGCGCCAAGTCAGCGTCCGTGGTGTCGCCGTTCACGCCAAGTCAGCGAGGTGGCTGGCAGGATGAGGAGGTCATGAGCCTGCCGGACCTGGACGCGCGCGCGGAGATCGTGGTCGACCTGGACGCGATCGCGGCCAACGTCGCGACCCTGAAGGCGCGGGCCGGGGTGGCGATGATGACGGTGGTCAAGGCGGACGGGTACGGCCACGGGCTGGTCGAGGCCGGGCGGGCCGCGCGGGCCGGCGGCGCCGACTGGCTGGGCACCGCGGTCGCCGAGGAGGCGCTCGCGCTGCGGGCCGCCGGGGACACGGGGCGGATCCTGACGTGGCTGGCCGTGCCCGGCGAGGACTACACGCCCGCGATCGAGGCAGACGTCGACGTGACCGCCTACACGGTCGCGCAGGTCGAGCAGATCGCGGCCGCGGCCCGGCTGCTGGGGGTGCGGGCCCGCGTGCAGCTCAAGATCGACACCGGGCTGAGCCGCGGCGGCGCGACCGAGCGGGACTGGCCGGCGGTGGTCGAGGCGGCGGCCGACGCCGAGCAGGAGGGCGCCCTGCAGGTGACCGGCATCTGGTCGCACTTCGCCTGCAGCGACGAGCCCGACCACCCGGCCAACGACGCCCAGGAGAAGGCGTTCGTGCAGGCCCTCAAGGTCGTGGACGCGGTCGCGATCGAGCCGGAGGTACGGCATCTCTCGAACTCCGCCGGGGCGCTGCTGCGGCCCTGGTCCGCCTACGACCTGGTGCGCTGCGGCATCGCGTCCTACGGGCTGTCGCCGGCGCCCGACGTGGTGACCTCCGAGGAGCTCGGGCTGGTGCCGGCGATGACGGCGCGCACCCGGCTCGCGCTCGTGAAGCGGGTGCCCGCGGGCGCGAGCGTGTCCTACGGGCACACCTGGACCGCGGAGCGCGACACCACCCTCGGACTGGTGCCCGTCGGGTACGGCGACGGGGTGCCCCGGCACGCGTCCTCGACGGCGCACGTCCTGGCCGCCGGCGCGCAGCGGCAGATCGCCGGCCGGGTCTGCATGGACCAGCTCGTCGTGGACCTCGGCGGCGACACCGCGGAGGCCGGGGACCCGGTCGTGCTGTTCGGCGACGGCCGCGACGGCGCCCCCACCGCGCAGGACTGGGCCGAGGCATGCGGCACCATCTCCTATGAGATCGTCACCAGGATCGGCGGCCGGTTCGTGCGCCGGCACGTCTCGACGAAGGGACTGATGGACGCGTGAGCAGGCGTGGATGGGCCGGGCTCGCGGCCGGTGCGGCCGCGGCCGCGGCGGCGGTGACCACGGGAGTCGTGGTCGAACGCCGGGTCGTCCGGTCCCGACGCTCGGGGTCCTCCGGCGCCGACGAGCTCGGCAGCCTGCACAGCACCCCGCTCGTCGTCATGACCGACGACGGCGTCCGCCTGCACGCCGAGGTCGACGAGATCACGCCGTACGCCGACGTGGCCGCGAAGACCCAGCCGCCGAAGGGGATCCGCCGGCTGCGCCGGGCGGACCCGTCCGAGGCGACCCTGGTGTTCGTGCACGGCTACGCGCTGAACCTCGACTGCTGGCACTTCCAGCGGGAGTACTTCCGCGGCAAGCACCGCATGGTGTTCTACGACCAGCGCTCCCACGGCCGGTCCGGCCGCTCCGACAACCACCACGCCACGATCGACCAGCTCGGCGACGACCTGGGCCGCGTGCTCGACGAGCTGGTGCCCAACGGGCCGGTCGTCCTGCTCGGACACTCGATGGGCGGCATGTCGATCATGGCGTTCGCCGAGCGGCACCCGGAGGTGTTCCAGGATCGGGTGACCGGGGTGGCACTGATCTCGACCACCGCCGGTGGCCTCAAGACGCACCGGGTCGTCAGCCGGCTGATCCCCGACTCGATCGGCGGGCAGATCGCCCCGCGGATCATGGCCGGTCTCTCGCTCGCGCCCGAGATCGTCGACCGGGTGCGCCGGCGGGGGTCGAACGTCGGCTACCTCGTCGCCGACCAGTTCGCCTTCGGCGAGGACGTCCCGGCGTCGTACGTCGAGTTCGTCAACAACATGCTGGCGGCGACGTCGTTCGAGGTGCTCGCGCAGTTCTTCCCGAACTTCGACAGGCTCGACAAGTTCGACGTGCTCGCGGCCTTCACGAAGCTGCCGACCACCATCATCACCGGCACCAAGGACGTGCTGACCTCGGTCGGGCACAGCCGCAAGATGGCCCAGCGGATCCCGCAGGCCGCGCTGGTCGAGTGCCTCGGGGCCGGGCACATGGTGATCCTCGAGGAGAAGGACCGCGTCAACGCGGCCCTCGCCGACCTCGTCGCCAAGGCCGGCCGCGGCCGCGCCAGCCAGGTCTCGTGACGGTCAGCGTCGTCGCGGCGACGGCGGACGAGACGCGGGGGCTCGCGACCCGGCTCGCCGCGCTGCTGCGCGCCGGTGACCTGCTCGTGCTCAGCGGGGACCTGGGGGCCGGCAAGACGACGTTCACCCAGGGGCTCGGTGCGGCCCTGCAGGTGCGTGGCGACGTGACCTCCCCGACCTTCGTGATCAGCCGCGTGCACCCGTCGCTGGTGCACGGCCCGGCCCTGGTCCACGTCGATGCGTACCGCCTGCACGGCGCCCTCGAGCTCGACGACCTCGACCTCGACGCGTCGCTGGAAGAGGCCGTCACCGTCGTCGAGTGGGGGACCGGGGTCGCCGAGGACCTCACCGACGACCGGCTCGAGGTGGAGATCCTCCGCGCCCACGGGGACACCGACGACGAGACCCGGACGCTGCGGCTGACCCCGGTGGGCATCCGCTGGCAGGGCGTCGACCTCACCGCTCTCGCCGGCTGACCCGTCACTCCTGCGCGGCACGCCGGTCAACCTGCCACACCGGGCCCGTCTCTCGCACCTGCCGCGGCATCTCCTCGAGCCAGCCCCCGCTGACGGATCAGCGGGAGGTAGCGTTCGGCGGGTGCTGCTCGCGTTCGACACCGCCACCCCGGCCGTCACCGTGGCCCTCCACGACGGCGAGCGGGTGGTCGCCTCCCAGACCGTCGTGGACGCCCGGCGGCAGGGCGAGCTGCTCGCGCCGGCCATCACCGCGGTGCTCGACGAGGCGTGGGTGCCGCGGCAGGACGTCACCGCGATCGCCGTCGGCGTGGGACCGGGGCCGTTCACCGGCCTGCGGGTCGGCCTGGTCACCGCGCGGACGCTGGCGCTGGCCCTCGACGTCCCGGTGTACGGCGTGTGCACCCTCGACGTGCTCGCCGTCGAGGCCGTCGACACGGGCGCGGTGAGCGGCCCGTTCTTGGTCGCGACGGACGCCCGACGCAAGGAGGTCTACTGGGCGTCGTACGACGAGACCGGTGCCCGGCTCGACGGGCCGCACGTGTCGCGCCCGGCCGATGTGGCCACCGACGCACCCGTCGTGGGGGCCGGTGCGCTGCTCTACCCGGACGCGTTCCCGCACGCCGTCGGCCCCGAGCACCCGGACGCCGGCGTGCTCGCGCGGGTGGTGACCGACGAGCGGGCGGAGCTGCGCGACCCCGAGCCGATGTACCTCCGCCGTCCCGACGTCGCCGCCCCTGGCGCCCGCAAGCCGGTGTCGTGAACGTCCGGCCCGCGACGGCCGCGGACGTCGACGCGCTGGCGGCGCTGGAGGCCGACCTGTTCGGCCCGGACGCCTGGTCGCGCGCATCGGTCGGGGCCGAGGTGGCCGCGGGGCGGGTGCTGGTCGCCGAGGACGAGGGCATCGCCGGCTACGTGGTCACGCTCGCCGCCGGCGACGTGCTCGACCTGATGCGGATCGCGGTCCGCCCGGACCGCCGCCGAACGGGTCTCGCGCGCGCGCTGCTGGGGGCGGCGTCGACGGACCGCCGGATGCTGCTCGAGGTCAGCGAGCGCAACGCGGGCGCGATCGCGTTCTACGCCGCCGAGGGGTTCACCGAGATCGCACGGCGCGACCGCTACTACCGCGACGGGTCCGCGGCTGTCGTGATGGAGCGGTTGCCACAATGAGCGCCATGACGGACCAGCCGCTCGTCCTCGGCATCGAGACCTCCTGCGACGAGACGGGTGTCGGCGTGGTCCGCGGCCACACCCTGCTCGCCGACGCGGTCGCCTCCAGCGTCGAGGAGCACGCGCGGTTCGGTGGCGTGGTGCCCGAGGTGGCGTCCCGCGCCCACCTCGAGGCGATGGTCCCGACGATCGAGCGGGCGTGCGCCGACGCGGGCATCGCGATGCACGACGTCGACGCCATCGCCGTGACCAGCGGTCCCGGCCTCGCCGGCGCCCTGCTCGTCGGGGTCGCCGCGGCCAAGGCTCTCGCGATCGGGCTCGGCAAGCCGATCTACGGCGTCAACCACCTCGCCGCGCACGTCGCCGTCGACCAGCTCGAGCACGGCCCGCTGCCCGACCCGTGCGTCGCGTTGCTGGTCAGCGGCGGGCACTCCTCGCTGCTGCGCGTCGGGGACGTGACCGGGGACGTCGTACCCCTCGGCGCCACCATCGACGACGCCGCCGGCGAGGCCTTCGACAAGGTGGCCCGGCTGCTCGGGCTGCCGTTCCCCGGCGGCCCGCACATCGACCGCGCGGCCCGGTCCGGATCGTCGGTGTCCATCGACTTCCCGCGCGGGCTCACGTCCCGGCGCGACCTCGAGCGGCACCGCTTCGACTTCTCGTTCTCCGGGCTGAAGACCGCCGTCGCGCGCTGGGTCGAGGCCCGTGAGCGGGCGGGGGAGCCGGTGCCCGTCGAGGACGTCGCCGCGTCGTTCCAGGAGGCGGTCTGCGACGTGCTCACCCGCAAGGCCGTCGACGCCGCGGCCAGCGAGGGCATCGAGGACATCCTCATCGGCGGCGGCGTCGCGGCGAACTCCCGGCTGCGGGTGCTGGCCGAGGAGCGCGCGGCCGCCAAGGGCATCCGGGTCCGGGTGCCGCGGCCCGGGCTGTGCACCGACAACGGCGCCATGGTCGCCGCCCTCGGGGCCGAGATGGTGGCCCGGGGCCGGAGGCCCTCCGCGCTGGACCTGCCCGCGGACTCGTCGCTGCCGGTGACGTCGGTCCTCGCTGGTTGAGGTGCCCGACCCCGCAGGTTGAGGTGCGAGCATGCGACCGGCACCTGCCGCGGGTCGCTCCGGACTTGCACCGGGTCAACCAGCGAGGCGGCCTCCGCGGGGTCGGCTCGTCGGCAGCCCGAACGCCGGCTCGTACTCCAACCCTTGACCGGGCCGGCGACCCGCTCGACGGAGCCGTCGACGCCGAACCGGACCAGCCACCAGTCCCCGGTGGGGTAGGTGTAGCGTGACGCCGAGCATGTGCGCCTCGTCCTCCCAGGCCGACGACGCCGAAGGAGGCGCCGTCGGCGCGGCGGGGTGCGGCGAACGCGACCACCGGCTGCCCGCGTCCGGGCCTGCCGGACGAGGAGCGCGCCGCAGCCGGACTGCTGGTCGCAGCCGGAGGACTGGCCGGTGACGAACCGGCCCGGCCGGGCTCAGCGTGTCGACGCTGTGCCGGCAGTCCGGCCACAGCTGCTGCCCCGGATGGGAAGGCCATCGGCGAAGCAGGCGCTGCCGGTGTCGCGTCGAACACGCGTGGTCCCCGCGACCAGCCCCGCCTCGTCGTTGCTGGACCGGGCGTGGACCAGTCCCGGCACCGTGCGGTCTCGGTGAAGTCGGTGACATGCACGGTCTGGTCGCGGGCGTTCTCGCCGGCTCAGGGTGTAGACGACCGAGCCGGCGGCGGCGAACCCGGCCAGCTGGGCGTCGTAGCCCTTCGGCAACGTCTGGGTGTACTCGCCCTCGGAGTGCCCGCTGGCCAGGCCCCGGTGCAGCACGCCGTCCTCGACCCAGGCGAGCTGGGTGCCGTCGGCGCTCGTGTCGATCCGGACGCCGCCGGGCTTGTCGCTGGTGACCGACGCCGCCGGCGTCGATGCGCACCAGCCGGTTGCCCCGGTTGGACTCTGCACGGCCAGCCAGCCGCCGCGGTAGGCGGCCAGGTCGGACCAGCGGCCCGGGGGCAGCTCGGTCGTGGTGCCGTCGTGGTGCAGCGTGCGGCCCTCCAGCCACGGCACTGTCGGCGGGTCGCCCTGCGGCAGCTCCGAGGGCACCACCGGCACCGTCGTGCCGGGCGCGGGCGCAGGCGCCGTGGTGCGGGTCGGGCCCGGGCTGGGGGTGCTGGTCGCGGTGTGCTGCCCGGTGGGGCCGACGCTGCTGGGCGATGTCTCCCACCGTGCTCAGCCCGACCGGCACCGTCACCGCCACCGCGGCGACCACGGCCAGCCCGGCCGCCACCCGGCGGCGGCGCCGGATGCCGTGCGCCCGGCCGCGCACCGCGGCCAGGTCGATCGGCTGGTCGTCGCCCACGTCGCGGGCGCGGTCGTGGAGCGCATTGCTCAGCACGGTCCTTCTCGTGGTCGCTCATCGCTCCTCCTCCCGGTCCTTCGCGAGCACGGGATTGTCCTGGACCCGGGACCGCAGCGCGGCCAGGGCCCGGCTGGCCTGGGACTTCACGGTGCCCACGGAGATGCCGAGCACCTGCGCGGTCTCGGCCTCGCTGAGGTCCTCGTAGTAGCGCAGCACCACCACCGCGCGCTGCTTGCGCGGCAGCGTCTGCATGAACTCCCACAGCGCGCTCGTTGACGCCGTCGTGGTGCACGTCGACGAACGCCTGGTCGGGCAGGGTGTCGGTGCTGTGCTCGTTTCGCTTCCACGCCCGCCGCCACAGCGAGTTGTGCTCGTTGACGAGGATCCGGCGGACGTACCCGTCGACCAGCTCCCGCCGCTGCACGCGGTCCCAGGACAGGTACAGCTTCGCGAACGCCGTCTGCACCAGGTCCTCGGCGGTGTGCCGGTCCCCGGTCAGCAGGTACGCCGTGCGCAGCAGGCTCGGCTGCCGGGCGGCCATGTAGGCCGCGAAGTCCGCGTCGCGGTCCCGTCGTACCCACGTCCATCGTCGCTCCGACCCCCGTCTCCACTGCGAGCTGCACCGTCCTCACCATCCTTCCGTCATCTCTGCCTCCGGGGACCGTTTCCGGCCCGGACACGACCAAGACGCGGAACCCGCCGGACGGGTTGCATCCCGGTCAGGAGGGAGGAGCGGGAGAATCGGCCCGTGCTGGCACTCCTGATCTCCCTGGTTCTCCTCGGCGTGGGCGCCGCGCTGCTGACCGCCGGGGCCGAGGGATTCGCCGAGAACGTCACCGCCGCCTCGTCGCGGCTGGGGGTGAGCGTGCTCGCGCTTGCGCTGCTGCTCGCCGGAGCCGAGCCGGAGGAGGCCGTCACCGCGATGCTGGCAGCCGGGCAGGGGCATCCCGCCCTCGCCGCCGGGGACGCGATCGGCGCGAACCTCGTCATCCTCACGCTCACCCTGGGCCTGGCCGCGCTCGTGACCCGGCTGCCGGTGACCCGTCGCAGCGTGGAGTACGCCGTCGCGTCGGCCGTCCTCGGGGCGGTGGCCTGGCTGTTCCTGCTCAACGGCGTGCTCGGCCGGCTCGAGGGCGGCATCCTCGTGCTGCTGTACGTCGCGGGCGTCGTGTGGGTCTGGCGGCGGGAGAAGGAACCGCCGCTGATCGGCGAGATGGCCGAGCTCGACGCCAAGGGCGAGCTGCGGCCGTCGCGCGGCACGGACGAGGCGACCGGCAAGGCGCTGCTGATGGTGCTGCTCGGCCTGCTCGGCATGGTCGCGGGAGGGTTCCTCGCGGTGCGCGGCGCCGAGGGCCTCGTCGACGCGCTCGGCATCGGCGAGTCCGCCATCGGCCTGACGGTGCTGGCGCTCGCGACCAGCGCGGAGATGGTCGCCCTGGTGTGGGCGGCGCGGCGGCGCGGGCTCACCGAGGTGGTGGTCGCCGGCACGGTCGGGGCCGTCGCCTACAACGCCACCATCTCCTTGGGACTGGCCGCGCTGGTCAGCCCGCTGGGTCTGGGCCGGCACAACGTGATCCTCACCGTCGCCGGCGCGACTGCGCTGCTCCCGCTGGTGCTGCTGGTCGGGCTCCGCTCCGGCACCCTCCCGCGTCCGGTCGGGGCGCTGCTGGTGCTCGCCTACGTCGCCACCGCCGGGTTCCTGCTCGTGAGATGAGGACCGGCCGTCAGGCGTGGGTCGCCGGCACCGGCAGCGAGCACCACCAGTCCATGTCGCTGGTCCCGGACGTCATCTCCGCGTGCACGCCGAAGATCCGGCCGTCGTCGCGGAGGTGCAGCTTGATCGGGGTGCCGATCCCGACGGGGCCACGGGTCGTCGCGTGCGGGCGGGCCTCGAGCGTGTCCGCCGACGACCCGCCCCAGTCCCGCCGCTCCGCCGCGGGACCCGAGCCGAGCCCGGTGACCCAGGCGTGCCCGTAGAGCAGGAAGTGCAGGCGCTCGTCGGTGCCGTTGCGGACGACGAGCTCGAGCCAGGCGAGCTTGCCCGTTGCGGCTGGCTCCTCCCGGACGACGTACCCGAGGTGCACGCGGTGGCTCATCGCGCGGCAGCCGCGGACCGAGGCGATCATGCGGTCCGCGTACCTCGAGCCTCCGACCTGTCCGGACCAGCGGCGGTAGGCCGCCAGCGCAGCGTCGAGCCGGTCGGCGTCGAGGGCCCGCCGCGTCGTCCGCCGCACGGTGGTGACGAACGGTGTCATCTGCGCCGGGGTGGTGCCGCAGTCGTCGGACACCCGGTCGTAGGCACCCTCGATGCGTCGCAGCAGCCGGCGCGCTGCCACCTCCGAGCGTCCCGAGAAGGCGCTGAACACGCGCTCGGACGATTCCTGGAACGGCCACTCGAGCGCCTGCACGGCGTGACGTTGCCGAACCCGGCACGGGTCCTCCGGCGGGTCCGTCGCCGGCACGGGACTCGCGGCACGGGACTCGGCGTGCGCCGGAGGACCCTCGGGTGCCGCGTCGGGCGTGCAGGCGACGAGGACAGTCGCGACCGCCACCAGCTGCACCCACCTCGCGAGCGCGCGGCTTCGTGTGGGGACCACCATTCCCCGGTTATAGACCGTGCCAAGAGCGACGTCAGGCGTTCCCGCTAGGTTCGACACGACGGAGAGCAGCGAGCGGGAGGAGTTCCATGCAGCAGGTGCGCGCAGTCGTGGCGAAGGCGAAGGGTGAGCCGGTCTCGATCGAGACCGTGAACGTCCCCGACCCCGGTCCGGGCGAGGCGGTGGTCCAGGTGCAGGCCTGCGGGGTCTGCCACACCGACCTGCACTACCGCGAGGGCGGCATCAACGACGACTTCCCGTTCCTGCTCGGGCACGAGGCCGCCGGCGTCGTGGAGTCGGTCGGCGAGGGCGTCTCCGACCTCGCCCCCGGAGACTTCGTGGTGCTCAACTGGCGGGCCGTCTGCGGCAGCTGCCGGGCCTGCGAGCGCGGCGAGCCGTGGTACTGCTTCGCCACCTTCAACGCCACCCAGAAGATGACCCTGGAGGACGGCACCGAGCTGTCCCCGGCCCTGGGCATCGGCGCCTTCGCGGAGAAGACCCTGGTCGCCGCCGGGCAGTGCACCAAGGTCGACCCGTCCGCGCGGCCGGCCGCCGTCGGGCTGCTCGGCTGCGGCGTGATGGCCGGCCTCGGCGCGGCGATCAACACCGGCCACGTCGGCCGCGGCCAGAGCGTCGCGGTGATCGGCTGCGGCGGCGTCGGCGCGGCGGCCGTGGCCGGGTCCCGGCTCGCGGGAGCGGCGAAGATCATCGCCGTCGACCTCGACGACCGGAAGCTCGAGTGGGCCCGCAACCTGGGCGCCACGCACACCGTGAACAGCAGCGACGCCGACCCGGTGGCCGCGATCCAGGAGCTCACCGGCGGGTTCGGCGCCGACGTGGTCATCGACGCGGTCGGTCGCCCGGAGACGTGGAAGCAGGCGTTCTACGCGCGCGACCTCGCCGGCACCGTCGTCCTCGTGGGCGTGCCGACCCCGGACATGAAGGTGCCCGACCTCCCGCTGATCGACGTGTTCGGCCGCGGGGGCTCCCTCAAGTCCAGCTGGTACGGCGACTGCCTGCCGTCGCGCGACTTCCCGATGCTGGTCGACCTCTACCAGCAGGGCCGGCTCGACCTCGACGCGTTCGTGTCCGAGGAGATCGGGCTCGGGGACGTCGAGGCGGCGTTCGCCAAGATGCACGAGGGTGGCGTGCTGCGCTCGGTGGTGGTCTTCTGATGACCGCCCGGGTGGACCACGGCGTCACCTCAGGCACGTTCAGCCTCGACGGCGAGACCTTCGACGTCGACAACAACGTCTGGGTGGTGGGCGACGACGAGGAGTGCGTGGTCATCGACGCCCCGCACGACGTCGACGGCATCCTCGCGGTCGTGGGGGAGCGGCGGGTCAAGGCGATCCTGTGCACGCACGCCCACGACGACCACGTCCGCGTGGCCCCGGCGCTGCGGCAGCGGGTGACCGCGCCGATCCTGCTGCACCCGGACGACCGGCCGCTGTGGGAGCTGACGCACACCGACGACCTGTGGGACGTCGACCTCTCCGACGGCCAGGAGATCGAGGTCGCGGGCACCACGCTGCGGGTCCTGCACACGCCGGGTCACGCGCCCGGGGCGGTCTGCTTCGTCGCCGACGAGCTCGGCTGCGTCTTCACCGGCGACACCCTGTTCCAGGGCGGGCCCGGCGCGACCGGCCGGTCCTACAGCGACGCCGACGTGCTGGTCGGCTCGATCCGGGAGCGGCTGTTCGCGCTGCCGGACGACACGGTCGTGCACACCGGGCACGGAGACGACACCACCGTGGGCGCCGAACGCGCGAACGTGGGCTGAGACACCGTGTCAGGCAGGGTCTTTGCGGGTAGGCGGCACCCGTGACCGCCACCTATCGCCTCCAGCTGCACGCCGGCTTCACCTTCGCCGACGCGCAGCTGGTCGTGCCCTACCTCGCCGACCTCGGCGTCAGCCACCTCTACCTGTCCCCGGTGCTCCAGGCCGTGCCGGGCTCGATGCACGGCTACGACGTGCTCGACCACGACCGGGTCAGCGAGGAGCTGGGCGGGGCGGACGGGTTGGAGCAGCTGGCCGCCACCGCCCGCCAGCACGGCCTCGGCCTGGTGGTCGACGTGGTGCCCAACCACATGGCGCTCGTCGCCCCCGAGAGCAGCAACGCCCCGCTCTGGGACGTCCTCGCGCACGGCCGGGAGGCCGCACACGCGCACTGGTTCGACGTCGACTGGGAGGCGCTCGACGGGAAGATCGGCCTGCCCGTGCTCTGGGAGCCCCTGGCCGACGTCCTCGCCAAGGGCGACCTGCGGCTCGGTGAGGAGAACGGTGAGCGGGTCCTGCGCTACCACGACCACGTGTTCCCGGTCGCGCCCGACACCTGGGACGGCGACGCCGGCGCGGACGTCGCCGTGGTGCTCGACCGGCAGCACTACCTGCTGGCCGGCTGGCGCGAGAAGGACGACGTGCTCAACTACCGCCGCTTCTTCGACGTGGACGGGCTGGTCGCCGTACGCGTGGAGGAGCCGGACGTCTTCGACGCCACCCACCGGGTGCTCGTCGACCTCAACCACCGCGGCATCGTCGAGGGCTTCCGCATCGACCACCCGGACGGGCTGGCCGACCCCGCCGGGTACGTCGACCGGCTGCGCGCCGCGCTCCGGCCCGGCAGCGCGATCTGGGTCGAGAAGATCCTCGAGGGCGACGAGACCCTGCCGCCGTGGGCGTGCGACGGCACCACCGGCTACGACGCGGCCAAGGTCGTGTCGGCCGCGCTGCTCGACCCCGCCACCGCCCCCGCCCTCCAGGACGCCTGGACCGACACCGGCGGCGACCCGTCGCTCGAGCACGTCGTCGAGCAGTCCAAGCGCGAGGTGGTCGACCGGGTGCTGGTCCCCGAGCACCGCCGGCTCGTACGGCGCGCCCGGGAAGCGCTCCCCGACGCCGACCCGGACCGCCTCACCGAGGCCGTCGCGGAGCTGCTCGTGGCGTGCGAGGTCTACCGCGCCTACGTCGGGCCCGACGGGTCCGTCGACGACCAGGCGCGCGAGCGGCTCACCCGCGCCGGGGACCGGGCCGCCGCCGTGCGACCCGACCTGAAGCCGGAGCTCGAGAGCCTCGTCGGCCTCACCGTCGCCCCGGGCGACGCGGCCGCGCGCGACTTCGCGGTCCGCCTCCAGCAGACCTGGGGGCCGGTGATGGCCAAGGGCATCGAGGACACCGCGTTCTACCGCTGGCACCGCCAGGTCGGCCTCAACGAGGTCGGCGGCGACCCGGACCTGCTCGACGTGGCCTCCGCCGACGACCTGCACGACTGGGCCGCCCACCAGCAGGAGCACTGGCCGCTCGGCATGACCACCCTCTCCACGCACGACACCAAGCGCAGCGAGGACGTCCGCGCCCGGCTCGCGGCCGTCGCGGGGGACGCGGAGGCGTGGCAGCGCTGCTCCGACGCGTTCGCCGCCGCGGCGGCGCAGCGGGGCGTCGACGCCCCGACGGCCCACCTGGTCTGGCAGACGCTCGCGGGCGTCGGGCCCGCCGAGGAGGAGCGGATCTCGGCCTACCTCACCAAGGCGATGCGGGAGTCCAAGCAGCGCACCTCCTGGCTCGACCCCGACCCGGAGTACGAAGCCCGCGTCCTGGCGCTGGCCGCGGACGCCGCCCGGGGCGGCGAGCTGGCTGCGCTCGTGCGCACCGCGGTCGACCACAACCGCGACGCCGTGCGCGCGCTCGTGCTCGGCCAGAAGCTCCTCCAGCTCACCGTGCCCGGCGTGCCGGACACCTACCAGGGCTGCGAGCTCGTCGACCTGTCCCTGGTCGACCCCGACAACCGGCGGCCGGTGGACTACGACGACCGGCGCGCACGGCTCGCGCACGTGCAGCACGACAGGCCCCGCGACCTGTCCGACGAGAAGCTCCTGGTCACGCACAAGGCGCTCATCGTCCGTCGTGAGCTGCGCGAGGCGTTCGCCGACCGGTCGACGTACGCACCGCTGCGGGGCACCTCCCGCCACCTCGTCGGGTTCGTCCGCGGCGGCGAGGTCGCGGTGCTCGCGACCCGGGCGCCGCGCCGGCTCGACGCGTTCGGCGGCTGGCGCGACGCGACCTTCACGCTGCCCGAGGGGCTCTGGCGTGACGAGCTGACCGGCGGGCTCCACGGCGGCGAGGTCAACCGCTGCGCCGACGTGCTCGCCGACTACCCGGTCGCGCTGCTGCGCAAGGTGCACATGCGATGACCCCGTCCCTGTGGGCGCCGCACGCCCGGTCGGTCGAGCTGGTGCTGGACCCGGCCGCCACGCCCTGGTCCGCGACGACGCCGGGTGGTGGCGCGGCGGTCCCGACCTGGCCGGCGGCGACCGCTACGCGTTCTCCCTCGACGGCGGCGACCCGCGCCCCGACCCGCGCGGGCTCCGGCTGCCCGACGGCCCGCACGGCCGGTCCGCCACGTTCGACGTCGACGCGCTCACCTGGACCGACCAGGGCTGGCGCGGAGTGCCGCTCGAGGGGGCGGTGATCTACGAGACCCACGTCGGCACGTTCACCCCCGACGGCACGCTCGACGCCGCCGTCGAGCGGCTCCCGCACCTGGTCGAGCTCGGCGTCGACGTCGTCGAGCTGCTGCCGCTCGCGTCCTTCCCCGGCCGGCACAACTGGGGCTACGACGGTGTCGCGCCCTACTCCGTCCACGAGGTGTACGGCGGCCCCGCCGCGCTGCACCGGTTCGTCGACGCCGCGCACGGACTCGGCCTCGCGGTCTGCCTCGACGTCGTCTACAACCACCTCGGCCCGGACGGGAACTACCTCGGCGAGATCGGCCCCTACTTCAACGACCACTACGTCACCCCGTGGGGACAGGCGCTGAACCTCGACGGCGCCGAGAGCCAGGAGGTACGTCGCTGGGTGCTCGACAACGCCCGGCAGTGGCTGCGCGACTTCCACGTCGACGGACTCCGGCTCGACGCCGTCCACGAGCTGCACGACGACTCGGCGCTGCACGTGCTGGAGGAGATGTCCCGCGAGGTCGACGCGCTGGCCGCCGAGACCGGCCGGACGCTGTGGCTCGTCGCCGAGTCCGACCGCAACGACCCCCGCACGGTCACCCCGCGCGGCGCCGGCGACGCGGTCGGCGGCCTCGGTGTGCACGGCCAGTGGGCCGACGACGTGCACCACGCCCTGCACGTCGCGCTGACGGGGGAGACGCAGGGCTACTACGCCGACTTCGCCGACCCCGGCGCGCTCGCGAAGGTGCTGCGCACGCCCTTCTTCCACGACGGCACCATGTCGACCTTCCGCGGCCGGCGCCACGGGCGGCCGGTCGACCCCGCGACCGTCCCCGGCTGGCACTTCGTCGCGTCCCTGCAGACCCACGACCAGGTCGGCAACCGTGCCCAGGGCGACCGGCTCTCCGGCGCGCAGCTGGACCTCGACCCGGGACTGCTGGCCTGCGGGGCGGCGGTGCTGCTCACCTCGCCGTGGACGCCGATGCTGTTCATGGGGGAGGAGTGGGGCGCCCGGACGCCGTGGCAGTTCTTCACCGACCACACGAACCCCGACATCGCCGCCGCGACGGCTGCCGGCCGCAAGGCGGAGTTCGGCTCGCACGGCTGGAGCGAGGACGAGGTCCCCGACCCGCAGGACCCCGACACC
This sequence comes from uncultured Actinomycetota bacterium, assembly GCA_963827435.1. GTDB lineage: Bacteria > Actinomycetota > Actinomycetes > Propionibacteriales > Nocardioidaceae > Nocardioides_B. The sequence goes on from CAWHAU010000013.1 coordinate 47,526, forward strand.
TTCGCGCGGTCGCGGCTCGACTGGGCGGAGCTCCAGCGCGAGCCGCACGCCCGGCTGCTGCGGTGGTACGCCGACCTGATCCGGCTTCGCCGCGACCGCCCCGACCTGCGCGACCACAGGCTCGACCGGGTGTCGGTCACCTGGGAGGACCGCCGGCTGCGCTCGGTGCGCGGCTCCTGCACGGTGCTGGTCAACCTGGCCGACTCCGCCTGGCCGTGCGACGTGGCGGCGGGCGACGTACCCCTGCTGGCGTGGGAGGACGTCGAGACCGCCGACGCAAAGGTGGTCGTGCCGGCGCACTCCGCCGTCGTGCTCGGTCCGCGATGACCGTTATGGGTTCTTTGCCTTCTGTGTAGTGACCTGGGTGCACCTGCGACAGGTTCTTGGCCGGGGTCGGCGGCGGTTGGCACACTGGCGTGATGCGTGCACGACGGGTCGCGACGGCCGCCGCGACGGCGGCGCTGCTCGTGCTGTCCGGGTGCGGCACCGCGACCGTGCGCGACGACCCGCGGCCGGCGTCGGCCTCGGGCAGCTGGCCGCAGGGCGGCAGCAGCGACACCGGGAGCTTCCGGCCGTTGCCGGTCCCCGCCGGCTGGGGGCCCACCGACGCCGAGATCGCCCGCGCCCGCTCGTACGTCGGAGGGCTGTCGCTGCGCGAGCGGGCCGGCCAGGTCATCGTCGCGTCGTACTCCGGCACCGGCGCACCGACCGCCCTCGTCAAGCGGCTGCACCTCGGCGGGGTCATCCCGTTCAGCGCCAACCTCACCAGCGCCGCCCAGATCGCCCGCGCCAACCGCGCCCTGCAGCACGGCGTGCACCGGCCGTGGCCGGTGCTGGTCGGCGTCGACCAGGAGGGCGGACGGGTCGCGCGGGTCACCGCCGGCGCCACGCCCTTCCCGGCGTTCATGAGCACCGGCGCCGCCGGCGACCCGGCGCTGACCCGCTCCGCCTACGCCGCCAGCGGCGGGGAGCTGCGGGCGATGGGCTTCAACGTCGACTTCGCGCCGGACGCCGACGTCACCTCCGGTCCCGCCGACCCCGCGATCGGCGCCCGCAGCGCCGGGTCGTCCCCGGGGCGGGTCGCCGACCACGCGGTCGCGGCGATGAAGGGCTTCGCGTCCGCCGGTCTGGTGCCGGTGCTCAAGCACTTCCCGGGCCACGGCTCGGTCACCACCGACAGCCACGTCGGCCTGCCCGTGCAGCGCAAGTCGATCAAGCAGCTGAGGGCGGCGACCTGGTGCCGTTCCGCGCCGGCCTGGCCGCCGACGCGTCCGCGGTGATGGTCGGCCACCTCGACGTGCGCGCGCTCGACCCGCGGATGCCGTCGTCGCTGTCGCACGCGGCGGTCACCGGCCTGCTGCGCGAGCGGATGGGCTTCCGCGGCGTCGCGTTCACCGACTCGCTGCAGATGGGGGCGGTGGCGCAGCGGTTCGGCAGCGCGGCCGCGTCCGTGCGCGCTCTGAAGGCGGGGGAGGACGTGGTGCTGATGCCGCCCGACCCCCGCGTCGCCCGGGACGGGATCGCGGCCGCGGTCCGCGACGGCCGGCTCGACCAGGCCCGCCTCGACCAGGCGGCCACCCGGATGGTCGCGCTGATGCTGCACCAGAAGGCGAGCGTCGCGCGCCCGCGCGCCCCCGGGTCCAGCGGCACGGTCTCCCGGCGGCTGTCCGCGGCCGCGCTCACGTCGGTCTCCGGCCCCTGCGGCGGCCGGCTGGTCGGCCCCAAGGTGAAGGTGTCCGGCCCCGCGTCCGCGGTCGCCCGCTTCCGGGCCGCCGCGTCCGCCGCCGGCCTGCCGGTGGTCCGCAAGAAGAAGGCCAAGGGCACGACCGTGCGGCTGGTCGGCTACCCGAACCGCTCCGTGCGCGGGGACGTGGTGGTGGCCATGGACACGCCCTACGTGCTCGGCCGCAGCACCGCCCGCCGGGCGCGGCTCGCGACGTTCGGCGAGACCCCGGGCGCGATGAGCGCGCTCGTGTCGGTGCTCCTGGGCCGGTCCTCTGCCCCCGGGCACCTCCCCGTCGCGGTCTCCGGTGTCCCTCGCTCCGGCTGTCCCTGACGCCGACCCGCGTCGTCCTGAGCCTGTCGAAGGGTCACCTGGAAGGCAGTCTCACCGGCGTGTCACGCAGGAAGTGACGGGTCGACGGGACCCGGCCCGGCGCGATTCGTGGTTGGCTCGGCGGCATGGAAGACGTCTCCGAGCGCTACCGGCGCCTGGCCGCCACCCTGACCGCGCGGATCGAGGGGGTGCCTGACGACGCCTGGTCGAACCAGACCCCCTGTGAGCAGTGGACCGCCCGCGACCTCGTCGGCCACGTGGTCGAGGTGCACGGCCGCTTCCAGCAGCTGGTGGGCCGCTCGCTGGTCGACCACCCGCCGGTCGCGGAGGACCCGGCTGGTGCCTGGGCCGCGGCCCGCGACCAGATGCAGGCCGACCTCGACGACCCGGACCGGGTCGCCGAGGAGTACGACGGCCGCTTCGGCCGGTCCACGTTCGGTGCCAGCGTCGACGGCTTCGTGAACTTCGACCTCGTCGTGCACGGTTGGGACCTCGCCCGCGCCACCGGCCAGGACGACACCATCGACCCCCGGGACGTGCAGCGCGTCCAGGGGCAGGTCGACGCGATGGGCGACGTGATGCGCGAGAACGGTGTCATCGCCGCCCCCGTCGACCCCGCCCCGGACGCCTCCCCGCAGGACCGGCTGATGAACTCCCTCGGCCGCTCGACCTGACTCGCCGACCCGCGTCGTCCTGAGCCTGTCGAAGGGTCACCTGGTTGGCGGTCTCAGCGGCGTGTCACACAGGTTGTGACGGGTCACTCCGGCCGACCGGTCACCGCGATCCCGACGCCCAGCCCGATCATCGACAGCCCGCCGACGGCGCCCATCGCCTCGCCGCGGCGCGGGGACGCGTGGAACCAGGTGCGCAGCCGCGCCGCGAGCAGCGCCCACAGGCTGTCGGAGCCGAGCGCGATGCAGAACGCGAGCACCCCGAGCAGCAGCATCTGCACCTGCACGTGCCCCGCGCCGCGGTCGACGAACTGCGGCAGCACGGCCGCGAAGATCATGAACGCCTTGGGGTTCGACACCCCCACCACGAAGCCCTGCCGCACTGCGCGCCGGCGGGACAGCACCTCGCCCGTCGTACGCCGGTCGGCGACGGTGAAGCCGTGCCGGTGCCGGACCGCCTGGATGCCGAGGTAGACGAGGTAGGCCGCGCCGAGCAGCTTGAGGACCGTGAACACCGCGATGGACTCCTGCACGACCACACCGAGGCCGACCGCCACCAGGGCGAGCACGACCAGCAGGCCCAGGGAGTTGCCGAGCACGGTCGCCAGCGCGACGCCGCGGCCGTAGGCCAGCGCGCGGCCGATGACGAACACCACGCTCGGCCCGGGGATCGCGATGAGCACCAGCGCGGCCACGCCGAACGCGAGCAGCTGCGACGAGGGAGACCATCGGTCCAGTGTCGCGACGGACCACCCCGGAAGCCACCGGATATCGACCCGTCACTTCCTGCGTGACACGCCGGTGAGACTGCCTACCAGGTGACCCTTCGACAGGCTCAGGACGACGCGGGTCGCCGACTAGAAGGGTCGGACCAGGAGACACGTGCCCTTGCCGGCGACCCGGGTCATCACGATGGTGGCGTCCTGCTCGCCGTGCAGGGAGAGGCGCTTGCGGAGGTCGTCGGGGACGACGTCGACGCCGCGCTTCTTGATGGTGAGCCGGCCGATGCCGCGGGCCCGGAGCGCCGCCTTGAGGTGCTTCTCCTTGTACGGCAGCTCCTCGAGCACCTCGTAGGACCGGGCGAACGGCGTGCGGAACGCGTCGTCACTGGTGACGTACGCGATGTGCTCGTCGACCAGGCCGCCGTTCACCCCGGCCGCGACCGCGGTCACCAGCCCGGCCCGGATCACGGCGCCGTCGGGCTCGTAGAGACAGCGGCCCACCGGCCGCACCGCGCCGCCGGGGTCGTCCTCGTCGGTGAGCGAGGCCAGCCCGTCGCCGCGGATGACCGTCGCCCGCCGCCGGACCGTCGCGAGCTGCGGCGACCAGAGCGCCGCCTCCTTGACGTCGCCCTCGTCGGAGACCCACTCGGCCTCGACGCCGTGGGGGAGCTGCTCGTGGGGGATCCCGGGGGCGACCTTGACGACCGACGGGCGGGCCAGCAGCCCGGTCACGAAGTCCCACGACGGCGACCAGCCCTCGACGTCGAACACCCGTCCCCGAGCCGTACGACGGGCGGGGTCGGCGAACACCACGCCGAAGGGCGTCACGTCCACGTCCTGCGCCTCCGCGACCTGCACCGCCCCGCCGAGGGACAGCGCGGCGAGGTTCGCGCGGGCCACCTCCACCCGGAGCTCGTCGCGGTCGACCCCGGCGACGGTCAGCCCGGCCCGGGCCAGCGCGACGAGGTCGCCGCCGATGCCGCAGCCGAGGTCGAGCACGCTCGTCGGCTGCACCATCGCGACCCGGGCGGCGCGGTGCGCGGCGACCCGGGCGCGGGTGGCCTGCTCGAGGCCCTCGGGCGTGAAGTACATCCGGGTCGCGTCCTCGCCGAGCTTCGGCACGGCCCGCGCGCGCAGGTCGACCTGGGTCAGCGCCGCCGCGGCGTGCTCCGGCGCGACGTCCCGGCCCGCGCGCAGGGCGGTGGCGGTCCGCACCGGGTCGCCGGCGTGGTCGACGTACAGATGGGTGGCCCGGGTCAGCAGCTGCTGGCCGGGCTCGGTGAGCAGCCAGCGGAAGGCCTCGAGGTCCACGACCGCCATCCTGGCAGGCCCCCACACCGCCGCCGACGAAGGTCGCGGACCCGCCTGGCACTCGTGGGGACCGAGTGCTAGATTCGCGTTGGCACTCTCACCCCGAGTGTGCCAGCGACTGCGGACCGTGCGATCCCCGCGACGGCGCACACGAAGCGGTCACCCGAACAGTGCAACACCCACTCGACTACTTCGAAAGTGGAGGTCGACATCGTGTCGGTCAACATCAAGCCCCTCGAGGACCGCATCGTCGTCAAGCCCCTCGACGCGGAGCAGACCACGGCGTCCGGCCTGGTCATCCCGGACACCGCGAAGGAGAAGCCCCAGGAGGGCGAGGTCCTGAGCATCGGCCCGGGTCGCATCGACGACAACGGCAACCGCGTCCCGCTCGACGTCAACGTCGGCGACAAGGTCATCTACAGCAAGTACGGCGGCACCGAGGTCAAGTACTCCGGCGAGGAGTACCTCATCCTCTCCGCGCGCGACGTGCTCGCCGTCATCGCCTGACGCACCAGCACCCAGCAACAACCCAGCAGCACCCACGCAGCACAGCAGCATCCCGGCAGCAGCCACGCTGCCTCGACACCGCCCCGGGCGGCCTGACCCGTTCGGGCCCCTGGGGCGCGTGTCTTTCGCACGAACCGAGACCCATCAGGAAGGTGCATCAACGAGATGCCGAAGATTCTGGAGTTCGACGAGCACGCCCGCCGTTCCCTCGAGCGTGGCGTGGACGCCCTCGCCAACGCCGTCAAGGTGACGCTCGGCCCCAAGGGCCGCTACGTCGTCCTCGACAAGAAGTGGGGTGCGCCGACCATCACCAACGACGGTGTGACCGTGGCCCGCGAGATCGAGGTCGACGACCCGTTCGAGAACCTCGGTGCGCAGCTCACCAAGGAGGTCGCCACCAAGACCAACGACGTCGCCGGTGACGGTACGACGACCGCGACCGTGCTCGCGCAGGCGATGGTGCACGAGGGCCTGCGGGCCGTCGCCGCCGGTGCGAACCCGATGTCGCTCAAGCGCGGCATGGACAAGGCCGTCGAGGCCGTCGGCGACGCGCTGCGCGCCGCCGCCCGCGACGTGGACGACAAGGCCGACATGGCCGCCGTCGCGACCGTGTCCTCGCGCGACGCGCACATCGGCGAGCTGCTCGCCGAGGCGTTCGACAAGGTGGGCAAGGACGGTGTCATCACCGTCGAGGAGTCCAACACCATGGGCACCGAGCTCGAGTTCACCGAGGGCATGCAGTTCGACAAGGGCTACATCTCGCCGTACTTCGTGACCGACGCGGAGCGCATGGAGGCCGTCCTCGACGACGCCTACATCCTCATCCACCAGGGCAAGATCAGCGCGATCTCCGAGCTGCTCCCGCTGCTGGAGAAGGTCATCTCGGCCGGCAAGCCGCTGTTCATCCTCGCCGAGGACGTCGAGGGCGAGGCGCTGTCCACGCTCGTCGTGAACAAGATCCGCGGCACCTTCAACGCCGCCGCCGTGAAGGCCCCGGCCTTCGGCGACCGCCGCAAGGCGATGCTGCAGGACATCGCGACGCTGACCGGCGGCCAGGTCATCTCCCCGGAGGTCGGCCTCAAGCTCGACCAGGTCGGGCTCGAGGTGCTCGGCCAGGCCCGCCGCGTGACGATCACCAAGGACAACACCACGATCGTCGAGGGCGCCGGTGACCCCACCGAGGTGGCCGGCCGGGTCAACCAGATCAAGGCCGAGATCGAGAAGACCGACTCCGACTGGGACCGCGAGAAGCTCCAGGAGCGCCTCGCGAAGCTGGCCGGCGGCGTGTGCGTCGTCAAGGTCGGTGCCGCGACCGAGGTCGAGCTCAAGGAGAAGAAGCACCGCATCGAGGACGCCGTCTCCGCGACGCGCGCCGCGATCGAGGAGGGCATCATCGCCGGCGGCGGCTCTGCCCTCATCCACGCGGTGAGCGTGCTCCAGGACGGCCTCGGCCTCACCGGTGACGAGGCGACCGGTGTGCGCATCGTCGCCAAGTCGGCCGACGAGCCGCTGCGCTGGATCGCCGAGAACGGTGGCGACAACGGCTACGTCGTGGTCTCCAAGGTCCGCGAGGGCAAGATCGGTGAGGGCTACAACGCCGCCACCGGCGAGTACGGCGACCTGGTCGCCCAGGGCGTCCTCGACCCGGTCAAGGTGACCCGCTCCGCGCTGGTCAACGCCGCGTCGATCGCCGGCATGCTGCTCACCACCGAGACGCTCATCGTCGAGAAGCCCGAGGACGAGGACGACGCCCCCGCGGGCGGCGGCCACGGTCACGGGCACGGCCACTGAGCGCACTCGTCCCCTGATTACCAGGGGATGCAGGGAATCTGACGCTCCCCACGGTGAACTCACCGTGGGGAGCGTCTGTTTTCCATGGGGAGTACGGCGCGCCGGCCCCGCCCTCGCCGCCGGAGTACGACGAGTACCCGTCGGACAGCCGAAGCAGCCGGTCCCGGTCCAGGTCGTAGGCGAACACCCCACCGCGCTGCTGGTTGAAGGACATCACCGCGACGAACCGCTCCGAGATGCTCGACGGGCCCAGGTCGTCGCCCTGGATCGTCACCGACCGGTTCGGCGCGTGGCGGTCACCACCTGAGGCGCGGTCGTCGCGGACGCCCGGCACCTCGCCGTGCGACTTCCGGCGGGAGGCGTCGATGGCCAGGCGCTGACCACCGCCTTGCGGGCGTAGGCCGCGAGCCCGCCCGTGCGCTCGAGGCGCGGCCACGCGACGTACGGTCGCCGGATCAGTGCCTCCTGGGTGAGGTCCGACGCGCGGTGCCAGTCGCCGCACATCAGGTAGGCCGTGCGGCGCAGCCGCTCGCGGCTGGCGGCGGCGAACGCGACGAACTCCTCGCGTCCCTGCGTGGCATCGGCTCCCCTTGTCCTCAGCAGTGTGAACGCAGTGAGGCCTCGCCAGGGTTGCACCGCACCGATGAGTTTCCCGTCGACCTGCGGTCTACCTCCTCGACACCCACGACCCCGCAAGGAGTGCGCCCATGTCGCGGATGATCTTCGTGAACCTCCCCGTCCGGGACCTGCTCGCCTCCGTCGACTTCTTCACCCGGCTCGGCTTCGAGTTCAACCAGGAGTTCAGCGACGAGAAGGCCACCTGCATGGTGCTCAGCGACCACGCCTGCGTGATGCTGCTGGTCCGGCCGTTCTTCGCCACCTTCACCCGCAAGGACGTCGCGGACGCCAGCACCACCGAGGCGATTCTCGCGGTGTCCGCGGAGAGCCGCGAGGAGGTCGACGCGCTCGTCGACAAGGCCCTCTCCCTCGGGGGTACGGCGGCCAACGAGCCGTCCGACGAGGGGTACATGTACGGCCGTTCCTTCCACGACCTCGACGGGCACGCCTGGGAGGTCATGTGGATGGACCCGCACGCCGCCGCGTGAGGGTCCCGATGTTTCACACCCGCAACATCACGGCAGCACGGGCGGAACCTCCGCGCGGGACAGTGGTCCGGACCGACACTTCGCGCCCGCCAGGAGACCGCCGTGCTGTTCCGTGCTCGCACCACCCTGTCCGACCGTCCCGGGTCGCTGGCGACCCTCGCCCGGCACTGCGGCGAGCAGGGCGTCAACATCCTCGGCCTGCAGATCTTCCCGGGCGTCGAGGGTGTCACCGACGAGCTGGTGCTGCGCGCCCCGGAGACGTGGGGCCTCGGTGACGTCGCCGAGCTGATCGAGGGCGCCGGCGGCACCCGCGTGACCGTGGGCAGCTGCACCGAGCACGCCCTCGTGGACGGCCCGATCCAGTACCTCCACGGCCTGCGCCGCCTCGCGCACGACCCGCACACGCTCGCCGAGGTGCTCGGCCGGCTGCTCGACGCGACGCCCGCCTCGGCGTTCGACGGGGACATCTCCTCGGTCCAGGACACCCTCGCGGTCGCCGTCGGCCCGCACCGGGTCGTGCTGCGTCGTACCGCCCCGTTCACGGCCACCGAGCACGCCCGCGCCATCGCCTTCGCGGAGGTCGCCGCCGAGCTGGTGAGCCCCGAGCCCGTCACCGAGGAGACCCCCGTCGCCCCGACGCCGTCGACGTCGTCGCGGGCCGGTGTCCGGCTGGCCACCTTCGAGGACACACGTGCGCTGGTCCGCATGCACGGCCGCTGCTCGGCCGACTCGATCTACCGCCGCTACGCAACGCCACTGACCCGGATCGACGACCGCTTCGCCCGCCGGCTGCTCCTGGCCGGCAACGGGGCCCTGGTCGCGACCGTCGGCGACGAGGTCGTCGGCATCGCGTCGATCGGCACCTGCGAGAACGCCATCGCCGAGGTCTCGCTGCTCGTCGAGGACGGCTGGCAGCGGCAGGGGCTCGGCGCCCAGCTGCTCTCGGGTGCGGCGCGGCTCGCCCGCGGCCAGGGGGCCTCGGAGGTGGTGCTGCGCAGCCGCACGCACAACCCGGCGCTGATGTCGCTGGCCTTCGCGTCCGGGCTGCGCGCCCGGATCAAGCTCGACGGGGACACCGTCGTGGTGACCGTCGGGGTGGACGGCCTCAAGCCGCTGGCGATGGTGCCCGCGACACTGTGAGTCGATGACCGACGGACAGGGTCAGCGGCCCGCGACGCTGTCCAGCCAGGCGAGGGCGGCAGCCGGGTCGACACCGGCGTCGTCGGCGGCCAGCACCAGCAACGTCGCGGCCTCCTCCGCGCAGGCGGGGCAGCCGGACAGGTGCACCCGCATCGGCGGCATCACGTCACGGTGGCCGGCGAGCAGGGCCTCGACGTACTCGTCCACGAGCCGGAAGCAGTCGTCGCACGACAGCCACGGGTCGGTGTCCAGGGTGAGCCTGCCAAGCACGTCGGGCCCGAGCGGCCGATGCCTGTTGTTCATGACCTTCCTGCCTGTCGGTCGATGTCGGCGAGGTGGCCGGTGTCGCGCAGGTGCGCACGCAGCCGCTTCCTGGCGTCGTGAAGGGTCTTGTACAGCGCGTTGCGGCTCGCGCCCAGCCGGTCGGCGAGGACGTCGATCGGCACCCCGTCCACGACGAGGGCGACCAGGATCCTGCGCTGGTGTGGCGACAGCTCGGTCTCGATCGCGGTGCGCACCACCGCGGCCAGGTCTGCTGCCTCGGCGTACTGCTCCGGAGCCGTCCCCTTGTCCGCCAGCAGCTCCAGTCCGTCGAGGTGCACGTCCCGGTCCCGCCAGGCCCGGCTGCGTACGTCGGTGGCGGCCTGCAGCACCGCGAACTTGTACGCCCACGTGGTGAACCGGCTCCGCCCCTCGAACGTCCGCAGCTTGCGAAGCACCGCCATCATCGCCTCGTCGGCGGACTGGTTCGCGATCTCCTCGACGACCGCGAGACCGACGCCGCCGAGCGTGGAGCGCATCCGAAGCACCTGGCACCTGGCCGCACGCACCATCAGGTCGTGCAGCAGGCGCATCGCCTCGTCCTGAGCCGGACCGGGCACGGTCAGCGACTCGACCCAGTCGACGATGCCGGAGGAGGCCGTTTCTGCCGCGTCCCGGCCGAGGGTGGTCATGGCGTGCCGTCCGGCGCTCGGACCGGCTCGAGGATGCTGGCCGCCAGTGCGGGTGGGCAGCCCCGGTCGACGAGCTCGAGCAACGCGTGCAGGTCCGCCGACGGGTCGGCCGCCAGCCGTTCGGCGAGGTCACGGTCGAAGCCGGCGTCGAGCAACCAGCAGAGGCGCCAGCTGCGCACGTCCACATGGGTCTGCCGACGCAGGCAACGGGCCAGGAGGCCGTGCGGGTGGATGCTCACGACTGTTTGCTGCACGGCACGGCCGCCGTCTTACCCGAGCGAGGTAAGAATCCCCGCGGCAGCGACGCCAACATGGCATGAGCCTCCCTGACTCCTCGATTCTCATCGCCCGCCATCCCGCGGTCAACGAGACGGTCCGCGGCGCGGTGGCACTCGTGTGCGCGGCCAGCGCGGGGGTGCACGCGGCCCTGGTCCCGGAGCACTACCGAGAGGCGGGGCCGCCGCTGGCGACGGCGTTCGCGCTGTCGGCGGTCGTCCTGGCCGTGTGCGCGGCGCCGTCGAGGAGGCCCCGCGCCCAGGCCCGGTCCGGACTCGCACGGGTGGTGGTGCTGTCGGCCGTCGCCGGCTGCTACGTGCTGTCCCGGACCACCGGGCTGCCCGGCCTCGTCCCTGTCCCCGAGGAACCCGATGCGCTCGGCGTGGTCACCACCGCGGCCGAGGTCCTCGCCGCCGCCGCAGCCTTCGTGCTGCTGCGGCTCGACCGAAAGGTGTCCCCATGAACCGACCCAGAGCACAGGCCGTCCGTGCGGTTCCCGCCCCGATCCTCGTGGTCGTTGCGCTGCTCGCGGCGCTCCTCACCGGCAGCGGCGGGACCCACGACCCGGCGCACGCCGAAGCACACGTCCACGCCCAGCAGGCGCACCCGCTGACGGCGAAGCAGCTCGCCCTCCACGACCAGATGCGCAAGCTCTGGGAGGACCATGTCACCTGGACCCGGCTGGCGATCGTCTCCTTCGCCGACGGCTCAGCCGGGTTCGGGGCCACGGCCGGCAGGCTGCTGCAGAACCAGTCCGACATCGGCAAGGCCCTTTCCGCGTACTACGGCGTGGCGGCAGGCGAGCGGGTGACCGCATTGCTGCACGACCACATCACCATCGCCGTCGAGCTGCTGCAGGCCGCCAAGGCCGGCGACGGCGCGGCCTTCGAGGCGGCCCACGCGCGGTGGTCCGCGAACGCCGACGAGATCGCCGACTCGCTTGCCTCGCTGAACCCCGAATCGTGGCCGCGTGCCCAGCTGCGCGCCATGATGCGGACCCACCTGGACCAGACCCTGACTGAGGCCGCTGACGAGCTCGGCGGCGACTACGCCGGCAGCGTCGCGACGTACGAGGAGATCCACCGGCACATCCTGGTGATGGCCGACGTGCTCAGCGCCGGCATCATGCACCAGTTCCCGAAACGGTTCCGGGGGTGAGCATCGCCTTCGTGCTGTCCGGCGGCGGCAGCCTGGGTGCGGTGCAGGTGGGCATGCTCCAGGCCCTGGCGGCTCGGGGCGTCGAGCCGGACCTGCTGGTGGGGACCTCCGCGGGAGCCGTGAACGCGGCCTGGGTCGGCGGTCACGGGATGTCCGCCGACTCCCTGGCCGAGCTCACCCGGCTGTGGGCCGGTCTGCGTCGCCAGGACGTCTTCCCGCTCAGCCCGGGGCACGCCCTGGCGGCACTCGTGGGCCGGCGCTCGTCCTTGTGCCCCCGTAGCGGTCTGGCCGGCCTGCTGGTGTCGCACGTCGGCATCGGGGACTTCTCGGAGGCCGCCGTTCCCCTGCACGTCGTCGCCACCGACCTGCTCAGCGGTGAGGAGGTGCTCGTCTCGGCAGGCGACGTCACCGCCGCCGTCCTGGCGAGCACGGCGATTCCGGGGGTCCTGCCTCCGGTGGCGATGGGTGCGCGCCACCTGGTCGACGGAGGTGTCGCACACCACGCGGCGGTCAGCCAGGCGGTCGACCTGGGTGCCACCGAGATCTATGTGCTCCCTGCGGGCTACCCGTGTGCCCTGGAGCGTGCGCCGAGGTCCGCCCTCGGGGTGGCGGTGCAGGCGCTCACCCTGCTCATCGAGCAACGGCTGATCGCCGAGGTCGCGCGGTATGCGGGCGCCGTGACGATCAGGGTGCTCCCGCCGTTGTGCCCGCTGGTGGTCTCCGCCGTGGACTTCGGCCACGCCGTCGAGCTGGTGGAACGGGCGCACCGAGCCACGGCGGAGTGGCTCGACGGCGGCGGCGCGGACGTCCCTGCCCCGGAACGGTTCCTCTCGCTGCACCGCCACCGACCGGTGCGGCCCGACCGGGGGCGTCCGGGTTGGTGGGCGACGTCGGCGGGATGACCGGCTCGCCGCTAGGCTGGGAGCCCGCCCGTCACCTGCTTCGAGAAGGGCTTCATGGACCTGAACCCCTCCGGCGTCCCCGACAAGTTCGCCGCCATCGGCCTGACCTACGACGACGTGCTGCTGCTCCCGGGGGAGACCGACGTCGTCCCCAGCGAGGTGGACACCACCAGCCGCCTGACCCGCGAGATCGACCTGCGGATCCCGCTGGTCTCGAGCGCGATGGACACCGTCACCGAGTCGCGGATGGCGATCGCGATGGCCCGCCAGGGCGGCATCGGCGTGCTGCACCGCAACCTGTCGATCGAGGACCAGGCCTACCAGGTCGACCTGGTGAAGCGGACCCAGACCGGGATGATCTCCAACCCGGTCACCATCCACCCGAAGGCGACGCTGGAGGAGCTCGACGAGCTCTGCGGCCAGTACCGCGTCTCCGGCCTCCCCGTCGTCGACGAGGACCACCTGCTGCTCGGCATCGTCACCAACCGCGACCTGCGGTTCGTGCCGGTCGCCGAGTGGGGCACCCGGCTGGTCGGCGACGTGATGACGCCGATGCCGCTGATCACCGGCCACGAGGGCATCGACCGCGAGGAGGCGACCCGGCTGCTGCGCCAGCACAAGCGCGAGCGGCTGCCGATCGTCGACGACGCCGGGCGGCTCGTCGGGCTGATCACGGTCAAGGACTTCGTCAAGGGCGAGCAGTTCCCGCAGGCCTCCTACGACGCCGACGGCCGGCTGCTGGTGGCCGCGGCCATCGGCTACTTCGGTGACGCGTGGGAGCGTGCCACGACGCTGGTCGAGGCCGGGGTCGACGTACTCGTCCCCGACGTGGCCAACGGCCACGCCCGCCTCATGCTCGACATGATCCGGCGGCTCAAGAGCGACCCCGCGACCAGGCACGTGCAGGTGATCGGCGGCAACGTCGCGACCCGCGCCGGCGCGCAGGCGCTGGTCGACGCCGGGGTGGACGCCGTCAAGGTCGGCGTCGGGCCGGGCTCCATCTGCACCACCCGCGTGGTCGCCGGCGTCGGTGTGCCGCAGGTGACCGCGATCTACGAGGCGTCCCTGGCCTGCAAGCCGGCGGGCGTCCCGCTGGTCGGCGACGGCGGGCTGCAGTACTCCGGCGACATCGCCAAGGCGCTGGTGGCCGGGGCCGACACCGTGATGGTCGGCTCGCTGCTCGCCGGTTGCGAGGAGAGCCCGGGCGACCTGATCTTCGTCAACGGCAAGCAGTTCAAGGCCTACCGCGGCATGGGCTCGATCGGGGCGATGGCCTCGCGCGGCAAGAAGTCGTTCTCCAAGGACCGCTACTTCCAGGCCGACGTGGCCAACGACGACAAGATCGTGCCCGAGGGCATCGAGGGCCAGGTCGCCTACCGCGGCCCGTTGTCCGCCGTCGCCCACCAGCTCGTCGGTGGCCTGCACCAGTCCATGTTCTACGTCGGCGCGCGGACCGTGCCCGAGCTGCAGGAGCGCGGCCAGTTCGTGCGGATCACCCCGGCGGGCCTCAAGGAGAGCCACCCGCACGACATCCAGATGACCGTCGAGGCGCCGAACTACTCCTCGCGCTGATCCGCCGACCCGTCACCTGATCGGCCGTCTCGCCGGCGTGCCGCGCAGGAAGTGACGGGTCGGCGACGCGGTCAACCGCGGGTGGGCAGCGGCTCCAGGAGCCGGTGCGGCGCCCGCAGCGCCTTCGACACCGCGTCGTCCCGCACCGTCGGGTCCGCGCCCGGGCCCGGTCGCGTCTGCAGGTCCTGCGGCCCGGGTACGTCGCCGCACGCGCCGCACCGTCCGGTCGGGTCGACCCGGCCGCCGCAGCCCGCGTGCTCGAAGATCCGCCGCGGTCCGCGCTCGGAGAGCGACTCGCCCCACTGGGTCAGCGCGAACATCGCCGGCCACAGCTCGCGGCCGCGGTCGGTGACGACGTACTCCGCGTGCCCGGCGCCGACCCGCTCCAGCAGGCCCGCGTCGACCAGCGCCGCGAGCCTCGCGGTCAGCACGGCCTTGGAGATGTCGAGGTGCGCCTCGAAGTCCGAGAAGCGGCGCACCCCCAGGAAGCAGTCGCGCAGGATCAGCAGCGTCCACCGCTCGCCGACCACCTCGAGGGCGCGGGCCAGCGAGCAGTCCTGCCGGACGTAGTCCACTCCGAGTGCCATGCGTCCACCCTAGACCATCTGGTCTGGTGAACGAACCAAAACCTGCTAGGGTCGGCTCCCATGCAGACCCTCGTCGAGCAGGCGCCGCGTGTCGCCCGCCGCCAGCTCACCGTCGCCGCGCTGGGCACCCTGCTCACGCTGGTCGCGTTCACCGCACCGCTGTCCACGATCAACAGCACGGCCGCGACGCTCGGCGCCGGCGCCGCGGGCCGCACCTGGATCCTCAGCTCGATGAGCATCGGCCTCGGCGCCGCCCTGCTGTCGACGGGCACCGTCTCCGACGACTTCGGCCGCCGCCGCACGTTCGCGGCCGGCCTGCTCGTCCTCGCCGTCGGCTCGGTGGCCGCGGCCGTGGCGCCCGGGACGCTGGTGTTCGTGCTGGCCCGGCTGGTCCAGGGCGTCGGCGGCGCGGCGGCGGTGGCCTCGAGCCTCGGCATCATCGCCGCGACGTACCCGCCCGGTCCCGAGCGCGCCGCCGCCAGCGGCGTCTGGGGCGCGAGCGTGGGCGCCGGCATCGCGGTCGGCCCGCTGATGACCGCGGGCTTCGACCGGCTGCTGTCGTGGCGCGAGGCCTACTGGGTGCTCGGCGTCGTGTCCCTCGTGGTGGCGGTGGCCGCACTCCGCGCCGTCGCGGAGTCCCGCTCGGAGCACCGGCAGCCGCTGGACCTGCCCGGCCTGGTGCTGCTCGCGGGCGGCATGAGCGCGCTGCTCGCCGCCCTGGTCGAGGGGCGACAGGACTGGAGGTCGCCGATCGTGCTCGCGCTCGCCGTGGGCGCGGTGGTCCTCCTCGGTGCGTTCGTGCAGGTGGAGCGTCGTACGGCGGCCCCGATGCTCGACCTCGGGCTGTTCCGGCACCCGCCGTTCGTGGCGGCCACGGTCGCCGCGCTCGCCACCGGTGGCGGGATCATCGCGCTGCTGTCGTACCTGTCGGGCTTCGTCGGGCTGGCGCTGCACGTCCCGGCGCTCGGCGCCGCCGGCCTGATGCTGCTCTGGTCGGTGACCAGCGTGGTCACCGCGCTGCTGGCCCGCCGGATCCCCGCGCGGGTCTCCGGGCGCACCCAGCTCGCGGCCGGGCTGCTCGGCGTCGCGGTCGGGCAGCTCGGGCTGTGGCACCTCGGCCCCGGCGACGGCTGGCAGCGGTTCGTGCCCGGACTGCTGGTCGCCGGCGTCGCGAGCGGCGTGCTCAACGCGGCCCTCGGGCGGGAGGCGGTGGCCAGCGTGCCGCCGGGCCGCGGCAGCGTGGGCAGCGGCGCCAACAACACCGCCCGCTACGTCGGGTCGGCCCTGGGTGTCACGGTCGTGTCGGTGATCGCCGCGGCGGCGACCCCGCAGGGCCTCGTCGACGGCTGGAACCGCGCGGTCCTCCTCACCGCGGCCGTCTCGCTCGTCGGCGCGCTGGTCGTGCTCGCCGCCCGGGAACGGGTCACCGGTCAGCGATGAGTTCCGGGCGCCGCCCCGGTCTACCG
Source organism: uncultured Actinomycetota bacterium (assembly GCA_963827435.1). Lineage (GTDB taxonomy): Bacteria > Actinomycetota > Actinomycetes > Propionibacteriales > Nocardioidaceae > Nocardioides_B. The sequence goes on from CAWHAU010000013.1 coordinate 63,744, forward strand.
TGACGACAACAGTCCGACCCGGAGGAGCAAGGCCATGGGCAGGATCATCTCGAACTTCTTCATCTCGATGGACGGCGTCGTCGAGCGGCCCGACCTGTGGCACTTCCCCTACTTCGACGACGAGATGGGCGAGATCGTCGGTGCCGGCATGGCGAACACCAAGGCCATCCTGATGGGGCGACGTCTCTACGACGAGTGGTCGCAGTACTGGCCGGCCCAGGGCGACGCGGACTTCGGCGCGGTGATCAACGGGACGCAGAAGTACGTCCTCTCGCACGACGCCTTCGACCCCGACTGGGCCAACACCACCGTGATCTCCGGCCCCGACGACGCGTCCGTCGCCGAGCAGGTGCGGGCGGTCAAGGAGCAGACCGACGGCGACATCACCATGTCCGGCTCGGCCACGACCGTGCGCTGGCTGATCGCGCAGGGCCTGCTCGACGAGCTCGCCCTGCTCGTCCACCCGATCGCCGTCGCCGAGGGGCAGCGGCTGTTCGAGGGCACCGGCAAGGTGCCGCTGCAGCTGACGGAGAGCCGCCCGCTGAAGAGCGGCGTGCTGCTGGTCCGCTACGCGCCCGTGCAGTCCTGACCCTGGCCTGACCGTCGCCTGACCGAGAGCGGGCGCGAGTCCGTGCCCCGTTAGGCTCGGGGGCATGGACATCGAGATCGGACGCGCCAAGCGCGGACGCCGCGCGTACTCGTTCGACGACCTCGCGATCGTGCCGTCGCGCCGCACCCGGGACCCCGAGGAGGTCTCGGTGGCCTGGCAGATCGACGCCTACCGCTTCGAGCTGCCGATCATGGCGGCGCCGATGGACTCGGTGATGTCGCCGCAGACGGCCGTCGCGTTCGGCAAGCACGGCGGTCTCGGCGTGCTCGACCTCGAGGGCCTCTGGACCCGGTACGACGACCCGAGCGACCTGCTCGCCGAGGTCGCCGGCCTCGAGGGGCCGCGGGCCACCGCCCGGCTGCAGGAGATCTACGCCGAGCCGGTGAAGGCGGAGCTGATCACCGCCCGGCTCAAGGAGATGCGCGACTCCGGCGTGACCGTCGCCGGCTCGCTGTCCCCGCAGCGCACCAAGGAGTTCGCCAAGACGGTCGTCGACGCCGGCTGCGACATGTTCGTGATCCGCGGCACCACCGTCTCGGCCGAGCACGTGTCCGGCCAGGCCGAGCCGCTGAACCTCAAGGAGTTCATCTACGAGCTCGACGTGCCGGTGATCGTCGGCGGCTGTGCGACCTACCAGGCCGCGCTGCACCTGATGCGCACCGGCGCCGCCGGCGTGCTGGTCGGCTTCGGCGGCGGCGCCGCGCACACCACCCGCACCGTGCTCGGCATCTCGGTCCCGATGGGCTCCGCGGTCGCCGACGTGGCCGCCGCCCGCCGCGACTACCTCGACGAGTCCGGCGGCCGTTACGTGCACGTCATCGCCGACGGCTCGATCGGCCGCTCGGGTGACCTCGCCAAGGCGATCGCCTGCGGCGCCGACGCGGTGATGGTCGGCTCGCCGCTCGCGCGCGCCAAGGAGGCGCCCGGCCAGGGCCACCACTGGGGCTCCGAGGCCTGGCACGCCGAGCTGCCGCGCGGCGAGCGCATCGAGATCGGCACGGTCGGCACGCTCGAGGAGATCCTGTTCGGTCCCTCGCGCACGGCCGACGGCACCATGAACCTCGTCGGCGCGCTGCGCCGCGCGATGGCCACCACCGGCTACACGGAGCTCAAGGAGTTCCAGCGCGTGGAGGTCGTGGTCCAGTGACCTCGATCCGGGTGGCGGCTGCGCAGGCGGAGTCGGTCCCCGGCGACGTCGCGGCCAACGTGGCCACGGCCGTCTCGCTCGTCACGACCGCCGCCGACGCCGGCGCCCGGGTCGTGGTGCTGCCCGAGCTGTTCCTCACCGGCTACGACGAGGCCGCCTGGACCCACGACGCGTCCCTCGCCCTCGATGACGAGGCGCTCGCTCCGCTGTCCGAGATCGCCCGCGCCCGCTCCGTCGTCGTGGTGGTCGGGGCCGCCGTACGCCGCGCACTCGATGAGTCCACGCTGTCCGTGCTCGTGGTCGACGCGCAGGGCGAGGTGTCCGCGCCGTACGACAAGCAGCATCTCTCCGGCCCGGAGCGGGACTTCTTCACCGCGGGCGACCACGGCGCGACGATCGTGGTCGACGGGTGGGACCTGGCGCTCGGGGTCTGCTACGACGGCTGCTTCCCGGAGCACGCGCTGTCCGCGACCGCCGGTGGGGCGTCGGTCTACCTCGTCCCCGCCGCCTACTACGTCGGCGCCGAGCACCGCCGCGACGTCTACTACGCCGCCCGGGCGCTCGACAACGGCATCTACGTGGTGTTCGCCGGTCTCACGGGCCGGTGCGGCGCCGGCTCGTTCAGCGGCGGCAGCGCGGTCTACGACCCCGAGGGCCGGCCGGTCGCGCGCGTGGGCGCAGAGTCGCCGGCGCTCGCCGTGCACGACCTCGACCTGGACGTCGTACACCGGACGCAGCAGGACCACCCGATGGCCCGCGACCGTCTCGACTCGCTCGGCACGCGCACCCGGGTGGTCCTCACGTCATGAGCGCGCTCTCCCCGGCCGGACGTGAGGCGGCGCTCGATGCTCTCGGCGCGCAGGAGCTCGACGTGCTCGTCGTCGGCGGGGGAGTGGTCGGGACCGGCACCGCGCTGGACGCGGTCACCCGCGGCCTCACGACCGGCCTGGTGGAGCAGCGCGACTTCGCGTCCGGCACGTCGTCGCGGTCCAGCAAGCTGATCCACGGCGGGCTGCGCTACCTCGAGATGTTCGACTTCGGGCTGGTCCGCGAGGCGCTGGCGGAGCGCGGCCTGCTGCTGACCCGGCTGGCGCCGCACCTCGTCCGGCCGGTGCCGTTCCTCTACCCGCTGACCCATCACGGCTGGGAGCGGGCGTACGTCGGAGCGGGTCTGGCGCTCTACGACGCGATGGCGATGGCCGGCAAGTACGACATGGGCCTGCCCCGGCACCGGCACCTCACCCGGCGCGGCGCTCTCCGGCTGGCCCCCGACCTGCGACCCGACGCGCTGACCGGTGCCGTCCGCTACTACGACGCCCAGGTCGACGACGCGCGGCTGGTGACGGCCGTCGCACGCACCGCGGCCGGGCACGGTGCGCACCTCGCGTCCCGGACCAAGGTGGTCGGCTTCCTGCGCGAGGGCGAACGGGTCACCGGCGCCCGCGCCGTCGACCTCGAGACCGGCCGCGAGATCGCGATCCGCGCCCGGGTGGTGGTCAACGCCGCCGGCGTCTGGACCAACGACATCCAGCAGCTCGTGGGCGGCCGCGGAGCGCTCAGCGTCCAGGCCAGCAAGGGGATCCATCTCGTCGTACCCCGTGACCGGATCCGCTTCGAGACCGGCCTGATCATGCGCACCGAGACCTCCGTGCTGTTCGTCATCCCGTGGGGACGGCACTGGATCATCGGCACCACGGACACGCCCTGGGACCTCGACAAGGCGCACCCGGCGGCGTCCCGCACGGACATCGACTACCTGCTCGGGCACGTGAACTCGGTGCTGCGCGAACCCCTGCGGCACGAGGACGTCGAGGGCGTCTACGCCGGCCTGCGCCCGCTGGCCACCGGCGAGTCCGAGCCGACCAGCCGGATCTCCCGCGAGCACACCGTCGTCGCCCCGGTGCCGGGTCTGGTGATGATCGCGGGCGGCAAGCTGACGACGTACCGCATCATGGCCCGCGACGCCGTCGACGCCGCCGCGCACTCCCTGCGGGCCAGCGTCCCCGCGAGCGTGACCGACGTCGTCCGGCTCGCCGGCGCCGACGGCTTCGAGACCCGCACCAACCAGAAGGCCGCACTGGCCCGCGGCTCGGGCCTGCACGAGGCCCGGGTCGACCACATGCTCGGCCGCTACGGCGGTCTGGTCGACGAGGTGCTCGCGCTGGTGGCCGAGCGCCCCGACCTGCGCGGCCCCCTCGAGGGCGCCGAGGACTACCTGCGGGCCGAGGTCGTCTACGCCGTCACCCACGAGGGCGCCCGGCACCTCGACGACGTGCTGACCCGCCGCACCCGGATCTCCATCGAGACCTTCGACCGCGGCGTCGCCGCCGCCCGCCCGGCCGCCGTCCTGATGGCCGGCGAGCTCGGCTGGGACGCGAGCCGCCTCGACGACGAGGTCGACCACTACCTGCGCCGGGTCGAGGCCGAGCGGCAGAGCCAGCGCGCCCTGACCGACCAGGAGGCCGACGAGGCCCGCGTCCAGGCCCCCGACATCGTCTGACCCCTGCCGACCCGGGGCAAAGTCCCCGCCGACCCGGGGCAAAGTCCCCGCCGACCCGGGGCAAATTCTCCGCCGAGCCGGGATCCCGGCCCGAGCAGGACTTCTTCCCGACTCGACCGGAACTTTGTCCCGGCTCGACCGGAACTTTGTCCCGGCTCGCCGGGAAGCGACGTTCTTGCAGGTTTGTGCAAATGCGCAAAATGACGGCTATCCGGGGGTGCGGAGGCGGGTGCAGGCTCGCCATCGGCCCGGTGCCCCACAGCCCGGGCCGTTCCTCTCGGCCTCACCGGAGATCCCGGTGGCCGACGCAGAGAAAGGCATCCTGCGTGTTGCGAGCACCTCTCGGGACCAGCGCCCGCGCGATCGGACTGTGTGGCGTAGCCGCACTCGCGATCAGCCCCCTGGCCCTCACCCTCCCGGCCCAGGCCGCGGCTCCCGCCACGGTCGCCCCCCAAGCGGCGCTGTCCGCGGCACCCTCCGCGGCGGCGCACGGCGGGCGCCCCGACCCGACGTACACCCCGGCCGAGCGCCGCGAGGCGATCGCCGGCGCGAAGCAGGACCGCGCCGCGATGGCCGACAAGCTGCGGCTGGGCGCCAAGGAGGCGCTGGTCGTCAAGGACGTCCTGCGCGACACCGACGGCACCGAGCACGTCCGCTACAACCGCACGTACGACGGCCTGCCGGTCATCGGCGGCGACCTCGTCGTGGCGCAGCGTGAGAACGGCAAGATGCAGGTCGTCCGCGCCAGCCGCGACCGGATCACCGTGCCGAGCACGGAGGCCACGGTGGCCGGGAAGACCGCGAAGGCCGACGCCGCGAAGCGGACCGACCTCGCGGCCGGCGCCGCCGCACCCGTGAAGGTCGTGTACGCCGCCCAGCACAAGCCGGTCCTCGCCTGGCAGACCGTCGTCACCGGCACCGAGAAGGACGGCACCCCGATCCGCGACCTCGTCTACACCGACGCGAAGTCCGGCAAGCAGCTCGCCCGCCTCCCGCAGGTCATGGACGCCACCGGCTCCGGCCAGTCGCTCTACAGCGGCAGCGTCTCCCTGCAGACCACGCTGAGCGGGTCGACGTACCAGCTCACCGACGGCACCCGCGGCGGCCACTCCACGTACGACGCCAACAACTCGACCAGCACCGCGCGCGGCACGCTGTTCACCGACGCCGACAACGCGTGGGGCACCGGCACCACCTCGAGCCGGCAGAGCGCGGCGGTCGACGCGGCGTACGGCGCGGCCGAGACGTGGGACATGTACAAGGCGCACTTCAACCGCACCGGCATCCGCAACGACGGGGTCGCGGCGTACTCCCGGGTGCACTACGGCAACGCCTACGAGAACGCCTTCTGGGACGACTCCTGCTTCTGCATGACCTACGGCGACGGCGGCACCACGTTCAGCCCGCTCACCTCGCTCGACGTCGCGGGCCACGAGATGTCGCACGGCGTCACCGCCGCGACGTCCGGCCTCAACTACTCCGGCGACGCCGGCGGCCTCAACGAGGCCACCTCCGACGTCTTCGGCACGATGGTGGAGTTCGAGGCGGCCAACGCCAGCGACCCCGGTGACTACTACATCGGCGAGAAGATCGCCAAGAACGGCACCTACCTGCGCCGCATGGACAACCCGTCGCTGGACGGCGGCTCGAAGAACTGCTGGACCTCGACGGTCGGCAACCTCGACCCGCACTACTCCTCGGGCGTCGGCAACCACCTGTTCTACCTGCTCGCCGAGGGCACCGGCACCAAGACGATCGGCGGCCGCTCGCACAGCGCCACGACCTGCAACGGCACCACCCTGACCGGCCTCGGCCGCGACCAGGCCGCCGCGATCTGGTACCGCGCGATGACGACCTACTGGACCTCCACGACGACCTACCCGCAGGCCGCCAACGGCCAGGTCAAGGCCGCCAAGGACCTGTACGGCGCGACGTCGACCCAGTGCACCGCGACGGTGAACGCCTGGAAGGGCGTGGCCGTGACACCGACCGAGACCTGCGGCACCACGCCCCCGCCGACCGGCGGCAACCTGCTCGCCAACCCGGGCTTCGAGTCCGGTGCCGCGTCGTGGACGCAGACCTCGGGCGTCATCTCCAACAGCGGCGCGACCCCGCACGCCGGCTCGTGGTTCGCGTGGCTGGACGGGTACGGCACGTCGCACACCGACTCGATCTCGCAGACGGTGACCATCCCGGCCGCGTCCACCGCGACGCTGTCGTTCTACCTGTCGATCTCCAGTGACGAGACGACGACCACCACGGCCTACGACACCCTCAAGGTGCAGGTCACGCCCAGCGGCGGCGCGACGTCGACGCTGGCGACGTACTCCAACCTCAACAAGGGCACCGGCTACGTGGCCCGCAGCGTGAACCTGTCGGCGTACACCGGCAAGACCGTCACGCTGAAGTTCCTCGGGGTGGAAGACGTCTCCGCAGCGACCAGCTTCCTGGTCGACGACACCTCGCTCACCACCGGCTGAGCGACTGCCTCACAAGCAAGAGGCGCCGACGGACCTTGGGTGTCCGTCGGCGCCTCTGTCGTCGAGCACGGCTACGCGCGGCGGGCTCGCCGGGTGCGGCTGCGCCGGACGAGCGCGCGCTGCCCCCGGTCGCGCGCGGTGCGCTGCCGGTCCGCGATGGTGGAGGAGGCGAGGTCGAGCAGGAGCGAGGGTGCGGTCCCCGTGGACATTCTGTGGTCTTCTTCTCTGTCGGTGTCGGTTGGTGCGATGTCTTAAATGTTACCGCGACTGTAAACGGCATACCCGGTAGGTGGTCCCTACACAGGGGTGATCTCGGTCTCTCCCGGCCGGTCCGGAGTTACCAGGGGGTAGCAACTGAGACCGCGGTCACATACTCTCGGTATATGAGCGCCCAGCCGACCGACCTGCGTGACCCGTCCGCCGACCCGACCGCGACCTACGCGCTCGAGCCGGCGTTCGTCCGGAGCCTCACCGACCGGGTCGTGGCGACGACCGGGCAGTCCGTCCCGACGTACTGCCCCTTCAACGGCCAGCCCATCGGCACCATCCCTCAGTCCTCGACGACCGACGTGGCGGAGGCGTTCCGTCGGGCCCGCATCGCACAGGAACGCTGGGCCCGGACCTCGATCGACGAGCGGCAGGCGGCCCTGCTCCGGCTCCACGACCTGATCTTCGAGAGGCAGTCCGAGATCGCGGACGTCATCTGCTGGGAGTCGGGCAAGGCCCGCAAGGACGCGTACGACGAGCCGCTGCACGTCGCGCTGACCGCCCGCTACTACGGCCGCACCGGCCACCGGCACCTCGACACGCGGCGGGTCGCCGGTGTCGTGCCCGGCCTGACCCGGGTCGAGGTGAACCGGATCCCCAAGGGGGTGGTCGGGCTCATCTCGCCCTGGAACTACCCGTTCACGCTGGCACTGTGCGACGGCCTGCCCGCGCTGCTCGCCGGCAACGCCGTGGTGCACAAGCCGGACGCCCAGACCATGCTCACCGCTCTGATGGGCGTGCAGCTCCTCGAGGAGGCCGGGTTCCCCAAGGACCTGTGGCAGGTCGTCGCGGGCCCGGGTCGCGAGCTCGGCCCGGAGATCATCGGCCGCGCCGACTACGTCTGCTTCACCGGCTCCACCGCGACCGGCAAGCAGATCGCGAAGCAGTGCGCCGACCGGCTGATCGGCTGCTCGCTGGAGCTCGGCGGCAAGAACCCGATCCTGGTGCTCCGCGACGCCGACGTCGACCGGGCCGCCGAGGGCGCCGTGCGGGCGAGCTTCTCCAACGCCGGACAGCTCTGCGTCTCGACGGAGCGGATGTTCGTCGCCGACCAGGTCTACGACCGGTTCGTCGACCGGTTCGTCGCGCGGGTCAAGGCGATGCGGCTCCAGCCCGGGCTGGCCTGGGGCAGCGACATGGGCACGCTCATCTCGCAGCAGCAGCTCGACGCGGTCACCGCACACGTCGACGACGCCCGCGCCAAGGGCGTGCGGGTGCTCGCCGGTGGCCGGGCCCGTCCCGACCTCGGCCCCTTCTACTACGAGCCGACGGTCCTCGAGGGCGTCACCCCCGACATGCGGTGCTTCGGTGAGGAGACGTTCGGGCCGGTCGTGTCGGTGTACCGCTTCACCGACGAGGCCGACGCGATCGCCCGCGCCAACGACGGCGAGTACGGCCTCAACGCCTCCGTCTGGACCAAGGACGGCACCCGCGGCCGCGCGGTCGCCCGGCAGGTCAAGTGCGGCACGGTCAACGTCAACGAGGCGTTCGCCGCGACGTTCGCCAGCATCGACGCGCCGATGGGCGGCATGCGCGAGTCCGGCCTCGGTCGGCGCCAGGGCGCCGAGGGGGTGCTCCGCTACACCGAGACCCAGTCCGTCGCCACCCAGCGGCTGCTGCGCTTCGGCCCGATGCTCGGGCTCTCCGACGAGCGCTACGCGAAGGTGATGGCCTCCCAGCTCAGGCTGCTGAAGAAGCTCGGGCGCGCATGAGCGACCTCGACTTCGACGTCCTGGTCGTCGGCTCGGGCTTCGGCGGCTCGGTGACCGCGCTGCGGCTCACCGAGAAGGGCTACCGGGTCGGCGTGCTCGAGGCCGGCGCACGGTTCGAGGACGCGGACCTGCCCACCACCTCCTGGGACCTGAAGAAGTACCTCTTCCGTCCCGAGGCCGGCTGCTACGGCATCCAGCGGGTCGACGCCCTCAAGGACTGCATGATCGTGTCCGGCGCCGGGGTCGGCGGCGGCTCGCTGGTCTACGCGAACACGCTCTACGAGCCGCTCGCACCCTTCTACGACGACCCGCAGTGGCGGCACATCACCGACTGGCGCGCCGAGCTCAAGCCGTTCTACGACCAGGCCAAGCGGATGCTCGGCGTCGTCGAGAACCCGCTGCGCACGCCGGCCGACGACGTGATGGAGAAGGTCGCCACCGACATGGGCGTGGGGGAGACCTTCCACCCGACGCCGGTCGGGGTGTTCTTCGGCGGGCCCGGCCAGGAGCGGGGCGCCCGGGTCGCCGACCCCTACTTCGGCGGCGCCGGCCCCGACCGCAACACCTGCCTCGGCTGCGGCGAGTGCATGACCGGCTGCCGGCACAACGCCAAGAACACCCTGGTGAAGAACTACCTCTACCTCGCCGAGCAGAACGGCGCGACGGTGCTCCCGCTCACGACGGTCACCCGGGTCTCGCCACGCTCCGCCGAGCAGGGTGGCGGGTACGACGTACGCGTGCGGTTCACGAAGGCCAAGGCCCGCCGGCGCTCGGCCACCCGCACGCTGACCGCCGAGCAGGTGGTGTTCTCGGCCTCCGCGCTCGGCACCCAGCGGCTGCTGCACCGGATGCGCGACGAGGGGCACCTGCCGCGGGTCTCGCAGCGGCTCGGCTACCTGTCCCGGACGAACTCCGAGTCGATCCTCGGCGCGATCGCCCCGGACACCAAGGTCGACTACAGCCAGGGCGTCGCGATCACGTCGAGCTTCCACCCCGACGAGCACACGCACATCGAGCCGGTCCGCTACGGCAAGGGCCACAACGCGATGTCGCTGATGCAGACCGTGCTCACCGACGGCGACGGACCGGCGCCGCGCTGGCAGACGTGGCTCAAGGAGATGTGGAAGGAGCGTCGCAACGTCCTCGACCTGTACGACGTGAAGCACTGGTCCGAGCGGACCGTCATCGCGCTCGTCATGCAGACGATCGACAACTCGATCACGGTGTTCTCCAAGCGCTCCCGGCTCACCGGCCGCTGGCACCTCTCGTCGCGCCAGGGCCACGGCATCCCGAACCCCACCTGGATCCCGGTCGCCAACCAGGCGGTCCGCAAGATGGCCGAGATCGTCGGCGGCAAGCCCGGCGGCTCCATCGGGGAGCCGTTCAACCGGCCGCTCACCGCGCACTTCATCGGCGGCTGCACCATCGGCGAGAGCCCCGAGACCGGCGTCATCGACCCCTACCAGCGGATGTACGGCCACCCCGGCCTGCACGTCGTCGACGGCTCCGCGATCACCGCGAACCTCGGCGTGAACCCGTCCCTGACGATCACCGCCCAGGCCGAGCGGGCGATGGCGTACTGGCCGAACAAGGGCGAGCCCGACGTGCGACCACCGCTCGGGTCGACGTACCAGCGGGTCGCGCCGGTCCCGCCGACCCGCCCCGCCGTGCCCGACGCGGCCCCCGGCGCCCTGCGGCTGCCGATCGTGTCGGTGAGCTGAGGCGGCTGCCAGATTCCCAGGGGACCCAGGGAAACTGGCACACCCCCGATGTTGCAACGTCGGGGGTGTGCACGTTTAACAGGGGACCCAGGGAATCCGACAGGGGCGGCCCGTTAACGGCTTCAGGGCCCGACCGGGGAGGGAGGGTGGTCGGGCCCTGAACGGTCCACGCAGCTGCACGGACACGGGGATCCGGCCTGGGAGGGAGAGCAAAGCCACCGGATCCGTCCTGCTCAACGATGACCGGGCAGGGGGGTTACGCCGGATCCGAGAAACTTTTCGACAGATCCTGAGCCCTTCGCGGCATTCGCCTACTCGGTCGGCAGCCCGTTCTCGTAGAAGCGCGGGATCCGGTGGTTCGCCACCAGCAGCCCGGACGCGTCCACCGCGGACCGGACGCCCTTGAGCCGCTGCCAGTCCTCCGCGGAGAAGGACGCGCGTACGTCGACCCGCTGCTCGGCGAAGTTGAGGTAGTCCCGCCCCGAGGCGTACGCCGTCAACCCGTCGACGAGCGCGGTGGCGTCGGCGTGGCCCTGGGCGGCCATCTCCGGGGTGGCCGCGATGGCGACACCGAAGAGCACGAACTTCCCGTCCAGCATCGGCAGCACCCCCGCGCCCTCGGCCGGCCGGGCCAGCGCCCCACCGAGCTGGCGGAGCTCCGCGGCCAGCAGCGTCGAGCCGGACCCGCGGCCCGTCAGGGCCAGGAACGTCTCGATCGCCGCGTCGGGCAGATCGGCCAGGATCGTCGAGGCGGACACCGCCGGCGTCGGACCTTCGGGGTCCATGTGCAGCCGGACCAGCGAGGCGGCCGGCACCCGCGCGAACGTGTCCATCTCGGGCTCGAGCGCGCGCAGGTCGGCGATGACCGCAGCGGCCTGCTCGTCGTCGGCCAGCACGGCGCCGTCGATCACCACGAGCTGGCGGCCGCGCAGGAACGGCGGCAGCTCCGGCATCGGCGGGAGGTTCATCATCCGGAAGGACGTGCTGACGCAGTCCGGCGCAGTCTCGGTCCACGCGGCCCAGGTGCGCAGCACCTTCTCGGCGTGCTCCTGGTCCCAGAGCATCATCCCGGCGTAGGCGGTCGCGATGTCGAACAGCTGCAGCTCGATCGTGGTGACGATGCCGAAGTTGCCGCCGCCGCCGCGGGCCGCCCAGAACACGTCCGGGTTGGTGTCCGCGTCGGCGCGGATCTGGGTGCCGTCGCCGAGCACCAGCTCGAGGCCGACCACGTGGTTGGCGGACATGCCCAGCGCCCGGGCGTACCACCCGATGCCGCCGCCGAGGGTGTACCCGACCACGCCGACGTCGGGGGAGGAGCCGTGCAGGGCCGCGAGGCCGTACGGCGCGGCCGCCTCGACCACGTCCAGCCAGAGGGCACCCGCCTCGGCCCGCGCGACCTTGCGCTCCGGGTCGATCGTCACGCCGGTCATGCCCGAGGTGCGCAGCAGCACCACGTCGTCGAGGTTGCCGAGCGGGCCGGCGTTGTGGCCGGTGCCCTGCGGGGCGACCTTCAGGCCGCTGGCGGCGGCCGCACGGACGATGTCGCTGACCTCGTCGGCGGAGCCGGGGTAGGCCACCGCCGCGGGGCGCTGCTCGACCGCGACGTTCCAGGGGACCCGGGCCTCGTCGTAGGCCGCGTCGCCGGGCAGGTGCACGGCACCCGCGCAGAGGCCGCGGAGCAGGTGGGCGCGGCCGCTGGGCTCCGCCGCCGGGTGGGGGGTGTCGGTCGGCGCGGGGTGGTCCGGGATGCCGGCCGTCGCGGAGGACTCGATCGTCATGCTGCTCTCCTCGGTAGGTGGGACGTCCCTGTCCGGGCCGTGCACCCACTGTCGATTGCCCCGCTTGGGAACCACTTGGCGTCGACTTGAGCCGTGCCCTCAGGTCAGGTCGGCGAGCGCCACCTGCAGCTCCTCCTGGGTGGTGACCCCGAGCCGGTCGTAGACGGACTCCACGATCGAGGTGACCGTGCCGGTCGTCATGAAGTAGGCCATCGCGATCTCGTCGCTGCTCAGGCCGTCGGCGGCCATCATCGCGATCCGCCGCTCCGCGGTGGTCAGGCGCAGCCGGGGAGCCGGCTCCTCCGGTACGTCGACCCCGAGCTCGCGCAACGCGGCCGCCGCCCTGGTGCGCAGGCCGTCGGCGCCACAGGTCTCGGCCTGCTCGATCGCCCGGGCCAGGAGCGTGCGGGCCTCGTCGGGACTGCTCGCTGCGACCAGCGACCCGAGGTGGAAGCGGGCCCAGGCCACGTCCAGCCGGCGCTCGCTGCGCTCGAGCAGGTCGAGCGCGTCGCGCAGGGTGGCCTCGCCGTCCTCCCCCTCCACCTGGCCACGGAGCAGGAGGGTGCGGCCGACCAGGCCCTTGGTGCCCCACCGGCGGGCGAGCACGAGCTCCTCCTCGAGCAGGGCGAGCGCCTCCTCGTTGCGGCCCATCGCGTGCAACGTCCGCGCCCGCATCCAGCGGCGGGGCCGCCAGACCGGGTTCTCCACCATCCGCATCAGCGGCTCGGCGGCGTCCAGGACCGCCAGCGACTCGTCGTAGCGGCCCTCCTCGAGCAGCAGCCGGGCCTCGACCTCGAGGAACAGCCGGACGCTGTCGCCGATCCGCGGAGTCTCCCGCGCCAGGTCGAACACCTCGCGGGCGTCCGCGACGTCGCCGCGGTCGAGCAGCACGTGCACCGAGAACGGCTCGACGTACATCTGGCCGACGCCGTGCACGTTCCACGCCAGGTTCTGCTCGGTGCAGGAGACCAGCGACTGCAGGGCCGCGCGCAGGTCGCCGGTGTGCCACTGCACGAAGCCGAGCCAGAGATGCACGGACAGCGCCGCGAACACGCTGCCGGTGCGGTACGCGGACTCCAGCTCCTCCTCCCAGAAGGGCGTGGTGTCCTGGCCGCTCATGCCGAGCACCATCGCGGCGACGACCCACAGCAGGCCGGGGTCGTGCTGCTGGAGCACCCGGTCCCGGACGGCGAGGCTCGCGAGCTCCATCGCCCGCGCCCGGTCCTCCCCCTTGCAGACCAGCTCCCAGGCCATCAGCGCGGCCAGGCTGCGGGCACCGGGACCGTCGCCACGCAGCTCGGGCAGCTCCTCGGTGAGGTAGACGTCGGGGTCCAGCCCGTGCATGAACCCGGAGATCCGGGCCAGGGCGACCAGGTGCTGGCGGTGGTCGTCGAGGTCGTCCGGCAGCTCCGAGGCGGCGATCCGGGCGATCCGGTTCGCCTCGCCCCGCGGGCCCGCGAACACCGCTGTCCGGGCCAGCACGATGGCCGCCTCGGCGCGGGCGACCGGGTCGTCGAGCAGCCGGTAGGCCTGGGCGAGGTGCTCCATCGCCGCCAGCCCGCTGGTCATCGCCTCCAGCCGACCGACCTCCAGCAGCAGGTGGGGTACGTCGGACCGGGCGGGCGGCTCGGCGAGGGCGCGGTGCAGGTAGGCCGTGGCCGACTCGGTCGACCCGCGCTCGACGGCCCGGCCGGCGGCCTCGCGCAGCGCCTCGACGACCGCCGCGTCACCCCGCGGCGGCACCACCAGCAGGTGCGCCGCGACCTGCTCGGGGCTGGCCCCGGCCGCGGCGAGCACGTGGGCGGCGCGCGCGTGCGCCATCTCCCGCTCGCCGAGCGGCAGGTCGTCGTAGACCGCGGACTCGACCAGGGGGTGCACGAAGCCGAGCGGGTGGTCGGGGCGCAGCACCTCCGAGCGGGCGAGCCCGGCGATGGCTCCGGCGGTCACCTCCTCGGACAGTCCCGTCATCGAGGCGACCATCGGCAGCGACGCCCCGTCGCCGAGGACGGCGATCGCGCGGGCGACGTCGCGGTTGCCCTGCGGCATCCGGCGGAAGCGCATCAGCACCAGGCTGGAGACGGCCCGCGACCCGATCGCCCGGACCGTGTCGGCGTGCGCGGCGTCGGGACGGACCCCCTCGGCCTCCAGGGCCCTGAGCAGCTGGCGCAGCAGCAGCGGGTTTCCGGAGGTGGTGCGGAAGCAGGCCGCGACGAACGCGTCGTCGGCGCCCGCCAGCCCGGTCCGCACGACCTCCGCCGTCCCCGAGGGGCTGAGCGGCGCGGGGGCGACCGAGACCGCCTCCGGTCCGAGGGTCAGCTCGTGGAGCAGCTCGTCGTCGACGTACTGCTCCCCGGTCCGCCAGGTGGCCACGACCAGCACCGGCAGGTCCTCGAGCCGGCGGGCGAGGTAGCCGAGGAAGCGCAGCGAGCTGGTGTCGCACCACTGCACGTCGTCGACGGCGATGACGAGCGGGGTGCGGGCAGCGACGTTGCTGGCCAGCCAGTACAGGCCGTGCAGGATCGTGAACAGGCTCTCCGTCGGCGCGTCCGCGGGGGAGTACGTCGCGTCGAACACCTGGCTGGCCCCGACCGCGGCTCCGGCCAGCAGCCCGTCGCGGGTGGACGCATCGGCGAGCACCGGGTCGAACAGCTGGCGCACCGCGCCGAAGCCGAACTCCTTCTCCAGCTGGCTGCCCCGCGCGCTCAGCACGGTCGCACCGGCGGCGCGGGCCTCGTCGCGGACCTGGTGCAGCAGGCTGGTCTTGCCGATGCCGGCGGGCCCCTCGATCACGGCCAGCCGCGGCACGCCCTCCAGGGCCAGGCCGAGCGCCATCCGCAGCTGGGCCAGCTCGCCCTCCCGGTCGACGAGCTCGGGGCGGCCCGAGGCGAGCCGCTGCACGGGCACGCGGACGGGTGCGACCGGCTCCGCCGCAGCCGGTCGGGTGACGGGCGGCGTCGGGGCAGCCGCGGGCGCGTCCAGCGTCGGCGACTGGGCCAGCACCTCGGCCTCCAGCGCGCGCAGCGCGGGGCCGGGGTCGACGCCCAGCTCGTCGGCGAGCAGCGCCCGCGCCCGGCGCAGCGCGTCGAGCGCGTCGGCCTGCCGGTGCGAGCGGTACAGCGCGAGGGCGAGCAGCCGCCAGCGCTCCTCGCGCAGCGGAGCCTCCGCGAGCAGCGCCTCGATCTCGGGGACGACCATCGCCGTCTCGCCGCTGTCCAGCCGGGCCGCCAGCAGCTGCTCGCGGGCGACCTCGCGGACCTCCTCGAGCCGGCGCGCCTCGAAGTCGGCCCAGTCCTGGCCGGCGTACTCCGCCAGCACCGGGCCCCGCCACAGCGCCAGCGCGTCGCGCAGCAGCCGCAGCCGGGTGGCCGGGTCGGCGGACGTGGCGGCCTGGTCGACGAGCCGCTCGAACCGCCAGGCGTCCACGTCGTCCTGGCCGACCGGCATGGCGTACCCGGCGGGACCGCTGACCAGCACCCGGCTGGGCGTGCGGGCCGGCCGGTGCGGTTCGAGGGCCCGGCGCAGGTGCGACACGTAGGACTGCAGGCTCGCGGCTCCGCTCGGCGGCGGCTCGCCGTCCCACAGGGCGTCCAGCAGCCGCTCGGTGCTGACCTGCTGGCCGCGCGCGATCAGGAGCACCGCGACGACGGCTCGCTGGCGGCGGCCGCCGAGGCCGATGTCGACACCGTCGAGGGAGGCCGAGAGCGGTCCGAGGACACCGAACTGCAGACGTGTCCGGGGGGCTGCCTCACCGGTCAGGGTCATGCGCCGTCTCCGCGGTCGGGGGAGGTCAGGGGCTCCAAGGCCCGACCCTAGGGCCGGCGCAGCGGCGGCGGGAGACGATCGGAAGGATTTTGCCCAACATGCGGCGGATAGACTGCGGCCTTCACCGGCCCACCTCCCACCCCTCCGGAAAGGTGCCGTGACCGCACAGTGACCGACCACGACCTCGTCCTCGTCGTCGACTTCGGGGCGCAGTACGCCCAGCTCATCGCCCGCCGGGTCCGCGAGGCCCGCGTCTACTCCGAGATCGTCCCGCACACCATGCCGGTCGCCGAGATGCTCGCGCGCGGGCCCAAGGCGATCATCCTGTCCGGCGGGCCGAGCTCGGTCTACGAGCCCGGTGCGCCCAACGTCGACGCCGACGTGTTCGAGGCGGGCGTGCCTGTGTTCGGCATGTGCTACGGCTTCCAGGCGATGGCCCTCAACCTCGGCGGCGAGGTACGTCGGACCGGGCGCTCGGAGTACGGCCGGACCCCCGTCGAGGTCCTGGACGGCGGGACGCTCCTGGCCGACGTGCCGCGCCAGCACCGGGTCTGGATGAGCCACGGCGACTCCGTCGTCGCGGCGCCGCCCGGGTTCGACGTACTCGCGGCCACGGCGGACACCCCGGTGGCGGCCTTCGAGGACCTCGACCGAAGGCTCGCCGGCGTGCAGTGGCACCCCGAGGTGATGCACACCGAGCACGGCCAGCAGGTGCTCAGCCACTTCCTGCTCGAGATCGCCGGCTGCCGGCCCACCTGGACGATGGTCAACATCGTCGAGGAGCAGATCGAGAAGATCCGCACCCAGATCGGGGACCGTCGCGCCATCTGCGGCCTCTCCGGCGGGGTCGACTCGGCGGTCGCGGCCGCCCTGGTGCAGCGCGCGATCGGCGACCAGCTCACCTGCGTGTTCGTCGACCACGGGCTGCTGCGCAAGGGCGAGGCCGAGCAGGTCGAGCGCGACTTCGTGGCGGCCACCGGCGTCTCCCTGCACGTGGTCGACGCCCAGAAGCGCTTCCTCGACGCGCTCTCCGGCGTCAGCGACCCGGAGGAGAAGCGCAAGATCATCGGCCGCGAGTTCATCCGGGTCTTCGAGGCCGCCGAGGTCGAGATCATGGGCGACGCCGCCGCTCGTGGCGAGCGGGTCGACTTCCTGGTGCAGGGCACGCTCTACCCCGACGTGGTGGAGTCCGGCGGCGGCGCCGGCACCTCCAACATCAAGTCCCACCACAACGTGGGCGGGCTGCCCGACGACCTCGAGTTCGAGCTCGTCGAGCCGCTGCGCACGCTGTTCAAGGACGAGGTGCGACTCGTCGGCGAGCAGCTCGGCCTGCCGGCCGACCTGGTCTGGCGGCACCCGTTCCCCGGACCCGGGCTGGCCATCCGGATCGTCGGCGAGGTCACGCACGAGCGGCTGGAGATCCTGCGGGAGGCGGACGCGATCGCCCGCGAGGAGGTCACCCGGGCCGGGCTCGACCGCGAGATCTGGCAGTTCCCGGTGGTGCTCCTCGCCGACGTCCGCTCGGTGGGTGTCCAGGGCGACAGCCGCACCTACGGCCACCCGGTCGTGCTGCGTCCGGTCACCTCGGAGGACGCCATGACAGCGGACTGGGCCCGACTGCCCCACGACGTGCTGGAGGGCATCTCCACGCGGATCACCAACGAGGTGCGCGAGATCAACCGGGTGACGGTCGACGTGACCAGCAAGCCGCCCGGCACGATCGAGTGGGAGTAGCCGCAGCGATGCAGTTCGACGTCGGGCCCGAGCTCGGGGCGCGCTACGGGCTCGACCCCGAGCTCTGCGCGGGCGCCCAGTTCGGTGACCGTCCCTGGCAGCGCGCGCCGTACTTCGTCCGCTCGCCCGGCCCGAAGCCGCCGGTGACGCTGGCGACGCTGCGGATCAAGAGCTGGCACAACTTCGGCAACATGCTGCAGCAGATGCTGCACGCGCTGACGTTCGCCGAGCGAAACGGCGTGCCGACGATCTCTGGCCCGGCTTCGCCATGGTGGCGCGGAGGCGAGGTGGGTGGTGTCCGGATGAGCTTCGCCGAGCCGTTCCGCCGACCAGCGCTCGTGGGGCACTTCTTCTACCCGCAGCCGTTGGGCCTCGCGGAGCCGCTCCGGCAGGCGAGGCACCTGCGCCTCCTCCGTGCTCTGTTCACGGTGGAGGCCGCTGAGGCAAGCGACGAGATGGTGGTTCACCTGCGATCAGGAGACGTCTTCGGACGGGACCCGCACCCGGACTACTGGCCTCCCGCCCTGGGTTACTACACCTCTGCCATCGATCACGCGGGCGCCCGTGGGGTTCGCCTGGTGTGCCAGGACTGGGAGCACCCGCTTCTCGGTCCGCTGGCGGAGTGGTGTCGGCAGCGCGGCGTCGACTGCTCGGTGCAGGTCTCGGATGACCTGCGGACCGACTTGGCGATCCTCACGGGCGCGCGCACCCTGTGCATCTCGCAAGGCACCCTGGGTCTGTCCGCGGCGTGGATGTCGCCACGTCTGGAGCGCGTCTACCTGCCTCGGGGCACGCACGTGGGAGAGCTCCGCGGGCTCGGCGTCGAGGTGATCGAGGCGGTTCCGCCGACGCCGCTGGGCCCCTGGCAGGCGTCGCCGGAGCAGGTCGCGGGCCTCGTCCACGGGGCCGACCCGGTGCCCCTGCAGGTCGTGTCCTGACCGGACCGACGCGTCCGTAACACTGGCTGTACCAACTCGCCGACCGGACTACCCGGGAGTAGTGCGCATCCGTCTGGTTTTACTTTCAAGTATGACGCGTGTGGTGGACCTGCCCGGCCGATCGGCCACTCCTGCCCGGCGGACGACCGAGCCGACGCGTGTTCACGCGGATAAACCGGACAAGCCCGACATGCTCCGTCTATGGCCGCTCTCGCAGGGAGGGCGGTGTTAGGGGAGGAACCCGCATCATGGTGCACAACTTCAAGTCTCGCGCCGGCGCCGTCGTCGCCGGTGCCGCCGTTCTCGCGGCCGTGGGTGGCGTGGGTGGCGCCGCCGCCGCCGGCCAGATCGGCTCGCTGCAGATCCGCGACCACAGCATCCAGTCCAAGGACCTGCGCAAGGGCGCAGTGCAGAGCGCGACGATCCTGAACGGATCGATCAACAAGTACGACCTGTCCAAGAGCGTCCAGGCGCTCCTCGGCGTCCCCGGCCCGGCCGGTGCGACCGGCGCCAAGGGCGACACCGGTGCGACCGGCGCGAACGGCGCCAAGGGTGACGACCGGCGCCAAGGGCGCGACCGGCGCGACGGTGCCGACGGCGCCGACGGCGCCGACGGGCACCAACGGGTGCCAACGGTCGGTCGACGGCGCGGACGGCGCCGACGGCGCTACGGCGTACGCCGTGGCCGACGAGCGTCCGATGACCCGGACAACATCCGGCGGTCGACGGTGGCTTGAGTCGTTGCAAGGGTGACGACTGGCGCCGGCGGCCACGCCGGCGCGGACGGTCCGGACTGGTCGCGGCTGGGCAGACGGCTCTCGCGGGCGAGGACGGCGTGGACGGTGCTCCGGCTAGGACCGCAGGGCCCCCAGGGTGACGACGGCGACCAACGGGTCGAAGGGGCTGACGGCAAGGACGGCGTGAGCGGCTACCACCAGGCCAAGAACACGGTGACGGTGACCGGCAACGGCAACCAGACCGTCAGCTCCTCGTGCAACTCCGGCGAGGTGGTCCTCGGCGGCGGCATCACCGGTGGCAACCTGACCGTGCTGTCGAGCTACCCGAGCGCGGCCGGCACGTGGTCCGGCACCGTCGTGAAGAACAACGGCGCCGGCAACGTCACCGTCGACGTCTACGCGATCTGCGCGGCGGTCGACGAACAACTGATCTGCACCACTTGAGCCGGGACCGGGGCACCTGCCCCCCAGCTGTCCTGTGACCGGCTCGCATCCCTGACGACGGGGTGGCCACCGCTGCGGCGGTGGCCACCCCGTTCGTCGTTGTCCGGCGGGGTGTCGCAGGATGGGGCCATGCAGCCGAGATGGGTCCGGGTGACCGTCGTCGTCGTGGTGGTGCTGCTCGCCGTGGCACTGGCCCTGTCCGTCGTACCCTCCTTCGCCGCGGTGGGCGTGGCCGGGTGATCCCGGAGGGCTACGACGTCGTCGAGCTCACGGCCGAGCACGCGGCCGCCCTCGCCGCGGCGTACTCCCGCAACCGCGAGCACCTCGCACCGTGGGACCCGCGCCGCGACGCCGACTTCTTCACCGTCGAGGGGCAGACCGCCGCGGTGGCCGGCCAGCTCGCGGCCGTGCGCGGCGGCCTGATGGCCGCCTTCGTGCTGGAGCGCGACGGCGAGATCGTCGGGCGGGTGAACCTCAACAACATCGTGCTCGGGGCGCTGCGCAGCGCCGCCGTCGGCTACTGGGTCGACGCCGACCACCAGGGTCGCGGGCTCGCGACCGGCGCGGTCCAGCTCGCCTGCGACGAGGCGGTGCGCCGCGGCCTGCACCGGGTCGAGGCCGGCACGCTGCTCCACAACACCGCGTCCCAGCGGGTGCTGGAGCGCTGCGGGTTCGAGCCCTACGGGATGGCGCCGAAGTTCCTGTTCATCGACGGGGAGTGGCGCGACCACCGGCTGTTCCAGCGGATCCTGCATGACGACCCGATCTGACCGCCCTCATCCGTCGTCGCGCTCCGGGAGCACCCTGAACACACCCTGAACACGAGGCGGCCGGGCACGTTCCGGGCGCTTTCCGGGCATACGCTGTGCCCGGAACATCCCCCGATCCAGCAGGAGCTCCTCGGTGTCACGCTTCACGACGTACCTCAAGGCCCGGGTGCGTCGCCTGATCATCGCTCGCAGCCAGGGCATCGACCTGTCCCAGCTGGACCGCGTGCCGGACAGTCTCGCCTGGCCGCTGCACCGCGAGGGGCCCGACCCGGTCGTCCGGCTCGGGGAGCTGCGGGAGCAGGCGCCGGTCGCGAAGCTCACGTCGTTCCTCGGCATGAACGTCTGGCTCGTCACCGGCGAGTCCGAGGCCCGGCAGGTGCTGGCGGACACGACGAGCTACAGCACCGACATCCGCCCGTTCATGGGCAAGCGGGGTTCGACCACCGACGGCGACATCGGCGGGCTCGGCTTCACCGACCCGCCCGAGCACACCCGGCTGCGCAAGCTGCTGACGCCCGAGTTCACGATGCGGCGCCTCGAGCGGCTGCGGCCGCGCATCGCGGCGATCGTCGAGTCGCAGCTCGACCGGGTCGCGGAGGAGGCGGCCGCCGGCGACGGTGTCGTCGACCTGGTCCCGACCTTCGCCTTCCCGATCCCGTTCCTGGTCATCTGCGAGCTGCTCGGTCTGCCCGACGAGGACCGGGAGACCTTCCGCCAGCTCGGCTCGGCGCGCTTCGACGTGTCGTACGGCGGCCAGGGCGTCTTCGGGGCGGTGTCGGACTCGCGCAGGTTCCTGATGGAGGCGACCGCCAAGCAGCGCCGCGACCCGGGCGAGGGGCTGATCGGCCAGATCATCCGGGAGCACGGCGACGAGATCAACGACTTCGACCTCGGCGGGCTCGCCGACGGCGTGTTCACCGGCGGCCTCGAGACGTCCGCCTCGATGCTCGCGCTCGGCACCGCCGTGCTGCTCGACCACCCCGAGGACTACCGCCGCGTCGGCTCGGACCCCACCGTCGTCGACCGGGCGGTCGAGGAGCTGCTGCGCTACCTCACCGTCGTGCAGATCGCCTTCCCGCGCTTCCCCAAGACCGAGGTCGAGGTCGGCGGGCAGCGGATCGTGCCGGGCGACGTGGTGATCTGCCAGCTCGCCGGCGCCAACCGCGACCCGCGGCTGGGCGCGAAGATGGACGCGTTCGACCTCAGCCGGCCGGTGAGCACGCACCTCGCGTTCGGGCACGGCTTCCACCGCTGCGTGGGCGCCGAGCTGGCCCGGATGGAGCTGCGTACGGCGTTCCCGGCGCTCGCCCGGCGCTTCCCCGACCTGACTCTCGCCACGGACCGCGTCGACTACCGCGAGCTGTCCATCGTCTACGGCGTCGACGCGCTTCCGGTCCGGCTCCAGCCCTCGCCCGTGCCGACCGCCGGGACCGTCTGACCGGATGGCCGGCCACCTCGCCCGCACGTCCCGGGTGGTGGCCGCCGCTCTCGTGAGCCTGCTCGCCGCCGGCTGCACGACGGGCGCGGAGAGCGACCCGCCGGCACCGGCGTCCGGCGTCGGTGTCGCTGGTGCCCCCTCCTCAGGCGACCGACGAGCCCGGCGACGAGCTCGGCATCGTCACGCGGGACAGCCGCACCACGATCCAGGACCCGGCCGGCGACGTGTGGCTGCTGCGCGGCACCGCCCGGCCCGTCCGGGTGCGGCTGCCGTCGCTCGACCTCCGCCGGGTGGACGTGCGGCACGGCGACAGCGCCGTGCTGGTCCGGCTGCGGTTCACCGCCCTGCGGCGGTCCGCCCGTCCGACGTACGACCTGGGGCTGCGCACCGCCCAGGGCCGCTTCTTCGTCGACGTGGGGCTCGTCGAGGGTCGCGCGGCCCGCCGGCCGCAGCGGTTCGTGTCTCCGTCGGGGGACGCCGTGAGCTGCCCGGGCTTCCGGGCCGCCGCCGACCTCGCCCGGCACACGGTGTCGGTGCGGGTGCCGCGTCGCTGCCTCGGTGACCCGGCCTGGGTGTCGGTGCGGGTGCTGGTGTCCGAGCCGCTCGAGGGCGGGGTCGCCTACGAGAACCCGCACAACAGCCGGCCGTTCTCGGAGTTCGGCACCGGACGCCTCTACGCGTCCGGATGACGTCAGCGGCGTGAGGGGCCAGTGCGCGCCCTCGAACCAGACCTGGCTGACCCGCCCGGACGCCTCGTCGTCGCGGCGGGTGTCCTCGTCGGCCTCCCACAGGCACGGCTCGAACTTGATCCGGCGCTCGTCGATCGCGAGGCCTGCCGGGCGCACAGCACCGACCTTGCTGAGGAGCACGTCGTGGAACTGGTGCCGGCGTGCGGATCGCGCCCGGCACGCCGAGCGCGCCGACGGTGTCGAAGACGCCGAGCAGCGTGCACCGGGGTCTCGGGGTGGCAGTGGTCGCGGCGGAACTCCGCGTCGCTCTCCCCGAACGACCCGTCGGCGCGGGAGCGGCGCTGGTAGCGCGCGACCGCCTCGGGCAGCTTGTCGGCCACCAGCGCGTCCCGGGTCAGCAGGCCGACCCGGCCGATCATGCCGACGAGGCTGCGGGCGGTGTAGGCGCCGCGGCTGAACCCGAACACGAAGATCTCGTCGCCGGGCTCGTAGTTGAGCGCCAGGAACCGGTAGGCGGAGCGGATGTTGGCGAACAGCCCGAAGCCGAACGCGCCGCCCAGCAGCCGGTCCACCAGGTAGGAGCCGGCGCCGACGCCGGCCAGGTAGAGCACGAGCTGCTGCACGCCGCCGGTGCGGCCGAGGTCGGTGGCCACGGTGCGGGCGATCTTCTCGATGTTCGTGACGTGGTCGCTGTCGGGGCGGTTCCACGTCCCGTCGCAGCAGATCACCAGCCGCTTGCACGGCCGGGACGCGCCGGTATCCATAGCTGTACGTCTAACACCTCGAGCCGACGGGCGTCATGGCCCGATCGGGTGGCTCGACCAGCCGCCGGTCGAGGTGCGAGCGGGCAGCCTGAAGGGGGGGTCAGAGGCCGAGGGACCGGCCGATGATCTCCTTCTGGATCTCGGTGGTGCCGCCGTAGATCGTCTGCACGCGCGAGTCCATGAACGCCTTGGCGATCGGGTACTCCGTCATGTAGCCGTAGCCGCCGAACAGCTGCACTCCCTGGTCGACGACCTTCTTCTGCAGCTCGGTGGTCCACCACTTCGCCATCGACGCCAGCTTGGCGTCGAGCTCTCCGTCGTTGTGCCGGCGGACGCAGTCGTCGACGAACACCCGCGCGATGTGCGCCTCGGTGGCCATCTCGGCGATCGCGAAGCGGGTGTGCTGGAACTTCCCGATCGGGCGGCCGAACGCCTCGCGCTCCTTGACGTAGGCCAGGCACAGGTCGAGCACGGCCTCGCACGCGGCGGCGGCCATCATCGCGATCGAGAGCCGCTCCTGCGGAAGGTTCTGCATCAGGTAGACGAAGCCGCCGCCCTCCTCGCCGAGCAGGTTCTCCTTGGGCACCACGACGTTGTCGAAGAACAGCTCGGAGGTGTCCTGCGCGTGCAGGCCGACCTTGTCGAGGTTGCGGCCA
This sequence comes from uncultured Actinomycetota bacterium, assembly GCA_963827435.1. GTDB lineage: Bacteria > Actinomycetota > Actinomycetes > Propionibacteriales > Nocardioidaceae > Nocardioides_B. The sequence goes on from CAWHAU010000013.1 coordinate 87,891, forward strand.
CGCTCGAAGCCCTCCATGCCGCGCTCGACGACGACCAGGCTGATGCCCTTGTGCCCCTGGCCGCCGTCGACCTGGGTGTCGGTGCGGGCCACCACGATCACCAGGTCGGCCATCGCGCCGTTGCTGATGAAGGTCTTGCTGCCGTTGAGGACGTAGTGGTCGCCCTTGTCGACGGCGCTGGTGCGGATGCCCTGCAGGTCGCTGCCCGCCCCGGGCTCGGTCATCGCGATCGCGGTGATCGTCTCGCCGCTGACGCAGCCGGGGAGCCAGCGCTGCTTCTGCTCGTCGGTGCCGAGGCCGGAGAGGTACGGCACGATGATGTCGGTGTGCACCGGGAAGCCCGGTCCGTGGGCGCCGGCCTTGGTCATCTCCTCGGCGAGCACCAGGTTGTAGCGGAAGTCCCGGACACCCGGGCCGCCGTACGCCTCCTCGACGTCGAAGCACAGCAGCCCCTGCGCGCCGGCCCTCGTCCAGACCTCGCGGCTGACCTGGCCGTCCTGCTCCCACTGGGCGTGGTGCGGGGCGACCTCCTTCTCGATGAAGGAGCGGACGGTACGGCGGAACGCCTCGTGCTCGTCGGTGAGGATCGGCCGGTCGCTCATCAGGCCACCCACTCCTTCATCCGGGCGACCAGGTCGGCCGGTTCGCCACCGTCCGCGGGGACCGGTGTGATCTGCAGGTTCGTCACGCCCGCCTCGCGGAACGCGTCGATGCGCTCCTTGACGTAGGACTCGGGGCCGACGAGGTTCACCATCTCGAGGAGCTCGAGCGGCACCAGCGCCTCGGCGTCGCGCTTGTTGCCGCCGAGGTAGAGGTCCTGGATCTGCTTGGCCTCGGCCTCGTAGCCGTACTGGCAGGCCAGCTCGTTGTAGAAGTTCTTGCCGCGGGCGCCCATGCCGCCGATGTAGAGCGCGAACGTCGGACGCGCGAAGTCCAGCATCCCCTTCACGTCGTCGCCGATGCTGACCATGCCGCCCGCGACGATCTGGAGCGGGCCGAGGCCGTCCTGCCGCTTGGCGGTGCCGGCGGCCAGGGCGTCGCCCCAGACGTCGTGCGCCTTCTCGGGGGCGAAGAGGAACGGCAGCCACCCGTCGGCGTACTCCGCCGTGCCCTCGACGTTCTTCTGGCCGAGCGCCGCGATGTAGATCGGGATGCTGCTGCGCTCGGGCTTGGTGAGCATCTTCAGCGGCTTGCCGAGGCCGAGCCCCTGGTCGGCGGGCAGCGGCAGCGTGAAGATCTTGCCGTCGTGCTGGAGGGTCTCGCGGCGGATCGCGGCGCGGACGATGTCGACCACCTCGCGGGTGCGGCCGAGCGGCTTGTCGTAGGGCAGGCCGTGCCAGCCCTCGATCACCTGCGGCCCGGACGCGCCGAGCCCGAGGATCGCGCGGCCGCCGCTGACGTTGTCGAGGCCGGCCGCCGTCTGCGCGAGCGCACCCGGGGTGCGGGAGTAGACGTTCAAGATGGCCGAGCCGATCTCGACGGTCTCGGTCTTCGCGGCGAGGTACCCCATCAGCGTGGGGGAGTCGAAGCCGTAGGCCTCCGGCACCCAGATCGTGTCGAGGCCGGCCTTCTCGAGGGCGACGACCTGGTCGGCCGCTTCACGCGGGTTGCCGGAGTACATCAGCTGGGTGGAGAGCTTCATCGGGACCTCGTGCTCGGGGCTCGGCGGACGGCTACTACCGTGACAGTATCGCTGTCATCAATTCAAGGGAGTGCGCGTGACCACTTACGACGTGGCGGTGATCGGCGGGACCGGCCCGCAGGGCAAGGGCCTCGCGTACCGCTGGGCCCGGCACGGTCACCGGGTCGTGCTCGGCTCGCGCAGCCCCGAGCGCGCCCAGGACGCCGCCGCCGAGATCTCCGCGCGGGTGCCGGACGGCAGCGTGTCCGGTGCGGCGAACAACGACGCCGCCGCCGGCGCGGACGTCGTGGTGCTGGCGGTGCCCTACGACGGGCACGACGACCTCGTCGCCTCCCTCGCAGACCAGCTCGACGGCAAGGTCGTCATCTCCTGCGTGAACCCGCTCGGCTTCGACAAGCAGGGCCCCTACGGGCTCGACGTCCCCGGCGGCAGCGCCGCGGAGACCGCTGCCTCGCTGGTGCCGTCCGCGCGTCTGGTCGGGGCCTTCCACCACGTGTCCGCGGTGACCCTGTGGGGTGAGGAGGACTACCTCGACCACGAGGACGTCCTGGTCTGCGGCGACGACGCCGACGCCAAGGCCGTCGCGATCGAGCTCGCCCGCGCGGTCACCTCCCGCGACGGCGTGGACGCCGGCCGGCTCCGGATCGCCCGCCAGCTCGAGCCCTGGACCGCTGTCCTGATCAGCATCAACAAGCGCTACAAGACCCGGTCGGGCACCAAGATCTCGGGGGTCTGACAACACCGGGTGGTCGAGCAACCCCGGTTGGTCGAGTCGTTGGTCGAGGTGTCGCCAACCCCGGTTGGTCGAGGCTTGTCGGCAACCCCCGGTGTCGGTCGAGCTTGTCGAGTCGCTCCACGGCGCGGACTCGACAGGTCGATCAGCCGGCGGGAGCGCCGCGGTGGCGAGCAGCCGGCGGGCGGTCGAGGCTGCCGCCGACACCGGGTGGTCGAGCTTGTCGAGACCACCGGCGAGTGATCTCGCCAGGCTCGATCGACCGGCGGGGAGCAGTCGGTGGGAGCAGCCGGCGGGAGCAGCCGGCGGCATCAACCGGCGGGGTCAGGGGGTGCAGGCGATCCGCAGGCACTGACGTGGGTCGAGGTTGCCGGATGCCCGGTTGCCACCGCCGTCGATGGCGGTTCCCGAGACGGTCTGGATGCCGAGGTCGGCGTTGCCGTTGGTGATGTTGTTGATCAGCGTCACGCGGGCCGCCGTGTGGCTCGTCCGGATGCCGTCGTCGCCGTTCCCGGTCGCGATGTTGTTCTGGACCAGGACGTCTGTGCCGTCGACGTCGATGCCGTCGTGGAGGCTGCTGGACACGGCGTTGCTGTCGATGGTGACGCCCGACCCGTTGACGTCGATGCCGTCGTCGTTGCTGTGCCGGATCGAGTTGGCGATGATGCGGATGCCGTTGCCGCGGGCGTCGATCCCGTCCGCGTCCCTGGCGTGGATGCGGGTGCCGCTCCAGCTGATCCGGTTGCCCTGGATCAGGTTGCGGGAGCTCGTCTCGTTGGTGAAGACGCCTTCGTCGGCGCTGCCGCTGATCGTGTTGTTCAGGATCCTGTCGTCGTTGGCGCGGACGAGCCAGATGCCCTTCCCGAACTGCCGGATGACGCCGCCCTGCACGGTGACGCCGTGGAAGCCGGTGACGCGCACGCCGGCGGTGCTGCGACGGTTTCGGCCGTCGACGACGTGGCCGGCGAGCTTGACGGTGATGTTGTTGGCCGCGACCACCAGACCGTCCCCGCGGCAGTTGTGCAGGTTCCGGTGCAACGTGAAGTTGTGCTTGATCCTCATGCCGCAGTGCTGGGCCGCGGCCTCGGCCGGGGGCGCGGCGACCAGGACGGAAGCCGCGAGAGTGACGATGAGCGCCGCGTGGCGCACCGGGGACGAAAGCCGCATGAGATCCTCCGCGAGTGGATGTCGGCGCCGTTCGACGCCTGCTGTCGTACTTCGGCTCCCCAGCCCTCCGCGGACGCTACGCGCCAGTGCCGGGGGAGGACCTCCGGCAGATGACGTAGGTGATCTCACCCCGACGGACCACGGCGCGGACAACGTGTCGAGCCGCGGACGATCCCGGCGATCAGCCGTGCACTAGGAGGACACCTTGTCCTTCGCGGCAGCCGCGGCCCCGGCGGCCTTCTCCTTGACCACGGGCGCCTTCTCGCGCGCGTAGTCCTGGGCCTGCGTGGCCTTCTTCTGCACCTTCGGGTTCTTCCACACGGACTGTGCCTGCGACTTGATCTGCTCGTAGCGCTGGCGTCCGGCTCGCGTGCCGAGGACGTAGCCGACCGCTCCGCCGACGAGCAGCGTGATCTTGCCCTTCATGAGGGTTCTCCCTTGTCGTCGTCTCGTCTTGTCCTTGGTCCCACCGTGCCCGACGGGCGCGCCCGACAAACGGGGTGCGTCCGGCGAGCGACCCTGCTGGGATGGCCCGATGACCAACGTCGAGCTCGTCCGCAGCAGCAGCCTCGCGGGTTCGGTTCCCTATGCCTACGCCGCCGTGACTCCTCCCGGTCGCACTGTCTGGACCGCCGGCGCCTGCCCGCTCGACGAGCAGGGGACCGTCGTCGCGCCGGGCGACGTCGCGGCGCAGGCGCGCCAGGTGATGGCCAACCTGGTGGTCGCGCTCGACGCCGCCGGCGCGCGGCTGGCCGACGTCGCCCGCTCCACGGTGTACGTCGCATCGGCCGACCGCTCCGACCTGGTGGCGGCGTGGGACGTCGTGCGGGCCGCCTTCGGTGACCATGACGCGCCCAGCACGCTGCTCGGCGTCGCGGCGCTCGGGTACCCCGACCAGCTCGTCGAGGTGGAGGCGGTGGCGGTCCTCCGGGACTAGGGGGTCGGGTCCTGGCAGACCCCGGTGACCGGCTCCAGCTGCGCGGCCCGCCAGCGACCGAGGTTCCACTCCAGCCAGTCGTCGTCGCCGCCGGCCACCACCCCGAGGCAGGCGCGGTCGATCTCCGTCCCCGCCAGCGTCGGCGCCGCGTCGGCGGACAGCCCGGCCAGGTAGGCCGTGTCCACCTTGCCGGTCTGCTCGAACCGGGCGACGTTGCGGGAGGCGATGTAGGCGTCCGGGTTGACCGCCGCCAGCGCGAGCAGCGACGCGGCCCCGGTCAGCAGCACGGCGCGCGGCACCCACCACCCGCGCAGCCGGAGCCCGGCCCCGAGCACCAGCAGCAGCACGAGGCCGAGCCAGCCCTCGAACACCGAGACCAGCAGCCGCAGCCGGGTGAAGCCGTAGGCCTGCTCGTAGACGTGCATCCGGTACAACGCCGACGCGACGACCACCAGGGTGAGCAGGCACAGCAGCCCCAGCACGGCCCGCAGCAGCAGCCGGTCACCGGCGGTCGCGCGGGACGCCTTGCGGGCCGCGACGCCGACCACGGCGAGGGTCAGCAGGGTGGCGACGGTGAGCTGGCCGAACCCCTGGTGGACGTACTCCGCGTAGGTCAGGCCGGTCGTGCGCTGCAGGTAGGCGTGCCCGCCGAACATGACCGCGAGCTGGGCCACCACGAACGCCGCGAACAACGCGACCACGATGCCGACGGGCACCAGCCACTCGAACGGCCGGCGGACCGGCCTCGCGTCCGGCAGGGCGATCTGCTCCACCTGCGGCGGGTTCAGTGCGACGTACACACCGACGAGGGTGGCCCCCGTGACCAGCGCGGTCACGAACGCCCGCAGCACCAGTGTCGGGGCGGTGATGTCGGGCACCAGCGCGTCGGCCCACTGCGCGAAGAGCGCGTCGGCGGAGGCGAACAGCAGCCCGAAGACCAGCAGCAGGACCGCGGAGATGAGCACGGTCCGCAGCAGCGGCGCCCACGACCGCGACCTCTGCGACGCGGTCATCGACCGGCCCAGCCACGGGAGGCCACGCAGCGCGGCGAGCGGAGGTGCCGCCGCGGAGACCAGCAGGCCGGGGAGCGAGCGGCCCTCGGTGAGGGTCGCGACCGCCACTGCGCCCGCGGCCAGCAGGCACAGCGTCACGATCCAGGCCGCGTCCCGCACGAACACCGTCGAGACCAGCAGCAGGCAGAGGCCCGCCGCAGCCAGGTGGTACGGCGTGCGGAGCCGCCCGTCCGCGGCGGCGACGACCGCGGCGACCACGACCAGCACCAGGAACGTGCCGATGCCGGGCGCGCGGAAGGGCAGCACCACCGCGGCGACCAGGCCGGCAACCAGGGCGGCGACCACGAGGCGCGGCGTGGCCGGCACGGACCGCTCGGGCCAGAACTCCCCGAACAACCCGTCGAGGAACGGCTTGGCCGGCGTGACGCCCGGTTCGACGACCTGGCCGGGCTGGGGCAGTGCGGGGTTGCTCATGCGAGGGTCCCTTCGGGAAGCGTGGCACGGATGCGGCAGCCCTGGCCGGGCCGCTCGGTCTCGGCGACCTCGATGCGGCCGCCGTGCAGCTGGGTCACCCAGCGCGCGATCGCGAGGCCGAGGCCGGTGCCCCCGGTCTCGTCCGCGCCACCGGTGGTGAAGCGTTCGAACACGTGCGCCCGGTCGGCCGGTGCGATGCCCGGCCCCTCGTCGGTCACCTCGAGGACGGTGCGGTCCCCGGCCCGGCGGGCCACGACGGTGACGGTCCCACCGGCGGGGCTGTGCCGCCCGGCGTTGTCGAGCAGGTTCGCCACGAGCTGGTGCAGCCGGGCCCGGTCGCCGTAGGCCGCGAGGTCGGGCGGGTCGACCCGGACGACGTACGACACCGGCCGTCCGGTCAGCCGGGCCTCGGTCACCGTCTCCTCGAGGAACCCTTGCAGGGCAAGGCGTTCGCGGCGCAGCGGCACGATGCCGGCGTCGACGCGGGAAAGGTCGAGCAGGTCGGTGACCAGCCGGCTGAGCCGCTCGGTCTGGTCGAGGGCCGCCTCGAGGGTTGCGCGGTCGGGCTGCGCGACACCGTCGACGAGGTTCTCCAGCACCGCGCGCAGCGCCGAGACCGGCGTGCGCAGCTCGTGGGAGACGTTGGCGACCAGCTCGCGGCGCTGCCGGTCCACCGCTTCCAGGTCGGCGGCCATCGTGTTGAACGCGCTGGCCAGCTCGCCGACCTCGTCGCGCGACGTCGCGGTGACCCGCCGGCTGTAGTCGCCGGTGGCCATCCGCTGGGCTGCCTGGGTCATCTCCCGCAGCGGCGAGGTCATCCCGCGGGCGAGCAGCTGGGTGACGACGAGGGCGAGGACCACCACCACCGGAAGGGTCCAGCGGGTGCGGATGCCGAGGTAGCCCGAGACGGCCGTCAGCATCACCGCGAACACGACGCTCGCCGCGACCAGGATGCCGAGCTTGAGCTTGATCGAACCGATCCGGTCGAGCGGCCGCATCACACGTGCTCCAGCGCGTAGCCGACCCCGTGCACCGTGCGCACCAGCTCGGCGCCGATCTTGCCGCGCAGCGACTTCACGTGGCTGTCCACCGTGCGGGTGCCCGCGGCGTCCGGCCAGTCCCACACCTCGGCGAGCAGCTGCTCCCTGGTGTGCACGGTCCCCGGGGCGGACGCCAGGCAGACGAGCAGGTCGAACTCCGTCGGCGTCAGGTGTACGTCGACCCCGTCGACGTGCACCCGGCGTCCGGAGCGGTCGATCCGGACCGGGCCGACGGTCAACGTCGCGGGGGTCCGGCCGGCCAGCTCGGCGGCGCGCTCGACCCGGCGCAGCAGCGCCCGGATCCGGGCGACGAGCTCGCGCATGCTGAACGGCTTGGTGAGGTAGTCGTCGGCACCGACCCCGAGGCCCACGAGCAGGTCGGTCTCGTCGTCGCGTGCGGTCAGCATCAGCACCGGGACAGGACGGTCGGCCTGCACGCGGCGGCAGACCTCGTGCCCGTCGAACCCCGGCAGCATGACGTCGAGCACCAGCAGCTCGGGGTCCCACTCCTGCGCCGCCGCGACGGCACCGGGTCCGTCGTACGCCTGGCGGACGTCGAAGCCCTCCGCGACGAGGCGGTCGGCCACCGCCTGGTTGATCGTGCGCTCGTCCTCGACCACCAGCACGCGCCGTCTCACCCCGTATGTCCATGTCTCTGATGCTAGGGACCTCACCCGTCAGGAGGTGCCACGGAGATGTGAAGGTTCTGCACCGGTGTCTCGTCCAGAAGACGGTGCAGTCCTACGTCATCCGGGCGTGGCCCGCCGGGTCGCGGAGGTGTTCCCTCGGGAGCCAGACTCCGAGCAGGGGGGCCCAACCGTGCAGACACGCCGCCCCGGGGGAACCGGCCCGCGGACGACGTCCACGCCTTCCCGGGCATCGAACGGCCAGGCGCCGGCGCCAGGACTGTGGGCTGTCGTGCCCACCGAGCTCGAGCCACCGGCCCGACGGCCGCTGGCCGTGCGCCTGCAGTCGTGGGGGCTGCTCGCGCTGGCTCTGCTCGCCTGCGTCGGTGCCGTCCTGCTCGAGGCGCAGCGGCCCCCGCCCGACCTGCACGTCGGACCGGGGCCGGCGACCACCGCCCCGTCCCCCGAGGGTGGGCAGACGACGCGAGGCCGAGCCCGCCTTCGGCTACGTCAACCCGCCGGCGCAGGCCCCGCCGGTCGGGACCTACGTCCGGGCGAACGTCCTGCCGGACGGCACGGTGGCGGTGCACGAGTGGGTGACGAGCGCGAGCGTCCTCGACCGCGTGGTGCTGGCGCCGCGCCTCCAGGACGGGGTGGCCGTCGAGGCGACGGACCTCCGGATGGCCGCGGACCTGTTCACGGTCACGGAGGGTGGCACCGTGGGCGAGCGCGGACGGATGTTCCCGCTCCACGCGCCGGCCTACCGGCTGCACCTCTCCTACGTGCTCCGCGGCGCGGTCGCGGCGGGGGAGCGCGGGGGTCAGGACCTGGTGCTGCCGACGGCCCTCGACGTCCGGTTCGCCGACCGGTCCGGCCCCGCCCGGGTCGACGTCGTCGGCGCCGACGTGGTGTCCGTGGCCTGCGCGAGCGGTCCCGATGCGGCGTCACGGCCGTGCGGTGACGCGACCGACGACGGGTGGACCGTGGAGCAGGAGGACCCCGACGCCTGGGTGACCGCACGGATCCGGACCCGTTGAGACCCGGCCGGGGTGCGCCACCGTCAGGACTGCCAGGAGCGCCACAGCGCCGCGTAGGAGCCGTCGCGGGAGACGAGCTCGTCGTGCGGGCCGAACTCGGAGATGACCCCGTCCTCGACGACCGCGACACGGTCGGCGTCGTGCGCGGAGAACAGCCGGTGCGCGATCGCGATCACGGTGCGGCCCTCCAGGACGGCGGCCAGGGAGCGCTCGAGGTGCCGCGCCGCCCGGGGGTCGATCAGCGAGGTCGCCTCGTCCAGCACCAGCGTGTGCGGGTCCGCGAGCACCAGCCGCGCCAGCGCGACCTGCTGCGCCTGGGGCGGGGTCAGGGTCCGGCCACCGGAGCCGACGACCGTGTCCAGGCCGTCGGGCAGCGACGACCACCCACTCCCGGGCGTCGACCGCCGCCAGCGCGTCGAGCAGCCGCTCGTCCGACGCCGGCTCGTCGACCGCGAGCGCCAGGTTGTCGCGCAGCGTGCCCACGAACACGTGGTGCTCCTGGGTGACCAGCGCGACCTGCCCGCGCAGGTCGGTCAGCGGCAGCTCGGTCAGGCCCACGCCACCGACCGTGACCGAACCCGGTGCGCGGCGGGTGCACGCCCGCCAGCAGCCGTCCCAGCGTCGACTTGCCGGCGCCGGACGGACCGACCATGGCGATCCGCTCGCCGACCGCGACGTCGAGGTCCACGCCGTGCAGCACGTCGCGCCCCTCGACGTACGCGAACCGCACGTCCTGCGCCTCGATCCGGTCACCGTCGGGCACCCGGCCGGTGACGGTGCGGTCGTCGGGCACGTGGGCGACGCCCAGCAGCCGGGCCATCGACGCGGCGCCGACCTGGAGCTCGTCGAGGATCGACACCACGCGGTCGACCGGGTCGATCAGCATCTGCACGTAGAGCGTTGCCGCGGTGACGTCCCCGAGGGAGACGGTGCCGCGCGTGTAGAGCCAGCCGCCGAACAGCAGGGTCGCCACCGTCGGGATGAGGTAGGCGACCTCCACCGACGGGAAGAACACCGTGCGCAGGAACAGCGTGTACCGCTCCGCGGCGTACGACCCGGCGATGTCCCGGTCGATCCGCTCGCGGCGCTCCCGCCCGAGGCCGAGCGCCTCGACGGTCCGGGCGCCCTCGACCGTCTCGGTGAGCGACGCGCTGATCGCGGAGTACGACGCGTTCTCGCGCAGGTAGCCGTCCTTGGCCCGGCGGAGGTACCACCGCAGCCCGACCACCAGCGGCGGCACGCCCAGCAGGCACGGCAGTGCGACCCACCAGCCGACGAGCAGCGCGGCGGCGAACGTGAACAGCGCGGTGATCACCGCGATGCACCACTCCGGCAGCGCCCACCGCACCGACCAGCCGAGCTGCTCGACGTCGCGGGACGTCCGGGTCAGCAGGTCGCCCGCCCCGGCCGACTCGACCGTCCCGACCGGCAGCGCCAGGGTGTTCTCCACGAAGTCCTCGCGCAGCTCGGCCAGCACCTGCTCGCCGAGCACGAAGGACAGGTAGCGCGCGTAGCGGGTGAGCACGGTCTGCACGACCAGGAAGGCCGCCAGCAGCGCGAGGACCCGGTCGACGTGACCGACGGTCGTGCCCTGCTGCACCGACTCGACGAGGTCGCCGATCAGCCGCGGCGCCGCCAGCGCAGCCAGCGCCGCGGCACCGTGCAGCCCGAACGCGGTCCAGATCATGCCCGGGTGCCGCCGGAAGAGTGCGAGGACGTAGGCCCGCACCTGACGGCCGTCCGCCACCGGCAGGTTGCCCGTGCGCTGGATAGGGGCCTGCGGCTGGTCGAGCGCGTCGAGACCACTCATGCGTTCACCTCCTCGTCCAGCTCGCGGGTGACCACGGCGCGGTAGTCCGGCACGTCGCGCAGCAGCTCGCGGTGCGTCCCAACGGCGACCACCTCGCCCTCGCGGAAGAACGCCACCCGGTCCACCCGGTCCAGGAGCAGCGGGCTGGTCGTGGTCACGACGGTCGTCCGCCCGGCCCGGTGCGCGACCAGCCGGTCCGCGATCCGCGCCTCGGTGTGCGCGTCGACGGCCGAGGTCGGCTCGACGAGCACCAGCACCTCCGGGTCCGTGGTCAGCACCCGGGCGAGCACCAGCCGCTGCCGCTGGCCGCCGGAGAACGACCGGCCGCGCTCGGTGACCGTGGCGTCGAGGCCGCCCGGCAGCGCGTCGAGCACGTCCTCCGCCGAGGCCGTGCGCAACGCGCTCTCGAGGACGTCGGTGCCGCGGCCGCGGATGTCGACCTGCTCCCGCAGGACACCGGAGAACAAGGCGCTCCCGGTGTCCGAGACGACGATCCGGCGACGTACGACCTCGCGCGGCAGGCCGGACAGCGGCACGTCTCCCCAGCGCACCTCGCCGTCGACGTACCGACCCAGCCGGTCGGCCACCAGCGCGGTCTCCTCGGGGCGGTCCGAGACCAGCGCGGTCACCAGCCCGTGCTCCACCCGCAGCCCGCTGTGTACGTCGACCAGCTCGGCGTCGAGCGGCGGCTGGTCGTAGGCCCGGTCGGGGTCCGCGACGTCCGGCTCCAGCGACAGCACCCGGACGACACGTCCTGCGGAGACGTAGGCCCGGATCCACTTGTTCGCGAACTCGGTCGCGGTGCGCAGCGGGATCATCAGGAACGCCGAGTAGCCGTAGAACGCGACCAGCTCGCCGGCGCTGATCCGGCCCTGCACGGCGAACCGCGCGCCCAGCCAGACGACCAGCACCACGAACACGCCGGGCAGCAGGATCTGGAGCGCGTCGAGGACCGACTGCAGCCGGCCGACCCGCACACCGGCGCGGCGCACCTTCTGCGAGTCGCGCACGTAGCGGTCGTGGAACACCCGCTCGCCGCCGATGCCGCGCAGGATCCGCAGGCCGCTGACGATGTCGGTGGCCAGGTTCGAGAGGTCGCCCATCATCTCCCGCTGCGCGAAGTTGCGGCGCTGCAACGGCTTGAGCAGCGGCGCGACCAGCAGCAGGAGCAGGGGGACACCGACGAGCACGACCAGGCCGAGGGTCACCGACGTGCGCAGCAGGATCACCGCGACGACGAGGAACGACACGACGGCGCCGGCCGCGCGGGCCAGCACGTCCATCGCGTTGCCGAGGTGGGAGAGGTCGTTCGTGCCGATGGCGACGACCTCGCCGGTGGCGACCCGCTTCGGCAGCGTGGCACCGAGGTGGGTGGCCTGCCGGGCGACGAGCTGCACGGTGCGGTAGGCCGCGGTCAGCCAGTTGGTCACCGCGAACCGGTGCCGCATGATCCCCGCGAACGCCTGCACGAGCCCGATCCCCAGCATCGCCAAGGTCCAGCGCAGCAGCCCGTCGACGTCCTTGGCGGCGATGCCGTCGTCGATCGCGTGCCCGATCACCGCGGGCATCACCGCCTGGGCGACCATCCAGACGATGCCGAAGAGCATGCCCACCAGCAGCGTGTGCCACTGGCCCTTCATCAGCCAGCCGAGGAAGCGCCACGGAGAGCGCGCGTCGGCTGTGCCGGGGTCGGTGAGGGGAAGGTCGCGCACCTGTTCGACGGTAGGCACCGAGGGGTCCGGCGGCCACCGATTTTTCCGGCCTCGCACCCTTCACTCCCGGTTCATCCGCCCGTGGGTGCCGGGTCATGCGCGCCGCGCAGCGTGACCGCCATGAACAGTCTCGGGAAGCTCCGACAGGGAGTCCTCTTCATGGCCACAGCAGCCGCCGCCTCCACCGTCCTCACCGCCCCGGCGCACGCCGCGCCGTCGAGCCGCGACCAGGTCGCGGAGCCCGTCGTGATCGGACACCGCGGCGCCTCGGGCTACCGTCCCGAGCACACGCTCGCGTCCTACGAGCTGGCGATCCGGATGGGCGCCGACTACATCGAGCCCGACCTGGTCTCCACCAAGGACGGCGTGCTCGTCGCCCGTCACGAGAACGAGATCGGCGGCACCACCGACGTCGCGCAGCACCCCGAGTTCGCCGGCCGCAGGACCACGAAGACGATCGACGGCCGGCAGGTCACCGGCTGGTTCACCGAGGACTTCACGCTGGCCGAGCTCAAGACGCTGCGCGCCAAGGAGCGTCTGCCGCAGGTGCGTCCCTCCAACACGAGGTACGACGGGCGCTTCGAGGTCCCCACCTTCGACGAGGTGCTCGACCTCGCGGCCAAGGAGAGCAAGCGCCGCGGCGTGACGATCGGGGTCTACCCCGAGACCAAGCACCCGACCTACTTCGACTCGATCGGCCTGTCCCTCGAGGAGCCGCTGGTGCGGACCCTCAAGGCGCACCACCTCGACCGTGCGAACGCCCCGGTGTTCGTGCAGTCCTTCGAGACCTCGAACCTCCGGGAGCTCGCCGGCGAGGTCAAGGTCCCGCTGGTGCAGCTGGTCGACGCGTCGGGCGCGCCGTACGACCTGGTGGCGAAGGGCGACAAGCGCACCTACCGCGACCTCGTCACGCCGGCCGGCCTGAAGGACATCGCGACCTACGCCGACGGCCTCGGCGCGAACAAGGACCTCGTGCTGCCGCGCGACGCCGACGGCAACACGGGCAAGCCGAGCGACGTGGTCGACGACGCCCACGACACCGGCCTGCTGGTGCACGTGTGGACGCTGCGCCGGGAGAACCAGTTCATGGCGAGGAACTTCCGGGTCGGCACCGACCCGAACGCGGTGGGCGACCTGGAGGCGGAGACGCGGGCCTTCCTGGACGCCGGCGTGGACGGCGTGTTCAGCGACAACCCCGACATCGCCGTCGACGCCCGCAACGCCTGGGTCGACGACCACTCCCAGGCCGCCGGCTGACCCAGCCGGCGGGAAGGCGCCGGGTGGTCGGGCCGAAGGTCCGGGTGACCGAGCCTGTCGAGTTCACGTGACGACAGCGCCACCGGACCCGCCTACTCTGGGCGCATGGAACAACCACATGTCGTGGTGCTGTTCGGTGCCACCGGTGACCTCGCGCGTCGCAAGCTGCTCCCTGGGCTGCTCCACCTCTTCGAGGCGGAGCTGCTCAGGGACTGCCGGATCGTGGGGACGTCGCTGGACGACCTGGACACCGAGCAGTTCGTCAAGCTGGCCCGCGACGCCATCGACGAGTTCAGCCGCCCCTTCGACGAGTCCTGCTGGGACGACTTCGCCAAGCGGCTGTCGTTCGTCCGGCAGAGCGACGGGCCGCAGGCGCTGGCCGCGGCGGTCACCGAGGCGGAGAAGCAGCTCGCGGCCGAGTGCGACGTCGGGGACGGCGTGCAGCGGCTGCACTACCTGAGCGTGCCGCCCAAGGCGGCGCTGCCGGTCGTGCACCAGCTCGGCGAGGCGGGCCTCGTCGAGCGGTCGCGGATCATCATGGAGAAGCCGTTCGGCACCGACCTCGCCTCGGCGCAGAAGCTGAACAGCCGGCTGCACGAGGTGTTCGCGGAGGAGCAGATCTTCCGCATCGACCACTTCCTCGGCAAGGAGGCCGCGCAGAACATCCTGGCGTTCCGGTTCGCCAACGGCCTGTTCGAGCCGATCTGGAACCGCAACTTCATCGACCACGTCCAGATCGACGTGCCCGAGACGCTCGGCCTGGAGATGCGAGCCGCGTTCTACGAGGCGACGGGTGCGTTCCGCGACATGGTGGTCACCCACCTGATGCAGGTGCTGGCGTTCATGGCGATGGAGCCGCCGACCTCCCTGGCGCCGGGGCCGATCAGCGACGAGAAGCTGAAGGTGTTCCGGTCCATGCGCCCGCTGGAGCCGCACAACGTGGTGCGCGGGCAGTACGCCGGCTACCGCGAGCTCGACGAGGTGGCGGACGACTCGGACACCGAGACGTTCGTGGCGCTGAAGGTCGAGATCGACAACTGGCGCTGGGCCGGGGTGCCGTTCTTCCTGCGCACCGGCAAGAAGATGGCCGAGGGCGCCCGGATCATCTCGATCGCGTTCCAGGAGCCGCCGCGGACGATGTTCCCGACGGGCTCGGGTGTCGGGGCCGCCGGTCCCGACCACCTCACCTTCGACCTCGCCGACCAGTCCCGGATGTCACTGTCGTTCTACGGCAAGCGTCCCGGCCCGGGCATGAAGCTCGAGAAGCTGTCGATGCAGTTCGCCACCCACGAGACCGGCAGCTCCAAGGCCGTGCTCGAGGCCTACGAACGGCTGATCCACGACGCGATGCGCGGCGACCACACGCTGTTCACCACCGCGGCGGGCATCGAGCAGCTGTGGGACGTCTCGCACCAGCTGATCAACGACCCGCCGCCGGTGCGCGGATACGCCCCCGGCAGCTGGGGCCCGAACGCCATCCACCAGCTGGTCGCGCCGCACGCATGGCGGCTGCCCTTCGAGCGCACCTGGCGACGCCCGAACATCACCGCCGAGTGAGCACACGCGAACGCCCGCCCTCCGGTCACAGAGGGCGGGCGTTCGCGTGCGTGGTCACTCCTCGGGCATCAGCACCCAGGCCACGATGTAGGCCACGAGCAGCGAGCCGAAACCGAAGATCGTGCCCAGGACCACGACCAGCCTGACCAGGTTCGCGTCGATGCCGGCGTACTGCGCGACACCCCCGCAGACCCCGGACAGCCAGCGGTCGTCGCGGCTGCGGACCAGCCGGCGAGGCGCGGCGTACGGCGCCTGGTAGCTCGGCTGCGGGTTGTTCTCGGTCATCGGTCTTCTCCTTCGAGGATGGTGGTGTCGTCGTACAGGTCGGTGGTGCTGGAGCCGGTGGTGTCGGTCGTGTCGTCGTCGCTCCCGCGGGCCAGGCCGCGCGCCGTGGCGGCGACCAGCCCGACGATCCCGGCCACCAGGAGCACCGCCGGGACCAGCCACTGGGTGTCGACGGGCTCCACGACGCCGCTGGTGCGCAGCGCCCAGGAGCCGGCGATGCCGAGGAACACCAGGCCGACCACGAGGTAGGCGACGTTCACGGGGTGGGTCTTGAGCTTCATCAGGGGTTCCTCACTTCGATGTGTCCGACGGCCAGGTGGGTGTCGATGGTGACGGTGGAGCTGCCTGTCCCGTAGACGCCGGCCAGGTTCGTGTTGATGCCGCCGGAGTGCCGGTCCGGCAGGTCGATCTGGCCGGGGCCGTCGATCCCGGCCGTGACGTCGCTCTCGACACCGCGGGGGAGGACCACGAGCACCTCGGCCGCGGTGCCCCCGACGTGGATGACCCGTCCGTCGAGCGCCTCCGGGTCGCGGACCTCGCTGAGGTCGACCGACACCTGCCCCTGCCGGACCTCGTAGCTGGTGCGCACCTGGCCGGCCGAGATCGGGGTCACGTGGATGCGCTGCCCGTCGCGGAGGTCCATCGCCTTGAACGTCCCGAGCACCGAGGTGACCACGAGCGCGAAGGAGGCGACGATCCCGAGGAAGATCAGCCCGCCGGCCCGCCCGACCCACGCGCCGACGACGAGCATCACGCCGACGACGGTGAGGGCCAGGGCCGGGTAGGCCGAGTCGACGACCGACCCGCCCGCCACGTCGTACAACCCGAGCGCGCCGAGCGCGACGGCGACGAGCGCCAGGGTGATCCCGAACAGCTTCGGGCCGGACTTCGGCCGCGGCGGCTGGTACGGCGCGACCGGTGGCGCGGGCACCCACGGCGGGGCCGGCGGCTGCTCCGCGTAGCCGATCCCGGAGGACGCCGCGTAGGTCGTGGCCGTCGCGGTGTCGCCCGACGGCTCACCCTCGGTGGGTGCAACCGGTCCGTAGGACGACGGCGGTGGCGTCTGCTGCACGGCCCGCGGGGCGCGGCCGCGGAACGCCAGGTAGATCAGCACGCCGACGCCGACCAGGAAGACCGGCCACGGGAAGCCGATGCCGCCCCAGCTGTCGCCGATCAGGAGCAGTGCGGCGACGACACCGCCGACGATGAGCGCACCGTTGCGGGTGTTCTCGTTCATCGCGATGATCCCGTCGTCCTTGCCCTCCTCGGGGACCAGCAGCCACGCGACGCCGTACGCCACGAAGCCCGCACCGCCGAAGAAGCACAGCACGACGAACAGCACGCGCAGGATGGTCGGGTCGATGTTGAGGTGCCGGCCGAGCCCGCCGGCGACGCCGGCGACCTTCCGGTCGGTCACGCTGCGACGCAGCTGCTCGTAGCTGCGCAGGTGCTGACGGTCCACGCCCGGCTGTGGCTGCTGCTGGGCGGTCTGCTGGGCGGTCTGCTGGGCCTGCTCGGTGGTGCTCTGCTGGTCGTCCGTCGAGGACGGCCCCTGTGTCTGGTTCATGTCAACGATCCTGGGCCAACCCGCTGGCCTGCACCATCAGGGAGACCCCTGGTTCGCACCGGGGTCGCGGGCCGGGGGACCAGGGTGGCGTCAGGGTCGCCACTCATGGTTGGCGCAGGTCCGCTGTGTGACGATTGAGCCACGATGAGCAGCACCACGACCTCCCCGACCCCGGCGCCGCGCAAGGCGTTCCGGAGCACCGACGAGCGCCTGCTCGGCGGTGTGGCCGCGGGCCTCGCCGTGCACCTCGGCGTCGACGTCGTCTACGTGCGCGCGGCCTTCCTGCTCTCCGCCGCGCTCGGCGGGTTCGGCGCGGCGGCGTACGCCGGTCTGTGGCTGGTCCTGCCGACCGACACCCACCTCGAGATGAGCACGCCCGGCCTGGAGGCGGCGACCCGGCAGGGCAAGCGTCCCGGACGCGGCCGCCGGCTGGAGGACGTCGGGCTGCTGGTCGCCTTCGGGGCGGTCGCGATCGGCATCGCGGTCCTCGGCCAGGCGCTGTTCGGCGGGTCGGTCGTGTTCTGGCCGATCCTGCTGGGCGTGATCGGGCTGGCCCTGCTGTGGCGGCAGGCCGACGAGGCGCAGCGCGAGCGCTGGGTCGACAGCACCGGCCGGATCGACTTCTTCCGCGCCGTCGTCGGCAGCGGGGGCGCGGCGTCCTGGGCGCGGCTGGCGGTCGGCGTGGGTCTGCTCGTGTCGGCGCTGGTGCTGTTCGCGCTGCAGACCGGGACGTCGGGGCCGGGTGGCGTGGCGCGCGACGTGGTCGTCGCCGGCGCCCTGGGCGTCGCCGGGCTGGCGCTGATGGTCGGGCCCTGGTTGTTCCGGCTCGTCGGCGACCTGTCCGAGGAGCGCGCTGCCCGGGTCCGCTCGCAGGAGCGCGCCGACATGGCCGCGCACCTCCACGACTCCGTCCTGCAGACGCTCGCGCTGATCCAGAAGCACGCCTCCGACGGCCGCACGGTCGCCACCCTGGCCCGCGCCCAGGAGCGCGACCTCCGGTCCTGGCTGTACGGCGAGACCGCGCCGCCGGACACCTCGGTGGCCAGCGCCCTGAGGGCGGCGGCGGCCGAGGTCGAGGACGGGCACGGCGTGCCGGTCGAGGTGGTCACCGTCGGCGACGCGCCGGTCACCGACCGGCTCCGGCCGCTCGTGCTCGCCGCCCGGGAGGCCATGGTCAACGCGGCCAAGCACTCCGGCGCCGAGCAGGTCGACGTCTTCGCCGAGTGCACCGACGCGCAGGTCGAGGTGTTCGTGCGCGACCGCGGTCGCGGCTTCGACGAGGCCTCCGTGCCCGAGGACCGGCTCGGGGTGCGCAACAGCATCGTCGACCGGATGCGCCGTCACGGCGGGACCGCGGTGATCCGGACGGCACCCGGCGACGGCACCGAGGTCCGGCTCGGCATGTCCACCAGCACGGGCGCGAACGCGTCCGGCGCCCGCACCGAGGAGAACGCATCATGACCAGGCGATCGGTCGTCGTCGTCGACGACCACGCGATGTTCCGCACCGGGGTCAAGGCCGAGCTCGGCGCTCACCCCGACGCCGTCGACGTCCTCGGCGAGGCGGCCGACGTCGACGAGGCCGTCGCGGCGGTCACCCGGCTGCGTCCCGACGTGGTGCTGCTCGACGTGCACCTGCCCGGTGGCGGTGGGGCGGAGGTGATGCGACGACTCGCGCTTCGGCGGGCGTCGGCGACACCGGGGCTGGGTGAGACCCGCTTCCTCGCCCTGTCGGTGTCCGACGCGGCCGAGGACGTCATCGGCACCATCCGGGCCGGGGCCCGCGGCTACGTCACCAAGACCATCACCGGCCCCGAGCTGGTCGACGCGATCGACCGGGTGGCCACCGGGGACGCCGTCTTCTCGCCCCGGCTGGCCGGCTTCGTGCTGGACGCGTTCGCCGGCTCGATCGAGGTGGCGCAGGTCGACGAGGACCTCGACCGGCTCACCGAGCGGGAGCGGGAGGTGATGCGGCTGATCGCCCGCGGCTACGCCTACAAGGAGGTGGCCAGCTGAGCTGTTCATCTCGATCAAGACCGTCGAGACCCACGTCTCCAGCGTGCTGCGCAAGCTCCAGCTGTCCTCCCGCCACGAGCTGACCCGCTGGGCCTCCGACCGGCGGCTGCTCTGAGGCGCCTGGCGCTGCTCGCGGCGCTGCTGGTCGCGGCGAGCGGGTGCAGCGCCGCCGGGTCGGCGGACCCCGCGCCCACCCCGGCCGCGACCCGACCGGCCCCCGCAGCCACGGCGACGACGGCCACGGTGCGCCCGTCCCCGTCCCCGCACCCGGCGGTCCCGAGGCCGAGACGCTCGCCGCACCTGGACACCTGGACCGTCGGCGCCACGCCGCTGCCGCTGCGGCCGGACGGCTTCGGCGAGGTGCTGGCCACGCCGCGGCAGCTGCGGGTCCGCCGGATGCCGACGACGGACCTGCTGCCACCGCCGTCGGACGGCCGGTTCCACGGCACCGTCGGCCCGGTCACCCCGGACGTGCGCCGGCGGATGGGCCGCACGTGGTCCCCGTCGTGCCCGGTGCGACTGGCCGCGCTGCGCCACCTGACGCTGACGTTCGAGGGGTTCGACGGCCGCCCCCACACGGGTGAGCTGGTGGTGAACGCGTCGGTCGCGCGCGGGGTGGTCGGGGTGTTCCGGAAGCTGTACGCCGCGCGGTTCCCGATCGAGGAGATGCGGCTGGTCACCACCGCCGACCTCGACGCCCCACCTACCGGCGACGGCGACAACACCGCGGCCTACGTCTGCCGCACCACCCGCGGGTCGAGCGTCCTGTCCGCGCACGCCTACGGGCTCGCGATCGACGTGAACCCGTTCCTCAACCCCTACCGCAAGGGCGACCTGGTGCTCCCCGAGCTGGCGAGCGCGTACCTCGACCGGTCCTGGCGTCGACCGGGCATGGTGCTGCGCGGCGGGGTGGTCACCCGTGCGTTCGCGTCCGCCGGCTGGACCTGGGGCGGCGACTTCGCGAGCGTGTCGGACCTCATGCACTTCTCCGCGAACGGGCGCTGACCCGGTCCGTCGTACGACTCAGGAGCGGTAGGCCGCCCAGGCGGTGCGCATCCGCTGACCCTGGCCGGGCGTGAAGGAGCTCATGCAGCCGTCCTGCGCGTAGTCCATGAAGTTGGAGATCGGGTCGGCGCCGGGCTGCGCCCCGCAGGTGTCGCGGCCGACCGGGCAGCCGAAGGCCGGCGACGCCTCGTAGGCGGTGTCGTCGACGAAGTCCCCTGGGCCGTTGCAGCCGTTCTGGAACGTGTGGAACACCCCGAGCCAGTGCCCGATCTCGTGGGTCGCCGTGTCGCCCTCGTTGTAGGGCGACAGGGACCCGCCGGGCAGGCTGCGGTAGTCCACCACGACCCCGTCGAGGTAGCGGGCGCGCGCCTTGCCGCCGACGAACTCCGAGGGGAAGTAGGACCAGCCGAGGACCTGCCTGCCCAGCGAGGCGGTGTAGATGTTCAGCCTGCCGGGGCCACCCTGGTAGAGGGCCCCCTTCATCTTGTGCTCCTTGGCGCTGCCCCGCTCGTAGCGGGGCTGGCTCGACCCGCCGGAGACCATGTTGAACCACGACGACTCGGTGGTCCGGGTGGTGGAGACGAGGGTGAACCGGAAGCCGCTGCTCTGGTACGCCGCGTTGAGCACGTCGATCTGGGCGTTCACCTGCGCCTGCGGCAGGTCGCCGCCGCCCGCCGTCGCGTTCTTGCGGATCACGTGGAAGGCCACCGGGACGGTCACGGTCCTGTTGGCGCTCCGTGCCGTCCTCGCCTCCGACCGGTGCCTGCTCACCCAGGTGGCCAGCGGGTCGCGGCGCAGCTGCTGGAGGTCGTCGCGGGCGATCCTGCCGGCAGGAGCGGCCGCCCGGCCGGCGTACAGGCAGCTGGTTCTGTCGCCGGCGGGTGCGGCCGTGGCGGTGGAGCTGAGAGCGGGCACGCTGAGGAGAGCGAGGGTGACGGCAGTGGCGGCGGCCGGCAGGCAGTGGGGCAGGAGCTTCATAGGCTTCCTCCACGGTGGCTCGCGGTCCCGATGACCGCCGGTCGTTGCGGCAGGGTACGACGGGACGCGTCCACGGCGGCTCCGTCAGGGGACGTAGGCTGGGTCGTACATGAGCGCGTCGTTCCCGATCCCGCAGGCCCCCACCTCGACCCAGACCGAGCTGGAGCTCGACGTCGGGACCCCGGAGCCGGCCCGCCGGCGCGGACCCGGCGCCGAGGAGCTTCTCGAGGGGCTCAACGAGCCGCAGCGCGCCGCGGTCGTGCACGCCGGGGCCCCGCTGCTGGTGGTGGCCGGCGCGGGGTCGGGCAAGACCCGGGTGCTGACCCGCCGGATCGCCTGGCTGATCTCCGAGCGCAAGGCCCATCCCGGCTCGATCCTGGCGATCACCTTCACCAACAAGGCCGCCGCCGAGATGCGCGAGCGGGTCGAGGACCTGGTCGGTCGGCGGGCCCGGATCATGTGGGTGTCGACCTTCCACTCCGCATGCGTGCGGATCCTGCGCAAGGAGATCGAGCGGTTCGGCTACAAGTCCTCGTTCTCGATCTACGACGCCGCCGACTCCAAGCGGCTGATGACGATCGTCTGCAAGGAGCTCGACCTCGACCCGAAGCGGTACCCGCCGCGCGCGGTGCTCAACTGGGTCTCCAACCAGAAGAACGAGCTCGTCGACCACGAGGACGCCGCCCGCAGCGCCCAGAACAACCTCGAGGAGACCTACGCCTCGGCGTACTCCCTCTACCAGCAGAGGCTGCGGGCCGCGAACGCCCTCGACTTCGACGACCTGATCATGACCACGGTGCACCTGTTCCAGGCGTTCCCGGAGGTGCGCGAGGTCTACCGGCGGCGCTTCCGGCACGTGCTCGTCGACGAGTACCAGGACACCAACCACGCGCAGTACTCCCTCGTGCGCGAGCTGTGCGCGCACGACGTCGGCCGGCCGAGCACCGACCCGGACGCCCCCGACGGCGACGGCGTCGACCCGTCGGAGCTGATGGTCGTCGGCGACGCCGACCAGTCGATCTACGCCTTCCGCGGCGCCAGCATCCGCAACATCCTGGCGTTCGAGGAGGACTTCCCCGACGCGACCTCGATCCTGCTCGAGCAGAACTACCGCTCCACCCAGACGATCCTCACCGCCGCCAACGCCGTGATCAGCCGCAACAAGGGCCGCAAGGCGAAGAACCTCTGGTCCGACGCGGGTGACGGCGAGCGGATCGTCGGTTACGTCGCGGACGACGAGCACGACGAGGCGCGGTTCGTCTCCGAGGAGATCGACCGGCTCACCGACGCCAAGGACGCTCGCCCCGGCGACGTCGCGGTGTTCTACCGCACCAACGCGCAGTCCCGCGTGTTCGAGGAGGTGTTCATCCGCGTCGGCCTGCCCTACAAGGTGGTCGGCGGGGTGCGCTTCTACGAGCGGCGCGAGGTCAAGGACGCGCTGGCCTACCTCCGCATCCTGGTCAACCCCGACGACGTGGTGTCGCTGCGCCGGATCCTCAACGTCCCCAAGCGCGGCATCGGTGAGCGCGCCGAGGCGTGCGTCGACGCGCTGGCCACCCGGGAGCGGATCAGCTTCTTCGAGGCGCTGCGGCGGGCCGAGGACGCGCCCGGCATCGCCACGAGGTCGCTGACCTGCATCCGCGGCTTCGTCGCGATGGTCGAGGAGCTCCAGTCGATGGTCGACGCGGGGGAGCGGGCCGACGTGGTCCTCGAGCAGGTGCTCGCCAACAGCGGCTACCTGACCGAGCTCGAGGAGTCCGA
Organism: uncultured Actinomycetota bacterium; assembly: GCA_963827435.1. GTDB lineage: Bacteria > Actinomycetota > Actinomycetes > Propionibacteriales > Nocardioidaceae > Nocardioides_B. The sequence goes on from CAWHAU010000013.1 coordinate 110,507, forward strand.
CGACCCGCAGGACGAGACCCGGGTGGAGAACCTCGCCGAGCTCGTCGCCGTGGCCCGCGAGTTCGCCGACGAGCCGGTCGCCGGGCCGTCCGCCGACCCGGCCGACGAGACGCCGCCCGCGCCGGGACTGTCCGACTTCCTGGAGCGGGTGGCCCTGGTGGCCGACTCCGACCAGATCCCCGACGACGACGCCGGCGTGGTCACGCTGATGACCCTGCACACCGCCAAGGGCCTGGAGTTCCCGGTCGTGTTCGTCACCGGCCTCGAGGACGGGATCTTCCCGCACATGCGCGCCCTGGGTGACCTGCCCGAGCTGGAGGAGGAGCGCCGGCTGGCCTACGTCGGGCTGACCCGCGCCCAGCAGCGGCTCTACGTCTCGCGGGCCGTGGTCCGCTCGGCCTGGGGTGCCCCGTCGCACAACCCGGCATCCCGGTTCCTCGACGAGCTCCCGGTCGACCTCGTCGACTGGCGGCGCACCGAGGCCGCCCAGACCTCGTGGGGCCGCCCGGTGCTGCCCTCGCTGCCGCAGCGCAACGCCGGCGCCCCGACCCGCCGCTTCGGGACCGCGGCCGTGCGCGCGGACGCCGACGCCCGGGGCCAGAGACGGGAGGTGCCGACGCTCTCACCCGGCGACCGGGTGGTGCACGACTCGTTCGGGATGGGCAGCGTGGTGGCCCTCGACGGCGTCGGCGACAAGGCCGTGGCCTCCATCGACTTCGGCAGCCAGGGTGTCAAGCGTCTGCTGCTCCGCTACGCGCCCGTGGAAAAGCTCTGACGCTGACCTGGCGCGTCTGGCGGGCGCACACCCGCTGACCTGGCGCGTTCGGCGGGGGTCTCGACAGGCTCGACCGCCCGGGCAGGGCTACGGGTTCAGGCCGTGGGCGAGCATCGCGGCGAACGGGTCGACGGGGTCACCCGCGCCGGGCCGGACCTCGATGTGCACGTGCGGACCGGTCACGTTGCCGGTCGAGCCGACCGAGCCGATGACCTCGCCGGCGGTGACGTCGTCGCCGGTGGTGACGGCGTAGGACGTCTGGTGGCAGTACCACAGCTCGGTGCCGTCCTCGAGCGTGACGACGGTCTTGTTGCCGTAGGACCCGTCGTAGCCGACCGACGTCACGACCCCGCCGGCGATCGCGTGGATCGGGGTGCCCGAGGGGGCGGCGAAGTCGAGGCCCGTGTGGCAGTGCGACCACAGGCCCGAGCACTCGCCGAAGCGGGAGGTCAGGTGGTAGACGCCGGCGTCGACCGGCAGCTGCCAGGCGTTCTTGGCGATCAGCGTGGCCTGCTTCTCGGCGCTGGCAGCGAGCGCGGCCAGGGCGGCGTTGCGCTCCTTGGCCTGCTTCTCGGCTGCCGCCTGGAGGTTCTGGTCCGCGGCGTCCTGCATCGCCTCGCGCTGCGAGTCGCGGCTGACGGCGCGGGCGCGACCCGACAAGGAGTTGCTGGAGCCGATCGTGCTGGCGCCGCTGAGCACGGAGGCCTGGCCGGAGAGCTTCTGGATGTTGCCCGACGCGAGCTGCGACCCGGAGTCCGGGGAGCTCACCGTGACGGCACCGGCGGCCGCGAGCGCCAGCGCGGCGATGCCGATCAGGGTCGGTGCGGACGGAATGCCGGGGATGAGGGTTTTGCGCAGGCCGCCGTGGGTACTCGACTGCTTGCGCGGCTCCTGAGAGTCGGTCCGCCCGGGCTTGACCGCCTTGCGCTTGCCGCCGCTGGAGCGCTGGACGGCTGGCTCGAGCGGTGCCGGATCCGGTACCGGAGCCGGCTGTGGTTCCGACGTCCCCCGAACGTCGACAGAACGGCGCCGGACGGCGCGCTTGTCTGCACGATGGTTCGACACGGGGGAAATGTTCCTTACGTCCGGGGGCACGCAACCGCAAACACTATCCGAAGTGGCCTGGCCTCGATGAATTCGGTAAAGAACCCTGTTGTGCCGTGGGTCACGGGTTCATCGCCTATGTCCGCTGAGGGCGGGGCCGACCAAGTGTTGCCCATGTGGGCGAGTTCACTCACCCCGGGGTACCTGGTCTGGTCGGCCGCTCTCGTGGGTCGGCTAGGGTGCCGAGCAGGTTCCGTCCGTACGACGAAGGTGTGAGTGTGATGGTGGCTCCGATCCGCATCGTGGTGGCCAAGCCCGGTCTCGACGGGCACGACCGCGGCGCCAAGGTCATCGCCCGCGCGCTCCGCGACGCCGGCCACGAGGTGATCTACACGGGTCTGCACCAGACCCCGGAGCAGATCGTCGAGACCGCCATCCAGGAGGACGCCGACGTCATCGGCCTCTCGGTCCTCTCCGGCGCGCACATGACGCTGTTCAAGAAGCTGATCGGCCTGCTCGACGAGCGCGACGCCCGCGACATCGTGCTCATCGGCGGCGGGATCATCCCCGAGGACGACATCCCGCTGCTCAAGGAGATGGGCGTGGCCGAGGTGTTCACCCCGGGCGCCCCGACCACCAGGATCGTCGAGTGGGTCCGGGACAACGTCGCCGAGGGCTCCGCGGTCTGACCGCCGGGCGACTCAGCGCCCCGCCCGGGCGAACCGCTCGCTGACGTCCGCGACCCGCGCGTGGAGCTCCGCCGGTCCCTCCACCACGAACTCGGCCTCCAGCCCGGCCAGCACGAACATCGGCCACGCCAGGTCGTCCACCTCCATCGTCATCCGGCACGACCCCGCGTCGACCTCCTCGACGGTGCCCCACCGGCCCACGGCGCGCCGTACGACGTCCGCGGTGGTGTGCACCAGCACCTGCACGTGGTGCCGCTGCGGCATGCTGCGCAGCCCGCGCTTCACGAACTCCGCCGCGTCCCCGCCGGGCAGCTCACGCTGCCGGAAGCGGACGCCGGTGGTGCGGGCCTCGCTCATCCGGTCCAGCCGGAAGCTGCGCCAGTCGTGGCGGGTCAGGTCCCAGCCGACGAGGTACCACCGGCGGCCCACCGACACGAGCCGGTGCGGCTCGACCGAGCGCTCCATCGCCGCGCCCTCGCGCGGCTGGTAGCCGAAGCGCACCCGCTCGTCGTCGCGGCAGGCCTGAGCCAGGGTGGCCAGCACGTCCGCGTCGAAGGTGGGGCCGCTGCCGCTCGGTGAGAACACCGCCGGCACGGCGTACGACGCGAGCGCGTCGACCCGCCGACGCAACCGGGGCGGCATCACCTGGACCACCTTGGACAGCGCGCGCACGGACGTGTCCTCGATGCCCTCGACCATCCCGCCGGCCGCCGCCCGCAGCCCGACCACGATCGCGACGGCCTCCTCGTCGTCGAGCAGCAGCGGCGGCATGGCCGCGCCGGCCTGGAGCTGGTAGCCGCCGGCCGCACCACGCACGGCGTGCACGGGGTAGCCGAGGTCGCGCAGCCGCTCCACGTCCCGGCGCAGCGTCCGGTCGCTCACCTCGAGGCGCTGGGCGAGCTCCCCGCCGGGCCAGTAGCGGTGGGTCTGCAGCAGGGACAGCAGCTGGAGCATGCGGGCGCTGGAGCTCATGGATCCAGCCTAGGTTCGATAGCGGACGGAAACTGACCTAAAGAGCCGGAAGAGTCGGCTGGCATGAGCGAACCGATGATCCAGACCCAGGGGCTGACCAAACACTTCACGGCGGCCAAGAAGACCGTCGAGGCCGTCCGCGGCCTCGACCTCACGGTCGAGCGGGGCGAGCTGGTCGCGCTGCTCGGTCCCAACGGCGCCGGCAAGTCCACGACGCTGCGGATGCTGACCACGCTGATCCCGCCGACGTCCGGCTCCGCCCGCGTGGCCGGCTTCGACGTGACCCGCGAGCCGCGCGAGGTGCGCGCCCGCATCGGCTACATCGGCCAGGGCAACGGGGCCGGGCACCAGCAGCGCGGTCGGGACGAGCTGGTCAGCCAGGGCCGCGCCTACGGGCTCGACCGGGTGTCCGCGCGCCGACGAGCCGACGAGCTGGTCGGCTCCCTCGACCTCGAGGCCGTCGCCGACCGCAAGGTCTCCACGCTGTCCGGTGGCCAGCGCCGCCGGCTCGACATCGCGATGGGGCTGATCCACGGGCCGGGCCTGCTGTTCCTCGACGAGCCGTCGACCGGGCTCGACCCGCAGAACCGCGCCAACCTGCAGGAGCACGTGGTGGCGCTGCGCGAGCGTTTCGGTACGACGGTCGTCCTCACCACCCACTACCTGGACGAGGCCGACTCGCTCGCCGAGCGGGTGGTGGTCATCGACCACGGCACCGTCGTCGCCGACGACACCCCCGACCGGCTCAAGGCGCTGCACGCCACGGACCGGATGCGCCTGGTGCTGGCGTCGCCGGCCGACGCCTCGCTCGCCGGGCAGCGCGTCGCCGCCGCGCACCCGGACGCCCACGTCGTCGTCGACGGCCATCGGGTCGCCGTGGAGATGGTCGGGGCGACCGCCGCGGTCCCGGGGCTGCTGGCCGACCTGGCCGCGCAGGGCGCTCCGGTGCGGGCGGCCGAGGTGTCCCGCCCGACCCTCGACGACGTGTTCCTCAACCTGACCGGCCGCAGCCTGCGCGAGGGCGGCGCGGCGGCCGGTGCCCCCGAGCAGCCCGAGCAGGTCCCGTCCGAGAAGCAGGAGGTCTTCGCATGAGCACGCTGAGCCTCACCACCGCCCGCCGCACCCCGGTGCGCGACACCGGCATCGTGCTCGCCCGCGAGCTGAAGCCGGTGCTGCGCGACCCGTTCTCGGTGGTGTTCTCGATGGTCCAGCCGCTGTTCTTCCTCGCGCTCTTCGCGCCGCTGCTGAGCAGCGTCACCGGGCTCGGCACCGGCAGCTCGCTGCAGTGGTTCGTGCCCGGCATCGTGGTGATGTCGTGCCTGTTCGGTGCGTCCATGACCGGCTCGAACCTGTTGCTGGAGATGCAGACCGGCTCCCACGAGCGGTCGCTGGTGAGCCCGCTGTCGCGGTCGTCGCTGCTGCTGGGCCGGGCGCTGAAGGAGATCGTCCCCGTCGTGGTGCAGGCCGTCGTCGTGGTCGCCGCCGTGGCGGCGACCAGCTTCGACGTGCACCCGCTCGGCATCGCGGTCGGGCTGCTCGTGCTCAGCGTCTTCTGCGTCGGGCTGGGGTCGCTGTCGTACGCGCTGGCGCTGGCCACGCGTGGGCAGGACTGGATCTTCTGGACCGTCCAGCAGACGTTCCTGTTCCCGGTGCTGCTGCTCGCCGGGATGCTGCTGCCGGTCGACGGTGGCCCGGGGTGGCTGCGCACGCTGTCCCAGGCCAACCCGCTGACCTACATCGTGGACGCGGAGCGGTCGCTGTTCGCAGGCAGGTTCGACGGCGGGCTGCTGCTCCAGGGCGCCGCGGCGGCGGTCCTCGTCGCCGTGCTGGGGCTGACGGTCGGCCTCCGCGCCATGGCGAAGGCCGACTGAGCCGTCACCTCCTTGCGACGCGCCGCTCAACCTGCCTTCCAGGTGGCGGGTCGCGCTACTGGAGGCGCAGGGGAGTGGTCAGCGGCATCCGGATCAGGCTGGGTGCCGCTGCACTCGTCGTCACGGTCACCGGCTGCGGCGCGTGGTTGCCGGCGTAGGCGGCGTCGCTGGCCGCGACGGTGACCCGGATCCGGTGGCCGGCCGGGAAGCGCTGCACGACGCCCGGCAAGGTGACCGAGACCGGCTTGGTCGCGTCGGTGACCCGCACCGGGGAGATCAGCCGGTTGTGCAGGGTGACCGAGCCGTCGGGAGCCACGTCGTAGATCTTGGCGAACAGCACCAGCTTGCCGCCGGGGTCCGCGCCCTGGCTCTGCGCGGCCACCGGGGCCGACAGGTTCAGCCGCAGCCGCGACGACCCGACCAGGTCCGCGGGCGCCGCGAGCGGCGCGCTGGTGAAGGAGACGGCGGTGCCGGGGGCGTCGCTGGGCGGGTTGTTGACCTGGCTGCCCTCGAGCCCCGACGTCTCGGAGTACGACGTGGGTGCCGGCCCGGCGTTGGCGTAGGACGCGCTGCCCGGCGTCACGGCGCTGCTGGTGGTGAGGCCGTCGTTGCCGGTGAAGTAGAGCGTCGCCGTCGGGCTCTGCGTGAACGCCGACTTCTCGGCGTACGCCTTGCGGACGGCGGTGCCGGCGATCCCGGGGCGGGTGTCGTAGGAGACCCAGTCGCGGAAGTACGAGAACGCCGAGCCGACGGGCGCCTTCCGGTTGCCCTTCACGTAGTGGTTCATCCAGTTCAGGAACCGGTTGCCGAGGTAGGAGTCGCGCAACGACTTCGCGTCGAAGTCGAGCTCGCCCGGCGCCGGGGTGCTGTCGGAGTGGCCCCACGACTGCCAGATCATCCGGGTCGGGGTGCCCTGCGCCCTGAGGCCGCGGTAGGTCGCGACGGCCTCCTGGATGTTGAACAGGGTGTCCTTCTGGCCCTGGACCAGGAGGGTCGGCGCCTTGATCCGCTTGAGGTACGTCGAGACCGACGCGTGCCGCGCGAGCTGGAGGGTGGCGGCGTCCGGGTAGCCGAGAGTGTTCAGCCGGACCGCGGCCGGGCAGGCCTCGTCGGCGAAGTTCGGGCACGGCGGGAAGTTCCGCGACGGGTCGACCGAGCCGCCCTGCACGCCGTCGGTGATGCCGACGGAGAAGAACAGGTCGACCCACTCCTTCTTGCCCACGCCCGGGGTGGCGTAGGTGACGCCGCGGGTGAGGCTCGTGTTGTTCGGGGCGAGCGAGTAGGAGAGGTCGTTCCAGGTGATGATCGGGATCAGCGCGTCGACCCGCTTGTCCTGCATCGCCACGGCGTACTGGATCTGGCCGCCGTAGGAGCCGCCGATCATGCCGACCCGCGGGTCGCCCTTCGACTCCTGGGCGACGTAGCGGATCCGCTGCGGCCGCTTGTTGCTGTCGAGGTAGGTCTTCGTGCCCGCCAGCACGCTGACCATCTGCTTGCCCGCCCTGCCGTCGTAGGCGGGGTCGTCGAGCGTGATCTTGCAGCCGGAGTCCGGGAAGCCGAGGCCGGTGTAGGCGAGCACGACGTAGCCCTGCTTGACGAAACCGCGCCCGATCGCGGACTCGTTGCTGTCGTCCTTGCTGCCGCCGAAGCCGTTCGTGGTGAGGATCGCCGGCTTCTTGTTCGTGCGGTTTGCCTTGTCGGGCTTGTAGATGTCCGCGTCGACCACGCACGGGTGGTTGTCCGGCCCGACCTTGACGTTGACGGTGATGTGCCGGACCGAGTAGCCCGGCGTCGCGTCGGCCGCGTGTGCGGTGTCGGCGGACAGGCCGGTCAGGGTGAGGCCGGCGCCGGTGAGAGCGGTGGCCGCCAGGATGGCGAGGGTGCGACGCGTCATGAGTGTCCGTTCGGGTCGGCGGGTTGCAGGGTTCAACGACGCTCGGCCGGGATCGCTACGACGTGTGGCCCCCGTCACACGGGGTGCCCGGTGGGCCGATCCGGCAAACTCCGCGGGTCGGCGCGGAGGCCCGTCGTACCGTGAGACCCATGACCGCTGCCCGGCGCTGGTTGCTGGTGGGCTGCGCGGTGCTGCTCCTGGTCGCCGCGCCCTTCGTGGTGCGGGCGCTTCCGGCCCACGACGAGGACGTCTCCGCGGTCGCCCTGCTGCACCGGATCCAGGGGTCCCGTGACGTCGCCTTCTCCGGGTACGTCGAGACGACCGGCTCGGTCGGACTGCCGGACAACGAGGACCTGTCGAGCCTGACCAAGCTGCTCGGCCGCACGAACAAGGTGCGCGTGTGGTGGCGCGACCCGAGCACCTGGCGGGTCTCGACGCTGCGCACCACCGGCGAGACGGACCTCGTGCACGCGGGCGACCGGACGCTGCGGTGGGTCTACGAGTCCAAGAACGTCACGCTCGTGCCGGACGTGGCTGTGCGGCTGCCGCAGACCACCGACCTGCTGCCCAACGAGCTCGCGCGACGCGTGCTGTCCGGGGCGCGGGCGGACGAGGTCGGCCGGCTGCCGGCACGCCGGATCGCCGGCCACGACGCACTCGGGCTCCGGCTCACCCCCGGGGACGCCCAGTCCTCGATCAACCGGGTCGACGTGTGGGCGGACCGGAGCACCGGCCTGCCCGTCGAGGTGCGGATGTTCGGACGCGGCTCGGCCGTCCCGTCGGTCGCGTCGCGGTTCGTCGACCTCACCGTGGGTGAGCCGCCGGCCTCGGCGCTGGACTTCTCGCCGCCGCACGACTCGCGGGTGCGCACCGACGACGTGGTGGACCTGGCCGACGCGGTGAACCGCTTCGCTGCCCGGGTGCCGCCGAAGACCCTCGCCGGGCTGCCGTCGCGCGGGCCCACCGTCGCCCAGTACCAGGGGTCGGTCGGCGTCTACGGCCGCGGTCCGACCGTGCTGCTGGCGCTGCCGTTGTGGCACCGCACCGCCGACCGGGTGCGCGAGGACCTCTGCCACCAGCCCGGCGCCCGCGAGCTCGACGCCGGGGTGCTGGTGGCCGCGCCGCCGATGCGGCTGCTGCTCGCGAAGCCCGAGCCCAACGACAGCAGCTGGCTGCTGGCCGGCACGGTCACCCGGAAGGCCCTCGTCGACGCGGCCCGCGAGCTAGCCGAGTCGCGGCCGGGGCTGAGGCTGCCGTGAGCGAGCCGGTCATCGCCACGCGGGCACTCACCAAGCGCTTCGGCCCTGTCCTCGCCGTGGATGCCATCGACCTCGACGTGCGAGCCGGCGACGTCTACGGCTTCCTCGGCGCGAACGGCTCGGGCAAGACCACGACCGTGCGGATGCTGCTCGGGCTCGTGCTGGCCACCTCCGGGGAGGCCGAGGTGCTCGGTGAGCGGATGCCGCGGTCGGCCAAGGCGGTCCTCCCGCAGGTCGGCACGCTGGTCGAGGGACCGGCGTCGTACCCCCACCTGTCGGGGCGCGCGAACCTCGAGCTCTTCGACGCGATGGGCTCATCGCGTCGCGGCCGCAAGGCCCGGGTGGACGACGTGCTCGAACGCGTCGGGCTCGGCCTCGCGGGGGACCGCCGGGTGGGCGGCTACTCCCTGGGCATGCGGCAGCGGCTCGGGCTGGCCGCGGCGCTGCTGCGGACGCCGCGGCTGCTGGTGCTCGACGAGCCGACCAACGGCCTGGACCCGCAGGGCATCCACGAGATGCGGGACCTGCTGCTGGCGCTGAACCGCGACGGCACCACGATCTTCCTGTCCAGCCACCTGCTCGCCGAGGTCGAGCAGATGTGCACCCGGGTCGGGGTCCTGGACCGCGGCCGCCTGGTGGTGCAGGAGGAGCTCGCGTCGCTGCGGAAGCCGACCGGGCGCACCCTCGTGGTCACGCCCGACCCTGACCGCGCCCTCGGCCTGCTCGACGGCCGGGTCGAGGTCCGTGAGGGGGACCGGCTGGTGGTCCGTGGTGGCGACCCGGCCGAGCTCAACCGGCTGCTGGTCGACGGCGGCGTCCGGGTCCGCGAGCTCGCGCCCGAGCGCCGCGGCCTCGAGCAGGTCGTGCTGGAGGCGACCACCGACCCGCACCACGTCGGGGCGAGCCGATGATCCGCGTCGAGCTGGTGAAGATGGTGCGCCGGCCGCGCACCTGGATCACGATCCTGCTGCTGAACGCCCTGCCCACGCTCGTCGCCGTGCTGCTCGCCGTCACCGAGATCGGCCCGCAGCCCGGCGAGGGGCCGGCGTTCCTGTCCGCGGTGCTCACCGACGGCAAGCTGTTCCCCCTGGCCGCGCTGGCGATCGTGCTGCCGCTGTTCATGCCGGTCGCGGTCGCCGTGGTCGCGGGCGACGCGGTCGCCGGGGAGGCCAGCGGCGGCACGCTGCGCTACGTGCTCACCCGACCGGTCGGGCGGACCCGGCTGCTCGTGGCGAAGCTGGTCAGCGTGATCGCGTTCGTGCTGCTCGCCGTGGTGGTGGTCGCGGCCGTCGGGTACGTCGTCGGCAAGGTCTTGCTGGGCGGCGGCGACGCTTCCGGCCTGGTCACGGGCGTCTCGGGGAGCAGCCTGAGCACGTCGGAGCTGGTCGAGCGGACCCTCATGTCGATCGTCTACGTGACCCTGTCGATGCTCGGCGTCGCCGCGGTGGCGCTGATGCTGTCGACGATGACCGACTCCGCGATCGGTGCCGCGCTGGGGGCGCTCGCCTTCCTGATCGCCTCGACCCTGCTGCTCACCCTCGACGCCGCCTCCGCGCTGCAGCCGTACCTCCCCACCCGCTACTGGCTCTCCTTCGTCGACCTGTTCCGCGACCCGATCCTGTGGCGCGACATCGTCAGAGGCGTGCTCCTGCAAGGCGTCTACGTGCTGGTGTTCCTCGGTGCCGGCTGGGCGAACTTCACCACCAAGGACATCACCAGCTGAGCAGCCACCGCTGGTCGAGGTGCCCGAGCCCAGGGCGAGGGCTCGAAACCACGGTCTCTGCGACTGCGGCATCGCGCGCAGGTCTCGAGGCTCACTCCGTTCGCACCTCAACCAGCGTTGCAGGAGACGTCGGTGGGGGCGGCCGGAGCGCCGGGGCCGAGGGCGGTGCCGAGCAGGTCGAGGACGACCGGGTCCGACGGGAGGTCCCCGTGAGAGGTCTGGGCGCCGGAGCACACGGACTGCACGGTGAGGTTGAGGGCACCGTCGAGGAGCGCCGAGTCGGGAGGTACGACGACCTCGTCGGCGTCGGACCAGACCGAGATGAACCGTGGCCCGTTGGGGGTCTCGTCGCGGGCGTTCAGGGCCCGGAGCAGGTCGCTGTCCGGCTCGAGCTGGCGGCAGGCCGTGGGGCACTGGCCGGCGAACCCGACCGCGAGCTCCGCGACCGTGGTGCCGTGCTGCGGAGAGCCGACGCTGAGCACCCGGCGGGCCTTGCCGGCGCCGTCGGCGTGCCGGACCCACTCCCGGGCCACCACCCCGCCGGCCGAGTAGCCCACGACGTCCACGGACGCCGCGTCGAAACGCTTCATCGCCTCGTCGGCCACGCCGTCGAGCGCGTCCGCCTGCTCCGCGATGTCGCCGGTGCCGCCGCCGACGGCCGGCACGACGACCACGTCGCGTCCCTCGTCTTCCAGGGCCTGCCGCAACGGGCCGAGGGAGCGGGTGGAGCCGCCGTACCCGCTGACCAGGAGCACCGGGCCGGGCTGGTCCTGGGCGACGGGCGTGACGCTGCCGGAGGTGAGCCGCACGACGACGACCGCGACCGCCACGAGGATGCCGAGCAGCACGGCCAGCACGACCAGCAGCACCAGGCGTCGCCGCGCGGGGGACAGGGCGCCGATCACGGTCAGTGTCCGGTGTGGCCGGTGACGTGCTGCCGGACCAGGACGGCGACCTCGTCGGCGTGCGTGACGATGCCCCAGTGGCCGGCGTCGATCCGTTCGACCCGCAGGTCCGGGCAGGCCCGGTCGAGGTCCTGCAGGAACACGTCGGTGAGGAAGTGGTCGCGCTCCTGGTGGATCACGAGGACGGGGACGTCGGTGTGCAGGCCGGCGCCGCGGCGGGCGCGGCGGAACACGTTCGCGCGGTAGATCCCGAGGCCGTGCACGGCGTTGCGGCCCAGCTCCGGACCCCAGTGGCCGCGCGGAAGCCCCTCGCGCGCCTCGCCGGCCCGGCCGAGCGGGCCGTGCAGCAGCCGCCACATGAGGGCGGGGACCACCGGCAGGCAGAAGTAGGCCATGTACCACGAGTGCACGAGCTGCCGCAGCAGCGCGACCCGCCGCCCGTGGGCGTGGTGGGTGAGCCAGGCGACGTGGTCGAGGGACGGACCGCTGAGCGAGGTGAACGAGGCGATCCGCCCGCGCAGCCGCGGGTCGGTGTCCTCGGCTGCGACGGCGTCCCAGAGCTGGGCGGAGCCCCAGTCGTGGCCCACGAGGTGCGCGCGCTCGCCGTCCGGAAGCACGACGTCCAGGACCGCCACCAGGTCGTCGACGAGCCGCTCGGTCCGGTAGTCGGCGGTGCGTGGCGGCGCGTCGGAGGCACCGGCACCCCGCACGTCGTACGTCACGACGTGCCAGTCCTCGAGGGGCAGCCGCGCGACCAGGGCGTCCCACGTGTCCTGCTGGTCGGGGTAGCCGTGCACGAGCACGACGGTGGGCCGGCCGGGGCCTGCCGGGCTGTGCTCGCGCACCGCGAGGGTGAGGGCGGCGGAGGACACTCTGCGTTCGGTGACGGGGTCCGTCATGTGACGAAGGGTACGGAACCCTCCGGTGCAGTGACCCGGGCCACGGGGCTAATGTCGGGCGTGACCCGCCTCGGGCCGAGCGTGCCCTGAGGCCGTGCAACCCGGAAGAGGACGGTCATACCCGTGGACCTGATGGAGTACCAAGCGAAGGAGCTCTTCGCCAAGCATGACGTGCCGGTCACCCTCGGCACGGTCGTGGAGAAGGCGGAGGACGCGGCAGCCGCCGCGGAGCAGAACGGCGGCCGCGTCGTCGTCAAGGCCCAGGTGAAGACAGGTGGCCGCGGCAAGGCCGGCGGCGTCAAGCTCGCGGAGAACCCCGACGAGGCCGTCGAGAAGGCCGGCGCCATCCTCGGCATGGACATCAAGGGCCACACCGTCCACCGCGTCCTGGTCGCCCCGACCGCCGACATCGCGGACGAGTACTACTTCTCCTTCCTGGTGGACCGCGCCAACCGCGACTACCTCTGCATCGCCAGCGTCGAGGGCGGTGTCGAGATCGAGGAGGTCGCGCACACCAACCCCGACGCCATCGCCCGGGTCTCCGTCGACCCGCAGGTCGGCGTCGACGACGCGAAGGCCGCTGAGATCGTCAGCGCGACCGGCTTCCCGGCCGAGGTCGCCGACGAGGCCAAGGACGTCGTCAAGAAGCTCTGGAAGGTCTTCATCGAGGAGGACGCCTCCCTCGTCGAGGTGAACCCGCTGGTCCGTCTGGGCGACGGTCACCTCGAGGCGCTCGACGGCAAGGTGACCCTCGACGAGAACGCCGACTTCCGGCACCCGGACCACGCGGCCTTCGAGGACAAGGCGTCCGCCGACCCGCTCGAGGCGCAGGCCAAGGAGAAGGGCCTCAACTACGTCAAGCTCGACGGCGAGGTCGGCATCATCGGGAACGGCGCCGGCCTGGTCATGTCCACGCTCGACGTGGTGGCCTACGCCGGGGAGAAGCACAGCAACGTCAAGCCCGCGAACTTCCTCGACATCGGCGGCGGTGCCTCCGCCGAGGTGATGGCCAACGGCCTGCACATCATCCTGGGTGACCCGCAGGTCAAGAGCGTCTTCGTGAACGTCTTCGGCGGCATCACCGCGTGCGACGCGGTCGCCAACGGCATCGTGCACGCCCTCGAGCTGCTCGGCGACGAGGCCAACAAGCCGCTCGTCGTACGCCTCGACGGCAACAACGTCGAGGAGGGGCGTCGGATCCTGAACGACGCGAACCACCCGCTCGTGACGATGGTGGACACCATGGACGGTGCGGCCGACCGCGCCGCCGAGCTGGCGAGCAAGTGAGGGGCTGAACGATGTCTATCTTCCTGAACGAGAACAGCAAGGTCGTCGTGCAGGGCATGACGGGCTCCGAGGGGCAGAAGCACACCCGCCGGATGATCGCCTCCGGGACGAACATCGTCGGCGGCGTGAACCCGAAGAAGGCCGGCCAGAGCATCGACTTCGACGGCACGTCCGTGCCCGTCTTCGGCTCCGTCAAGGAGGCGATGGACGAGACCGGTGCCGACGTGTCGGTGGTCTTCGTCCCGCCGGCCGGCACCAAGGGCGCGGTCGTCGAGGCCGTCGACGCCGCGATGCCGCTCGTCGTGGTGATCACCGAGGGCGTCCCGGTGCACGACACCGCGGACTTCTTCTCCTACGCCCAGGCCAAGGGCACCACCCGGATCATCGGGCCCAACTGCCCGGGCCTGATCAGCCCCGGCAAGTCGAACGCCGGCATCATCCCCGCCGACATCACCAAGGCCGGCCGGGTCGGCCTGGTGTCGAAGTCGGGCACGCTGACCTACCAGATGATGTACGAGCTCCGTGACTTCGGCTTCTCCTCGGCCGTCGGCATCGGTGGTGACCCGATCATCGGCACCACGCACATCGACTGTCTCCAGGCGTTCCAGGACGACCCGGACACCGACGCGATCGTGATGATCGGCGAGATCGGTGGTGACGCCGAGGAGCGCGCCGCGGCGTACATCAAGGACAACGTGACCAAGCCGGTCGTCGGGTACGTCGCGGGCTTCACGGCTCCCGAGGGCAAGACGATGGGCCACGCCGGCGCGATCGTGTCCGGCTCGTCCGGCACCGCGCAGGCCAAGAAGGAAGCCCTCGAGGCGGTCGGCGTGAAGGTCGGCAAGACGCCGTCCGAGACCGCCCAGCTGATGCGGGACATCCTGCAGGACCTCTGACGAAGTCGCCACGAAGGCCGTCGTCTCCTCGCGGAGCCGGCGGCCTCCGTCGTTCCTGCGGCAGGCTATCCGCCGGTGTTCGCCGGGTCGGTCCGGGCGGCGAGCAGGAGCAACCGGTCCATCGGGCTGCGTGAGTCGTCGACGCCGAGCTGCATGTCGCCGCCGTACGCCACGTGCGCCAGCAGCAGCCGGTCCTGCCCGACCCGCACGACGCCCTGGTGGTCGTCCCACGCGGCGTCACACTCGGTGCAGCGCTCGGGCGCGGTGAGCTTGACGCCGCGCCAGTAGGACGGCAGGCCGAGCACGGTGTTCTCGTGCGGCGTCCCGAGCCCGTTGTCGCCGACCTTCACCAGCCGGTGTGAGCTGTCGACCTGGCTCGTGCAGTCGGAGAGCCAGCCGGTGACGGTCCGGAACGCGTCGTCGGCCGTGGCGGTGTCCGCGAAGCGGAGCTCCGCCGCGCCTGCCCACGCGGCCAGCGTGCCGTCGGCGGCGCGCTTCTCGAACTCGCGGTACTCCGCCTCCTCGGGCTCGAGGCTGCTGAGCCACTCGGCCTGGCAGGCCAGCGTGGCCGACTGCGTGGCGGCCACCGGGCGGAACGCGATGCGCGTGGTGGAACGCAGGGTGTGCTCGTCGATCGCGACGCCGAGCGGCTGTGCGACCTCGGGGTCCGGGCCGGGGATCCCCTTCGTCCCGTCGCAGGGGTAGCTCACCGAGGTCTCGTCGGCGAACGCGCACATCGCCGGTGTCATGGTGCGGTAGGCCTCCACGTCGTGCCGCGCGACCGCACGCGTCGAGCCGGCGCTCGCCCCGAACTCGCCGTCGTAGGCCAAGGTGACGATCGCGTTGCCGACCCGGGCCATCAGGTAGTGGGTGGCCAGCGTGGTGTCCCGCCCGTCGGTCGTGCCGTGGCTGACGGCCATGATCGCCTCGTCGGACGACACCTCCTCGGTGCTGAGCGGCCCGTCCTCCCAGCGGTCGGCGCTGACCCCGTCGTCGTAGGAGTACGTCGGACAGCGCTCGAGCTCGCGCCGCGCCAGCTGCATCGCGGCGTCCGCGGAGGTGGAGTCCTGGTAGACGACGATCTCCCGGAGGTACGCCTGCGCCGGACCGGTCTGGACGACCTGCCGCAGCGCGGTGCGGCCGGTCGTGGCGGCGCTGTCGTTGTTGTGGCACGGGTCGAACAGGGCCGGCCGCGCAAGGTCGTCGTGGGCGGTCCGCTTGCTGTCCCCGTCGGGTGCCGGGACGCCGGCCAGGAGCGGGAAGTCCTTGGGCACCGAGGTGGCCTGGCCGGTGCCGGACGGCGCCTTCTCGGTCGGCGCGGGGCTCGGGGTGCCGTCACGGTCTGGATGCGGCGACGGCAGCTGGGTGACCGCAGGCGGCTCCGGTGAGGCCTTGCCGTCGAGCGCTCCCGTGGCCGCGAACCCGCCGCCCACCACGACCGCCACCGCCAGCGTCGCGCCGGCCGCCTGGAACAGTCCGCGCCGCCGGCGCATCCGGTCTCCCCGGCGGCGGACCTCGTCGGCAGCGAGGCGCGGGCCGGCGGGCTGCGCGTCGGCGAGCCGGGCCAGGTCGTCGAAGACGTCAGACATGACGCGCTCCCTCCGTCTCGTTCGGGGCGTCGTCGCCGAGCAGGGCCAGCAACGCCGTACGGCCGCGGGAGAGGCGGGCCTTGACCGTGCCCTCGGGGGCGCCCACCTCGGCCGCGACCTCGTGGACCGGCAGGTCACAGACGTGGTGCAGCACCAGGGCCCGCCGCTGCGGCTCCGGCAGCCGCCGAAGCGCCTCCACCAGCGCGACACGGTCGGCGTCTGGCGGTGCCGTGTCGGCGGTTGGCTGCAGCGCCCGGTCCGGGTCGCGGCGGGCCCGGACGGTGCGGCGCCAGCGGCTGACGGCGAGGCGGTACGCCGTCGTCCGCACCCACGCCTCGGGGGCCCGAGCCGCGTCCAGCCGTCGCCGGTGCGACCAGGCCCGCACGAACGCTTCCTGCACGCACTCCTGCGCCTCGTCGCGGTCCCCGACCAGGGCGTACACCTGTCCCACGAGCCTCTTGAACGACGCAGCGTAGAACTCGTCGAACGCCTCCGCGTCCATGTCCACCCCCGTCGGTCCCGTGCTCTCAGGTGGTCTACGCCCGGGCAAGCCATCTGGTTGCAGGCGAGTTTCTCACCGGTTCGTCGGTCGAGCTGCCGCCCTCGTTGGTTGAGGTGCGCCGAAGTGTTGCCGCTCGATGCCGGCCGGCCGCGCTGGTTGAGGTGCGAGCGGAGGAGCCTCGAAACCTCCGCACCGGGGCGCTTTCGGTGACCACGGCGGGTGCGTGCGGGTGGTTTCGAGGCGCTCGCCCCGTGGGGGCTCGGGCACCTCAACCAGCGGTGGGGCGTTCCTCAGCCGGCGGGGTGGGTGGTGACGCGGTAGGTGCGGAGGTGGGGGCTGGTCCACTCGTACGTCGGACCCGGCTGCTCGCCCTCGGGTCGGGTCGGGGAGGCGTCGGTAGCGCCAGCCGGCGAAGGTCTTGGCCCGGTGGTGTCGTCGGCACAGGCAGGCCAGGTTCGCCGGCGAGGTCTGGCCGGGCGGTCCACCCTGGTCGAGCGGGAGGTAGGGGGCGAGGTGGTCGAGGTCGCAGGCCCGGGCGTCGACGCCGCAGCCGGGGAACACGCAGTGCCCATCGCGCAGGATCACCAGCTCCCGCATCCAGGCCGGTGGGTCGTGGGCGTCGACCGCGTCGGCGCGGGTCGGGTCGAGGACCGGCCGGATCGCTCACGCCCGGACAGCCGTGGCAGCCAGTCCCGGAGCAGGGTGAGGGAGGCGGTGCCGAGCCGCTCGACCCGGCTGCTGCCGCCGGTGGTGGTGGCGAGGTCGGCCAGCGTCACGTGCAGGTAGAGGGTGCCGCGGGAGCCGTTCAGCCCGGCACGGGAGCCTCGGGGTCGGTGTCTGGCTGCCGTGCCGGTGGCGAGGTCGAGCGCCCGCTGCGGGTGCGCGAGCAGGCCGAGCGCGGAGGCGCGGCGGACGTCCAGGGTGCGGTGGTCGCCGAGCCGGCCCATCAGCGCCGGCCAGGTCGGTGATGGAGCCGTCGAGGTCGAGGGCGTCCAGGGTGTCCAGCCGGGCGGTGAGCAGGGTGGTGGCGGTGGACTCCCGGTGGTCCAGCCAGACGCCGCGGTGGTCCAGGGCGTGCTGCTCGACCGCGGCGGCCTGGTCGGGGTCGCACCGCAGCCGGGCCTCGTGCAGGACCGGGTTCAGCGCCGGCAGCCGGTTCGACCGGCCGGTGACGGCGAGGTGCCGGTCCACGAACGCCACCGCGTCCGCCGAGAGCTGGGTGGTGGCCTGGGCGACCCGGCGGGCCTTCCACGCCTGCAACCGGCCGTCCTGCACGAGCGCCCACAGCCGCGGGAGCCGGTGGCGGAGCTCGACCGCCTCCGACACCAGCGCCAGACCCGCCGCGTGCGAGAGGCCGAGAGCCGCGGCGAGCTCCTCCACCGCGTACGCCGCCACGCCGGGTGTGCCGTCCCCCGCGAGCGGGGCCTGGTCGAAGAACCCCGGACCCAACGCGGAGGCCAGGCCACCGGTCCGTTGGGTCGGGAAGGTCGCGGCCGGGTGCTCGGCGGTGACCGGGTGCAGGTCGACCCAGTGCACCGCCAGCGCCAGCAGGTCGGCCTCCGCCTGGTCGGCGGTCCGGCGGCGCTCGACGACCGCGTCCAGCACCGCCGACGCGTCGAGGTCGCGCACGTCGGGTGCGGTCTCGGTGTCGATCCGGGTGCTGGTCATACGAGCAAACCTAGACCCGACCACCGACAGTTTCCGTGCCGCCATCGATCGAGAATCGCGTTGTCCACAAGGGGAAACGAGTCGAACAGCACTGCGCGCGGGTGCGGTGGTTTCGAGCCCTCGCCTAGCGGCTCGGGCACCTCAACCAACGTCGGGTCCGGTGGTTTCGAGGCTCCTCCGCTAGCGCTCCGAAGCACCTCAACCAACGAGGACGGGCTGGCGGGGACCTCAACGAGAGACGGCGGCACGCAGCGCGGAGTACGAGGCGATCAGCGCCTGCCGCTCGGCAGCCAGCAGCGGGTCGTCCTTCGCGCAGCCGGCGCGCACCCAGGCGTCGGAGAGGCCCATCGCCTCGACGCGGAGCAGAGCGGCGGCGGTCATGGAGACGGGCGGGGCGGAGTAGACGTAGGCGTACAGATCCACGAGCGCCTCCACGAGCGCGTCGTCGGGGACGGCCGGGTCGTGCTCGTGCGCGCGGTGCAGCCGCCACCACTCGACCTCGAGCTCGGCCGCGCGGGCGGGGTCGTAGGTCAGGTCGCTGTCGCGCAGCACCATCGCGTAGAACCGCCGCATCGAACGCCGGGCGCCGTCGGGGTCGTTGTCCGGGTACGGCGCCCACAGCTGGTTCGCGCGCAGCACGTGCCAGGCGCCGACGAGGGTCCTGTGCGGCCGCATCCCGAAGCCGGCGCCGACCATGCCGACCGCGGCGACGAGGAAGGCGCGCCACTCGCGTCGGTAGTACGCCGCCCACGCGTCGGTCTCGCGGTTGCCGACCAGGACCGGGTCGAACGTGCGGGTGCGGGCCGAGCCGGGCATCAGGTCACCGCGTTGCGGACGGCGTACGACGGACGCAGGTGCTCGTCGTGGGCCATCACCTGGACGAGGTGCTCGACGGCGTCGTAGACGTCGGCGTGCGTGACGTACAGCGGCGCGAACCCGAACCGCGCCACGTCCGGGGTCCGGAAGTCGCCGACCACGCCCCGCTCGATGAGCGCCTGCACGACGCCGTACGCCTCGTCGTGCCGCAGCGACACCTGGCTGCCGCGCCGCTGGTGCTCGCGCGGCGTGATCACCTCGAACACCGACCCGAGCCGCTCGTCGACCAGCCTGATGAACAGGTCGGTCAGCGACAACGACCCCTCCCGGAGTACGTCGACCGCCACCCCGTCGAACACGTCGAGCGCGGCGTCGAGCGCCGAGAGCGCGAGGACCGACGGGGTGCCCGAGGCCATCCGGGTGATCCCGTCCGCGGGGGTGAAGTCACGGTCCATGTCGAACGGCCGGGCGTGCCCGAACCAGCCGGTGATCGGCTGGTCCCACGCGTCCTGGTGGCGCGGGTGCACCCAGGAGAAGGCGGGGGAGCCGGGGCCTCCGTTGAGGTACTTGTAGGTGCAGCCGACGGCGATGTCCGCGTCCGCCTCGACCAGGGAGACCGGGACGGCTCCGGTGGAGTGGCAGAGGTCCCACTGCACCAGGGCGCCGACGTCGTGGGCGGCGGCGGTGAGGGCGGCCATGTCGTACATCGCGCCCGAGCGGAAGTCGACGTGCGTCAGCGCCAGCAGCGCGACGTCCTCGTCGAGGGAGGCGGCGGGGTCGGCCGGGTCGCACCAGCGCAGCTCGAGACCCAGCGTGCGCGCGACCCCGCCGGCGACGTACCCGTCCGTGGGGAAGGTGGTCGGCTCCAGCACGACCACCCGCCGGTCGGGACGCAGCCGCGCGGCGGCGGTGAGCGTCTTGAACAGCGTCACGGTGGTCGAGTCGCCGACGTGCACGTCGTCCCCGGAGACGCCGATGAGCGGGGCGATCTTCGCGCCGACCCGGCCCCAGAGGCCGACCCAGTCGGCGGTGTTCCACGAGGAGATCAGTCCGGTGCCCCACTCCCGCGTGATCACCTCCTGCATCCGCGGGGCGACGCCGCGGGGGAGGGCGCCCAGCGAGTTGCCGTCGAGGTAGACGACCCCGTCCGGCAGGTCGAACAGCTCACGGCGGCCGCGCAGCGGGCTGCGCTCGTCGAGGGCGACGGCATCGGCGCGGGAGAGGCTCACGCGCCGATGTTAGTTAGCCGAGCTCGCGCAGCCGGTCCCCGGCCCGCACCAGCAGCGCGTGGAAGCTCGTGGCGGTCACGTCGTCGGCGGGCGAGGGCGCGAAGGTCAGCTGGGCGACGGTGCGGCCCACCCGCACGAAGCCGAGCCGGAACCGCACCGAGCGGTCCTTGGCGACCTCGGTGGACAGGTCCCACGTGGACAGGTCGAGCGTGGAGGTCCGCTGCTGCCTGGCGTTGGTGACCTTGGTGGCCAGGTCCCGGTCCTCGCAGCGGGCCACCTTCGCGCGCACGTCGGTCAGGAACTTCGCGGCGGCCTTGGAGGAGGGGAACACGCCATAGGTCTCGGAGAGCCCGAAGCGGGCCGGCAGGGACGCCTCCGGGATCAGGTAGGTGCGGGTCCGCGTCGTCCGCGCACCGGACTTGGTGAAGTCGGCCCGGTCGCAGGTCGTGGCCGAGGGGTTCACCCGTGCCGGTGCCGGCGCGGTGCCCACCCAGGGCTGCGCGATCCGGCCCACCGGGGGCAGGTCGGCGACCGCGAGGATGCCGCGCTCCTCGCCGGAGGGCGGCGGCGGCACGACGCGGTAGGTCGGCCGCTTCGCGCAGTCCTGCGATCCGCTGCGGCCGCAGAGCATGGCCACGGCGTCGGCGAGCGACTGGGTGATCTGCTGTGCGGGCGGAGGGCTGGCGCCGACGCTGGTGCCGACCGTCGACGTGGTCACCCGCCCGGTGCGGGCGACGGCGACGGACATGGTGGTGACCGGCTTCTTCCAGATCCGCACCATCAGCACGTCCGCCTCGTCGCCGATGTTGTCGACCCGGTACGCGTTGAGCACCTGGAGCCGGCCGACCCGGCAGCCGGCGTACCAGCCGACCGTCGTGCGGAAGCCCTCCTGTGCCTGCCTCTCGGTCTTCGACACCTCGACGGTCTGGACCGCCGTGCGCCGCGGCGACCCGGCGGCCTGGAAGCTGCGGACGATCGCGGCGTACCCGTCCGGGTCCGCGAAGCGGCTCTGCTGGCAGACCGTGTTGATGCCGTCGCCGGAGGTGTTGTTGCCGGTGTGCGTGACCTCCCACGTCTGGCTCAGGCCGAGCCGGCGGATCTGGTCGCGGTCGAGCAGGTTGTGGGCGGTGGGCGCGGTCGCGGACAGCGCGGTCTCGTCGACCGGCGTCTTCGGCTTGACGAGGTGCAGGTCGACCGCGTCGCCGGCGCTGGGCTGGTAGGCGACGGCTCCGGCGCCCAGGGCCACCACCATCGCGACCACCGCGCCGACGAGGGCCTGGCTCTGGCGGCGCTTGCGGCCGGCGCGGCGCACGATGGGGCCGCGGGGGAGGGTGGCGCTGTCCAGGAGTGCGTCGAGGGCCACGATCCGGTCGCGGACGCCGGTCTCGTCGGTGCCGAGTGCGTCCGTGAGCTGCCCGGTGGCGCGGTGGAGGTTCTGCGTCGCCACCTCGGGGGTCACGCCGAGCTCGCGGGCGGCGTGGGTGAGGTCCAGACCGGCCAGCTCGACGAGCAGCAGCACCCGGCGCTGCGCGACGGGCAGCTTCGACAGCCCGTCGAGGATCTGGGTGTGCTCCTCGGACAGGCCCTTGTTGCGGTGCCAGATCCGGGCGGTGTGTCGTCGCTGGGCCAGCTGCCAGGCGCGGGGCCGCACCCAGTCGAGCGGGTCCTCGAGGCGGCGCACCTTGCGCCAGTGCTGCCAGGCGCCGACGTACGCGTCACGCACCGCGGACTGGGCCGCGGGCAGGTCCCCGGTCAGCGCGAAGGCCTGGTGCAGGAGCTGACGACGGGTCGCTCGGTAGAAGGAGTCGTAGCTCTCCTCCCGCACCATCGCGTCTCTCCTGTCGTCTGGTCCGCGGGCGGCGGCCGGGCAGGGGTCACCTCGGTGGGTCCGCGCGGAAGTCCTCCACGGTACGACGCAGGGCGGTCCCGGGGCCAACCGGCGTGGGAGCCCGAGATCGAGATCACGCTCGGCGAACATGGGGCGGGATGACTGACCTCCTCGACCCGCGCGACACCCGACTGCATGCCCGTACGCCCTCCGGAGCTCCGCCGCTGCGGCCCCTCGCCCTGGGTGCGGCGGTGGCCGGCGTGGTGGCGTCGGGAGCCGTGCTGGTGGCCTGCATGGCCGTCGGCCTGGTCGGCTGGTTCGCCTCCGACGCCGGCGGCCACGGCGACACGAGGGACGCGCTCCGGGTCGGTGCCGACGGCTGGCTGCTCGCGCACGGCGCCCAGCTGCACCTCGCCACCGGCGCGGTCTCCGCCACGATCACCGTCGTCCCGCTCGGGCTCACCCTGCTCTGCGCGTACGTCGCGCACCGGCTCGGCCTGTGGGCGGCCCGCACCTCGGCCGTCGAGGACGCCGGGACGGTCGTGCTCGGCACGGTCGTGATGGCCGGTCTCTACGGCGTCGTGGCGCTGCTCACGGCGGTGCTGTCCGCGACGGCGACGGCCGAGTCGAGCCTGCTGCGGGCGTTCGCCGGCGGGTTCGCCGTGGCGGTGGTCGGTGGCGGGTCGGGGATCCTCGCCGGCAGCGGCGACGTCGTCGAGTGGCGCTCCCGCGTGCCCGAGACGGTCCGCGCCGTGCTCAAGGGCGCGCTCGCGGCCACGCTGCTGCTCGTCGCCGCCGCGGCCGTGCTGCTGGCCGTGGCCCTGCTGCTCGACCTCGGCGCGGCCGCCAACGTGCTCTCCCGTCTGCACGCCGACGCCTCCGGCGGGCTCCTCTACACCGCGCTGGTCGCGACGGTCGCCCCGAACGCCGTACTCCTGGCCGGGTCGTACCTGCTCGGGCCCGGCTTCGCCGTGGGCACCGGGACGATGGTCTCGCCGTCCGCGGTGGTGCTCGGTCCGGTGCCGGCGTTCCCGCTGCTGGCCGCGCTGCCCGCCGAGGGCACCCCGCCCGCCTGGGCGAGCGCGCTGGTGGCCGTGCCGGTGCTGGCGGGCCTGGTCGCCGCGGTGCTCGTGGTGCGTCGCTTCCCGGCCTACGAGCTCGGCACCGGCGCGGTGCGCGGCCTCGGCTCCGGAGTCGTCGGCGGCGTCTGCGTGACCCTGCTCGTCGCCCTCGCCGGCGGCGCGGTCGGGCCGGGCCGGATGGCCGACCTCGGCGCCGACCTGGTGCCGACCTTCGTGGCGGCCACCGTCGCGATGGGCCTCGGCGGCCTGGTCGGCGGAGTCGCCGCCACGTGGTGGGGCCGCCGCAGCGACGGCGTCACCGACTAGCCTTTCCGCGTGCCGACCACCCCCGCCCGCCTCGTCGTCCTGGTCTCCGGCGCCGGCACGAACCTGCAGGCCCTCCTCGACGCCTGCGCCGACCCGGCGTACGGCGCCCGGGTGGTCGCCGTGGGGGCGGACCGCGACGGGATCGAGGGGCTGGCCCGCGCCGAGCGGGCCGGGGTGCCGACGTTCGTGCACCGGGTCAAGGACCACGCGTCGCGCGAGGACTGGGACGCGGCGCTGACCGCTTCGGTGCGGGAGCACGCGCCCGACCTGGTGGTGCTGGCCGGCTTCATGAAGCTCGCGGGGGACACGTTCCTGGCCGCGTTCGGCGGTCGCACCGTGAACACCCACCCGGCGCTGTCGCCGTCCTTCCCGGGCATGCAGGGCCCGGCGGAGGCGCTGGCCTACGGCGTGAAGGTGACCGGGGCGACGCTGTTCGTCGTGGATGCCGGCGTCGACACCGGCCCGATCGTCGCCCAGGTGGCGGTGCCGGTGGAGGACGACGACGACGTCGAAACGCTGCACGAGCGGATCAAGGTGGCCGAGCGCTCGATGCTCGTGGCGACGGTCGGCCGGATGGCCCGGGAGGGCTACACCGTCCGCGACCGCAAGGTGCGCTTCGGCGCGTGCCACTCGTTAGGCTGGCCGCACACGACTGGCGCAGGTGGGACACCACCAGGGAGTGAAGTCGAGCGCATCGAACGCCTGGGTGCCTCATCGACGAACCGATGAGGAGTCACATGCCCACCCCTGACGACGCCCGCCTGCCCGTCAAGCGGGCCCTGGTCTCGGTCTACGACAAGACCGGCCTCGACGACCTCGCCCGGGCCCTGCACGAGGCCGGCGTCGCGCTCGTCTCCACCGGCTCGACGGCAGGTCGGATCGCCGACGCGGGCGTCCCGGTCACCAAGGTCGAGGACCTCACCGGCTTCCCCGAGTGCCTCGACGGCCGCGTGAAGACGCTGCACCCCAAGGTGCACGCCGGGATCCTGGCCGACCGTCGCCTCGAGACCCACCGCGCCCAGCTCGAGGAGCTCGGCATCGAGCCCTTCGACCTGGTGGTCTCGAACCTCTACCCGTTCACGGACACCGTGATGAGCGGCGCCTCGCCCGACGAGTGCATCGAGCAGATCGACATCGGCGGCCCGTCGATGGTCCGCGCCGCGGCGAAGAACCACCCGTCGGTCGCGATCGTCACCTCTCCCGCGCAGTACGACGACGTGCTGGCCGCCGTGCGCGACGGCGGCACCACCCTGGCGCAGCGGCAGCGGCTGGCGGCCGAGGCGTTCGTGCACACCGCGACGTACGACGTGCACGTGGCGTCGTGGATGGGCAACGTCGTCACCGACACGTCCGAGGGCAGCGGCTTCCCGGCCTGGGTCGGCGCGACCTGGGACAAGGCGGCGGTGCTGCGCTACGGCGAGAACCCGCACCAGCGGGCCGCGCTCTACACCGCGGGCTTCGCCCCGGAGGGCGGGCTGGCGCAGGCGACCCAGCTGCACGGCAAGGAGATGTCCTACAACAACTACGTCGACGCGGACGCCGCCCGCCGGGCTGCCTACGACTTCGACGAGCCGGCCGTGGCGATCATCAAGCACGCCAACCCGTGCGGCATCGCGGTCGGCGCCGACGTCGCCGAGGCGCACCGCAAGGCGCACGCCTGCGACCCGGTCAGCGCGTTCGGCGGCGTGATCGCCACGAACGTCCCCGTGTCGGTCGCGATGGCCGAGCAGGTCGCGGAGATCTTCACCGAGGTCGTCGTCGCGCCCGGCTACGAGGACGGCGCCGTCGAGGTGCTGGCCAAGAAGAAGAACATCCGGCTCATCGAGTGCGCCCCCGCCGCGCGGGGCGGCATCGAGACCCGGCCGATCTCCGGCGGGATGCTGATGCAGGCCCGCGACGCCGTGGACGCCGAGCTCGAGGGCGGCGGCGACGACCCGTCGAGCTGGACCCTGGTGACCGGCGACCCCGCCTCGGAGGAGCAGCTCGCCGACCTCGCCTTCGCCTGGCGGGCCTGCCGGGCGGTGAAGTCCAACGCGATCCTGCTCGCCTCCGACCGTGCCTCGGTCGGCGTCGGGATGGGCCAGGTCAACCGGGTCGACTCCTGCCGGCTCGCCGTGGAGCGGGCGGGGGAGCGGGCCGCCGGCTCGGTCGCCGCGAGCGACGCGTTCTTCCCGTTCGCGGACGGCCCGCAGATCCTCGTGGACGCGGGTGTCTCGGCGATCGTGCAGCCCGGCGGCTCGGTCCGGGACCAGGAGGTCGTCGACGCGCTGAAGGCAGCCGGGGTCACGATGTACCTCACCGGCACCCGGCACTTCTTCCACTGATTGGATGACCTCTGTGACCGCACAGATCCTCGACGGCACCGCCACCGCCAAGGCCATCAAGGGCGAGCTCACCGAGCGCGTCGCCAAGCTCAAGGAGCGCGGCGTCGTGCCCGGCCTCGGCACCGTCCTGGTCGGGGACGACCCGGGCTCGCGGTGGTACGTCAACGGCAAGCACAAGGACTGCGCCGAGGTCGGCATCGAGTCGATCCGGGTGGACCTGCCGGAGACCGCTTCCCAGGCCGAGGTGGAGGAGCACGTGGCCCGGCTCAACGCCGACCCGGCCTGCACCGGCTACATCGTCCAGCTCCCGCTGCCCAGGCACATGGACGCCAACCGGGTGCTCTCCCTGATCGACCCGGACAAGGATGCCGACGGCCTGCACCCGACCAACCTCGGCTGGCTGGTGCTCGGCAAGGACGCCCCGCTGCCCTGCACGCCCTACGGCATCGTCGAGCTGCTCCGCCGGCACGACGTCCCCATCGCGGGGGCCGACGTGGTCGTGGTCGGACGCGGCGTGACCGTCGGCCGTCCGCTGGGCCTGCTGCTCACCCGGCGCAGCGAGAACGCCACGGTCACCCTGTGCCACACCGGCACCCGTGACCTCGCCGCGCACGTCCGCACCGCCGACATCGTGGTGGCGGCGGCCGGCGTGCCGGGCATCATCACCGGCGCGATGGTCAAGCCCGGCGCCGCTGTGCTCGACGTCGGCGTGTCCCGCGTGGACGGCAAGCTCGCGGGCGACGTCGCGCAGGACGTGTACGACGTCGCGGCCTGGGTCTCACCGAACCCCGGCGGGGTCGGCCCGATGACCCGGGCGATGCTGCTGTCCAACATCGTGTCCGCCGCCGAGCAGTCGCTCACCCGGGGCTGACTGCGTGGCCGAGCCCGAGGCGCCGTTCAAGCGGCCGCAGACCGTCGGCGGGGTCGTCTACCTCGCCGTGCTGGCCGCGTCCCTGGTGGGGCTCGGCATCGTGGCCGCGGGGGCCTGGCGCACCGGCGTGAGCTGGATCGGAGCCGGCCTGCTGCTGGCCGCGGGCACCCGGCTGGTGCTCTCCGAGCGCGGCGCCGGGATGCTGCGGGTGCGGCGCCGGTGGTCCGACGTGCTCATGCTGACGGTGGCCGGTGTGGCCCTCATCGTGCTGGCCATCGTGGTGCCCAACCAGACCGGGGCGTAGCCGCCGCGCGAGGCGCAGGGTCAGCGCAGGGCGTCGTAACCGGCGTAGTCGTGGACGGCCATCCCGGCGTAGCTCGCCACCCCGGACTCGGCCGCGTCGACCTGGTCGAGGGCGGTGTTCACCGCGGCCTCGGTGCTGCCGTAGAACGTCTGCTTGGCCGACACCGGGTCGCTGCCCAGGTTGTTGGTCTCGACCGCGAGCCGGACCGGCTTGCCGGCGGTCACCCCCGCGGCCAGGGTGCGGGCGGCGACGTCGGTGATGCTGTCCGCCCCGGTGACGGTGTCGCGGTAGCTCATCACGGTGACCTTGTCGACGCGGGCGAGCACGGCGGCGTCGACCGCGGTGCCGTCGCCGGTGCTGAGGGTCCCGAGCCAGAACGGGACGTCCGCCTCGAGCGGCAGCGTGGTGGCGGCCCGGAGCCGGTCGTAGGTGTCGACGTACCCCGCGACGACACGGGCCTGGTCGGTGTCCCAGTCCCCGCGCTGCCACGGCTCGATGTCGACGTGCACCCCGGAGAACAGCCCGGTCGAGAGCGCCGCGTTCTGCCAGGCCACGGCTGCGGCCGGGTCGTCGATCCAGCCCGGGTCGCCCCCGAGCGCCTGCAGCCGGATCCCCGCGGGGACGGCCAGCTTGCTGACCGACTTCACCCAGGTCAGCCGGGCGGAGGTCGGCAGGTTGTTCGGGACCGAGACGAACAGCTCGGAGATGCCGCGCGCCTGGGCGAACGCGACCAGGCTCTTCGGCGTCGGCTGGTTCCAGACCCACATGCCCCGGGCCCAGGCGGACTGCGCACTCCCGGTCACAGGCGCTCCCGTCCGGGCGGCGGGCTGAGCGGCCGACGCGGCGCCGGCGCCGGTCAGGCTCAGGACGGCGGTGGCGAGCAGGGCGCCGAGCACGGCGGGGCCGAGCAGGCGTCGCAGGGCAGCAAACGGTCGGGGCACGCCGTATTCATCGGACGCGCGCCCCGACCACTTGAGCCAACCCCGTCACACGGGCGGCGGGCTCAGATCAGCCCGAGCCCCTTGACCGCGTCGCGCTCCTCGGTCAGCTCAGCCGCCGTGGCGTCCATCTTGCCGCGGGAGAAGTCGTCGATCTCGAGGCCCTGGACGATCTCCCACGCACCGTTCTTCGTGGTGACCGGGTAGGAGTACACGAGGCCCTCGGGGACGCCGTACGAGCCGTCGGAGTGCACCGCCATCGAGACCCAGTCGCCCTCCGGGCTGCCCTTCAGCCAGTCGCGGGCGGCGTCGATGGTCGCCGACGCGGCCGAGGCGGCCGACGACGAGCCGCGGGCCTCGATGATCGCGGCGCCGCGCTTGGCGACGGTCGGGATGAAGTCGTTCTCGATCCAGGCCTGGTCGTTGACGACCTCGGCGGCGTTCTTCCCGGCCACCTCCGCGTGGAAGATGTCGGGGTACTGCGTGGCCGAGTGGTTGCCCCAGATGGTCAGCTTCTTGATCTCGCTCACGGTGCTGCCGGTCTTGGCGGCCAGCTGCGACAGCGCCCGGTTGTGGTCGAGGCGGGTCAGCGCGGAGAAGCGCTCCTTGGGGATGTCGGGGGCGTTCGACAGCGCGATCAGCGCGTTGGTGTTGGCCGGGTTGCCGGTCACGCCGATGCGGATGTCGTCGGCGGCCACCTCGTTGAGCGCCTTGCCCTGGGCGGTGAAGATCGCGCCGTTGGCCTCCAGCAGGTCGCCGCGCTCCATGCCCTTGGTGCGCGGGCGGGCGCCGACGAGCAGGGCGAGGTTCGCCCCGTCGAAGACCTGGTTCGCGTCGTCGCCGATCTCGACTCCGGCCAGGGTCGGGAACGCGCAGTCGTCGAGCTCCATGACCACGCCCTCGAGCGCCTTCAGCGCCGGGGTGATCTCGAGCAGCCGCAGCTCGACGGGGGTGTCCTTGCCGAGCAGGTCCCCGCTGGCGATGCGGAACAGCAGGCTGTAGCCGATCTGGCCGGCGGCCCCGGTGACGGCGACCTTGACGGGGGTAGTGCTCACGACACGCTCCTGGGTTCAGTTGTCCGGACTGCTTCGGACCGACGCTAGCAAGGGCGCTCGCTGGGCGGGGAGCCCGGTTCTCCTAGGACGTGCTGGTCGACTCTGCGTCCGCGTCCGCGGCCCCGCATCCCGACCGGCGGCGTTCGCAGCCAGCCAGGCGCAGCACGCTGCGCTCTCGCGGCTCGGCCTTGCCGGGCCGAGCGCGGATGCCACGCCCGCTACGGACGCAGCCTCTCCCACGCGCCCTAGGGTCGACCCGTGACCCAGCACCTCGTCCCCGTCCTCAACCACCTCGCGGTCAGCGTTGCCGCGCCGGCCATCCTGCTCTCGGACCCGGACGGGCAGGTGCGCCGCGGGGGCGTGCGCGGCTGGTTCGTCGACGACGTCCGGCTGCTCGACGAGCTGACCGTCTCCGTCGACGGCAGCGGTCTGGACCTGGTGCGGGCCGAGGTCCGCGGTGCCGACCGGCAGGAGTTCACCTACACCGCCCGCGAGATCGGAGGCTGGCTGCACGACCCCCAGGTGACGCTCGACCGGCGCCGCACGCTCACCCCCGCCGGGCTGGTCGAGGAGATCGAGGTCGCCTCACGGGCCCAGGAGGCGTTCGACCTGTCGCTCCACGTCGACCTGGTCGCCGACCTGGCGCCGATGGCCGACGTCCGGCAGGGCCGGACCACGACCCCGGTGCCGGCGGAGCGGACCGAGGACGGGCTCGCCTGGCACCACGACGGGCACGGCTTCACCGCCCGGCTCGACCCCGCGCCCTCCGCGGTCGAGGGGGAGCGGCTGACCTGGACGACGTCCGTCGCGCCCGGGACGACGTACACGGTGCGGGTGCTGCTCGACGCCGAGGGCACCCCGGCGTTCGGTCCCGGCGGCACCCCGCCCTGGGGCGACGTCGCCGTCGAGGCGCCGGACACCCGGCTGCCCCGGCTGGTGCGGCAGAGCCTCGCCGACCTCGGTGGCCTCCTGATGCGCGACGGCGACGACGCGTTCGTGGCGGCCGGCGCCCCGTGGTTCCTGACGCTCTTCGGGCGTGACTCGCTGTGGGTGGCCCGGCTGCTGATGCCCTACTCCACCGACCTCGCGCTCTCCACGCTGCGGACGCTGGCCCGCCGGCAGGGCACGAAGGTCGACCCGGACTCCGAGGAGCAGCCCGGCAAGATCCTGCACGAGGTCCGCAACACCACCCTCGAGCTCGGCGGGATGAGCCTGCCGCCGGTCTACTACGGCACCGTCGACGCCACCCCGTTGTTCGTCTGCACGCTCGCGGACGCCTGGCAGTGGGGCGCCGACCGCGACGCGGTCGCCGAGCTGCTGACCGCGGTGCGACGCTGCCTGACCTGGGTGATGGAGCAGTCCGCGGAGTCCGGCTGGCTGCGCTACGTCGACCTGTCGGGCCGCGGGCTGGCCAACCAGGGCTGGAAGGACAGCGTCGACTCGGTGCAGTTCGCGGACGGCCGGCTGGCCGACCCGCCGATCGCGCTGAGCGAGGTGCAGGGCTACGCCTACGAGGCCGCGGTCCGCGGAGCCGCGCTGCTCGAGGCGTTCGGCGAGGAGCCGGTCGAGGGGCTTGCGGACTGGGCTGCCTCGCTCAAGGAGCGGTTCGCCCGCGACTTCTGGGTGGACACCCCCGACGGCGGCCACGTGGCGATCGCGCTGGACGGGCAGGGGAGCGAAGGTCGACTCGGTCGCCTCCAACATGGGCCATCTGCTCGGCACCGGCATCCTCGGGGAAGAGCGGACCGCCCGGGTCGTGGAGGTGCTCACCGCCCCCGACATGGCCTCCGGGTTCGGGCTGCGGACGCTGACCAGCCGGTCGCCGCGGTTCTCCCGGCTCAGCTACCACGGAGGGTCGGTGTGGCCGCACGACACCGCGGTGGCCGTGCGCGGCCTCGCCCGCGACGGGTACGTCGACCAGGCCGCCGCGCTCGCGGCCGGGATCGTGGCGGCGTCGGAGGGCGTGGCCTACCGGCTGCCGGAGCTCTACGGCGGCGACCAGGCCGGTGACGTCGAGTTCCCGGTCGACTACCCGGCGTCCTGCCGCCCGCAGGCGTGGGCAGCGGCGGCCCCGTTGGCCTGCCTGGTGGCGGTGACCGGGCTCGACGTGGACGCCGCGACCGGCCGGGTCGACGTGCCGGAGCGGGCCAGTGACCGGCTCGGCCCGTTCACGCTGCGCGGGGTCCGGGTGGGGGACCGGGCGCTGACCGTCCGGGTCGGGTCCGGCGGCGACGTCGCCGTCGACGGTTAGGACGCGTCTCTCAAACCTGCCGCGGCGTCCGCGGCCCCGCATCCCGACCGGCTGCGTTGTCGGTGCTCGGCGCAGCACGCTGCGCTCTCGCACCTCCGCCTGGCCGGACCGGGCGCGGATGCCACGCCCGCTGTCGCGGCATCTTTTCGAGACACGCCCATCGACCGGGTCACCGGTGAGCCCGCGCGACGCTACGAACGCTCCCGACCCGGCGAACTGATCCACGTCGACGTCACGAAGTTCGGGAAGATCCCCGACGGCGGCGGCTGGCGCTTCGTAGGCGTCGCGCGGGGCGACCGCAACCGCATCGCCACGCGTGATCGCACCGGCATCAAGGCCCGCAAGTACACCCGAAGGTCGGGACCTGCTTCGTGCACACCGTGATCGATGACTACTCACGCGTGGCCTACGCCGAGATCCACGACGACGAGAAGGTGGTCACCGCAGCCGGCGTCCTCTACCGGGCCGTCGCGTGGTTCGCCGACCGTGGCGTCACCGTCGAGCGGGTCTTGTCGGACAACGGCTCGGCCTACAAATCGGATCTGTGGCGCGACAGCTGCGCCGATCTCGGCATCACGATGAAGAAGACCAGGCCTATCGACCCCAGACCAACGGGAAGATCGAGAGACTCCACCGCACCCTGTCCGACGGCTGGGCCTACAAGAAGCTCTACACCTCCGAGAACGCCCGACGCGCCGCCCTGGCAGGATGGCTGCACCAGTACAACCACCACGGCCCCACTCAGCCTGGCGGCATCCACCATCAGCCGTTGGACAACTGGCGGACATCACACCTAGCGCTTGCGGATCGCCGAGAGGTGGCCGCCGAGGAACCCGGTCGCGACGAGCGCGGCCGCCGAGGCCAGCCCGAGCGCGACCCCGCGTGCGTGCTCGCCCCGCCGGCGGGCCCGCCACGAGGCCACGAAGCCGGTGGCGGTGAGGCCGAAGGCCGCGACGTGCACCACGCCGACCCGCTGCTGCTCGGTGGGCGCGCCGGACCACTCGGCCCAGCCGGTCCAGGCGGTCGGCACCGCGGCCAGCACGCCGAGCCCGACGAGCCGCTGGGCCGCCGACCGGGCGCCCTTGCCGCCGAGCAGGTCGAGCGTGACGGCCGCGGTCCACAGCCCGACCGGCACATCGGTCAGGGTCGGGTGCACCGCGTGGCCGAGCCAGGCGCCGCGCAGCAGGTCGCGGCGGGCCGGCTCGGCGACGAACCAGTCGCCGAACGGGCGCACGAACGCGACCACGCGGTCGAGGGACTCGGTTTCCTCCAGGCGTTCGGCCCACGCGGCGGCGGGGAGGCTGGACGACAGGTGGGACATGGCGGGTCCTTCCTTCCGAGGTGACCCTTCTCCTACCCCGTGGACCCCACGTTGACCCGTCGCCCGCGGCCGGGTGGACTGGGCTGGATGGACCGGCCGGCGAGCCGTGAGATATCTTGACGTCAAGAGAAAAGCAGCAGACCCTGAACCCCCAGGAAACGGAGCCTCGGTGACCGACTCGACCGCATCGACGATCATCTACACGCACACGGACGAGGCGCCGCTGCTCGCGACGTACTCCTTCCTCCCGATCATCCAGGCCTACGCCTCCACGGCCGGCGTGTCCGTCGAGACCCGCGACATCTCGCTCGCGGGCCGGGTGATCGCGCAGTTCCCCGACCGGCTCACCGAGGAGCAGCGACTCGACGACGCGCTCGCCGAGCTGGGCGGGCTGGCGAAGACGCCCGGGGCCAACATCATCAAGCTGCCGAACATCAGCGCCTCCATCCCGCAGCTCAAGGCGACCATCGCCGAGCTCCAGGAGAAGGGCTACGACCTGCCCGACTACCCGGACAACCCGACGACCGACGAGCAGAAGGACGCCCGTGCCCGCTACGACCGGGTCAAGGGCAGCGCGGTCAACCCGGTGCTCCGCGAGGGCAACTCCGACCGGCGCGCGCCGGAGTCGGTGAAGAACTACGCCCGCAACCACCCGCACTCGATGGGCGCCTGGTCCCCGGACTCCAAGACCAACGTCGCGCACATGACCGCCGACGACTTCCGCTCCAACGAGAAGTCGGCCGTCGTCGAGTCCGACGGCAGCCTGCGCATCGAGCTCGTCGGCGACGACGGCACCACCACGGTGCTGCGTGAGTCCGTCCCGGTGCTGGCCGGCGAGATCGTCGATGCCACCGCGATGCGGGTCGCCTCGCTGCGCGAGTTCCTCACCGCCCAGGTGGCGCGGGCCAAGGACGAGGGCGTGCTGTTCTCGGTGCACCTCAAGGCCACGATGATGAAGGTCTCCGACCCGATCATCTTCGGCCACGTGGTGCGCGCCTTCTTCCCGCGGCTGTTCGCGGAGTACGGCGACGCGCTCGCCGAGGCGGGTCTCTCGCCGAACGACGGTCTCGGCGGCATCCTCAAGGGCATCGAGTCGCTGCCGCAGGGCGCCGAGATCAAGGCCGCGGTCGAGGCGGAGATCGCCGAGGGCCCGGCCCTGGCGATGGTCGACTCCGACAAGGGCATCACCAACCTGCACGTGCCGAGCGACGTGATCGTCGACGCCTCGATGCCGGCGATGATCCGCACGAGCGGCCACATGTGGGGTCCGGACGGCAACGAGGCCGACACGCTCGCCGTGATCCCCGACTCGTCGTACGCGGGGATCTACCAGGTCGTCGTCGACGACTGCCGCGCCCACGGCGCCTACGACCCGGCCACGATGGGCTCGGTGCCCAACGTCGGGCTGATGGCGCAGGCGGCGGAGGAGTACGGCTCCCACGACAAGACCTTCGAGATCCCCACCACCGGCACGGTGCGCGTCGTCGACGAGTCCGGCGAGGCGCTCCTCGAGCACGCGGTCAGCGCCGGCGACATCTGGCGGATGTGCCAGACCAAGGACGTGCCGGTCCGCGACTGGGTCAAGCTGGCGGTCAGCCGGGCCCGCGCCACCGGCGACCCGGCGATCTTCTGGCTCGACGCCGGTCGCGCCCACGACGCGAACCTGATCGCCAAGGTCGAGGACTACCTCACCGAGCACGACACCGACGGTCTCGACATCTCGATCAAGTCGCCGGTGGAGGCCATCGCGGTCAGCCTCGGGCGGATCCGCAGGGGCGAGAACACCATCTCGGTCACCGGCAACGTGCTGCGCGACTACCTCACCGACCTGTTCCCGATCCTCGAGCTCGGGACGTCGGCGAAGATGCTGTCCGTCGTGCCGCTCATCAACGGGGGCGGCCTGTTCGAGACCGGTGCCGGCGGCTCGGCGCCCAAGCACGTGCAGCAGCTGGTCCGCGAGAACCACCTGCGCTGGGACAGCCTCGGCGAGTTCCTGGCGCTGGCGGAGAGCTTCGCCCACCTGGGCGAGACCACCGACAACGCGCGGGCCCGGATCCTGGCGGCCACGCTCGACCGGGCGACCGGGACCTTCCTCAACGAGAACAAGTCCCCGAGCCGCAAGGTCGGCGAGATCGACAACCGCGGCAGCCACTTCTACCTCGCGCTGTTCTGGGCCGAGGAGCTCGCCTCCCAGAGCGACGACGCGGAGCTCGCGTCGGCGTTCGCCGAGGTGGCGAAGGCGCTGCGCGGCAACGAGGACGCCATCAACGAGGAGCTGCTGTCCGTGCAGGGCTCGCCGGCGGAGATCGGCGGCTACTACCGACCTGACGACGCGCTCGCCGACGCGGTGATGCGGCCGTCGAAGACGCTCAACGACACGCTGGCGGCGCTCGACCGCTCCTGACCTGATCGCTCGAGGGGCCCCGTCCGGTCGTCCGGGCGGGGCTCTCGTGCGTTCAGCCGGTCGGGCCGAAGCGCTCCACGCGCACCAGGCCCGCGGGCACGCCGAGGTCCATCAGCAGGTCGCCGGCCGCCGCGGCGAAGCCGGCCGACCCGCACACGTAGACGGCCGCCCCGGGGCTCCGGTCGAGCACCGGCGCCAGGTCGGCCGCGGCAAGCCGGCCCGCCGCACGCCCGTCCAAGGCCTCGCGGGTGAGCAGCACGGTCTGGTCGCCCAGCTCGTCGGGGTAGGGGAGCTCCGCCCGGGTGCGGGCGGACACCACGACGCTGATCAGGTCCGGCCGGCCGAGGTCCCGCGCGTGCCGCAGCATCGCGACCAGCGGCACCAGCCCGGTGCCGCCGGCCACCCCGACGGCGGGCGCGGAGCCGTCCCAGACGAACCACCCGCCGATGGGGCCGCGCAGCTCGAGCTCGTCGCCGGGCTCGACCACGTCGGCCAGGTGGGTGGAGACCTCGCCGTCGTCGAGACGCTCGACGTAGAACTCCAGCAGCGGGTCGGCCGGCGACGACGCCACCGAGTAGGACCGCGACGCCGTGTAGCCGTCCTCGGCGGTCAGCCGGAACACGTAGTGCTGGCCAGGCAGGTGCTGGGTGCGACCGTCGACCTCCAGCCGCAGCAGCACCGCGTCCGGGTTCGGGTGCCGCACCTCCCGCACCACACCGGTGCACCAGCCGCCGCTCGGCGCCTCGCCCGTCTCGGTGATCGCTGGGGTGTCCATCAGTCCCCCTGGTAGCGCTGCTCGAGCCACGGGTCGCCGCGGTCGTGGTATCCGTTGACCTCCCAGAACCCCGGCCGGTCGCGCTCGAGCAGGGTCAGCCGGGTGACCCACTTGGCGCTCTTCCAGAAGTACAGGTGCGGCACCAGCAGCCGGACCGGCCCGCCGTGGTCGCGCGGGAGCGGCCGCCCGTCGTACGTCCAGACCACCCAGGCCTTGCCGCCGGTGACGTCGGACAGCGGGAGGTTGGTCGTGTAGCCGGTGGTCGAGGTGGCCAGCACGTACGCCGCGCCCGGTGTCGGTCCCGCGGCCTCGAGCAGGACGTCCACGCTGACCCCGCCGAAGCGCGTGTCGAACTTGGACCAGGTCGTCACGCAGTGGATGTCGCCGCGGTACTCGGACCCGGGCAGCGCCTGGATCTCCTCCCACGACCAGGTGGCCGGCCGCTCGACGAGGCCGTCGACCGTCATCGTCCAGTCGTCGGGGTCGAAGCGGGGCGTGATCTCCGCGGTGAGCACCGGCCAGTCGCGGCCGACGTCGTACTGACCCGGAGGCAGCCGGCCGGGCTGCTGCGGGCGGCGCCGCCCGACGAACCCCCGGGTGACCTTGGCCATCGCGACCTCCTCGCCCCTGCGCGTGCGGCTGAGTCGGTCCCGTCAGTGTGGCACGGGGCAGCCGCGCGGGAACGTCCCGAGCCGGTCGACGTCGTAGCCGTCCGGGTAGGACCGCATCCGCGGGGAGTCCGCGAAGCTCACCGGCGTACGACGGGCGGGGAGCATCGCCTCGGCCCGGGCGCGGGCCTTGAGGCCGGCCCTGGCTGCGGCGACGACCGGGGCCGGGGGTGCCCGGTAGCCGAACGCGTCGAGCAGCGGCCGGTCCATCAGCGCCCGGCTGAAGACCTCCATCGGCCGGGCGGCCGCCCGCGGGTAGAACGTCGTCATCAGCGCCAGCGTCGCGTCGGCCACCCGGCGGCCGCCCTCGTCGAACCCGAAGTGCGCGGCCTCGTAGCCGTCGAGCAGCGCCTCGAAGTCCTCGTAGGTCTCCGGGATCTCCTTGATGCCCATCAGCCGGCCGAGCTCGCGGTAGTAGAGGACGCTCGCGCGCACCTCGCCGGGGGAGAACGGCCGCCACCCGAAGTCGTCCATCCAGCGCTTGGGGGTCACGACGAACGTCGACAGCACGTAGCGCATGTCGTCGTTGGAGATGTCGTAGGCGCCGTGCATCTGGTTGATCCGCCGGATCGCGCGGCGGCCCCGGTCGCTGTGCAGCCCCGCCCGCGACGGCTCGTCGAGCAGCAGCCCCGTGTCGTCGTACCGGCGCTGGGTGTCCCGGGCGAACTCGCCCGTCTCGTCGAGCAGCCGCCCGATCGACGGCACGGCGTAGGTGCGGAACAGCGCGAACGACAGCGCCTGGTTCATGTCCCACGGGAACTCCAGGGTGGCCATCACCCGGTAGATCTCCTCGTAGTCCGTCTCCGGGTCGAGCCGGGCGACGTGCCGCTGCCAGTGCGTGCGCGGGAGCATGCCTCGGATCCTCCGACCGTGACAGCGACACTGTCAAGGTGCCGCACGTTGGTCGGGGTGCGAGCACAACGCTGGTTGAGGTGCGGCGGAGCGCTAGCGGAGCTGCCTCGAACCTCTCCGCCCGAGGCTGGGGGTGCCGGCCCGGATGTGACCTCGCTCAAACCTGCCCCGATCCGGTGTGTTCTGTAGCGCTCAAGGGAATACGTGCCGAGTCTGGATCTTTGCACCAGACGAGGGTCGAACGAGGCCCAGCCCGACGTCTTCCGACTTCAAGGACCCCCGTGCCTGCCGCACCCCGCACGCCGCACCTGACCCTGGCCCTGGTCGCCCTCGCGACCGGGGGCTTCGCGATCGGGACCACCGAGTTCGTGACCATGGGCCTGCTGCCCGACATCGCCGACGGCATCCACCAGGACATCCCGACGACCGGGCACATCATCACCGCCTACGCGCTGGGCGTGGTCGTCGGTGCGCCGGTGATCGTCTCCCTGGCCGCCCGGCTGCCCAAGCGCGCCCTGGTCGTCGGCCTGGTCCTGGCCCTGGGCCTCGGCAACGCCGTGACCGCCACCGCCACCGGCTACTGGCCGGTGATGGCGGCCCGCTTCGTCGCCGGCCTCCCGCACGGCGCCTACTTCGGCGTCGCCTCCCTGATCGCCGCCTCGCTGGTGCCCCCGCAGCACCGGGGCCGCGCCGTCTCCTCGGTGATGCTCGGCCTCTCGGTCGCGACCGTGGCCGGCGTGCCGGCCAGCACCTGGCTCGGCCAGCACCTCGGCTGGCGCAGCGCCTACTGGGCGGTGCTCGGGGTGACCGTGCTCACCGCGCTGCTGATCCTCGCGTTCGTGCCCTCCTCGCCCGGCGACCGCACGGCCTCGGTGCGCGGTGAGCTGACCGCGCTGACCAAGCCGCAGGTGCTGTTCGCCGTGGCCTCGGGCATGGTCGGCTTCGGCGGCGTGTTCGCGATGTACAGCTACATCGCGCCGATCGTCACCGACGTCACCGGCCTGTCCCGCGGCGCCATCCCCGGCTTCCTGCTCGCCTTCGGCCTCGGCTCCGTGATCGGCACCTGGGTCGCGGGCCGGCTGGCCGACTGGGACGTCAACCGCTCGGTGGTGGCCGGCTTCCTCGCCAGCGTCGTGGTGCTGGTGGCGTTCTTCCTGCTCTCCCCGTACGCCGTCCCGACCGCGCTCCTGGTCTTCGCGGTGGGCGTGCTCGGCTCGGTGCTCGCGATCAACCTGCAGCTGCGCCTCATGCACGCTGCGGGTGACGCGCAGATGCTCGGGGCCGCGCTCAACCACTCCGCGCTCAACACCGCCAACGGGCTCGGCGCCTGGCTCGGCTCGATCGTGATCGCGGACGGCCTCGGCTACCGCGCCCCGACCCTGCTCGGCGCCGGCCTCGCGCTCGCCGGACTCGCGGTGTTCACGCTCGGCCGCTCGTTCGAGCGCCGCGGCGAGGTTCGCGAGCAGGAGCGTCGCGCCGACGAGGCGGAGGCCGTCATCGCGGACCTGCTGGCCGACGTCCGCGTCAGCTGAGCTCCTCGGCCAGCAGGTCGTAGTTCAGCGCGTCGACCAGCCGGTCGTCCCGCAGCCGCAGCGACCGTCGCTCCCGGCCGGTGGCCCGGAAACCACACTGCTCGATCACGTGCCGGGAGGCGTCGTTGCCGTCGGCGTGGCTGATCTGCATCCGGAGCAGGCCCATCCCGCCCTCGTCCTTCGGGGTCAGCGCGTGCCGCAGCACGGTCCGCACCGCGCGGGTCATCACGCCCTTGCCGCGGGAGTCCGGGTGGGTCCAGTAGCCCACCTCGGCGTCCCGGCCCGGCTTCAGGTCGAACAACGCCAGCGAGCCGAGCAGCTCGTCCGTGTCCGAGTCGGCCACGAACCAGGTCACGCCGGCCGTGGTGGCCCGCTGCTCCACCCGTGACTCCAGGTAGTCGTGGGCGTCGGCGAGCGTGTACGGCGACGGCAACCCCGTCAGCCAGTAGCTCGTCCGCTCGTCCTGGCACGCCGACACGATCCGGTCGGCGTCCTCGACGCGCGGCTCTCGGAGCACGACACCGTCGCCCTCCAGCCGCGGCACCTCCAGCCAGTCCGTGCGCGGCACCCGCTGGTCACCCGCGTGCAGCACGCCGACCCAGGCGTCGAGCAGCTCCCCGCGCTGGGTCAGCCAGCGCTCGACGGTCCCGTCGCAGGTGAAGCCGAGCCGCCACGCCGTACGCCGGGACGGCCAGTTGCCCTTGTTCGCCCACCAGATGACGGTGCGCAGGCCGACCTCGTCGAACCCCCAGGCCAGCAGCAGCTCCAGGGCGCGATGCATGAGGCCCCGTCCGCGGGCACACGGGTGCGCGCCGTACGCGATCTCGGCCCGGCCGCCGCCCTCGTCACGCAGCTCGACCGTGCCGCAGAACCGCGGCGTCCCGGTGTCGTCGGCCGCCTCGACGGCGAAGACCTTGTGGCCCTCCGCCCAGGCGGCCGGCACCCGGCGGGTGACGAACGAGAGGCCGTCCTCGAGCGTGTAGTCGAGGGGCACCGTGGTCCACCGGCGGCTCACCGGGTCCTGGCACTGCTCGAAGACACCCTGTGCGTCGGCGGAGGTGTGGGCGCGGAGCGTGACCACACCGTCGGTGAGCACGGGCACGTCGTCGGGGAACGTCACGCGCTCACCCTGCCGAGTCGGCGGAGCCCCCGCAAACCCTTATCCTCGTGTGCATGGACGAGAGTCATAGACCGTGAACGGCACGCTCGCGAACATCGGGCTTGTCGTCGTCTTCGTCCTCATCGGCAGCATGTTCGCTGCCGCGGAGATCGCGCTCGTCTCGCTGCGCGAGGGCCAGATCCGATCCATGGCCAACCGGGGCCGCAGGGGCGAGGCCGTCGCCCGGCTGGCCGAGGACCCGAACCGCTTCCTGGCGGCCGTGCAGGTCGGGGTGACGCTGGCCGGGTTCCTGTCCGCGTCCTTCGGTGGCGCCACCCTCTCCCGCGAGCTGGCACCGAAGCTGGTCGACCTCGGCATGCCGTCGGGCGCGGCCGGCGTGGTGGCCCTGGTGCTGGTGACCATCGCGATCTCGATCCTGTCCCTGGTGCTGGGCGAGCTGGCACCCAAGCGGCTGGCCCTGCAGCGCGCCGAGGGCTTCGCGCTGGCGCTCGGCCCGACCGTGGACCGGATCGCCAGCCTCACCCGGCCGGTCATCTGGCTGCTCTCGAAGCTGACCGACCTGGTGGTGCGGCTGGCCGGCGGCGACCCGAACGCCAAGAGCGAGCAGATGTCCGACGAGGAGCTCCGCGAGCTCATCGACTCCCACGAGACGCTCGGGGAGGAGGAGCGCCGGATCGTGGAGGACGTGTTCGAGGCGGGCGACCGGCAGATCCGCGAGGTGATGATCCCGCGCACCGAGGTCGACTTCCTGGACTCGTCGACGCCGGTGTTCAAGGCCGCCCGCGAGGCGCTTCACCAGCCGCACTCGCGCTACCCGGTGATCCGGGGATCCGCTGACGACGTGATCGGCTTCGTGCACGTGCGGGACCTGCTCGACCCCGAGATGGCCAGCCGGTCCCTGCGGGTCGGCGAGCTCGCCCGCCAGACCCTGGTGCTGCCCTGGACCCGGCCGATCCTGGCCGCGATGGCCGACATGCGTCGCGAGGGCATGCACCTCGCGATCGTCGCCGACGAGTACGGCGGCACCGCCGGCATCGTCACGCTGGAGGACCTCGTCGAGGAGCTCATCGGCGACATCAAGGACGAGTACGACGTCGACGAGGGCGAGACCACCGTGCACCGCGGCGGCGACGTCGAGGTCGACGGGCTGCTGAACCTCGACGACTTCGAGGACGAGACCGGCCTCGAGCTGCCGGAGGGCCCCTACGAGACGGTCTCCGGCTACCTCATGCAGCAGCTCGGCCGGATCCCGCAGGTGGGGGACTGGGTCGACTTCGGTGACCGGCGGATCACCGTGCGCGAGGTCGAGGGCCGTCGCGTCGGGCGGGTCCTCGTGACCGCCGTACCCCCGGTCGTGCTGGTCGACCCGGACCACCCGATCAGCATCGAGCCGTCGCCGGAACCGACCCCGGCACCGGACCCGACGGTCGAGGAGCAGTCGGCGCCCGAGCACGCCCGCTCGGAGTAGGCCCGGTCGCGCGCCGACGGCGCTAGCGTGGCCCTGTGTACGAGACCGAGGACGAGACCGCCCGGCTCCAGGCGCTGCTGGACACCTCCCACGCCCGGGCCACCGACCACCTGCGCGGCATCATCCACGGCGACCGGGTGCTCTCGGCCCGGGACCTGGTCGCCCTGCTCACCGGCATGAGGGTGCTCAGCCTGGCCACGGTCACCGCCCACGGCGAGCCCCGCATCAGCGCGGTCGACGGGCACTTCCTGCACGGCTCCTGGTCCTTCAGCACCTCGGGAACCGCGGCCAAGGCGCGGCACATGCGGGAGCGGCCGAGCGTCAGCGTCGCCCACATCGACAACGAGGAGCTCGCGGTGTTCAGCCACGGGCGGGTGGAGCAGCTCGCGGTCGGGGACGCCGACTACGAGGAGACCCTCGACCACTGGACCCGCCACTACGGCAGCTCCCCGCTGTCGTGGGGCGAGGAGGTGCGGATCTACCGCTACCTCCCGGCGTGGATGGTCGGCTACGCGTGGAAGCGTGCCGAGCTGCTCGCCAAGCGTGGCATCACACCGTCCTGACGCTCACCCGCGGGCGGGACGGCCCACGACCCCTGGAAGAATGCCCTCATGCCCGACGCACCCCCGTCCACCCCCGCGCGTCCTCGGGTCCTCTCCGGGATCCAGCCCACGGCCGACTCGTTCCACTTCGGCAACTACCTCGGCGCGCTCCGCCAGTGGGTCGCGCTCCAGGACGACTACGAGCCGTTCTTCTTCATCGCCGACATGCACGCGATCACCGTCGAGCAGGACCCCAAGCAGCTGCGTGAGCGGGTGCTGCGCGCGGCCGCACAGCTGCTCGCGATGGGCATCGACCCGGACCGCTCGGCGGTGTTCATCCAGTCCCAGGTGCCGGCGCACGCGCAGCTCGGCTGGGTGCTGCAGTGCCTGACCGGCTTCGGCGAGGCCCGTCGGATGACGCAGTTCAAGGACAAGTCCGCCAAGGGCGGCGAGGGTGCGGCCTCGGTGGGGCTGTTCACCTACCCGGTGCTGCAGGCCGCGGACATCCTGCTCTACCGCCCGCAGTACGTCCCCGTCGGCGAGGACCAGCGCCAGCACCTCGAGCTGACCCGCGACCTCGCCCAGCGGTTCAACCACCGCTTCAAGAAGACCTTCCGCCTCCCCGAGCCGTACATCCTCAAGGAGACCGCGAAGATCACCGACCTCCAGGACCCGACCGCGAAGATGTCGAAGTCCGCGTCGAGCCCCGGCGGCATCGTCGAGATGCTCGACGACCCCAAGGTCTCGGCCAAGAAGATCCGCTCCGCGGTCACCGACTCGGGCACCGAGGTGCGATTCGACGAGGCGGAGAAGCCGGGCATCTCCAACCTGCTCACGATCTACTCGGCCCTGACCGGCACCAGCATCCCCGACCTCGAGAAGACGTACGACGGACGGGGCTACGGCGACTTCAAGAAGGACCTCGCGGACGTCGTGGTCGAGTTCGTGACGCCGTTCCGCGACCGGACGCTGGAGCTGCTCGACGACCGCGCCCAGCTCGACGCGATCCTGCGCACCGGCGCCGAGAAGGCCGGCGCGGTGGCCGAGCGCACCCTGGCCGACGTCTACGACCGCGTCGGCTTCGTCGTGCCTGGCCGCTGAGCCATGCCCCTCGCGTGCCTCGCCGGCGGCGTGTCGCGCTCGGCGCGCGCGCATGCCACGACCGCTGCGCGCGTCCGCTCGGGCCATGGCCTAGGGTCGCACCGTGACGACGACGATCGGAGTGGCCATCGCCGTCCCGGAGCCCTGGGG
Source organism: uncultured Actinomycetota bacterium (assembly GCA_963827435.1). Taxonomy (GTDB): domain Bacteria; phylum Actinomycetota; class Actinomycetes; order Propionibacteriales; family Nocardioidaceae; genus Nocardioides_B. The sequence goes on from CAWHAU010000013.1 coordinate 153,417, forward strand.
CGAGCAGCTCCAGAGCTACCGCGTCGCCCTGGGCGACGAGACAGCCCAGGGCATACCGACGCACATCACCCTGATGCCGCCCACCGAGGTGGAGGAGTCGGCCGTCCCCGCCATCGAGCAGCACCTCGCCGAGGCGTCCGCGTCGAACACGGCGTTCCGGATCCGGCTGCGCGGCACCGGGACCTTCCGCCCGGTCTCCCCGGTCGTGTTCGTGATGGTGGCCGAGGGCATCTCCGGCTGCGAGCAGCTGGCCTTCTCGGTCCGCCGCGGTCCGCTCGAGGTCGACCTGGCGTTCCCGTACCACCCGCACGTCACCGTCGCGCACCACCTGCCCGACGGGCAGCTCGACCGGGCCTTCGACGACCTGGCGTCGTTCGAGTGCTCGTTCAGCGTCGACCGGTTCTCGCTCTACGTCCACGACAAGCAGGACGGCTGGGCGCCGACCCGGCACTTCGTGTTGACCGCCGCCGCGGATGGGTAAAGCACATGCATGGCTTCCCTGAAGGAACGTGCCGCGGCGACGCTCGCGCGGCTGCGTGAGAAGTTCCCCTGGCTCGACCACATCCTGCGCATGGTGCAGCACTACGGCGCGGTCAACGGCAACGCCCAGGCCGGTGCCATCACCTACTTCGGGTTCCTGTCGTTCTTCCCGATCCTGGCGCTCGGCTTCTTCGTGATCGGGCTGGTCGCCCAGCTCTACCCCGACATCAAGCCGCAGATGGTCGCCGAGCTCAACGAGCTGCTTCCGGGAGTGGTCGGCAACGACCCGGGTCAGATCTCGCTCAAGACGATCGAGGACTACTCCGGCCGGGTCGGGCTGATCGGCCTGCTGGTGCTGCTGTACGCCGGGCTGGGCTGGTTGTCCGGCCTCCGGCAGGCGCTCGAGGTGATGTTCGTGGTGCCCCGGCAGGAGCAGACCAACTTCCTCCTCGGCAAGCTGCGCGACCTCGGCACCCTCGGCCTGATCGGCCTGGTCCTGATGGTCTCGGTCACCCTCTCGAGTGCCGTGACGGGCTTCTCCGGTCTGATCCTGGGCTGGCTCGGCATCGACGAGACCGCGCTGGTCCCGAACCTCCTGCTCACGGTCCTCGGTCACGTCCTGGCGATCGCGGCGTCCACCGTGCTGCTGCTCGCGATGTTCAAGCTCCTCATCATCGAGTCGCACGTCCCGCGCGGCGCACTGGTGCGCGGGGCCCTGCTGGGTGCCGTCGGCTTCGAGGTGCTGAAGCTCGGCGCCAACCTGCTGCTCGCCCAGACCAAGGGGAACCCCGCCTTCCAGGCCTTCGGTGTCGCCCTGATCCTGCTGATCTGGATCAACTACTTCTCCCGGCTGGTGATGTACTCCGTCGCCTGGGCCTACACCTCCGACTCCGCCCTGGAGCAGCGCACCGCCGAGGCCCGGCGCGCCCCGGGAGCCGCCCTGGCCACCGAGCACGCCGAGCACCCCGAGCAGCCGTCCGGCGGGACCGAGACGGCCCGGGCCGAGGACGCTGCTGCCGCACCCGCGACGGTCGCCCGGTCCGACGTACCAGCGCGCCGGCCGGCGGCGGGCCACCGCGCCGAACGGGCCGACCGCGGCGTGCGCTCGTGGCGGACGGTCGCCGGCGCCGGCGTGCTCGCGCTGGTCGGAGCCGTGGCCGTCCGCGGCTTCCGCGGCGGGGCGTCCTGAGGCCGCCCCGCGATCAGACGCTTGGCCGCGTCGGGGAGGATGGGGGAGTGAAGTTCCGACGCCAGCACGCCGTCCTGCTCCTCGCCGTCGCCGCCTGGAACGTCTTCAGCTACGCGACCTTCGCCAAGAACCTCGCCGCCGCCCACGCGCGCGGCGAGGACCGCCCGACGGGCTACTGGGTGGCCCACGTGGTGCTCATCATCGTGAACCTGGTCATCGCCGGGGTCCTGGGCCGGCTCGGCGTCAAGGCCTGGAAGGCCACCGACGGCCGGACCCCCACCGGGGTCGACGCGGGCTGAAGCCGGCCGTCCGGGTCAGCCCGCCAGCACGCTGACCGCGAGGACCACGAAGATGAGGAGCATCGGCAGCCCGAACATCGCCAGGCCGGCGACGCCGATAACACTCCGGATCGTGTCCGCGGTCTGAAGGCTCATGCCGCGCCCGATGACGGCGTACGGCGTGGGCGGCGCTCCCGCCGCCGGCGAAGATCGCGGGCGCCGCTGGCTGCAGGTCGGCCAGCGCGAGGTCGAGGTCGCCGCGGTCCTGGGCGGTCAGTGCCAGCTGGGTGCGCCGCTCGAGCTCGGGGAGGCTGATCGCACCCTGGGTGTAACGGTCCCGGAGCGCCGCGACCGTCGCCTCGCGCTCGGCGTCGTCGACCAGGACGTGCGCCATGCCGCGGGCGGCCTCGGCGGCACGACCCGCCTGCATCGCCTGCCAGCTGCGACCGATCTCCTCACCGACCTGGGCCACGTCGATCTGCCCGTCGGGGCCGAGCATCGAGGACAACCTGCGCTGCAGGCCCACGTTCACGATCCCGCTCTCGGTGAGCGCGATGTGCTCGCCCGAAGGGAGCAGCGTGCGGGTTGCCAGCCGGTTCGCGACCGCCCACACGACGGCCCGGTCCACGTGCTCCGGCGGGTCCTGCAGGTCAGCGGCGAGGGCGGGCACGGAGTCCAGGCCGCGGGCCAGCGCGTCGAGCAGCCGGATCTCGATCGGCTCGCGGTCGGGGCCGCTGCCCCAGGTGAGGTCGTGGGGCATCGCTCAGACCAGCTTCGCCAGCACGACGAGTCCCAGCACGGCCGCGACGAGCAGGCCGGCGAACAGCGCGACCCGGCTCTGGTGGGCGACCACGGACGGCGGGCTCAGCTCGTCGATCGACGGGTCGGCGGTGGCGGCGAGCAGCTGGGACACGGTGCGGGCCAGCTGCACCTCCGTCGTACGGCGGTCGAGCTCGGCCTGGTCGAAGGCGCCCCGGGCGTGCTCGTCGCGCAGATGCGCCAGCGCCGCCTCGCGCTGCTGGTCGCCGACCTCGTAGTCCTCCACCGCAGAAGTGTCACACCGCGACCGCGCCGAGGAGGCGAAATCGGCATGAAACGGCGGCTCTCGAGTCCGCCGCGGCGCCTGCCCAGGAAGGGCCTACCGCCGGAAGATCAGCGCGCGCTTCACTTCCTGGATCGCCTTGGTGACCTCGATGCCGCGCGGGCATGCCTCGGTGCAGTTGAAGGTCGTGCGGCAGCGCCACACGCCCTCCTTGTCGTTGAGGATCTCCAGGCGCTGGTCGCCGCCCTCGTCGCGGCTGTCGAAGATGAAGCGGTGCGCGCCGACGATCGCCTGCGGGCCGAAGTACTGGCCGTCGCTCCAGTAGACCGGGCACGACGTCGTGCACGCGGCGCACAGGATGCACTTGGTGGTGTCGTCGAAGCGGTCCCGGTCGGCCTGCGACTGGATGCGCTCGCGGGTCGGCTCGTTGCCGGTGGTGACCAGGAACGGCATCACCGAGCGGTAGGCCGCGAAGAACGGCTCCATGTCGACGACGAGGTCCTTGAGCACCGGCAGACCCTTGATCGGCTCCACGGTGATCGGCTGGGACGGGTTCACGTCCTTGAGCAGCGTCTTGCAGGCCAGCCGGTTCTTGCCGTTGATCCGCATGGCGTCCGAGCCGCACACGCCGTGCGCGCACGAGCGGCGGAAGGTCAGCGAGCCGTCGAGGTCCCACTTGACCTTGTGCAGCGCGTCGAGGACGCGGTCGGTCGGCTCCGCGGTGACCTGGTAGCTCTCCCAGCTGGACTCCTCGGAGACCTCCGGGTTGTAGCGCAGGATCTTGACGGTGACATCCATGGCCATCAGTACTTCCGCTCCATCGGCTTGTAGCGCGTCTCGATGACCGGCTTGTAGTCGAGCCGGATGCTGCCGTCCTCGTTGCGGTAGGCCATCGTGTGGCGCATGAAGTTCACGTCGTCGCGGGTGGCGTAGTCCTCGCGGAAGTGCCCGCCGCGGGACTCGTTGCGGGCCAGCGCGGAGGTCACCAGCACCTCCGCCAGGTCGAGCAGGAAGCCGAGCTCGATCGCCTCGAGCAGGTCGGTGTTGAACCGCTTGCCCTTGTCCTGCACGGACACGTTGACGTAGCGCGCCTTGAGGCTCTCCAGGTCCGAGAGCGCCTGCTTCAGCGACCCCTCGGTGCGGTAGACCTGCGCGTTGATGTCCATCGTCGCCTGGAGCTCCTGGCGGATGGCGGCCACCCGCTCGGAGCCGCCCGCGTCGCGCATCGACTCGATCATCTCGATGACCGCGCCCTCGGGGTTCTCCGGGAGCTCGTCGTAGTCGGTGCCGGCGGCGTACTCGGCGGCGTAGATGCCCGCGCGGCGGCCGAACACGTTGATGTCGAGCAGCGAGTTGGTGCCGAGCCGGTTCGCGCCGTGCACCGACACGCAGGCGACCTCGCCGGCGGCGTACAGGCCGGGGATGACCGTGTGGTTGTCCGCGAGCGCCTCGCCCTTGATGTTCGTCGGGATGCCGCCCATCGCGTAGTGCGCGGTGGGGAACACCGGGATCATCTCGGTGTAGGGCTCGACGCCGAGGTAGGTGCGCGCGAACTCCGTGATGTCCGGGAGCTTCGCGTCGATCTGCTCCTTCGGCAGGTGCGTCAGGTCGAGGTAGACGTAGGCCTTGTCCGGGCCGGCGCCGCGTCCCTCGCGCACCTCGTTGGCCATCGCACGGGCGACCATGTCGCGCGGTGCCAGGTCCTTGATCGTGGGGGCGTAGCGCTCCATGAAGCGTTCGTTCTCGCTGTTGCGCAGGATGCCGCCCTCGCCGCGCGCGGCCTCCGACAGCAGCACGCCCAGGCCGGCCAGGCCGGTCGGGTGGAACTGGAAGAACTCCATGTCCTCGAGCGGCAGGCCCTTGCGCCACACGATGCCCATGCCGTCGCCGGTCAGCGTGTGCGCGTTGGACGTGGTCCGGAAGACCTTGCCGAAGCCCCCGGTCGCGAAGATGACCGACTTGGCGTTGAAGACGTGGATCTCGCCGGTGGCCAGCTCGTAGGCGACGACGCCGGAGCAGCGGCCCTCGGTCATCAGCATGTCGAGGACGTAGAACTCGTTGTAGAACTCGACCTCGTGCTTGATGCACTGCTGGTAGAGCGTCTGCAGGATCATGTGGCCCGTGCGGTCCGCGGCGAAGCAGGAGCGGCGTACGGCGGCCTCGCCGTGGTTGCGCGTGTGGCCACCGAACCGGCGCTGGTCGATCTTGCCCTCGTCGGTGCGGTTGAAGGGCAGGCCCATCTTCTCCAGGTCGAGGACGGCGTCGATGGCCTCCTTGGCCATCACCTCCGCGGCGTCCTGGTCGACCAGGTAGTCACCGCCCTTGACGGTGTCGAAGGTGTGCCACTCCCAGTTGTCCTCCTCGACGTTCGCGAGGGCGGCGCACATGCCGCCCTGCGCGGCGCCGGTGTGGGACCGGGTCGGGTAGAGCTTGGTGAGGACCGCCGTACGCGTGCGCTGGCCGGACTCGAGGGCCGCCCGCATGCCGGCACCGCCGGCACCGACGATGACGACGTCGTACTTGTGCTGCTGAACCATGGTTGTCAGGGCCTCACTTCATCCGGCAGACGTCGAGCGTGGAGTTCGGGTCGATGCAGGGGTCGAACGTGAAGATCACCAGCGTGCCCAGGACGATCACCACGAGGGTGCCGAAGTAGAGCAGCGTCTTGAGCGCGAAGCGGGTGTTCAGCCGCTCCGAGTAGTCGTTGATGATCGTGCGCAGGCCGTTGCAGCCGTGCAGCATCGCCAGCCAGAGCATCGCCAGGTCCCAGACCTGCCAGAACGGGTTCGCCCACTTGCCGGCGACGAACGCGAAGTCGATCTGGTGGATGCCCTCGCCGAGCATCAGGTTCACGAACAGGTGCCCGAACACGAGCACCAGGAGCAGCAGGCCCGAGCCGCGCATGAACAGCCAGCTGTTCAGCTCGAAGTTGCCGCCGCGGGCGGCTCGGCCACGGGGGGACCGCGGGGGCGCCAGGGTGGGGGCGGTGGCCATCGCGGTCAGCCTCCGAACACGTTGGTCAGGTGCCGGATCACGAACGGCACGAACAGGACGACGAACACGCCGACCACGCCGTACGTGAGCTGGCGCTGGTAGCGGGGGCCCTTCTCCCAGAAGTCCACGAGGATGATGCGCACGCCGTTGAGGGCGTGGAAGAGGACCGCGCCGACGAGGCCGACCTCCATGAGGCCGACGACCGGGTTCTTGTAGGTCTCCACGGCGGTGTTGTAGGTCTCCGGCGAGACCCGGACCATCGCGGTGTCCACCACGTGCGCGAAGAGGAAGAAGAAGATCGACACACCGGTGATGCGGTGAAGGACCCACGACCACATGCCTTCACGGCCCCGATAAAGCGTTCCTGCCGGAGAGCTGGCCACTCCGATTCCTCCGAACTCGATGTTCCTGGTGGGTGTAGGGGGCAACCTCAGCACTCTATCCGCGCCCCGGACTGCTCCGCGCAGGGAGGGTTGTGAGATCGATTACCGCATGGGGCCGTTGGCAAATCGCCCGATGACGACGCTTTCTTCGACGGGCGAGTGCCGTCCCCGTCGGGTGACGGCGGCTACCGTGGCCGCGTGCTGCGTCGCTCCCGTGCCGTCCCCGGTCTCGTTGCCGCTCTGGCCGGCTGGCTCGTCCTGGCCGGCTGCTCTGGCGGCTCGAGCGACCCCGGCGCCGCGGACGACCCGACGTCCGGCGGCTCGCACCGCTCGGACTCCGTCGGCCCCGGTGACCCGCTGCTCAGCGGTCTCGACATCTGCTCGCTGGTCTCGGAGGCCCAGGTCCGTCGCGCCGTCGGTCAGGTCGGTGAGCCGACCGGCCGGGTGCTGACCACGATCGACGGGTACGACGGGCTGGTCGACCAGTGCGGTTTCGGCGTCTCGTTCGACTCCTACACGCTCGTGCTCAGCGTCGGGCTCGAGCCGGCCACCCGCAGGGACCTGCAGCGGCTGCCGGGAAAGCCGGTCCGGGGCATCGGCGACGCGGCGGTCGCGGTCGACGAGTCCAGCGGGAGCACGGTGTCGTTCCTCAAGGGCCGGACGCTGGCGCAGGTGCGCACGGTGTACCAAGGCGCAGGCTCGTCGAGACCCGCCGACGTGCGCGCCGTCGTCGGCGCCGTCGCCCGGTCGGTGCCGTCGGACCCGCCGGAGACCGACGACCAGACCCGCGGCGCCTGCGCCAAGGTCGACCAGGAGGCCGTCGACAAGGTGCTCGGCGCCCCCGCGGCGGTGTCCCGCTCGCTGAGCTACGTGAACCTCTCGTCGGTCTGCTCCTGGGCCACCGGCACCCGCAACCCGCGCACCGTGGCGGTCACCGTCTACAGCAGCCAGCAGGCGGGCCCGTTCCTCGCCGAACCAGAAGCATTCGGAGCCGTCCCGCGACATCCCGGGGATCAGCGACGACGCCTTCTCGATCCCCGGTGTCGCGTACGCCATTGCGCCCGACGGTCAGGCGGTCTCGGTCTCGGGAGAGTTCCCGCCGGACGCCGGTCCCCGCACGCCGCTCACGGTGACCCCGCAGCTCACGGATCTGCTCGCCAGTGCCGTGACGCTCATGCAGTAGGCGCGCAGCGGCGGCGACGCGGGGCTGCCTGTTTACCAGGGGATGCAGGAAATTGTTCACCCTGCCCATGGAGAACTTCACCCTCCCACGGGATGCATGCCATGGGGAGCGCAAGATCGCCTGCATCCCCTGGTAATCATGCGGCGGGGGGCGGGCGCCCTACACGAACGGCTCGAACGTCGGTGGCGGGAGCGGGCCGGTGTCGCGGTTGCGGGCCTGCTCGTAGCCGTGCGCGATCTCGACGAGGTTCGCCTCGCTGCCGGCGGTGCCCCAGAAGGACACGGCGACGGGGAGGCCGGCGGCCAGACCGGTGGGCACCGTGAGCAGGGGGTAGCCGGCGACGGCGGTCGGCGTGGTGCAGGAGCCGGTGTGCGCCTCGGGGTTCACCAGGTCGATCGGCACCGTCGGTCCGTACGACGGGGTGACCAGCGCGTCGAGCGCGTGCTCCCGGAGCACGGCGTCGATGCCGTCCCGGCCGTGCGTCAGGCAGCGGGCCCGGGCCGCGGCGTACTCCTCGCTGTCGACGTCGGGGCCCTCCAGCGCCTGCTCGAAGAGCGACTGGCCGAAGTGCCGCAGCTCGACCTCGGCGTGCTCCCGGTTGAAGGCGACGACGTCGGCGAGGGTGCGCGGGCCGTCGCCGGGTCGGGTCGCGAGGTAGTGCTCGAGGCCGTGCCGGAGCTCGGCCAGCAGCACGAGCAGCTCGTCGTGCTCGTCGAAGTCCTCCATCGACGTGAGGTCGGTGGAGTCCACGATCGTCGCGCCCTCGGCGGCGAGCAGCTGCACCGCCCGCTCGGCGTGCGTGTCGGCGTGGCTGCTGTAGCCCCAGTAGCGCGCCCGGGGGACACCGATCCGCTTTCCGGCCAGGCGTCCGTCGACGGCGTGCGCGGCGTAGTCGGTCCCGCCGACGGCGAGCACCCCGAGCAGGGCGGCGGCCTCGCGGACGGTCGTCGTCAGCGGACCGGGTGAGTCCTGCGAGCTCGAGACCGGCACCACACCCTCGGTGGGTACGACGCCCACGGTCGGCTTGAACCCCACGCAGCCGTTGAACGCCGCGGGGCAGGAGATCGAGCCGTCCGTCTCCGTGCCGATCGCGTACGACGCGACGCCGGCCGCCACCGCGGCACCGCTGCCGGAGCTCGAACCGCCCGCGGACCGGTTCAGGGCGTAGGGGTTGCGGGTCAGGCCGCCGTAGGCACTCCACCCGGACGCCGAGTTCTCGTCGCGGATGTTGGCCCACTCGCTGAGGTTGGTCTTGCCGAGCACGACCATCCCGGCGTCGCGCAGGTGCTGCACCAGGAGCGCGTCGCGGGACGGGTGGGGGATGCCGGTCAGCGCCAGGGACCCGGCGGTCGTGGGCAGGTCCGCGGTGTCGACGTTGTCCTTCACGAGCACCGGGACGCCGTGCAGGGGCCCGCGCGTCCGGCCGTCACGGGACTCGGCGTCCCGCTCCCGCGCGACGTCGAGCGCCCGGTCGTTGCGGGTGCACACCGAGGCGATGTGGCCCTCCACGTCGTCCATGCGGGCCAGGGCCCGCTCGACCTGCTCGACGCTCGTCTCCGTCACGCGCTGATCCTGCCAGGCCGCTCGATCACCCGGTGGGTGCCGGCGTGGGAAGTCTCACGGTGCGACGGTCGGCGGGCGCGCCGTACTGTTCGGGCATGACCGCAGGCGAGACCCCCACGGCCGGAGCACCGGGCGCGGGCGACGAGAACCGCACCGAGTCCGGACTCCCGTTCGAGTCCCTGTACGGCCCGGAGTCCCGTCCGGGCTTCGACCCGGAGACGCAGCTCGGCAGGCCGGGGGAGTACCCCTTCACCCGGGGCGTCTACCCGTCGATGTACACCGGACGGCCGTGGACGATGCGGCAGTACGCCGGCTTCGGCACCGCCAAGGAGTCCAACGAGCGCTACAAGCAGCTGGTCGCCAACGGCACCGGCGGCCTCTCGGTGGCCTTCGACCTGCCGACCCAGATGGGCCACGACTCCGACTCGCCGATCGCGCACGGCGAGGTCGGCAAGGTGGGGGTCGCGATCGACTCGATCGAGGACATGCACACGCTCTTCGACGGACTGCCGCTCGACGAGGTGTCCACGTCGATGACGATCAACGCGCCCGCGGCGCTGCTGCTGCTGATGTACCAGCTCGTGGCCGAGGACAACGGCGTGCCCGGCGACAAGATCACCGGCACGATCCAGAACGACGTGCTCAAGGAGTACATCGCCCGCGGCACCTACATCTACCCGCCGCAGCAGTCTCTGCGCCTGATCACCGACATCTTCGCCTACTGCAAGGCGGAGGTGCCGCGCTGGAACACCATCTCCATCTCCGGCTACCACATGGCCGAGGCGGGGGCGACGCCCGCGCAGGAGATCGCGTTCACCCTCGCCGACGGCATCGAGTACGTCCGGGCCGCGGTCAAGGCCGGCCTCGACGTGGACGACTTCGCGGCCCGGCTGTCCTTCTTCTTCGTCTCGCGTACGACGATCCTGGAGGAGGTCGCGAAGTTCCGGGCGGCCCGCCGGATCTGGGCCCGGGTGATGCGCGACGAGTTCGGGGCGAAGAACCCCAAGTCGCAGATGCTGCGCTTCCACACCCAGACCGCCGGGGTGCAGCTGACCGCCCAGCAGCCCGAGGTGAACCTCGTCCGGGTGGCGATCCAGGGGCTCGCGGCGGTGCTCGGCGGCACCCAGTCGCTGCACACCAACTCCTACGACGAGGCGCTGGCGCTGCCCAGCGAGAAGGCCGCCCGGCTCGCGCTGCGCACCCAGCAGGTGATCGCCTACGAGTCCGACGTCACCAAGACGGTGGACCCGTTCGCCGGCTCCTACGCGATCGAGGCGCTCACCGACGACGTCGAGGCCGAGGCCGTCAAGCTGATGGAGCAGGTGGAGGAGCTCGGCGGCGCGGTCGCGGCGATCGAGACGGGCTTCCAGAAGAACGAGATCGAGAAGGCGGCCTACCAGATCGCCCGGGACATCGACACCGAGCAGCGGGTCGTCGTCGGGGTCAACCGCTTCCGGGTGGACGAGGAGGACCCCTACGAGGCGCTCCGCGTCGACCCGGAGATCGAGCAGCAGCAGGCCGAGCGGCTCGCGAGGCTCAGGCAGGAGCGCGACCAGGCCGCGGTCGACAAGCACCTCGCGGCACTGACCGCGGCCGCTCAGGGCGACGACAACGTGCTCTACCCGATGAAGGAGGCGCTGCGCGCGAAGGCCACCGTCGGGGAGGTCTGCAACGCGCTGCGTGACGTGTGGGGCGTCTACGTCCCGCCGGACGCGTTCTAGCCGGAGGGATGTCCGGGAAGATCACCTTTACGTGACGGATCTTCCGCCCAAGGGGTGCTAGGGAGTATTTTTCGGGCGATTCCGCGCCGACCCAGAGGTGCGGCTACACCCCGGGAGAACCGTGCACCCCACGAGTCGACGCAGCCTCGCGCTGCTGGCCGCCGGCGCGGCCGCCATCGCGGGCGTCGTCGGAGGCGTCAACGCCTCCGCCGCACCCAGCACCTCGTCGAAGAACCCCAACTCCGACGCCACCGTCACGACCGGCCTGGACAGCACCAGTGCCGTCGTCGGCCTGTCCCTGGCCCCGCTCGCGACCGACGCCAAGCTCGCGCCGGCCAAGGGCAAGAAGGTGGACTTCAACAGCAGCGCCGCCAAGAGCGAGCGCGCCAAGCTGGTCGCGCAGCGCAACACGTTCAAGCAGTGGCTGAGGAGCAACGCCCCCAAGGTGCAGGTCACCGGTGAGTACGACGTCGCGGTCAACGCCGTGGCCGTCCGGCTCAACGGCACCGCGCTCGCGACGCTGCGCAACGGCCCGGGGGTGACCTCGGTCGGCTACCAGGCGACGTACGCCCCGACCGCCGAGGACCCCGACCTGTCCCTCGTCAAGGGCAAGGAGGGCTGGGCCGCCGCGACCCCGACGACGGCGGACGAGACCGCGGGCGCCGGCATCAAGGTCGGCATCGTCGACAGCGGCGTCGACGTCGACCACCCGTGCTTCGACGACACGGACTTCCCGGCCACGCAGCAGCAGGGCAACCCGGCGTACACCAACAACAAGGTGATCATCGCCAAGGTCTTCGCCAACAAGGCCGCCAAGCTCGGCTACGACGCCAAGGCGGTCGGCGAGCACGGCACCCACGTCGCCGGCACGGTCGCCTGCGACGCGAACACCCCCGCCAGCATCGACGGGGCGGCCATCCCCTACGCGGTGAGCGGTGTCGCCCCGGGCGCCCAGCTCGGCAGCTACAACGTCTTCCCCGGTGACATCGAGGACGCCCGCAGCGAGGACATCCTCAACGCGCTCGACGCCGCCGCCCTCGACGACATGGACGTCATCAACATGAGCCTCGGCGGTGACAGCAAGGGGGTCCAGGACCTGCTCATGCACGCGGTCGACAACCTCGACCAGGCCGGCATCGTCGTCGCGGTCTCCGCGGGCAACGAGGGTCCGGGCCACGGCACCATCGGCTCACCCGGTGCGGCCGAGCGGGCGCTGACCGCCGGTGCGTCGTCGGTCGGCCACTACCTGGCCGTGCCGGTGACCGCGACGGGTGTCGAGACGCTCTACACCAACGGTGACGGGGACTTCCCGGTCACCAAGGACGTCACCGGCGAGCTCGTCGCCGCCACCGTCCAGTCCGGCGAGACCACGCCCAACGCCGGACTCGGCATCGGCTGCACCGACGCCTCGATCCCGACGGCCGCCGCCGGCAAGGTCGTGCTGGTCTCGCGTGGCACCTGCGCCTTCGCCGCCAAGGTCGACAACGCCGCCCGCAAGGGCGCGGTCGGCGTGCTCGTGCTGAACAGCGGACCGGGCGACCCGATCGCGATGGCCGGAGACCCGGCCCTCAAGGTCGTCCCCGCGGTGATGGCCTCGCAGGACGACTCCAAGACGGTCATGGCCCTGGTCGGCAAGCAGGTGACGCTGCACGCGCAGAAGGCCTACCACGACAGCGACAACGACAACATCATGGGCGACTTCTCCAGCCAGGGCCCGACCGACGTGGACTACCGCGTGAAGCCCGACCTGGTCGCCCCCGGCGTCAACGTGCTCTCGTCGATCCCGCTGGAGCACTGCGACGCCAAGACCAACCCGGACGGCTGCTGGGCGTTCTTCAACGGCACCTCGATGGCCAGCCCGCACCTCGCCGGTACGGCGGCCGTGGTCCGCGCCGCGCACCTCGACTGGTCGGCCGCGCAGGTCCGGTCGGCGATCACCAACACGGCGCAGCAGGGCAAGCTCTTCAACTACAAGAGCATCCGCACCACGGAGACCGACCCGCTGGTCACCGGGGCCGGGCTCGAGGACGTCCCCGCCGCGGTGGAAGCCAAGGTGGCGCTCTCCTCGGTCAGCACGTCGTTCGGCGCGGTGCCCGCGGGCAGTGGCCAGGCGACGACGAAGTCGCTGACGCTCACCAACCTCACGGACGGCCCGGTCTCGGGTGCCCTGAGCATCGTGGGCCCGGACAAGAGCCTCTTCACGGTGTCGTCCTCGACGGTGAACCTGCCGACCAAGGGCGCCACCCAGACGGTGACGCTCACCTTCACCAGCCCCAAGGCCGGGGCCCCGGGTGACCGCTCGGCCACGCTCGACGTGGCCGGTGTGGCGCACTCGGTGCTCTACGCCTTCCTGAAGTAGGGCTCGCACATCCGCAGGGGCGGGCCACCGGCGACGGTGGTCCGCCCCTGCGGCGCGTCCGGGGACCGACCTCGCCCTCGGGTAACCTTGCCTGTCGTGCCCACCTCCCTCCTCCGCCTGACCGTCGACGCCGTCGACGCGCTGGAAGACGACCTGGTGGCGCTGCGCCGCGAGCTGCACACACGTCCCGAGCTCGCCTGGCAGGAGAGCGTGACGACCGCCCTCGTCGCCGAGCGGCTGGAGAAGGCCGGCCTGGAGGTCAAGCTGCTGCCGAAGTCCGGCCTGATCGCCGAGCTGGGCGCCGCCGACGGCCCCCTCATCGGCCTGCGCGCGGACCTCGACGGCCTGCCCGTCGAAGACCGTGGCGGCGAGCCGTGGGCCAGCACCGTGCCGGGTGTCGCGCACGCCTGCGGCCATGACGTGCACACCGCCTCCCTGGTCGGCTCCGGCGTCGCGCTCGCCGCGGTCCACGCCGCCTCGCCGCTGCCGGGCCGGGTCCGGCTCCTCTTCCAGCCGGCCGAGGAGGTGATGCCCGGCGGTGCGCTCGAGGTGATCGCCGCGGGCGCCCTCGAGGGGGTCCAGCACGTCTACGGCCTGCACTGCGACCCCTCCATCGACGTCGGCAAGGTCGGGCTCCGGGTCGGCCCGCTCACCGGCGCCGCCGACGCGCTCACGGTCCGGCTCACCGGCCACGGCGGGCACACCTCGCGCCCGCACCTGACCGAGGACCTCACCTACGCGCTCGGCAAGCTGGTCACCGACCTCCCGGGTGCGCTGTCCCGCCGGCTCGACCCGCGGGCCGGCGCCAGCCTGGTCTGGGGCGTGGTCCGGGCCGGGTCGGCCAAGAACGTCATCCCGGCCGCCGGAGAGGTGGCCGGCACCCTGCGGATGCTGGACGCGGTCGCCTGGGCGGACGCCGAGGACCTCGTCCGGGAGCTGATCGACCAGATCCTCGCGCCGTACGGCGTGGGCGCGGAGGTCACCTACGTGCGGGGAGTGCCGCCGGTCGTCAACGAGCCGGGCGCCACCGGGCTGCTCGGCGGAGCGGTCCGGGCGGTGCTGGGGGAGGACGGCGCCGTCTCCACCCCGCAGAGCCTCGGCGGCGAGGACTTCGCGTGGTACCTCGAGGACGTCCCCGGCGCGATGGGTCGCCTCGGCACCCGCACGCCCGGGGGGCGCACCTACGACCTGCACCAGGGTGACCTGCACATCGACGAGCGCGCGATCGGGGTCGGCGCGAAGGTGCTGGCGGCCGCCGTGCTCACCACCCTCGACGCCTGAGCCACGCTTCTCGGAGCACCTGCCGAGCGGTCGTGATCACGCCGGATCGGCCGTCAAACCTCCTGTTGCTACCGAACTGATAACAACTTCGGGCGCGTCGCCGCGACCAGCCACGGGGGCCTCCGTCCCGGGCTTAGGGTGTGCCCTGGTTTGCGCCTGGACAGGTGGCGCACAAAACAAGGAGGCATCTTGCGTCGGCTGACCAAGATTGCAGCCGTCACCGCTGTTATGGCGCTCGCGGTGACCGGTTGTGCCAAGAAGAACACCGAGACCAACACGGCCAGCGGCGGCGGAGACAAGGGCGCGCTCTGCGCCTCCGGCGGCAAGGGCCCGAAGATCGGTCTCGCCTACGACATCGGCGGGCGGGGCGACAAGTCGTTCAACGACCTGGCCGCAGCCGGCACCAAGAAGGCCAGCGAGGAGCTGGACGCCACGTGCAAGGAGTCCGAGGCGGCTCCGGACGAGCCGGACTCCGCCAAGGAGGAGCGCCTGCGCACCCTCGCGGACGCGGGCTACGACCCGATCGTCGCGGTCGGCTTCGTCTACACCCCGATGGTGACCAAGGTCGCCAAGGAGTACCCCGACCTGAAGTTCGCCATCGTCGACGGTGCGGCCGAGGGTGAAAACGTCACCAACCTCGCCTTCTCGCCCGAGCAGGGCTCCTACCTCGTCGGCATCGCCGCCGGCCTGAAGACCAAGACCAACAAGGTCGGCTTCGTGGGCGGCGTCAAGGGCCCGATCATCGACCCGTTCGCCGCCGGCTTCCAGGCGGGCGTCAAGGAGGCCAACCCGAAGGCCACCGTCGAGATGAAGTGGCTCTCCGACCAGGCCGACCAGAAGGCCTTCGCGAACCCGCCGGGCGGCAAGACCGCCGCGACGGCGCTCTACGACAACGGTGCGGACATCGTCTTCCACGCCTCCGGCCTGTCCGGCAACGGTGTCTTCGAGGCCGCTGCCGCGGACGACAAGCTCGCCATCGGCGTCGACTCCGACCAGTACCTGTCCGCGCCCAAGGACCAGCAGCCGCACATCCTCACCTCGGCGCTCAAGCGCGTCGACGTCGCGGTGTTCGACTTCGCCAAGGCCTACAAGGACGGCAGCACCAAGTCCGGCTTCGACGTCTACGACCTCAAGCGCGACGGTGTCGGCTACGCCACCAGCGGCGGCCAGGTCGACGACATCAAGGACAAGATCGACTCCTACAAGGAGAAGATCGTCTCCGGCGAGATCAAGGTTCCCAACACCCTCTGATCGGGCCGGCTCGACCCTGAGGCACTGGGCCACGGGCTCGGACGGGGACGCGGTAGCGTTCCGTCCGAGCCCGTGGCGCGTCCGGCGCCAATCATCTTCCGGGAGCGTGTGACATCACCACGACAGAGACCAGCACGGCCGCCTCGGCCGGCACCGAGCAGCTCGCCGTCCGGCTACGAGGCATCGGGAAGCGCTTCCCGGGCGTCATCGCCAACCACGACATCGACATCGACGTCCGGGCGGGCACGGTGCACGCGATCGTGGGGGAGAACGGCGCCGGCAAGTCGACGCTCATGAAGATCCTGTACGGCGTGCAGAAGCCCGACGACGGCACCATCGAGATCAACGGCGCACCGGCCACGATGCACTCGCCCGCCGACGCCATCAAGCTCGGCATCGGCATGGTCTTCCAGCACTTCATGCTCGCCGACAACCTGTCCGTGCTCGAGAACGTCGTGCTCGGCGCGGAGAAGCTCCACGGGATCGGCGACAAGGCCCGCGCCAAGGTCGAGGAGATCTCCACGACCTACGGCTTCGGGCTCGACCCCGACGAGCTCGTCGAGGGGCTCGGGGTCGGTGAGCGCCAGCGGGTGGAGATCCTCAAGGTCCTCTACCGCGGCGCCAAGGTGATCATCCTCGACGAGCCCACGGCCGTGCTGGTGCCGCAGGAGGTGGACGCGCTCTTCGTGAACCTCCGGGAGCTCAAGAAGGAGGGTCACACCCTCATCTTCATCTCGCACAAGCTCGACGAGGTGCTCGCCGTCGCCGACGACATCACCGTCGTCCGCCGCGGCACCACCGTGGCCGCCGTACGCCCCGCCGACGTGACCTCCCGCAAGCTCGCGGAGCTGATGGTCGGCTCCGAGCTGCCGTCCCCGAACACGGAGGAGTCGACGGTCACCGACGAGGAGATGCTCGAGCTGAGCCACGTCACGCTCCAGGACGCCGCCGGCCGGCGGCTGCTCGACGACGTCTCCCTGCGGATCCACCGCGGCGAGGTGCTCGGCATCGCCGGGGTCGAGGGCAACGGCCAGACCGAGCTCACCGAGGTCGTGATGGGCATGCGGCAGCCCACGGAGGGGCACGTCGAGCTCGCCGACGCGGACATCTCCGCGTGGTCCACCAAGAGGCGCCGCGAGCAGATCGGCTACATCCCCGAGGACCGGCACCGCCACGGCCTGCTGCTCGACTCGCCGCTGTGGGAGAACCGCATCCTCGGCCACCAGACGCGTCAGCCGTCGGTGAAGGGCGCCTGGATCGACCGCGCCGGCGCCCGCAAGGACGCCGAGCGGATCGTCGAGGCCTACGACGTGCGGACCCCGTCCATCGAGACCACCGCCCACGCGCTGTCCGGCGGCAACCAGCAGAAGTTCATCGTCGGCCGGGAGATGAGCGGGGACCCGGTGCTCCTCGTCGCGTCGCACCCGACCCGCGGCGTCGACGTCGGCGCCCAGGCGGCCATCTGGGACCACATCCGCGACGCGCGCCGCCAGGGGCTCGCGGTGCTGCTGATCTCCGCCGACCTGGACGAGCTGATCGGCCTGTCGGACGCGATCAAGGTGATCCTGCGCGGACGGTTCGTCGGTGACTTCGACCCGCAGAGCGTCACGCCCGAGGAGCTCGGCTCCGCGATGACCGGCGCCGACAGCGCCGTGAAGGAGGACTGATGCTCAAGCGCATCGTCGTGGGCCTGGCGGCCCCGGTGCTCGCGATCGTCATCGCGATGCTGATCACGGTGGTGATCCTGGTGGTGTCCGGCAACTCGGTGTCCGGGTTCATGACCACGATCTTCGCGGTGCCCGCGCCGCGGAACATCGTCAACATCATCAACAACTCGTCGGTGCTGTACCTCTCCGCACTCGCCGCCGCCATCGGGTTCCGGATGAACCTGTTCAACATCGGCGTCGAGGGGCAGTACCGCGTCGCGGTCTTCACGGCCGCCGCGTTCGCCGGCCAGGGCTGGCTGCCCGGCCCGCTGAACGTGCTGGTCGCGGTCCTGCTCGCCATCGCCGCCGGTGCTGTCTGGGCCGCGATCGCGGGGGTCCTCAAGGTCACTCGTGGCGTGTCCGAGGTGATCTCGACGATCATGCTCAACGCCATCGCCGTGTCCCTGACCGCCTACCTGCTGCGCAAGTGGGGCGGCATCGTCGGCAACAGCATCCAGACCAAGGCGCTGCCCAAGGACTCCTGGGTGCCCGGCATCCCGCTGATCCCCGGCGCCCCCAACGAGGTCCTCGGGATGGCTCTCGTCGCCGTCGTCGCCGGCGTCGGCTACGCCGTGCTGCTGGGCCGGTCGCGCTTCGGCTTCGAGCTCCGTGCGACCGGAGCGTCGGCGACCGCCGCGGTGGCCAGCGGGATCGACGTACGCCGGATGGTGGTGACCGCGATGATCATCTCCGGCGGCATCGCCGCGCTCGTGGGCCTGCCGCTGCTGTTCGGCGACACCCACTCCTACGGCACGACGTTCCAGTCCGGCCTGGGCTTCGCCGGCATCGCGGTCGCGCTGCTCGGCCGCAACAACCCGGTCGGCATCGCCTTCGGCTCGCTGCTGTTCGCCTTCCTGGTGGAGCAGAGCAGCCTGCTGGAGATCAACGCCGGCGTCTCCAACGACATCGTCTCGATCACCCAGGGCGTGCTCGTGCTGAGCGTCGTCGTGGCCTACGAGATCGTCCGTCGCTACCGGCTGGCCGCCGAGCAGCGGTCGGTCGCCGAGCAGCTCGCCCCGTCCGGCGCCAAGCAGGAGGTTGCGGCATGACGATCGCGAACGACGTCTTCACCCCGGACCTCGCGCCGGCCCCCGAGGGCCGCCGCGCCCGGCGCATCCCCGTGTGGGCCTGGCTGCTGGCCGCGTTCGCGCTGATCTCGTTCGCGCGGGTCATCACCGGGAGCAACGAGGTCGACTCGGCCGGCACCCTGCGCGAGGCGATCACGGCGTTCATCCCGATCGCGCTGGCCGGTCTCGCCGGCCTCTGGTCGGAGCGGGCCGGCGTGGTCAACATCGGCCTCGAGGGCATGATGATCCTGGGCACGATCGGTGCCGGCTACTTCGGCACGTTCTACGGTCCCTGGCAGGCGGTCATCGCCGCGATGGTGTTCGGTGCGATCGGTGGCGCGCTGCACGCGCTGGCCACCGTCATCTTCGGCGTCGACCACATCGTGTCGGGCGTCGCCATCAACATCATGGCCGTCGGGGTGGCCGCGTTCCTGGCCGACCTGTGGTTCTCCGGGCTCCAGGGCGGTGGCCCGACCCAGTCCCCGCCCGTCGACGGCCCCGGGGCGATCAACCTGCCCGGCGTCTCCGACTGGGCCGAGGGTGTCGAGGACAAGCACTGGTTCCTGGTCTCCGACCTCGCGTCGGTGGTCGGGGCGTTGACCCGCGAGCTGTCGCTGCTCACCCTGGTGTCGGTCCTGCTGGTCGTCGCGACGTACTTCATCCTCTGGCGCACGTCGTTCGGCCTGCGGCTGCGCTCCTGCGGCGAGAGCCCGGGCGCCGCCGAGACGCTGGGTGTGAACGTCTACCGCTACAAGATCTACGCCGTGCTCGTCTCCGGTGCCCTGGCCGGCCTGGCCGGAGGGTTCATCGTGCTCGTCGGCGCCGGGCTCTACCAGAACGGCATCACCAACGGGCGTGGCTACATCGGCCTGGCCGCGATGATCTTCGGCAACTGGCGGCCGGGCGGGATGCTGCTCGGCGCAGCCCTGTTCGGCTACACCGACGCGCTGCAGCTGCGTGCCGGTGGCGGGGCAGTGCACGCGCTGCTGATCGTGATCGCGATCGTGCTGCTCGCCTACGGCATCTTCCAGCTGCGCAAGGGCGCGCGGGTCGCCGGCATCGTCACCGTCGTGGCGGCCGTGCTGTTCGCGCTGTGGTTCTTCATCACCAAGGAGGTGCCGGCCGACTTCACGCGGATGACGCCGTACGTCGCGACCCTGTTCGTCCTCGCGTTCTCCGCGCAACGCCTGCGGATGCCTGCGGCCGACGGGCTGAGATACCGCCGCGGCGAGGCCGGCTGACGTGGGTGCTGCCGCTATCCCGCAGGACGGCCCCTGGCCGATGCTGGTCGAGGAGGCCACGGCGGTCATGCGCCGCGGCTACGCGCCCTACTCGCACTACCGGGTCGGCGCCGCCGGGCTCGTCGACGACGGCCGGGTGGTCGTGGGCTGCAACGTCGAGAACGCCGCGTACGGCGTCGGCCTGTGCGCCGAGTGCGGCATGGTCTCCTCGCTGCACGCGACCGGCGGTGGTCTGCTCACGCACGCCGTCTGCGTCAACAACGACGGCGAGGTGATCATGCCGTGCGGGCGGTGCCGTCAGGTGCTCTTCGAGAACGGCGGCCCGCGGATGCTGCTGCTCTCGGTCTCCGGCGTGAAGCCGATGAGCGAGGTGCTGCCCGACGCGTTCGGCCCGCACGACCTCGAGCATGCCCGAGAACGTGCGCAGCACGGGGATTGACCTGACGGCCGCCGAGGTGGTGGCCGACCCCTACCCGTACTTCGCCGAGGAGCGCCGCCGTGCGCCCGTGGCGTGGCACGAGCCGTCCGCGTCGTACCTCACCTTCGACCACGCCTCGGCCAACGCGGTGCTGCGCGACCGCCGGCTCGGCCGGATCTGGCGCGACAAGGAGCCGGTCGAGCGCTTCGAGCCGTTCAACCTGCTGCACCGCAACCAGATGATGGAGAACGAGCCGCCGGCGCACACCCGGCTGCGCCGGCTGGTGGTCGGCGCGTTCAACCGCGGGCACGTCGAGCGGCTGCGGCCGCGGGTCCGGTCGCTCGCGGCCGAGCTGCTGTCCGGCGGTGGACCGCACGGGCTTCGACGTCGTGGGGGAGTACGCCGAGCCGCTGCCGGTCCTGGTGATCGCGGAGCTGCTGGGCGTCCCCGCCGAGCTCGCGCCGCAGCTGCGGACCTGGTCGCAGGCGATCGTGCGGATGTACGAGGTGGCGCCGACCCCCGAGGTGCAGGACGCGGCGATCGCCGCGGCGGCGGAGTTCGCGGAGGTGGTGCGGTCGCTGGCCCGCGAGCGCGCCCGCGCGCCGCGCGGTGACCTCGTGTCGGACCTGGTCGCGGCCCAGGACGGCGCCGCCAGGCTGACGGAGGACGAGGTCGTGGCCTCCGCGGTGCTGCTGCTCAACGCCGGCCACGAGGCGTCGGTGAACGTCTTCGGCAACGGGCTGGTCGCGATGCTCTCGGCCGGCGTCCGGCCGACCCCCGCCCAGGTGCCGACGTGCGTCGAGGAGATGCTGCGCTACGACTCCGCGCTGCAGCTGTTCGAGCGGACCGCCACCGAGCCGGTCACGATCGGCGACATCACGGTCGAGACGGGCCAGAAGGTCGCCGCCCTGCTGGGTGCGGCCAACCGCGACCCCGCCGTCTTCGACCGCCCGGACACGTTCGACCCCGGCCGTGACCCGAACCCGCACCTGGCCTTCGGGGCCGGCGTGCACTTCTGCGTCGGCGCCCCGCTGGCCCGCATGGAGCTGGTCGAGTCGCTCGGCCTGCTGCTGCACGAGCTGCCCGGCCTCCACCTGGTGGGGGACCCGGTGTCACGCGGCACCTTCGTGCTGCGAGGCTTCACGTCCGTGACCGTGGGCGTCTGACCCACCGAACACCACCGAGAACAGGGAGACAGATGAGCGAGGCGCACGACGCCGTCGAGGTGATCCTGGCCAAGCGGGACCGGGGCGAGCTGAGCGACTCCCAGATCGACTGGGTCGTGGACGCCTACACCCGCGGTGCGGTCGCCGACGAGCAGATGTCCGCGCTGGCGATGGCGATCCTGCTCAACGGCATGAACCGCCGCGAGATCTCCCGGTGGACGTCCGCGATGATCGCCTCCGGCGAGCGGATGGACTTCTCGTCGCTGTCGCGGCCCACGGCCGACAAGCACTCGACCGGTGGCGTCGGCGACAAGATCACGCTGCCGCTGGCGCCCCTCGTCGCGGCGTGCGGCGTCGCCGTACCCCAGCTGTCGGGGCGCGGCCTCGGGCACACCGGCGGCACCCTGGACAAGCTCGAGGCGATCCCCGGCTGGCAGGCGGACCTGTCCAACGAGGCGATGCTGCGGCAGCTCGAGGACGTCGGCGCCGTCATCTGCGCGGCGGGGACCGGGCTGGCCCCGGCGGACAAGAAGCTCTACGCGCTGCGCGACGTGACCGGCACCGTCGAGGCGATCCCGCTGATCGCGTCCTCGATCATGAGCAAGAAGATCGCCGAGGGCACCGGCGCGCTGGTCCTCGACGTGAAGGTCGGGACCGGCGCGTTCATGAAGGACGTCGACCAGGCCCGCGAGCTGGCCGAGACGATGGTCGCCCTCGGCACCGACGCCGGCGTGACGACGGTGGCGCTGCTGACCGACATGAGCACCCCGCTGGGGCGCACGGCGGGCAACGGGCTCGAGGTCGCGGAGTCGGTCGACGTGCTGGCCGGGGGCGGCCCCGCCGACGTCGTCGAGCTCACGCTGGCGCTGGCCCGGGAGATGCTCCAGGCCGCCGGGGTGCACGACGTCGACCCGGCCGACCGGCTGGCCGACGGCTCGGCGATGGACGCCTGGCGGCGGATGATCGCGGCCCAGGGCGGCGACCCCGACGCGCCGATGCCGACCGCGCGCGAGACCCACGTGGTCGCCGCGCCGGCGACCGGGACGCTGAGCCGGCTGGACGCGATGGCCGTCGGGCTGGCTGCCTGGCGGTTGGGCGCCGGCCGGGCCCGCAAGGAGGACCCGGTGCAGGCCGCGGCCGGGGTCGAGATGCTCGCGAAGCCCGGTGACCAGGTGACCGAGGGCCAGGAGCTGCTGCGGCTGCACACCGACGAGCCGGAGCGCTTCGAGCGGGCGCTGGCTGCCTTGCAGGACGGCATCGAGGTCGCCGCGCCCGGCACGCCGTACACCCCGACCCCGCTGGTGCTCGACCGCGTCGCCCCCTGACGCTGACCCGGCGCGTCTGGTGGCGTCCGAGGCGCTGACCCGGCGCGTCTGGTTGCGTCCGGGGCGCTGACCTGGCGCGTCTGGTGGCGTCCGAGGCGCTGACCTGGCGCGTCTGGTTGCGTCCGGGCGCCGATGTGGCGCGTTGGGCGACGTCAGCCGGGGAACATGCCGCCGGTGCTGTCGACGAAGGACATCTGGTCGCGGTACTTGTCGCAGCGGTAGCAGGTCAGGTAGCCCTGCCCCTTGTCGTTGCGGTGGTGCTGCCAGCTGTGGATGCCGAACCGGCAGCGCAGGGGTCAGCGCGCGCTCATGCGGCAACCCTGGGTGCCGGACTCCGTCGTGTCCATCACCCGGAGGACTACATCCAGCCGCCGGATGCGCCAGGTCAGTGGCTGTGGCGCAACCAGATGCGCCGGGTCAGCGGGTGCGGCGCAACCAGATGCGCCAGGTCAGCGGGTGCGGCGCAACCAGATGCGCCAAGTCAGCGTGGGGGAGGGTCAGGTGCGGTAGGCCTCGTCGAGGCCCTGGGCGTCGCGGGCGTAGTTGCGCAGCCACTGGGAGAACTCGGGGCCGACCTGGAGCATCTTGTTCATCGCGGTGCTCCACTCGGTCCACTTGTTGGAGAAGGTGGTGGACGCGCCGGGAGTCTGCCAGGCGCCCGTCATCAGGTCGTGGGAGGAACCGTTCGAGTCGTTCTGGGCCTCGAGGAGCTGGGCGACCGTGCGGTCGATCAGCTCGGCGGTGGCCAGGATCTCCTCGAGACTGATCTCGTGGTCCCCGTGGGGCATGTGGTTCTCCTTCGAGGCCTCTGACGGACTGGTCCAGGGTAGACCGGACTTCTGAGAACCGGTTCTCAGGGCGCGCTCAGCCGAGCAGCAGGACGACGGTCTCGGCGACACAGGCGGGCTTCTCCTCGCCCTCGATCTCGATCGTGTAGCGGGTGACCATCTGCTTGCCCGCCGGTACGTCGGACACCTCGGCGATCTGCGCGGCGGCCCGGATGCGGGCGCCGACCTTGACCGGGTTCGGGAACCGCACCTTGTTGAGGCCGTAGTTGAGCCGGGGACCCGGGGTGTCGAGCCGGAACAGCTCGGGGCTGAAGCGCGGGATCAGCGAGAGGGTGAGGTAGCCGTGCGCGATGGTGCCGCCGAACGGCCCCGCCTTGGCCCGCTCCACGTCGACGTGGATCCACTGGTGGTCGTCGGTCGCGTCCGCGAACGCGTCCACCCGCTCCTGGGTCACCTCGAGCCACTCGGTGGTGCCGAGGTCCTCGCCCACGGCGTCGCCCAGCTCGTCGATCGTGGTGAAGACCCGCATGCGCGCCCAGCCCTTCGCGTCGGTATGGGAGGGCCTGGTTGGATGTGGCCCATGCCTGACAGCCCCGAACGTACCGTCTCCCGCGAGCTGCTCGCCCGGGCCCCCAAGGTCCTGCTGCACGACCACCTCGACGGCGGGCTGCGGCCGCAGACGGTCCTCGAGCTCGCGGCCGAGGCCGGGCACACGCTGCCGGCGCAGGACGCGGAGTCGCTGCGGCGCTGGTTCGAGGAGTCGGCCGACAGCGGGTCGCTCGAGCGCTACCTGGAGACCTTCGACCACACGGTCGCTGTCATGCAGACCGAGGCGCAGCTGCGCCGGGTGGCCCGCGAGTGCGTGCTCGACCTGGCCGAGGACGGCGTGGTGTACGCCGAGGTCCGCTACGCGCCCGAGCAGCACCTGACCGCCGGGCTGTCCCTGGAGCAGGTCGTGGAGGCCGTCCGCGACGGGTTCGTCGAGGGGCAGGAGCTCGCCCGCGCTGACGACCGCCCGATCGTGGTGCGTCAGCTGCTCACGGCCATGCGGCACCAGGCCCGCAGCCGGGAGATCGCCGAGCTGACGGTCGCCTACCGTGACCAGGGGGTCGTCGGCTTCGACATCGCCGGCGCGGAGGCGGGCTACCCGCCCACCCGGCACCTCGACGCGTTCGAGTACCTCCAGCGCGAGAACGCCCACTTCACGATCCACGCCGGCGAGGCGTTCGGGATGCCGTCCATCTGGCAGGCCATCCAGTGGTGCGGCGCCGACCGGCTCGGGCACGGCGTGCGGATCATCGACGACGTGCAGGTCGGTGGCGACGGGACCCCGTCGCTGGGCCGGCTGGCGTCGTACGTCCGGGACAAGCGGATCCCGCTCGAGATGTGCCCGTCGTCGAACATCCAGACCGGCGCGGCCGACTCGATCGCGGAGCACCCGATCGGCCTGCTCACCAAGCTGCGGTTCCGGGTCACGGTCAACACCGACAACCGGCTGATGAGCGGCACGTCGATGACCAACGAGATGGCCAGGCTCGTCGACGCGTTCGGCTACGGCATGGACGACCTGCGCTGGTTCACCATCAACGCGATGAAGTCGGCGTTCCTGCCGTTCGACGAGCGGCTGGCGATCATCGACGAGCAGATCAAGCCGGCGTACGCCGTGCTGGGTGCCATGGCGTGACCGACGACCGGGTCGGCCCGCCGCTGCGGGGCGACGAGCGCGAGACCCTGCGGGCGTTCCTCGACTACCACCGCGCCACCCTGGCGATGAAGTGCGAGGGGCTCTCCGACGAGCAGCTGCGCGAGCGGTCGAGCCCGCCCTCGACGCTGTCCCTGCTGGGACTGGTCCGGCACATGGCCGAGGTGGAGCGGACGTGGTTCCGACGGGTCGTGAACGCCGAGGACGTCGGCATGGTGTGGTCGGACGAGGAGAACGACTTCCAGCGGGCGTACGACGCCACCGGGTCGACCCGGGCGGAGGCGTTCACCGCCTGGCAGGCGGAGGTCGAGATCTCCCGGCGGGTCGAGCGGGAGGCCGCGTCGCTCGACGTGACTGCTCACCAGGCGCGCTGGGGCGAGGACGTCTCGCTGCGGCTGGTGATGGTGCACATGATCCAGGAGTACGCCCGGCACAACGGCCACGCCGACTTCCTGCGCGAGGCGGTCGACGGGACCGTCGGCGCCTGACGCCTCTGTCTGGACCGGCGTCGCCCCGGAGATTCGGACACAACGGACGGGGAACCATCCTGCGGTGACCACCGCCGACGCCGCACCTTCTTCCCACCGCACCGGCCACTCCGGCCACTCGGGCCACTCCGGCCACCACACCGTCGCGGACGTCGTCGCGGAGATCCGGGAGATCCGGCCGCGGATGCGGGGCTGGCTGCACGCCGCCGCCGCCCCGCTCGCCCTGGTCGGCGGCGTGCTGCTGGTCGCGCTGTCGCCGGCCGGGGCACCGCGGGCCGGGTCGGCGGTCTTCGCGGCCTGCGCCCTGGTGCTGTTCACCGTCTCGGCCACCATGCACCGCGGCGGCTGGTCACCCCGCACCGAGCGGCTGCTGACCCGGATGGACCACGCCTGCATCTTCCTGCTGATCGCGGGGAGCTACACGCCGTTCAGCCTGCTGATGCTCTCCGGCACGGACCGGGTGGTGCTGCTGTCCGTGGCCTGGGCCGGCGCCGCGCTCGGCATCGCCTTCCGGCTGTTCCGCCCGGACGCCCCGCGCTGGGTCTACACGCCGATCTACATCGCCCTCGGCTGGGTCGCGGTGTTCTTCGCGCCGCAGTTCGCGCGCTACCCGGGCCACGTGGTGGTCGTGCTGCTGGCCGCCGGTGGGCTCGCGTACACGATCGGCGGCGTCGTCTACGGCCTGCGGCGGCCGAACCCGTTCCCGCAGCTGTTCGGCTTCCACGAGGTCTTCCACACGCTGACCGTGCTGGCCTTCGCCGCGCACTACGCGGGCGTGTCGATCGCGGCCTACTCGCTGCGCTGAGCCGTCCGCGTCACCAGCGCGGACAACCGCGCGTAGGCCTCGTCGGGCGTCATCGCCGCGCAGCCGCACGAGACCGCGTGCGCCACGACGTCGGGCTCGGCACGCATCAGCAGCCAGCCGCGACGCAGCAGCACCAGCGGAGGCTTCCGGCGCTCGCGCAGGTCGCGGGTGAGCCGCCGCCAGAACGTCACCAGGGGATGGTTGCGCACGCACACCGCGTCCGCGAGGACCCCGGCCTCCCGGAGACCGGCCACCACCTCCTGCGCGAACAGCCCCTCCGCCACGACGTACGTCGACCGGCCCAGCGTCGTACGCGAGGTGCCGACCCGGCCGTCGCGGGAGATGTCGTAGACGGGCAGGTCGGCGACGCCGTCGTGGCAGAGCGTCGCGAGGGCCTCGCAGGCGGCGTCGCCGTCCCAGGAGGCCGGGTCGTCCCAGTCGACGATCTCCTGGCCGGGTGCGAGCGTCAGCCGGGGGAGCGTGGGGTCGTCGCCGTCCTTGTAGAAGTCGTCGAGGTTGACGAACGGCACGCCGTGCCCGTCGTGCAGGCGCCGGCAGAGCCGCGACTTGCCGGACCCCGAGGGCCCGGTGACGACGATGACCTGAGCCGACATCGGGGCCGACACCGGCTCAGATGCCGACGGGGTGCCAGACCGTCTTGGTCTCCAGGAACGCGGTCATCCGCTCCAGACCCGGCTCGAGCGTCCAGTCGGGCTCCTCGTCGGGCGCGCGCAGCACCCGCTTGAGGTTCTCGGCCGCTGAGATCTCCAGGTTGCGGGCGGTGTCGGCGTCGCCGGCCAGTCCGGTGAGGTCGAGGGCGTTGACGTCCATGTGCGACGCCAGCGTCGGGGCGGTGTCACCGAGCGCGCCGGTGAGCACGTTGACCACGCCGCCGGGGACGTCGGAGGTGGCGAGCACCTCGGACAGCGTGATCGCGGGCAACGGCCGCTCAGCCGACGTCGCGACCACGACGGTGTTGCCGGTGACGATCACCGGTGCGACCACGCTGACCAGGCCGAGCAGGGACGAGCCCTGCGGGGCGACCACGCCGACGACACCGGTGGGCTCGGGCAGCGAGAAGTTGAAGAACGGCGCGGCCACCGGGTTGGTGCCACCGACGACCTGCGCGATCTTGTCGGCCCAGCCGGCGTACCAGACCAGCCGGTCCACCGACGCGTCGACGACCGTCTCCGCCTGCCGCTTGCTGATGCCCTCGCTGCGCTGCACCTCGTCGACGAACTGCACGCGCCGGCCCTCGAGCACCTCCGCGATCCGGTAGACCACCTGGCCGCGGTTGTACGGCGTCCGCGAGGACCAGCCGCCGAACGCCTTGCGGGCCGCCTGCACGGCGTCACGGGCGTCCTTGCGGGAGGCGTAGGCGGCGTTCGCGAGGAACTTGCCCTTGCTGTCGTTGACGACGTAGGACCGGCCGGACTCGGAGCGGGGGAACGCCCCTCCGACGTACA
The DNA here is from genome assembly GCA_963827435.1 of uncultured Actinomycetota bacterium. Taxonomy (GTDB): domain Bacteria; phylum Actinomycetota; class Actinomycetes; order Propionibacteriales; family Nocardioidaceae; genus Nocardioides_B. The sequence goes on from CAWHAU010000013.1 coordinate 181,313, forward strand.
GCTTGTAGGTCTTCTTCACGTCGATGCGGCTGCCCGACTTCGACTCAGACGGCAAGGTAGGCCTCCAGACCGTGGCGGCCGCCCTCGCGGCCGTAACCCGACTCCTTGTAGCCGCCGAAGGGGCTGGTCGGGTCGAACTTGTTGAACGTGTTGGCCCAGACGACGCCGGCCCGCAGCTGGTCGGCCATCCAGAGGATGCGCGAGCCCTTGTCGGTCCAGACGCCGGCGGAGAGCCCGAACGGCGTGTTGTTGGCCTTCTCGACGGCCTCGGCCGGGGTGCGGAAGGTGAGCACCGACAGCACCGGGCCGAAGATCTCCTCGCGGGCGATGCGGTGCGCCTGGGAGACGCCGGTGAAGACCGTCGGCGGGAACCAGAAGCCGTGCGCGGGCAGGTCACAGGCGGGCGACCATCTCTGGCCGGCGCCCCCCGACAACTCCTCCTCGCCGATGTCGGCGAGCTCCTTGATCTTCGCCAGCTGCTCCGCGGAGTTGATCGCGCCGACGTCGGTGTTCTTGTCCAGCGGGTCGCCGACGCGCAGCGTGGACATCCGGCGCTTGAGCCGCTCCATGACCTCGTCGGCCACCGACTCCTGCACCAGCAGCCGCGAGCCCGCGCAGCACACGTGGCCCTGGTTGAAGAAGATGCCGTTGACGATGCCCTCGACGGCCTGGTCGACCGGGGCGTCGTCGAAGACGATGTTCGCCGCCTTGCCGCCGAGCTCGAGGGTGACCTTCTTGCGGGTGCCGGCGACGGTCTTGGCGATCTGCCGGCCGACGTCGGTGGACCCGGTGAAGGCGACCTTGTCGACGTCGTCGTGGGCCACCAGGGCGCGGCCGGTGTCGCCCGCGCCGGTGATGATGTTGACCACGCCCGGGGGCAGGTCGGCCTGCTGGCAGACCTCCGCGAACAGCAGCGCGGTCAGCGGGGTGGTCTCGGCCGGCTTGAGCACGACGGTGTTGCCGCAGGCCAGCGCCGGGGCGATCTTCCAGGCCAGCATCAGCAGCGGGAAGTTCCACGGGATGACCTGGCCGGCGACGCCGAGCGGCTGGGGGTCGGTCCCGCTCTGCCGACTCTGGGGCACGGCGTACCCGAGCTTGTCGGCCCAGCCGGCGTAGTAGAAGAAGTGCGCGGCGGCGGTGGGTACGTCGACGTCGCGGCTCTCCTTGATCGGCTTGCCGTTGTCGATCGACTCCAGGACCGCGAACTCGCGGCTGCGCTCCTGCAGGATCCGGGCGATGCGGAAGAGGTACTTCGACCGCTCGCGGCCGGGCATCCGCGACCAGACGCGGGTGTAGGCGCGCCGGGCGGCCTTGACCGCGACGTCGACGTCCTCGGCCGAGGCCTCGCTGACCTCGGCCAGCACCTCCTCGGTCGCGGGGTTGATCGTCTTGAACGACCGCCCGCCGGCGGGGTCGACGAACTCGCCGTTGACGAACAGGCCGTAGGACGACTTGATGTCGACGACCGAGCGCGACTCGGGGGCGGGGGCGTACTCGAACCGGCTGGTTGAGCCTGTGGAAGCCATGGGATCAGTCCAACGTGAAGTAGTCGGGGCCGGAGTAGCGGCCGGTGGTCATCTTCGTCCGCTGCATCAGCAGGTCGTTGAGCAGCGTGGACGCGCCGAAGCGGAACCAGTCCGGGTCGAGCCAGGCGTCGCCGGCCACCTCGTTGACCATGACGAGGTACTTGATCGCGTCCTTGGCGGTGCGGATGCCGCCGGCGGGCTTCACGCCGACCATCTGTGCCGGTCGACGCGAGGTAGTCGCGGACGGCCTCGAGCATCACCAGCGTCACCGGCAGCGTCGCGGCCGGCTGGATCTTGCCGGTGGAGGTCTTGATGAAGTGCGCGCCGGCCATCATCGCCAGCCAGGACACCCGGCGGACGTTGTCGTAGGTCTGCAGCTCGCCGGTCTCGAAGATCACCTTCAGGTGGGCGTCGCCGCAGGCGTCGCGGACGGCGACGATCTCCTCGAAGACCTCGAGGTAGCGGCCGGCGAGGAACGCGCCTCGGTCGATCACCATGTCGATCTCGTGGGCGCCCGCCTCGACGGCGTCCCGGGTGTCGGCGAGCTTGATGTCCATCGCCGCGCGCCCGGAGGGGAACGCGGTGGCCACCGAGGCGATGTGCACGCCGGACGCACCGAGCGTCTCGCGGGCCGTCGGCACCATGTCGGGGTAGACGCACACGGCCGCGACCGGCGGGCAGGACGGGTCGGCGGGATCCGGCCGCATCGCCTTCGAGCACAGCGCCCGGACCTTGCCCGGGGTGTCCGCACCCTCGAGCGTGGTCAGGTCGACCATCCGGATGGCCAGGTCGAGGGCGTAGGCCTTGGCGGTCGTCTTGATGGAGCGGGTGCCGAGAGAGGCGGCCCTGGCCTCGGCGCCGACCTGGTCCACCCCCGGTAGCCCGTGGAGGAAGCGGCGGAGCGAGGCGTCCGAGCCGACGGCGTCCGCGAGGTGCGGAGGCAGGGCCGGACCGGCCGTCGAGCTCGCCGTTGAGCTCGTCGTTGCAGTCACGGGGTTCAGCATAGGTGCGAGCCTCCGGTTGGGGAGAACCGCCTGTGCCGGTGCAGAATCGACCCATGCCCGCGACACCCGTGAACCCTGACGACGAGCGCGTCCTCGAGCGGTTCAAGCCCACCACCGGCATGTTCATCGGCATCGCCGGGCTGCTCGTCGCCGCGTTCGCTCTCGGGTACGTCCTGCGTCAACGTGCACACCGTGGTCGGCCTGCGGATCGGCCTCGGGGCGGTGTTCGGCGCCGTGGTGGTCTGGGTGTCCCAGCTGCGGCCCGCGCGTCACGGCGTACACCAGGGACCTGCACCTCAAGGGCTCCCTGCGCGACGCGCGGGTGCCCTACGTGCTCATCGACGAGGTGACGATGGCGCAGACCCTGAACGTCTGGGTGGGGGAGCGGCGCTTCGTCTGCATCGGCATCGGCAAGTCCCTCGGCTCCGACATCCGTCAGCGTGCGAAGAAGGAGCGGCACGGCTCGCTGCTCGGCGCCAGCCGCACCCGGGAGTTCTCCGAGAAGGCCGAGGTGGCCGCACCGGACCAGACCGCGATGAGCTACCACACGTTCGTGGTCACCCGGATCGAGGAGCTGGTCGACCAGGCCAAGCGCGACCTGCGGCGCAGCGGCGGCAGCACGGAGGGTGAAGAGGTGCGCAGGCCGTACGCCGTGCCCGGAGATCGTCGCGCTGGCGGTGACCGGACTGGCCTTCGCGGTCAGCCTGTTCGTCTAGCGCGAGCCGCTAGAAGCCGGCCGCCGCCGCCAGGTCCCCGCGGATCGCGTCCAGCCGCCCGGCAGCCGAGATCCGGGCCGCGTCCACACCGTCCTCCTCGGCGGCGTCCACCGGGACGACCACCTCGAGGTAGCACTTGATCTTGGGCTCGGTGCCCGAGGGCCGGACGATCACGCGGGCGTCCTCCGCGAGCCGGAACCGCAGTCCCTCCGTCGGCGGCAGGTCGGCGCTGCCCTCGGCCAGGTCGTCGACCCGCTCGACCGCGAGCCCGCCCAGGGTGGCCGGCGGCGCCGAGCGCAGCCGCTCCATCGCGTCGGCGATCAGGGACAGGTCGGTGACGCGCACCGACAGCTGGTCGGTCGCGTGCAGCCCGTGCTCGCGGGCGATGTCGTCGAGCCGGTCCGTGAGCGTGCGGCCCTCCGCCTTGAGCCGGGCCGCGAGGTCCACGACCAGCAGCAGCGCCGAGACGCCGTCCTTGTCGCGCACCAGCCCCGGGGCCACGCAGTAGCCGAGCGCCTCCTCGTAGCCGAACGCGAGCCCCTCGACCCGGCCGATCCACTTGAAGCCGGTCAGCGTCTCCTCGTGCGGCTGCCCGTGTGCCGCGGCGAGCTTGCCGAGCAGCGTCGACGACACGATGGAGTTCGCGTAGACGCCCTGCGTGCCGGCGCGCAGCAGGTAGTCGCCGAGCAGCGCGCCCACCTCGTCACCGCGCAGCATCCGCCAGCCGTGCGCGTCGGGCACGGCGACCGCGCAACGGTCCGCGTCCGGGTCGTTGGCGACCACGACGTCCGCGCCGACCTCGGCGGCGAGCGCCATCGCGAGGTCCATCGCGCCCGGCTCCTCCGGGTTGGGGAACGCCACGGTCGGGAAGTCCGGGTCGGGCTCGGCCTGCGCGGCCGCGACGTGCGGCGCCGGGAAGCCGGCCCGCTCCATCACCACCGCGACGGTCTCGCCGCCGACGCCGTGCAGCGGCGTGTAGACGGTGGTCAGGTCGCGCGGACCGTCGGGGTCGACGAGGCCGCCGACGTCGGACAGGTAGGACTCCACGACGTCCTCGCCGAGGCGGGTCCAGCCCTCCGCCCGTCGTACGCCGTCGAGAGGGCCGACGGCGTCGATGGCGGCCGAGATCCCCTCGTCCGCGGGCGGCACGATCTGGCTGCCGTCCCCCAGGTAGACCTTGTAGCCGTTGTCCTGCGGCGGGTTGTGCGAGGCGGTGACCATCACGCCGGCGACGCAGCCGAGCTTGCGGATCGCGTAGGCCAGCACCGGGGTCGGCAGCGGCCGGGGGAGCAGCACGGCCTGCAGTCCGGCGCCGACCATGACGGCCGCGGTGTCCTCGGCGAACACGTCGGAGCCGTGCCGCGCGTCGTAGCCGACGACGACGGTGCCGCCGGCGTGCCCGTGGTCGAGGAGGTACGCCGCGAGGCCGGCCGCCGCGCGGATGACGACGACCCGGTTCATCCGGTTGGGACCGGCGCCGAGCGCTCCGCGGAGGCCCGCGGTGCCGAACTCCAGCCGGCCGTCGAAGCGGTCGGCGAGGTCGGCGGCGGCGTCCTCGTCGGTCTCCGCCGCCTTGACCAGGGCCACCAGCTCGCCGCGGGTCTGCTCGTCGGGGTCCTCGGCCGCCCAGGCCAGGGCGCGGTCGGTCAGCTCGCTCATGCCGGGAACCCTAGGGCACGTTGATCAAGTCCGGTTGCCTGCTGCGCGCCGCCATCCGCGGCACCTCGTCTGACGACGCTCGCGACGGCAAGGAGCTGATCAACGCCCCTGTGCGGCCGGGCAGGATGGCCGCATGCCCCGGTCCGCACCGACGTTCCGCTTCCGCAGCACGTTGTACGTCGACCTGGCGCCGGGTCACGCCTACGACCTGCTCGAGGACATCGCCGCCTACCCCTCCTGGTGGCCGCAGGTCCGGTCGGTGGCGAAGCTCGACGAGGACACGGCGCTGGTGGCGGCCCGGTCGCTGCTGCCGTACACGCTGCACTTCGCGCTCTCACCCAACGTGCGCGACCGGGCCGCGGGGACCCTCGAGGCCGCGCTGGACGGGGACCTGGTGGGCGTGTGCCGTTGGGACATCACCGGGACGGGCGCGGGGTCACGCCTGGAGTTCGCGCAGCAGGTGACCACGCCTGGCCGGGTCCTGCAGCACGCGGCCCGGGTAGCCCGGCCGGTGCTGGTGCTCAACCACCGCTGGATGATGCGAGGGGCCCGTCGAGGGCTGGCCGGTTGAACGCGTCGGTGGCGAAGGGGCCGCCGACGTGCGCCCCCTCGGCCGCGTCCTTCGGGGCGTCGGCCGGGATCTGGCCGGCGAAGTCCTCGGCGTCGTCCTGCGGGTCGTAGCCGAGCGCCCGGCCCGGCTCGAGGTCCCACCAGCCGCGCGTGTTCGCGGACACGCCGTAGAGCACCGCGAAGCCGGGGTCCGGTGCCGTCAGTGCCGCGTCGAACATCCGGACGCCGTCGTCGTGCGACAGCCACGTCGACAGGCCGCGCACGGTCTCCGGCTGCGGCAGGAAGCTCCCGATCCGGGTCGACACCGCGTCGATGCCGTAGCGGTCGACGTACAGGCTCAGCAGGGCCTCGGCCGCCACCTTCGCGACGCCGTAGAACGTGTCCGGCCGCGGGCGTACGTCGACCGTCAGCAGGTCGGACCGCGGGGTGCGACCCACGGCGTGGTTGCTGCTCGCGTAGACGATCCGGGTCACGCCGTGCGTCACCATCGAGTCCAGCAGGGCGGCGGTCGTGACCACGTGCGAGGTGATCTCGTCGGGCAGCGAGCCCTCCGTCGGCATCCCGGCGAGGTGCACGACGGCGTCGAGCCCGCCGGCCCGGGACGCGGCGACGAAGACCGCCTCCACCGCGTCGGGGTCCGCGCAGTCGGCCGTGGCCCACTCGCCGGGGAACCCCTCCGGCTCCGCAGCCAGGTCGAGGCCGACGACGGTGTGCCCGCGGTCCATCAGGCCGCTGCAGACGACCGAGCCGATGCTGCCGGCGGCGCCGGTGACGAGCACGCGCATCCCGGTCACACCCTCGGCACGATCGAGCCGAGCAGCTCGCCCATCCGGGAGGCGGCGGCCTTGCCGGCCTCGAGGACCTCCGCATGGTTGAGCGGCTCACCGGTGATGCCGGCGGCCAGGTTGGTGACCAGCGAGATGCCGAGCACCTCCATGCCCGCCTCGCGGGCGGCGATCGCCTCCAGCACGGTCGACATGCCGACCAGGTCGCCGCCGATCGCACGGACCATCCGGATCTCCGCCGGGGTCTCGTAGTGCGGGCCGGGGAACTGCACGTAGACGCCCTCGTCCAGGCCCGGCTCGACCTCCTTGCAGAGCGCCCGCAGGCGGCTGCTGTACAGGTCGGTCAGGTCCACGAAGTTGGCGCCCTCGATGGGCGAGGTCGCGGTGAGGTTGATGTGGTCGCTGATCAGCACCGGGGTGCCGGGCTGCCAGGACTCGTCGAGGCCGCCGCAGCCGTTGGTGAGCACGATCGTGCGGCAGCCGGCGGCCGCGGCGGTGCGGACACCGTGCACCACGGCGGCGACGCCGCGGCCCTCGTAGAAGTGCGTGCGGCCCAGGAACACCAAGAGGTTCTTGTCCCCGGCGCGGACCGAGCGGATCTTGCCCGCGTGCCCCTGCACCGCCGGGGGTGCGAAGCCGGGCAGGTCGGTGGTGGTCAGCTCGGCGGTCGCCTCGCCCAGGGCGTCGACGGCGGGCAGCCAGCCGGAGCCCATCACGAGGGCCACGTCGTGCGACGCGACCCCGGTCTTCTCGGCGAGGACGGCTGCGGCCTCGGCGGCCAGCTCGGCGTTGGCGGTCGGGTTCGTCATGGCGCGCACCCTATCCGTCGTACGACGGGGGTCAGAGACCGACGGAGCGGCACGGGCGGGCACGCAGGGCCGCCACGTAGTCCTCGGGGGCGCCGGCCGCCTCCGCCGCCTCGGCCAGGATGCCGAGGTAGCTCGCCGAGGGCAGGCCGCCCTCGTAGGCGTCGAGCACGTAGACCCAGGCCAGCTGCTCGCCGAGGAGGGTCGAGACCCGCACCTTCATCTTGCGGTAGAGCCCGGTGTCCGCGCTCTCGAGCACGTCGAGATGCTGCTCGTCCTCGGCGGTGACGTCGTAGATCGCGACGAACACCTGCTCGAGCGGGTCCTCCACGATGGTGGCCAGGGCGCCGTCCCAGCCGTGCTCCTCGCCGCCGAAGGTCAGCCGCCAGCCCACCAGCCAGCCGGTGCTGCGCAGGGGGGAGTGCGGACAGCGCTCGCCCATGCGGCGCGGGTCCATGTTCGACCCGAAGGCGGCGTACAGAGGCACGCGGGCAGACTACCTACGCAGGGCCTTGGTATCTGCGCACGTCCCGGTTTGCGAGGATGGTGGCGTGAATCGTGTGGTGGTGGTCGGCGGCGGTCCCGGCGGGTACGAAGCAGCGCTCGTCGCCGCGCAGCTCGGCGCCGACGTCACCGTGGTCGACACCGACGGGATCGGCGGCTCCGCGGTGCTCACCGACTGCGTGCCCAGCAAGACCCTGATCGCCACCGCCGAGCTGATGGCCGACATGGAGGAGGCCAAGGAGCTCGGCATCCGGTTCGAGGGCGCGCTGGTCACCGACCTCGCCCAGGTCAACGCCCGGGTGCTGCGGCTCGCGCAGGCCCAGTCCTCCGACATCGAGCGCCGGCTCACCCGCGAGGGCGTGAAGGTGGTCAGGGGTCGCGGCCGGCTCGACGGGCCGGAACGCGTCGTCGTCACCCCGTCCGACGGCGGCGCCGAGCAGGCGATCGACGCCGACGCGGTCCTGGTCGCCACCGGCGCCTCCCCGCGCACGCTGGACTCGGCGCAGCCCGACGGCGAGCGGATCCTGACCTGGGAGCAGGTCTACGACCTCGACGAGGTGCCCTCGAAGCTGATCGTGGTGGGCTCCGGTGTCACCGGCGCCGAGTTCGCCTCCGCCTACAACGCGCTCGGTGTCGACGTCACCCTCGTGTCCTCCCGCGACCGGGTGCTGCCCGGCGAGGACGCCGACGCCGCCGAGGTGCTCGAAGGGGTCTTCACCCGTCGGGGCATGACGGTGCTCTCCAAGTCGCGGATGCAGTCGGTGACCCGCGCGGGCGACAAGGTGACCGTGACCCTCACCGACGGCCGGACCGTCGAGGGCTCGCACTGCCTGCTGGCCCTCGGTTCGGTGCCGAACACCACCGACCTCGGCCTCGAGGAGGCCGGCGTGACGCTCAAGGACGGCGGCTTCGTCGGCGTCGACCGGGTCTCGCGCACGACCGCGCGCAGCGTGTACGCCGCCGGCGACTGCACCGGCGTGCTGATGCTCGCCTCGGTCGCGGCGATGCAGGGCCGGATCGCCATGTGGCACTTCCTCGGCGACGCGGTGGCGCCGCTGGACCTGCGGTCCGTGTCCTCCAACGTGTTCACCGCCCCCGAGATCGCCACCGTCGGCTGGTCCCAGAAGGCCATCGACGCCGGCGAGATCGAGGCCGAGTGCGTGACCCTGCCGCTGTCGGGCAACCCCCGCGCCAAGATGCAGGGCGTCCGCGACGGTTTCGTGAAGCTGTTCGCCCGGCCGGGCACCGGCATCGTCGTCGGCGGTGTCGTCGTCGGCCCGCGCGCCTCCGAGCTGATCCACCCCGTCGCGATCGCGGTCGCCGAGAACCTCACCGCCGACCAGCTCGCGCACGCCTTCACGGTGTACCCGTCCATGAGCGGCTCCGTCGCCGAGGCCGCCCGCCGTCTCCACGTCTTCAGGACCTAGCGACCCACCGCGTCGACCCGGGTCAAAGTTCCGGTCGAGCCCGGGTCAAAGTTCCGGTCGAGCCGGGTCAGAAGCCCCCGAAGTCGCCGCCGCCGAAGTCGAAGCCTCCGCCGTCGCCGCCGAAGTCCCAGCCACCGCCGTCGCCACCGCCGTCGCCCCCGCCGCCGTCGCCTCCGGCGTCGCCCCCGCCGTCGCCTCCACCGTCGCCGCCGTCGCCTCCACCGTCGCCGGAGTCGCCCCCCTCGTCGTAGGAGGCGTCGAACGGGTCGCCGCCGAACCCGCCCCAGCCGGGCGCGAGCAGCGAGCCCAGCAGGAAGCCGGGCAGCAGGCCTGAGGTCGCGTAGCCGCCGAAGTAGCCGGAGGCCCAGGGGGAGTAGGCCGGTCCGCCCTGCCAGTAGGGGACCCGGCCGACACCCTGCTGGACGGTGCGGATGTCCGGCTCCGCGCCCTGGGAGACACGGTCCGCGTCCGCGGCGCAGACGGGTACCTGACGCGGCTGGCCGCCGGGAGGTGCCCACTCGATGTCCGTGGTGGACGGGCCGTGCGCCGGGTTGAAGAAGCAGGGGGGTCGACGTACCGGCAGCGGCTGGCCCGCCACGCGCGCCTTCACGGAGGCCACGGCGTACCGGCCGTCCTCGAGCGCTTCGGTCACGTGCCGGATCTGGTCGGGCTCGGTCACCCGGGCAAGGGACTCCTTGGCGGCCTCGTAGGAGTCGAGTGCCCGCTGGTAGTCCTGGCGGGTGGCCTCGTCGAGCTCGGTGGTCAGCATCTCGCTGTCGAGCCGCTGGAGCTCCTCGCCGAAGCGCGTCACGTCCTCGTCGGTCACCTTGCGGACGGCGTCGAGGTCGGCGGCGCGGCGCTGCTCGAGCGCCCGCTCACGGTTGCGGCGCGACACCGCCTGCGACACGAGGACGACCGCGCCGATCACGACGAGCAGCACCAGGAGCTCCATGACGACGAGGCTACCCGTGCGCACCGAATCCCCTTGTGCGCAAGGGATTCGAACTACACCGATGTAGTTCTGCGCATCCCTTTCAGGACTCATCCATCACGGGCATAGTCTGCTGTCACAGCAGGCTCTCCTGCACCTTTGTCACGGCTTCGTCTTGGGAGGGACACCGATGACCCCAGGCTGGCGCGCGCTCGCGTCCGGCGTCACCGCCGGGCTCGTCGTCGCGGTCTCGTTGCCGGCCGCGGCGGTCGACGTGAACCAGTCGTACGCCGTCGCCCGGACCGTCGTGCTCAGAGGCCACGGCTTCGGGCACGGGCACGGGATGTCGCAGTACGGCGCACAAGGTGCGGCCAAGCAGGGGCTGACCTACAAGCAGATCATCGACTTCTACTACCCGAGCACGACGTGGTCGCAGGTGACCGGCAAGGTGCGGGTGCTGATCAGTGCGGACACCACGTCCGACGTCGTCGTGGCCGCCGTACCGGGTCTGCGGCTGACCGACATCGGTGCGGCGAAGACATACACCCTGCCCACGCCGAAGGGCGTCAAGCGTTGGCGGATCACGGTCGGCGCCGGCAACAGGAGCGTCGTCGACTACCTGACGGGATCGTGGCACCGGTGGAAGCCGGACGGGCGCGCGGCCCTGGTCGGCGACGGGCAGTTCGGAGCGCCCACGCCGATGACCCTGTTCACGCCCGCCGGAGCGCGGAGCTACCGCGGCTCGCTGCGCTCGGCCTCTCCGGTCAGGGGCGGCAAGGCCCGTGACACCGTCAACGTCCTGTCGATGGACGACTACGTGCGCGGCGTGATCCCGCGGGAGATGCCGGCGTCCTGGCAGCCCGAGGCCGTCAAGGCGCAGGCGGTTGCCGCGCGCACGTACGCCACCTGGTCGCGCGACCAGTTCCCGTCCCGCTACTACCAGATCTGCGACACGTCGTACTGCCAGGTGTACGGCGGAGCGGGCGCCGAGGACCCGCGCAGCAACGACGCCGTCACCGCGACCGCGAGCCAGATCCTCACCTTCGACGGGAAGCCCGCGTTCACGCAGTTCTCGTCCAGCAGCGGCGGCTGGACGTCGGCCGGGAGCGTGCCGTACCTCACCGCCAAGGCCGACCCGTACGACGACTACGACGGCAACCCGGTGCACGCCTGGTCGACCGAGCTCGGCGCCACCAGGATCGAACGTGCGTACCCGGGCGTCGGCACCCTCAAGGGCATCGACGTCACCCGCCGCGACGGCAACGGCGACTGGAAGGGCCGGGTCTGGACGCTGGTCCTCGACGGCACCAAGAACGACGTCACCGTCTCCGGCGACGCCTTCCGCGCGCGCTTCGGTCTCCGCTCCTCCTGGTTCACCGTCGTCTCCCGCTGACCCGGGTCAAAATCCCGTCGAGCCGGGCCCTAGTTCCTTCCGACCCGGGAGATGTTCCCGTCGGGCCTGGCCGGCATGTGCCCCGGCTCGGCGGTGACTTTGCCCCGGCTCGACGGTGACTTTGCCCCGGCTCGGCGGTGACTTTGTCCCGGGTCGACGGGAGGGGGTCAGGAGAGGACGACGACGAGGTCGCCGCCCTCGACCTGCTGGGTGCCGGTGAAGGCGAGGCGTTCGACGGTGCCGCCGACGGGGGCGGTGATGGAGGCCTCCATCTTCATCGCCTCGATGGTGGCGACGGTCGCGCCGGCCTCGACGTGGTCGCCCTCGGAGACGACCACCGAGACCACGCCGTCGAACGGCGCGGCCACGTGGCCGGGCTTCGAGGTGTCGGCCCGCTCCTGGGTGGGCGCGTCGGCGGAGACCGAGCGGTCGCGGACGTTCACCGGGCGCAGCTGGCCGTTGATCGTGCACATGACGGTGCGGATGCCGCGCTCGTCGGCGCCGCTGACCGCCTGCAGGCCGAAGATCAGCCGCTTGCCCTCCTCGAGCTCGACCTGGTGCTCGTCGCCGGTGGTGAGGCCGTAGAGGTACTGCGCGGTCGGCAGCACCGACACGTCGCCGTACTTCTGCCGCGACTCCGCGAACTCCTTGGTCGGGCCCGGGAACAGCAGCCGGTTCAGCGTCCCGCGCCGGTCCTGGCGCAGGCCCTCGCGCTGCTCCTCGTCGAGGTCGGCCTGCGCGGGCTTGACCGTGCGGCCCTCGAGCGCCTTGGTGCGGAACGGCTCCGGCCAGCCGCCGGGCGGGTCGCCGAGCTCGCCGGACAGGAAGCCGATGACCGAGTCGGGTACGTCGAACTTGCCCGGCTCGGCCTCGAACTCGGCGGGGTCGGCGCCGACCGCGACGAGGTGCAGGGCGAGGTCGCCGACGACCTTCGAGGACGGCGTGACCTTCACGATGTTGCCGAGGATGTCGTTCGCCGCGGCGTACATGTCCTCGATCTGCTCGAACTTCTCGCCGAGGCCGAGGGAGATGGCCTGCTGGCGGAGGTTCGAGAGCTGGCCGCCGGGGATCTCGTGGGTGTACACGCGCCCGGTCGGCGACGGCAGGCCGGACTCGAACGGCGCGTAGACCCGGCGGGTCGCCTCCCAGTAGGGCTCGAGGTCGCAGACCGCCTTCAGGTCCAGCCCGGTCGCCCGCGCCGAGTGGTCGGTGGTCGCGACGAGCGCCGACAGCGCGGGCTGCGAGGTGGTGCCGGACATCGACGCGCACGCGGCGTCGACGGCGTCGACCCCCGCGTCGATGGCGGCGAGGAGCGTCGCGAGCTGGCCGCCCGGGGTGTCGTGGGTGTGCAGGTGCACGGGCAGGTCGAACCGCTCGCGCAGCGCGCGGACCAGGGTCCGGGCCGCGGGCGCGCGCAGCAGCCCGGCCATGTCCTTGATCGCGAGCACGTGCGCGCCGGCGTCGACGATCCGCTCGGCGAGGCGCAGGTAGTAGTCGAGGGTGTACAGCTTCTCGCCCGGGTCCGACAGGTCGCCGGTGTAGCAGAGCGCGACCTCCGCGACCGTGGTCCCGGTGGCGCGCACCGCCTCGATCGCGGGCCGCATCTGCTCGACGTCGTTGAGCGCGTCGAACACCCGGAACACGTCGATGCCGGTCGCCGCGGCCTCCTGCACGAAGGCCTCGGTGACCGCGGTGGGGTACGGCGTGTAGCCGACCGTGTTGCGGCCGCGCAGCAGCATCTGCAGGCAGATGTTCGGCACCGCCTGGCGCAGCTTGGCCAGCCGCTCCCACGGGTCCTCGGACAGGAACCGCAGCGCCACGTCGTACGTCGCCCCGCCCCATGCCTCGAGGCTCCACAGCTGCGGCGTCGTGCGGGCGACGTGCCCGGCCACCGCGGTGAGGTCGCGGGTGCGGACCCGGGTGGCCAGCAGCGACTGGTGCGCGTCGCGGAACGTCGTGTCGGTGACGGCGACCGGCTTCTGCTCGCGCAGCGCCCGGGCGAAGCCCTCCGGCCCCAGCGACAGCAGCGCCTGCCGGGTGCCGTCCGGTGCCGGCACGGACAGGTCGACGCGGGGCAGCTTGGTCACCGGGTCGACGGAGACCGGCGCCTCGCCGTACGGCCGGTTCACGGTCACGTCGGCGAGGTAGGTCAGCAGCTTGGTGCCGCGGTCGGCCGACGACCGCGCGGTCAGCAGCTGCGGGTGCTCCTCGATGAACGCGGTGGTGACGCGGCCGGCGCGGAAGTCCGCATCGTCGAGCACGGCCTGCAGGAACGGGATGTTGGTGGACACGCCGCGGATCCGGAACTCCGCGAGGGCCCGCCGGGCCCGGTCGACCGCGGAGGCGAAGTCCCGGCCGCGACAGGTCAGCTTGGCCAGCATCGAGTCGAAGTGGGCGCTCACCTCCGCCCCCGTGTACGTCGTCCCGCCGTCGAGCCGCACGCCCGCACCACCGGGCGACCGGTAGGTCGTGATGACGCCGGTGTCGGGGCGGAACCCGTTCGCCGGGTCCTCGGTGGTGATCCGGCACTGGAGCGCCGCGCCGCGCAGCGTCACGCGTTCCTGCGCGAGCCCGAGGTCGTCGAGGTCCTCGCCGGAGGCGATGCGCATCTGGGCCTGCACCAGGTCGACGTCGGTGACCTCCTCGGTCACGGTGTGCTCGACCTGGATGCGCGGGTTCATCTCGATGAAGACGTAGTTGCCCTGCGGGTCGAGCAGGAACTCCACGGTGCCGGCGTTGCGGTAGCCGATCTCCTTCGCGAAGCGGACCGCGTCGGCGCACATCCGGTCCCGGAGCTCCGGGTCGAGGTTCGGCGCCGGCGCGATCTCGACGACCTTCTGGTGCCGACGCTGCACCGAGCAGTCCCGCTCGTAGAGGTGGATGACGTTGCCGGAGCCGTCGGCCAGGATCTGCACCTCGATGTGCCGCGGGTCGACGACGGCCTGCTCGACGAACACGGTCGGGTCGCCGAAGGCGCCCTCGGCCTCGCGCATGCAGGTCTCGATCGCCTCGCGCAGAGCGCCGGGCTCGTCGACCCTGCGCATGCCGCGGCCGCCGCCGCCGGCCACCGCCTTCACGAACAGCGGGTAGGGCAGGTCGCTCGCCGACGCGACGAGCTCGTCGACGTCGGTGGACGGGTCGACCGACGCCAGGGTCGGGACGCCGGCCGCCTTGGCCGCGGCGATGGCGCGCGCCTTGTTGCCGGTGAGGGTGAGCACCTCGGCGGTCGGGCCGATGAAGGTGATGCCGGCGTTCGCGCAGGCCTCGGCCAGCTTGGGGTTCTCGGAGAGGAAGCCGTAGCCGGGGTACACCGCGTCGGCCCCGGCGCTCACCGCGGCCTGCACGATCACGTCCGGGTCGAGGTAGGCCCGCACCGGGTGCCCGCGCTCACCGATCTCGTAGGCCTCGTCCGCCTTCAGCCGGTGCTCGGAGCCCCGGTCCTCGTGCGGGAAGACCGCGACCGTCTGCGCGCCGAGCTCGTAGGCGGCCCGGAACGCGCGGACCGCGATCTCGCCCCGGTTGGCGACCAGCACCTTGGTGAACATGCAGGGCAGGCTAGCGGGGCCACGTCGCCCGACGGGTCCGGTCTCAGTCCGCGTCCGGTGCCGCCCGGCCGGGTAGTCCGTGACGTTGCGGCTGGTTTCCACACCCCGGAGGGTGCAGAACGTCACGGACTACCCGGAGGGGGTCAGTCGTCCTCGGCGGCCTTCAGGCGGCGCTTGAGGCGCTTGCGCTTCTTGCGGAGCCTGGCGTTCTCGGCCTCGAGACGCTCGACGTCGGCGCCGCGGCGCTGCATCTCGACGAGCAGCTCGGCGGTGGCTGCGACGGCGGACTCCAGGCCGTCACGCGGGTCGACGTCGTCCGGGTGCGGCCCCGGCTCGGCGGGTGCGACGGGGACCAGCGAGGCCAGGTCACCGTGGACGACGTACCCGGCCTTGTCGATCTCCTTGGCCCACCGCTCGCCGACGACGGCCAGGTCGTCGTACATCTCCCCGGGTACGACGGGCCGGGCGGACCGGCGCCCGGCCAGGATGTCCTGGGCGTAGAGCTGCTTGACGACGCGGCCGTAGTCCGGCTGCACGAGCCGCTTCGCGAGCGCGACGTTCACGCGGCGCAGCAGGTCGATCTCGGTGGTGCCGAGCGAGGTGTTGGCGCTGCCGGGGCCGGCGGCCGGGAACCGCGTGGGATCGACGCCGACGACGCCGCAGAACCGCTCCCACAGCACCTGCGGGTCGGCGTTCGGCGGCGGGCAGGTGACGACGTGCACGCGCGACGCCGGCAGCGTGCCGCCCCAGCGGGCGAGCACGGCGGGCAGGTCCTGGTTGGCGCGGTAGCGGCGCGCGTAGTCGGTCTCCGCGGCGTCGTCGAGCACCCGTCGCCGGAACTGCTCGAACGTCAGCCGGCGTCCGTGCTTGATGCCCTCCTGCCACTCGGCGGCCGCCTGCCGGGCGGGGTCGCGGGCGGTGACCACGAGGTGCACCTCGAGGCCGCGCAGCATCGTCAGGGCCTCGGTGACCTGGTGCAGGGAGGCGGCGCCGAGCAGCTCGTGGCTGATCACGGTGACGCCGTCGTGCTTGCGGGCCTTGCGGCACAGGGTGTCCCAGGTGCCGTCGACCTCGGCCCGGGTGCGACCCCAGCCCTTGTGGGCGCCGCGCACGTCGACGGCGGCCAGGAACATCCGCTCGTGGCCGGAGGGGTAGAGCACCCCGGCCTCCTTGAGCGCCATCTTGTTCTCGTCGAGCGAGGCTTGCAGGAACGTCGTGCCGCTCTTGGGGACGCCGACGTGGAGGTACACGCGCTGGCTCATGCCTCGACGGTCCTGGTCCGCGGTGAACGCGACATGACTCCCGGGTGGCGGCCGCGTGCAGATCAGAGGTCGTCGAGGAGCGTCAGCCAGTCGGCCAGCACCGCGTCCGCGGTGTAGCGGTGGGAGTCCTCCAGGGCCTGTCGGCCGTAGTCGCGACGGAGCTCGTCGTCCTCGACGAGGGCGCGGAGCGCGTCCCCGAAGCCGGCGATGTCGCAGTCGTCGACCAGGAAGCCGTTCTTGCCGTCACGCACGATCTCGCCGGGGCCGCGCGGGCAGTCCATCGCGACCAGCGGGAGCCCGACGCTGAGCGCCTCGATGAGCACCATCGGGAAGCCCTCGGCGCGCGAGGTCATCGCGTACGCCGCGGCGCCGGCCAGCACGCCCCGGAAGTCGTCGGCGTACCCCGGCAGCCGGACCTGGTCGTCGAGCCCGAGCCGCCGCACCTTGTCGGTCAGCACGCCCCGCTGGGTGCCCTCGCCGTAGATGTGCAGCTGCCAGTCCGGGTGGTCGCGGGCGACGGGTGCGAACGCCTCGAGCATCCGCTCGAACCCCTTCTCCCTGGCCAGCCGCCCGGCGGCGACCACCACCTTCGAGGCCAGCGGGGCCGGCGTCTCGGCCGGGGCCCAGGGGAGGGCGTTGCGGATCACCTCGACCCGGGTCGTCAGCCCGGGCAGCTCGTGCCGGTAGTCCTCGGCGTCGGCGTGGGTGAGCACGACGTAGGCGTCCAGCCGCGGGACGGCCTCGCGGAGCACGTCGGGCTGCCGCGGGCCGGAGAAGCGGGTCGAGAAGTTCTTGTGGTCCTGGCCGACGAGCCGTACGCCGGGCGCCGCCCACCGCACCGCGGCGAGGTGCAGCGACGGGCGCGTCGAGATGAGCACGCCCGGCTCGAGGGACGTGAGCCGACGGCGCAGCACCCGGTCGGTGAGCCGGGTCATGTGCTTCTCGGCCGGGACCGGCCGCAGCGCCGTGGGCCGGCGCCGCCACATCCGGTCCAGCGGCGACAGCGCGGCCTCGTCGACCAGCACCTCCAGGGACACCCGCGGGTCCAGCTCGTACGTCGACCGGGCGGACCGGCGGTGCAGGCTGACGACGCGCACGTCGCGGTGGTCGGCGAGCCGGTTCGCGAGGTTCACGACCGAGCGCGCGACGCCGCCGCGACCGGACACGTCGTACATCAGGAAGGTGATCGGAGCGCTCACCCGGACATGGTGGACGGCTCAGGAGGGCCGCGACGACCCACAGGCGGCGAGGTCGGGGAGTGTTCCCCGACCGTTCATCAGTCCTTGAGCTCGCAGACGACTGCGCCGCTGGTGACGGTGTCGCCCACCGACGCGGACAGGCTGGTGACGGTGCCGGCCTTGTGGGCCTTCAGCGGCTGCTCCATCTTCATCGCCTCGAGGACCACGATCACGTCGCCCTCGGCGACCTCCTGGCCCTCCTCGACGGCGACCTTGACGATGGTGCCCTGCATCGGCGAGGTGACCGAGTCGCCGGACGCCGCGGCGCCGGACTTCTTCCTCTCGCGCTTCGGCTTCTTCTGCGCCCCGGCACCGGCGGCGGCGCCGGCCGCGAAGCCGGCGGGCAGCACGACCTCGATGCGGCGTCCGCCGACCTCGACCGTGACGGCCTGCCGCTCCTCGGCCTCGACGGCGTCGGCGCCACCGCGCGTACGGCGGGATCTGGTTGTCGAACTCGGTCTCGATCCACGACGTGTAGACGCCGAAGGACTCCCCGTCGCCGATGTACGCCGGGTCGTTCACGACCGTCTGGTGGAACGGGATCACCGTCGGCATGCCGTCGACGACGAACTCGTCGAGCGCACGGCGGGACCGCTCCAGCGCCTGGGTGCGGTCGCGGCCGGTGACGATGAGCTTCGCGACGAGCGAGTCGAACGAGCCCGGCACGGTCTCGCCCTGGTCGTAGCCGCCGTCGAGCGCGGACACCCGGTCCGGCGGGGGCGTGCCAGCGGGTGAGCGTGCCCGGTGCGGGCATGAAGTTCGAGCCCGGGTCCTCGGCGTTGATGCGGTACTCGATCGAGTGGCCCTCGACCTTGGGGTCGTCGTAGCCGAGCTCCTCGCCGGCGGCGATGCGGAACATCTCCCGGACCAGGTCGAGGCCGGTGACCTCCTCGGACACGGGATGCTCGACCTGGAGGCGGGTGTTCACCTCGAGGAACGAGATCGTGCCGTCCTGGCCGACCAGGAACTCGCAGGTGCCCGCGCCGACGTAGTCGGCCTCCCGCAGGATCGCCTTGGAGGAGTCGTAGAGGGTCTTCATCTGCTCGTCGGACAGGAACGGCGCGGGCGCCTCCTCGACGAGCTTCTGGTGCCGGCGCTGCAGCGAGCAGTCGCGGGTCGACACCACGACGACGTTGCCGTGCTGGTCGGCGAGGCACTGGGTCTCGACGTGGCGCGGCTTGTCGAGGTACTTCTCCACGAAGCACTCGCCGCGGCCGAAGGCGCTGACCGCCTCGCGGACCGCCGACTCGTAGAGCTCCGCGACCTCCTCCTCCTTGCGGGCCACCTTGAGCCCGCGGCCGCCACCGCCGAAGGCCGCCTTGATCGCGATCGGCAGGCCGTTCTCCTTGGCGAAGGCGACGACCTCGTCGGCGTCCGACACCGGGTCCTTGGTGCCGGCCACCAGGGGAGCGCCGACCTTCTCGGCGATGTGCCGGGCCTTCACCTTGTCGCCGAGGTTCTCGATCGCGGCCGGCGGCGGGCCGATCCACACCAGGCCGGCGTCGAGCACGGCCTGGGCGAAGTCGCGGTTCTCGGCGAGGAAGCCGTAGCCGGGGTGCACGGAGTCGGCGCCGGTCTTCTGCGCGACGGCGACGATCTTCTCGATGTCGAGGTAGGAGTCCGCCGGAGTGGCACCGCCGAGGCTGTGCGCCTCGTCGGCCAGCCGCACGAACAGCGCGTCCCGGTCGGGGTCGGCGTACACCGCGACACTGCCGATGCCGGCGTCCTTGCAGGCCCGGATCACCCGGACCGCGATCTCGCCGCGGTTGGCGATCAGGACCTTCTGGAGCGGCTTGACCTCGGCCACGGTGGACTCCTCGCTGCTGCGGCTGGTGCTGCTGACCCGTCCCGCGGGAGTCTAGGACCTCGCCTCCCGGGGCGGTCACCGCGTCCGGGCGGGCCGATCGGGGTACAGGCGAAGGAGAGGGAGGTGGAGTGAGATGAGGTTCGTTCGAGGACTCGGTGGTGCGCTGCTCTGGATCGGGGCGTCGCTGCTCGGGCTGGTCGCGGTGCTGCTGTGCGTGACGGTGATCCTGCTGCCGGTGGGCATCCCGCTGTTGATGCTCTCGCGGCGGATGTTCACCAGGGCGGTGGCGCTGATGCTGCCGCGCGCGATGTCGCACCCGGTGGACGAGGGCAGGAAGAAGGGCAAGAAGCTCAGCCGCAAGGCGCGCAAGAAGGCCAAGAAGAAGGCCAAGCGCCAGGCGGAGAAGGCCGCGAAGAAGCTGAAACGCTGAGGCTCAGCCGCGCAGCGCTGCCACCGTCTCGCGCAGGCCGGTGTCGAGGTCCCGCGCGCGCCAGCCGAGGTCCCGCTCGGCCTTGGCGGGCGTGCCGAGGTACGTCGCCGTGCCGGCGCGCATCGTCTCGGCGGCGAAGTCCGGCGGCAGGGGTACGACGCGTCCGAGCACTGCCATGACGGCCGCGGCGGCCCGTACGACGCCGGTCGGCAGCACCATCGGGCCCTTCGTGCCGGCGATGGCGGCGATCCGGCGCAGGCCCTCGGCGAAGGTGGCCCGCGGGCCGGCCAGCATGTAGGACTCGCCGGTCACGCCGGTGCGCATCGCGAGCAGGTGCCCCGACGCGATGTCGTCGACGTGCGCCCAGCAGACCTCGCCGCCCGCGGGCACCTGCGGTCGCTTGCCGCGCACGACCTGCTCGATGAACGCGCCGGTCTGCGCCGTGTCGCCGGGGCCGTAGACCAACCCCGGCTGCACGATGACGACCGGCAGTCCCTCGGACGCGAACTGCTCGGCGATCTCGTGCGCCCTCGCCTTGGTGAGGTCGTAGTGGCTCGTGAACGGTCCGGCGTGCCGGTAGGTCTCGTCGCGCACCTGGCCGTGCGTGTCGGAGTTGACCGCAAGGGTGCTCGTGTAGACGACCTTCGGGACGCCCGCCCGCTCCGCCGCGGCCAGCACGTTGCGGGTGCCGTCGACGTTGACGCGGTCGCCGACCGACGGGTCGCGCTGGCCGAGCTTGTACCAGCCGGCGACGTGGAAGAGCCCGTCCACGCCGGCGCACAGGGCGTCCAGGGCGGTCGCGTCGTCGAGGTCTCCGGGGACCAGCTCGACGCCGAGTGCGGCCAGGTCGCTCGCCCGGGCGGGGTCCCGGACGAGTGCCCGCACCTCGTGGCCCTCGTCGCGCAGCAGGCGGGCGAGCGCGCCCCCGACGAACCCGGTGGCACCGGTCATGGCGTAGCGCATGCCCGGATTCAACCAAAGGCGCTCAGCGGAGCCGGTGCCGCACCCAGACGTTGGGCTCGACGTACACGGCGTGGTCGAGGTCGGGCCGGCAGAGCACCGTCGTCAGCGCGCCGGGCACGACGACCTCGCCGGGCTCGTCGAACGGCAGACCGGTCCGCTCCCGCCACTCGTCCAGCGTGCCGGCCATCACCATCGAGCGGGTGGCGACCGAGTCGATCGTGGCCCCCGCCCGGACGTGCGTGCGCAGCCAGGCGTCGACCGGGAGGCCGTCCTCGCGGGTGCGGGTGACGTACTCCGCCATCGGCACGTGCGGCTCGCGGTGCTTCTCGTTGGGCCGGACCGGCGCCACCAGCTCGGCGAACCCGGCCGCGGCCGCGGCGTCGCGCATCGCCGCGAGCATCCGGTGCGACAGGCCGGTGCCGAGGTGCGCCGGGTCGATCGCGATCTCCAGCGCGGTGACCGTGTCCGGCTCGACGCCCCGCTCGCGGTCATGCATCGCCCAGGTCAGCACCCGGTCCCACCCGCCGACCGGGAGCTCGCCCGTGCGCTTCCCCCCGTGCAGCGCGAACGGCGCGGCCATCCCGCGGGCGACCTGGACACCGTCCAGCGTGGCGAGCACGTTGAGGTGCGGGAACGCCGCGATCACCCCGCCGAAGTAGGCGTAGGCGACGTCGTCGTAGCGCATGAACTCCGGCCAGGAGTCCGGCATGTCGAACGCACGGTCGACGTACGCGGGCCGCTCGGCGTAGGTGGTGATCACGAGGTCGCTCACCCGCCCAGCGTGGCGGTCGCCGCGGCCGGGCTCAACCGGTTTCCAGGGCCTCCAGGTCCTCCCGGCAGCGCTGCTCGACGTGCGCCAGCTCGGTCATGGTCTCGTCGATGTCCCGGCGCAGCTGCTCGAGCTCGCTGCGTCGTACGTCGATCTGGTCGAGGAGGTACTGGAGCTGACCCGCCTCGCCCGGCTGCTCGTCGTACATGTTCACGATCGTGCGGATCTCCGGCAGCGAGAAGCCGAGCCGCTTGCCGCGCAGGATCAGCTGGAGCCGGATCCGGTCGCGGGTGTGGAACAGGCGAGACGTGCCGCGCCTCTCGGGGGTGATCAGGCCGACGTCCTCGTAGTGCCGGATGGTGCGGAGCGTGACCCCGAACTCGTCGGCCATCTCGGTGATGGACCAGGTGGTCCGGGATGGGTTCATCGGCTTGCCCTTCCGTTACGGAAGCGATCTACGCTCCTTACGTTGACGTAAGCGTAAGACCTGCAGAGGAGATCCGGTGTCCCCCTTCGAGCTGTCCCCCGAGCACGAGACGTTCCGCAAGAGCGTGCGCGAGTTCGCCCTCGGCGAGATCGCCCCGCACGCCGCGCAGTGGGACAAGGACCACCACTTCCCGACCGACGTGGTGCAGAAGATGGGCGAGCTCGGGCTGATGGGGCTCACCGCGCCCGAGGAGTTCGGCGGGATGGGCGAGGACGGCGACTTCACGTCGCTGTGCGTGGCCATCGAGGAGGTCGGCCGCGTCGACCAGTCGATGGGCATCACCCTCGAGGCCGCGGTCGGTCTCGGCATCAACCCGATCCTGACGTTCGGCACCGACGAGCAGAAGGAGCAGTGGCTGCCCGACCTGGTCGCCGGCCGCACCCTCGCCGGCTTCGGCCTCACCGAGCCCGGCGCCGGCTCCGACGCGGGCGCCACCAAGACCAAGGCCGAGCTCGTCGACGGCGAGTGGGTCGTGAACGGCTCGAAGCAGTTCATCACCAACTCCGGCTCCGACATCACCTCGCTGGTGACCGTCACCGCCCGCACCGGCACCCGCGACAACGGCAAGGCCGAGGTCAGCACGATCATCGTGCCGTCCGGCACGCCGGGCTTCACCGCCGAGCCGGCCTACGACAAGCTCGGCTGGCACGCCTCCGACACGCACCCGCTGACCTTCCAGGACGCCCGCGTCCCCGAGGCCAACCTGCTCGGCGAGCGCGGCCGCGGCTTCGCGCAGTTCCTCGCCACCCTCGACGACGGCAGGGTCGCGATCGCCGCCCTCGCGGTCGGCTGCATCCAGGCCTGCCTCGACATGTCGGTCCAGTACGCCGGCGAGCGCACCACCTTCGGCGTACCCATCGGCTCGAAGCAGGGCGTGGCCTTCCAGGTCGCCGACCTCGAGGTGATGCTCGAGGCCTCGCGGATGCTGACCTACAAGGCGGCCGCCATGAAGGACGCCGGCCGGCCGATGAAGGAGTTCAAGCAGGCCGCCGCGATCGCGAAGCTCTACGCGACCGAGTCGGCCGTCACCGCGACCCGGATCGCCACGCAGGTCTTCGGTGGCTACGGCTTCATGGAGGAGTACCCGGTCACCCGGTTCTACCGGGACGCCAAGGTCCTGGAGATCGGCGAGGGCACCTCCGAGGTCCAGCGGATGCTCATCGCGCGCGGGCGCGGGCTGCCCGTGGAGTGAGACCCGTGGAGTGATGGCGGTTCACAGCGGACGGATAGGGTCCCGGCCATGCCCGTGACCCATCACGGCGGCTCGCCGTCGATCCACCGCCCGGAGCACTGGTGGTACGCCACCCGGGCGGAGCTGCTCCGCACGGTCCTGGCGTCGTACGCCGAGACCTCGGGCCGGACCCTCGACGTGGGCAGCGCGGACGGCCCCAGCGTGGGCTGGCTGCGTGGCGGGCAGCACACCGCGGTCGACGTCGACGTGCGCGGCCTGGGCCCGGGCGGCGTCTGCGCGTCCGCGACCGCGCTGCCCTTCCCGGACGACACGTTCGACGTCGTCACCGCCTTCGACGTCATCGAGCACGTGGAGCCGGAGCACGCGATCCTCGACGAGCTGGCCCGGGTGCTCCGTCCGGGCGGCCGGCTGCTCGTGAGCGTGCCTGCCTACAACTGGGCCTGGAGCGACCACGACACCGTCAACGGGCACCATCGGCGCTACACCCGCCCCCGGCTGGTCGCGGCCGTGGAGCGCACCGGGCTCCGGGTGGACCGCGCGACCTACGCGTTCGCCGCGGTGTTCCCGTTCTTCGCGGTCGAGCGCCTGCTGCGTCGGGCCAGGACCAAGCTCGTCGCCGGCCCGACCGGCCCCGAGGACGTCGTCACCATCCCGGACACGCCCGCGATCGTCGACCGGACGCTCGCGCGCCTCAGCCGGCTCGACCAGCGGTGGCTGGCTCGGCGTGACCTGCCGTTCGGGTCCTCCGTCGTCCTGGCCGCCACCCGACCGGTCTGAGGACGGCCCAGAGGGCCACCACCAGCGGCACGTACGTCAACAGGTAGCGGGACCGTCCCTGGAACACCAGGGTGAACGCGGCGATCCCCAGCACGGACAGCACCAGCAGCCCCGTGTCCCGCCGCCACGGGGCCCGCAGCAGCCGCAGGCCCGTCGAGAGCAGGAGCACGAGCCAGACCGCCTCGGCCAGCGCCGCCCGCCACGCGTACCCGTCGCCGGCCGGGTGGTTCCAGGTCCGGACGGCGTCGGTCAACGGCCCATGGACCAGCGCCGGTTCGTCGGCGTCGTCCCCCTCGCCCCACGCCCAGAACATCCCGTCACCCCAGTTCCACGCGGCCTTGTTCGCGAGGAACGTGGCGTACCCGGTCGGGCCGAGGTCCGCGAGGCGCCGCTCCAGACCGGTCCGGGCGTACCGCGCGGAGGCATCGCGGTCCAGCTGCCGGGTGGCACGCACGATGTCGGTGTCGTAGCCGCCGTAGCGCATCCGGCCGTCGACCGGGTGCTGGGTGGTGGCCATGTAGACCCACCAGACCGTCGGAGGTGTCCGGGACCGGTCGATGCGCTCCGCGGAGACGCCCGCCGCCACGGGCAGGACCTGCTTCGCGACGACGGTGCCGCCGGCGAAGAGCACGAGACCGGCGAGGAGACCGACCGCGACCGTGCGACGCGTCGCGCTCGAGGTCGAGCGCCACGCCAGCAGCACGACCAGGACGACGGCCACCACGCTGACGACCGGGGTCGTCTTCACCACGTAGGCGAGGAGCAGACACCCCGCGGCGAGCAGCGCGTACGCCGTGCTCAGGCCGCGGGACCGCGCGCGGGGGACGGCCACCACGAGCGCGGTGGCCAGCGTGACGAGCGGCATCGAGACCAGGTCCGTGTAGGCCACCGACATCCACGGGGAGAGGCCGACCAGCGCGAGCACCAGCACCTGGGCGGCGACCCCGCGGGCCGGACCGCGCAGCATCGCGACGAGCCAGTACGTCGCCTGCAGCGTCACCGCGAGGCCGAGTCCGTTGAGCAGCACCGAGACGGTCCCGGGGGCGAGATGGAGGACGCGGCCGAGACCGCCGCAGAGGTTGTCCACCACCAGGAGCGGCAGGTTGTTCGGGTACCGGGACAGGTAGCCGTACTGGTAGGCGGTCAGGTCGTGTCCGCCGACGAGGCGGTGCGACATCTCGGCGACCACGCGGGCGTCCCAGCCGGCGTCGTACCGCAGGGCCCAGGCGAGCAGGGTGCACGCCACCGCCCCGACGGCGGTGACCAGCAGCGACACCAGTCGGAGCCGCTGGTCGCTCCAGGCCGGCGACCTTCGCCTGCGCACGCCGCGTGCCAGCACGGCGCCGAGGAGCACGAGAAGGAAGAACGCCGACACCCACCATCGCGAGTACGTCAGGTTCGGTTCCCGCGGCGCGACCAGGGCGACGAGAGCGACGCCGACGAGGAAGACGCCCGCCAGGCGGTTCAGGGCCTTGCCGAGGACGAGCTCCACGGGGACCACACGCTCCCTTCCGCGCCGGCTGGGCAGGTCCGGCAGGCGAGCGGCCTACGATAACCGTCATGCGCCCGGAGCTCTCGGTGGTCGTGCCGATGTTCGACGAGGAGGAGGCCCTTCCCCTTCTCGTGCCCCGGCTGCGCACCGTCCTGGACCGCCTCGGCTGCAGCTACGAGGTCCTGGCGGTCGACGACGGCTCGCAGGACCTGACGCCCGCCCTGCTGGAGCGGGAGCGCCGGCAGTGGCCGCAGCTGCGCGTGGTCCGGCTGCGGACCAACGCCGGTCACCAGGCGGCCCTGTCCGCCGGGCTGGTGCGTGCCCGCGGGGCGTACGTCGTGACGATCGACGCGGACCTGCAGGACCCGCCGGAGGCCATAGGGGCGATGCTCACCGCGGCCCGGGACCAGCGTCTGGACGTCGTGTACGGCGTCCGCTCGGACCGGTCCAGCGACACCGTGTTCAAGCGCGGCAGCGCGCACCTGTTCTACAGCCTGGTCAGGCGGGCGTCGGGCACGGACGCCGCGAGCCACGCCGGCGACTTCCGGCTGATGTCACGGGCCACCGTCGACGCGGTGAACCAGCTGCCCGAGCGCAACCGGGTGCTGCGGCTCGTCGTACCGGCCCTGGGGTTCCCCTCCGGGCAGGTGACCTACGTCCGGGCAGCCCGGTCCGCCGGCCGGACGAAGTACTCGCTCGCGAAGATGCTCTCGCTCTCGCTCGACTCGTTCACCGGGTTCTCGACCGCCCCGCTGCGGGTGGCGACCGCGTTGGGCGTCGGCGGGGCCGTCGTCGCGTTCTTCTTCGCGGTGTACGTGGTGGTGAACAGGATCGTCGGCAACCCGGTCGCCGGCTGGGCGTCCACCGTCGTGATCGTGGTCACCATGGGTGCGATCCAGCTGCTGTGCCTCGGGCTGCTCGGCGAGTACGTCGCGCGGATGTACCTGCAGATGCAGGGCCGGCCGGCGTACTTCGTCGCCTACGACTCCCTGACAGACCCGTCGGAGCGGGTTCCCGAGCCGACCGCCCCGCCACGCGCCGACCTCCCCGTGGAATAGGACGGGCGTCGCCTACGCTACGTAGCCGTGGGTCACCGCTGGCAGCGCTTCCTCTCCGAGGGGGCGAAGTTCCTCACCGTCGGTGGCTTGGCGACCCTGGTGTCGTTCCTGATCTTCAACGGACTCGTCCACGGGTACGTCGACGGGCCCGGCCCCATGCACGACCAGCCGCTGGTCGCCTTCGTGCTCGCCAACCTCGTCGGCATGGTCGTGAGCTACCGCGGCAGCCGCTCCTGGGCGTTCCGCAACCGCGAGGCAGTCGGCGTCGCCGGCGGCCGGGTCGCCTTCCTCGTCATCAACGTGGTCTCGATGATCATCCCGCTCGCCTGCCTGGCCTTCACCCGCTACGTGCTCGGGCGCGCCGACCCGATCGCCGACAACATCGCCGCGAACGTCGTCGGGCTCGGGCTGGGCACGTTCGCGCGGTTCTGGGCCATCCGGACGTTCATCTTCGTGGGACCGTCCCGCGTGGAGGCGCGCGAACTCGTCCGGCGCTGACGTCCGCCGGCTAGCGAGCCGCTCGTGGGGTCGTGCGCTCGGCCTCGTGGAAGATCTCGATGTGCGTGTCCGCGCACCCGCTCCAGGTGAACTGTCGGGCGCGGGCGAGGCCCATCGGGGTCAGCCGGGCCCGGCTGCGTCGCGCCTCGAGGATGGCGGCCGCGATGCCCGCGGCATCGCTGGGGTCGAACATCACCGCGGCGTCCCCGCAGATCTCCGGCAGCGAGCCCGAGGACGGCGGCCGCGACGGGGCAGCCGGATGCCATCGCCTCGAGCGGTGGCAGGCCGAACCCCTCGTAGCGGCTCGGGAAGGCGAGGCAGGAGGCGCGCCGGAACAGCTCGATGAGCTCGGCGCGGCTGACCAGACCGCGGTTGTCCACCCACGCGGGGAGATCCTCGAGGTCGAGGGCCCCACCTGTGAGCACCAGCCGCAGCTGCGGCTCCTCGCGCCTGACCAGGTGCATCGCCTCGATGAGCGTGGTGTGGTTCTTGTGGGCCCAGCCGCGCGCCGGGTAGAGGACGAAGTCCTCGCGCTCTCCCTCGTTGGGGGTGAACTTCGAGGTGTCCACGCCGAGGTGTGCCACCCGGACGCGCTCGGGGTCGATCCCGAGGTGGTGCACGATCCGGTCCCGGGAGAAGTGGCTGTCAGTGATGACGACCTGTGCACGCCGGGCGGGTGCGTCGTACATGATCCGCCGGTAGACGAGCTCGGCCTTGCTGAACAGCTGTGGAAGGTCGAGATGCTGCACGTCGTGCAGGGTCTGCACGACCGGGAGGTGGCGTGGTGCCGGGGGAACCGGTGCGGTGAACGGGTAGTGGACCACGTCGGCCTGCCGTACCCAGCTCCGCAGGGTGCGGCTCACGGAGGCCCGTGCCTGGGTCCGCAGCCTGGCCAGGTTCGACTCCCCGCCGGAGATGGACGAGGCGACCAGCTCGGGACCGTTCGTGAACCCGGCGGCCGACGATGTGACGGCGGACTGGAACTCGATCTCGGGTCGGCCGGCCAGCTCACGCGTCAGCTCCCTGGCGTAGGTCTCCGTCCCGCCCATGCCGCCGCGGACGAGGTTGAGCATCGGCATCGCCACACGGATCCGATGGGGTCGGTTCGCGGTCTCTGACATCCGGTGCCTCTCGGGTTCGGGGTCGCGGCCTCGCGCGGGTGGGCGGTTTCGCCGGTCGATCCTCCCATTAGGCTCGTCGGCGATGAGTGCTCGGGGCTCGCCCCTGCACGAGACCCGAGCCGGACGAGCTCGCGAAGGGACACAGATGAGCCACTGTACGGTCACGCCGCCGGCCCGGGTGCTGGTGACGGGCGTCTCGGGACAGGATGGCTGGTACCTCGCCCAGAGGCTGCTCGACGAGGGGCACGACGTCTTCGGGATCATCCGCGATCCCGCCATCGGGCCGTCGCTGACCGACGAGCTGCCAGGCCTGAGCCTCCTCGAGGCGGACCTGCAGGACGACACCGCACTGCGGGCCGCGGTCGATGCGGCCCGGCCGGACGTCGTCTTCAACCTCGCCGGGTCCACGTCCGTGGCTCGCTCGTGGGAGGCGCCGGTCGAGAGCGCCGACGTGATCGGGGTGGGCGCCGTCCGGCTCCTCAGCGCGGCCTGGGACCACGGGCAGGACACGGGGCGTTCCGTTCGCTTCCTGCAGGCGTCGAGCGCCGAGGTCTTCGGGGATCCTGCGACGGTGCCGCAGACTGAGAAGACGACGCACATGCCGATCACTCCGTACGGCGCAGCCAAGGACTTCGCGCACCGGATGGTTCAGGTTTACCGGCACCGCGGCATGTTCGCCTCGGCGGCCATCCTTTACAACCACGAGTCACCGCGACGGCCGGAGACCTTCGTCGCGCGCAAGATCACGCGGGCGGTCGCCGCGATCGCCGGCGGGTCCACCGACCGGCTCACGCTGGGCAACATCGACGCGCTGCGGGACTGGGGTTACGCACCGGACCACGTCGAGGGACTGCTCACGATCATGCGGGCCGAGACGCCGGGCGACTTCGTCGTGGCGACCGGTGAGGCCCGCTCGGTGAGGGACTTCGTGCGCGCGGCGTTCGCCGTCGTCGGGATCGAGGACTGGGAAGCGCACGTCACGATCGACCCGGCCCTCTACCGCCCGGCCGACCCGCGTGCCCTCGTCGGGGACGCGTCGCGGCTCCGCTCGCTCGGCTGGCGCCCGAGCGTCACGTTCGAAGAGCTGGTGCGGATCATGGTCGCCGCCGATCTCGACGGTCGGGTCCCGGCCACGTCCTCGACGGAGACCGCCCAGGCAGGTCAGAGCGCCCGCCGGACCACCGCCCAGTAGGCACGGGAGGCCGCCCGCAGGACACCGGGCGCCGGGACACCGGTGCCTTCACCCGGAGCGAAGTCGCTCGTGAGAAGCGGTGCCACCGAGCGGTCCCCGACCGAGCGATCCTCCTGTACGGCGCGCCGCCGGGCCCGGACCTCATGGCGGTGCCGGAGCAGCCACACCCACCCGCGGACCTTCTGACGAGCCCAACCCTGCCGCGCCGCTACGGCCAGCGTTGCCAGCTCGAGGCCGAGCAGCGCCGGGGCGAGGAGCAGGAGCGTACGGGACTCGAACAGGGTCAGCACCAGCATCAGGCGGTTGCGCTCCAGCAGGTAGAACTTCTCGTTGTTGCGGGAGAACTCGTAGTGGTGCAGGACGACCGCCTCGGGCACGTACACGCACCGCCAGCCCCGCTGCCAGGCGCGCAGGCTGAGCTCGGCGTCCTCGCAGTACGCGAACATCAGCTCGTTGAAACCGCCCAGGGAGTCGAAGACCTCCCGGCGAACCGCGAACGCGGCGCCAGTGACCGACGGGATGTCCCGGGGGCGACGGTGCCGGTCGGCGTTCTCACCGAACCCCCCAGCCCAGGACAGGCCGGAGTAGTGCACCGGGTTGCCCGCGGAGTTCATCACCTCGGGCCGGTCGGCCAGACGCAGGCTGGCGCTCGCGAACGCGACGGCAGGGTCCTCGGCGACCTCGACGAGACAGCGGAGTGCATCTGGACGAACCACCGCGTCGCTGTTCACGAAGGCCAGGAACTCGCCGGTCGCGTGTCTCGCACCGAGGTTGCAGCCTCCCGCGAACCCGGTGTTCGAGCCCGGCGTCGACGTGGGTCACGCCAGGGACCTGCTTGAGCCGTTCGGCTGCTCCGTCGGTGCAGCCGTTGTCGACGAGCACCACGTCGAGGTCCACGCCGCGGGACTCGAGCAGCGATCGGACGGCGGCGTCGAGGTAGGGCTCGGCGCCCCAGGCCAGCACGACGGCCGTCACGCGGGCGGACCCGCGTCGGGTCATGAACGGTCCCGATCGGCCTGCGACTGGAGCTCCAGCCGCAGCAGCCCGACCTCCTCAGCCAAGGTGCGCGTGCGTTCCTCCAGCCGCCCCATCTCGTAGCTCTGGTGGATGCTCACGCCGAGAAGCAACATGCTCGCACCGAAGAAGAGCAGGTTGGCAGGGACCTCGACCCCGACCAAGTCGGCTGCCGCGGTCAAGGTGGCCGGGAATACGGCGATCACCAGGGTGGCGAGAGCGACCACGGCCCAGAAGACGGCGTACTTCTCGCGAAGGCGGCGCCGCCGCAGAAGCTCGAAGAGCAGCGTGAGCGTGATGAGGGATCCGATCAGGCCGAGCACGTAGTTGGCTCTCACACGTCCTCCTCGCTGAGGTTCTCCAGCGTCGATGGCCACTTGCGAACCAGAGCAAGTGAAAGGGCCACGACAGCTCGGACCAGGTAGACGCCGGCGCGCAAGGGCGAGTGGCTCGCCCGCCCACCGGAACGGATGCGCATCGACACCGGGACCTGACTCACCGAGCAGCCCGACCGGATGGCGATCACCAGCGACTCGACTGTGTCGCCAAGATACTCGGCGGGGTAGTGGTCGGCGAACACCCGGATCGCGCGTCGGTTGGCGGCCCGGAAGCCGCTCGTCACGTCGGTGAGCTTGTGGTGCGCCAGCCGCGTCAGGGTCACGGCCAGCAACCGCATCGCCCAGCGCCGGGGACCGCGGGCGTGGTAGTCGCCCTCACCTGCGAACCGGGCGCCGACGACGATGTCGGCGGTGTCGAGCTCGTCGACCAGCGCCTTCAGGTACGTCGGATCATGCTGGCCGTCCGCGTCCACCTGAACGGCCACGTCGTAGTCGTGGCGCAGGGCGTAGCGGTAGCCGGCCCGCATGGCGCCGCCGACGCCGAGGTTGTAGGGCAGCTGGCAGACGATGGCACCGGCCTGCCGCGCCACCTGGGCGGTGTGGTCCCCGGACCCGTCGTCGACGACGAGGACGTCGACGCTGGGGTTGACGCTGACCAGCTCCTCGATCGTGCGACCGACCGACTCCTGCTCGTTGAAGGCGGGAACGACCGCCAGCACGCGTGGGTACGTGCGGCGCGGTTCGGGCATGACCGGCATCCTAGGTCAGCACGGCCCGGACCACAGACTCACCCAAGCCACCTCGACCTCGGCGAGCATCTCGCGCAGCAGCGGCAGGCTGACCCCGACGACGTTGTGGTGGTCGCCCTCGATACCCCGGACGAACGCGCCGCCGAGTCCGTCGACGGTGAACGCGCCGGCCACCTGCAACGGCTCGCCGGTCGCGACGTACGCATCGATCTCGCGGTCGGTGACGTCGGCGAAGTGCACCGTGGTGGCCGCGGCCCGGAGCACCCGGCGGCCGTCGGGGGCGACGACGCAGTGCCCGGTGTGCAGCACGCCGGAGCGGCCGCGCATCGACCGCCAGCGCGTCACGGCCTCGGTCGCGTCGGCCGGCTTGCCGTGCACGGCGCCGTCGAGGCCCAGCACGGAGTCGCACCCCACGACCACGGCGTCGGGGACGCGGGCGGCGACCGCCTCGGCCTTGAGGCGGGCCAGCTCGGTGGCCAGCGCCGACGGGTCGGTGATGCGCACCTGCGACTCGTCGACCCCGGAGACCACGACCTCGGGGTCGAGCCCGGCGGACCGCAGCGTCGCCAGCCGCGCGGGCGACGCGCTCGCCAGGACCAGCCGGGTCACGAGATGCGGGCGAGCGCCGCCTGCAGCGGGTCGAGCCCGATCGAGCCGAGGTCGAGTGCGGAGCGGTGGAACGACTTGAGGTCGAAGGCGCTGCCGAGCCGGGTCCGGGCGTCCTCGCGGGCCTGGAGCCAGATCCGCTCGCCCACCTTGTACGACGGAGCCTGGCCGGGCCAGCCGAGGTACCGGTTGACCTCGAACTGGATGAAGGCGTCCTCCATGCGGCAGTGCTGGCGCATGAACTCCAGCCCCAGCTCCGGCGTCCACGTCTCGCCGGGGTGGAACCCGAACGGGTTGTCGCGGGGGATCTCCAGCTCGAGGTGCATGCCGATGTCCACGATGACCCGCGCGGCCCGGAAGCCCTGCCCGTCGAGCATGCCGAGCTTGTCGCCCGGGTCGTCGAGGTAGCCGAGGTCGTCCATGAGCCGCTCGGAGTAGAGCGCCCAGCCCTCGCCGTGGCCGGAGACCCAGCACATCAGCCGCTGCCAGCGGTTGAGCACCTCCTTGCGGTAGGCGGTCTGGGCGACCTGGAGGTGGTGCCCCGGCACGCCCTCGTGGAAGACCGTGGTGACCTCGCGCCAGGTGGCGAAGCTCTCCACGCCCGCCGGGACGGCCCACCACATGCGGCCGGGCCGGGTGAAGTCCTCGCTCGGGCCGGTGTAGTAGATGCCGCCATCCGTGGTGGGCGCGATGCAGCACTCGATCCGGCGGATCGGCTCGGGGATGTCGAAGTGGGTCCCTGCCATGTCCTCGAGGGTGCGGGTGGCCAGGTCCTGCATCCACTCGCGGAACGCCTCCTTGCCCTCGATGCGGCGGGAGGGGTCGGACTCCAGCGCGGACACGGCCTCGTCGAGGGTTCCGCCCGGGACGATCTTGTCGGCGACCCGCGCCATCTCGTCCTCGATGCGCTTGAGCTCCTCGAAGCCCCAGGCGTAGGTCTCCTCGAGGTCGACGGTGGCACCGAGGAAGTAGCGGGAGCCGAGGGAGTACCGCTCACGCCCCACGGCGTCCTTGTCGCGACCCCGGGCGGCGAAGTCGTCGGAGAGCCAGCGGCCGAACGCGGCGAACGCGTCGCTCGCCTCGGTGGCGTGCCGCTCCAGGTCGCCCCGTAGGCCCTCCACGTCGCTGCCCGCGACCAGGTCGAGGAAGAAGTTGGCGCCGCCGTCCTGCCCGGTCCAGCTGCGCACCTGCTCGGCGACGGCGGACAGCTGACGCTTGGCGGCGACGTCGCCGGCGTCGGCGGCCCGGACCACGGTCTCGCGGTAGCCGGCGAGCGCGGCCGGGATCGCGGCGAGCCGCGCGTCGATGTTCGACCAGGCCTCCTCGCCCGCGGTGGGCATCAGGTCGAAGACGGAGCGGACCTCGTGCAGCCCGCTGCCGATCACCGAGATCTGGGACTGGGGCACCCGGGCCTCGTCGAGCTCGACGTCGAGGCCGAGCCGCTCGAGGAACGCGTCCTTGGCGACCTGCTCCCGCTCGTCGGTCGGCGTGGCGGCGGTCGCCTCCGCCAGCGCCTGCCGCGTGAGCTGGGCCCGGGCGGCGAAGCCGTCGGGGGAGAGGTCGGTCAGCCGGTCGTCCTGCCCGGGCAGACCGAGGAAGGTGGCGGCGATCGGGTCGAGCGCGGCGTAGTCGTCGACGAAGCGTTCGGCGACGGCGTCGACCGGGCGGGAGAAGGCGTCGTGGCTCATGCGCGCACTGTATGACCCCGCACACACGCTTCGGCAGTGGACATCGACTCGTTACGCTCGTGTCACGTTCCCTTCAGGTTCGACGTGCTAGAACCCGTGGTGTGCGGTCGGCCAGGGGGAAGGCGTCACGGGGGACGGGCCCGTTCTGGGCCGCCTCCGCCGTCCTCGTCGTGCTCGCGGCGGCCCTGCTGCTGCTCGTCCAGGACCCGCGCTACTTCTTCCACGGCGACACCCAGTCGGCGTACCTCGGCTGGGAGTACCGGCTCGGTGAGCAGCTGCGCGCGGGACGCTGGCCGCTCGTCGACCTGCACGCGTGGGCCAGCGGCAACGCGGTGGCCGAGGGGCAGTGGGCGCTGTTCAACCCGCTGCTCGCGGCCATCGGGCTGCTCGCGACGACGGCGCAGAACGTGCTCGTCTTCGCCACCGCCGTGAAGGTGGCCCTCGCCTGTGTCGGCGTTCTCGGCACCTACGCGCTGTCCCGCTCGTACGGCGCCGCGGCGCCACTGGCCTTCGTGGCGGCCGTCGCGGCGGTGTTCGGCGGCATGACGCAGTACCTCGACCTGGCGTCGTGGACCGCCGGCCTGATGATCTGGGCGCTCGTGCCGTGGGTGTGGTGGGCTCTGCGGCGAACGATGTTCGGCGCCGCCAACCCGGCGGCCCTGCTGGTCCTCGTCTACCTGTTGGTGACCGTCGGGTACGTCTACGGCACGATCATGCTGGGCCTCGTGCTCGCGGTGAGCCTGGTGGACGCGCGCGTGCATCGGGACCGGCCGGCCGGCCGGCGGGTCGTGGGCACGGGCGTCTTCGGTGGCCTGGTGGCCTGCACGGTCTACCTCCCGGGCGTCCTGACCGCGCCGGTGACGATTCGCGGCGGGGGCTCGCTTCCACGTCGAGGGCAAGTTCGCGTCGGACCCGCTGGCCCTGCTGGCCTCGCCGTTGGTGACCGACGCGGTGCCGGGCACGACCCTGCACCTGCTGCCGTACGCGTTCGTCGCCTGGTTCCTCCCGGTCATGCGTGCTGGTCGACGTGGGTGCCTTGCGTCGTCGGTGGCAGCCGGTCGCGGGTCTGCTGGTGTTCACCGCCGTGATGGTGCTGGTGGTCGTGGCGATGCCCCAGCAGGTGGGGCCGCTGCGCTGGCCGTTGCGGCTGCAGCCGTTCCTGGTGCAGGCAGTCGTGGCGCTGACCGCGGTGCTGGTCTCGCGGTACGTCGTCCGCCGTCCGTCCCGACGGCGGCTGGAGCTCGGTCTGGCGTGGCTGGTGCTGGCAGGGCTGACGGCCGCCGCGCGGGCGCCCGGTCTGTGGCCCGCGCACGTGCTCGCGCTGGTCGGCGCGGCCGCCGGGTTCGTCGCGGTCTGGTGGTGCCTGGGTCGTCCCGGAGCGGTGTCCCTGCGGGCCGGGGCGCTCGCCGCCGCGGGGCTGACCGTTCTCCTCGGCCTGCTGCAGCACGTGGTCTTCCCGGTGCCCCCGTCGCCGGAGCGGCACATGCCCGCCCTGGCTCGCGACTACCGGCTGCAGGTTCCGGCCGCCGAGGGCGACGTGCTGGTCGTCGGCGACACCGGAGCGGCGCTCGAGGAGGACCCGGCCTGGGCGCGCGAGTCGCTGTCGGGGTCGGCGTGGTACCTCGGACCGCACCGGGTCCAGAACGGCTACACCACGATCAGCTTCCGCGCGTACCGCGACCGCTACTGCATCGACTACGACGGCTCCACGTGCCCGCGGCTGCTCGACGAGCTGTTCTCCACCGAGCCCACCACGGGCATGCGTCGCGTGGACCTGCTCTCGGTGGGCACGCTGCTCCTGGTCCGGTCGGACTTCCCCGAACGGGACCTGACGTCGCCGCCCACGGGGTGGCGGGTCGCGGCGGAGACGTCGCGCACGGTCACCTGGGTGCGGAGGACCCCCGCGCCGGGTGCCGGGCGGCCGGTGTGGACGTCGGCAGGGACGACCGTGGTGCCCCGGCCCGGCGACGACCGCTCGGTGCGGTTCACCGTGCAGCACGTGCCCGCCACCGGTGGCCGCGTCGTGATCGCGGCGATGGCGTGGCCGGGGTTCGCCACCGACGTGGGTCGCGTGGCGACGCCGGTGGACGGCTACCTGCTGACCGTCGACCTGCCCGCCGGTGCGACCGGCAGGACCGTGACGGTGCGGTTCTCCCCACCGGGATGGCCCCTGGAGCTGGTGACCCTCGGGCTGGCCGTCGTCGGCGGGGTCGCCTGGTCCGGGGCCCGCGTGGTCAGCCGCCGGCGACGGCGTTGAGGCCGTCCTCGCCGAAGACGCAGACGGCCATGTCGGCCAGGGGCCCGCTCTCGTGGCGGTGCTCGGGAGCCTGCATCGCGAGCAGCACGTTGAGCAGCATCCCCTGCGCGACGAACTCGTTGGCCTGCTCCGGCGTGCATCCGGTGGACCGGATCAGCTCGAAGATCTCGCCCATGCAGCGGCGGCCCTGGCGGCCGATCGCCGGCTCACCCCGGCGGCGAAGCCGTGCATCATCACCAGCAGCAGGTCGCGGTCGGCGAGCAGCCCGGTGTAGGCGGCGCCCAGCCGTTTCCAGTCGTCCTCGCTCTCGGGGTCGAAGGGCCCGTCGGACGAGCACCTGGTCGAACGCCTCCTTGATGCGGTCGGTGGCGCGCTCGAAGACGGCGAGGAACAGGTCGAGCTTGGTGCCGAACATCCGCACGACGTAGGGCTGCGAGACGCCGGCCTCGCGGGCCACGTGGTCGGTGCTGGTGCCGACGTACCCGGAGCGGGCGAACGCCCGGATCGGCGGCCCCGAGGACCTGCTCGCGGCGCTCGTCGGCGCTCATGCGGGGGACCGGTGCGGACTTCTCGGCAGCCATGGTTGACATGTTATCAGTCGATTACTTAGAGTCCGGATCAAGTAATCATTCGATGCCTTCCTGTCTCTCTGGAGCCCCGATGTCCACACCCACCACCCTCGCCGGGCCCGAGGTCGCCGCCGTCCCGCCGGTCGCACCGCTCCGCCCGGCCCGCCGG
Organism: uncultured Actinomycetota bacterium; assembly: GCA_963827435.1. GTDB lineage: Bacteria > Actinomycetota > Actinomycetes > Propionibacteriales > Nocardioidaceae > Nocardioides_B. Next base: position 217,855 of record CAWHAU010000013.1, read on the forward strand.
GTGCCGCTGTGGCTGGCCGTGCTGGCCACGTCGGTGCCGATGTTCATGGCGACCCTCGACAACCTCGTGATGACCAGCGCGCTGCCGGTGATCCGGGCCGACCTCGGCGCGAGCGTCGACCAGCTCGCCTGGTTCGTGAACGCCTACACGCTCGCCTTCGCGACGTTCATGCTCCCCGCGGCCACCCTCGGCGACCGCCTCGGCCGGCGCCGGGTGATGCTCGCCGGGCTGACCGTCTTCACGCTCGCGTCGATCGCCTCGGCGCTGAGCACCACCGCGGGCGCGCTGATCACGGCGCGGGCGGTCCAGGGCTTCGGCGCCGCCGCGGTGATGCCGCTCTCGCTGACCCTGCTGGCCGCGGCCGTGCCGGAGCGGCTGCGTCCCGCGGCGATCGGCATCTGGGGCGGCGTGTCCGGCCTCGGCGTCGCGCTCGGGTCCGGTCATCGGCGGCGCGGTGGTCGAGGGCGTCAGCTGGCAGGCGATCTTCTGGCTCAACGTCCCGGTCGGCGTGGTCGCCGCCCCGTCTGCTGTGGTTCGCCGTGCGCGAGTCCTTCGGCCGCCGGCAGCGCCTCGACCTGCGCGGCACGCTGATGCTCGGCGGCTCGGTCTTCCTCGGCATCTGGGGCATCGTGCACGGCAACGACGACGGCTGGACCTCCGTCGGTGTGCTGGTCCCGCTGGTCGTCGCGGCCCTCCTGGTCCCGTCGTACGTCGTCCATGCCCGCGTCCCGCGAGGACGCGGTGCTGCCGCTGCGGCTGTTCCGCTCGCGCGGCTTCTCGGTGGCGAACGCCATCGGTCTCACCTTCACGATCGGCATGTTCGGTGCGGTGTTCCTGCTCGCCCAGAACCTCCAGATCGTCCAGGGCTACTCGCCGCTCGAGGCGGGTCTGCGGACGCTGCCGTGGACGGCCGCGCCGATGGTCGTCGCGCCGCTGGCCGGGATGCTCGCGTCCCGCACGGGCTTGCGGGCGCTGCTGCTCGTCGGCCTGGTCCTCCAGGCCGGGTCGCTGGTGTGGTTCGCCGTGGTCACCGAGGCCGGCTCGTCGTACGCGTCCTTCCTGGCGCCGCTGGTGATGGCCGGCATCGGGATGGGTCTGACGTTCGCGCCCAGCGCCACGGCGGTGCTCGACGGTCTCGGCGACGAGGACTTCGGCACGGCGAGCTCCGCGAACTCGACGATCCGCGAGTTCGGGGTCGCGCTCGGGGTGGCCGGCCTGACCGCGGTGTTCCTCGGCAACGGGGGCGAGCTCACCCCGACGGGCTACGACGGGGCGATCGGTCCCGCATTGCTGGTGGGCGCCGGCTCGGTGGCGGTGGCGGTGGTCGCGGCGCTCTTCGCCCCCGGCCGCAAGGCGACGTCCCACGCTGGTTGAGGCGCGAGCGGGGCGAGCCTCGAAAACCTGGTCAGCGGGGGTTCTCCCCGTGCCGACCCGCACCCGCGCCGCTAGGTCCGCGCGGACATGACCAGGTTCGAGGCATCGCGCTGGGCGCTCGGCACCTCGACCAACGGAAGACAGGGCTAGCGGGGGAGGGCGCTCGAGCGCCACCCGCCGCGGCCGGGTGCGAGCGGGGTCCGCACCTTGCGGTGGTGCGCCGACCACTCGGAGCGCGGCTTCGGCGGTTCGCCTTCTGTGCTCGCGGCCGCCAGCCCCTGCAGCACGGCGACCAGGGCGGCGACCTCCTCGGCGGAGGCGTCGCCCTTGACCACCAGCAGCGGCGGCTGGTCGCGTGTGTCGTCGGTCCCGGTGGCCATCAGAGCGGGATGTTCCCGTGCTTCTTCGGCGGCAGCGTCTCCCGCTTGGACCGGAGCAGCCGCAACGCACGGACGACCTCGATCCGCGTCTCGTGCGGGTGGATCACCGCGTCGACGTACCCGCGCTCGGCGGCGAGGTAGGGGTTGGCGAGGTGGTCCTCGTACTCCTGGATCAGCTCCGCGCGGCGGGTGTCCGGGTCGTCGGCCTGCTTGAGGTCGTTGCGGTAGAGGATGTTGACCGCGCCCTGCGCGCCCATCACCGCGATCTGGGCGGTCGGCCAGGCAAGGTTGATGTCGGCCCCGAGGTGCTTGGACCCCATCACGTCGTAGGCGCCGCCGTAGGCCTTGCGGGTGATGATCGTGACCAGCGGGACGGTCGCCTCGGAGTAGGCGTAGATCAGCTTCGCGCCTCGGCGGATGATGCCGTTCCACTCCTGGTCGGTGCCCGGGAGGAAGCCGGGGACGTCGACGAACGTCAGCACGGGGACGTTGAACGCGTCGCAGGTGCGCACGAACCGTGCGGCCTTCTCCGAGGCGTCGATGTCGAGGGTGCCGGCGAACTGCATCGGCTGGTTGGCCACGACACCGACCGGCCGGCCCTCGACCCGGCCGAAGCCGATCACCAGGTTGGGCGCGAACATCGCCTGCACCTCGAGGAACTCGCCGTCGTCGACGACCGACTCGATCACCGTGTGCATGTCGTAGGGCTGGTTGGGCGAGTCCGGGATCAGCGAGTCGAGCGCGCGGTCCTCGTCGGAGACGTCGAGGTCGGCCACCTCGTCGTACGCGAGCGGCTCGTCCAGGTTGTTCTGCGGCAGGTAGGAGATCAGCGCCTTGACGTAGTCGATGGCGTCGGACTCGTCGGTGCCCATGTAGTGCGCGTTGCCGGACTTCGTGTTGTGCGCCCGCGCACCGCCGAGGTCCTCCATGGACACGTCCTCGCCGGTGACGGTCTTGATCACGTCGGGACCGGTGATGAACATGTGCGAGGTCTGGTCGACCATCACGGTGAAGTCGGTGACCGCGGGGGAGTAGACCGCGCCGCCGGCGCACGGGCCCATGATCAGCGAGATCTGCGGGATCACGCCGGAGGCGTGCACGTTGCGCCGGAAGATCTCGCCGTAGAGCCCGAGCGAGACCACACCCTCCTGGATACGCGCGCCGCCGGAGTCGTTGATGCCGATGATCGGGCAGCCGGTCTTCATGGCCAGGTCCATGACCTTGACGATCTTCTCGCCGAAGACCTGGCCCAGCGACCCGCCGAACACCGTGAAGTCCTGCGCGAACACGCACACCTGGCGGCCGTCGATGGTGCCGTAGCCGGTGACCACGCCGTCGCCGTAGGGGCGGTTCTTCTCCATGCCGAACGCCGTGGACCGGTGCCGCGCGAGCTCGTCGAGCTCGACGAACGAGTCCTCGTCGAGCAGCTCGAGCACCCGCTCGCGGGCGGTCTTCTTGCCCTTCTTGTGCTGCTTCTCGACCGCCTTCTCGGACGCGGCGTGCACCGCCTCCTCGAGCCGGCGGGAGAGGTCCTCGCCCTTGCCCGCGGTGGTGTGGATGTCGATGTCGTCCGGTACCTCGGTGCCCTCGCCGGGCTTCTCCTCGGACGGCTTCACTGCTGCTTCGCTCACGGGGTCCTCCGCCTCCGGTTGGCGCTGGCTCTTCGCCCAGGTCACACACCACATCGCGCACCCAGCTCAGGCTGGGCCGTGACTGCTGCGCCAATCTAGTGCCTGTGCCCGACGACGAGACCGGCCGCCCACCGCTGGACGCCGAACGACTGCTGACCCCCGGCTGGAGGGTCGAGGTGACCGAGGCCTCGCCGTCCACCAACGCCGACGTCGCCGCCCGGGCGCGGGGCGGTGAGACAGCCGGGCTCGTGGTGGTCACCGAGCACCAGACCGCGGGCCGCGGCCGGCTCGACCGTGTCTGGGTCACCCCGCCCCGCGCCGCGCTCACCTTCTCCCTGCTGGTGCGACCCGACGCGGTCCCCGTCACGCGGTGGCCGTGGCTGCCGCTGCTCACCGGGCTCGCCGTCGCCGAAGCCGTGCGGGAGGTCGCCGGTGTGCCGGCCACCCTCAAGTGGCCGAACGACGTGCTCGTCGGCGACCTCAAGCTGGCCGGCATCCTCGTCGAGCGCGTGGAGAGCCCCTCCGGTGCGGCCGCCGTGGTCGGAGTCGGGCTCAACGTGTCGTCCACGCGCGAGGAGCTGCCGGTGGAGACGGCCACCTCCCTGGCCCTGGCCGGCGGCTCGACGGACCGGTCCGCGCTGCTGGTCGGTGTGCTCACCCGCTTCTCCCACTGGTACGACGCCTGGTCGGCCGCGCGCGGGGCGGGAGTGCGCCCGTCGTACAAGGAGGCGTGCTCGACCCTGGGCCGCGAGGTGCGCGTCGACCTGCCGGGCGGCGAGCGCCCGCTGCACGGTCGGGCGGTGGACGTCGACGCCGACGGCCGGCTGCTCGTCGACGACGGCCGCACCGTCCGTGCGCTGGGGGTCGGCGACGTGGTGCACGTGCGGCCCGTCTAGGGCATGTCTGTCAATGCCGCCGCGGCGTCCGCGGCCCCGCATCCCGACCGGCTGCGTGTCGGCGCTCGGCGCAGCACGCTGCGCTCTCGCACCTCCGCCTTGCCGGACCGGGCGCGGATGCCACGCCCGCTGACGCGACCTCATTTCCAGACATGCCCTGGCCACCGGACCCGGTGGGTGCTGCGTGTCATGATGCGGCTGTGCCGATCTCCCGCAGGCTCCTCAACGAGGGCGAGCGCGTCGTGGTGTCGACGCGCACCCACGTCAAGGCGCTGCTCGTGCCCGCGCTCTGGCTGATCCTGGTCGCGGCGGTGGCGGGCTACGCCTCGTCGTTCACGGCCGGGGCGGGCAGCGCGCAGCCGCTGCTGGTGGCCGTCATCTGGCTCGTGGCGCTGGTGGTGGTCGTCTGGCTGGTGGTGCGGCCGTTCCTGACCTGGCTGACGACGGAGTACACCATCACCGACCGCCGGCTGATCACCCGCACGGGCGTCCTCAACCGGCGCGGGCACGACATCCCGGTGCCACGGATCAGCGACGTGGCCTACGAGCACGGTCTGGTCGACCGGATGCTCGGCTGCGGCACGCTGGTGATCTCCGACGCCAGCGAGCGGGGCCGGGTCCGGCTCCCGGACATCCCTCACGTGGAGCAGGTGCACCTCAAGATCAGCGACCTCCTGTTCGGGCACACCGACCCCGGGCCGTCGGGCACCGGCTGGCAGGACGAGCGGGAACGCCGCCTCGATGACGGGACCTGAGCACGGCTTCACCCGCCAGGAGCTCGAGAGGGCGATCCTGGGGGAGAGCCCTTCGCTCACCAGCGAGGACGTCGCGGACGCCACCGGGGTGAGCGTCGAGCAGACCCGCCGGCTGTGGCGGGCGCTGGGCTTTCCCGACGCGGGCGAGGAGGCCGCCTTCACCGACGCCGACATGCTCGCCCTGAGCACGTTGCTCGGCGCGGTCGAGAAGGGCGCGATCGACTTCGACATGGCGGTGCGCCTGACCCGCGCCCTCGGGCAGACGATGGCCCGGCTCGCCGACTGGGAGGTGGCCACGCTCGCCGGCCGGGTGGAGCAGCTCGAGGCCGGTGAGGAGGCCACCGGCAGCCGGATCGGCAGCGCGCTGCGGCTCGCGGAGCAGGTGGGCGTGCCGTTCGAGCACCTCCTGCTCTACGCCTGGCGCCGGCACCTCGCGGCGGCGGTCGCGCGCATCGAGGTGCTCGGCGCCAACGACGACGACCTGCACACCACCGAGGTCACCGTCGGCTTCGCCGACCTGGTCCGCTTCACCGCGCTGTCCAACGAGCTCGACGACGACCGGCTCGGCGACCTGGTGGAGATCTTCGAGTCGCGCTGCGCGGACGTGGTCGCGAGCCGACGCGGCCGGGTCATCAAGACCCTCGGCGACTCGGTGCTGTTCGTGTCCGAGGACCCGTCGCGGGCCATGCAGATCGCGCTGGGCATCGTCGACGTCATCGGCCGGGACAGCCGGCTGCCCGACGTACGCGTCGGGCTGGCCACCGGCTCGGTGATCATGCAGCTCGGCGACGTCTTCGGGCCGCCGGTCAACCTGGCCGCCCGGCTCACCGGGGTGGCGCGGCGCAACCGGGTGATCACCGACCGGCGCACCGCCGAGCTGCTGCCTCCCGCACAGTTCGAGTCGCGGCCGCTGCCGGCCCGCCCGCTGCGCGGTTTCGGCGTCGTCGAGCCGGTCGCGGTCCGCCGGCACTGAGGCGTCCGTCCGGCTCCGGCCGGCTGGTCGTAAAGCCTGCTTTACCCCGGTCTGTCCCCTGTTCTGCGTACGGTCTCCGCCCGGTGCGGGAGCGGTGACTAGGGGGTGACTAGGCCGCGGCCTAGTCATTTTCGGTCAATCTGAGAATTCCCCGAACCATGTCCGATTTGTCTCTTTACGCTCATCCTCATGATGAGTGTGCAGGGTGTGGACCTCGACGCCAACGCGCGTCGGGTCTGGCGTGACGGTATCGAGATCCGCATGTCCAACAAGGAGTTCGACCTGTTGCATGCCCTGATCAGCCGCCCGGGTGAGATCGTCACCCGCGAGGAGCTGATGCGCGACGTGTGGCAGACCAACTTCTGGACGTCCGCGAAGACCATCGACGTGCACCTGGGCTGGGTGCGCAAGAAGCTCGGCGACGACACCCGTCGGCCGACCCTGATCACGACGATCCGCGGCCGCGGCCTGCGCTTCGAGGTCACCCCGCCGGTGTACGCCGACGTGCCGGCCCCGGTCTCCAACGTCATCCCGATCGCCAAGACCGCCTCCTGACCCTGACCTGACCCGACTGACCCAGCGGGCGAGGCGCGTCGTTACGCTCGTCGCGTGACCGCGCCCCCTGCTGCGACCCCTGCCCTCGCGGTGATCGGTGGCGGCCAGCTCGCCCGGATGATGGCGCAGGCCGCCGTCGCCCTCGGGGTCCCGATCCGGCTGCTCGCCGAAGGCCCCGACGTGTCCGCCGCCCAGGTCGTGCGCGACCCTCGCGTCGGTGACTACCGCGACCTCGACACGCTGCGCGAGGTCGCCGAGGGCTGCTCGGTGGTCACGTTCGACCACGAGCACGTGCCCACCGAGCACCTGCACACGCTGACCTCCGAGGGGCACGCCTGCCGTCCCGGGCCCGAGGCGCTCGTGCACGCCCAGGACAAGGCGGTGATGCGCGCCCGGCTCGACACCCTCGACGTGCCCAGCCCGAGGCATGCGGTCGTCGCCCACCCCGACGCGGCCGTCGCGTTCGCGGCGTCGGTCGGCGGCTTCCCGGTGGTGCTCAAGACCACGCGCGGCGGCTACGACGGCAAGGGCGTGTGGGTGGTGTCCTCGGCCGACGAGTGCGAGGACGCGTTCGCGGTCGCCGCGACCACCGGCGTGCAGATCCTGGCCGAGGAGAAGGTCGACTTCCGGCGCGAGCTCGCCGCGCTGGTCGCGCGCTCGCCGTCCGGCCAGGTGGCGGCGTACCCCGTCGTCGAGTCCGTCCAGCGCGACGGCATCTGCTGGGAGGTGACCGCCCCCGCGCCCGACCTCGACCCCGCGCTCGCGGTCCAGGCCCAGCGGGTCGCCATGAAGGTCGCCGGCGAGCTCGGCGTCACCGGCATCCTCGCCGTCGAGATGTTCGAGACCACCGACGGGCGGGTGCTGGTCAACGAGCTGGCCATGCGGCCGCACAACACCGGGCACTGGAGCATGGACGGCGCCGTCACCGGCCAGTTCGAGAACCACCTCCGCGCGGTGCTCGACCTGCCGCTCGGCTCACCGGAGGCCCGGGCGCCGTGGACGGTGATGGTGAACATCCTCGGCGGTGAGCACGGCGCGCTCTCGGAGAACCTGTACGGCGGCTACCCGCACGTCCTCGCGCGCGACCCGCGGCTGAAGGTGCACCTCTACGGCAAGGACGTGAAGCCGGGCCGGAAGGTCGGGCACGTCACCGCCTACGGCGACGACCTGGACGACGTACGCGAGCGGGCGCGGCATGCCGCCGCCTGGTTCCGTGGCGACCTCGGAATGGAGAGCGAATGAGCACCCCACCTGTGCAGGTCGGGATCGTGATGGGCTCGGACTCGGACTGGCCGACCATGAAGGCGGCGGCCGAGGCGCTCGAGGAGTTCGGGGTCGGTCACGAGGCCGACGTCGTGTCGGCGCACCGGATGCCCGAGGAGATGCTGGCCTACGGCAAGGAGGCCGCCGGCCGCGGGCTGCGGGTGATCATCGCCGGCGCCGGGGGAGCGGCGCACCTGCCGGGCATGCTCGCGGCGGTGACGCCGCTGCCGGTGATCGGGGTGCCGGTCGCGCTGAAGTACCTCGACGGCATGGACTCGCTGCTCTCCATCGTGCAGATGCCCGCGGGCGTCCCGGTGGCGACTGTCGCCGTCGGCAACGCCCGCAACGCCGGTCTGCTCGCGGTGCGGATCCTGGCCGCCTCCGACGAGGACCTGCGCGAGAAGATGACCGCCTTCCAGGCATCCCTGCGCGACAGCGCGCACGAGAAGGGCAAGGCGGTGCGCGGCCAGGCGTCCCGCACGCTGGGCTTCTAGTCGGCTTCTAGTCGGCTTCTGGTCGGCTGCTAGTCGGTTACGGGGACGGCCGGAGCCCGGTGTGCTCGGCCGCGAAGGCCAGCAGGTCGGCGGTCTCCGCGGCCACCACCGAGAGCGGCTTGCCCAGGCTGTGCCCGGTCGACGTCTCGATGCGGGCCAGCACGGGCGCGTCACCGGTCTGCGCACGCTGCATCGCCGCGGTGAACTTGAAGCTGTGCGCCGGCACCACCCGGTCGTCGTGGTCGCCGGTGAGCACCAGCGTGGCGGGGTAGGCCGTGCCCTCCCGGACGTTGTGCAGCGGGGAGTACGCCAGCAGCACCGGGAACATCTCCGGGTCCTCCGGCGACCCGAAGTCGGACACCCACGCCGAGCCGATCGTGAACAGGTGGAAGCGCAGCATGTCCATCACCCCGACGCTGGGCAGCGCCACGGCCGCGACGTCCGGGCGCTGGGTGATCGCCGCGCCGACCAGCAGGCCGCCGTTGCTGCCGCCGTGCAGGGCGAGCCGGTCCCGGGTCGTGACGCGGGTGTCGACCAGGTGGTCGGCCACCGCCAGGTAGTCGTCGAAGACGTTCTGCTTGCGCTCCAGGCGACCCGCGTCGTGCCAGGCGCTGCCGAACTCGCCGCCCCCGCGCAGGTTCGCGATCACGAGCACACCGCCGGCGGCCAGCCAGCCGGCGTACGCGGGCCGGTAGCGGGTCAGCTCGGGGACGTTGAACCCGCCGTACCCCCACAGCAGGGTCGGTCGCGGCTCGTCGAGCGGGACGTCGGCCCGGCGCAGCAGGAAGTAGGGCACCTCGGTGCCGTCCCGGCTGGTGGCCCGGCGTCGGTCGGTGACGACCTCGGGAGGCGTCCACACCTCGCCGACCGGCTCGAGACCGGTGACCTCCTCGACCGAGCCGCCGGCCAGGTCCAGGCGGTACGACGTGAGCGGCCGGGTCACCGACGAGAGGCCGAGGAAGACCTCGTCGACGCCGACCTTGCCGTGCAGCTGCATGACCTCCCCGCCCTCGACCTCGACGGCGGCGACCTCGCTGCCGTCGAGCGCGTGACGGGTGATGCGTGGGCGGGCGTCGGCCAGGCGCACCACGAGCAGCTCGTCGCCGACGGCACGCACCCGCTCGATCGCGGCGTCGGACTCGGCGAGCACCTCGACGAGCTCCGCGGTCCCGCCGTCCGGGAAGGTCGTGAGGTCGAGCCGCACCACCCGGCCCCGCTCGGCGTCCAGGTCGGTGTGCACGTAGACGTGGTCGCCGTCGAAGCGGACCACGTGGAAGCCGGCGACGGGCTCGTCGACCACCTTGAGCGGCTCGCCGATCTCGCTCGCGCCGGCCCGCGTCCGGACCGGGTAGAACCAGAGCCGGTTCTTCTCCGAGGTGCCCGCGTGGATGTGCATCGCCAGCCAGCGCCCGTCGTGCGAGAGCTTCGGGCTCGCGCCGATGGACGGGTCCTCCGGGAACTCCAGGAGCAGCTCGTCGTCGGCCTGGCGCTCGCCGACCCGGTGCCGGCGCACCTGGCCGCCCGGCAGCGCGGCCGCCTCGGTGCCGACGCCCGCGCCCTCGGCCGGGTACCAGGAGTACAGGTAGGAGCCGTCCGGCAGCCACGTCGCGTCGCTGAACTTCACCTTGGTCACCACGTCGTCGACGTCGTGCCCCGCCTCCAGGTCGTGGAGCCGGATCGAGCTCCAGTCGCTGCCTCCGTCGCTGACCTGGTAGGCCAGCCAGCGGCCGTTCTCGCTGACGTCGTAGCCGGCGAGCGACGACGTGCCGTCCTCGGAGAAGGTGTTCGGGTCGAGGAGCAGCCGGCCGCCGGACGCGAGCTCCTCGAGGGTGTCCGCGACGAACCAGACGTCCTGCTGCTGCGTCCCGTCGTTGCGGCTGACCACGTAGCGGCTGCCGACGCGGTCGGGTGTGCCGGCGCGGGGGCTCCGCACGATGCTCGTCATGGTGTCGTGGAACCACGGACGGGAGTCGAGGGCGTCCAGGCAGGTGCGGGTGAGCCGGTTCTGCTCGGCCACCCAGGCCCGGGTCTCGGGCGCGTCGGGGTCCTCCAGCCACCGGTACGGGTCGGCGACCTCCTGCCCGTGCAGGGTGTCGACGGTGTCGTCGCGGCGCGTGCCCGGGTAGTCCATCAGGCGCCCTGGGCCAGGCGCGGCCACTCGATGGCGGGGCACGTGTCCATCACCATCGGCACGCCGGCCGCCGTCGTACGACGGAAGGCGTCCTCGTCGACCACGCCGAGCTGGAACCACACGCCCCCGGCGCCGATCGCGACCGCCTGGTCGGCGAACTCGCCGGCCGACTCGGAGCGGCGGAACACGTCGACCACGTCGACGTCGAACGGCACGTCGGCCAGCGTGGCGTAGCCCTGCTCGCCGAGCACGGTGGGCGCCGACGGGTGCACCGGGACGATGCGCTTGCCGTGGCCCTGCAGGAAGCGCGCGATGCGGTAGGCCGTGCGGTCGGGGTTGCCGGACAGGCCGACGACGGCCCACGTGTGGGTGTCCTCGAGGAGGGCGCGGACCGTGTGCGGGTCGAGCCAGGGTGCGGGTGCCATGGCCCGAGCCTACGGGCGCACCCGGCGCGTTCCGGGTTGTTTCCGGGTCGTGGCCGGGCGGTCCGGACGTGACGTATCCAACGGGCCAGCCCGGGTCACGACGCGGCTACCCGAAAGTAGCATTGGCCCATGAGCGAGTACCCGATGTACGCCCTGTCCGAGGAGCACCAGGCCATCCGCGAGGCCGTCCGGGCGGTGTGCGACGCGAAGGTCGCGCCGTACGCCTCCGAGGTCGACGAGCTCGGTGCCTTCCCGCAGCAGGCCTACGACGCGCTCACCGCCGCGGACTTCGCGGCGCCGCACATCGCCGAGGAGTACGGCGGTGCCGGAGCGGACGCCCTCGCCACCTGCATCGTGATCGAGGAGGTCGCCCGCGCGTGCGCCGCGTCCTCGCTGATCCCCGGTGTCAACAAGCTCGGCACGATGCCGATCATCCTGGCCGGCTCCGACGACCTGAAGAAGAAGTACCTCTCGCCGGTCGCGGCGGGCACCGGGATGTTCTCCTACTGCCTCTCCGAGCCCGAGGCCGGCTCGGACGCCGCCGCCATGAAGACCCGCGCCGTGCGCGACGGCGACGGCTGGGTGCTCAACGGCGTGAAGCGCTGGATCACCAACGCCGGCGTGTCCGAGTTCTACACCGTCTTCGCCGTCACCGACCCCAGTGTCGACGCAGGGAAGAAGGCCGCCGGCATCTCGGCCTTCGTGGTCGAGAAGAGCGACGAGGGCGTCTCCTTCGGTGCGCCGGAGAAGAAGCTCGGCATCAAGGGCTCCCCGACCCGCGAGGTCTACTTCGACAACGTCCGGATCCCCGCCGACCGGATGATCGGCGCCGAGGGCACGGGCTTCCAGACCGCGATGCGCACCCTCGACCACACCCGTGTGACGATCGCGGCGCAGGCCGTCGGCATCGCCCAGGGCGCGCTCGACTACGCGCTGTCGTACGCCAAGGAGCGCAAGCAGTTCGGCAAGCCGATCGCGGACTTCCAGGGCCTGCAGTTCATGCTCGCCGACATGGGCATGAAGGTGGAGGCCGCGCGTCAGCTGACGTACGCCGCCGCCGGGCGTTCCGAGCGCGGCGACAAGGACCTCACGTTCTTCGGGGCCGCCGCGAAGTGCTTCGCCTCCGACACCGCGATGCAGGTGACCACCGACGCCGTCCAGGTGCTCGGCGGCTACGGCTACACGCACGACTACCCGGCCGAGCGGATGATGCGCGACGCCAAGATCACCCAGATCTACGAGGGCACCAACCAGGTGCAGCGGATCGTGATGGCCCGTCAGCTCCTCGCCGGGATCCAGTCCGAGCTCTGACTCGACACGTGCGGGTCGTGGCCCGGCGGGCGCGGAGGACGAGGACGCTTCGGGCCGGGCCGAAGCCCGCTTGACACGGGGTCGTGCGGTGCCATGCTCCGAAGATGACCCGCTACGGACAGCAGTACGGTCCTGACTTCACGTTCCTGGGCGTGCCGATGTGTGACCTGGACGATCCGGAGTCGTACGCCGATGCGAAGGTCGTGATCCTGGGGGCGCCGTTCGACGGGGGCACGTCCGCGCGTTCTGGGGCGCGGTTCGGGCCGATGGCGATCCGTCAGACCGACTACCTGGCCCACGACGGTTCCCGGCCGAGCCTGCCGCTGAGGACCGACGGCCTGGTGGAGCTCAACGTGGTGGACGCCGGTGACGTGGAGATGTTCTCCGGTGACATCGAGGTCGCCTTGCCGGCGCTGGAGGCGGCGGTCGAGAAGGTGGTGCGGGCGGGCGCCATACCGGTGGTGCTCGGGGGTGATCACTCCATCGCGTTTCCCGATGCCAAGGGGGTGGCCAACGTGCTGGGGTACGGGCGGGTGTCGATGATCCACTTCGACGCGCACGCCGACACCGGCAACATCGAGTACGGCTCGTTGTGGGGCCACGGGCAGCCGATGCGACGGCTGATCGAGTCCGGTGCTCTGCGAGGGGACCGGTTCCTGCAGGTCGGGCTGCGCGGCTACTGGCCGCCACCGGACACCCTGGACTGGATGGCCGAGCAGAACATGCGCTCCTACGAGATGACCGAGATCGGTCGCCGTGGTCTGGAGGAGTGCCTGAGCGAGGCTTTCGCGATCGCCACCGACGAGTGCGACGGGGTGTTCCTCTCGGTCGACATCGATGTCTGCGACCCCGGCCATGCTCCCGGCACCGGCACCCCGGAGCCCGGTGGCCTGTCCGCCCGCCAGCTGCTCGACGCGGTACGTCGGATCTGTCTGGAGCTGCCGGTCGTCGGGATGGACGTGGTCGAGGTGAGCCCGCCCTACGACCACGCCGACATCACCGCCGCCCTGGCGAACCGTGTGGTCCTCGAGGCAGTCTCGGCCATGGCCCGCAGGCAGCGCGACGAACGGGACGGCACCACGTGGGACGCGGCGCACCCGCTGCTGGAGGGGCGCGAGGCACCTGCCGGCGACATCCAGGGTTGACGGCTCCTCTGCCACCACCGGTGCATGTCCCAGTCGGCGGGGCCACCCGCCCTACTTCACGTAGGCGATGGGCGCGACCGCTGGTGCCGGGTCGATGGCCTCGGACACGTAGTGCGCGCGGATGCCCTCGATGTAGCTGCGGCACCGCTGGGTCAACCCGTCGGCGTTCTGCATCCGGCCCTTGGTGACCATGATCCCGAGGTCGGCTCCTTTGAACCGGAAGTCGCCGGCGGCGTAGACACGTAGGTAGAACGCCTCGTCCTCGTGGGTGACGTCGTGCCAGTCGTTGGACGCCCCGACAAAGCTCAGGGATCCGTCGTCGTCGAGGTGCCAGGTGCCGGTGCGCGGCGCCGCGACGATGCGCTCGACGGTGTCGTTCGGCTCCTTCATGATCAGCTGGGCCCACACGTCCACGGCGGCCAGCTCGCGCCAGCGCTCGTTGATCTCCTCGACGTCGATCGTGTAGTCGACGTCCATGAACTCCAGCAGGTGGAACAGGAACAGTGGAACGTCGGCGTACGCACCAGCGGTGACGTTGGTCATCGACGACGCACCGGATATCCGCGGGTTGAGCTCACCGAGGTAGACCTCGTCCGTGGCCAGGTCGACCAGGACGTCGATCTCCAGGAAGCCCTTGTAACCCTCCTGGGCGAGCCGGTCGCCCAGCCGCCGCACGTGCCCGATGGCCGTGGCCCGCTGCTTGGCGGTGAGCGCCTCGGGGAACAGGTCGTTGCCGCACCAGCCGCCCTGGTACGGCGTCAGCTCGGGGTAGCCGGTGAGGTCGGTCATGAACGGGCCGACGATCGTGCCGTGCCTCGTGATGCACGCCTCGACGGCCGCCGCCTTGTTGTCGATCCGCTTCATGACCTTCAGCTGCTCGCCGACGAGGTGTCCCACGTGCTCGTCCCAACCGGCCTCGTCCTTGATGAAGAACGTGGTCTTCCCGGAGTCGCCGTACGGTGTCTGCACCACCAGGTCGGTGCCGAGCCCGTTGCTCTCGGCGAGAGCGGTGAGCTCCTCGTACGTCGACGCCGTGCCCAGCACGTTGGGGACCGACGGTGCGCCCGCCTCGTCGCCGAGCCGGGTCGTGACGATCTTGGAGTCGAGCCGGCGTCGGAGCGCGTCGGGCGGCAGGATCAGGTTGTAGCCCAGCTCGCGGCAGATCTCCTCGGTCTCCTCGTCGAAGAAGACCATCGCGACCATCGGCGTGCCACCACGCCGTTCGAGGTGCTCGTGCACCTCCGGGTCCCGCAGCAGGTAGTTGTTGATCTGTTCGCTGGACTCGAACTCCACATACGGCTGGTTCTTCGGCGCGAACACGCGCGGGTGCGAGCCGTCCCAGGAGTCGTAGTACACGACGTACTGGAAGTTCCGCACCCAGCGGTCGATGCCGAGCAGGTTGAACGCGGTGGGGCCGAAGAAGTAGACCGGCTGCTCGTTGGTCCGGAAGAACGTCCGGATCTCGGGGATGCCCTGAAGGCGACGTCGACCCGTCGGCTCGTTGCTCATGCACGCCTCCAAGCCACCCACGCTCAGCCCTGGTCGACCAGGTCGGCTTCGGCCCGGTGGTGCGGGTCGTGCTGCTCGGCGCGGAGACGGTGGTGCCCGTCCGCCGGCTGCCGGGGTCATCCTTCGAACCCGTGATAGAGCATCACGTGCTTGATGCGGGTGTAGTCCTCGAGGCCGTACATCGACAGGTCCTTGCCGTAGCCCGAGTGCTTGAACCCGCCGTGCGGCATCTCTCCGACGAGCGGGATGTGCGTGTTGACCCACACGCAGCCGAAGTCGAGGCGGGCAGCCATCCGCGACGCCGTGTTGACGTTGCTGGTCCACACCGAGGAGGCAAGGGCGTAGGGGGTGTCGTTGGAGAACCGGACTGCCTGCTCCTCGTCGGTGAACTTCTGCACCGTCTGAACGGGGCCGAAGACCTCGGTCCGGATCAGCTCGTCGTCCTGCTGCAGGTCGGCCACGATCGTCGGCTCGTAGAAGTAGCCGCGGTCCCCGATCCGGTGCCCACCGGTCGCCACGCGTGCGTGGTCGGGCGCGCGCTCGACCAGCCCGGAGACGTGGCCCAGCTGGTTGGCGTTGTTGATCGGGCCGTACAGGATGTCCTCGTCGTCCGGGTCGTAGCCGGTCTTGGTGTTCCTCGCGGTCTCGGTCAGCGCTTCGACGAACTCGTCGTAGACCCCCTGCTGCACGATCACACGGGTGGCCGCGGTGCAGTCCTGGCCTCCGTTGAACAGCCCCGCCACCGAGATGCCCTCCACCGCCGCGGCGATGTCGGCATCGTCGAACACGACCACCGGCGCCTTGCCGCCCAGCTCGAGGTGCGCTCGCTTCACATCCGCCGCCGCCGCCGTCGCGACAGCGATGCCCGCCCGGGTGGAACCGGTGATGGACACGAGCTGAGGGATCGGGTGCCTGGTGAGCTCGGCGCCGGTGTCGCGGTCACCGCAGACCAGGTTGCAGACTCCAGGTGGGAGGATCTCCTGCATCTTCTCGACCATCCAGGCCGACGAGGCCGGCGTCGTGTCGGACGGTTTCAGCACGACGGTGTTCCCGGCTGCCAGCGCAGGCGCGAACTTCCACACCGACATCATCATCGGGTAGTTCCAGGGCGACACCTGGCCGACCGGGCCGACGGGCTCGCGACGGATGGACGAGGTGAAGCCCCGCATGTACTCACCCGAGGACTTGCCCTCCAGGACCCGGGCCGCCCCCGCGAAGAACCTGATCTGCTCGACCATCTGCGGAATCTCCACCGACAGGGTGAGCCCGACCGGCTTGCCGGTGTTCTCGCTCTCGATCGCAACGAGCTCCTCGGCGTTCTCCTCGATCACGTCGGCCAGCTTGAGCAGCGCTCGCTGTCGCTCGCTGGGCGTGGTCCAGCGCCACTTCTGGAAGGCGTCGGCGGCGGCCCGGAAGGCCTGGTCGACGTCGTGGGCGTCCGAGTTCGGGGCGGACGCGTAGACCTCACCCGTGGACGGATTGATGATGTCCATCATGGCGCCCGAGGAGGACGGCTGAACCTTGCCGTCGATGATGTTGTGGAAGACCTTCTTCTCAGACACGGTGCACTCCTCGCCTCTGATTCTTCGAGGCTATGCCCGTGGATCGCCCCCGTCGACAGGACAAAGTGCGCACCCGATCTCGGCCGGACAATCGCGTGGCATGGTGGGAAGGCGGGCCTCGGCCGACTGCCGGGCTGGGGTCGCGCGGCTGAGGAGGAGCCATGGCACAGCATCCGCTCGAGCCACTGGACGCACACGAGTTCCGCCTCACGGCGGGGGTCCTCCGCAGCGAGCTGGACCTGAGCGACTCGTGGCGGTTTGCCTCGATCGAGCTCAAGGAGCCGGCCAAGGCCGAGGTCAAGGCGTGGCGCCCCGGCAGCCCTGTGCCGCGAGCGGCGTTGGCGGTGCTGTGGAACCGCGCCGACAACCAGACGTGGGAGGGCGTCGTCGACCTGACCGGCGAGCGAGTCGTGTCCTGGACCCTGGTCGAGGGAGTGACACCGAACTTCACCGTCGACGAGTTCCATGAGGTCGACGCGGCCATGCGCGCGCATCCTGATGTGGTCGCGGCTCTCCAGCAGCGCGGGATCAACGACATGTCCCTCGTCGTGGTCGACGTGTGGGCCTACGGCAGGTCGATGATGCCGGAGAAGTATGCCGATCGGCGGCTGGGATGGTGCGACCTCTGGTGCCGCGAGACCCCCGACGGAAACCCGTACGGCCACCCGGTCTCGGGTCTCAAGCTGATCGTCGACGCCAACAGCCTCGAGCTCCTCGAGATCGAGGACGACCACGACCACGGCAGGCCCGACGTCGACGTGGAGTACGTCCCCGGGCCGTGGAAGGGAGAGCTGCGCACGGATCTGAAGCCGTTGCACGTCACCCAGCCCGAAGGCACCTCGCTGTCGGTCGAGGGCACCGAGCTGACGTGGCAGAACTGGTCCATGCGCCTGGGGTTCAACTACCGCGAGGGGCCCGTCATCTACCAGGTGAGGTATGACGACCGCGGCACCGTCCGTGACATCGCCTACCGCCTGTCGTTGGCCGAGATGGTCGTTCCCTACCGGGACGCGTCGTTCGACCACTACCGACGTACCGCCTTCGACATCGGCGAGTGGGGCCTGGGGTTCATGACCACCTCGCTCGAGCTCGGCTGTGACTGTCTCGGCGAGATCGTCTACCTGGACGCCGTCCTGCACGACACCGCCGGCGAGCCTTACCCGATCAAGAACGCGATCTGCCTGCACGAGGAGGACAACGCGGTCTTGTGGAAGCACGTCGACGCCGCCCTCGGTGCGGAGGTGAGACGGATGCGTCGGCTGGTCGTGTCGTGCCACGTGACGGTGGCCAACTACGAGTACCTCGTCTACTGGCGCTTCTACCAGGACGGCAACATCGAGTGCGAGGTCCGAGCCACCGGGCTGATGGTGACGACTCCGTTCGAGCTCGGAGGTGAGCCGCCGCCGACGGGCACCGTCGTCGACACGCAGACCTATGCGCCGTTCCACCAGCACTTCCTGGTCGCTCGCCTCGACCTCGACGTCGACGGTGACGGCAACACCGTGATGGAGGTCGACTCCAGGGCACTCCCCATCTCGCCGGACAACCCGTACGGCCTCGCCCTGGTCACCGAGGCGACCCCGGTCCGCTCCGAAGCGGAGTCGGCACGGGACTACAGCTGGGAGTCGCAGCGGTCGTGGAAGGTCGTCAACCCCAGCAAGACGAACCGCGTCGGGACCAACCCGGCGTACAAGCTGGTGCCGAGCGGCTCGTTCCCGGCGCTGATGGATCCCCAGGCGCCGCAGTACCTCCGCGCGCCGGTCATCGGGCACACACTCTGGGTGACCAGGCACCACGACGACGAGCGGTGGCCGTGCGGCGCCTACCCCACCCAGTCGACGCACGACGACGGCCTGACTCGCTGGATCGCCGACAGCGAGCCCCTGGAGAACACCGACGTCGTCCTGTGGCACGTCTTCGGCCTCCACCACATCACCCGCCTCGAGGAATGGCCGATCATGCCGGTCGACACCGTCTCCTTCTGGCTCAAGCCGTTCGGGTTCTTCGACCAGAACCCGTCGATCGACGTGGCGCCGTCGATGAAGAACGGAGACCACTGCCACACGGGCGCGGGCACGCACGAGCACGGGGAGCGCGGCGACCACTCGCACGAGCGGTGACCCGGATCTGCTCGCCGGGGTCCGGGCGGAGATCTGGTCACCGCGGCCCTTGCGCGGCCAGCCGACGACCGATGCCGTGCGCGGACACCTGCAGCGCGGCAAGCAGGCGCGGCCGGTCCGTGCGCAGCGACGGCACGACCATGCCGAGAGCGGCGACGACCCGGCTGCCGCTGCGCACCGGGACGGCGACCGAGCAGGCGCCGAGGCTCATCTCCTCGACGGTGGTGGCGTAGCCGTCCCGCAGCACCCGGGCCAGCTGGCGCCGGAGCCGACCGGGCTGGGTGATCGTGTAGGGCGTGACCCGGGTCAGGTGCCCCATCACCTGCTGCTGCACGTCGGCGGGTGCGTGCGCGAGCAGCACCTTGCCGACCCCGGTGGCGTGCAACGGCAGGCGGGACCCGACCGTGCTCACGATCGGCACCGACGCGCTGCCGCGCAGCCGGTCCAGGTAGAGCACCTCCGTGCCGTCCCGCACCGCGAGGTGCACGGTCGCCAGCGTCGCGCCGTACAGGTCGTGGAGGTAGGGCGAGGCCAGCTCACGCAGGTCGGTGCGGGCCGGCGCGAGCAGGCCGACGTCCCAGAGCCGGCGGCCCACGACGTACGCGCCGTCGGGCGTGCGTGCGAGCGCGCCCCACGCGACCAGCTCGGCGACCAGCCGGTGCGCCGTGGGGAGCGGCAGCTCCGCCCGCTCCGCGAGCGCGGTGAGGGTCAGTCGCCGGTGGTCGTCGTCGAAGGCACCGAGCAGTGCGAGGGCCCGGCCGGTGACGGTGGCCCCGGGCCGCGAGCTGTTCCCTGCCATCCCGCGAGTCTGGCACCGACTTCCGCTCAGCGGAAGCGGGCGTTCGCCTGGTCGCGACGACGCCCGCCACAATCGCGGTCATGGACAACCAGGCCACCATCAGCGCGGAGATCGCCGCGCTCGCCAAGGAGTACGACGCCGGCGGCACCGTCGAGACCCAGCCGCGGGTCGACTACCCGCCCTACCGGTCGAGCCTGCTGCGGCACCCGACCAAGGACCTGCACCAGGCCGACCCCGAGGGCGTCGAGCTGTGGGCGCCGGTCTTCGGTGCGCGCGACGTCGACCCGCTCGAGTCCGACCTGACCATCCAGCACGGCGGCGAGCCCGTCGGGGAGCGGATGCTCGTCACCGGCCGGGTCGTCGACGGCGACGGCCGGCCCGTCCGCCGCCAGCTCGTCGAGATCTGGCAGGCCAACGCCGGCGGCCGCTACGTCCACCAGCGCGACCAGCACCCGGCCGCGCTGGACCCGCACTTCACCGGCATGGGCCGGTGCCTGACCGACGACAACGGCACGTACGCGTTCACGACGATCAAGCCCGGGCCCTACCCCTGGCGCAACCACCGCAACGCCTGGCGGCCGGCACACATCCACTTCTCGCTGTTCGGCACCGAGTTCACCCAGCGGATGGTCACCCAGATGTACTTCCCCGGCGACCCGCTGTTCGAGCTCGACCCGATCTACCAGTCGATCCTCGACCCGGCGGCGCGGGCGCGGCTGGTCGCGACGTACGACCACGACCTGACCCGACCCGAGTGGTGCACCGGCTACCGCTGGGACATCGTGCTGACCGGCGCGCACCGCACCGTCACCGAGGACGACACCGAGGGAGGCCGCGCGTGAGCCACACCCCGACACCGGGCCAGACCGTCGGCCCGTTCTTCCACTACGCCCTTCCCTACGACGGCGACCGTGACCTGGTCGCGCCGGGCACCCCGGGGGCGGTCCGGCTGCACGGCACGGTCACCGACGGCGACGGCGCACCGGTGCCGGACGCGCTGGTGGAGATCTGGCAGGCCGACCCCGACGGGAAGGTCGTCGCTCGGTCCGGCTCGCTGCGCCGCGACGGGCACACGTTCACCGGTTTCGGGCGCGCGAGCACGGACCGCGAGGGGGAGTACACCTTCACCACGCTCGTGCCCGGCGGCGTCGACGGGGGGCTGCCGTTCTTCGCGGTGACCGTCTTCGCCCGCGGGCTGCTCAACCGGCTGTTCACCCGGGCCTACCTCCCGATCACGGACGGCGCGACCGATGCGCTGCTCGCCTCGGTGCCCGACGACCGGCGACCCACCCTGGTGTGCGCGGCGGACGCGCACGGCTACGTCTTCGACATCCGGCTGATGGGTGAGCGCGAGACGGTGTTCCTGCGCTATCCGGGACAATGACGGCGTGAGCGGACTCCTCTGGCCCGGCGACGACCGCGCCGGCGACCTGATGAGCGACGGCGCCCTGCTGGCCGCGATGGTCGAGGTCGAGCAGGCCTGGCTCACCGCGCTGGTGCGCTCCGGCATCGCGCCCAGGGCGGCCGGGCACGCGCTCCACGGGCTGGTCTCGACCGACGACCTGCCCGCCCTTGCCTCGGCCGCGGCGGACGGCGGCAACCCGGTCATCCCGCTCGTGACGATGCTGCGGGACCGTCTGCCGGACCCCGAGGCCGCGCGCTGGCTGCACCGGGGGCTGACCAGCCAGGACGTGCTCGACACCGCGCTGATGCTGCTCGCTCGGGATGCCGTGGCCGCGATCCGGTCGTCGCTGCGGGCACAGGTCGTCGCGCTGGCGGACCTCGCGACGGTGCACCGGGACACCCCGATGGTGGCGCGGACCCTCACCCAGCACGCGGTGCCGACCACGTTCGGCCTCAAGGTCGCCGGGTGGCTGACCGGCATCCTCGACGCGTACGTCGACCTCGGTGCCGTGCGCCTGCCGGTCCAGCTCGGCGGCGCCGCCGGGACCCTCGCCGCCCTCGTCGAGCTCGGGGACACGGCGTCCGCGCGGGCCTGCGTGGGCGCGGCCACCCGCCACCTCGGGCTCGCGGAGTCACCGCCCTGGCACACCACCCGCACGCCGGTGACCCGCCTGTCTGACGCGGCCGTGCGCTGCACCGACGCCTGGGGCCGGGTCGCCAACGACGTGCTGGCGCTGGGCCGGCCCGAGGTCGGAGAGCTGGCCGAAGGGCAGGGTGGTGGCTCGTCGACGATGCCGCACAAGGCCAATCCCGTGCTGTCGACGCTGCTGCGCCGGGCCGCACTGGCCGCACCCCAGCTCGGCGCGACCCTGCACCTTGCCGCGGCCGGGCAGGTGGACGAGCGGGCGGACGGCGCCTGGCACGCCGAGTGGGGGACGCTCGCACTCCTGCTCCGACGGACCGTGGTCGCCGGCTCCCAGGCCACCGACCTCGTCACCGGTCTCCGGGTCCGCACCGACCGGATGAGCGCCACGCTGGACGCCGCCGGCGCCGACGTGCTCGCCGAGCAGCGCAGCATGGCCGCCCTGGCCGACCGGCCGCCCCGCGACGGGTACCGAGGCCTCGACACCGAGCTCGTCGACGCGGCCGTGCGCCGCGCTCACACCGTCCTGAACGGAGCCACATGACCCTGACCGCCGTACGCCTCGGAGGCCGGCGCGGCCTGCCGCTGCTGGTCCTCGGACCGTCCCTCGGCACGTCGGCCACCACCCTCTGGTCGTCCGCCGCCGAGCGGCTGTCCGACCACTTCCAGGTCGTCGGCTGGGACCTGCCCGGCCACGGCACCAACCGCTCGCCGGTGGCGGGCCCGGTCACCGTGAAGTCGCTGGCCGCGGAGGTCCTCGACCTGGTCGACAGCCTCACCGACGACCTGACCCCCGCGCCCTTCCACTACGCCGGCGACTCGGTCGGCGGGGCGGTCGGCCTCCAGCTCCTGCTCGACGCGCCACACCGGGTCGCCACCGCCACCCTGCTGTGCACCGGTGCTCGGATCGGCGGGCCGGACACCTGGCGCGAACGGGTCGACGCGGTCCGCGCGTCCGGGACAGCCGGGCTCGTCGAGGCGTCGGTGCAGCGCTGGTTCGGCCCCGGGTTCCCCGATCGGGAGCCCGACCGGGCCTCCGCCCTCCTGCACGCCCTGCGCGACGCCGACGACGAGGGGTACGTCGCGGTGTGCGGCGCCCTGGCGGAGTTCGACGTGCGGGACCGGCTCGGGGAGATCACGAGGCCGGTGCTCGCGGTCGCCGGCGCGGCCGACGCGGTGACGCCGACCGCGGGGCTGGAGGCCATCGCGTCGGGCGTCGCCGACGGCCGGCTGGTCGTGCTCGACGGGGTCGCCCACCTGGCGCCCGCCGAGGCCCCCGACGTGGTCGCCGGTCTGATCCGCGACCACGTCCGCGGCGGACCCGAGCGAGACGACCTGACCGTCGCGCAGGTCCGCGACTTCGGGATGGCCGTGCGCCGCGAGGTGCTCGGCGCCGCGCACGTCGACCGGGCGACCGCGGCGGCCACCGAGCTCACCGCGGACTTCCAGGAGTTCATCACCGAGTACGCCTGGGGCGGGATCTGGACCCGACCCGGCCTCGACCGGCGGTCCCGGTCCCTCATCACGCTCACGGCCCTCGTCGCCCGCGGCCACCACGAGGAGCTGGCCATGCACCTGCGGGCCGCCCGGACGAACGGCGTCACCGTGGAGGAGATCAAGGAGCTGCTGATGCAGACCGCGATCTACTGCGGCGTGCCCGACGCCAACACGGCGTTCCGGATCGCCCAGCAGGTGCTCGAGGAGGACTGACCGGCGGGTCAGCCCGCCGGCACCCCGCCGCTGGAGGCGCGCACGACGAGGTGGGTGGGCAGCACCCGCGCGGGCGTGTCCTGGACGCCCAGGGAGGCCTGGTGCGCCAGCGACTCGATGGCGCGGGCCCCGGCCTCCTCGGTGCGCTCGGCGAGCGTGGTCAGTGGTGGGTGGCAGAAGTCGGAGCCGAAGACGTTGTCGAAGCCGACCACGCTGACGTCGCCGGGCACGGCGACCCGGCGCTCAGCCAGCCGCTTGAGCACGCCGATCGCCAGCACGTCGTTGTGGGCCACGACGGCGGTGGCGCCCGCCGCGATGACCGCGTCCGCGGCGGCCGGGCCGGACGCGATCGTCGGCGTGTACGGCCCGAAGCGCGAGGCGGTCAGCCCGTGCGCCTCGGCGGCGGCACGCAGACCGGCCCAGCGCTTGGCTCCCGACCAGGACTCGGGCGGGCCGCCCAGGAACACGAACGAGCGGTGTCCGTGCGAGGCGAGGTGGGCGACGATCTGCCGGGTGCCGGTGTCGTAGTCCGCCACGACGCTCGTGAGCCCCTTGCAGGCCCGGTTGACCAGCACGACGCGGTTCAGCTCGGCGGCCGCGCGCAGCGACTCGTCGGGCAGCCGGGAGGCGACGAGCACGAACCCGTCCACGGCGGGGCCGAGGCGCCGGATCAGCTGCTGCTCGTTGGCCGGGTTCTCCTGGGTGTCACCCAGCACCAGGGTCAGCCCGGCCTCGGCCGCGGCCCGCTCGGCGCCCTTGATGGCACCGGCGAAGTAGGGATTGGTGATGTCCGGGACCACCAGCGCCACCGTGCGGCTGCGCCCCGACTCCAGGGCCTGGGCGGCCGGGTTGGGGGAGTAGCCGAGCCGCTCGGCCACCTCCAGCACCAGCTCCCGGGTGCGGTGGTTGACCCGTCCGGGGCGCGTGAAGGCCCGCGACACCGTGGACGGCGCCACGCCGGCGGCGGCCGCGACGTCGGTGATGGTGGCCCGGCGCCGGGGTCCGGTCTGGTCCATCGGGCCAGTATGGCAATCATCTGGCAAATTTTGGCAAACGCTTGCCATGTGACGGTCGACACTCCAAAACTCGGCCGCAACCTCCCTGGCAGAGCAGGGGTGACCACCGAAGGACGGGTGCTATGACCGCCACGAGCCACCACCACCAGCCGACCGAGCAACGCCGTACGCCGAAGAAGGCGGCCCTCGCCGCCTGGAGCGGCAGCGCGCTGGAGTACTACGACCTCGCGATCTACGGGACCGCCGCCGCGCTGGTGTTCCCCAAGATCTTCTTCCCGGAGGGCAACGAGTCCGCCGCCACCGTCGCGGCCTTCGCGACCTTCGGCGTCGCGTACGTCGCCCGGCCGATCGGCTCGTTCTTCATGGGCCACATCGGGGACCGGCTGGGCCGCAAGAAGGTCATGGTCGGGACGCTGCTGCTGATGGGCATCTCGACCTTCCTGGTCGGCTGCCTGCCGACGTACCACCAGATCGGCATGGCGGCCCCCGTGCTGCTGGTCGCGCTGCGCCTCCTGCAGGGCCTCTCGGCCGCGGGGGAGCAGGCCGGCGCCAACTCCATGTCGTTCGAGCACGCGCCCGACAACCGGCGGGGCTTCTTCACCAGCTTCACGCTCAGCGGCACCCAGGGCGGCCAGGTGCTCGCCCCGGCGGTGTTCCTGCCGCTGGCCGCCGTGCTCCCCGAGGACGCCCTGCTGTCGTGGGGCTGGCGGGTGCCGTTCCTGCTCAGCGCCCTCGTGGTCGTGATCGGCTTCGTCATCCGCCGCACGCTCGACGAGACCCCTGAGTTCCAGGCGGAGACCGAGGAGGCGAGCGCCCCGCGGGCGCCGCTCGGCGTGCTGTTCCGCCACCACTGGCGCGGTGTCCTGCGGGTCTTCTTCGCGGCGTTCATCGCGATGGTGAACACGACGTTCCAGGTCTTCGCGCTGAACTTCGCCACCTCGGACGACTACGGCATCGGCATCAGCTCGACCACGATGCTGTGGCTGGCGATCGTGGCCAACCTGGTGGCCATCGCGACCATCCCGTTCTGGGCGCGGCTCTCGGACCGCGTCGGCCGCAAGCCGGTGTTCGTCAGCGGGCTGCTGGGCAGCGCCGTGCTGGTCACCGCCTTCCTCGCCGCGATCAGGACCGGCAACGCGCCGCTCGTCTTCGTCCTCGGTGTGGCCCTCGCCGGCGTCGTCTACTCGATGCCCAACGCCGTGTGGCCGGCGACCTACGCGGAGTACTTCCCGACCAGCGTCCGGCTCTCCGGCATGGCGGTCGGCACCCAGTTCGGCTTCGCGCTGGCCGGCTTCACGCCCACCATCGCCGGTGCCCTGATGGCCGGGGACGCCGACAACTGGGTCCGCGTCGCGGGCTTCTGCGTCGGCGCCTGCCTGATCTCCGCCGTCGCCGTCCTGAGCGGCCCGGCGAAGACGCACCTCCAGCCCACCCGGCTGGTCGGTGCCGCCAGGACGACCCGCAAGGCGCGGCCGCAGGTCGGTGTCGCGTGAGCCAGCGACCGTCGTACCTGCTGGGCCTGGTCGGGGCCGGCATCGGCGCCTCGCTCACCCCGGCGATGCAGGAGCGGGAGGGCGACGCCGCCGGGCTGCGGATCACCTACCGGCTGATCGACGCGGCGAAGCGTGGGTTCGGGGTGGCCGACCTCCCCGAGGTGCTCGGCTGGGCGCAGCGGCTGGGTTTCGACGGACTCAACATCACCCACCCGTTCAAGCAGGCCGTGATCCCGCTGCTCGACGAGCTCTCCGAGGACGCCGCGGACCTGGGCGCAGTCAACACGGTGGTCTTCCGTGAGGGCCGGGCGCTGGGCCGCAACACCGACTGGTCCGGCTACGGCCGGGCGTTCCGCCAGGTGCTGCCGGACGCCGTGGAGGACCGGGTCGTCCTCGTGGGCGCAGGCGGCGCAGGCGCGGCGGTCGGCTACGGCCTCCTCGAGCAGGGCGCCGAGCGCGTGACCGTGATCGACAGCGACCGGGACCGCGCCGACGCCTGCGTGGTGCGGCTGGCCAAGCGCTTCGGCGACGACCGGGTGGCCGTCACGTCCGACCTCGAGCGGGCGGTGGCCGACGCGCACGGCCTGGTCAACGCCACCCCGGTCGGCATGCACGGCCACCCCGGGATGTCCGTGCCGGCCCGGCTGGTCGACGACCGGTTGTGGGTCTCCGACGTCGTCTACTTCCCGCTCGAGACCGAGCTGGTCTCGCTGGCCCGGGCACGCGGCTGCCGCGTCGTCCCCGGGGGCGGGATGGCCGTGCACCAGGCGGTCGGCGCGTTCGAGTACTTCACCGGCCGGGCTGCCGACGCGGCCCGGATGACCCGGCACTTCGAGGAGCTGACGGCCTGATGCGCAAGGGCATCGCGACCCTGTCGGTGCGGGGTCGCCTGCTGGACAAGCTGCCGGCGATCGCCGCGGCGGGGTTCGACGGGGTCGAGATCTTCGACAACGACCTGGTCGCCTGCCCGGCGTCGCCGGCAGAGGTCGCGCGACGGTGCGCGGACCTCGGGCTGACCGTCGACCTGTTCCAGCCGGTCCGCGACGCGTCGGGGGTCGCCGCGGACCGGTTCCCGGAGACCCTGCGCCGCGTCGTGGCCAAGCTCGACGTGGCTGTGGAGCTCGGTGCTCCCGTCGTGCTGGCCTGCTCGCACGTCGGTGCCGGCTCCGTCGCCGACCTCGACCTGCTGGCCGAGCAGCTGCACGCCGTCGGCGACGAGGCCGCCGCCCGGGGTCTGACCGTGGCCTACGAGGCGCTGGCCTGGGGCCGGCACGTCAACCGGGTGGGCCAGGCCTGGGACGCCGTACGGCGCGCCGACCACCCCGCCGTGACCCTGGCCGTCGACACCTTCCACATGCTCGCCCGCGGCGACGACGGCACCGCGCTCGCGGGTGTCCCCGGTGACCGGATCGGCTTCCTGCAGGTCGCCGACGGCCCGATGCTCGACATGGACCTCCTGGAGTGGAGCCGGCACCACCGGTGCTTCCCGGGGCAGGGCACGCTCGACGTCACCGGCGTCGTCGCCGCCACGCTCGCGGCCGGCTACCGCGGACCGGTGTCGCTGGAGGTGTTCAGCGACGTCGTCCGGGAGGCGGATCCCGCGGTGACCGCCCGGGACGGCTACCGCTCCCTGGTGTTCCTCGAGGACCGGCTCGCCGCCACCCTGACGGGACCGGCGACCGCGACGGTGACGGCCGCGCCGCCCGCGCCGGAGCGCACCGACGTGGCGTTCCTGGAGCTCGCGAACCCGACCGGGTCAGAGCAGCCACGGGGGCTGCTCGGCTCGCTCGGCTTCGTCCGGGTCGGGCAGCACCGCAGCAAGCCGGTGACGTGGTGGCGCAACGGCGACGCCCACGTCGTCCTCAACGACACCCCCGGCGGCACGGCCTGGCACGCCCTGGGGGTCGCCACTCCGCAGGTCGAGGCGGTCGCGGCCCGGGCCAAGGCCCTCCTGTGGCCGGCCGTCGACCGCACCCGCGGCGACGGCGAGGCACTGCTGCCGGGCATCACCTCGCCGGCCGGGGTGCACGTCTTCGTGAGCGCGAGCGCCGGCCAGAGCGACGACTGGCGGCAGGACTTCGTCCTGGACACCGACGCGATCGGCGACGGCTGGCAGGGCATCGACCACGTCGGCATCGCCGTCCCCGGCGATCGGCTCAACGAGGAGGTCGGCTTCCTCCGCACGGTCTTCGGCCTGGTGCCGGCCCCGGTCGAGGAGTTCTGGGAGCCCCAGGGTCGCCTCCGCAGCCGGGCGCTGAGGCCCGCGGCCGGCAACGCGCGCCTGGTGCTGAACGTCGAGGACGTCGCCTCCCGCTTCCCGCGCGAGGGGATCACCCAGGTCGCGTTCGCCTGCGACGACGTGCTGGCCCGGGTGCGGGACCTGCGCTCGCGCGGCGTCCGGCTGATGGCGGTGCCGGACAACTACTACGTCGACCTGGTCGCGCGCTTCGGCCTGGACGCGGACCGGATCGAGGAGCTGCGCGAGCACCAGGTGCTCTACGACCGGGTCGGGGCAGGCGAGCTGCTGCACGTGTACACCGACGTGCTGCCCACCGGGTTCTACGTAGAGCTGCTGGAGCGGCGGGGTGGGTACGACGGCTACGGCAGCCCCAACACCCACGTCCGGCTGGCCGTGCAGGGCTGACCTCCCGGCGGCCTAGAATCTGACTAGTTCGGACCAAGAACAACCGTTCGCTCTGCGAACACTGAGAGGAACCCCCGGATGTCGACATCCTTCCTGTACGCCGCAGCCCGCACGCCCTTCGGCCGGTTCGGCGGTGCCCTGGCCGACGTACGTCCCGACGACCTGGCGGCCACCGCCCTGAGCGGCGTGCTCGCGAAGGCGCCCGACCTCGACCCGGCCCTGGTCGGCGACGTCGTGTGGGGCAACGCCAACGGCGCCGGCGAGGACAACCGCAACGTCGGCCGGATGGCGCTCCTGCTGGCCGGGCTGCCGGTCAGCGTGCCGGCCACCACCGTCAACCGGCTCTGCGGGTCGTCGCTGGACGCCGCGATGATCGCCTCGCGGACCGTCGAGTCGGGGGACGCGGACGTCGTCGTCGCGGGTGGGGTGGAGTCGATGACCCGGGCGCCGTGGGTGCTGCCGAAGCCCTCGCGCGCCTTCCCCGCGGGCAACGTCACCGCGGTGTCCACGACTCTGGGGTGGCGGCTCGTCAACGAGCGGATGCCCGCCGAGTGGACGGTGTCGCTGGGCGAGGCCAACGAGCAGCTCCGCGACAAGTTCTCGATCTCGCGCGAGCGGCAGGACGCGTTCGCGTCCCGCTCGCACCAGCTGGCCGCGGCCGCCTGGGACGCCGGCTTCTACGACCCGCTGGTGGTCGCCGTGCCCGGCGCCGAACTCCCGCGTGACGAGAGCATCCGGCCCGGCAGCACCCCGGAGACGTTGGCCGGGCTGAAGCCGTCCTTCCGGCCGGACGGCACGATCACCGCCGGCAACGCCTCGCCGCTCAACGACGGCGCGTCCGCGCTGCTCCTCGGTTCGGAGGCGGCGGCGGACCGGATCGGCCGGACGCCCGTGGCACGCGTCGCCGGCCGGGGCGTCTCCGCGATCGAGCCGCAGATGTTCGGCTTCGCGCCCGTCGAGGCCGCGGACCGCGCGCTGGCCCGGGCCGGGATCACCTGGGCCGACGTCGACGCGGTCGAGCTCAACGAGGCCTTCGCGGTGCAGTCGCTGGCGTGCGTCGACGCCTGGGGCATCGACCCCGAGATCGTCAACGCCAAGGGCGGCGCCATCGCGATCGGGCACCCGCTCGGCGCGTCCGGCGGCCGGATCCTCGGCACACTCGCGCAACGGCTGGTCGAGTCCGGGGACCGGTGGGGCGTCGCGGCGATCTGCATCGGTGTCGGCCAGGCGCTGGCCGTGGTGCTGGAGAACGTCGCATGACCGTGGTCTGTGCGTCGTACGACGAGGCGGTCGCCGATGTCGCGGACGGCTCGACCGTCCTGGTCGGCGGGTTCGGGATGGCCGGCATGCCGGTGCAGCTCATCGACGCCCTGATCCGGCAGGGCGCGACCGACCTCACGGTGGTGTCCAACAACGCCGGCAACGGCGACACGGGGCTCGCCGCGCTGCTCGCCGCCAAGCGGGTCCGCAAGATGATCTGCTCGTTCCCGCGCCAGTCCGACTCGTGGGTGTTCGACGGGCTCTACCGCGCCGGCGCGATCGAGCTCGAGGTGGTGCCCCAGGGCACGCTCGCAGAGCGGATGCGGGCGGCCGGCGCGGGCATCGGAGCGTTCTTCTGCCCCACCGGCGCCGGCACACCGCTGGCCGCAGGGCAAGGAGACCCGCGTGATCGACGGCCGGGAGCACGTCCTGGAGCACCCGCTCAAGGGCGACGTCGCGCTGGTCGGCGCCCACGTGGCCGACCGGATGGGCAACCTCGTCTACCGCAAGACCGCCCGCAACTTCGGTCCGGTCATGGCGACCGCGGCCACCACCTCGGTCGTGCAGGTGTCGCGGGTGGTCGAGGTGGGCGAGCTCGACCCCGAGGTCGTGGTGACGCCGAGCATCTACGTCGACCGCGTCGTCAGTGCGGAGGTGGCCGCATGACCACGACCCGCCTCGAGCGCGGACCGCTCACGAAGCAGGAGATGGCGGCTCTCGTCGCCCGCGACATCGCGCCCGGCTCCTTCGTCAACCTCGGTATCGGCCAGCCCACGCTGGTCGCCGACCACCTCGCGCCGGGCTCCGGCGTCGTGCTGCACACCGAGAACGGCATGCTCGGCATGGGCCCGGCCGCTCTCGGCGACGACATCGACCCGGACCTCACGAACGCCGGCAAGATCCCGGTCACCGAGCTGCCGGGTGCGTCGTACTTCCACCACGCCGACTCGTTCGCGATGATGCGCGGCGGCCACCTCGACGTGTGCGTGCTCGGGGCCTTCCAGGTCTCGGCCGGCGGTGACCTGGCCAACTGGCACACCGGCGCCCCCGACGCGATCCCCGCGGTCGGCGGGGCGATGGACCTCGCCATCGGCGCCAAGCAGGTGCTGGTGATGATGACGCTGTTCGCCAAGGACGGGTCGCCGAAGCTGGTGCCGTCCTGCACCTACCCGCTGACCGGCGTGGGCTGCGTCGACCGGGTCTACACGGATGTCGCCGTCTTCGAGGTCGGGTCCGGCCCGACGGTCGTCACCGAGACCTTCGGCACGTCCTTCGAGGAGCTGCGCGAGCGGCTCGACGTGCCGCTGGTCCGCGGGCCCGCCTGAGGCATGGCTCGGCCGGGGATGGGGACGGTGACTACATGTCCGTCACGTCGCCGGGGCCGGTCCGCAAGATGGGGGTCGAGGAGGAGCTGATGCTCGTCGACCCCGCGACCGGCCGGCTGACCGCGGTGTCGCAGCCCGCCGTGGACGCGAACGAGGCCGACGCCGAGGTCGAGCAGGAGCTCTTCCTCCAGCAGATCGAGACCTCGACCCCGCCCTGCCGAGACGCCGAGGAGCTGCTGACCGGGCTCCGCGCCGGCCGCCGCGCCGTCGGGGAGGCCGCGGCCGCGGCGGGGGTCCGGGCCGTGGCGATGGCCGCGCCCGTGCTGCCGGAGGACGACGAGGACTTCACCCCGAAGGCGCGCTACCGCAAGATCCACGCGGAGTACGGCGAGATGGCCCGCCAGGCACTGGTCTGCGCGATGCACACGCACGTCGACGTGGACTCCGACGAGGAGGCGGTGCGGGTCGTCGACGGCATCCGCCCGTGGCTGCCGCTGCTCGTCGCCATCAGCGCCAACTCACCGTTCTGGCAGGGTCGCGACACCGGGCACGCGAGCTGGCGGTCCCAGGTGTGGGGCCGGTGGCCGACCGCCGGGTCGGCCCAGCCGTTCGGCGACGTCGCGACCTACCGGGAGGTGTCGGAGCGGCTGCTCGGCTGGGGCGCCGGGCTCGACGCCGGGATGCTCTACTTCGACGTCCGCCTGGCCCGCGACCTGCCCACCGTCGAGGTGCGGGTCGCCGACGTCTGCACCGACCTCGAGGACACCGTGCTCGTCGCGCTGCTGACCCGGGCCCTGGTCGCCACGACCGCCGCGGACCCGGACCCGGCCACCTGGCGCGGGGACCTGCTCCGGGCCGCGACCTGGCGCGCCGCCAAGGTGGCGCTGTCCGACGACCTGGTGCACCCGGTCGAGGGGCGGCTGGTGCCGCCGCGCGAGGTGTTCCGCGCCGCGCTGTCCTACGTGCGTCCGGCCCTGGAGGAGGCCGGCGACCTCGACACCGTCGCCGAGGGGTTCGAGCGGCTGGTGTCGCGCGGCAACGGGGCGACCCGTCAGCACCGGGTGCGGGAGACCGGAGGCGACCTCCGGCGCGTGGTCGAGGACCTGGCCCGTCGCACCGAGGAGTCGTGGGGGTAGCAGGAGGAGGAGACGATGGCGGACCAACCTGAGGTCGAGGACAAGTACGACGTCGACGAGGACACGGAGCTGCCCGACCTGGCCGGGCTCCCCGGTGTCGCCTCGGTGGCGCCGCCCGAGGAGCACGAGCTCGAGGCGACGTACGTCGACACGCCCGGCCTGGCCCTCGCCCGGGCCCGCATCACGCTGCGACGCCGCACCGGGGGCCACGACGCCGGGTGGCACCTCAAGCTGCCCGTCGGGGACGAGCGCTACGAGGTGCACGAGCCGTTGGGCGAGGCCGGTGAGCCGGTGCCCGAGCGGCTGCGGGACGCGCTGCGCGTGGTGATCCGCGACGAGCGGCTGCTGCCGGTCGTCACCCTCCGCAACCGGCGCACCGCCCACCGCCTGCTCGACGGGCGAGCCCGGGTGCTCGCGGAGGTCGCCGACGACCGGGTCACGGCCTGGAGCGGGGACGCGACCGCGCCAAGGCACTGGCGGGAGTGGGAGGTCGAGCTCGTCGAGGGTGACCGCGACCTCCTCCAGGCCGCGGCCGAGGTGCTCGTGGCCGCCGGGGCCACCCCATCGGCCGTCTCGTCCAAGCTGGCCCGGGCGCTGGGGAAGGCCATCCCCGCCGACCCCGCACCGTCGACGCCGCAGCCGGACTCGTCGGCCGGCGAGATCGTCCGGCTCCGGCTGGCCGAGCAGGTGGCCGAGCTGGTGCGCCGTGACCCGCTCGTGCGGTGCGACGCCCCGGACTCCGTGCACAAGATGCGCGTGGCCACGCGCCGGCTGCGCAGCGCCCTCACGACGTACCGTCCGTTCCTGGACCGCGAGGTCACCGAGCCGGTCCGTGACGAGCTGAAGGAGCTGGCGCGGGTCCTGGGGGAAGCCCGTGACGCCGAGGTGCTGCGGGAGACCATCGAGGAGACGCTGGACGCTGCTCCGCCCGAGGTCCCCGGCGACGAGGCGCGGGCCCACGTCGTCTCCGGCCTCACGCTGCGCTACGAGCGCGCGCACGCACGCGTGGTCACGGCGATGGGCTCAGAGCGCTACCTCGCCCTGGTGGACCGGCTGCACGCGCTGGCCACGGAGCCGCCGCTGACCCCGAAGGCCGACCGGCCCACCCACGACGTGATGCGACGCCGGGTCCGGCGCGAGTGGAGGCGGCTGCGCACCCGCGTCCACGCCGTGGAGGGTGTCGAGGACCCCGCCGGGCGGACCGAGGCCCTCCACGAGGTGCGCAAGGCGGCCAAGCGGCTGCGCTACGCGGTCGAGCCGCTGGTCCCGGCGTACGGCCCGGACGCGGCGCGGCTCGTGAAGCGGCTCAAGCGCGTCCAGTCCACGCTCGGCGACCACCACGACAGCCTCGTCGCGCGGGCCGAGCTGCCGCAGCTGGCCCGGCGGGCCGCCACGGACGGCGTCGACGTCTACGCCCTGGGCATGCTGCACGTCCGGCTGGAGGAGCGGGCCGCCGCGGCCGAGGCCGGCTTCGAGGAGGCCTGGCGACGGGCGTCGAGGAAGAGGCTGCGGTCCTGGCTGTCGTGACGCGGGCACCCCTACGGCGTGACGCCGTTGGCGTGCCAGCGGGTCTGGGCGGGGGTGGGGTCGGCGTTGCCGGCCGGGTCGACCGCCTGGGCGGCGAGCGTGTGCCAGCCGGGCGTGAGGTCGGTGAGCGTGACCGCCGGGGCGCAGACGGTGAAGGCCCCGCCGTCCACGCTGCACCGGTACGTGGCCGCGCCGTCCGAGCCCAGCTGGAAGACGGCGCCGGGGCCGGTCGTGGCGACGGTCTGGATGCTCGTGTCGGGTGCAGTCGTGTCGGGTGCAGTCGTGTCGGGGGAAGGGGCCGACGGCGTCCTCGACGGGGTCGGCGACGAGGGCACGCTCGGGACGCGGGCGTGGTCTCCCTCACCGTCGCCCGGACCCGGGCCGAGGTGTCCATGGTCGGCGTGGGCCGGTCGTCGGGGGTCTCCGCCGCGGTGGT
This sequence comes from uncultured Actinomycetota bacterium, assembly GCA_963827435.1. GTDB lineage: Bacteria > Actinomycetota > Actinomycetes > Propionibacteriales > Nocardioidaceae > Nocardioides_B. The sequence goes on from CAWHAU010000013.1 coordinate 251,772, forward strand.
GGGCGCCGGCGCCGAGGGGGTGGCGGGCTTCGCGTGGTGCCGGTGGCCGCTGCGCGACGGTGCCTGGTGCGGGTCGGGGCGGTGTCGGCCGGTTCGGTGGACCCGGACGTGCGGGCGGTCTCGCGTGTCCTGGGTGCGTCGGCGGTGTGCTCGTCGGCGGACGTGCCCACCACGAGGGCAGTCCCAGCGCCGCCGACGCAGAGGGCGGCGAGCCCGGCGGCGAGCCGCGGACGGGCGAGGGTGTCGAGCAGGGGACGACGTGATCGGTGGCGCATGGTTCGGGGCTCCTGGGCCGCGGCGTCCCCCCGCCGAGAGCGGCCCGCATAGCGGACAGAACGCCCGAAACTAGCAAGCCCTCCGGGCGCACGACCAGTCCGGGTCGGGTGATCCGCCCCACGCGGGGCGGTCAGTCCTGCCAGGGGTAGAACGGCGGCATGTCCGTCGTACGCCCGGTGAAGTCGGGGTCGCGCTTCTCGCGGAACGCCGCGACGCCCTCCTGGCCGTCGCCGATGCTCGTGTAGAACATCGCGAGCGAGTCGACCCGGTGCGCCTCGACGGGGTGCGGCTGGGCGCTGTTGCGCCACATCATCTGCCGGGCCAGCGCGACTGCGACGGGGGAGCGGTGCTCGGTGAACCGCCGGGCCAGGTCGTACGCCGCGCCGAGCAGCTCGTCCGGGGCGTGCACGGACCGCACCAGACCGCCGGCCAGGGCCTCGTCCGCGCTCAGGATGTCCGCGGTGTAGACCCACTCCAGGGCCCGGCTGATGCCCACGATGCGCGGCAGGAACCACGACGACGCCGCCTCGGGCACGATCCCGAGCCGGCCGAAGACGAAGCCGATGCGCGCGGACGTGGACGCCAGCCGGACGTCCATCGGCAGCGTCATCGTCGCGCCGATCCCGACCGCGGCACCGTTGAGGGCGCCGATCACGGGCTTGGTGCACCGGTAGATCGCCAGCGTGACCCGGCCGCCGGTGTCCCGCACCCCCTCGACCACCGCCGGGTCGTCGAAGCGGTCCCGGAGGTCGTCGAGGGTCGGGCGCTGCGTCTCGTCGAGGCCGAAGACGTTGCCGTCGGAGGACAGGTCCATGCCGGCGCAGAACGCCCGGCCGCGGCCGGTGACCACGACGGCGCGGACCTCGTCATCGAGGCTGGCCCGGTCGAAGGCGTGCTCGAGCTCGTCGGCCATCGTCACCGTGAACGCGTTGAGCTGGTCGGGCCGGTCGAGCGTCAGGGTGAGGATGCCGTCCTCGACGGCCCAGTCGAGGGTCGTGTAGCCGTCGGTCACTGGTGGCCCGTCACCCGTTGCGCAGCCCGCTCTGCCGGCACAGCCTCTTCGAGACGTCGTCGGTGCGGTCCTCGGCGATCAGCTTGAACAGCCGCTTGGACCGGTCGGGGTCCCAGTGCACGGCGAGGTCGGAGATCGGCACGCCGCAGGTCAGGCCGTTCTTGCCGTTCACCCGGGTCATCGCCCAGGCGAAGCGCATGGTGGCGATCATCCCGGTGTCCTCGCCGACGCGCAGCGAGTCCGAGCCGGCCATCGCGAGCCGGTAGTAGCGCACCGGGTTGATGACCGACCACGGCGACGCGGCCTTGTCGCCGACGGCGCTGACCACCTCGCGCTGGTGCTGGGCGCGGGCGATGTCGCCGAGTCCGGACGTGTGCCGCGAGCGGGCGTACCCGAGGGCGACCTTGCCGTCGACGTCCTGGCAGCCCTTCTCGATGTCCAGGTTGGCCCGGCGGTCCTTCATGGGCCGCTTGGGGCAGATCTCGATGCCGTTGACGGCGTCGACCACGTCCACGAACCCGGAGAAGCCGATCTCGACGTAGTCGTCGACCCGGATGCCGGTGTTCTGCTCGATGGTCTTCTGCAGCAGCTTCGGGCCGCCGAACGCGAACGCCGCGTTGATCTTGGTGGTCCCGTGCCCCGGCACGTCGACGATCGAGTCGCGGGGGATGGACATCAGCAGGTTCGGCCCGGAGCCGGTGTGCAGCAGCATGATCGTGTCGGTCCGGCGGCCCTCGCCCTTGCCGACGCCGTACCTCAGCTGCTGCTTGCGGGTCAGGCCCTCACGCGAGTCGCTGCCGACGAGGAGGTACGTCGTCCCGGACTGCGCCGAGGGGCGGTCGCCGCTCGGCGTCGCGTCGACCTTGTCGATCTTGGACCAGGCGAGCAGCGGCACCGCGATCAGGAACACCAGCCAGAGCGCCAGCACGACCTTGAGCCACCGGAGCCGGGGGCGGCGTCGGCCGCGCGAGGGGCCGGACGGGGGAGGCGAGGTCGGTCGGCGAGCGCGGTCCCCGCCGCCGGAGCCTCCGGAGCCGCCGCTGCGCGGACGGGCCGGAGGCGGCGTCTCGAAGGGGCCGCCCGAGGACGACCGGCGCCCGCTCGGCCGGTCGACGGTCGGCAGCATCCGGGTCGGCTCGGGGTCGCTCGGGCCGGACCGCGGCTGCTGGCGCTGGACCTGGGTGGCGTCGTCGGCGCCGGCCGGTGCACCGGACCCGCCCACGCCCTTGCGCCGGGTGCCGTAGAGCCAGTCGTAGCCGGGCTCGTCCGTGCCTGAGTCGCGTCTATGACCGTCTGCCATGGCCGAGACGGTACCCCGCAGGGCCATCGGCCTATCACGGGCGCCGCGATGTCGGTATGACCCGGTAGGTGCCCGGCGCGCCGAGAACCCGGCGTGCCGGAACTGTGACGCATGTGACTGGTGATACTGGGTCGTCGCCACCAGGAAAGGCCCAGTCATGCCACCCGTCTCTTCCCCCGGGTTGGGCGCTCCCGCCTCGCGCGACCGGTCCGCCGGCTCCGCGCAGCAGTCCGCGCTGTCCCGTGTCCGGTTCCGCCGGGCCGTCACCCTCCTCCTGATGACCTTGTTCCTGCCCGGCTCCGCGCAGCTGGTCGCCGGTCGCCGCGAGGTCGGCCGGCTCGCGCTGCGGGTCTGGCTGCTCGTCGTCGGCGGCCTCGTCGGCATCGTGCTCCTCGGCCTGGTCTGGCACGGCTTCGTGTTCTGGTTGGCGAGCAGCACCGTGGTGCTCGGCTTCGTCCGGCTGCTGCTGTGCGCGCTGGCCATCGGCTGGGCGCTGCTGTTCCTGGACGCCTGGCGGCTCGGCCAGCCGCTCGAGCTGCTGCAGAAGCAGCGCCTCGCGATGGTCGGCCTCAACGGCGTGCTCTGCTTCTCGGTCGCCGGTTCGCTGCTGTTCGCCTCGCACGTCGTCGCGGTCCAGAAGGGATTCATCTCCGCGATGTTCGGCGACGGCGAGGCGAGCGCCGCGACCCACGGCCGCTACAACGTCCTGCTCCTCGGTGGCGACTCAGGCGCGGACCGCTGGGGCCTGCGGCCGGACAGCCTCACGGTGGCCAGCATCGACGCGGACACCGGGAAGGCGATCCTCTTCGGCCTGCCGCGCAACATGACGGACTTCCCCTTCGCCAAGGGCTCGATCATGGAGGAGCAGTTCCCCGACGGCTACGACTGCGACTCCTGCGAGCTGAACAGCCTCTCGACCTGGGCCCAGGACAACAAGGCGCTGTTCAAGGGCTACGACAACCCCGGCGTCGAGGCCACGGTCGAGGGTGTCGAGGGCATCACCGGGCTGAAGATCAACTACTACGCGATGGTGAACCTGCAGGGCTTCCGCAGCATGGTCCAGGCGGTCGGCGGGCTGAAGCTCAACGTCCGTGACCGCATCCCGATCGGCGGCGTCGGCGGGCCGGTCACCGGCTACATCGAGCCGGGTGTGCAGCGGCTCAACGGCTTCGAGACGCTGTGGTTCGCGCGGTCGCGGGAGAGCGCCGACGACTACTCGCGGATGGCACGGCAGAAGTGCGTGATGAACGCGATGCTGCAGCAGCTGTCCCCGCAGACCGTGGTCACCAACTTCGAGAAGATCGCCAAGGCCAGCGAGCAGCTGATCACCACCGACCTGCCCGCCTCCGAGCTCGGCACCTTCGCGCAGCTCGCGCTGAAGGCCCGCTCGCAGCCGGTCGCCACCGTGTCGTTCGTGCCGCCGGCCATCAACACCGGTCACCCGGACATCGCGAAGATCCAGTCGATGGTGAAGGCGGCGGTCGACCGCTCCGAGAACGGCGCGAAGGCGTCGGCGAAGACCGCGCAGGCGTCCGGAGCCAAGGCCGCCAAGGCCAAGAAGGGCTACACGCGCGCGCAGCAGTCCACGGTGGGCGGGTCGATCGGCAACCTGCACGACGGGTACGCCGCCAACGCGGCCACCGACCTGTCGAGCGCCTGCTGAGGGGTGCGTCCCGCCGTCTCTGCCCCGTCTCCGCCCCGTCATCCGCCCCGTCGGACGGTCGGTAGGGTGCGCCCTGTGAGTGCCCGGGTCGTCGCCGTCGTCGTGACGTGGAACCGCCGGGAGCTCCTCCAGGAGTCCCTGGCCGCCCTGCACGCGCAGACCCATCCGCCGGCCGCGATCGTGGTCGTCGACAACGCGTCGACCGACGGGACCGACGAGCTGCTGGCCCGTGAGCACGCCGACCTCGAGCTCGTGCACCTGACCCGCAACACCGGGGGTGCCGGCGGTTTCGCCGCGGGCGTCGAGCGTGCGCTGACGCTCGAGCCCGACCTGGTCTGGCTGCTCGACGACGACACCGTGCCGACCGCCACCGCAGCCGAGAGGCTGGTCGCGGCGTGGGCGTCCTACCGAGCCGGCCGTGGCCCGCGGCCGGCCGTCCTCGCGAGCCGGGTGGTCTGGACCGACGGCCGCGACCACCCGATGAACACCCCGCGCCGCAAGCCCGGCGTCCGGGCGGCGGAGCGGGCCGCGGCGGACGCGGTCGGCTGCGTGCCGATCCGGTCCGCCTCGTTCGTCTCGATCATGTGCGACGTCGCGACGGTGCGCGAGCGCGGCCTCCCGGTCGCCGACTACTTCCTCTGGAACGACGACTTCGAGTACTCCACCCGCCTCATCCGCGGCGGGGTGGGGCTGTCGGTGCCGGACAGCGTCGTGGTGCACAAGACCAAGGTCTTCGGCTCCACCGACGCCGACCCCGGCGAGCGGTTCTTCTACGAGGTCCGCAACAAGGTGTGGCTGTTCACCCGCAGCCAGGGGCTGAGCCCGCTGGAGAAGACGGTGTACGGCGGCTCGACCGTCCGGCGCTGGCTGCGCACGTTCGCGCGCTCGGAGGACCGCGGCACCCTCGCGCGTGGTCTGCGGCGCGGGCTCGCCGCGGGCCTGGGGGGACGTCCGCGGCCGAACGGGGAGGTGCTCGCCGAGGCCGGCTGGTCGCCCCACGAGGGGGAGCCCGCCGAGGCGCCCCCGGGCGAGCCGCAGCCGTTCTCCCTCCTCCTCGCGGTGTACGGCGGTGACGACCCGGGCTTCCTGCGGCACGCGTTCACGTCGAGCGTGCACGACCAGACCCGGCGCCCCGAGCAGGTGGTGCTGGTGCAGGACGGCCCGGTGCCGGACGAGCTCGCGGCCACCGTCGCCACGCTCGTCGAGGACAGTCCCGTGCGGGTGGACCACGTCGTGATCGAGGAGAACCTCGGGCTCGGTCCGGCCCTCGACCGCGGGCTCGCCGCCTGCGACCACGAGATCGTCGCCCGGATGGACGCCGACGACGTGAGCCTGCCCACCCGGTTCGAGAAGCAGGTGCCGGTCGTCGAGGCGGGGGCGGACATCGTCGGCAGCGGGCTGCTCGAGTTCGGCTCCTCCGTGCACGAGATCGTGGGTCGACGTACGCCTCCGACCGACCCGGCCGAGATCCGGCGGGTGATCCGCTTCCGCGACCCGTTCAACCACCCCACGGTGGTGTACCGGCGCAGCGCCGTCCAGGCGGCGGGCGGCTACACCGACATGGCGCTCATGGAGGACTACCTGCTGTTCGCGCGGATGGTCGATGCGGGGGCCCGGCCGGCGAACCTGGCGGAGCCGCTGGTCTGCTACCGGGTCGGTGCCGGGGCCTACGCGCGCCGCGGCGGGCGCGACCTGCTCCGCTCCGAGCTCGCCGTCCAGCGCCGGTTCCGGGAGCTCGGGATCACCACCCGGCGCCAGTACCTCCGCAACGTCGCCGTGCGCGGCGGGTACCGTCTCGTGCCGGAGTCCCTCCGCAAGCGCGCCTACCGGGCCCTCATCGCCAACCGAGGGTCGAGCCGGGTGAAGGACTCGTGAAGGAACTGTGACGTGACCGGGCTGACGCCGCGCGGATGCGTGGCCCGCGGTGGGCCGCCATTAGACTGACCGCTGCTTCCCCTACCAGGAGTGTGTGTTGAAACCTGATCTCGTCATCGTCGGATCCGGCTTCTTCGGGCTGACGATCGCCGAACGCTGTGCGAACGAGCTGGGCCTGAACGTGCTGGTGCTCGAGCGCCGCCACCACCTCGGCGGCAACGCGTACAGCGAGGCCGACCCGGAGACCGGCATCGAGATGCACGTGTACGGCGCGCACCTGTTCCACACCTCCAACGAGCGGGTGTGGGAGTACGTCAACCGGTTCACGAGCTTCACCAACTACCAGCACCGCGTGTTCGGCCAGTACGACGGGCAGGTCTACTCCCTGCCGATGAACCTCGCGCTGATCAACTCGTTCTTCGGCAAGTCGCACACGCCCGACGAGGCGCGCGAGCTGATCGCCGAGCAGGCCAGCGAGATCCGCACCGAGGACGCCACCAACCTCGAGGAGAAGGCGATCTCCCTGATCGGCCGGCCCCTCTACGAGGCGTTCATCAAGGGCTACACCGCCAAGCAGTGGCAGACCGACCCCACCAAGCTGAGCGCCGACATCATCACGCGGCTGCCGGTGCGCTACAACTTCGACAACCGGTGGTTCAACGACACGTACGAAGGCCTCCCGGTCGACGGCTACACCGCCTGGCTGACGAAGATGGCCGACCACCCCAACATCGAGGTCCGGCTCGAGACCGACTTCTTCGACGTGGCCGACGAGTACAAGGGCAAGGTCCCGATCGTCTACACCGGTCCGGTCGACGAGTACTTCGGCAGCTCCGAGGGCCGGCTGTCCTGGCGCACCGTCGACCTCGAGGCCGAGGTCAAGCAGGTCGACGACTTCCAGGGCTGCGCGGTCATGAACTACAACGACCAGAACGTGCCCTGGACCCGCATCCACGAGTTCAAGCACTTCCACCCCGAGCGCACCTACATCTCGGGCAAGACCGTGATCGTCCACGAGTACTCCCGGTTCGCGGAGGAGGGCGACGAGCCCTACTACCCGATCAACACCGCGGAGGACCGGGACAAGCTGCTGAAGTACCGCGAGCTGGCCAAGCAGGAGCCGATGGTGTTGTTCGGCGGCCGGTTGGGCACCTACAAGTACCTCGACATGCACATGGCCATCGGGTCCGCGCTGTCGATGTTCGACAACAAGCTCCGGCCGCACTTCGAGTCGGGTGTCGCGCTGACGAGCGGAGGAGTGGACGAATGAGCGAGACCCACACGGTGCCCTCCACGGTGCCCGCGATGGTGCGCAGGGTGCTGCAGCGCGTCGTCCTGCCCGTCGACCGCGACACCGACGTGCTCCCGCTGTACGTCGACCCCGACCGCCCCCAGCTCGACGTCGACAAGTCGGCGCTCACGCCGGCGCCAGCGCGGCAAGGTCCCGCCGACGGAGCCGAACGCCGACATCGAGCCCGACCCGCACGCCGTGCTGGGCCGCTACCGCTACCGCGTGCCCGAGAACCACCGCATCTCCTTCGGCACCTACTTCAACGGGTTCGCCGCGAGCTACTGGCGCCGGTGGACGATCGTCGACGCCGTGTCCCTGCACGTCACGGTGACCGGCGCGGACGCGACCGTGATCGTCTACCGCTCGATGCCCAACGGCCGCTCGCAGCGCGTCGACTCGGCGAGCACCGTCGGGCGCGGACCGCGAGGACTTCCGTTTCGACCTCTCGCTGTCGCCCTTCGGCGACGGCGGCTGGTACTGGTTCGACATCGTCGCCGGCCCGTCCGGCGCGGTGCTCGAGGAGGCCACCTGGGTCGCGGACGTGCCCGCGGACCGGGCCGACTCCGGCTCGGTCACCATCGGCATCACCACCATGAACCGCCCGGACTTCTGCGCGAAGCTCCTGGCCCAGATCGGCTCGGACGACGACGTGCACGCGGTCCTCGACGAGGTCATCGTCGTCGAGCAGGGCACCAAGAAGGTCACCGACGACGCCGGCTTCGGCAAGGCCCAGGACGCGCTGGGCGGCAAGCTGCGGGTCATCGAGCAGGGCAACATGGGCGGCTCCGGCGGCTACGCCCGCTCCCAGTTCGAGACCCTCGAGGCCGGCCGGTCGACGTACATGATGTGCATGGACGACGACGTGGTCTGCGAGCCGGAGTCGATCGTCCGCGCGGTCACGTTCGGGGACCTGTGCCGCCGTCCGACCATCGTCGGCGGGCACATGTTCAGCCTCTACTCGAAGTCCCGGCTGCACTCCTTCGGCGAGATCATCAACAAGTACCGCTTCTGGTGGATGTCCCCGCCGGTCGTCGAGACCGACTGGGACTTCGCCGGCCGCAACCTGCGCTCCGCCCGGTGGCTGCACCGCCGCATCGACGTGGACTTCAACGGCTGGTTCATGTGCCTGATCCCCACCGAGGTGCTGCGCACGGTCGGGCTCAGCCTGCCGCTGTTCATCAAGTGGGACGACTCGGAGTTCGGGGTGCGGGCCGGTGCGGCCGGCTTCCCGACCGTGACCCTCCCGGGTGCCGCCGTCTGGCACGTCCCGTGGACCGACAAGAACGACGCCCTGGACTGGCAGTCCTACTTCCACCAGCGCAACCGCACCATCGCGGCGCTGCTGCACTCGCCCTACGAGCACGGCGGCCGCGTCGTGCGCGAGAGCTTCAACCACCAGGTGAAGCACCTCTTCTCGATGCAGTACTCCACCGCCGAGCTGCGCCACCTCGCCCTCGAGGACGTGCTCGCGGGGCCCGAGGCGCTGCACGGCCAGCTGCTCACGAAGCTCCCCGAGCTGCAGGCCAAGCGCAAGCAGTACGCCGACGCGCAGACCTCGCCCGACCCGGAGGCGTTCCCGCCGGTCCGGCGCGAGAAGCCGCCGAAGCGCGGCCAGGACCCGACCCAGCCGAAGGGAAAGATCGGCCAGCTCGTCTCGGCCGCGACCGCGGCGGTCCGGCAGACGCGCCCCGTCCGCGAGCTCGCCGCACGGCACCCGGAGGCCGCGCTCGCGGCGATGGACGCCAAGTGGTGGATGATCGCGCAGTTCGACTCCGTCGTGGTCTCGATGCCCGACGGCACCAGCGCCTCCTGGCACCAGCGCGACCGCGCGGAGTTCCAGGACCTGCTGCGCCGCACCATCGACATCCACCAGCGGCTGCACCGCGAGTGGCCGGCGCTGGCGCGTCGCTACCGCCAGGCGCTCCCCGACATCGTGTCGACCGACCAGTGGGCCAAGACCTTCGAGCACTCGGCCAGCCAGGAGGAGACGTGACCACACAGTCCGAGCGTCCGCCCCAGGGCACGCAGGAGCACACGCGGGACGACGCGGGGGAGACCGCGCCCGGCGGGCTGACCTCGCACACGGCGCTGGCGGACCTGCCGCTGGTGTCGCCGTTCGAGAGCGCCGGCCTGATCGACGTCTTCAAGCGCCGCTACCTCCTCAAGCTGCTCGTGCAGAAGGAGGTGCAGTCGCGCTACCAGGGCTCGCTGCTCGGCGTGCTCTGGTCCTACGTGCAGCCGCTCGTGCGGTTCTGCATGTACTTCTTCGTGATCGGGCTGGTCTTCGGGCTGCACAAGTCCGTGCCGAACTTCGCGATCCACATGTTCGCCGCACTGACCGGCGTGCACTTCTTCACCGAGACGTTCTCCTCCGGCACCCGGTCGATCGTGCGCAACAAGGCGATCGTCCGCAAGATGCCGATGCCGCGGGAGATGTTCCCGGTCGCGTCGGTGATCGTCTCGGCGGTCAACTCCTTCCCGCAGCTGCTGATCCTCTTCGTCGGCTGCATCGCCGTGGGCTGGTACCCCGAGTGGCAGGGCATCGGCGCGGGGCTGCTCGGCTTCGCCGTGCTCACCGTCCTCGGGACGGCCCTGGCGTTGCTGTTCTCTGCGATGAACGTCTTCTTCAAGGACTTCCAGAACATCGTCCAGACGTTCCAGCTGTTCACGCACTGGATCGTCCCGATGATCTACCCGTTCGAGAAGCTCGCGATGAGCACCTTGGGGCACACGGTCCTCTACAACCTCTACCTGGCGAACCCGCTCACGGTCGCGGTGCTGCTGATCCAGCGGTGCTTCTGGGTGCCGACCATCCCGCCCTGCCCGTCGCAGTACACCTGCCTGCCGAACGGCGACCCGAGCCAGCTCGGCTACCCCAACATGCCCCACCACCTCTTCGGGCTCGGCTTCCTGATGCTCGCCATCTCGCTGGTCATCCTGGTGCTGTGCCAGCGGGCCTTCTCCCGCCTCGAGGGAAAGTTCGCGGAGCGCCTCTGACATGAGTACGTCGATCGTGGCTCGCAACGCGAGCAAAGAGTTCACCATGCGGTACCACCGCACCATCAAGCAGATCACCATCGCCGCCCTGCGGCGCCAGGAGATCAGCGACACGTTCCTCGCCGTCAACGACGTGTCCTTCGAGATCGAGGCCGGTGAGTCCGTCGGGCTGATGGGGCTCAACGGCTCCGGCAAGAGCACCCTGCTCAAGCTGATCAGCGGCGTCATGAAGCCCGACAGCGGCGAGGTGCTCACCCGTGGCCGGATCGCGGGCCTGATCGCCACCGGCGCCGGCTTCCACCCCCAGCTCACCGGCCGCGACAACGTCTTCCTCAACGCCGCGATCCTCGGCATGAGCGAGGCGGAGACGAAGCGGAAGTTCGACCAGATCGTCGAGTTCGCCGACATCGGCAAGTTCCTCGAGACCCCGGTCGGCCACTACTCGTCCGGCATGTTCTCCCGGCTCGGCTTCGCCGTCGCGGTGCACACCGACTGCGACATCTTCCTCGTCGACGAGGTGCTCGCCGTCGGCGACCGCCCCTTCAAGAAGAAGTGCATGGCGCGCATGGAGGAGGTCCGGGCCGCCGGCCAGACCATGCTCTACGTCAGCCATGCCGCCGGGTCGGTGCGCAAGATGTGCGAACGGGTGCTCGTCCTCGAGAAGGGCGTGCTCGGCTTCGACGGCCCCGTCGACGAGGGCATCCACTACCTGAAGTACGACGACGACAAGGACGACGACGTCAACTCCGAGGACTCCGAGGACGAGTCCGACGAAGAGCTCGGCGCCGACGTCTGATGCTCTGCTGCGCGCCGCCCAGGCCGCGCGGCGGCGGCGTTGTCGTCGGTCGACGGAGCGCGCTCCGCCTCGCTCCTCGGCCTTGCCGACGGACGACCTGGACGCCGCTCGCGACGCGCTATCGCGGTGAGCACGGTGGAGGACGGCGCTGACGCGCCGGGACGCATCTGCTCGCGTGACGTCACGGGTCGGTAACGACCTCGGCGTGGCGCGGTGCGACACCTGGTCCCGAGTTGACACTCGTCGCGTTTCCCCTTGCAGCGTTGACGAATTACAACTTTGTAGTTAGTTCGAAGCCCTTGCAGACCCCTGTGGCTGCTGTGACATTTGGTACTCATGTGAATCCCGTGAGCCACAGGAGTACCGCGCGATGCCCGAGAACAGAAGCCGTTTCGTGCTCCTGTGCCAGCAGAGCCTGGCCTTCGCCGTGGTGGTCGCCATCGCGGCCCCGGCGGCCAACCTGGTGACCCTCGACATCGTCGCGCCCGCCCGCCCCGGGACCCCGGGAGCCGTCGTCGGGACCGCCCCGGTCACGGACCGCACCGCTGCCGGCACGGTCGGTGGGGGAGACAGCCCCTCGATGGTCGCCTCCCGTCCGGTGAAGCCGCAGGTGACCGCCGTACCCCTCGCCGGGGTGAGCAAGGCCGGCCTGGCCGCTCTCCAGGAGGGCACCTCCGCGATGCGCGGCGGCGCGGCCGCCACGGCACGGCTGGTCGCCAGCGAGGGCGACCCGGAGACCGATGACCTCGCCGTGCTGTCGGCGCCGCAGTCGGTCGACAGCCTGGCCACCGTCGGTGTCACCTGGGAGCACGGGGAGAACCTGCCCGAGGACGCGATCACGGTCTCGGTGCGCACGGAGAAGGACGGCACCTGGTCGTCGTGGCAGACGATGCCGTACCACGACGAGCACGGTCCCGACGCCGGCAGTGACGAGAGCCTCCGGACCCGGCCGGGCACCGACCCGGTGTACGTCGGCCACGTCGACGACGTGCAGATCAAGGCCGTCACCGAGTCCGGCGAGGCCCCCGACGGCATGCAGCTCGCGCTGGTGGACCCGGGCGCCCAGGCTGCGCCGAAGGTCGAGAAGCCCGCCATCGACACCGGCACCCTGGACCTGTCAGCAGCCGACACCTCCACGACCACCACTGCGACCACCACCGGGGCGACGGCAGGCGTCGACGCGACCGGCACGGACCCCGGCGTCACCGACCCGACGGAGACCGGCAACGGCGACGCCACCGGGACCACGGACCCCACGACCGAGGAGACCGTCACCCGGCCGACGGCGACGCCTCGCTGGCGGCCGGCGCGGTCACCGCCAAGCCGATGATCTACTCGCGCGCACAGTGGGGCGCCGACGAGCGGATGCGCGACAAGTCCTCGCTGCACTACGGCGAGGTGCACGCAGGCTTCGTGCACCACACGGTCAACGCGAACAGCTACACGGCCGCCCAGGTGCCCGCGATCATCCGCGGCATCTACGCGTACCACACCCAGTCCCGGGGCTGGTCCGACGTCGGCTACAACTTCCTCGTCGACCGCTTCGGCCGGATCTGGGAGGGCCGCTACGGCGGAGTGGACCGGCCCGTCGTCGGTGCGCACACGCTCGGCTACAACGACGACGCGTTCGCGATGTCGGCGATCGGCAACTACGAGACCGCGCAGCCGTCGGCCGCGACCGTCGACGCCTACGGCCGGCTGTTCGCCTGGAAGCTCAGCCTGCACGGCGTGAGCGCCGGGTCGATGAAGCAGTGGGTGACCAAGAGGTACCTCCCGGCGATCAACGGGCACCGCGACGTCGGCCAGACGGCCTGTCCCGGCAGGTACCTCTACGCGCAGATCCCCAAGATCCGCTCCCTGGCGGTGGCCTACCAGAAGTCGTTCGCCAGCCGGAACCTCTCGCAGAACCTCGCCGGTACGGCGCGCCCGGACGTCGTCCTGCGCGACAAGTCGACGAAGCAGGGGTACGTGCTGCGCACCGGCGGCACGTCCGGCTACGCCGCCGGCACCGTCGCCGCCTCGGGACTCTCCGGCGCCGACATCGTGACCGCCGTCGGCGATGTCACCGGTGACGGCCGCGCCGACGTGCTGGCCCGCAACAGGACGACGAAGAGCTCGGCGGTCTACCCGGGTGCGGCTGCCGGCACGTACGGCTCGCCGGTCAAGGCGACCACCCGGTTCGCCAAGCTGGACCTGTTCACCGGGGTCGGCGACTGGAACGGCGACGGCAAGGGCGACGTGGTCGGCCGCAACGCGACCACCCACCGGCTCTACGTCTACTACGGCGACGGCACCGGTGCGTTCGGTGCGACGAGCCGGCTGCTCTCCTACGACTGGAGCGGCTACCCGCTCTTCTCCGGCGCGGGCGACCTGAACAGCGACGGCCACCCCGACCTGATCGCCCGCGACACCTCGAACCGGCTGTGGCTGGTCGCCGGCACCGGCAGCCGGCTCGGCGCGGTCACCATGCTCTCCTCGGACTGGTCCGGCTACGACCTGACCACCGGCTTCTTCGACGTCACCGGCGACGGCCGCCCCGACGTCGTGGCCCGCGACCGGGCGACCAAGCAGGTGTGGGTCCACCCGGGCAACGGGGCCGGCGGGCTCGGCTCCCGCGTGGGTCCGTACACCGGCTTCTCCGGCGTCAACCTGCTGCTCTCCGCGGGCCAGGTCTCCGGGTCCTCGGCCAAGGACCTGGTCGGTCTGGACGCGGGCGGACGCCTGCTGGCGTTCGCCGGCGCGGCCGCCACCGGGCCGACCCTGGTCCCGATGAACCGCACCTTCCCGAAGTCGAACCTGCTGCTCAACGTCGGCGACTGGAACGGCGACGGCAAGGGCGACGTCATGTCGCGCTCCACCTCCGGCGTCATGTACCTGCTGCGCGGCCGTGGCAACGGCACGTTCTCCGACCCGGTGGTCGCGGGCAGCGGCTTCGGGTCGGTCCGGCTGCTCGCCGCGGTCGGCGACTACACCGGCGACGGCCACCCCGACCTGGTCGGCCAGCCGTCCGGTGGGTCCATGCGCCTCTACCCCGGCAACGGCGCGACCGGCTTCACCGGCAGCTACGTCGCGCACGCCGCGCTGACCGCCACCCAGCAGGTCGGGCTCGGCCGCTGGAACACCGACGGCTCCCCGGACACCCTGGCCCGCCGCAGCGACGGGTCGCTGGTCTACTACCCGGGCAACGGTCCCGGCGGGCTCACCGGCGGCACCAAGGTCGGGTCCCTGAGCAGCGGCTACGACTGGCTGGTCTCGGTGGGCGACCTCAGCGGTGACGGCCGACCCGACCTGCTGGTGCGGGGCAGGAGCACCGGCACGCTCTACCTGCTGCGCGGCACGGGCACCGGCTTCGCTGCCCGCACCACGTTCCTCGGCAGGCTGAGCCGCTTCGACCTGGCCGGCTGACCGGCGTCAGCGGAGCACGGCGGTCGCCCGCTCCTGCTCCGCACGTCGGTCCCAGCCGTCGTCGGCGGGGTGCCGCACCCACACGACACCGGCGCCCACGAGGACCGGCGCCAGGAGCGTGACGGCGCCGTCCCGGGTGCACGGGTTGACCCCGGTCAGCAGCCGGCCCTGCGGCTCCACGACCTGCGCCGCGGCGGCCTCCGCGAGCAGGGTCGACTGGGTCGACGTACCGGAGGGGGCGCGCCAGGCGGCGTCGTCACCGGCGGGCGGGTCGTAGGCGGTGAACGCGTCCGGCTGCGCCAGCACGACCGCACCGTAGTCGGTGACGCCCGTCGGCAGCGCCTCGGTGAACCGGCCGCCCAGCGGCCGCAGCGACAGCGCCACGACCGGGACGCGCGCGGCCTGCTCGGCGTACGTCGCGACGCCGTCGGGGCCGCACACCACCAGGTCCGCCTCGCCCGCGAGCGCCGGGTCGTCGGTCACCTCGAGACCGAGGCTCCACGCCGCACCCAGCCACACCGCGCCGAGCCAGTGCGTCGGCAGGTCGACGAGCACCAGCCCGCCGCGCTCGACGTCGAGCTCGTCCTGCGCCAGCCCGGCGGTCTTCGCCACCCAGTTCGCGTACGTCGTGACGGAGAGCTCGACCCGCTCGCCGGTCGCGTCGTCGTAGAAGGTCACCAGCGGGCGGCCCGGGTCGCCGCGCAGGCTCGCGGCGAGGGCGGCGGGGAAGGTCTCGGGGGTGGCCATGCCCGCACTGTACGGACGGGTGCCTAGACTTCCGCGGGCACCGCGACACACCGACTACCCAGGGGACTGAGCGCGCACCATGGCCGAGCAACCGCAGCGGGCGAGCATCGTCAGCGGCTACTTCAACCCGTTCCACCAGGGCCACCTCGACCTGTTCGAGCAGGCCCGGGAGCGCACCGGCTACCTCATCGTGGTGGTCAACAACGACGCGCAGCAGCGGCTGAAGAAGGGCCGGATCATCCAGTCCGAGGACGTCCGTGCCCGCATCGTCGCTGCGCTGCGCTGCGTGGACGACACGTTCGTGGCGCTGGAGTCCGGGCCGGGCATCGACGAGACGTTCGACGCGATCCGCGCGCGCTACCCCGAGACCGAGCTGGAGTTCTGCAACGGCGGCGACCGCTCGCTGGCGGCGAGCCTGCCGGACGCCGAGCGCGAGGCGGCCGCCCGCAACACCATCGAGCTGGTCTACGGCGTGGGCGGCGAGTCCAAGGCCGACTCCAGCACCCGGATCCAGGCCCAGCTCGAGGCCGGCCGCTAGGCACGCACCCAGCCCGTCGTCGTCCCTGACGCCCGGCCCCGCCTCAGCGCAGGAGCCGGGCCAGCCACTCGGCGCCGCCGAGCACGGCGGTGAACCGCAGCCAGCGGCCGAGCAGACCGAGCCCGAGGAAGAGCGCCAGCTGCATGCGCAGCTGACCGGCGAGCACCGCGAGGATCGCGAACGGCGGGAAGCCGCTGAACGCCGACGCGAACACCAACGCCCCCGCGACGACCGGGCGCTCGTGGGTGCGGGCGCGCCAGGTGGCCAGCCGGGCCTGCGCCTTCGGGGTCTCCATCCGTCGGCTCACCCAGGTCCAGCTGAGCGAGCTCGCGCCGATGTAGTACCAGACGACCTTGCCGACCATCTGGCCGAACCCGGCGGCGAAGCCGAGCAGCCAGATGTTCTCGATGCCGCCGACGGAGCCGCGCACGCCGAGGTAGGCCTCGATGTTGACCAGCGGCACCAGGGCGGAGAGGAACGCCACCCCGAGCACACCGAGAAGGTCCGTCAGGGAGCCGGGCACGTCCCCGTCACATCGCCTGCGGCTCGGGCGAGTCCGAGTACGGGTACTCCTCCATGAACTTCTGCACGACCGCGCCGCTCGGGTCGCCGCAGTACTGCCAGACGCCCTTCTGCTTGGAGACGTCGCTCGGGTCGCCGCCCGCGGACCAGTGCGTCAGCGCCACGTGCTTGCCGGCCGGGAAGGCCTTGCCGTCCTTCGACGTCCACGGCACCGCGATGAACTTGTCGGTGAGCTTCTGGCTGCCTTCGTACTTCTTGGCGATGGCCTTGACGACCGCGAGCTGGTCGGAGCTCTTGGCGATCGTGTCGTCGTACCAGAGCAGGCTGTAGCCGTGCTCCAGGTTGTGCACCAGGAACTCGACGTCGGGCCGGTCGTCGGCCGTGTAGAACTTCCGCTCGAACGGCGCGGGGGACGGCCAGTGCGGCCCGAACGCCGGCGGAGCGTCGTCGTAGCTGATCGGCGTGCCCTGCGGCTTGTGGTCCTGGTTGCCGTTGGCCTTCTTCGTCTGGATCGGGGTGCAGGCGGCGGCCTTCTCGCTGGCGCCGATGCTGGCCAGGTCACCCGACGTGAGGCTGTTCTGCTTGAGGAGCGGGATGGCCGCGAGCCCCACGATCACCAGCGCCACCACGACGCACGCGGAGACGACCACGATCGTCCGCCGACGCTCGGCCTTCTTCTGGTCGCGGCGCATCTGCTCGACGACGGCGCGGCGGTCCCGGTCCTTGTTCGACTTGTTGGCCTTGGCCATGTTCCAGCGATCTCCGGCTCGTGTGCGGTGCGGGGGCAGCCTGCTGCGGCGCGTGAGGCCGCAGTGGGTGGCCCGGCGAAGTCTACGGAGTGGCCGGTCGGAACCGGAGCAGCGCCCTGTCGTCGGGGTCCTCCGGCTCCGTGCGCCAGCCCAGCGCGAAGGCCGCGGTGCGCAGCCGCGCGTCGGCCGCACCCTGCTCGCGCTCCCCGCCGTGCAGGCGCGCGGTGACCAGAGTGGGGTCACCCCCCTCCAGGCGTACGTCGACCGTGTGCTCGGCGAGCGCGGAGAGCTGGACGAGGAGCTCGAGGGCGGTGCACGCGGAGCCGAAGCCACGCGGGTCGTCCTCGTGCAGCGCGCTGAGCACCGCCTCGCGCGCACCGAGGCCGAACATGTCCTGCGACTCGTCGCGCACCAGCGCCGCGGCGCCCGGGCCGTGCTGGCCGGGCCCCAGGACCAGGCCGGACATGCCGCGCACCACGGCGGCGGGACGCCGGTCGAGCTTGCGCTTGACCAGGTCGGCGGTGGCCGCGAGCTCGTCGGCGACCGCGGGGGCGGTGACCACGAGCTCGTTGCCGTGCGGGTCGGTGCGGCCGGTGTAGTCCTGGAGCACGTCGAGCCCGGCCGCACCGATGGCGATGTCGGTCTGCCCGGTGCGCCACGCGCGCCCGGCGGTGTCGGTGACCAGCACCGCGACGTTGCGGCCGGTGCCGCGGGCCAGCGCCTCGCGGATCCGGCGCGCCGAGGCGTCCGGGTCGCGGGGGAGCAGCACCACCGTGTCGGTGTCGGTGTTCGACGCGTCGACGCCGGCCGCGGCCATCACGAGGCCGTGGTGGGTGCGCACGATCGACGTACGACCGCGCCAGGCGACCGTGCGGTCCGTCTCCTCGGCGAGCACCTCCTCGCGCTTGGCCGGGCGCACCCGGCCCTCGGCCTTGCTCACCACCTTGCTCGTGACCACGAGGACGTCGCCGTCCTGGAGGGCGACCGCGCCGGCGAGCAGCGCGGCGAGGTCGGCTCCCTCGGTGACCTCGCCGAGGCCCGTGACGGGCAGGCACAGCAACTGCTCGGGGGCTCGCCCCGGTCGTGCGGTCACCGCCGGACCTCCGCGGCGAGCGCGAGGGCGGACGCGGCCATGTCGGCGGTGGCGTCGTGGTCGGTCATCATCAGCGGGACCGCGGAGCAGGCGATGCCGGCCGCGCGGACCCGCTCGACCTCGCCGGCGTCGGCGCTGTCGACGAGCCAGCCGTCGAGCACGCCCTCACCGGAGCGGGCACCGTAGTGCTCGGCCACCGCGCCGGCCCCGACCTCGACGCCGATCGCGGTCAGCAGCTGGGACGCCATGCCGCGCACGTGGCTGCCGGCGACGACGGGGGAGAGACCGACCACCGGTGCGGACGTCGCGCGGATCGCGTCGCGGACGCCGGGGACACCGAGGATCGTGCCGACGGACACGACGGGGTTCGAGGGAGGCACGAGCACCACCTCAGCATCCGTGATGGCCTCCGTCACGCCGGGACCGGGGGTCGACGCCTCGAGCCCGACGGCCACCACCGCACGGGCCGGCACCTCGGCGTGCAGGCGCACCCAGTACTCCTGGAAGTGCACCGCCCGCTGGCCCGACGGCGCGGTGTCGTCGTCGATCGCGATGTGCGTCTCCACCCGGTCGTCGGTCATCGGCAGCAGCCGCACGCCGGGCTGCCAGCGACGGCAGAGCGCCTCGGTCACCTGCGAGAGCGGGTAGCCGGCGTCGAGCATCTGGGTCCGGACCAGGTGCGTGGCGAGGTCGCGGTCACCCAGCCCGAACCAGGTGGGCTCGACGCCGTACGCCGCCAGCTCCTCCTTGGCGTGCCAGGTCTCGTCGGTGCGGCCCCAGCCCCGCTCCACGTCGATGCCCCCGCCGAGCGTGTACATCACGGTGTCCAGGTCCGGGCAGACCTTGAGCCCGTGCAGCCAGATGTCGTCCGCGGTGTTGGCGACCACGGTCACCGTGGTGTCGCTCGCGTCGCTGCCGGTGCGCTCCACGAGCCGCAGCAGCCCCTGCAGGAACCGGGCCCCGCCGACACCCCCGGACAGCACGGTGATCGAGCGGGGGAGCGGCCGGGGTGGGGGAGCGGTCATGGGGTTCCTTCGTCGGTGCTGCTGGCGGCGGACAGGCGTGTTGGCAAAGTCTTCCGGCGTGTCGGGTTCTTTAGCACACGCGGGCTTGACTCCATGGGTACGACAGACGTGTAATTCCCACAGTGTTGTTCGAGTTCGTCGTTTCCCGGACGAACGCCGTCGGGCGCCACTACCGTGAAGCACAGGCCCTGGGAGAGGGCACCAAACGGGATCCGCAAGGGTCTCACGGGTCGAAAGGGCGAAAGCCGTGCGAGAGCTGTATCTACTCGACGGAGACGCCGAGGAGCTTGGTTGGCAGGAGCGCGCCCTGTGCGCTCAGACCGATCCCGAGGCGTTCTTCCCGGAAAAGGGCGGCTCCACCAGAGAGGCGAAGCGGGTGTGCCTCACCTGCGACGTGCGTGACGAGTGCCTGGAGTACGCACTCGGCCACGACGAGCGCTTCGGCATCTGGGGGGGACTGTCCGAGCGTGAGCGTCGCAAGCTGAAGAAGCGGGCCGTCTGACGCGTCCCGCCGGACCGCGGGTGTGGCGCACCTGACGGGCTGACGATTCTTCGAGCGCCCTCGGGGGTGGCTAGGGTGGTCCGCCGTGACGACCCTAGGACCGGCCCCGGACGGCGTCGTGGTGACCGCCGTACTGGTCAGCCACGACGGCGCCCGCTGGCTGCCTGCGGTCCTCGACGGTCTGGCTGACCAGACCCGGCCACTGGACCACGTCCTCGCCGTCGACACCGGCAGCACCGACGAGAGCGTCGCCCTGCTCGGCGGCCGCCTGCGTGAGGGTGCGGTCCTCGACGCCCCGGCCACCAGCTCGTACGGCGACGCGGTCGCCACCGCCCTCGCCACCCTCCCGGAACCAGCCGGCCACGACGAGTGGGTCTGGCTCCTCCACGACGACAGCGCTCCCCGCCCCGACGCGCTCGAGCAGCTGCTCGCGGTCGCCGCCGTCACTCCCACCGCCGACGTGCTCGGCCCCAAGCTGCGCGAGTGGCCCTCGCTGCGGCGGCTGCTCGAGGTCGGCGTCACCATCAGCGGCACCGGCCGCCGGGAGACGGGCCTCGAGCGCGGCGAGTACGACCAGGGTCAGCACGACCGCATCCATGACGTCCTGGCGGTCAACACCGCCGGGATGCTGGTCCGCCGCCACGTCCTCGAGCGGCTCGGCTTCGACGAGCGGCTCCCGCTGTTCGGGAACGACGTGGACTTCGGCTGGCGGGCTGCGCGTGCCGGCTACCGCACGGTGGTGGTCCCGGACGCGGTGCTGTTCCACGTCGAGGCCGCGCACCGGGGAGCGCGACCACACCAGGTCGGCTCCTCCCACCACCGCCGCGGCGAACGCGCCGCGGCGCTCTACACGCTGCTGACCAACGGCGCCCTGTGGGCGCTGCCGTTCATGGTGGTCCGGCTGCTCCTCGGGACGCTGGTGCGCGCGCTCGGGTTCCTCCTGGTCCGCGCGCCCGGCGAGGCCCTCGACGAGATGGTCGCCCTCGGCACGACGTACGGACGCCCCTGGCGGATCGTCGCCGGCCGGCTGTGGCGTCGTCGCACCGCCACCCATGCCCCGCGCGACGTGCGGCACCTGCTCGCGCCGTGGTGGGTGCCCTACCGGCACGGCCTCGACTTCGTCAGCGACGTCGCCTCCGCGCTGGTCCTCCAGGCCGGCGACGTCAACGCCGCCCGGCGGGCCCGGGCGTCCGCCGCCGAGACCGGACCGGTCTCCGAGGAGGCCCAGAACCTCCCCGAGGACAACGGCCTGCTGGCCCGCGTGGTCACGAGCCCCGTCTCCTGGGTGTTCACCGGCCTGGTGGTGCTGGCGCTGGTGGCAGCCCGCGGGCTGTACGGCGCCGGCAGCCTGACCGGTGGTGCCCTGCTCCCCGCGCCGGACAGCGCCCTCGACTGGTGGCGGCTGCACCTCGAGCCCGTGCACGACCTCGGCACCGGCTCGACGGCCGCCGCTGCGCCGTACGTCCTGCCGCTCGCGATGGCCGGCACCGTGCTGCTCGGCAAGGCGTGGCTGCTCGTCGACCTGCTGTTCCTGATGGCGGTGCCGCTGGCCGCGTTCGGCGCCTACCGGTTCCTGCGGCGGGTCACCTCGTCGCTGCCGATGAGCCTCTGGGGTGCGGTGGCGTACGGCGTCCTGCCGGTCGTGACGGGTGCGGTGCAGGAGGGCCGGCTCGGCACGGTCGCCGGCATCCTCGTGCTGCCCTGGCTCGCGCACGCCGCGCTGTTCCTCGGGCCCGGGCACGACGAGGACCGTCGCCGCCGCGCCGTGTGGCGCACCTCGCTGTGGCTGGCTCTGCTGGTGGCGTTCGTGCCCGTCGCCTGGCTGCTGGCGCTGGTGGTGGCCGTGGCGGCCCTGGCCGCCGACGTGCGGAACGGACGCGAGGACCGGCTCGCCGCGTCCGTCGCCACCCCGCTGGTGGCGACGCTGGTGCTGCTGCTCCCGTGGACCGTCGCGAGCTGGACCCACCAGGGCGCCGCGGCCTGGCTGTTCGAGGCCGGCCTGCCGCTGCCGCGTCTCACCGAGGTGCCCGGCTTCTGGGACACCCTCGCCGGCCGCCCCGGCGACGGTGCCCCGGCCTGGATGGCCGTCGGCGTGCTGCTCGCGGCGCTCGTCGCGCTCGCCCGTCCGGACACGCGGACCGGGGTGCTCCGCGCCTGGACCGTGCTCGCCGCCGCGATGCTCGTCACCGCCGTCCTGGCGGTCGGCAGCTACGCGACCTCGACCTTCCCGACCGAGCAGAAGCTGTGGCTCGGCTTCCCGCTCGTGGTGGCGCAGGGCGCCGCGATCACCGCGGCGGCCCTCGCCGGCACCGGCATCCGGCGGCGGCTCGCCGGCGCGAACTTCGGCTGGCGGCAGCCGATCGGCGTGCTGGTCGTCGTGCTGGCGGCGGTCTCGCCGGTCGTGTCCGCCGTCTGGTGGGCCTGGAGCGGCAGCGGCGACCCGCTCGACCGCGGACGCGCCACCGACGTGCCGACCTACATGACCGACGACGCAGCGGCCAACCCGGACCACGGGATCCTGGAGATCCGCGGCTCCCGCGAGCGTGGCTTCACCTACCTGCTGCTCCGCGGGCCCGGCCTGCGGACCGGTGACGACACCGCGCTCCCGTCCGCCGCCGACCAGGCGCCGCTGACCCGGGTGGTCGAGGACCTGGCGACCGCTCCCGAGCCCGCCGACGTCGCGGCGCTCGGCCGCTACGGCGTCTCCTACGTCTACGCACCGGGGCCTGCCGACATCTCCCTCGTGGGCAACCTCGACAGCGTCTCCGGCGTGACCACGGGCAGCGCCGTCCAGCCCGGGGCCCGTGCCTGGAACGTCGAGGCCACCCCCACCGGCACGGACCTGGTGCGCGACCCGGACCCGCTGCGGCGGTGGCTGCTCGCGCTGCAGGGGATCGCCGTCGTCGTGGTCGCGGTGCTCGCCGCGCCGACCCGGAAGGTGGTCCGGTGAACGCGGCGGCCCGTGAGCCGGGCACCCGCCGCCGGGTCGCCGAGCGCCGGCCCCGGCCGAGCCTCCGGGTGACGCGGGCGGCCGTCGTCCCGGCCGTGCTGGTGCTGCTCGCCCTCGTCGGCGCCGGCCTCACCGCCGTCTCCGCCGGGACCGGCACACCCACCACGGCCGGCACGGTCACCGGTGCGCTCGTGGACCGCACGACCTTCGCCTGCCCCGACCTCACCGCGACCCGCGGCACCACCACCTCCGTCGGCCTCGGGCTCGCGCCGGCCCCCTCGGACGTGAAGCCGGCCGACGGCGGGACCGTCACGCAGGGGCCGGTCACGTCCGAGGGTCGCCCGGTCGACGTACGACGGGGGTCGGTGGTCGACCTGGCTCCCGACGGCGGTCCCGCGGTCAGCGCCACCGGGGGCGCCGCGGCCGGCCTGTTCGGCTACCGCGCCGACAGCCAGAGCGGTCGCGCCCTGGGCGTCACCTCATGCCCTGCTCCGCGGGCGCAGTGGTGGTTCACCGGCGCCGGCGCCGGGCTCGACCACTCCTCGACCCTGGTCCTCGCCAACGTCGACCCCGGCCCGGCGGTCCTCGACCTGAAGGTCCTCGGACCCGACGGCCCGGTCGACACCGTCGCCACCGAAGGCATCACCGTCGCGCCGCACAGCGTCAAGCGGGTGCCGCTGTCGGAGATCGCGCCGCAGACCGACGAGATCGCGCTCAGCGTGAGCACCAGTCGCGGCCGGGTCGTGGCCTCGGTCGACGACCGCTACGCCGCTGCAGGCGTCGGCAACCCAGGGTCAGGAGTGGCTCAGCGGCACCGACCTGCCCAGCCGCACGCTCCGCCTCGCCGGCGTGCCGGGCCCGCGCACGGCCGCGACCCTCCTGGTCGCCAACCCGTCCGAGCTCGAGGCCGTGGTCGACGTACAGCTGGCCGGCAGGTCCGGCTCCTTCGCGCCCACCGGCCTCGACGCGATCTCGGTGGCTCCCGGCACGGTCGAGACCGTCGACCTGTCCAAGGTGCTGCCGAAGAAGGAGCCACTCGCGCTCCGGCTGCGGTCCCGGGTGCCCGTCGTCGCGTCCGTGCGGACCGTGGCCGGCGACGACCACTCCTACGCCACCCCGGTCGCGCCGCTGGTCGGACCGGCCGCCGCACCCGTGGTGAAGGGCGCCGACGCCACCGTCCAGGTCACGGCCGGCGCCGTGGCCGCGAAGGCCACCGTCACGGCGTACGACGCGAAGGGCACCGAGGTCGACAGCACCCGGCTCACCGTCGACGCCACGGCCACGGCCACCTGGTCGCCCAAGAAGGGCGCGGCCTACGTCGTCGTCGAGCCGGGCTCACGCGAGAGCGGGGGCGGCACCCTCCACGGTGCGGTCACCTACGAGGGCGGCGGCCTCGCGTCCGTCCCGCTGACCCCGCTGCCGCTGCGGCTCGAGCGGCCGCAGGTGCACCCCGGGCTGCGCTGAAACCCGCTGGTCGAGGCGCCCGAGCCCCCAAGGGCGAGGGCCTCGAAACCCGGATGTGCGGCAACCAACGACTGGTCGGGCGGTCAGTCCTCCTCGCCCGCGTCGTAGCGCGGGTCGATCTCCTCGGGGGAGCGGCCGAGCAGCTCGGAGACCTGCTCGACCAGCACGGTGAGCACCATCGCCTCCAGGTCCGTGCGGGTCTCCGAGCGCAGCTCGATCGGCCGGCGGAACAGCACCAGGCGGGTCGGTTCGCTCCCCGAGCCGCGCACCAGCGAGGCCAGGGGCACGGTGTCCGTGTCCCAGTCGTCCGGCACCAGCGGCGTCTCCTCGACGGCGAACTCCACCAGGCCGAGGTCGTCGTGCCAACGGCTCTCGATGTCCTCCAGGACGGCCACCACGATGTCGTCGAACGCGGCCTTGGGGGTCTTGGCGGCGGGTACTCCCCGAGGGGCGAGCGGACCGGCGAGGAGGGCCGGACCGCGCATCCCGCGGCCCCGCCGGTCCCGCCGTCGCGGGGAGCGGGCACCCGTCGGGATCAGGGTCGGGCGGACGGGCTGGCTCACGTCCGCGAGCCTAGTCGTGGCGGTGCCTCGCAGCCGGTACCGTCTGCTCCGTGAGTCCTGCCCGCCGTTGCTCTCGGACCGCCTGCGCGCGGGCCGCGGTGGCCACCTTGACCTACGTCTACTCCGACCAGACGGCCGTGCTCGGCCCGCTGGCGACGTACGCCGAACCGCACGCCTACGACCTCTGCGACGCGCACAGCGATCGGCTCAGCGCCCCCCGCGGTTGGGAGGTGCTGCGGCTCGCGCCGGACCCGGACGCCTTCGGCCCGTCGACCGACGACCTGCTCGCGCTCGCCGACGCGGTCCGCGAGGCGGCCCGCCCGGTCCCGCCCGGCGAGCACACCCGGCTGATCGGCACCGCCCCCGGCACCGCGCCCGACGGGGCCCGCGAGGTCGGCCGCCGCGGCCACCTGCGCGTGCTGCCCACCCCGGAGTCCTGACCTCCCGCTCCCGCTAGGGTTCGTGGCATGTCCGCGACCTCGGCCGCCGCCCTCTCCGCCGTCTTCAAGGCGTACGACGTGCGGGGCACCGTCCCCGACCAGATCGACGACGAGCTCGCCCGTGCCGTCGGCGGCGCCTTCGTGCAGGTGACCGGGGCCGCCGAGTCCGGCGTCGTCGTGGGGCACGACATGCGGCCGTCCTCGCCGGGCATGGCCCGCGCCTTCGCCGAGGGAGCGGCCGCCGCCGGCGCCGACGTGACGCTGGTCGGGCTCGCGTCGACCGACCAGCTCTACTTCGCCTCCGGGACGCTCGGCCTGCCCGGTGCCATGTTCACCGCGAGCCACAACCCGGCCCAGTACAACGGCATCAAGATGTGCCGGGCGCACGCCGTCCCGCTGGGCATGGACACCGGGCTGGCCGCCGTACGCGACCTCGTCGCCGCCGGTGACCTGCCCACCGCCGAGCAGCCCGGCCGCATCACGGAGCGGGACCTCCTCGAGGACTACGCGCAGCTCCTGCTGAAGCTGGCGCCGGTGACCGGCCGGCGGCTCTCGGTGGTCGTGGACGCCGGCAACGGGATGGCCGGGCACACCGCGCCGGCCGTGCTCGGCCACCTCGACCTCGACGTCACGCCGATGTACTACGAGCTCGACGGCACCTTCCCCAACCACGAGGCGAACCCGATCGAGCCGGCGAACATGGCCGACCTGCAGGCCAAGGTCCGGGAGACCGGGGCCGACATCGGGCTGGCGTTCGACGGGGACGCCGACCGCTGCTTCATCGTCGACGAGCGCGGCGAGATCGTCAGCCCGTCGGTGCTGACCGCGCTGATCGCCTCCCGCGAGCTGGCCCGCGAGCCGGGCTCGGCCGTGATCCACAACCTGATCACGTCGCGGGCGGTCCCGGAGCTGGTGACCGAGCTCGGCGGCACGCCGGTGCGCACCCGGGTGGGCCACTCCTTCATCAAGGCCACGATGGCCGAGACCGACGCGGTGTTCGGCGGTGAGCACTCCGGCCACTTCTACTTCCGGGACTTCTGGCGCGCCGACTCCGGCATGCTCGCGGCCCTGCACGTGCTGGCCGCGCTGGCCGAGACCGACCGGCCGCTCTCGGACCTGCTGGCCGAGTTCTCCCGGTACGTCGCGACGGGGGAGATCAACTCGACGGTGGCAGACCAGGCCGCCGTGGTCGCGGAGATCGAGCGCGACTACGGCAGCCGCGACGGCGTCTCCCTCGACCACCTCGACGGGCTCACCGTCACCCACGACGACTGGTGGTTCAATGTCCGCGCGTCCAACACCGAGCCGCTGCTGCGACTGAACGCCGAGGCCGGCGACCAGGCCACGCTCGACCGGCTGCGCGACGACGTGCTCGCCACGATCAGGAGAGACTCATGAACCTCGACCCCGCCCTGCTCGAGATCATCGTGTGCCCGGACTGCCGCGGCGCGCTCGCCGTCGACGACGCCGCGAGCGAGCTCGTGTGCACCTCCTGCGGCCTGGCCTACCCGGTCCGCGACGACATCCCCGTGCTCCTGGTCGACGAGGCCCGCCGGCCCACGCAGGGGTAGGCGCCCGTCATGGCCGAGGTCTTCGACGACTCCCGTCTCGACGACGAGGCCGCGCTCGCGACCGCCGACCCGGTGCTGCGCCCCCTCGCCGAGGCCGGCTCCCGGGTCCGCCGCGAGGTGGGCGCCGCCGCCGAGGCGATCGCGGCCGCCGTCGCCGGCGCCCTCGGCGAGTCCCGCCCCCGCGCGGTCGTCGCCGCCGGACCCGACTCCCGGCTGCTGCGCGCCGTGCTCGAGCCGTGGTGCCCGGTGCCGTTCGTCGCCTGGCCCGGCCCGTCCCTGCCCGGCTGGGCCGGCGGGCTCGACCTGGTCGTCGTGCTCGCCCCCGAGGGCAGCGACAGCGGCGCCGCGTCCGCGGTCGCCGAGGCGGTCCGCCGGGGCTGCCGCGTCGTGGTCGCCTGCCCGCCGCGGTCGATGGTCGCCGAGCACGCCGCGGGCCGCGACAGCACGGTGCTCCCGTGCTCGTCGGGCGACCAGCTCGCGACCGCCGTGGTGATCCTGGAGTTCCTCGACCAGCTCGACCTCGGGCCGGACTCCGACCCCGAGTCGGTCGCGCAGGCCCTCGACGACGTGGCGATCGCCTGCTCGCCGTACCGCGACCTCGCGGTCAACCCCGCCAAGATGCTGGCCATCGCGCTGGCCGACTCCACCCCGCTCGTGTGGGGTGGATCGGTGCTCGCCGCCCGCGCCGCACGGCGGGTGGCCGAGTCGATCCGGCGCGCCAGCGGCCGCACCGCCCTGGCCGGCGACGCCGAGCACCTGCTGCCGGTCATCGCCCGCGCGAAGACCCAGGACCTGTTCGCCGACCCCTTGGAGGACGAGGACGGCGGCCGCCGCCCGGCGCTGGTGATCCTCGACGACGGCGCCGACGAGGCGAGCATCCGCGAGCAGCGCGGCCGGCTCACCGCCGAGGCCCAGGCCCGCCACGTCCGCGTCGAGCGGGTCGCCACCGACGCCACCAACGAGGTGGCCCGCTACGCCGCCCTCCTGGCCACCGGCACCTACGCCTCCGCCTACCTCGGCGTCGCCCTCTCCCGCTGACCCGGGTCAAAGTCCCGGTCGACCCGGTCGACCCGGGTCAAAGTTCCGGTCGACCCGGGTCAAAGTTCGGGTCGGGCCGAGGCAGGGGCACGTGCGAGACCTTTCTCCCGGCTCGACGGGAACTCTGTCCCGGCTCGGCGGGAACTCTGTCCCGGGTCGCCGGGGACTTTGCCCCGGGTCGGCGGACGCTAGGCTGCACGCTCACCCGAGGGGAGGAGCGGCATGGCGGCCGAAGGCGGGACCAAGGCGGTGATCGCCGCGTTGCTGGCGAACACCGGCATCGCGGTCATGAAGTTCCTGGCGTTCGCGCTGACCGGCGCGTCGTCGATGCTCGCCGAGGGCATCCACTCCGTCGCCGACTCCGGCAACCAGGGGCTGCTGCTGCTCGGCGGCAAGCGCGCCGACCGCGAGGCGACCGAGGAGCACCAGTTCGGGTTCGGCCGCGAGCGCTACATCTACTCGTTCCTGGTCGCCATCGTGCTGTTCAGCGTCGGTGGCCTGTTCGCGCTCTACGAGGCGTACCACAAGGCCGTCGAGGTCCACGAGGGCAAGCCCAACGAGCTGCTCGAGGGCCGGTGGTGGTGGGTCGCGATCGTCGTTCTCGTGGGCGCGATCATCATGGAGGGCCTGTCCTTCCGCACCGCCATCGGCGAGACCAACAAGATCCGCGAGGGCGCTTCGTGGTGGCAGTTCATCCGCCGCGCCAAGTCGCCCGAGCTGCCGGTGATCCTGCTCGAGGACTTCGCCGCGCTGATCGGTCTCGTGCTCGCGCTGCTGGGGGTCGGCCTCTCCAAGATCACCGGCAACGGCTACTTCGACGTCATCGGTACGGCGGGCATCGGACTGCTGCTGGTGGCGGTGGCCGTCGTGCTGGGCATCGAGACGAAGAGCCTGCTGCTGGGCGAGTCGGCCAGCCCACAGGCCCAGGCCCGGCTCAAGGACCGGCTGCTCGCCACACCCGGCGTCGATCGGGTCATCCACATGAGGACGCTGCACCTCGGCCCCGAGGAGCTGCTCGTCGCGGTGAAGATCGGTGTCCCGCGACGGGCCACGGCCGCCGACGTGGCCGCCAGCATCGACGCCGCCGAGCGGGCGATGCGCGAGGCGGAGCCGACGGCGCAGGTGATCTACGTCGAGCCGGACATCTACGTCGAGGGCCACACGCCCGACCCGCGTCCCGAGCCGCCCGCTCCCGCCGGGCACTGAGCGCCCCGGCACCCACGGCCGGCGTTTTCGGCCGCGAGGGCCTCCGCAGGTACGCTGACAGGGCTACCGATCCCACGACATGCCGCAGAGGAACCACTTTCACATGGACTTCAAGGTTGCCGACCTGAGCCTGGCCGACTACGGCCGCACCGAGATCACCCTCGCCGAGCACGAGATGCCCGGCCTGATGGCGATGCGTGAGCGGTACGGCGCCTCGCAGCCGCTCAAGGGCGCCCGGATCGCTGGTTCGCTGCACATGACCATCCAGACCGCCGTACTCATCGAGACGCTGGTCGCGCTCGGCGCCGAGGTCCGCTGGGCCTCCTGCAACATCTTCTCCACCCAGGACCACGCCGCGGCCGCGGTCGTCGTGGGCCCGAACGGCACCGTCGACGACCCGCAGGGCGTCCCGGTCTTCGCCTGGAAGGGCGAGACGCTGGAGGAGTACTGGTGGTGCACCCAGCAGATCCTCGCGTGGCCCGGTGACACCCGCGCCAACATGATCCTCGACGACGGCGGCGACGCCACCCTGCTCGTGCACCTCGGTGTGCAGGCGGAGAAGGACGGCAAGGCCCCCGCGGTCGACTCCGCCGAGAGCGCCGAGCAGCGCGTCGTCTTCCAGGTCCTCAACGACACGCTGGCCGAGGACGCCACCCGCTGGACCGCGGTCGCCAACGAGATCAAGGGCGTCACCGAGGAGACCACCACCGGCGTCCTCCGCCTCTACGACATGATGCGCGAGGGCTCGCTGCTGTTCCCGGGCATCAACGTCAACGACTCGGTCACCAAGAGCAAGTTCGACAACAAGTACGGCTGCCGCCACTCGCTCATCGACGGCATCAACCGGGCCACCGACGTCCTCATCGGCGGCAAGGTCGCGGTCGTCTGCGGCTACGGCGACGTCGGCAAGGGCTGCGCGGAGTCGCTGCGCGGCCAGGGTGCCCGCGTCATCGTCACCGAGATCGACCCGATCTGCGCGCTGCAGGCGGCCATGGACGGCTACCAGGTCTCCACGCTCGACGACGTGCTCCCGATCGCCGACATCATCATCACGTCCACCGGCAACAAGGACGTCGTGACCGTCGAGCAGATGCAGAAGATGAAGTTCCAGGCGATCGTCGCCAACATCGGTCACTTCGACAACGAGATCGACATGGCCGGCCTCGAGTCCTTCCCGGGCGTCGAGCGCAAGAACGTCAAGCCGCAGGTCGACGTCTGGTCCTTCCCCGGCGGTACGTCGATCATCGTGCTGTCCGAGGGCCGGCTGATGAACCTCGGCAACGCGACCGGCCACCCGTCGTTCGTGATGTCGAACTCCTTCACCAACCAGGTGCTCGCGCAGATCGAGATCTTCACGAAGACCGACGAGTACCCCGTCGGCGTCTACGTGCTGCCCAAGCACCTCGACGAGGAGGTCGCCCGCCTGCACCTCGACGCGCTCGGTGTGAAGCTCACCAAGCTCACCGACAAGCAGGCGAAGTACCTCGGTGTCGACGTCGCCGGTCCCTACAAGTCGGACCACTACCGCTACTGACCGCCCGGTCAGCAGCGGAGGACAGCGGAAGGACCCCGGAGGTGGCGACCACGGACGTGGCGGGTCAGGGTGCTCCTGGCGCACAGGGTCGCGGCCGGGTGCTCGTCGTCGACGACGACGCGGCACTGGCCGAGATGCTCACGATCGTGCTCCGCAACGAGGGGTTCGACTCGCGGGTGTGCCCGGTGGGGGACCGCGCGCTCGCCGACTTCCGTGACTACCGCCCCGACGTGGTGCTCCTCGACCTGATGCTGCCCGGCAAGGACGGCATCGACGTCTGCAAGGAGATCCGGGCCGAGTCCGGCGTACCCATCGTCATGCTGACCGCCAAGAGCGACACGATCGACGTGGTCGTCGGCCTCGAGTCCGGGGCCGACGACTACGTCGTGAAGCCGTTCAAGCCGAAGGAGCTGGTGGCCCGGATCCGGGCGCGGGTGCGCCGCTTCGAGGACCCGGCGCCCGAGGCGCTCACGATCGGCGACCTGTCCATCGACGTCGCCGGTCACGTGGTGGCCCGCGGCGGCCAGCCGATCGCGCTGACGCCGCTCGAGTTCGACCTGCTCGTGTGCCTGGCCCGCAAGCCCTGGCAGGTGTTCACCCGCGAGGTGCTCCTCGAGCAGGTGTGGGGCTACCGGCACGCCGCCGACACCCGGCTGGTCAACGTGCACGTCCAGCGGCTCCGGTCGAAGGTCGAGCACGACCCGGAGAACCCCGAGATCGTGGTGACGGTCCGCGGCGTCGGCTACAAGGCCGGGAACGCGCAGTAGGCCGATGTTGACCGGGGCGACACCGCGACCGGCCCCGCGGCTGCGAATGGACCTCCGGGCGGCCCTGGGGGCGGGACTGCGCTCGGTCGGCACCATCTGGCGACGCTCCATCCAGGCCCGCGTGGTCATCAGCACCCTGCTGCTGTCCGCCGTGGTCGTCTCGCTGGTCGGGTGGGTGCTGCTCCAGCAGATCACCGACGGCCTGGTCCGCAGCAAGACCGACTCGTCGGTCGCGGAGGCCAGCCGGGCCACGGCCGAGGCGCAGCGCCGGCTCTCCGCCGCGAGCGGAAACGACTTCGACGCCAGCACCCAGCTCACCCAGCTCGTCTCGACCCTCGTGTCCCGCGGGTCCGTGCAGGGCTACGAGATCGTGCTCACCGGCCCGATCGCCGGCTCCAGCACCGGTGTCGCGGCCGGCCCCGGCACCAGCAGCACCCCCGGCGTGCAGCCCGACAGCATCCCGGGCTCCCTGCGCAGCACCGTCGAGCAGAGCCGCAGCGACAAGACCTCCTACACCTACGCGACCATCCGCTACGCACCCGGAAGCGGCCGGGTCGAGGTGCCCGGCGTGGTCACCGGCTCCCAGGTGACGCTGCCGGCGGACGGCGGCACCTACTCGCTCTACTACCTCTTCCCGATGACCGAGCAGCAGGAGACCCTCACGCTCGTACGGCGCGCCCTCGTCACCGGCGGCGCCCTGCTGCTCGTGCTGGTGGGTGGGCTGACCTGGCTGGTCACCCGGCAGGTCGTGACACCGGTCCGGCTGGCCCGCCGGGTCGCGGAGCGGCTCGCGTCCGGCCGGCTCGAGGAGCGCATGCACGTGCGCGGCGACGACGACATCGCCCGCCTCGGCACGTCGTTCAACCAGATGGCCGCGAGCCTGCAGAAGCAGATCCGCCAGCTCGAGGAGCTCTCCCGCGTGCAGAGACGCTTCGTCTCCGACGTGTCGCACGAGCTGCGCACCCCGCTCACCACGGTCCGGATGGCCGGCGACGTGCTGCACGACGCCCGCGACCGGTTCGACCCGCCGACGGCCCGGGCGGCCGAGCTGCTCCAGAACGAGCTCGACCGCTTCGAGATGCTGCTCGGCGACCTGCTGGAGATCAGCCGCTTCGACGCCGGGGCCGCCGTGCTCGACCTCGAGGACGTCAACCTGGTGGACCTCGCGCACCGGGTGGTGGAGTCGACGCGGGCCCTGGCCCACGCCCGCGGCACCGAGGTCGTCGTACGCACCGGGGACCGGCCGTGCGTGGCCGAGGTCGACCCGCGCCGCGTCGAGCGGATCGTGCGCAACCTGGTCACCAACGCCATCGACTACGCGGAGAGCAAGGACGTGGTCATCCTCGTCGACGCCAACGAGGACGCCACCGCGCTCGCGGTCCGCGACCACGGCGTCGGTCTGCGGCCCGGCGACGCCGCGATGGTCTTCAACCGCTTCTGGCGGGCCGACCCGGCCCGCGCCCGCACGACCGGCGGCACCGGCCTCGGCCTCTCCATCTCGCTGGAGGACGCGCACCTGCACGGCGGGTGGCTGCAGGCCTGGGGGGAGCCGGGCGGCGGCTGCGCAGTTCCGGCTGACCCTGCCCCGCCGGGCGGGCGACCGGATCGGCACCAGCCCGCTGCCGCTGGTCCCCGAGGACGCCGGCCTGGGCAAGGTGGGCGGCCGCTACGCGACCGCCGAGCCGCGTCCCGTCGGCCGCGCGGCCGGACGCAAGGCGGGCACCCCGTGACCGCCCGTCGGGTCCTCGCGGCCCTGCTCGCGCTGCTGGCCCTCGGGCTGAGCGGCTGCGTGAGCCTGCCGCGCGAGGGAGCGGTGCGGTCGGTGACCGCCGAGGACCAGGCCGACAGCGACACCCTCGTCGACTACACGCCCGGTGGGCCGAAGAAGGGCAGCGAGCCGGTCCCGCTGGTCGACAACTGGCTCAAGGCGATGACCGCCACCCCGCTGAACACCTCGGTCGCGCGGCAGTTCCTGACCTCGGACAGCCGCTCCGGCTGGGTCCCCGAGCGCGGCACCGTCGTCTACGGCAGCCACTCGCTGACCAGCCTGCCCGGCCGCAAGGTCCGGCTGCACCTCGGCGACGTGGCCGCCCTCGACGACCGCGGCACCTGGCTGGGCGACCCGACCGGCGGCAAGGGCATGGATGTCGAGCTGTCGATGGTCAAGGACAACGGGGAGTGGCGGATCAGCCGCCCGCCGAACCGGTTGGTCATCCCGCTGACCCACTTCGACACGCAGTACCAGCAGTACTTCCTGTACTTCTTCGACAAGGCCGGCCAGACCCTGGTCCCCGAGCCGGTCTACGTGCCCCGGGGGCTGCAGGCGCCCACGCTCCTGGTCTCCGCCCTCCTGAAGGGTCCGCTGGAGGCGCTGCAGGGTGTGGAGGGCACGTTCGTGCCCGCCGGCACCCGGCTCGACGGACTGTCGGTACCGGTGGCCCGGGACGGTACGGCGGAGGTGCCGCTGTCCGACCAGGTGCTCGACGTCGGCGACAACCAGCTCAACCTGCTGTTCGCCCAGCTGAGCTGGACGCTCGGCCAGATCGCGGGCGTGGAGCGGATGCGGGTCACCGTCGGCGGCACCCCGGTGGACCTGCCCGGTGCCCGCGCCGACGTCAGCGTCAACCAGTGGTCCGAGTTCGACCCGGCGCTCGCGTGGGCCTCGACGGCCCTGTTCGGGATCCGGGACGGGCGCGTCGTGATGCTGACCGGCGACCAGGAGAACCGGGTCGGCGGGCCGTTCGGCGCGCTCACCGTCGGGCTCCGCTCGATCGCGGTGGACCTGCCCGCCCAGCACGTCGCGGGCGTCAGCACCGACGGGACCCGGGTGGTCGAGTCCGACAAGGAGCAGTCGTCCGGCCCCCCGAGCCTGGCCGACGTCCACACCGTCTACTCCCGTGGGACGAACGTGCTCCGGCCCGCGTACGACCTCTACGGGCAGATGTGGGTGCTGGACCGCACCGGCTCGGGTGCGCGGCTGTCCGTCGTCCGGGCGGGCTCGCCGGCGCCCGTCGAGGCGCCCGGCCTCACCGGCGAGCAGGTGACCCGCTTCGTGCTGAGCCGTGACGGCACCCGGCTCGTCGCCCAGGTCCGCGACTCCGACGGCGGCGACAGCCTGGTGGTCTCCCGGATCGAGCGGGACGCCAAGGGGCGGGTACGCGCCGTGCTGCCGGCCCGGGCCCTGCGGCTCGAGGGAGCCGACGCCAGCGCCATCCGCGACCTGGCCTGGCGCACTCCGGGCAGCCTGGCGGTGCTGTCCGGTCCCACCGAGGGCACCTCCCAGGTGCTGATCGTGAAGATCGACGGCTCGTCCACCCCCGAGGACCTCAGCACCGACGCGGAGCTGTTCCGCGACCAGGCGGTCCGGCTGGTGACATCGCCGTCGGTGGGCTCCCCGCTGTACATCCGCACGGCCGGCGGGCAGATGTTCTCGCTGGCGGCCTCCGGGCGGTGGACCGGCACCAGCATCGAGCCAGGGCTCGGGTCGCCGACGTACCCGGGCTAGCCAGGCGGTAGGGCGTGATCCCGAGCGGTCACTCCCTGGCGCCTAGGGGCGCCTAGGGGCGGCTGCGCGGCGGCACGCCGAGCGGTGCGGCCAGGACCACGACGTTGCTGTCGTAGGACGCGCCGTTCCAGTCGGTGCACGACACCAGCACCAGTCGACCCGACCCGCCGCGCTGGCCGAACAACCGGACCGACGCTTTCGCCAGCGCGGCCTGGCCGAGCACCTGGACCCGCCGCACGCGATAGCGCATCGTGCCCTTCCGGGTCACCACGTCGACCTTCTGGCCCGGTCGCAGCCGGCCGATCCGGTTCATCGAGCCCCCGCCGGTGTGCACGGTGTGGCCGGTGACGACGGTCTGGCCGCGGCCGTCGCCGGGTCGGGCGCTGGCGTCCCACCAGCCGACCTCCCGGTAGTCCGCCGGCGGGTCCAGCACGGCGTCGGAGCCGACCGACACGGGGACGACCCGGGCGTCGACGCCGATCGCCCGGATCACGAGCCGCTGCGGTGCGCCGGCGCTCATCTCGCCGTACGCCGGGCCGGCGGGCGCCCGACCCGGCAGCAGGAACCAGATCGCCAGCACGCCGGCGACCACGACCAGCGCGGACGTCCGGAACCCGAGCCTGCGGGCCTCCCGCCGGACCTGGTCGCTCATCGGCCGGACCGGGCCAGCCGCCGCCGGTAGTCCGCGAGGCCGGCACCGGTGGCCACGACGAACAGTCCGCCGAACGCGGCCAGCAGACCGCCCGTGCGGTCCTGCCGGTCGCCCTCGGCCAGACCGGCGGTGACCCGGGTCGGCACCACGTGCGGCGCCGACCGCGGCTTGGGAGCGGACGGGGTCCGGTGCCGGACCACCGCCGGACGGACGCCGTCCGGGCCGCAGGTGGAGCGGCCGACCTGGACGCTGAGCGGCTCCAGGCCGAGCTGGGTCGCGGCGGGCAGCACGCGCAGGTCCAGGGCGGTCACGTCGATCGCGTTCGCGGCCGGGCGGGTCTGGGCGTTGAGGGTGCCGCTGAGCAGGTTCTGGTCGAGCGGGGCGAGCTGGGAGCCGAGGTTGGCGAGAACGTTGTCCAGCACCGCGGCCTGGTCCACGGCGGCGGACAGCGGGCCGAGGGAGCCGTCGAGCGCGGTCGCGAGCTGGCTGCGCAGGGCGTCCTCCACGACGGTGGCGACCGCACCCAGGTCGGTGACCACCTTGGTGTTGGGGGCGGGGTGGGCCGGGAACGACACCAGGTCGACGCGGCGGCCGGCGACCTGCACGTGGGCGCCGACGTCGGCCAGGCTCGCCGTGCCGTCCGCCGTCGTGGGCCCGGCGGTGCAGCGGCTCTGCACGGCTCCGAGGTCGAGGAACAGCCCGGGGTCGCCGAGCTGCTGCAGCCCCGACTGCAGCCCGCCCTGGAGCGCCGGGACGACCTGGTCGAGGACCGGCTGGAGCCCGGTCTGGACCTGCCGGTCGAGCCCCTGGAGCACGGTCGAGTCGACGATCCGGAGATGGCTCAGGTCGAGGGTGCCGGCTGCGAGGGACAGCGTCTGCCCAGCGGTGAGGCAGTCGCCGTCACCGACCGCCACCGTGCTGGAGCCCTGCCCGGCGAGCCCGGCGCAGGCAGCGGACGAGCCGGCTCGGTCGTGGACAGCGGTGGTCGCGTCCTGGGCAAGCACGCCTGCGGACACGACCGCCTGTCCGGTGAGGGAGGAGACCACCGGACGGTTGTTGCCGGTGCTGCTCTGGCGGGTGCCGTCGTTGGCCACCGAGTAGGTCCCCGACCCCACCGGGTTGCCGCCGACGCCGACCGTCAGCGCGGTGCCGCTGGCCCGGGCGACCGTGGTCGCCGCCGTGGCCGGTGAGACCGCCAGTCCGGTGACGGC
Organism: uncultured Actinomycetota bacterium; assembly: GCA_963827435.1. Classification (GTDB taxonomy): domain Bacteria; phylum Actinomycetota; class Actinomycetes; order Propionibacteriales; family Nocardioidaceae; genus Nocardioides_B. Next base: position 288,464 of record CAWHAU010000013.1, read on the forward strand.
GAGAACGAGCGTGGTCGCTGCGAGTCGTGCGGCAAGCGTCCCGGTGGCCATGGTGAGTCTCCCTCTGCTCCCGTCACGGATCCCTCCCGCGTCCACGCGGTCCGATGACGGCTGTCACCCTCAACGGCACGGACGCGTCTTGGTTACGTCCGGCGGCGGGTCACCTTCGGACCTTGGGCCATGGCCGGATCGCGTCCCCAGTCGAGCGGCCGGGACCGCCGTCCACCGTCGTGGCCGGTGCTCAGCACCTCGTGCTCCGGGACCTCAGGGTGACCGGGTGACCCCAGACCCCGGCTCCCTGTCCGACGCGGGCCGCGACCTGCTGCTCGGCGGCGCGTGCGTCGGGTGTGCCCGGCCCGGCCGGGCGCTGTGCGGCGCCTGCGCGGTCGGGCTGCCCCGACGCGGACGGGTCTCGTGGCCCTCGCCGACGCCGACCGGACTAGCCCTGCCGTTCGCCGCCGGAGCGTACGACGGGCTCCTCAAGGCCCTGGTCAACGCGCACAAGGAGCACGGGGTGCTCGCTCTCGCGGCCCCGCTCGGCCGGGTGCTGGGCGACGTGGTGCGCGACCTGCTCGTCGCGCTCGATGCCGGGCGAGAGGCGGGGACCGTGCTCCTGGTGCCGGTCCCGTCCCGCGGCGCGGTCGTCCGGCGTCGTGGGCACGACCCGCTGCTGCGCGTGACGCGGGCGGCCGCCGTACGCCTGCGCAGGACGGGGGTGGACGCCCGGGTCCGCCGCCTGCTGGTGCCCGCCGGCCGGGTGCGCGACCAGGCCACGCTGGATGCTGCGCAGCGGGCCGCCAACCTGGCCGGGTCGATGCGTTGCCGCCGGCCCCGGGCGGTGGACCGGGGCGGTCTGGTCGTGGTGGTGGACGACGTGCTGACCACCGGGTCAACCGTGCGCGAGGCGCAGCGCGCGTTGGAGGAGGCCGGTCTGGTGGTCTCCGGGGTCGCGACCGTCGCGGCCACCCGGCGCCGACGGCCGGTCCGATCCGGGGGCTCTCTACCGTTCTAGGGGCCCGGGCACTAACGTCTCTGTATGGAGTCCGTCCGGGTCCGTGGTTGCGTCGGCGGAGTCCGGTGCGAGGACGGCGCCGGTCATGAGACCGGATGCTGGGCACGCCCGGAGACCTGTCGGCAAGCCGATGCCAGTCGCAGGCGAAGCGGTCCACGTAAGACGTCCCGGGGCTCGCTCCCGGCGCGTCGATCACGGTGCGGCTTAGAGGTAAGTCCTGCCCCCCACGCGCAGCCAGATGTTGCGCGCCCGGGGGAGAAGGCCGGTAGTGGCGGAGAAGCTGCGGAAGCCTCAGCAGGCGGTTGTGGGGTCGAAGACCAGGTCGGCCGGACGGACTCCTTCCCACCCCGACCCCACGAGCCGGAGTCACCGGACATGTGACCCGCGGCCGCACCTCGGGGTGCACCCAACAAGTAGCCAACGATCGGGAGGCAGTCGATGGACATCGTGCTCAACAGCCGGCATTGCGAGCTCACGGAGAGGTTCCGCGGCCACGTCGAGGAGAAGCTCGCCCGATTGGAGAAGCACGATCATCGCGTCATCCGCGTGGAGGTGGAGGTCGAGGCCGAGCGCAACCCGCGCCAGGCCGACCGCGCCGTCCGCGTCGAGCTCACCGCGTTCTCGAAGGGGCCGGTGATCCGTGCCGAAGCCGCCGCCGACGACAAGATGTCCGCCCTGGACCTCGCGCTGGACAAGATGGCCGGCCAGATGCGCCGCGCCGCCGACCGCAAGAAGGTGCACCGCGGCCGGCACACCCCGAAGTCCGTCGGCCAGGCCCTCGCAGAGGTCCAGCCCACTCCCAACGGCAGCATGCTGGCCGACGAGTCCCCGGCGTCACCGCGCCACGTCGGACCGATCACCGTCCTCGGCGACGGACCGCTGGTGGTGCGCGAGAAGATCCACGACGCGGAGCCGATGACCCTGGACCAGGCGCTCTACGAGATGGAGCTCGTCGGGCACGACTTCTTCCTGTACGTCGACAAGGAGACCGGCCGTCCTTCGGTGGTCTACCGGCGTCGCGGCTACGACTACGGTGTGATCGCCCTAGACCGCGGCTGAGCCTCAGCCCGCACGTGGGCTTCCGTAATACGGGCCACGCACGGGTGGCTCGTGCCATGATCTTCCCGTGGCAGATCAGGGACCAGGCCCCAAACCGGGTGGCGAGCCCATCCGGGTGGCCGTCGTCGACGACCAGGAGCTCTTCAGGCGCGGCCTGACGATGCTCCTCGGCGTCGAGGACGACATCGAGGTGGTGGGCGAGGCGGGTGACGGCGTGGCCGCGACCGAGCTCGCCGCCTCCGCGGTGCCCGACGTCATCCTCATGGACGTCCGGATGCCCAAGCGCTCGGGCATCGAGGCGTGCGTGGCGATCAAGGAGGTCGCGCCGACCGCCCGGATCATCATGCTCACGGTCAGCGACGAGGAGGCGGACCTCTACGACGCCGTCAAGAACGGCGCGTCCGGCTACCTCCTCAAGGACTCCTCGATCGACGAGGTCGCCCAGGCGATCCGCGTGGTCGCGGACGGCCAGTCGCTGATCAGCCCCTCGATGGCGATCAAGCTGCTCGACGAGTTCAAGCAGATGTCGCGCTCGGACCGCCAGCAGGTGCCGAGCCCCCGGTTGACCGACCGCGAGCTCGAGGTGCTCAAGCTCGTCGCCCAGGGCCTGAACAACCGCGAGATCGCCAAGCGGCTGTTCATCAGCGAGAACACCGTCAAGAACCACGTCCGCAACATCCTGGAGAAGCTCCAGCTGCACTCCCGCATGGAGGCAGTGATGTACGCCGTTCGCGAGAAGCTTCTCGACATCCCCTGAGACCCGCTGCGCGCCGCCCGGCACGCACGCTGGCTGCGTTGTCGTCGCACGCCCCCGGACGACGGCTCGCTCGACCTCCGGCCGGGAGGGGTGTCGGTGGTCCCGGGCATGATGTCCCCGTGATCGAGTCATGACGGCCGGCCCCTCGCTGTCGCGCGCCCAGGCCCGCCGGGTCGCCCTCGTCGCCCAGGGGTTCCGCGACCCGCGGCACACCGTCCCCACGATGCGCACGTTCGCGCGCACCCTGTCCCGGACCGCGGTGCTCCAGATCGACTCGGTCAACGTGCTCCAGCGCGCCCACTACATGCCGCTCTTCTCGCGGATGGGCCCCTACGACACCGATCTGCTGCGCCGGGCGTCCGAGCAGCGGCCGCGCCGCATCGTGGAGTACTGGGCGCACGTCGCCGCCTTCATGCCCGTCGAGCTGTGGCCACACATGCGGCACCGGATGCGGGCCTACGAGGCCCGCGGCCACGAGTGGGAGGCCATCCGGCACAAGCCGGAGCTGGTCGACTCGCTGCTGGCCGAGGTCGCCGAGCGCGGCGCCTCCACGCCCCGCGACCTCGACGACGGGCTGCCCCGCAGGAAGGTGCACTGGGGCTGGAACTGGTCGGACACCAAGAAGGTCATGGAGTACCTCTTCGCGTCCGGCCAGCTGGCCGTCGCCGGCCGCAACAGCGCCTTCGAGCGGCTCTACGACCTGCCGGAGCGGGTCATCCCGCGCGAGCACCTCGAGGCGCCCGAGCCGACCGTCGAGGAGGCGTCGGTCGCGCTGCTCCGCCGGGCCGCGATCGCGCACGGCGTCGGCACCGAGTTCGACCTGCGTGACTACTTCCGGATGCGCCCCGAGCCCACCAAGGTCGCGCTCGCCACCCTGGTCGAGTCCGGCGAGCTGCTGCCGGTGCGCATCGAGGGCTGGGACCGGCAGGCCTACCTGCACCGTGACGCGGCCCTGCCGCGCCGGGTGCGGGCCCGCGCCCTGCTCTCCCCGTTCGACCCGGTGGTGTGGGAGCGCGAGCGCACCGAGCACCTCTTCGACTTCCACTACCGCATCGAGATCTACGTCCCCGAGGCCAAGCGGGTGCACGGCTACTACGTGCTCCCGTTCCTGCTCGGTGACCGGATCGTCGGACGGGTGGACCTCAAGGCGGACCGCAAGGGGGGCGTGCTGCGGGTGCTCGGCACGTACGCCGAGCCGGGCGCGCCGGACGAGACGGCCGACGAGCTCGCCGCCGAGCTGTGGGACCTCGCCGGCTGGCTGGGCCTCGACGACATCGACGTCGCACAGCGCGGGGACCTGGCGGCCGAGCTGACGGTCGCGGTGAAGGCCGGTGCCTAGGGTGCTCCACGCAGACCTGTCGCGGCATCTGTTCGACATCACACCCAGCGGCTTCTGGGGGATCGTCGTCGGCTGGGTGCTGGCCGTCCAGCCGGTGCTGCCCGCCGCCGCGCCCGCCCCGGCGTCGCCACCGCGGTTCCCGGTGACCGGCCGGGTGAGCTACGGGCCCTTCCACCACGACTACCCGGCCACCGACATCTTCGGGCGGTGCGGGGCCCGGGTGGTGGCACCGGCCGACGGGGTCGTGCTGGAGGTCGCGCGCCGCGACCGGTGGGACCCCGCGACCGACCGCGGCGCCGACCGGGGAGGTCGGTCGTTCTCCCTCCGCGGGGCCGACGGGGTCCGCTACTACGGCAGCCACCTCTGGACGGTGCGACCCGGGCTGCGGGCCGGCTCGACGGTCGGGGCCGGGGACACGCTGGGCCGGGTGGGGCACAGCGGCGACGCCCGCGGCATCGCCTGCCACCTGCACTTCGGCCTCTCGCCGGTCTGCCGCGGGACGGGGGACTGGCGGGTGCGACGGGGCGTCGTCGCGCCGTACCCGTTCCTGCGGAGCTGGCAGCGCGGCGGGCAGCGCTCACCGGCCGCCGCCGTGCGCCGGTGGGAGGCTCGCCACCACTGCCGGTGAGCGGGTGTGCCCGTGACGGTGAGGGGTTGCCCAGGGTCCGGTTACGATGGCCGTTGGGCTCCACCCGGCCCGGAGCAACACGAACCCCGACCACAGGAGTCGAACGCACGTGCCTGCCATCCTCGACAAGATCCTCCGCATCGGCGAGGGCAAGATCCTCCGGCAGCTCGAGGCGATCTCGCGCGCCGTGAACGCCATCGAGGAGGACTTCGTCGCGATGAGCGACGAGGAGCTGCAGGGACAGACCGCCGAGTTCAAGCGGCGGCTGGCCGAGGGCGAGACCCTCGACGAGCTGATGCCCGAGGCGTTCGCGACCGTCCGCGAGGCCGCCAAGCGGGTGCTCGGCCAGCGCCACTACGACGTCCAGGTGATGGGCGGCGCGGCCCTGCACCTCGGCAACATCGCCGAGATGAAGACCGGTGAGGGCAAGACCCTGGTCTCGACCCTGCCGGCGTACCTCAACGCGCTCTCCGGCGACGGCGTGCACGTGGTCACCGTCAACGACTACCTCGCGAAGTACCACGCCGAGTGGATGGGCCGGGTGCACCAGTTCCTCGGCCTGACCGTCGGCATCATCCTGCCGGAGATGCGCCCCGACGAGCGCCGCGTGGCCTACGCCGCCGACATCACCTACGGCACCAACAACGAGCTCGGGTTCGACTACCTGCGCGACAACATGGCGAACTCCATCGAGGAGTGCGTGCAGCGCGGCCACAACTTCGCGATCGTGGACGAGGTCGACTCGATCCTGATCGACGAGGCCCGGACCCCGCTGATCATCTCCGGCCCCACGCAGGACGAGGTCCGGTGGTACTCCGAGTTCGCGACCATCGCGCGCTCGATGACCAAGGACGTCGACTACGAGGTCGACGAGAAGAAGCGCACGATCTCCGTGCTCGAGCCGGGCATCACGAAGGTCGAGGACTACCTCGGCATCGACAACCTCTACGACTCGGTCAACACCCCGCTGATCTCGTTCATGAACAACGCGATCAAGGCCAAGGAGCTGTTCCGCAACGACAAGGAGTACGTCGTCCTCAACGGCGAGGTGCTGATCGTCGACGAGCACACCGGCCGCATGCTCGCCGGCCGCCGCTACAACGAGGGCCTGCACCAGGCGATCGAGGCCAAGGAGAACGTCGAGATCCGTGAGGAGTACCAGACCCTCGCGACGGTCACCCTGCAGAACTACTTCCGCCTCTACAGCAAGCTCTCCGGCATGACCGGTACGGCGATGACCGAGGCCTCGGAGTTCGACAAGATCTACAAGCTCGGCGTGGTGCCGATCCCGACGAACAAGCCGCTCGCGCGCGCCGACCAGTCCGACCTGGTCTACCGCACCGAGGAGGCGAAGTACCTCGCCGTCGTCGACGACATCGCCGAGCGGCACCGCAACGGCCAGCCGGTCCTGGTCGGCACCGTCTCGGTGGAGAAGTCCGAGCTGCTGTCCGGGCTGCTGAAGAGGAAGGGCATCCCGCACACCGTGCTGAACGCCAAGCAGCACGAGAGCGAGGCCAAGATCGTCGCGCTCGCCGGCCACAAGGGCGCGGTCACCGTGGCCACGAACATGGCCGGTCGAGGCACCGACATCATGCTCGGCGGCTCGGTGGAGTTCCTGGCCGACCAGAAGCTGCGCAGCCAGGGTCTCGACCCGCTCGAGGACAGCGAGGCCTACGAGCTCGCCTGGCCCAAGGCGGTCGACGAGATCAAGGACCAGGTCGCGGTCGAGCACGACGAGGTCAAGGAGGCCGGCGGCCTCTACGTCGTCGGCACCGAGCGTCACGAGTCGCGCCGCATCGACAACCAGCTGCGCGGTCGTTCCGGCCGCCAGGGCGACCCGGGGGAGACCCGGTTCTACCTGTCGCTGCAGGACGAGCTGATGCGGCTGTTCAAGTCCGACTGGGTCGACTGGGTGCTCACCACCCTCAAGGTCCCCGACGACCAGCCGATCGAGAACAAGCGGGTCACCGGAGCGATCGCCTCCGCCCAGGCCCAGGTCGAGGCGCAGAACTTCGACTCCCGCAAGAACGTCCTGAAGTACGACGACGTGATGAACCGCCAGCGCGAGGTCATCTACGGAGAGCGCCGGGCCGTCCTCGAGGGCGCGGACCTGCACGAGCAGATCCGGGAGATGATCGACGACGTCGTCGAGGGCTACGTCACGGCCGCCACCGACGGCTTCCCGGAGGAGTGGGACCTCGACGCGCTGTGGCAGGCGCTCAAGCAGCTCTACCCGGTCTCCAAGACGCTGGCCGAGGTCGAGGCGGAGGCCGGCGGTCGCGACGGGCTGACCCGCGAGTCGCTGGTCGAGGACCTCAAGGCCGACGCCCAGGCGCAGTACGACGCGCGCGAGAAGGAGTTCGGCGACGAGGTGATGCGCGAGCTCGAGCGGCGCGTGCTGCTGTCCGTGCTCGACCGCAAGTGGCGTGAGCACCTCTACGAGATGGACTACCTGCGCGAGGGCATCGGGCTGCGCGCGTACTCCCAGCGCGACCCGCTCGTGGAGTACCAGCGCGAGGGCTTCGACATGTTCGGCGCGATGATGGACGGCATCAAGGAGGAGTCGGTCGGCTACCTCTTCAACCTCGAGGTGCAGGTCGAGCCGGAGGAGCCCGAGCTGGCCGAGGAGATCGAGGTCGGCCCCGCGCTGGCCCAGGCCGCCGCGTCGCACGACCACCCGCTCATCACCGCCAAGGGTCTCGACCGGCCGAAGCAGCCGCAGAACCTCTCCTACTCCGCGCCCTCCGAGGTCGGCGAGGCCGAGGTGAGCGGTGCGCCGCAGCAGGTGTCGGACGACCCGTACGCCGGCGCCAGCCGCAACGCCGAGTGCCCGTGCGGCTCCGGCAAGAAGTACAAGAAGTGCCACGGCGCCCCCGGCGGTCCCACCGGTCTGACCACGCGCGTCAACGGCTGACACTCCCCGCCGCCGGTTGAGGCGCCCGAGCCGCTGCTCGGGGCCTCGACCAGCGGTGCGAACCAGCGACTGGTCGCGAAACACCTCCGTCACGGCTTCCCGCTAGGGTCACCAAGGTGATGGAGCTGTTCGAGAACTACCGCGACGGCGCCGGCGACGCCTACGACGAGATGTTCGACGGCGACGAGCTGCGAGGGCCCTATCGCGCCCTGGCCCAGTCGTTCCAGGAGGTCAGCGCGCCCGAGGTGCAGGCGCGGGCGGAGGCGCTGACCACGTCGTACCTCGAGCAGGGCGTCACCTTCGACATCGGCGGCGAGGAGCGGGCGTTCCCGCTGGACATCATGCCGCGGGTCATCGAGCAGGACGCCTGGTCGGTGATCGACCAGGGCGTGCAGCAGCGGGTGAAGGTCCTCGAGATGTTCCTCGACGACGTCTACGACACCGGCCGGGTCTTCGACGACGGCGTGGTGCCACGCGGCGTGGTCACGACCTCGTCGCACTTCCACCGGGTCGCGGCCGGGGTCAAGGCGCCCAACGGGGTGCGCATCCACGTGTCCGGCATCGACCTGATCCGCGACGCCGACGGCAGCTTCCGGGTGCTGGAGGACAACGTCCGGGTGCCGTCCGGGGTGTCCTACGTGATGACCAACCGGCGGGCCATCTCGGCGGCGCTGTCGGAGGCCTTCACCGGGCACCGCATCCGGCCGGTCGGCTCCTACCCCCGGCGGCTGCTCAACGCGCTGCGGGCCAGCGCCCCGGCCGGCGTCGACGACCCGACGGTCGTGGTGCTCACCCCCGGCGTGTTCAACGGCGCCTACTTCGAGCACGCGCTGCTCGCGCGGACGATGGGCATCGAGCTGGTCGAGGGTCGCGACCTGGTCTGCCAGCGCGGCCGGGTGATGATGCGGACCACGCAGGGCCTCGAGCAGGTGCACGTGATCTACCGCCGCGTCGACGACGAGTTCCTCGACCCGGTGCACTTCCGCTCCGACTCGATGCTCGGCTGCCCCGGGCTGATGAACGCCGCCCGCGCCGGCAACGTGACGATCGCGAACGCGGTCGGCAACGGCGTCGCGGACGACAAGCTGATCTACACCTACCTCCCGGACCTGATCCGCTACTACCTGTCCGAGGAGCCGGTGCTCGCCAACGTCGACACCTGGCGCCTCGGCGAGCCCTCCCACCGCGAGGAGGTCCTGGACCGCCTCGACGAGCTGGTGCTGAAGCCGGTCGACGGCTCCGGCGGCAAGGGCATCGTGATCGGCCCCGCGGCGACGAAGGCCGAGCTCGACCTGCTGCGCCGCAAGGTGCTCGCCGACCCCCGGTCCTGGATCGCCCAGCCCGTCGTCCAGCTGTCGACGGTGCCGACGCTCTTCGACAACCGGATGCGTCCGCGGCACGTCGACCTGCGCCCGTTCGCGGTCAACGACGGCTCGAAGGTGTGGGTGCTGCCCGGCGGGCTGACCCGGGTCGCGCTGGCCGAGGGCGAGCTGATCGTGAACTCCTCGCGCGGCGGCGGCTCCAAGGACACCTGGGTGCTCGCCGGCGGCCGGGCGGTCGCGCCGGCCCCGGCCGCACCCGCCCCCGAGGTGCACGCACCGCCGCTCGACACCGGCCCGGCGATCGAGTCCCGCTCGATGCAGGCCGAGCAGCAGCAGCAGACCAAGGTCGAGGAGTCCTCGTGCTGAGCCGGATCGCGGAGTCGATGTTCTGGATCGGCCGCTACGTCGAGCGGGCCGAGGACACCGCGCGGATCCTCGACGTGCAGACCCAGATCATGGTGGAGGACCCGTCGGTCGACATCGACACCGCCTGCCGCACCCTCCTCGGCGTCATGGGCACCGAGATCCCCGAGGAGCGCCTGACCCTGGAGGCCGCGCTCTACCGGCTGGCGTTCGACACCGACGAGGGTACGTCGATCTCGTCGGCCATCGGCGGCGCACGGGAGAGCGCCCGTCGGGCCCGCGAGACGCTGTCGACCGAGCTGTGGGAGGTCATCAACTCGACCTACCGCACGGTGGGATCCGGCCGGTTCCGCGCGATGCGCACGCAGGACGCGTTCCGGTGGATGCGCGAGCGGGCCGCCGTCATCAACGGCACCGCCGACGCGACCATGAGCCGCGACGAGGGCTGGCAGTTCCTGGTCCTCGGCCGGTCGCTGGAGCGGGCCGACATGACCGCCCGCCTGGTCGCCACCTCGGCGCTGAGCCCGGGACCGAACTCGGCGTGGGCCACCACGTTGCGGGCCTGCGGCGCCTACCAGTCGTTCCTGCGCACCTACCGCGGCCTCGAGACCGACCGCGAGGCGGCGGAGTACCTCCTGCTCGACCGGCTCTTCCCGCGCTCGGTGGTGCACGCGCTGACCCGCGCGGAGCAGTGCCTGGCCAACCTCGAGGCGAGCGGCCAGCGGGTCGGCTTCCAGGACGAGGCGCAGCGGCTGCTCGGCCGGGCCCGCGCCGAGCTGGAGTACCGCTCCATCGCGGACATCGTCACCGACCTGCCCGGCGAGATGGAGCGGCTGCAGCGCACCTGCGCCGCCGCCAGCGACGCGGTCACCCACCGCTACTTCGCGCACGCCGTGGCGATGAGCTGGCAGGGAGGGGCCGCCCGATGACCATGCAGTTCCGTGTCGTGCACACCACCCGCATCGCCTACGACGGAGGGGTCGCGGCGTCGTACAACGAGGCCCGGATGACCCCGATCACCACGGCCGAGCAGGTCGTGGTGCACACCCGCCTGGACGTGGCGCCGACCCCGTGGAGCCACTCCTACCGCGACTACTGGGGCACCGACGTCACCGCTTTCGAGGTGCTCGACCAGCACAGCGAGCTGACCGTCACCGCCACCTCGACGGTGCAGGTCAACCGGCCCGCGCAGCAGCCGGGCGGCCTGGGCTGGGACGACGTGCGCTCGCCGGACGTGCAGGACCGCTTCTGCGAGACGCTCGTCGTCGACGACCGGGTGCGCCCGGACGAGGAGCTGACCGCGCTGGCCGACAAGCTCGCCGCTGAGGCGGACGGGCCGAGCGACTTCGCGCGCACGGTGTGCTCGCTGGTCTACGACGAGATGAAGTACCAGTCCGGCTCGACCAAGGTGCACGGTCACGCGTCCGACGCGTGGGCGGCGCGGGCCGGTGTCTGCCAGGACATGGCGCACGTCGCGATCGGGGTGCTGCGCGCGGCCCGGGTGCCGGCGCGCTACGTGTCCGGCTACCTGCATCCGCGGCGCGAGCCGGTCGTCGGCGACACCGTCGTCGGCGAGTCGCACGCCTGGATCGAGTGGTGGGACGGGCGGTGGCTGGGCTTCGACCCGACCAACGACCTCGAGCCGGGGGACCGGCACATCGTTGTGGCGCGCGGCCGCGACTACTCCGACGTACCCCCGCTCACCGGCATCTTCTCCGGCGGCACCACCTCGTCGATGGCCGTCGACGTCCAGGTCACCCGCCTCTCCTGAGTTGTCAGGCGGTGACGTCGCCGGGACGACGTGAGCGCCTGACAACTCGGCGGGGGGTCAGCCGAGCTGGAGGGCGACGCAGGTCCAGCGGCCCTTGCGCTGCTCGAGCCGGGCGGCCAGGGCCCGGGAGCGTTGGCCGTGCCGCACGTGCACGCTCACCTCGGCGGTGCCCGGCTGCGGCTGGAAGACATGCACGCTGCGGACCTGCGGCCGGATCGTCCGCCGTCGTTGCAGCGCCGGCGCGGTGCGGCCGAGGATCCGCACCCGGCGGTCGAGGTCCTGGTAGACGCGTGCGGTCGTCCAGCGCAGCAGCTGGCTCACCGGCCGGTCACCGCCGAGCACCTCCACGGTCGCCTGGGCGAACCGGGCCGCCCAGGCCTGCACCTCGCGGTGCTCACGCGACCCGCCGCCGTCGAGGAGACGCAGGTCCGGCGCCGGAGGGACCACCGACGGGGCCGGCACGTCGAGCGCCAGGCTGCCGTCGATCGCGGCGACGGGGACCACCTCGCGCTCGTCGCCACCGGCGAGCAGTCGGGTCACGGTGGCCAGGTCGCCGGACGGGGCCGGAGGCCGGCGCGCCACGACGGACGGGACGGGGGTGCGGTCGGTGCTCATCGTCGGGGTTCCTCTCGGTCGGGTGCGGGGGAAGCGATGGGGGCCGGGACGACCAGGTGCTGCCCCGGGAGGATCAGGTCCGGGTCGCCGACCCGGGAGCGGTTGGCGTGGTGGAGCCGGTGCCAGGCCGCGGTGACCTCGGCGTCGTCGGCAGCCGGGCCCAGCAGCCCCTCTGCGATCGACCACAGCGAGTCGCCCGGCCGGACCACGACCTCACGCGGTCGCGGCACCGCGCCGGCGCGGAGCCGCCGGGGTGGCCGGTCCGGCCCCGACGGCGCGGTCCGGGAGCGGCAGCCCGGTCAGGGAAGCGACGCCCGGCGCGGCTCCGGGTGCGGCATGGCCGGAGTCGGCGAGCGCGGGCCCGACCGTCGTCGTACCGACGCCGAGTCCGAGCACCGTGACGACGGCGGCGCGGGCGACGGCGGGACAGGTCCGCTCCGCGGCCCGCGCGCACCGGGCGACCAGCGGGCTGCCGGGCGCGAAGGCGCCGGCCAGCCGGGTGAGAGCCACGAGCGCCGTCGACCCCAGCAGCCACGCGCTGCCACCGAGCAGGGCCGTCGCGCAGAGACCCGCGAGCACCTGGTCGAGGGGGAGGGCCGCCAGGGACGCGGGCCCACCGGCGGCGAGCAGGGACGTGACCCGCAGGAACGGGTCCCCGGCCAGCCCCCACACGCCCACCGCTCCGGCGCCGCACAGCACGAGCGCCAGGCAGCCGCGCAGCAGCGTGGGGAACCCGAGAGCAGGCATGTCAGACCCTTGTGTTTGATATCGTTTGATTCATTTAGAACTATGAGAGGAACGACGTCAACCGTTTGTCCACAGACGATTGACACGACGGCGCCGACCCGCGAGCGTGCGGGGATGCGCTGGGAAGAGCGGCTCCTCGACCTGTTCGACGACCTCGAGCAGCAGGCCGACGGCCTCGCCCTGGCCGAGCGAGACGCGCTGGTGGCCGAGCAGAGCCGCGCGGAGTACGCCGAGGTCGACCTCGCGGCACGGCTGGCCGGCTCCGTGGGCGGCCGGGCGTGGCTCGACGTGCAGGGGGTCGGCGGTCTCGACGGCGTGCTGCGCCGGACCGGCGACGGGTGGCTCGTGCTCGAGGCGGGCGGCGGCGCCTGGGTCGTCCTCCTCCCCGCCGTACGGCGCGCCCGGGGACTCTCCGACGCCGCCGTGGACGCGGCGGCCCGCCCGCTCGCGGCGCGGCTCGGGGTCGCCTCGGCGCTGCGCGGTCTCGCGGAGACCCGGCTGGAGTGCGTGCTGCACGGCACGGACGGTCAGGTCGCGCGGGCGGTGCTGGGCCGGGTCGGCCGGGACTTCGTGGAGGTGCGTCCGGCCGACGGGCCGGTCGAGGTGGTCCCGTTCGCGGCGATCGCCGCGCTGCGCCCGGGGTGAACCCGGTCAGTCCCGGGACGTGGGCTGCCGGTCCTTCTTGGCGTCCGACTCGGCGTACATCCGCTGGATGTACTTCTCGAGCTCGACGGTCTCGATGCGGTACTGCTGGCGCCCACCGATCTGGATGTAGCGCAGCTCGCCGGACTGCACGAGCGCCCGCACCTGCGCCACGGAGGTGGCCAGGATCTCCGCCACGTCGGCGAGGGTGAGGAACCGAGGGGCCGGGTCGCCGCCCTGCGTGCTGGACATGGCGCCACTATGCCAGCGTTTGCCGGCGTTTCGCTGCGCCGACCCCCGTTTGGCTGTGGACGACCAGGTGTCGAATCCGGACGAACAGAGCATGATGGGCGCATGACAGCACGGGGGCCCGACACCGATGCACGCTCGCGTGGCACCTCGCCCGCACCGCCGTCCTCACCGGCCGCCACGCGCGCGACCCGGTCCCGCTGGCGCGACCCGAGGATGGCCGTCGGCGTCGTCCTCGTGGCGGCGTGCGCGCTGCTCGGTGCCACGCTGCTCGGCGGCTCCGACGACACCGTCGGCGTCTGGGCGGCGCGCCGGGCGATGAACGCGGGGGAGTCCGTGTCCGCGGACGACCTGGTCCGCCGCGACGTCCGGTTCACCGACCAGCACGACGCGGACGCCTACCTGTCCGCCGACACCCCGCTCCCGTCGGGGGCCACGCTCACGCGGCCCGTCGGCGGCGGGGAGATGGTGCCGCGAGGCGCGCTCGGCGCGGCGGGGTCGCAGGCCCTCACCGAGGTCCCGCTGTCGGTCGACAGTGACGCCGTGCCCAGCACGCTGCGGGTCGGTGCGGTCGTGGACGTCTGGGTCACCCCGGACCGCGCCGCCGACGCGTCCGGTCCCGTCGACGGCTCCGACGGCTCCGACGCCCCGCGCTCCGTGCTCGTGTTCGACGACGTCGCCGTGCTGTCGGTGCCGCGCACCGGCTCCTCGCTCGGCCCCACCGCCACCCGACAGGTCATCGTCGGCGTCGGCGCGGACCAGCAGTCGCGGCTGCCCACGTCGCTCGCCACGCTGGCCGGTGGCTCCGTCCTCCTCACCGCCCAACGATGACGTCACCGCTCGCCGCCGCGAGGGTCGCGGTCCTGGTGGCCGCGGCCGGGGCGGGCTGGGAGGCCGAGGTCCTCGACCGGCTCGAACGCGGCGGCCCGGCCGTGAGGCTCGGCAAGCGCTGCGTCGACCTCACCGACCTGCTGGCCAGCGCCACCACCGGCCTGGCCTCGGCCGCCGTCGTCGCACCCGGCCTGCCCGGCCTGGACGCCGACAGCGTCGCCACGCTCCAGCGGGCCGGGGTGGGCGTCCTCGTCGTGGGCACGGTCGAGGAGCTGCGCGACGACGAGCCGGAGCGGCTGCGACGCCTGGGCGTCGCCCAGCGTGCTCACGGTTGCCGAGCTGCCGGACCTCGCCGGCGCCGTGCTCGCCGCCGGGGACGACGTTCGCCCGGTCGACGACGAGCCCGTCGCGACGGCCGACGCCGCGAGCCCGCCCGGCCGGCTGCTGGCGGTGTGGGGACCCGCGGGTGCGCCCGGCCGCACGACGGTGGCGGTCGGGGTCGCGGCCGAGCTGGCCCGGGCCGGGCACGACGACGTTCCTGCTCGACGTCGACCCGTACGGCGGTGCCGTCGCGCAGCACCTCGGTGTGCTCGACGAGGTCTCGGGCCTGCTGGCGGCCGCTCGGTCCGCGAACTCCGGGCTGCTCGACGTCGAGCGGCTGGGCGGCTACGGGCGCCAGGTCGGCGACGGGCTGCGGGTGCTCACCGGCCTGCCGCGCGCCGACCGGTGGCGGGAGGTCCGGCCCGCCGCGTTCGAGGACCTGCTCGACGCGTCCCGGGACCTCGCCGGGCACGTCGTCCTCGACACGGGCTTCAGCCTCGAGTCCGAGGACGCCGCCGACCCGTTCGGCGGCGGCGCTCCGCAGCGCAACGAGATGACCCTGGCCGCCGTACGCTCGGCCGACGAGGTGCTCGTGGTCGGCGCCGCGGACCCGGTCGGGCTGGCCCGGCTCGCGCGGGGCCTGGTCGAGCTGCGCGACCTGGTGCCGGGCGTGCGCCCGCGGGTGGTGGTCAACCGCACCCGGACGTCGCTGGGCTGGAGCGACCGCGAGATCCGCGGCATGGTCGAGGGCTTCGTGACCCCGCTCGACGTGCACTTCCTGCCCGACGACCGGGCAGCCGCCGACCGGGCGCTGATGGCCGGTCAGAGCCTCGCGGAGACGGGGGAGTCGGAGCTGCGGTCGGCCCTCGCCGCGGTGGCGCGAGCCGTCGCGGGAGACCCGGCGGTCGCGCCGGGCCGGCGTGGGCTCAGGCGCCGAAGAGCAGGTAGAGACCGGTGACCGTGTAGAACACCATCACGAACAGCAGCGGCAGCTGGCCGGTGAGCTGGTGCCGCTTCGGGAGCAGCTTGACGGCGCGGTCGTGGGCCGCGATCACACCCAGCACGTGCCCGGTGACCACCGACAGCACCTTGAGGATCGCCAGGAACGTCGGGTGCGTGGAGAGCCAGTAGGAGACCGTCCAGTCGGCCGTGCCGAGCAGGTTCCAGCCCTTGCCGAGCGGGTCCGACAGCTGCACCACCGTCTGCTGGCCGACCTCGACGAAGTAGCTGAGGTAGTGCGCCACGACGTAGCCCACGATGATCGGCACCACCGAGTGGGCGAACCGGTCGGGGAGGGTACGGCGGCCGAACTCCTCCTGCACCCCGGTGGCCATCGTGGCGGCCGAGAACGTCACGCCGACCACCGCGCAGAACACCAGCAGCGCGATGAGGTCGAGCACGGTCGACGACATGCTCACCGACTGGGTGAACTTCAGCCACTCGTTGGAGTCCTTGAAGCTGTCGAAGGCCGTGCTTCCGAACAGCACCGAGACCACGCCGACGAGCCCGGGCCACGGCGGCACCCCGTCGAGGTTGCCGAGCGGGCTGCGCAGCACGAGCGTCCCGTCCGCCGTACGACCGAACACCGAGAGGTGGCCGACGAGCGTGGAGTAGACCTCGAACGGGTCCGCCTTCTCCAGCCACTCGCTGCCGAAGACCGCGGCGCCGACGATCGCGATCGCGATGTAGGCGGCGAACCACAGCCGCACCGGCGAGAGGTACGTCGAGCCGGGGTACACCAGCTCCAGCCACACGAAGGCGAGCAGGCCCAGCGCCGCCGGCCACACCCCGACCCACGCCGGGAGCTTCGCGATGCCCTCCTCGGGGCGGCCGCCGGTCAGCTTCGTGAAGGCGAGATGGATCGTGCGCATCGGGCTGACCGCCTTGTAGAACGGCCCGAACAGCAGCGACATCGGCACCAGGCCGACCCAGAGCAGCACGTAGACCACGCCGAACGTGGGGTTCAGCAGCAGGTCCGGCCCGGCGACCGCGGCCCAGACGACGTAGGCGAAGAACGCGAAGCCGAGCACCCGCAGCACCATCGCGAACGCCGGGCTGTCCACGAGCGAGGCGAGCCACGCGGGGACGGGACGGCCCTGCGTGGCGGCGTCGAAGCGGGGCTTGCGCCAGGCCAGGGCGAGCACGATGAACGAGACGGCGAGCGCCGCACCCGCGCCGGCCATGGCGTACTCGGCCGGGATGGGGAGGTCCTTCGCGCCGCCGATCCCGTGCGCGAAGACCATGCGAACTCCTCCGTGGACCAAGGCCTGCGGCCGACCGTGACAGGTGCTCTGTCAGAATCGCATGACCCGCGAAAGATGTCCTGAGAGGGGTCACGATGAGCGAGCGGCTGCGGCCGGACGACATGGCCTTCCTGGTCACGGAGTCCGCGACGACGCCCATGCACAACGCGACGCTGGAGATCTTCGAGCCTCCCTCAGGCGGGTTCGACTACGACCGGCTGGTCGCGCTGATCGGCGACCGGATCGCGTTCGTGCCGCGCTACCGGCAACGGCTGCGCTCGGTGCCCGGGCGGCTGGCCAACCCGGTGTGGGCGGACGACGAGGACTTCGACCTGACCTACCACGTGCGGCGCTCGGCGCTGCCCCGCCCGGGGTCGATCGAGCAGCTGCGCGACCTGACCGCGCGGATCATGTCCCGGCAGCTCGACCGCAGCCGGCCGCTGTGGGAGATGTACTTCATCGAGGGCGTCGAGGACGGCCGCTTCGCGATCCTGTCCAAGTCGCACCAGATCCTCGTCGACGGCGTGGCCACCATCGACCTCGGCCAGGTGATCCTCGACGTCGAGCCGGAGCCCAAGGACTCGGTGCACGTCGACTGGCACCCGTCCCGGACACCCGCGCCGTCCACGCTGGTCGTCGACGCGGTGCGCGAGTCCGTCCGGCACCCGCGCCAGGCGTTCGGCGTGCTCGCCGGCAACGCGGGCAGCGTCGTCCGCACCGCCGGCGCGGTCGGCGGTCGCGTGGTCGACGTCGCCGAGGCGCTGTCCAACCGGCGCCCGACGCCCGAGTCGCCGGTCAACGCGAAGCTGTCGCAGCAGCGGCGCTTCGTGACCGTGAAGACGTCGCTCGACGACTACCGCGCGGTGCGCCGCTTCCACGGCGGCACCGTCAACGACGTCATCCTGGCGACCATCACCGGCGCGATGCGCAACTGGCTGATGACCCGCGCCGAGTCCGTGCACGGCAGCCGCACCCTGCGGGCGATGGTGCCGATGGGCGTGATCGACAGCGACCTCGAGCCCACCTCGCTCGGCACCCAGGTGGCGGGACATCTGCTCAGCCTGCCGATCGGCGAGTCGTCGCCCGTCGTACGCCTGCACCAGGTGTCGTACGCGCTCAAGGCGCACAAGGAGACCGGGCACGCGGTGGCGGCCGACCGGCTGGCCGGCGTCGCCGGCTTCGCGCCGACCACGTTCCACGCGCTTGGGCTCGCGGGTCGCGGCGCAGCAGTCGCGGCGGCCCTTCCACCTGGTCATCACCAACGTCCCCGGGCCGCAGTTCCCGCTGTACGCCGCGGGCGCGCAGATGACGGAGTCCTACCCGGTGCAGCCGCTGCTGCCGGGGCACGCGCTGTCGATCGGCGTGACGTCCTACGACGGCGGCGTCTTCTTCGGGCTCAACGGGGACCGCGACGCGCTCCCCGACCTCGAGGTCCTCGGGCAGTGCGTGACAGAGTCGCTCGAGGAGCTCGTCGACAGCATCTCGCCGAGCCGACAGCGCGCACCGCGCGGCCGCAAGAAGACCACCAAGAAGCCGGTGAGCACATGAGCACCCGTGTCTACGTCCCCAGCACCCTCGGCCGTCTCCGGGGCATCGTCACCGGCGACGGCATCGGCCCGGCGCCGTTCGCCGGGCACGCCGTGACCCCGGCGCTGCGCGAGGCCTACGCCGAGGGCGGCGAGGAGGAGTGGGAGTACGCCGCGTCGTCGGCCGCGGCCCAGTCGTCGCTGGCGCTGCTCCACGAGGACGAGTCGCCGCGGCGGGTCGTGGTCGCGGTGGACGTGGAGTCCTCCCGTCCGGCGGACCCGGACGACCCCACCGTCGTACAGGTCGACGACGTCGTCCCGATGCGCCACGTCGCCGCTGTGCTGGCCGACACCGAGGACGCGGAGGACGACGTCACCGCGGCCCGCGACGCGATCCTCGAGGGCAGCGCCGAGGCGGAGGAGCTGGCCGAGCGGTGCCTCACCCACGAGCTCGCCTGGTGGGCGACGCAGGAGATCGGGGACCTTCTGCAGCAGACCGACCAGGTCTGAACCGCTGACTTGGGCTCCGCCGCGGCCGCGTGACACGATCGGCCGCATGGACGCCATCACCCACCCCCCGGCTCCCATCAACGAGCCGAACCTCACCTACGCGCCGGGCAGCCCCGAACGGGCCGCGCTGGAGCTGGAGCTCAAGAGGCAGGAGGACCGCACCCTCGACCTGACCGCCACGATCGGCGGGAAGAAGAAGATGGGCGGCGGTGCCGAGACCCAGGTGGTGCAGCCGCACGACCACGGGCACGTCCTCGGCGTCCTGAAGAACAGCACCCAGGCCGACGCCCGCGCCGCGATCGCCGCGGCCACCGAGGCGGCCCCCGCGTGGCGTGCGCTGTCGTTCGACGACCGCGCCGCGGTGCTGCTCAAGGCCGCCGACCTGCTCGCCGGTCCCTGGCGCCAGCGGCTCAACGCCGCCACCATGCTCGGCCAGTCGAAGACGGCGTTCCAGGCGGAGATCGACGCGGCCTGCGAGCTGATCGACTTCTGGCGGTTCAACGTGCACTTCGCGCGCACGATCCTGGCCGACCAGCCGATCGCGAACTCCCGCGGCATCTGGAACCGCACGGACCACCGGCCGCTCGAGGGCTTCGTCTACGCGATCACGCCGTTCAACTTCACCGCGATCGCCGGCAACCTGCCCACCGCGCCCGCGCTGATGGGCAACACGGTGGTCTGGAAGCCGTCCCCCACCCAGCAGGTCGCGGCGCACCTGACCATGGAGCTGCTCGAGGAGGCCGGGCTGCCGCCGGGCGTCATCAACATGCTCCCGGGCGACGGGCTCGACGTCTCCGAGGTCGCGCTCAACCACCCGGACCTCGCCGGCATCCACTTCACCGGCTCGACGCCGACCTTCCAGCACCTGTGGTCGACGGTCGGCCAGAACATCGCGAAGTACCGCTCCTACCCGCGCATCGTCGGCGAGACCGGCGGCAAGGACTTCATCGTCGCGCACAGCTCCGCCGACCCGGACGTGCTGCGCACCGCGATGCTGCGCGGCGCCTTCGAGTTCCAGGGCCAGAAGTGCTCGGCCGCGTCGCGGGCGTACGTCGCCCGGTCGGTGTGGAAGAAGATGCGCGGCTCGTTCGTGTCCGAGGTCGAGTCGATCACCATGGGCGACGTCACGGACTTCTCGAACTTCATGGGCGCGGTCATCGACGACCGGGCGTTCGCCAAGCACAAGAAGGCGATCGCCCGGGCGAAGCGCTCGTCGAAGCTCGACGTCCTCACCGGCGGCCAGGTCGACGACTCGGTCGGCTACTTCGTGCGGCCGACCGTCGTCGAGGGCGGCGACCCGACCGACCAGATGTTCTCGACCGAGTACTTCGGGCCGATCCTCGCCGTGCACGTGTTCGAGGACCGTGACTACGAGCAGGTCGTCGCGCAGATGGAGTCGTTCGCGCCGTACGCCCTGACCGGGTCGATCATCGCCCAGGACCGGAATGCGGTCGCCTGGGCGCAGGAGCAGCTGCGGTTCGCCGCCGGCAACTTCTACGTCAACGACAAGCCGACCGGTGCGGTCGTCGGCCAGCAGCCGTTCGGCGGTGCCCGCGCGTCCGGCACGAACGACAAGGCCGGCTCGGCGCAGAACCTGCTGCGCTGGACGTCCCCGCGCTCGATCAAGGAGACGTTCGACCCGCCGAAGGACTACCGGTACCCGTACATGGACCTCGGCTGACCGGCTGATCGTTTACCAGGGGATGTCGCGAAACTGCCCCTTCCCATGGCAGGCAAGCCATGGGAAGGGGCAGTTTTCCTGCATCCCCTGGTAATCAGACGGTCAGCCCGCCAGCGACGGGTAGTCCGTGTAGCCCTCGGCGCCGCCGCCGTAGAACGTGGCCGGGTCCGGCTCGTTCAGCGCGGCTCCGGTCTGCCACCGTCGGGGCAGGTCGGGGTTGGCGAGGAACAGCCGGCCCACGGCCACGGCGTCGGCCAGGTCGTCGTCGAGCACGGCCTGCGCCTGCTCGCGGCTGGTGACGTCCGCGAAGCCGGTGTTGGCGATCAGCACGCCGCCGAAGTCCTTGCGCAGCCGCTGGACCAGGTCGAGGGACGGGTCGGCCAGCACGCTCAGGTAGGCGAGGCCCAGCGGGGCGATGCCCTCGACGAGCGCACCGTACGTCGCCTCGACGTCGGCCGGGTCCTCCTCCGTCGCGCCCTGGATGTTGTGCGCGGGCGAGATCCGGATGCCGACGCGCTCGGCGCCGATCGCCTCGGCGACGGCGTGCGCCACCTCGACGACCAGCCGGGCGCGGTTGGCCGGGCTGCCGCCGTACTCGTCGGTCCGCTCGTTGGATCCGGGCGCCAGGAACTGGTGCAGCAGGTAGCCGTTGGCGGCGTGCAGCTCCACACCGTCCAGGCCGGCCTCGACCGCGGAGCGGGCCGCGTGCACGAAGTCCTCGACGATGCCGGGGATCTCGTCGGTCTCCAGGGCGCGGGGGACCGGGTGCGGCTTCGGGCCCTCGGCCGTGAACATCTGGTTCGGGCGCCGCCAGCGCGCTCGGCGCCACCGACTCCAGGCCGCCCTTGTTGTCGGGGTGCGCGACCCGGCCGGCGTGCATCAGCTGGACGACGATGCGGCCGCCCTCGCCGTGCACGGCGTCGGCCACCCGGCGCCAGCCGGCCACCTGCTCGGGAGTGTGGATGCCGGGGGTGGCGAGGTAGCCCTGGCCGACGGCGCTGGGCTGGGTGCCCTCGGAGATGATCAGGCCGGCGCTCGCGCGCTGCCGGTAGTACTCCACGGCGAGGTCGCCGGGAACCATCCCCTCGATGGCGCGGTTGCGGGTGAGCGGCGCCATCACGAGGCGGCTGGGGAGCTCCCAGCTCTTGACGCGGAGCGGGTCGAAGAGGTCGGGCATGGGGCGATGTCCTGTCGTCGGGAACGGTTGAACATTGCACTCAACGTCGCCCGGCGGCCCGGACATTCCGCCCAGGGGCACAATGGGGCGTGATGAATCCCGCACTCCCGCTGCACATGGGCGCGCTGCACCCCTACGAGCAGCTCCTCGTCGCGCTGGTCGCGTTCGGGCCGTTCGTCGTGCTCATCGCGGTCGTGTACGTCGTTCGTCGGCGTGACATCGCCGAGGAGGAGGGCGCCGACCGACCTGTCAGGCACTCACGTCGTCAGGACGACGCCACCGCCTGACAGCTCAGCGGTCGCCGGCCAGCCAGGCCTTGCCGACCCGCTCCTCGGTCCGCAGCGCGGAGGCGAGCAGGTCGCCGATGAGGGCCTCGAGCTTGCCGCCGATCATCGGGATCTTCACCTTGATGTCGCCCTCGACGGCCTCGACCGTGCCGCTGCCGTTCTGGGACAGGCCGATCGAGCCGTCGAGCGCGCCGGGCTTGCCGGGGATCTCGACCTTGAGGGTGGCGCCGGAGCCACCCTTCCACTGCTCGTGCTGGACGATCTGGATCTCGTCGCCGACGAACTTCTTCGCGAACGACGGGATGCCCTTGGCCGGCTGCGTCTGGTCGACCACGACCTTCATGCTCTCCGGGGCGCCGTCGATGCTGACGTCGCGGCGCGTGGCGCGCATGGCCACGCAGACCTTCTCGCGGAAGGCCGGGTCGGCGAGCATCGCGAGCACGTCGGCGGGGGCGGCGTCGTAGGTCAGCCGGTGCGAGAACTTCATGCGCGCATCATGCCCTACCCTCGCCGGGTGGACGATGACAGCGGCACGGGCAGCGACGTGGTGGGGCAGTGGGGCGAGCACCCCGAGGTGCAGTTCGGCGAGCAGGGCGCCCGGCTGACCTACGGCAGCTACCTGCAGCTCGGGCGGCTGCTGTCCGCGCAGCGCCTGGAGTCCGACCCGCCGGCCCACGACGAGCTGCTGTTCATCACCATCCACCAGGTCTACGAGCTGTGGTTCCAGCAGCTGCTGCACGAGGCGACCGCGGCCCGCGACGCCATGCAGGACGGCCGCACCTGGTGGGCGCAGCACCTGCTCCAGCGGAT
The DNA here is from genome assembly GCA_963827435.1 of uncultured Actinomycetota bacterium. Classification (GTDB taxonomy): domain Bacteria; phylum Actinomycetota; class Actinomycetes; order Propionibacteriales; family Nocardioidaceae; genus Nocardioides_B. Next base: position 311,268 of record CAWHAU010000013.1, read on the forward strand.
GCACGTGATCGAGCGGGTGCTGGTGCAGCAGGTCGACGTGCTCGAGACGATGACCCCGCAGGACTTCCTGCAGTTCCGGCAGACCCTGGCGCCGGCCAGCGGCTTCCAGTCGGTGCAGTTCCGGGAGCTGGAGTTCCTCTCCGGCGCCAAGGACCCCTCGTTCGTGCAGCGGTTCCGGGCGCTCACCGACGACGAGCGGTCCCGGCTGCAGCGGCGGCTGGACGAGCCCACCCTGTGGGACGCCTTCGTCGGGGTGCTCGCCGCCCGCGGGCTGCCGGTGGACGGCGACGAGGAGATCACCGACTCCGTACGACGCGTGGCGCACGACCGGTCGACGCACGCCGACGTCTGGGCGCTGGCCGAGGCGCTCCTGCAGCACGACGAGCTCGGCGCGGCCTGGCGAGCCCGGCACGTGGTGATGGTCGAGCGGATGATCGGGACCAAGACCGGGACGGGCGGCTCGACCGGCGCGAGCTACCTGCGGAGCCGGCTGGACCTGCGCTACTTCCCGCTGCTCTGGGACCTCCGGTCGGTCCTGTGAGGAACGCCCCGGACGCGTCCGGGAGCGTCGGGTTGGTGGCCTCGCGGCGATGGTTCTAGTGTCGACCTGACGGCACAACGACGTGCCCTCGGGGAGATCCGTAGAGGTTGATGCTGCGTGCCTACGACGCTGGAAGAGACCGCGAACGCCGAGCGTGACGACCTGATCGAGAAGGCCGCCGCGTTCGCTGCCACCAGGAAGGGCTCGGGCGGTCCTCCTGGGGAGACCTCAGCCGCCCTGCTGCGCTACTTCTACCGCCACGTCGCGGCCGAGGACATCTCCACGCGCACCGAGATGGACCTCTACGGCGCCGCGATGAGCCAGTACAAGGCCGCGTCGTACCGCCCCCAGGGCACCGCGAACATCCGGGTCTTCACCCCGACGGTCGCCGAGCACGGCTGGTCGGCCGGCGGGCACACGGTCGTCGAGGTGGTCACCGACGACATGCCGTTCCTCGTGGACTCCGTGACCATGGAGCTCAACGAGCAGAACCGCGAGGTGCACATGGTGGTGCACCCGCAGATCCTCGTACGGCGGGACATCACCGGGAACCTCGAGGAGATCCTCGCCGGCGACGCCCAGCAGGCCGACCGGGCTGACGCCGACCTCTCGCACGACGTCTTCCGTGAGTCCTGGATGCACATCGAGATCGGCCGGGAGTCGAGCGCGGAGCAGCGCGAGGAGATCGAGCGGGCGCTGGCCAAGGTGCTCCAGGACGTCCGCGAGGCCGTCGAGGACTGGCCGAAGATGCACCAGCAGGCGCTCGACATCATCGACGACCTCGAGGAGAACCCGCCGCCGCTGCCCGAGGAGGAGATCACGGAGGGACAGGCGCTGCTCCGCTGGCTCGCGGACACGCACTTCACGTTCCTCGGCTACCGCGAGTACCAGCTCGAGGACGTCGGCGACGGCTCCGAAGACATGGCGCTGCGCGCGGTCCCGGGCACCGGCTTCGGCATCCTGCGCTCCGACCAGGACATGTCCGCCTCCTTCGCCAAGCTGCCCCCGCTGGTCCGGGCGAAGGCGCGCGAGAAGACCCTGCTGGTGCTGGCCAAGGCCAACTCCAAGGCGACCGTGCACCGGCCGGTCTACCTCGACTACGTCGGGGTCAAGACGTTCGACGAGAACGGCGAAGTGGTCGGCGAGCGCCGGTTCCTCGGGCTGTTCTCCAGCGCGGCCTACACCGAGTCGCTGACCCGGATCCCGGTGATCCGGGTCAAGGCCAGGCAGGTCATCGAGCGTGCCGGCTTCGCGCCGCAGAGCCACAGCGGCAAGGCGCTGATGGACGTGCTCGAGACCTACCCCCGCGACGAGCTGTTCCAGACCCCGATCGACGAGCTGAGCCCGATCGCGGAGTCGGTGCTGAACACCCGGGAGCGCCGCCAGGTCCGGCTGTTCGTGCGCCGGGACACCTACGGGCGCTACCTCTCGTGCCTCGTGTACCTGCCACGCGACCGGTACAACACCGCCGTGCGCGAGCGCATCGCCGGAATCCTCAAGACCCAGCTCGGCGGCGAGTCGCTGGAGTACACCGCGCGAGTGAGCGAGTCCCTGCTGGCGCGCCTGCACTTCGTGATCCGCCCCAAGGCCGGGAAGTCGATCGGCGACTTCGACCAGGCCGACCTCGAACGCCGGCTCACGGAAGCGGCGCGGTCGTGGCGCGACGACTTCGTCTCCGCGGCGCACGCGGAGTACGGCGAGGAGGCGGGCGCCCGGCTCTCGCGCAAGTACGCCGAGTCGTTCCCGGAGGCGTACAAGGAGGACTACCCGCCGCGCACCGGCGCCGTCGACCTCGGTCGCCTCGAGGGCATCACGGCCGAGGGCGGGCTCGACCTGTCCTTCTACCAGATGCCGGAGGCCGGCCCGCAGGAGGCGCGGCTCAAGATCTTCCGCACCGGCGCCCCGCTGTCGCTGTCCGGCGTGCTGCCGATCCTCTCCTCGATGGGGGTCGAGGTCGTCGACGAGCGCCCCTACGGGCTCGACGGGCTGGAGCGCCCGTCGTACATCTACGACTTCGGGCTGCGTTACCACCGGCCGCTGCCCGACCGCAGCCGCGAGCTCTTCCAGGACGCGGTCAACGCCGTGTGGGAGGGCGTCAACGAGGTCGACGGCTTCAACGCCCTCGTGCTCGCGGTCGGCCTGACCTGGCGCCAGGCCACCGTGCTGCGCGCCTACGCGAAGTACATGCGCCAGGGCGGCACGCCGTTCGCGCAGGACTACATCGAGGACGCGCTGCAGCAGAACGTCGACATCACCCGGGCGCTGATCGCGCTGTTCGAGGCCCGCTTCGACCCGGGTCGCAACGGTCACCTCGCGGCGGACGGCGAGTCCCGACGGGCCAAGACCGAGGAGATCGAGGACCGCATCCACCGGGCCCTCGACGACGTGGCCAGCCTCGACCACGACCGGATCCTGCGGTCCTACCTCACGGTCATCAAGGCCACGCTGCGCACGAACTACTACCAGCCGGGCGCCGACGGGCGGCCGAAGTCCTACATCTCGCTCAAGCTGCAACCCGACGCGATCCCGGACCTGCCGGAGCCGCGGCCGAAGTTCGAGATCTTCGTGTACTCGCCGCGCGTCGAGGGCGTGCACCTCCGCTTCGGCGCGGTCGCCCGCGGCGGCCTGCGCTGGTCCGACCGACGCGACGACTTCCGCACCGAGGTCCTCGGCCTGGTGAAGGCGCAGATGGTGAAGAACACCGTGATCGTGCCGGTCGGCGCGAAGGGCGGGTTCTTCGCCAAGCAGCTCCCCGACCCGGGCGACCGTGAGGCCTGGATGGCCGAGGGGATCGCCTGCTACAAGACCTTCATCTCCGGCCTGCTCGACATCACCGACAACCTCGCCGGCGACGAGACGGTGCCGCCGGAGCGCGTGGTGCGCCACGACGGCGACGACGCCTACCTGGTGGTGGCCGCCGACAAGGGCACCGCGACCTTCAGCGACATCGCCAACGGCGTCGCCAAGGACTACGGCTTCTGGCTCGGTGACGCGTTCGCCTCCGGCGGGTCGGTCGGCTACGACCACAAGGCGATGGGCATCACCGCCCGCGGCGCCTGGGAGTCGGTGCGCCGGCACTTCCGCGAGATGGGGGTCGACTGCCAGGCCGAGGACTTCACCTGCGTGGGCATCGGCGACATGTCCGGTGACGTGTTCGGCAACGGCATGCTGCTCTCCGAGCACACCCGCCTGGTCGCGGCCTTCGACCACCGCGACATCTTCCTCGACCCGTCCCCGGACGCAGCCACGTCGTACGCCGAGCGGAAGCGGCTGTTCGCGCTGCCGCGGTCGAGCTGGCAGGACTACGACAAGGACCTGATCTCCGAGGGCGGCGGCGTCTACTCCCGCTCGCTCAAGGCGATCCCGGTCAGCCCGCAGGTGCGGGCGGCGCTGTCGCTCGGCGACGACGTGCACACGCTGACGCCGGCGGAGCTGATGCGGGCGATCCTGCTGGCGCAGGTCGACCTGCTGTGGAACGGCGGCATCGGCACCTACGTCAAGAGCGCCGCCGAGACCGACACCGAGGTCGGGGACAAGGCCAACGACGCCATCCGCGTCAACGGCGGCGACCTGCGGTGCCGGTGCGTCGGGGAGGGCGGCAACCTCGGCCTCACCCAGCGCGGCCGGATCGAGTACGCCCGCGGGGGCGGCCGGATCAACACCGACTTCATCGACAACTCCGCCGGCGTGGACACCTCCGACCACGAGGTGAACATCAAGATCCTGCTCGACCAGGTGGTGGCCAACGGCGACCTGACCGAGAAGCAGCGCAACGACCTGCTCGCCTCGATGACCGAGGAGGTCGGCACGCTCGTGCTGCGCGACAACTACGAGCAGAACCACGCGCTGGCCAACGCCGCGGTCCAGGCTCCGCAGCTGTTGCACGTGCACGAGGACTGGATCCGGCGGCTCGAGCGGCAGGGCCTGCTCGACCGGGCCCTGGAGGCGCTTCCGTCGCGCAAGGAGCTCGCGGCACGCCTGGAGCACAAGGAGGGGCTGACCGTGCCGGAGCTCTCGGTGCTGCTGGCCTACACGAAGATCGTGCTGGCCGACGAGCTGATCGGCACCGACCTCGCCGACGACCCGTTCCTGCGCAACGACCTGTTCGGCTACTTCCCGTCGAAGATGCGCCAGACCTACCGCGAGCGGATGGAGAGCCACCCGCTGCGCCGGGAGATCATCGTGACCCTGGCGGTCAACGACCTCGTCAACGGTGCCGGGATGACGTTCTTCCACCGGCTGTCGGAGGAGACCTCGGCCACCGCCGACGAGCTCGTGCGGGCGAACTTCGTGGCCCGGGAGATCTTCGGGTCGCGCGCCCTGATCGACGAGATCGACTCCTACGACAACAAGATCGACGCGTCGGTGCAGACCCGGATGCGGCTGGAGATGCGCACGCTCGTCGAGCGCGCCTCGCGGTGGCTGATCAACAACCGGCGGCCGCCGATGGACAGCGAGAGCACCGTCGACTTCTTCGGCGTCGTGGTGCAGCAGGTCGTGACGGCGCTGCCCGAGCTGCTCGGCGGACGGGAGGCCGACGCCTTCCTGGCGCGGCGCGACGCCCTGGTCGCCAAGGGCGTGCCGGAGGACCTCGCCGTCCGGGTGGCGATCCTGCCGCCGGCCTACCAGGCGCTCAACATCGTCGAGACGGCCAAGCGGGACCAGGTGGACCCGATCGAGGTGGCCCGCGTGCACTTCGCGCTCGGGGAGCGGCTCGGGCTCTCCGCGCTCGTCGCCCGGATCCTCGCGCTGCCGCGCGACGACCGCTGGCAGACGATGGCCCGCGCGGCGCTGCGCGACGACCTGCACTCCGTGCACGCTCAGCTCACCGCACAGGTGCTGGCCGAGACCTCCTCGGACCAGCCGGTGCCGGTGCGGGTCGCGGACTGGGAGGAGGACGACGCCGTGGTGGTCAGCCGCGCCGTCGGCACCCTCGGCGAGATCTGCGCGGACGACCACGCCGACCTGGCCCGCCTCTCCGTCGGACTGCGCGTCGTGCGGACGCTGCTGTCGACGCCGTGAGGTAGCAAGCCAGGCCCGAGTCCTGCAATGGTCGGGTTGCGGCCCCTGAGGACGCGGGGTACGGCGACCCGAAGCCGGTCAGACCCGGACGCCGTCGTCCTCGCACACCGCGACCGTCACCACCCTGCGAACGGCAGCCACGGGCCCTCCGGCACACTCGGACCCATGAGCCCCGACGAGCTGACCGCGGCCGAGCGCTCCGTGCTGGACCACCTCGACGAGACCGTGCTGGTCGAGTCGCTGATGGAGCTGGTGCGCATCCCGAGCATGGGCGGCACCGACGAGGAGGTCGAGGTCCAGGAGGTCGCCGCCGGCCTGCTCCGCGACCTCGACACGGACGTCGACCGGTGGGACATCGACCTCGACGAGCTGACCGCCGACCCGTGGTTCCCCGGGGTCGAGGTGGCCCGCGAGCAGGCGGTCGGCGTCGTCGGCACGACCGCCGGCGACGGCATGCCCGCCCTGGTCCTGCAGGGCCACCTGGACGTCGTACCCCCGGGTGACCCGGACTCCTGGCTCGGCATCAACCCGTTCTCCGCGGACATCCGCGAGGGCGCGCTCTACGGGCGCGGCGCGTGCGACATGAAGGCGGGAGCGGCCGCCAACCTGGCCGTGCTGCGCACCCTCCGCTCGGCCGGGGTGCGGCTCGAGCGCCCGCTGGCCCTGCACTTCGTCGTCGGCGAGGAGGACGGCGGGCTCGGCGCGTTCGCGACGCTGCGGCGCGGGCACATCGGTGAGGCGGCGGTGATCACCGAGCCGACCAGCGCCAAGATCATCACCGCCACCGCGGGCGCGCTGACCTTCCGGATCGAGGTCGCCGGCCGGTCCGCGCACGGCAGCATGCGCACCGAGGGGGTCAGCGCCTTCGAGGCGTTCCTGCCGATCCACGCCGCGCTGATGGCGTTCGAGGCGGACCGCAACCGCGACCCGGACCCGACGTTCCTCGGCAAGACGCCGTTCGCGCTGTCCTTCGGGGTGGTCCGGGCAGGGGAGTGGTCGAGCAACGTCCCCGACCGGCTGGTCGCCGAGGGCCGCTTCGGGGTGCAGATCGACGAGGACCCGCGGCTCGCCCGGGCCCGCTTCGAGGACGTGGTCACCGAGGTGTCCGTCAAGGACCCGTGGCTGCGGGAGAACCGGCCCCTCGTCACCTGGCCCGGCGGTCAGTTCGCCAGCGGCAGCACCGACTCCGACCACCCGCTGGTCGGCGAGATGTCGTCGGCCGTGGCCGCGACGGGCGGGACGCACCCGCCGCTCGCGGCCGGCGTGTACGGCAGCGACCTGCGGCTCTACACCGGCATCGGCGGCATCCCCACGCTCCACTACGGTCCCGGCGACATCGAGGACGCACACGCGCCGCTCGAGAAGGTCGACCTCGACCAGCTGGTGCAGGTCGCCCGCGCGCTCACCGTGCTCACGCTGCGCCGGTGCGGGGTCGCCGGGTGAGCGGGGTCGACGAGGACCTGTTCTTCGCCGGCGTCACCGGGCAGGCCGCCGCGGTCGCGGCCGGGGACGTGTCCTCGCGGGAGCTGACCGCTGCGGTCCTCGACCGCATCCGTGCGTACGACGGACGCCTGAACGCGTTCACGGTGGTGATGGCCGAGCAGGCCCTGGCGGAGGCCGCGGACCGGGACGCCCTGCCCGCGACGGAGCACGGCCCGCTGCACGGCGTACCCGTGGCCATCAAGGAGGAGGTCGACGTCGCCGGTCAGGTCACCACGTTCGGCGGCCGCGGCAACGTCACGCCGGCCGCCCGGGACGCTGAGGTGGTGCGCCGGCTGCGGGCGGCCGGCGCCGTCGTGGTGGGCCGGACGAACATGCCCGAGTTCGGGCAGTGGCCGTTCACCGAGTCGCTCGCGCACGGCATGACCCGCAACCCCTGGGACACCCGCCGGTCGCCGGGCGGGTCCAGCGGCGGCACCGCGGCTGCCGTGGCGGCCGGGCTCGTCGCGATGGGCATCGGCGGCGACGGCGGCGGGTCGATCCGCATCCCGTCCGCCTGCTGCGGGCTCTTCGGGCTCAAGCCGCAGCGCGGCCGCGTGACCATGGCGCCGTACGCGCACGGCTGGTGGGGCCTGTCGACGACCGGGCCGCTGACCCGTTCGGTGCTCGACAGCGCTGTCGTCTACGACGTCATCCGCGGCACCCTGCCGGTCGACCGGTGGCGGGCCGAGGAGCCGCGCACGTCGTTCACGACCGCCGCGCTCGCCGACGCGGAGCCGCTGCGCATCGGCTGGTCCACGAAGCCGGTGACCCTCGGCATCCGGCCGGCGCCGGCCCACGTCGAGGCGGTCCGGCAGACCGCCCTGCTCCTCGAACGTCTCGGGCACGAGGTGGAGGAGGTCGACCCCGGCTACCCGGACCCGACGGCGGCGTTCGTGCCGCAGTTCTTCGCCGGCGTCCGCACCGGCGCCGAGGGGGTCGAGGACGCGGCCCGGCTCGAGCGGCGCACCAAGGAGACCGCCCGGCTCGGCATCTGGGTCACGCCCTCCGTCCGCGAGTGGGCGATCCGGCAGGGCGAGGTGGTGGCCGCGAAGGCGAACCGGGTGTTCGACGACCACGACGTGCTGCTGACTCCGACGATCGCGCACCGGCCGCCGCAGGTCGGCGTCCTCGACGGCACCGGCACGGTCCGGGCGGCGCTCGCGGCGATGCCGATGATCGCCTACACCGCGTTGTGGAACGTCACCGGCAACCCGGCCGCCTCGGTGCCCGCGGGCTTCGGCGACGACGGCCTGCCGTGCGCGGTGCAGCTGGTCGGGCGCCCGCACGACGAGACCACCTTGCTCACCCTGGCCGCGCAGCTCGAGCGGGCGCGGCCCTGGGCGGCCGCGAGGCCCCCGCTGTGACCGGGCTGCTGCTCACCACGCCGCGGGCCTGGGTGCGCCGCGCCCTCCGGACCGGTGCGCCCTCGCCGCTGGCCGGCCGGACCGTCCTGGTCACCGGTGCCTCCTCGGGCATCGGCGAGGCCACCGCGCACGCCGCGGCCGCGCGCGACGCCACGGTGATCCTGGTGGCGCGCCGCGCGGACGCGCTCGCCGGCGTGGTCCGTGCGATCGAGGCGTCGGGCGGGCGGGCCTTCGCCTATCCCTGCGACCTGACCGACGGCCCCGCCGTGGACCGGCTGGTCGCGACCGTGCTGCGCCGAGCACGGCGGCGTCGACTACCTGGTCAACAACGCCGGCCGCTCGATCCGGCGCTCGGTCGCGCTGTCCTACGAGCGGGCCCACGACGTCGAGCGCACCATGGCGATCAACTACGTGGCGCCCGTGCGGCTGATGCTCGGCCTGCTGCCGCACATGGTCGAGCAGCGGTTCGGCCACGTCGTCAACGTGCTCACCTGGGGCGTGCAGGTGAAGGCGCCGAAGTTCTCCGCCTACATCGCCTCCAAGACCGCGCTCGACGTGTGGAGCCGGATCGCGGGTCGCGAGCTGTACGGCGACGGCGTGACCTTCACCAACCTGCGGATGCCGCTGGTGCGCACCGCGATGAGCGCGCCCACCGACGCCTACGCCAAGGCGCCGGCCCTGACTCCCGAGCAGGCGGCGGCCCGCGTCGTACGCGCCCTGGAGGACCGGCCGGTCACCGCGGGCACCGCCGCGGGGGCCGTCGCCGAGGTGCTGAACCTGGTGGCGCCGCGGGCGTCGGACTGGCTGCAGTGGCGGATCTCCCGGCGCTTCCCGGACAGCCGGGCGGCCGGACGGCACGCGGAGCGGGACCGGCTGACCGGCTGACTCACCCCGCTTCGGACGCCCCGTGCTCGGTGACGGCCGCGTCGCCGAAGAGCGCGGCCCCGGAGCCGAAGCCGATCATGGTCACCGTGAGCACGGCCACGACCGCCATCCGGAACGCGGCGGGAGAGGGCGGCCGCTGCCGCGGGAGCCGCGCCGGCATCAGCGCAACCGCGAGCGCCAGCGTGGTCAGCTCCAGCGCGCAGGCAGCGAGATCCGCGAGGCCGACCGCCTCGGGCACCCACGGCTCGGGTCCGAACGGCATCCCCAGCGTGCGGGACCACAGCCACAGCAGCAGCGGGCCGACCGAGACCGCCAGCGCCATCGGCAGCGCCCACCGTCGGCGGGACACCACCAGGGCGGCGGCCGTGACCTCCGCCAGCGTCAGCACCACGAAGAACCCGCCGGCCGCACCCCACTCGTCCAGGTGCTCGGGGACCACCGCCGCGTGCACCGCTGCGGCGCCCAGCAGGCCGGCGGCCAGCACCGCAGGCAGGCCGGCCCGCCGCTGCGCGGTCGTGATGGCACCGTGTCCGCGCACGGCCAGCCGGCCGCCCCGGAGCGCCAGCAGCCAGAAGACCGCGACGACGTTGGACGCGAGCAGGATCAACGACCCCACTGCGACGGCGCGCACCTGCAGCATGACCGTGGCGTCGTACTGCTTGTCCAGGCAGGCGCCCGTGCACAGGCCGCCCATCGAGCCCATCGTGTCCAGGTGGACCAGCTGCAGGCGAAGGCTCCAGACCGAGTCCGCCAGCAGGTACGCCAGGCCCGCCACCGTCGCGACCAGCGCCACCAGCAGGGCCGGGCGGACCGCGCCGCCACGCCGGCGCCCCGTCCCGCGCGCGGCGAGGGACAGGGCGGCCAGCACGGCGAGCACGAACAGGGGCAGCAGCAGGGTCGAGTCACGCAGCCAGCTGGTGAACGGGGCCGTCGTGCGCTCCGTCGAGCCCACGGCGCCCCGCAGCGCGGTCACCCAGAACCCGTTCACGTAGGCCAGGACCACCGCGAACGGCAGCACCGTGGTCCACGGCACGGGTCGTGCGGCTTGCTCGACCCGCGCCGGGGCAGCGATCGTCTGGACGCTCACGGCGTGATCTCCCAGCCGAACATCATCGCGTGGTCCTCGTGCGCCAGGTTGTGGCAGTGCGCGACGTACGGGACCCACGAAGTCGCGGAAGCCGCGGTAGACGACCACGGACTCGCTCGGGTCGAGAGCCACCAGGTCCTCGCGCGAGACGTCGTCCGGATGCCCGGGATCAGCGGCGCGGCTGACGTCCTTGCCGTTGCGCATCACGGTGCGGTGCTCCTCCATGTGCAGATGGAACGGGTGCACCCATCCGCCGCCGCCGTTGCGGATCTCCCAGAGGTTGAAGCTGCCGCGCTTCTGCTGGGCGAGAGGCGTCTTCCCGGCCCCGTTCTTGAGACTGGTGGCCACACTCCCCGGGCTGAACGGCTTCCCGTTGATCAGCCACTCGACCTCGCCGCCCATGCTGCCGCGCTTCACCTCGAAGATGAGCCGGTTGGCCATCAGGCTCTGCCAGTTGGCGGGCAGCGGCGGCAGCGGACGCATCGCGGTGGGGATCTGGCTGTCGTCGGGTGCGTCGTCGCCGATCACGATCTTGAGCACCGGCACCTTGTAGTTGGGGTCGGGCGAGAACCGCGACGAGTTGCTCCACATCCGTCCGGTCGGCATCTTCATCACGTTGGTGAGGTAGATGACGTCGCCCTTGGTCGTCGGCGACCCGTCCTGGTAGCGGGTGAAGTCGACGATGACCTCGCGGCGCTTCGCCGGCCACAGCTCGAAGTTGTCGCGGGTGACCGGGGCCGGCAGCAGCCCGCCGTCGGAGGCGATCTGGGTGAACTTCATGCACTGCTGGCCGTCCGGGATCCGCCACTGCCCGTCCAGGTCGTCGCCGGAGTACCCCAGCGAGGTGGCCGTCTTCGGGCCCTGCGTCGAGCTCATCAGCTTGAAGTCGTAGATCCGGGCGACCGAGGCGTCGAGGAACCGGAAGCGGTACTTGCGACGCTTGACCTCCAGCACCGGGTACGCCGTGCCGTTCACCGTGAAGATGTCGCCCACGAACCCGTGGTTCGGGAAGTGCTTGAAGAAGGTCTTGCCCCACCACTCAGGGTGGGTGCGGGGGTTCTGCGCGGCCGGGAACTCGCCGAGCTGGTCGTGCACGTCCTGGTGGACCGTGACGCCGTCGTCCAGCCGGCAGTCGTAGAAGGCCAGAGGGATGTCGTAGGCCACGTCGAAGGCTCCGTCCGAGCGGTCCTTGCGGACGCCGGGCAGGCGCAAGCCCTGGCGCTCGTCGCCCATGTCCATGCCGCCCTTGGGGTCGTAGATCGGGTAGAGCCCGACCATCCCCTTGTAGACGTTGGAGCCGGTCTGGTCCATCCGGTGGTCGTGGAACCAGAAGAAGCTCTGCTTCTCCCGGTCGTCTCCGCCGGCCGGCCAGTTGAGGTACAGGTTGTCGACCCAGGTCGTGGGCTCGTAGCCGCCCCGGTTCAGGAGCTTCATCGAGTAGTGCGGGTTGCCGTCGCTCTCCGGAGCGGTGTGGCCGTTGTGCAGGTGCGTCAGGAACGAGGCGTCCGGGGAGCCGAAGTCCTGCCGGTCCAGTCCCCAGGGGTTCTCGTCGAGCCGGTTGTGGAAGCGAACCAGCGCGGGCTTGCCGTACTCGGCGTTGATCATCGGGCCGGGGAAGGTGCCGTTGAACCCGTAGATCGTGCTCAGCGGAAGGGTTCGCTTGGTGCCTGCGGCGACGGGTTTGCCGGCGTCGAAGGACACGATGGCGCGGCCGTTCTTGTCGATGGCGAGCACCTTGGACGTGGTGAAGGCGTGCGGCCGGACCAGCAGGTCGATCTTGTAGACGAGCGGGTCGACGCTGCCGATCTGGTTGGGCCAGATCTGGTGGCGCTCGTTGCCGAACGAGTTCTGCTGGCCCTGGCCCGGCCCGGGGGGCTTGTCCCAGGACGTGAAGTCCGCCGACGGTGCCAGCGCCTTCGGGACGTTCAGCTCGTCGCGGAACGGCTCGAGGATCAGCGGGCTGGTCGGGAAGACCTCGGTGTAGAAGAGGATGTCGCCGAGCGCGGTCGAGGTGGCCGCGAGGGCGCCGTCGGCTGACAGCAGCCCGCGCTGGGCGAGGTACGGCGTCCCGAGGCCGCCCGCCCCGGCGACCGCGAGGCCGCCGACTCCGGCGGCGCCGAGTCGAAGGAAGAGCCGGCGGGGGAGCACCGAGCTGTTCTCGGGCTCCGGTCCGGATGTGGTCTCAAGATCCCAGGTTTCCAAGATCCCCAGTGTTCATGGCCGCCTCCAGCGGGTCGTTCCCCCGGAGGCGAGTTTTGGCGCGGGACCTTGGAAGAAGTTGGGGGCGCCAATAGGTGGTATGGACTGCCGGCGGCAGTCAGTACAGCTAGCTGGCCTTCTTGCGCGAGGCGGCCTTCTTGGCGGTCGTCTTCTTGGCCGCGGTCTTCTTCGGTCGCCTTCTCGCCGGCCTTCTTCGCGGCGGTCTTCTTCGCGGCGGTCTTCTTGGCCGGCTTCTCCTCGTCCCCCGACTCCTCCTGCGACTCCGACGCGGGCTCCGCGACCGTCTCGCCACGCGACGACTTGGCTGCGTCCACGGACCGTTGCAGGGCGGCCAGCAGGTCGACCACCTCGCCGGAGGACTTCTTGGGCTCGGCGGGCGCCTTGACCTCGCCGCCCTCGAGCTTGGCCGTCACCAGTGCCTCGACCGCGTTGGCGTAGTCGTCCTCGAACTCGTCGGGGTCGTAGTCGCCGGCCAGGGTCTCCACCAGCAGCTTGGCCATCTTGAGCTCCTGCGGCTTGGCCGCGTGCTCGGTGGCGTCGAGGCCGGCGAAGTCGGGCTTGCGGACCTCGTCGGGCCAGAGCATGGTCTGCATCACGATCACGTCGTCGCGGACCCGCAGCACCGCCGTCGTCATCCGGGTGCGGATCGACACGGTCACCACCGCGACGCGGTCCGCCTCCTTGAGCGCCTCGCGGAGCAGGGCGTAGGGCTTCGCGGCGGTCTTGTCCGGCTCGAGGTAGTAGCTCTTCTCCAGCCACATCGGGTCGATCTGCTGCGACGGGACGAACTTCTCCACGGTGATCTCCCGGCTGCTGCTGGCCGGCAGCTCCGCGAAGTCGTCGTCGTCGAGCACGACCATCTGGCCGTCCTCGGTCTCGTAGCCCTTGGCGATGTCGGCGTAGGCGACCTCCTCGCCGTCGATGCTGCAGACCCGTTGGTACTTGATCCGGCCGCCGTCCTTGGCATGCACCTGCCGGAACGAGATGTCGTGGCTCTCCGTGGCGGCGTACAGCTTCACCGGCACGCTCACCAGTCCGAAGGACACCGCGCCTTTCCAGATGGCACGCATGGGCAGCTCCTGATCACGAGACGTCGGCGGACTCGGGGGTCCTGTGCCCATCATGGCGCACCCCACCGACGGGGCACGAGGAAAGAACGCTACGGGCGGAGCGGCCGCGACCGTCCCGGCGGCAGCGCGTGCCGGGCCGGGTCGCTGACCCAGTGCTCCTCCACGTGCAGCTCGGGTGCCAGGCCCTGGATGGCCCGCCCGAGCGTCCGGTGCCCGAACCAGCGGGTCTGGTCGACGACGTCGCCGAGGTCCGCGCGCAGGTCCTTGCCCAGGGACGCCAGGTGGACGGGGCCGTCGGACCGGCCGACGTGGTCGCGCACGAGGCGGGCGAGCTCGGTCTCCAGGCCGTCGGTCGCCGACGGGGGAGGCTGGATCGGCAGCACGCTCGCGACCGGCCGGGTCCGCCCCTCGGCCCGCAGCAGCGCCTGCGTCTGCCGGCTGTCGACGACCCGGTCGGCCAGCACCGTCAGCGCCTCCACCGCGTCGAACGTCGACACCAGCGTCGTCCGACGGTCCGCTGCACGCAGACGCTGCAGCAACGGCGTGAAGTCGGAGTCGGCGGAGGCGATCACGAACTCGTCGTAGCGCACCGGGCCGTGCAGCGCGTCGACCACGTCGATGGCCAGCCTGATGTCGGCGGCGTTCTTCTTCTGCGGCGTCAACGGCGGACAGTCGACCATCTCGAACCCGGCGGCCACGAAGGAGCGACGGAACGGCGCGAACGGCACCCGCGCATGATCGGGCAGCGGGTGCCGGGCCGACCCGCCGGAGTTCATGTAGCACCGCAGCACCAGCCAGCGACGGGGGCCGTCGACGAGGTGCTCGGTGGCGAGCCGGCGCAGCCACTCACCCGGGTGCTCGGCGAACGCCGTCGCCGCCGGCGGGTGCAGGTCGAGCAAGCCGCTGAAGACGTTGTCGAAGTCGACGTACAGCGCTGCCCTCACCCCGTCCATCCCTCGACCATAGAGGCGTTCCAGGGAACGCACATCCGGTTCGGGGTGATGCGACAGGATGGGGGCCATGCGCCCGATGCTCGCGACCAAAGGCACCCATGTGCCGCAGGGGAGCGAGTGGCTGCACGAGGTGAAGTGGGACGGCATGCGGGTGCTGGTCGACGTGCACCCCGACGGCGAGCTGCACATCCGCTCCCGCAACGAGAAGGACGCCAAGGTCTCCTTCCCCGAGCTGCACGGCCTGGCCGGGCTGCGGCGGGACCTGGTGCTCGACGGCGAGGTGGTCGCGTTCCTCGACGGCATCCCGACCTTCGGCGCGCTGGCCGACCGGATGCACGTCGGCAACGCCCGCCGCGCGGCGATCCTCGCGGAGTCGAACCCGGTCACCCTGCTCGTCTTCGACCTGCTGCGCCTCGACGGTGAGGACCTGACCGGCCGCCCGCTGAGCGAGCGGCGGGAGCTGCTGGAGGGTCTCGGCCTGCTCGACGTGCACTGGCAGGTGCCGGCGACCTACGACGACGGCGACATGCTGCTGGAGGCGACCGCGGCCCAGAGGCTCGAGGGGATCGTCAGCAAGAGACGGCGGTCGCTGTACGTCCCTGGCCGCCGGTCCCCGGACTGGCTGAAGTTCCCGCACCGCAACATCGGCTCGTACGTCGTCGGCGGCTGGCGCCACGAGACCGACAGCTCGTCCCGGATCGGCGCGGTGCTGGTCGGCGAGCCCACGGCGGACGGTCTCGTCTACCGCGGCCGGGTCGGCTCCGGGATCGCCGGCAAGGAAGGGCAGCGGCTGCTCGGCCGGCTCGAGCCGCTGCTCGCGGACACGAGCCCGTTCGCCGACGAGGTGCCGAAGGTCGACGCCGCCGGCACCGTGTGGGTGCGGCCGGAGCTGGTCGTCGACATCGCGGCGCTCGGCCTCACCCCGGCCAAGCGGCTGCGCCAACCGTCGTACCGCGGGGTCCGCACGGACCTCACCCCGCGCGACCTCGCGTCAGAGGCCCCTGCGCCGGAGGACCTGCATGGCTGAGAAGCAGACCGAGGAGGTGCTGGTCGACGTCGGCGGCCGGACGCTGAAGATCAGCAACCTCGGCAAGGTGATGTACCCGACCACCGGCACCACCAAGGGCGAGGTGCTCAACTACTACGCCCGGGTCGCGCCGGTGCTGCTGCCGCACCTCGCCGACCGGGCGGTGACCCGGATCCGCTGGCCGCACGGCACCGCGGACATGCAGTTCTTCGAGAAGAACCTGCCGTCCGGGGCGCCGAGCTGGCTGCACTCGGTCACGGTCCCGTCGACCGGGTCGCGTGGGGGCGGGGACACGATCCGCTACCCGATCATCGACGGGCTGGCCGACCTCACGTACTTCGCCAACCTGGCCTCCCTCGAGCTGCACGTGCACCAGTGGGTCGTCGGCCGCAACGGCCGGCCCAAGAACCCGAACCGGATGGTCATCGACCTCGACCCCGGACACCCCGCCGGCCTCCAGGAGTGCTGCGAGGTCGCGCTGCTCGTGCGCGACAAGCTCGAGGAGCGCGGCCTGTCCTCGGCGCCGGTGACCTCGGGAAGCAAGGGCCTGCACATGTACGCCGCGCTGCCCGGCAGGCTCAACTCCGAGCAGGTCCGCGACCTGGCCCAGGAGATCGCGCAGGAGCTCACCGCCGAGCACCCCAGGCTCGTCGTGTGGAAGATGACCAAGTCCCTGCGCGGCGGCAAGGTCTTCCTCGACTGGAGCCAGAACACCGGCGCCAAGACGACCATCTCGCCGTACTCCCTGCGCGGCCGCGACCGCCCCTACGTCGCGGCCCCCCGCACCTGGGAGGAGATCGAGGACGGCGCCGACGAGGGCCTCGGCCAGCTCGAGATGGACGACGTGCTCGCCCGGGTCGACGAGGACGGCGACGTCTTCGGCGACCTCCTGCACGGCTGACCCCCCGTACGCCGACCCGGGACAAAGTTCCCGTCGACCCGGGACAAAGTCCCTGTCCAGCCGGGAGAAAGTCGCCCGTTAAATACGAAACCCGCCGCTCCCGAGAGACGGCGGTGTCCGTACGAACCCCGTGCTGGGTTCGCCGCCGAGAGGGTTCCCACCCGCCGGCGTGCGAAACGCGCACACCAGGTCAACGAGCGGAGGCGAGGGGGGTTATGTGTGTGCCGTGCCATAGTCCGAAACAGCTGAGCTTTGCGACGTGGGGCAACGGGAACCCCTGGCAGACGCGCTTCAGGCAGAGAAATCCGTAGGTCTGGGCGCATCTGGGCCATGGAATCCGTAGCCGGGCTCCGTCATACTGCGGGCATGTCGGTGGCTGTCACCCTCCGTGGGCTGCACAAGTCGTTCGGGCCGGTCACCGCCGTGGCCGGCGTCGATCTCGAGATCCTCGACGGCGAGTTCTTCTCGATGCTGGGCCCGTCCGGCTCCGGCAAGACGACCGTGCTCCGGATGATCGCGGGCTTCGAGAGCCCGACCGACGGACAGATCCTGCTGCGCGGCGACGACGTCACGGCCCTGCCGCCGTTCGCCCGCGACGTCAACACCGTCTTCCAGGACTACGCACTGTTCCCGCACATGAGCGTGCTGCAGAACGTTGCCTACGGCCTGCGGGTCAAGAAGGTGCCGCGGTCCGAGACCCGCACCCGCGCCCTGGAGGCGCTCGAGACGGTGCGCCTGTCGGGCTTCGGGGACCGCAGCCCGCACCAGCTCTCCGGCGGCCAGCGCCAGCGGGTCGCGCTCGCCCGGGCGCTGGTGAACCGTCCGCGGGTGCTGCTGCTCGACGAGCCGCTCGGCGCGCTCGATCTCAAGCTGCGCCGGGAGATGCAGATCGAGCTCAAGCAGATGCAGCGCGACCTCGGCATCACGTTCGTGTTCGTCACACACGACCAGGAGGAGGCGCTCACGATGAGCGACCGGATCGCCATCTTCCGCGACGGCCTCATCGAGCAGGTCGCCACCCCGGTCGAGCTCTACGAGGAGCCCGCCACCCCCTTCGTCGCCGGCTTCGTGGGCACCTCCAACCTGCTGGAGGGCGAGGTGGCGGAGAAGCTGGTCGGCATGCCCGGCCCGGTGAGCATCCGGCCCGAGAAGATCACCCTGCAGCCCGGACGCAACGACGGCGGCGTCGACGGTGAACGCTGCGTCGCCACCGGCGTGGTCGGCGAGGTCGTCTACCTCGGCGCCTCCACCCACTCGGTGGTCGACCTCGACGCCGGCGGCCGGCTCACGGTCCTGCAGCAGAACCGGGAGAGCTCGCACACCCACGCGCTCGAGCCGCGCGGCGCACCGGTGACCCTCTCCTGGCGTCGCACCCACGTTGTTTCTCTCGGGCCCCCCACGACGTCGCAGCCGGCGACGGAGCCGCACCACCTCGAGGAGACGACCATGAAGAAGACCCTGACGACCGCTGCCGCTCTCATGCTGGCGTTCGGTGCGGCGGCCTGCGGCACCACCAGTGGCGGATCCGCCTCGGACGGTTCCGGATCGTCTGCTGGGGCGGGCTCGTTCACCCCGCCCGACGTACCCATGAAGAAGTCGCTGGGCGACATGGAGGGGCAGGTCAACATCCTCGCCTGGCCCGGCTACGCCGAGGACGGCACCAACGACAAGACCGTCGACTGGGTGACGCCGTTCGAGAAGAAGACCGGCTGCCAGGCCAACGTGAAGTACTTCGGCACCTCCGACGAGAGCCTCAACCTGATGAAGACGGGGGAGTACGACGTGGTGTCGGCCTCCGGTGACGCGTCGCTGCGGCTCGTCGCGTCCGGGGACGCCGCTCCCGTCAACACCAAGCTGCTCAAGAGCTACGCCGACATCCAGCCGTTCCTCAAGGACCGGGCGTGGAACTCGGTGAACGGCCAGATGTACGGCATACCGCAGGGCTGGGGCGCGAACCTCCTGATGTGGCGCACCGACAAGGTGAAGCCGGCCCCCACCGGCTGGGACGCCGTCTTCCAGAAGAGCTCGCCGTACTCCGGGAAGATCACCGCCTACGACTCGCCGATCTACATCGCCGACGCGGCGCTGCACCTGATGAACACCAAGCCCGACCTCGGCATCAAGAACCCCTACGCGCTCGACCAGAAGCAGCTCGACGCGGCCGTCGCGCTGCTCAAGCAGCAGCGACCCCAGGTCTCGGAGTACTGGTCGGACTACCTCAAGGAGCAGCAGGCGTTCACCAGCGGTGACACCCTGATCGGCACCACCTGGCAGTTCATCGCCAACCTCGCCGAGGCCGACAAGGTGCCGGTCAAGACGCTCTTCCCCAGTGACGGTTCGACCGGTTGGTCGGACACCTGGATGATCAGCGCGCAGTCGAAGAACTCCAACTGCGCCTATGCGTGGATGGACTACATCGCCGGCCCCGAGGCGAACGCCCAGTCGGCGGAGTACTTCGGCGAGGCACCCGCGAACGCCAAGGCGTGCGACCTGACGTCGGACAAGTCGTTCTGCGACACCTACCACGCCGCGGACAAGGCCTACGCCGACAAGATCTGGTACTGGACCACGCCGATCAAGCAGTGCATCGACGGACGCAAGGACGCCACCTGCACCGACTACGGCCAGTGGACCCAGGCCTGGACCGAGATCAAGGGCTGAGGACTTGGCAGCTCCGTCCGGCCTGCTCCATCGCAGCCCCCGCCTGCGGCTGGGGCTGCTGCTCGCGCCCCCGATGCTGTGGCTGGGCGTCGCCTACCTCGGCGCCCTGGCAGCGCTGTTCGTCACCGCCTTCTGGGGGCAGAACAGCTTCACCGGGGAGGTGGAGCGGACGTGGTCGTTGCGCAACTTCCACGACCTGCTCACGATCGGCGTCTACCGCACGGTCACGCTGCGAACCATCGGGATCGCGGCTCTGGTGACGGTCCTCGACGCGGTGATCGCGTTGCCGGTGGCGTTCTACATGGCCAAGATCGCGTCGCGCCGTACCCAGGGGATCCTGGTGGTCGCGGTGCTCATGCCGTTGTGGGCGTCGTACCTCGTGAAGGCCTATGCCTGGCGCGGGATGCTCGGCAACGGCGGCCTGGTGTCCTGGATGGCAGCGCCGTTCGGGCTGGACACGCCGGGCTACGGCCTGACGGCACTGATCTTGACGCTGTCCTACTTGTGGCTGCCGTACATGATCCTGCCGATCTACGCAGGGTTCGAGCGACTGCCCGGCTCGCTGCTGGAGGCGTCCGCGGACCTGGGTGCACGCAACGGCACGACGTTGAGGCGGGTCGTCCTGCCGGCGGTCTTCCCGGCAATCGTGGCCGGGTCGATCTTCACGTTCTCGCTGACGCTCGGCGACTACATCGCGGTGAGGATCGTCGGCGGCGCGAACCAGATGCTCGGCAACGTGGTCTACGACAACGTGGGCGCGGCCAACAACCTGCCGTTCGCGGCCGCGGTGGCGACGGTTCCGGTGGTCGTGATGCTGGTGTACCTGGCCGCCGTACGACGGACGGGGGCGCTGGACAACCTATGACGCTCTCCCGTGGACTCCGCGCGACCCTGCTGGCGGTCACGACGCTGGCGCTGGTGTTCGTCTACGCGCCGCTCGGGCTGGTGGTGCTCAACTCGTTCAACACCAACAAGTCCTTCGCCTGGCCGCCGAGCGGTCTGACGTTGCAGTGGTGGTCGGCGGCGGCGCACTCGGAGGGTGCACGCGCGGCCCTCCTGGTCAGTGTCGAGGTGGCCCTGCTGGCCACGGCGTTGTCCTTGATCCTGGGCACGATGGCGGCCATGGCGCTGCAGCGGTTCCACTTCTTCGGGCGCAACGCCGTCTCCCTGCTGATCCTGCTGCCGATCGCGCTGCCCGGCATCGTCACCGGCATCGCGTTGAACAACGCCTTCCGCACCGTGTTCGGTCTGGAGCTGGGGTTCATCACGATCGTGGTCGCGCACGCGACGTTCTGCATCGTGACCGTCTTCAACAACGTGCAGGCCCGGCTGCGTCGGCTCGGCGGCAACCTCGAGGAGGCGTCGATGGACCTCGGTGCCGGCAGCTTCACGACGTTCCGCCTGATCACCTTTCCGCTGCTGCGGTCGGCGTTGCTGGCCGGCGGGCTGCTTGCCTTCGCGCTGTCGTTCGACGAGATCATCGTGACCACGTTCACCGCCGGGGCTCGCGAGCAGACCTTGCCGCTGTGGATCTTCAACAACCTGTTCCGCCCGAACCAGGCACCGGTGGTGAACGTGGTGGCGGCCGTCCTGATCGTCGCCTCGATCATCCCGATCTGGCTCGCGCAACGGCTGTCCGGCTCGCGGAGCGAAGGGCTGACCGGCGCCCGCTGAGCAGCACCCTCGGGTGACGCTCGTCACCTCTCCGCGACACCTCCTCGTACGACGTACGGCGGGCTGTCGCGTTTGTACACTCCTGCGCCGCGGCTGCACGGCACACGTGCCGGATCTCGGGTGAGCAGCGGACCTGACAACGGTGGGGGACACACCCCGAGACGCAGAAAGCAGGACATGGGAGAGCGACGCAACATCGCGGGAGGGGCGGGCGCGTGGAGCGCCCGGCACCCGAAGACCGCCATCCTCGGCTGGCTGGCCTTCGTCATCGTCGCCCTGGCGATCGGCAGTGCCGTGCCGACCGGGGAGATCACGGACGCCGACCGGATGATCGGGGAGAACGCAGAGGCCGCGCAGATCCTCGAGGAGGCCGGCGTCGTCCAGCCGGCCTCCGAGATGGTCCTGGTGCAGCCCCGGGCCGGGAGCTCCCGGACCGATGTGGACCAGGCGCTCGAGGACCTCGTCGCGCGGCTTGGCCGGAGCGCACAGGTCGAGCACCTGGTGAGTCCCCTCACGCCCGCCGGAGCCGGCCTGCAGTCGGCGGACGGCCACTCGCGGCTGGTCACCTTCGACATCGTCGGGGACCCGGAGACAGCCTCCGAACGCATCGACCCCGTCATCGAGACCGTGCGGGCGGCGGCGCAGGACCATCCGACCGTCCGGGTCGAGCAGTTCGGAGGCACCAGCGCGGACAAGGCCCTCGACGGGGTGATGGAGAACGACTTCAAACGCGCGGAGCTGCTGTCACTCCCGATCACGCTGCTGGTGCTGCTCCTGACCTTCGGTGCGCTGGTCGCAGCGGTCCTTCCGCTGGCCCTCGCCCTCACGGCCTTCGTGGGGGCGCTGGGCCTGGTCGGGCTGGCCAGCCTGCTCCTACCGGTGGACGGCTCGGCGCGCACGGTCATGCTGCTGATCGGTCTCGCCGTCGGCGTCGACTACTCGCTCTTCTACCTCAAGCGGGAGCGCGAGGAGCGGGCGCGCGGCGCCAGTCCGACCGAGGCGCTGCGGGTCGCCGCCGCGACCGCGGGCCGGTCGGTGCTGATCTCCGGTCTCACCGTGATGGTCGCCATGGCGGGCATGTTCCTGACCGGCTTCGCGGTCTTCACCGGCATGGGCATGGCCACGATCCTGGTCGTGATGTGCTCGGTCGTCGGCTCGCTGACCGTGCTGCCCGCGTTGATGGGGGTCCTCGGCGACCGCGTCGAGCGGGGTCGGCTCCCGCTCCGGCGGCGGCGTCCCGCCCGGACGAGCTCCTGGCACCGGTTGCTCGACGCAGTGCTGCGCCGTCCCCTCGCCGCCGCACTCGCGGCCGGCATCGCGCTCGCCGCGCTGGCCACGCCGGCGCTGGGGCTCGACCTGCGCAACGAGGGCGTCGAGGACCTGCCGCAGGATCTGCCGGTCATGCAGACGTACCAGCGGATCCGCGCCGCGTTCCCCGGAGGCTCCAGCCCGGCCGAGGTGGTGGTCCGCGGCGAGGACGTCACGGCGCCGGCCCTGCAGGACGCGATCGCTCAGCTGCGCAGGGCGGCGCTGGACTCGGGGCGGATGAACGAGCCGATCACCGTCGAGACCTCCGTGGACGGCACGGTCGCGGTCGTGTCGGTGCCGCTGGACGGCGACGGAGAGGACGCCGCCTCGAGGGCCGCGCTGAGCACGCTGCGCACCCTGTCCGGCGAGACCGTCGGCGCCGTCGACGGCACCACGGTCAAGGTCACCGGCGGCCACCGCCGAGTCGGCCGCGTTCAAGGACCTCATGCGTGAGCGCACGCCGTGGGTCTTCGGATTCGTCCTGCTCCTGGCCTGCCTGCTGCTGCTCGCGTCGTTCCGCTCGCTGGTCGTCGCCGGCACCGCGATCGTGCTGAACCTGCTCGGGGTCGCCGCGTCGTACGGCGCCCTGGTGCTCGTGTTCCAGCACGGGGTCGGCGCAGAACTCATCGGGCTCGGGTCGACCGGCGCCGTGGTGAACTGGGTGCCGCTGTTCCTGTTCGTGATCCTGTTCGGCCTCTCGATGGACTACCACGTCCTGATCCTGAGCCGGATCACCGAGGCGCGTGCCCGCGGGTTGCAGACCACGGAAGCGATCGCCGACGGCATCAAGGCCTCAGCCGGCGTCGTCACCAGCGCCGCGGTGATCATGGTGTGCGTGTTCCTCTGCTTCGTCGGGCTCTCGATGACCAGCCTCAAGCAGGTGGGACTCGGGCTGGCCATCGCGGTGCTCATCGACGCCACCGTGGTGCGGGTGGTCCTGCTGCCGGCGGTGATGACGTTGCTGGGCGAGCGGAACTGGTACCTGCCGCGGTGGCTGGACCGGCTGCCGGCCGTCGAGCACGGGGTCCCGGCGCCTGACCCGGTGATCCCATCGCCCACGGGCACGTCGGAGGCGCAGCCGGACGACGACGGGGAGCGGCTCCTGCCGGTCGGCGGCGGGGCCCCGTCCGTCTGACCCCTCGGCGCGGATCCGCCCCTCGGCGGGCGGGTCCGCGCCTCAGCAGTCCCAGCCATGTTCTGGCGTCGCGACCACGACCGGCTGTATCGCGCCCGGCGTCACAGCACCTTGGACAGGAATGCCTGGGTCCGCTCGTGCTGCGGGTTGGTGATCACGTCGCGGGGGTTGCCGGCCTCGACCACGACGCCGTCGTCCATGAACACGAGCTCGTCACCGACCTCGCGGGCGAAGCCCATCTCGTGGGTGACCACGATCATCGTCATCCCGGCCTCGGCCAGCCGGCGCATCACGTCGAGGACCTCACCGACGAGCTCCGGGTCCAATGCGCTGGTGGGTTCGTCGAACAGCATCAGCTTCGGGTCCATGGCCAGCGCCCGCGCGATGGCAACCCGCTGCTGCTGCCCGCCGGAGAGCTGGGTGGGGTACATGTCGGAGCGCTCCGCGAGGCCCACCCGCTCGAGCAGCTCGAGCCCTCGCTGCCGCGCCTCGCTTCGTGACGCCCCCTTCACCTGGACCGGCGCCTCCATGACGTTGCCGAGGGCGGTCATGTGGGGGAAGAGGTTGAAGCGCTGGAACACCATGCCGATGTCACGACGGTGCTGCGCCACCTCCTTCTCCTTCAGCTCGTAGAGCTTCTCGCCGCGCTGCCGGTACCCGACCAGCTCACCGTCGACCCACAGCCGTCCGCCGTTGATCTGCTCGAGGTGGTTGATGCAGCGCAGGAACGTGGACTTGCCCGAGCCCGAGGGTCCGACGATGCACATCACCGCACGCGGCATCACCTCGAGGTCGATGCCCTTGAGGACCTCCATCCGGCCGAAGTGCTTGCGCACGGCTTCGGCCTTCACCATCGGCTGGCCGCCGACCGGCTCGTCGCCCATCACGCCCCGCCCTTCCCCGGCCGCCGCAGCCGCGCCAGCAGCGATGTGCGTTGGGCCCGGGCGGTGCTGCGTCGGGTGCCCCGGGCGTACCTCTTCTCGAGGAAGTGCTGCCCCACCATGAGCACGCTCGTCATCGCGAGGTACCACAGGCAGGCCGCGACCAGCATCGGGAACAGCTGGAAGGTGCGCGACCCGATCGCCTGCAGCTGGAAGAAGAGCTCGTAGTAGGGCACGAACGCGACCAGCGAGGTGTCCTTGATCATCGCGATGGTCTCGTTGCCGGTGGGTGGGACGATGACCCGCATCGCCTGCGGCAGCACGATGCGGCGCATCCCCTGGCCGCGGGACATGCCCAGCGCCTGCGCCGCCTCCGTCTGGCCCTCGTCGATCGAGGAGATGCCGGCGCGCACGATCTCGGCCATGTACGCCGCCTCGGACAGCGCGAGCCCGAGCAGGGCGGCGACGAACGCCGTGAGGATCGTGTTGGCGTTCACGCCGAAGAAGCGGCCGTCCAAGCTGAGCCCGAACAGGTTCGCGATCTGGCGGTCGAACGGGATGCCGATGTCGTACCGCGAGTAGAGGACCCCCAGGTTGCCGAACAGGATCAGCAGGACGACGCGGGGCACGGCTCGGAAGAACCACACGTAGACCCACGCCCCGCCGGACAGGACCGGGTTCGGCGAGAGCCGCATCACGGCGAGCAGGATGCCGAACGCCACACCGAGGATCATCGACAAGACGGTGAGCACCAGGGTGTTCTTCGCGCCGTTGATCACCGGGGCGGAGAAGGCGTTGTCCCTGATGAACGACCACTGGAACGCCGGGTTCGTGAACAGCATGTGCACGAACATCGCGGACAGCAGCACCACCACGGCGCTGCCGACCCACCGCCCGGGATGCCGGACCGGGATCGCCTTGATGTCCGCCCGGGTCGGCGTCGCAGGGGTTGTCGTCTCCGTCATCGTGACCTCGGAGACCTACGAGGCCGCCGGCGGGTTGACCTGGGCGTTGCTCATCGCCCCGTCCCCGACGTACCAGGAGTCGAGGATCTTCTTGTAGGTGCCGTCCTTGATGAGCGCATTCATCGCACCTGCGAGGGCGTCGGCGAAGGCCGTGTCCTTCTTGGCCACGACGTAGCCGTAGGGAGCCGAGTCGTAGATCGCACCCAGCTTCTGAAGCTGGCCGTCGGTCTGCACGACGCCGTAGGCGATCACCGGGGAGTCCGACAGCATGGCCTGGTCCTTGCCCGACACCACGGCGGCGGTTGCCTGGTCCTGTCCCTGGTACTGGTCGACCTGGATGGCCGGCTTGCCGGCCGAGGTGCACTTGGCGGAGCGGGCGGTGACGTCATCCGCCTGCACGGTCGCCTTCTGGACCGCGATCTTCTTGCCGCAGGCGTTGTTGGGGTCGACGTTGTCGGGGTTGCCCTTCTTGGAGGCCCACTGGGTGCCCGCGCTGAAGTAGCTCACCATGTTGGTCTGCTTCTCGCGGTCACTGCTGATCGTGAACGACGAGACACCGATCTCGTACTTGCCCGAGGACACCCCAGGGATGATCGCGTTGAAAGGAGCCGGGCTGACCTCCGCCTTCAGCCCGAGCTTGGCGGCGACCGCCCTGAACAGGTCGACGTCGAAGCCGATGACGGTCTTGCCGTCCTTGTCGAGGAACTCGTTGGGCGCGTAGGTCGCGTCGGTACCCGACTTGATGATGCCGTCGGAGGAGATCGTCTTGGGCACCTTCGCCGCCAGGGCCGAGTCGGCCTTCACAGCTGCCGCCAGGTCGGAGGAGGACCCGTCCGCCGGGGAACCCGCCGTGCTCGAGGCGGGGCCGCTCGACCCGCCACAGGCCACGAGCGCCAGGACGAGTGTGCCTGCTCCGGTGCAGAGGATGGCCGGCCGGCGAGCCTTGGCGTACCGCATCGAAGTCCTCCGATGAGTCGTGCGCAGTGTGACCTCCGGGGCCCATGTGCGCTGGTGATCCGTACCTAGCGTCGTTCCGCGGCGCGACCCCGCCTAGGGCCGAATGGCCCGGGTCCTAGCGGCATAAGGGGTCGTCCTCCCCGGACGTCGGACCCGGAGGAACGGTCCCGTGCGTCACAGAAGTGCGCTGTCGTCGCAGGTTGTGCACAGATGCGTGACCGAGGCTTCCCCGGCCCGTTGGACCGGTTGCATACTCCGGAAGCGGACTGTTCCGGCAGTCCGGACGCACTGTCTCGGGATCGCGGGGGATTCATGAGTCTGACGTACGCCGACGCCCACGGCGAGCTGGTCGAGACGCTCGACGCCCAGCTCCGGGTCGCCGTCCGGGCCGAGGCCGTCGACCCGCAGCGCGACGCCGGCGTCGTCCGCCGCCTCGCAGAGCGGGTTGTCGCCGACCACGACCAGCGCAGCCTCACCGGTGCGGTCCTGCCGGTCGGCGACCACGATGCCGTCGTCGACGAGCTCGTCGCACGCGTGTCCGGCTTCGGAGCCCTGCAGCGCTACCTCGACGACCCGACCGTCGAGGAGGTGTGGATCAACGACCCCAGCCGCGTGTTCGTGGCCCGCGGCGGCAAGCACGAGCTCACCTCCACCATCCTGTCCGCAGCCCAGGTGCAGGAGCTGGTCGAGCGGATGCTCAAGTCCAGCGGCCGCCGCGTCGACCTCTCCCAGCCGTTCGTCGACGCGATGCTGCCCGAGGGGCACCGGCTGCACGTCGTGCTCGAAGGCATCTCGCGCGGCTTCTCGGCCGTCAACATCCGCAAGTTCGTGGTCCGTGCCCACCGGCTGCAGGACCTCGTCGGACTGGGCAGCCTGACCGAGCCGGCCGCGGCGTTCCTCGACGCGTCCGTCCGGGCCGGCCTCAACATCCTGGTCTCGGGCGCCACACAGGCAGGGAAGACCACCATGCTCAACTGCCTGGCCGCCAGCATCCCGGGCCGCGACCGGGTGGTGTCGGTCGAGGAGGTCTACGAGCTCCGGTTCAGCCACCCGGACTGGGTCGCGATGCAGACCCGCCAGCAGGGGCTCGAGGGCACCGGCGAGATCAAGCTGCGCGACCTGGTCAAGGAGAGCCTGCGCATGCGGCCGTCGCGGGTGATCGTCGGTGAGGTCCGTGCGGAGGAGTGCCTGGACCTGCTCCTGGCGCTCAACGCCGGGCTGCCCGGCATGGCGTCGCTGCACGCGAACAGCGCCCGGGAGGCGCTGGTGAAGATGTGCACGCTTCCGTTGCTCGCGGGCGAGAACATCTCCGCCCGCTTCGTGGTCCCCACCGTCGCCTCGTCGGTCGACCTCGTCGTCCACCTCGGCACCGGCCCGGACGGCGTCCGGCGGGTCGAGGAGGTCGTCGCGGTCCCGGGCCGCGTCGAGAACGACGTCATCGAGACCGAGCCGATCTTCGTCCGGCAGCATGAGCGGCTGGTGCGCACGCAGGGCATGCCACCACGGCCCGAGCGCTACGACCGGCTCGGGATCGACGTACGCACGCTGCTGAACGGGCCCGCCTGAGATGGGCACCGTCCTCGGGCTGGGCGTCGGAGTCGGCCTGCTGCTCGTCTGGCTGGCCGTCACGTCGCCGCCGCGCGAGCAGCCCGTCGAGTCGCGGCGTCCCGGCCGGGTCCGCGACCTGCTGGACCGCGCCGGCCTGTCCGGTACGACGGTGGCCGGCGTGTGGACCGTGTGCGCGATCAGCGCGTTCGTCACGTTCGTGGCGATCCAGGTCGTCTCGCGGACGGCCACGGTGGCGCTCGCCTTCGGGGTGATGGCGGCGTACCTCCCGCTCGCGATGCTGGCCGGTCGCGCCCGGCGTCGACAGCGCGAGCTCGCCGAGGTGTGGCCGGAGGCGGTCGACAACCTCGCCTCGGCGGTGCGCGCCGGCCTGTCGCTGCCGGAGGCGCTGACCCAGCTCGGGCACCGCGGGCCGGAGCCGTTGAGGGAGCCGTTCCTGGCGTTCGGCGCCGACTACCAGGTGACCGGCCGGTTCGGGGACAGCCTCGACCGGCTCAAGGTGCGGCTCGCCGACCCCGTCGGGGACCGCGTCGTCGAGGGGCTGCGGATCGCCCGCGAGGTCGGTGGTGGCGAGCTCGGCAGCCTGCTGCGCAACCTGTCGGGGTTCCTCCGCGAGGACGCGCGCACCCGCTCCGAGCTCGAGTCCCGGCAGGCCTGGACCGTCAACGGCGCCCGGCTCGCGGTCGCGGCGCCCTGGCTCGTGCTGCTGATGCTCTGCTTCCAGCGCGAGGTCATCGCGCGCTACGCCTCGCCCGCCGGAGTGGTGGTCCTGGCGGGAGGAGCAATGCTCTGCCTCGTGGCCTACCGGACGATGGTCCGCATCGGACGGCTGCCGACCGAGCGCCGGGTGCTGTCGTGAGCCCGGCCCTCTGGGGTGCCCTCTGCGGCGCCGGCGCCGGCGCCGGCCTGGTGATGGTCGCCACGCGGGTCCAGGTGCTCCGGCGACCGCAGCTCGACGTGCGGGTGCTGCCCTACGTCCGCGACCTGCCGCAGGCCGACCGACCGGCCGTGGTCCCGTCCTCCCAGGCCGGCGCGTTCCGGGCACTGTTCGGGCCGGTGCTCGCCTCGGCGGCCCACACCCTCGAGCGCGTGCTCGGGGGCAACGCGTCGATCCGTCGCCGCCTCGAGCGGGCGAACCTGCCGATGACCGTCCACGACTTCCGCGTCGAGCAGGTGCTGTGGGGGCTGGTCGCGTTCGGGGGCGCCGCCGCCATCTCGCTGCTCGTCGCGCTCCGGTCACCGGGGCGGACCCTGCCGCTGCTCGTGCTCTGCGCGGTGGCCTTCGTCCTCGGCGTGCTGCTCCGCGAGAACCGCCTCACCGCCCAGGTCACCGAGCGCGAACGCCGCGTCCTCGCGGAGTTCCCCACCATCGCCGAGCTGCTCGCGCTCGCCGTCGGGGCAGGGGAGGGCCCGGTGTCCGCGCTCGACCGCGTGGTCGCCCGGTCGCACGGAGAGCTCTCCACCGACCTCGGCGCGGTGCTGGCCGACATCCGCACCGGCACCCCGGTTGCGACCGCCCTGGACGCCCTGGCCCGGAGGTCGGGGCTGCCGGTGGTCGCCCGGTTCGCCGAGGGCATGGCCGTCGCGATCGAGCGCGGCACCCCGCTGTCGGGCGTGCTGCACGCGCAGGCGGCCGACGTCCGGGAGGCGGGCCGCCGAGCGCTGATCGAGTCGGGAGCACGCAAGGAGGTCCTGATGATGGTCCCCGTCGTGTTCCTGGTCCTGCCCGTGACCGTGGTCTTCGCCTTCTGGCCCGGCGTCGTCGGCCTGCACCTGGTGACGCCCTGATGAACGCCCACCGATTGGAACCGACATGCACAAGCTGATGGTCCTGCTCCTCGCCCTCACGCTCCGGGTGCGCGAGCGCACCCGCGACCAGCGGGGCGACGTGCCCGGCTGGGTGCTGATCACCGTGATGACCGCGGGACTCGTGGCCGCGCTCTGGGCCGTCGCCGGCCCGCAGCTCAACCAGATGCTCCGCGACGCGCTGCAGTCGGTCCGCGGCGGCTGACCGTGCCCGATCGACGGCGCCGCACCGAACGCGGCGCGGCAGTGGTCGACTTCGTGCTCGTGCTGCTCGTCGTCGTGCCGCTGTTCCTCGGCATCTTCCAGGTGAGTCTCGTGCTGCACGTGCGCAACACCCTCACGTCGGCGGCCTCGGAGGGAGCGCGCTACGCCGCCACGGTGGACCGCCCCGTCGACGCCGGGGCAGTTCGCGCCCGCGCGCAGATCAGCGGCGCCCTGGCCGGGCGCTTCGCCCGCGACGTCACCGCCCGTCCGGCCGACGTGCACGGGGCTCCCGGTGTCGAGGTCGAGGTGGTCGCCGTGGTGCCGCCACTCGGGCTGTGGGGTCCCGGTGTCCAGGTCGACGTGACCGGCCACGCCGTCGAGGAGGTGGCGCCGTGACCCGCCGCCGCGACGAGCGGGGCACGGCGCTGGTCGAGGTGACCTGGCTGTCGATCCTGCTGCTGGTCCCGCTCGTGTAC
Organism: uncultured Actinomycetota bacterium; assembly: GCA_963827435.1. Classification (GTDB taxonomy): domain Bacteria; phylum Actinomycetota; class Actinomycetes; order Propionibacteriales; family Nocardioidaceae; genus Nocardioides_B. The sequence continues at coordinate 341,453 of CAWHAU010000013.1, forward strand.
GTCGTGCTGGCGGTGTTCGACGTGCAGCGGTCGGCGTTCGCGGTCAACGCCGCGACCCGGGCGGCCGGCCGTGCCTACGTGCTCGCGCCGAGCGAGGCGGAGGCGGGCGCCCGTGCCCGCGCCGCCGCGGAGGTCGCCCTCGAGGACCAGGGGCTGCGGCTGGCCGACGGGTCCGTGGCCATCGGCTGCGACCCCGACCCGCGCGACTGCCTGAGCCCGGGCTCGGTCGTGCACGTGCGGATGTCGCTGCCGGTGCGGCTTCCGCTGATGCCCGACGCGCTCGGCGGCAACACGCCGAGCATCCGGGTCGACGCCGAGCACACGGTGCCCTACGGGACGTTCCGCGAGGACCGGTCGTGAGGCGCGAGCGGGGCACCGCCTCGGTGATGATCGTCGGCCTCGCGGTCGTGGCGATCATGCTCGTCGGTGTGGTGGTGGACGCGTCCGCGGCGTACCTCCGTCGCTCCGGCCTGGACTCGCTCGCCGACGGCGCCGCGCTCGCGGCGGCCGACGGGGTGCAGGGGCGTCAGGTCTACGAGGGCGGCCTGGGGGAGCGGGCGCAGATCGACCCCGAGGTCGCGCGCGGGTACGTCGACCAGTACCTCCGCGACACCGGCGCTGCGCGTCGCTACCCCGGTCTGCGCTACGAGGTGGACGCCGGTGTCGACCGGGTGGTGGTGCGGGTCACGGCACCGCTGGACCTGCCGATCACGCCACCGGGCTGGGAGCGGCGCCCGGTGATCGCCGGGACGGCCGCCTCCTTCGTCGTGGTCAGCGACTGACCGGACACGCCCGGCAGGCGGCGAAGTTGGGCGGGCTGCACAACGCGCGGCGATGACCGTTCACGCAGGTGAGAGCCGCGAACCGGACATATCGGCATTGGCGCAACCGGACATTCGGGACAGCCTCTCGGAACGGACGGTTGTGGTGTGACGTCGTGAGTGCTTGACTCGAGGGGTCGAGCGATCGACGCGTAGTGGTCAAGCAGACGCCTCTACTTCCCGTGTGGTGAAAGCAGGCGTCTCTTCCTATGGCTATCAGCAACCCGGTGCGCGGTGCGCCCGTAGCCCAGCAGCGTCCCGTCACCCAGCCCTTCCCCGAGCCCGACCGTGGCGCGACCACGGCCCGGCTGCTCGCCGAGCTGCACGCCACGTCCGACGAGCACGAGAAGAAGGCGCTCCGCGCCGAGGTCGTCGTGCTCAACATGGGCGTCGCCCGAGCCATCGCCCACCGCTACCGCCAGCGCGGCCTCGCCGAGGACGACCTCGTGCAGGTTGCCTATGTCGGCCTGGTGAAGGCGGTCAACGGCTTCGACCCCAGCCACGAGCGGGACTTCCTGTCCTACGCCGTGCCGACCGTCACCGGCGAGGTGAAGCGGCACTTCCGTGACTTCGGCTGGACGGTCCGGCCGCCCCGCCGGGTGCAGGAGCTTCAGGGGCAGATCGCCCGGCTCTCCTCCGAGCTGACCAACCGGCTCGGCCGGTCCCCGAAGCCCAGCGAGGTCGCCGCCGAGATCGGTCTCGACGTCGAGACCGTCATCGAGGCCCTGGCCGCGGACGGGGCGTTCACCCCCGCCTCGCTCGACGTGCCGGTGGGGGAGGACGGCGCCGCCACCCTCGGCGACCTGATGCCCGACCAGGACACCGACTTCGAGAGCGCGGAGGCCCGGATCATGCTCGGGCCGGCGGTCCGCTCGCTCGCCCCCCGCGACCGGCGGATCCTCGAGCTGCGGTTCTTCGAGGGCTGGACGCAGGAGCAGATCGCCCAGGACATCGGCGTCACCCAGATGCAGGTCTCGCGGCTGCTCTCGCGGATCCTCAAGGACCTCCGCAACCACCTCAGCTAGGACCTGTCTGTCAGTCGCCGCGGCGACATTGCTCGAGAAACCCCCTAGGTCTCACCCGGTGGGGTTCTCGGAGTGCGGCGCCCGCAGCGGGACGACGGCCCACAGCCCGGCGAAGAACACCAGCGACAGGAGGCCGGCCACCGAGGCGACGGTGCGGTTCGTCACCAGGTCGAACACCAGCCACACCACGCCCGACGTGGTCAGGGCCAGGAAGGTCAGACCCGCCCGGGCGGCGCGGTTGGCCGCCTCGACCAGCCACGGCCGCTGGCCATGCCGGAACAGCACCCGGTGGAACGCCACCGGGGACGTGACCAGCCCCGTCGCGATGACCGACCCGGCCAGGATCGCGAGGAACGCGCCCTTTTGTGTGGCGTCGAGGTCCTTGAACCGCTGGCTGAACGGGAGCGTCAGCAGGAAGCCGGTCAGGATCTGGATCCCGGTCTGGGTGACGCGGAGCTCCTGCAACAGCTCGTTGAGGTTGCGGGTGAGCCGCTCCGCCTCGCTCTCGTCGGGCTCGCCGACGTCGTGAGTGTCACCCATGACGGGAACCTAGCGCCCGACGGCTTTCTCGAGCTCGGACTTCGACATCTTCGACCGGCCCTCGATGCCCTTCTGCTTCGCCTCGTTGTAGAGCTGCTCCTTGGTGCGGCCGCCCGATCCGCGGTGCGAGCGGAGGCCGCCCCGCCGGCCGGAGGAGATGTCGTCGGTCGACGTACGGCTCTGCTGGTCGGCCTCCCCGGACCGCGCCCGCTCCTTGTTCACGGTCCGCGCCGCGATCTCCTCGGCGGTGCCCTCGTCGCGGCCGCGCTCCTCGAGGCCCTCCTTGATGTGCTCGTACTGGCGCTCGCGCTTGGTGCTCCACGCCTGCTGCGGCATCGTCGGCTCCTCTCGTCAGGGGATTCGCGGGTACCCGGCCCCTCCCGGCGCATGCGTGGAGGCGGCTCAGGGTCGCGTAGGGTTGCACCTTGTGGCAGGCCCCGACTTCGAGACCCAGATCAAGCAGCTCCAGGCGACGATGCACACCATCGAGCAGGTGCTCGACATCGGCGCGATGCAGCGCGAGATCGACGACCTCGGGGAGCAGGTGGCCGCGCCCGACCTGTGGGACGACCAGGCCAACGCGACCCGGGTCACCGGCCGGCTCTCGGCCCTCCAGGGCGAGCTCGACCGGTTCACCAACCTGCAGGGCCGCCTCGACGACCTGAGCGTGCTGCTCGAGCTCGCGCAGGAGGAGTCCGACGCGGACTCGATGGCCGAGGCCGAGGCCGAGCTGCGCAAGATCCACAAGGCGGTCGAGGCGCTCGAGGTCCGCACCCTGCTGTCCGGCGAGTACGACAAGCGTGAGGCCCTCCTGACCATCCGGTCCGGTGCCGGCGGCGTCGACGCCGCCGACTTCGCCGAGATGCTGATGCGGATGTACACCCGCTGGGCGGAGCGCAACAAGTACCCCGTCGAGGTCTTCGACACCTCCTACGCCGAGGAGGCGGGCCTCAAGTCCGCGACCTTCGCCATCCACGCGCCCTACGCCTACGGCACGCTCTCGGTCGAGGCGGGCACGCACCGGCTGGTCCGGATCAGCCCGTTCGACAACCAGGGCCGCCGGCAGACGTCGTTCGCGGCGGTCGAGGTGGTGCCGGTGCTGGAGCAGACCGACGAGATCGACATCCCCGACGAGGAGATCCGGGTCGACGTCTACCGCTCGTCGGGCCCCGGCGGCCAGTCGGTCAACACCACCGACTCCGCGGTCCGGCTGACCCACATCCCGACCGGCACGGTCGTCAGCTGCCAGAACGAGAAGTCGCAGCTGCAGAACAAGGCCAGCGCGATGATCATCTTGAAGGCCAAGCTGCTCGCCCTGAAGAAGGCCGAGGAGCGGGCCCAGCTCGACGAGCTGCGCGGCGACGTGCAGGGGTCGTGGGGCGACCAGATGCGCAACTACGTGCTGCACCCCTACCAGCTCGTCAAGGACCTCCGCACGGAGTACGAGACCGGCAACCCGCAGGCGGTGTTCGACGGCGAGATCGACCCGTTCCTCGAGGCCGGCATCCGCTGGCGTCGCGGCGCGGACACCGCAGCCGCCGCGAACTGAGCCCTACGGCCGGGCCCCGAGGGTCGTGGCCACCCGCACGCACCACTGCTCGGCGCGCTGCACCGTGCCGAGTACGTCGTCCGAGCCGGGCCTGCTGAGCCGGCACGACAGCCACGCGTCGCCGAACAGGCCGCGGAGCGTGACCGCCCGCGCCTCCGGCTTCGTGGTCCGGCAGATCGTGCCGATCGCGGGGGTGCCGAACCTCGGTGCCTTCCGTAGCGGGCGGCAGCCGCTCTCGGCCCTGGCCTCGCGGACGATGCCGCTCCCGGTCGAGGCGGTGACCGGCTCGGCGAACACCCAGACCCGGGCCTGCGCGCCGTCGCCGGCGTCGTAGGTGCAGTTGTACTCGTGCGAGACGTCCACCACACCCGGCGCCAGCGCGACCCGGTCGCCGCTGCCGTAATGAGCGGTGTCCGTGGCCGGGCCGCCGAGCGCGTCCTCGACGTCGCCCTCGTCGAGCCGGCTGCAGAAGTCGGTGCGCTCGATCGGCAGCCCGCTCAGGTCCAGGCTGGCCATCGGTGTCGGGGTGGGCGAGGACGACGGAGTCGGGCGCGCCGCCTGGCCGTTGCCCTGCGGTGCGGCGTCCCGGAGTCCGACGTACACGACGCCACCGGTGAGCAGCAGCGCCAGCGCCAGGAGGGCCACCCGGCGGACCGCCCGCCTCCGACCGGCACGGCGGCGCGCGCCACGGCTGCGGGCGGGCGCGTCGGACATGGCGCCCAACTTATGCGAGAGCCTGCGAAACACCGACCGGCCGGGTGATTCGGCCGTCTCGGGAACGTCGCCTAGACTCCGGAGTTGGTCGGATGCCGCCAATGCCTCATGACGGATGAGCGTGGATCGGCATGCTCATCCTGTCCCCCAGCCCGGCCGAGAGTCCCCCGTGATCCGATTCGAAAGCGTCACCAAGCAGTACGGCGGCCAGAGCCGCCCCGCCCTCGACGACGTGAACGTCGAGGTCGAGAAGGGGGAGTTCGTCTTCCTGGTCGGTGCCTCCGGCTCCGGCAAGTCGACGTTCCTGCGTCTCGTGCTGCGCGAGGCGCGTCCGTCGACCGGCAAGGTCTACGTGGCCGGCAAGGAGATCAACCGGCTCGCGGGCTGGAAGGTCCCCGGCCTGCGCCGCCAGATCGGCACCGTCTTCCAGGACTTCCGGCTGCTGCCGAACAAGACCGTGGCGGAGAACGTCGCGTTCGCCCTCCAGGTCATCGGCAAGCCGCGCTCGCACATCAACAAGGTGGTCCCCGAGACCCTGGAGCTGGTCGGGCTCGAGGGCAAGGGCGGCCGGATGCCCGACGAGCTGTCGGGCGGTGAGCAGCAGCGCGTGGCGATCGCCCGCGCCTTCGTGAACCGGCCGATGATCCTCATCGCCGACGAGCCGACCGGAAACCTCGACCCGAACACGTCCGTGGGCATCATGAAGCTGCTCGACCGGATCAACCGGACCGGCACGACCGTCCTGATGGCCACCCACGACGCCGGCATCGTCGACCAGATGCGCAAGCGCGTCATCGAACTGTCCAACGGCACCGTCGTCCGCGACCAGTCGCGCGGCGTCTACGGCTACCAGCACTGAGCGACGACAGGGATCTTCGACAACCATGCAGCTCACCTACGTCTTCTCCGAGCTCGGCAACGGGCTGAAGCGCAACGTGTCCATGACGATCGCGGTCATCGTGACGATCTTCGTGTCGCTGACCCTCGTCGGCATGGGCCTGCTGCTGAACGCGCAGGCGCACAAGGCCGAGGACTACTGGGGCAGCAAGCTCCAGATCACCGTCTTCCTGTGCAACCAGAACTCCGTGGGCGCCAACTGCGTCAACGGTGAGGTGACCGACGCGCAGAAGCAGCAGATCCAGAAGGTGCTCGAGTCGAACAACGAGGTCTCCTCGGTCCGGCTGGAGAGCAAGCAGGAGGCCTACGACAAGTGGAAGGCCGCCTACGTCTCCAACGACGACACCGAGCGGCGCGTCTACCAGTCGATCAAGCCCTCCGACATGCAGGAGGCCTACTGGGTGCAGCTCAAGGACCCGGAGAAGTTCCAGGGGGTGAAGAGCGCCGTCCAGGGTCTCCAGGGCGTGAACACCGTCCGGGACCTGCGGTCGGTGCTCAAGCCGATCTACTTCTGGATGAACGTCATGCGGGCGGGGGCCATCGCGGTCGCGGCGTTCCTGATGGTCGCGGCGGTCCTCCAGGTCGGGAACACGATCCGGCTCGCCGCGTTCGCGCGGCGCCGGGAGATCGGGATCATGCGGCTGGTGGGGGCGTCCAGTCTCTACATCCAGCTGCCGTTCCTGATGGAGTCCCTGGTCGCCGCCCTGATCGGCGTCGGCCTGGCCGCCGGAGCGATCCTGCTGTTCATGTGGGTGGTGATCTACCAGACGCTCAGACCCACCTCGAACATCGTCGCGTGGATCGACTGGGGCGACTCGGTCCAGGCCGTCGCGCTCATCGCGCTCATCGGTCTGGCACTGACTTTGCTTCCGACCCTCCTGATGACGCGGAAATACCTCAAAGTCTGATCTGTCTGAGTTACCTTCGATCTGCCTCCTTCCCCGAACGACCAAAGGCAGACCGTGCTCCGCTCCTTCCCCCGTCGTACCCGTGCGCGCGCACTGACCGCGTTGCTCGCCGGCAGCCTGCTGCTGGGAGTGGCGGCCGTGCCGCTCGCGGTCGCCGACGACCTGAAGGACAAGAAGCACAAGGTCCAGCGCAAGATCTCCGGTGCCCAGGACGACCTGGACGAGTCGACCACCCGAGCCCGGCAGGCGATCGCGGCCCTCAAGAGCGCGCAGGTCCAGCTCGACGCCGCGCAGGCGCACCTGGCCAAGACCCGCGGTGAGCTGGCTGCCGCCGAGGTCCTCGACAAGCAGATGCAGGCCAAGCTCGAGGCCGCCATCGCCCGGCTCGCCCAGGCCCGGAAGGACCTGGCCGCCGGCCGCGCCAAGATCGCGGACCAGCAGAAGGAGCTCGGCCAGATCGTCGTCTCCAACTACCAGACCGGCGACCCGTCGCTGATGGGCCTGTCGATGGTGCTGACCTCCCAGGACCCCGCCCAGCTGACCGGCCAGCTCAACTCCGTGCAGAACGTCATCGACAAGGAGTCGGTCGTCCTCGACCGGCTCGAGGCGTCCCGCGCCCTGCTCACGGTGCAGGAGCAGGAGGTCGAGGACGCCAAGGTCGAGGTGGCCAAGGAACGCAAGGCCGCGGCCGAGAACCTGCGCACCAAGCAGGGTCTCGAGCAGCAGGCCGAGGACGCCGAGACCCAGGTCTCGAACCTGGTCGACCTCCGTGCCGACGCGCAGAAGGAGGCCGAGAACGCCCGCCGGGCGGACCTCGCCCAGCTGCACGGCCTGCAGAAGGAGCGCAACCGGATCGAGACGATCCTCCGCAAGCGCGCGGAGGAGGCCCGCCGCCGGGCGCTGGCCGCGGCCCGCCGTGCCGGCCAGTCCGGCCCGATCCTGGCCGACGGCGGCCCGATCCACTCCAACGGCTTCCTCGACTACCCGGTGTCCGGGGCGGTGACGTCTCCCTTCGGCTGGCGGACCCACCCGATCTACGGCTACCGGTCGCTGCACGACGGGGTCGACTTCGGGGCCGCCTGCGGCACCCCGATCCACGCCGCGGCTTCGGGCGTGGTGGTCGAGAAGTACTTCCAGACCGCCTGGGGCAACCGCGTGATCATCGACCACGGCTTCCACCACGGGGTGGGGCTGGCCACCATCACCAACCACATGTCCGGCCCGGCCATCGTCAACGTCGGCGAGCACGTGCACCGCGGCCAGGTGGTCGGGTACGTCGGCACGACCGGCTGGTCGACCGGCTGCCACCTGCACTACACGGTCCTGCAGAACGGCGGCCCGGTGAACCCGTTCAACTGGTTCTGACCCGCCCCGATCGGCACCGGCCGATCGAGCCTGTCGAGATTCCCGTTGCCCTGACCTGAGAGAATCGTCCTCATGGTCAAGCAGCAGGGGCACAAGCTCGTCGCGCAGAACAAGAAGGCGCGGCACGACTACCTCATCGAGGACACCTTCGAGGCCGGCATGGTCCTCCAGGGCACCGAGGTGAAGTCGCTGCGGGCCGGTCGCGCGTCCCTGATCGACGGCTTCTGCGACATCGAGGACCACGAGGTGTGGCTGCACGGCGTGCACATCCCGGAGTACACCCAGGGCACCTGGACCAACCACGCCGCCCGCCGCAAGCGCAAGCTGCTGCTCAACCGGGCCGAGATCGACAAGATCGAGCGGCGCGTCAACGAGCGCGGGCTCACCATCGTGCCGCTGTCGCTGTACTTCAAGGACGGCCGCGCCAAGATCGAGATCGCGCTCGCCAAGGGCAAGAAGACCTACGACAAGCGGCACGCGCTCGCCGAGCGGCAGGCCGCCCGCGAGGCGCAGCAGGCCGTCGGCCGCCGCCTCAAGGGACTCCCGGAGTAGGGCGTCGGCTTGACCCTCTCGGACACGGACGTCCCCGCCTGGTGGCAGCGGCTCGGGCTGCCCGGGCTGTTCGACGTGCACGTGCACTTCCTGCCGCCCCCGGTGATGGCCAAGGTGCGCGCGCAGTTCGACTCCGCCGGTCCGCTGATCGGCCGGCCGTGGCCGCTGGAGTACCGCGGCGGCGACGCCGAGCGGGTGGCCCACCTGCGCGCGCTCGGGGTGCGGCGCTTCCCGTCCCTGCCCTACGCCCACCGGCCCGGCATCGCGGGCTACCTCAACGAGTGGGCCGCCGCGCTGGCCGCCGAGGTGCCCGAGTGCCTGTCGTCGGCGACGTTCTTCCCCGAGGACGGCGTCGGCGAGTACGTCGCAGCACGCGTCGAGGCGGGCACGGAGATCTTCAAGGTGCACGTCCAGGTCGGTGACTTCGACCTGAACGACCCGCTGCTCGACGACGCCTGGGGCCTGCTGGCCGAGGCGGGCACCCCGGTCGTCGTACACGCGAGCGGGGGACCGGTCGGCAACGACCACACCGGTCCCGGCCCGATGCGCAAGCTGATGGAGCGGCACCCGCGCCTGACCGCGGTGATCGCGCACATGGGGGCGCCGGAGTACACCGGCTTCGTCGAGATCGCCGCGGACTTCGAGCGGGTGCACCTCGACACGACGATGGCGTTCACCGACTTCTTCGAGGAGATGGCGCCGTTCCCGGCCGCCCTGCGTCCGCGGCTGCTCGACCTGCAGGACCGAGTGCTGCTGGGCTCGGACTTCCCGAACATCCCGTATCCCTACGCCCACCAGCTCGAGGCCCTCGAGCGGCTCGACCTCGGGGACGCCTGGCTGCGGGCCGTCTGCTGGGAGAACGGCCACCGCCTGCTGGGTTGAGCCCGACCGTCGCGTCAGACTGGGCTCGTGGGTCCGGACCTGCGACGCCGTCACTTCCTCCTCCTCGGAGTCGGCACGCTCGTCGCCGGCTGCTCGGAGGGGGCGGCGCGACCGTCGTCGACTCCCGAGCCACCTGTTCAGCCGACCTGGGCAGCCGACCGCGCCGGCGCCCACGGTGTCCGGCTCTCCGTCGCCCTCGGTGACCCCGCTCCCCGGCGTCACGAGCTGGCACGCCGATCCCCAGGACGTCGAGCCGGCCGCCAAGCGCACGGCCGTCCGCGTGGTCGAGCAGCGCGGCAACACCCGCGGCTCCGCCCTCCAGGTCATCGACGCGCAGTACGGCGGCATCCTCCGGTCGTCCGCCTCCGTGCTCGTGGTCTGCCGGAGCTGGACCCGCGCACCCTCCGGCGACGTGCGACCCGGGGGCGCGACGTACGACGTCCGGCTGGTCGGCTCCGGCGGCGACTGGCGGGTGGTCGCCGTGCACCCGTCGAGACCCGGCCCGCCCGCGCGCCGCCTCTCCGGTGCCGCCCGACGGGTGCTGCGCCACCCTCGGATCGACCTCCCGCCGGCCTCGCGCGCCGACGTGCTGTCCGGCCAGGTGCACGACAGCGTGCTGACCGCGATGCTCACGCTCGCGCACCGGTTCACGATCGGCGTCAGCGTCGTGCGGAGCGGGCACCCGCTCCACGTCTTCGGGACCTCACGGCTCAGTGACCACCCGCAGGGGCGAGCCTTCGACACGTGGCGGGTCGACGGCCACCCCGTCGTGGACGCCCGGACGCCGCGTCGGCTGGTGACCGGCTACATGGAGGCCGCGGCCGCCGCCGGGTCCTACAACGTCGGCGGACCGTACCTCCTCGGGTCGGCGCCGCAGTTCTTCAGCGACGCAACGCACCACGACCACGTGCACGCGGGGTTCTCCTCGTGAGCCGGGCCGCGGGAATAGCACGTGCGGCCGGTCGGTTGCGACAGGTACAGTGGTGGCACTGTTTGAAAACTCAAGAGGGGCTGATCGGTTTCGACTTGGGACGTTAGTTCCAGGGGAAGCGGGTCGAGGATCCAAGGTCATCTCGTAAACGATCCTTGGAAACCAATAACTGCCGACTCAAAGCGCAGTTCGTTCGCCCTCGCCGCCTGACGGCGGGGCAACGGGTCAGACTAGAGGCGCCTCCGCTCTAGATCCTGGCCTCATCTAGGAGGCTTGCTGCACAGTCCGGGCCACGAGGACTGTGCGGGACTTTTCTGTGGCTGAGCCTGTCGGCGACGTGTCAGTGGGAGCGCCGGGGCTGAGAAGACGACAGCACTGACTGCACCCGGAGAAGCCCTGGTTCGACGCCGAAGGACGCGGGTTCGATTCCCGCCAGCTCCACCAACCAAGGGGTCTTCGCAGAAACAGCGAGGATTCTTCGCAGAATAAGCCGGACCGGCGGGGACGCCGGGCTCCAGCCCTCTTGAACCAGAGCCTCCCCGGCAAGCCGGGGAGGCTCTGGTGTCTCTGCTTGAGCTTGAGCTTGGTTCGCTCCTGAACGAGTGGCAATGCGGAGCGCCGTTTGATCACACAAGGAACTGAGCCGCACTCAACTTGGCAGGAGTCCGACCCGGCCGGCCGGTGAGTGCGGGACACTCCCCGAGTGAGTGGTAGCGGGGTGGTCGCGCTTGTCGTCGTCGTGGTGCTCGCTGTCGTCTTCGATCTGACCAATGGGTTTCATGACTCGTCGAACTCGATAGCTGCGCCGGTGGCCACGCGGGCGATGCGACCTGGTGCCGCGGTGACCCTGGCGGCGGTGTTCACGATCCTGGGGCCGATCCTGGCGGGCACTGCGGTTGCCGACACGGTCGGTGGTCTCATCAGCGTCGGGACGGCCCACACGTTGTGGATCCTGTTCGCCGCACTCCTCGCTGCCGTGGCATGGAACCTGGCCACGTGGTGGTGGGGGTTGCCGTCGTCGTCCTCGCACGCGCTCGTCGGGGGGCTCGTGGGGGCGGGAGTCATGGTCGGTGGTCTCGGCGCCGTTCGCTGGGGAGGGTTGGACGGGTGGCGTCCGGTCGGGGTAGCCGGAGTCTTGGTCGCACTCGCCATCTCCCCGGCTCTGGGAGGGCTCGCCGGGTGGTTGGGTGAGTTCTTGGCCGAACGGTCGCTACGGCGCGCCCGACGAGGTGTGACCCGCCCGATCCTGAGAGGTGAGTGGGTGACCTCCTCGGCCCTCGCCTTCGCTCACGGGACGAACGACGCCCAGAAGACGATGGGCCTGATCACCTTGGCACTCGTGGCCACGGGCTCGATTTCCTCGTTTGTGGTGCCGCTGTGGGTGAAGTTGACCTGCGCGATCGCCCTCACCGTCGGGACGGCACTGGGTGGATGGCGGATCGTGCGGACACTCGGTCGCGGCATCTACCGGATCCGGCCGCTGGACGGGCTCATGAGCCAGGCCTCGAGTGCGTTAGTCATCGGAGGCTCCGCGGCTCTGGGCGCGCCCGTGAGCACCACGCACGTCGTTGCTTCCTCAGTCGTGGGAGTGGGCGCGGAGCGTCGGTGGCGGCACGTGCGCTGGCCGGTGGTCCGCGAGATCGGACTCGCCTGGGTAGTGACCCTGCCGAGCTGTGCAGTCATGGGCGCCACGGTGGCCCTGCTGGAGAAGGTGGTCGTATGACGAAGCACTGGTTCCTACCGCAAACCCCCGACGTGATGAAGACACTGATGGCGCAGGCAGACGTCACAGTGGCAGGGGCGATCGCCTTCGCCTCCTGGGCCGGTGGAGACCACTCTCAGGAGGCGCAGGTCAGGGCATGTGAACACCAGGCCGACGAGATCCGGCGGCAACTGAGCCTTCAGCTCCGCGACGCATTCAGCACCCCGGTCGACCAGGAGGACCTGTTCACGCTGTCCGAGCGACTCGACGCAGTGCTGAACGGCCTCAAGAACGTCGTACGCGAGGCCGACGGCTACGCGCTCAAGCCAGACACTGCGATCGCCGCGATGGCGAACGAGATCGCGACCGGCGTGCAGCACCTGCATACGGCGATTGACAACCTGGCCGCGGAAGGGGACGCGGCGACGCGCGAGGCTGATGCCGCGGTGTCCGCCGAGCGACGGATGGAGAAAATCTACCGCGAGGCGATGCGCGGCCTCCTCGCCGTGGACGATCTTCGCGAGGCGATGACCCGGGGCGAGTTCTACCGTCGGACGCTCGAGGTCGGAGAACGCCTGACACGCGTGGCGGACCGCGTCTGGTACGCCGTGGTGAAGGAGGCCTAGGTGTGATGTCCAGGGACGTTGTTTCGTGAGACGGTCCTGAGTTGCTGGAAGGCGAAGGCCTCCGGATGTGAAGTGGAGCTGTCTAGTTCAACCGCTTCACGCACCAGGAGGCCGGAGCGGGCGAGGCTATGGGTGCTGGATTTCCGTGGTCATGGGTGCAAACCCCCGAACGGCTTCGCAGAAGAGGGCGAGTGATCTGGGGTTTGCCGTTCAACGAACACCCCACCAACCAACCAACCAAGGGGTGTTCGCGAAAGTACGAGCACCCAGTTCGCGAAAGCGGACCTGATTGCGGCTCCTCTGTCTCCGGCTGGACAGGACTCCTCCGTATCGGGTGCAGAGAGGCACCACCACCGTTCCCTGCGCAACGCTCAACCTTGGTGGCTGTGCCGGTGCTAGACCTGCGGGTCGAGCCATGCGGTGCGTCCGACTGCCAGGACGTGCGCGCGGAAGAGTTCGGCCGATGGCAGTAGCCGCCGGCTCTCCGACCACGCCACACCGACGTCCCGGTGCGCAGCGTCATCCGTCAGACTGATCAGACCTACTTTCCGTGACTCCCTGACCTGGACCCTCGCCACTCGGCCGGTACGACGGCGACACCCAGACCGGCTGCGACGAATCCCTGGACCACCGGCAGGTCATGACCCTCGAACGCGACTCGGGGTGCGAACCCGGCCGCGGCGCACAGGGACTCGGTCAGCGTTCGCAGCTCCCAGTCCGGTCGAAGCATCACGAAGTCCTGCTCCTTGACCTCGGCCAGGGAGACGTTCTCCCGGCCGAACAGCGGATGCTCCGGGGGACCGCGAGGCTCCCGTTGTCCAGGAACTTCAGCCCGCCGTACCAGACGCCGATCGGCGCGTCACGGAGCGCCTCGAACCCTCGCCCGTTGCCTGACTGGCGCTACCACACCCGGCTCACGGCATTCCACGGTAGCGCGGTCTGGACCAGGCGACGTCGGACCAAACCGGGGGCCTGCGGCAGCCGAACCGCGACCATGAGCAAGCCGGGACGGCCGGCCGGTCGTCCCTTCGGGAGAGCCCAGTACAAGGAGAAGCAGATGTCCTATCGCACCACGCGATCTCTCGCCGCCCTCGCCGTGACCGCCGTCGCGGCGGGGTCCACCCTGGCCGGGGGGCCCGCCCAGGCCTCGTCGCTCGACGACCGCAGCCTGGCCACCGTGCTGGCCGCGGATGGCAACCACCTGGACCGGAACTGGGACGACTTCGACATCCTCGACAAGGCCGTGCACGCGGTCCTCGCCGCCGATCCCGGCAGCCCGGTGGCGGTCCTCGCCGACGGGGACACGCGGCTGACCGCGTTCCTGCCGACCGACCGTGCGTTCCGGCGGCTCGTTTTCACGCTGACGGGCAAGCGGCCGGCGACCGAGCGCGCCACGCTGCGCGCGGTCACCTCTGTCGCCGACGCACCCACGCTGGAGAAGATCCTGCTCTACCACGTGGTGCCCGGCCAGCCGATCACCTACCGCCAGGCTCGCATGGCTGACGACGCCCGTCTCGGCACCGCGCTCAGGCCGAAGATCCGGGTGAACGTCATCCGCCACCGGGTGGTCAAGCTCCAGGACCGCGACTTCGACAATGCCAACGCGCGGGTGCTGCGCTCGCTGAAGGACATCAACCGGGGCAACAAGCAGATCGCGCACGGCATCAACCAAGTGTTGCGCCCGATCGACCTGTGAGTCGTCGCACCCAGGGCGGGGCGGGTCGCCCAGCAGCGTGACCACCCGTCCCGCACCTGTCGTGCGGGTCAGACGCGGGCGTGGGCCCGATCCACGACGCGGCCGTGCCGCAGTGAGCTGGTTGAGTGATCGGGCGCTGGCATCGGGTGCAGATTCTGCACCCGATGGGTGCAAGCACCTGGTCCTGTTCGCAGATCAGGGCCGCTGACTCGGCGTTTGCGATCTACGAACACCCCACCAACCAACCAACCAAGGGTGTGTTCGCGAAATTGCGAGCACCCGGTTCGCGAATAAAAGGTCTCCTCAGGCCTGATCGCGGACTCCCTCTTGAAACAGAACCGCACCGACGGAAGCCGGTGCGGTTCTGTGGCGTCTGGACCCATGCCGCCGCGGGGACAAGACGGCGTTGGCTCAAGTCCCGCTAGCTCCGGCCGGTGATTACAGTCCACCCGGATCCCGGCACATGCGGTTGCTGATGATCCACTGACAAGCGATCAGTCCTAGATCTCGCGAGGGGCGAAGAACTCGGACATCTCGGGGCCAGCGCTTGCGCGGCTGCCGCGACGTCCGCGTTCAGCACCGCCGCGCCAGAGCCTGTTGAGCATGGTCGACAGATAGCCGAGCACTTTGGAGCAGCTCGGCCGCGTCAACCTCGGTTACGCGTTCTGGCTTCAATGGGCCTCGGCCGTCAAAGTCAACGTAGATCGCGGACAGTTTCTGCGTCCCGATGCATTTGGCGTCCGGTCCCAACCGGACCAGCAACCGCACCCATGCGATCGACGGCGCGCTCGGAGTCACGCTCAAGAAGCTCGGGTTCGAGCTTGGCGGGCTGACCCAGCATCCTGGAGCGACAGTCTGCACATCCGAGCCGGTTTCCCGCAGGCCCGTAAGGCCTGGAAGTAGCCATTCCCGCAGACCCGGGCCCACACGAGTGCCGCGTCCTTCATGGCGGTAGGCGGCGAAAAGACACGCCTTGTCCGTCCAGGGCGGACACATTGGGTGGATGCCTCTTTCTCATGTCCACGTGTTCGGTGGTCCACGCGGGGCGTTCCGAGACGTCGAACGTGCCATGATCGGCGGGTGAACGACGCCGCGCAGCGTCCCCGAGCCAGCGATGGACCCACCCGGGTGGCCGTTGTCGACAATGAGGAGCTCTTCCGTCGAGGGTTGACGATGCTGCTCACCCTCGAGGACGGCATCGAGGTGGTGGGGGAGGCCGGCGACGGTATCGCCGCGACCGAGCTGGCCGCGGCCACCGCACCCGATGTCATCCTGATGGACGTCCGGATGCCGAAGCGGTCGGGCATCGAGGCGTGCGTGACCATCAAGGAGGTCGCGCCGACCGCCCGGATCATCATGCTCACGGTCAGCGACGAGGAGGCCGACCTCTACGACGCGGTCAAGAACGGCGCGGCCGGCTACCTGCTCAAGGACTCCTCCATCGACGAGGTCGCCCAGGCGATCCGCGTGGTGGCGGACGGCCAGTCGCTGATCAGTCCCTCGATGGCGATCAAGCTGCTCGACGAGTTCAAGCAGCTGTCCCGCACTGACCGGGACCGGGTATCGACCCCACCGGTGACCGCGCGGGAACTCGAGGTGCTCAAGCTCGTCTCGGAGGGCCTGAACAACCGGCAGATCGGCACGCGGCTGTTCATCAGCGAGAACACCGTGAAGAACCACGTGCGCAACATCCTGGAGAAGCTCCAGCTGCACTCCCGCATGGACGCCGTGATGTACGCCGTGCGCGAGAAGCTCTTCGACGTCCCTGACCGCTAACCGCTCGACGTGGCACCGATGGTGGGCGGTCCACTCTGCCGGCGCTGTCCCGGAAGCCACGCTAACCGGCCTGCGGTCCTACGAGCCGTTGGCCACACTCGACCGAGTCGCATCGAGAGCGTCGTGTCTGGGCCAGGCAGTCGGCGAACGGGTCGACGTGACGGGGTGAGGGCAGATGGTTGGCTAACGTCCGAATGCGGCCCAGCAGCGGCAGCAGTAACGCGGTGGCCAGCAGCAGGGACGAAAACCCCACCGGGACGAGGCGAGCGCGGATGACTACGGCGGCGACCAGCACCAGACTCGCGGCGAGCAGCAGGATCCCGGGCACGACCAAGCCGGGCATCCCGTGCGACATGCGGCGGTCGATGAGTCGGCACACGTGTGCCGACAATCTGCCCATCGTCGGCTCGTTTCGCCACGAGATGGAAGCCCGGCGGCAGCACCCATCCGCTCCACGTGAGACGCCATAGCGGCCGTCGCGATGTGGGCTGCCGTCACCGTGCATACGGGATGGCGTCCTGCGCCACGTCCCAATCCATGCTTCGTCATGCGCCTACCGATCCCTAGGTTGGGACGATGAGAACTCGAACTCGCGTCAACCGTGCCATCCGCAAGGTGACCGGATATCAACTGGTGCGCGCCGGCTCGATGCCGTCAGATGTCCCACCGCCTTCCTCTAGTCGCCCGACACCCAAGTCGGCGGTAGGGGCGAAGCCGCCAGCTTCGGCACCGGGACGGAGCCGAAGGGGGAAACTTCCCAGCGACTACGACCAGGAGACACGGGAGATCTGGGAGGCGGTTCGTGACAGAACGATGACCCACCACTCGAGGGTCCAATTCCTGATCCAGGCGGTGCGCTATATCGACCGGTACAGGGTTCCCGGCGCCATCGTGGAGTGCGGGGTATGGCGAGGTGGTTCGATGCTCACCGTCGCCCACACGCTGCTCCGGCTGGGTGTGACCGACCGCGACCTTCATCTGTTCGACACGTTCTCGGGCATGACGGCGCCGACCGAGCGGGACGTCCGCATCACCCAAGGGATGCACGCCGACGAGCTCCTCGCGGCCAAAGGACCGGGGCCGATGGCCTGGGCACGGCCAGGCAGGTTCGTTGCCACTCTCGACGACGTCAAGGAGGGTTTCGCGGCCCTCGACTATCCCCAGGACCGTGTTCACTTCGTTCCCGGAAGAGTGGAGGACACCGTGCCGCAGCATGCTCCCGACGGCATCGCGATTCTGCGGCTCGATACCGACTGGTACGAGTCGACCAAGCACGAGCTGACACATCTGTACAAGCGGCTCGCGCCCGGTGGGGTGCTGATCATCGACGACTACGGGACCTGGCACGGATCGAAGGAGGCCACCGACGAGTTCCTCGACGAGACCGGTGAAGCGCTGTTGCTGACCCGGGTCTCTCGTGCAGCCGTCGCCGTCAAACCCGGCCTCCAATCGGTCTTCTGACCGGCGATTCTTTGCCGAGCGAGATCTGAGAGTTCTCATTGGCCCAGCTGGACCGCGTCGCTGGCGACGCAGCGCTCAGGACACGGCGTCGGACGTATAGGCGCGCGGCGTCATCACCCCGGCGGGCTCGAACTCCAGCGTCTCCGGCTCCGGCCCATCCAACGGCACACCGGCGCGTGCCAAGGCTTTCGGGAACACATCCTGGTTGAAGGCGTTGAACTGCTCCTTGGACTCCCACACCTCGGTGAGATCAAACCCCCGGTCAGTTGCGTAGGCCAGGTGCAGCACCAGTCCCTCTCCGCCGCCGTGCTCGCCGATGATCTCCATCACCGCCTTGTGGATGGCTTGGTAAGCCTCGATCGGTGCCGGAACGTGCATGGTGTAGCCGTACATCGAGCAACCTCCGTCCGTCTTCTTTGATGTGACGACGTCCCAGGGCGCCTGTCAAGGCAGGCGGCCCGACTCGACGTCGGCCCCCATCGGACTGATGCGCCGACGCCGCGGGATACCCCACCGGACGCGGAGTCGGGCGAGATGCCCGGATCCTCAACTCTGTAGCTTCGGTAAGACGCTGGGATCTCCGTTGGACGTGGAACCAAGGGTCAATCGCGACGGAGGGATTCACTTCTGCTGGCGAGCGTTGGACCAGGATGATTGGCTCGAGGATCGCCTCTGGCC
>CAWHAU010000014.1:0-632168 GCA_963827435.1 uncultured Actinomycetota bacterium
GACGGATTGGCTACACGACGCTCGACAGGGGCACGAGCCGCATCACCTGCTGCGGCGCCTGCAAGGACCTCGCTGTTGACGGAAATCCGAGCTGATGACGCGGTGAGGGCGGCAACTTCAGCAGGCGATTTGCGCAGTGAGCAGGGCACATGAACCCCCATGACGTCCCGGCGGAGTACGACGCCGACGCCGGTGGCGGCCTGGTGGGACGCGTGATCTAGATTTCGACCCTGTGAGTGCCCAAGCCCCTTCCGCAGTCATCCTGATCCGCGCCGAGAAGTTCCTGCCCAACCCGGCCACCGCGGCGGACAACGCCTTTCAGTCCGACGTGCCCGAGGAGCAGTCGGACGACACGATCTCAGCCACGGCGCTGGCTGAGATGGATGCGGTGGCCGACGCCCTGCGGGCTGTCGGCGTGCGGGTGCACGTGTTCGCCGACGAGGACCACACCCGGCCGGACAGTGTGTTCCCGAACAACTGGCTCTCCACACACGCGGGCGGCGTGGTCGGGGTCTACCCGATGTACGCGTCCAACCGTCGCCACGAGCGCCGTGCCGACGTGCTGGAGATGCTGAAGTCGACGTACCGCGTCCAGACGATCGTCGACTACTCCGGTCTCGAGCCCGACGGCATCTTCCTCGAGGGGACCGGTGCGATGGTGCTCGACCACGTCTCGCGCGTCGCCTACACCGCGGTCAGCCACCGCGCGGACACGCACGTGCTCGAGCGGTTCTGCACCGACTTCGGCTACGAGCCGATGGCCTTCGACGCGGTCGACTCGCAGGGCGTGCCGGTCTACCACACCAACGTCGTCTGCTGCATCGGCACCGACGTCGCACTGATCGCGCTGGAGATGATCCCCGACAAGGCCCGCCGCGAACAGGTCCGCGAACGCCTCACCGTCAACGGCCGCAAGGTCGTCGAGCTCACCGAGCACCAGATCCGCGAGTTCGCGGGCAACGCCGTGGAGCTCTGCGGTCGGACGCCGGAGGGGAAGCGCCGCTACGTCATGGCGATGTCGGCGAGGGCGCGGCGCAGTCTCCGCCCCGACCAGATCGCGGTCATCGAGGAGTCCTGCGAGATCGTCGCCGTCGACATCCCCACCATCGAGCTGGCGGGAGGATCGGTGCGCTGCATGATCGCGGGTGTCCACCTCGACCGCCGCCCGCCCGGCGTCGAGATCGAGCCCACACCCGCCGTCGAGGCGATCGATGAGAACCCGCACACCGCCGACGGTCGCGACGTGGCCGGCGACGGTTGAGCCGCACCCGCTCCACCGGGCGACGTACTGGAGTCCGCGCACCCCGAGGTCGAGCAGCTCGGTGCGCTCGTTTACGTGCGGCGGCCGCCACACCTGGTCAGGATCGTAGGCCTCCTTCCTGCGCCGGCTACCGCTCGCTGAGCCCCACCCACCGACCGTTCCGCATGACACCTCGGACCTCCAGCCGGTCGTCCAGGACGACCAGGTCGGCACGGGCGCCCGCCTCGAGACGGCCCAGGTCGGGCCGGGCGAGCAGGTCGGCCGGCGTCCTGGTGACCGCTGCTACGGCGTCCAGCAGGTCGAGGCCCGCAACCTGAACCGCGTGCCGGAGGGCGGCGTCGAGGGTGAGCACGCTGCCCGCAAGCACTCCCGTCCTGGCCAGCCTCGCGACGCCCTTCCTGACCTGGACGTTCCTGGTGCCGAGCAGGTAGTCGCCGTCCCCGACGGCGGCCGCGGCCATGGCATCGGTCACCAGCGCGAAGCGTGACGGCTTGCGAATGGCCGCGGACCGGAGGACCGCGGGGTGCAGGTGCACTCCGTCGGCGATCAGCTCGACGGTGACCTCGTCGCGTTCCAGCAGGGCGAGGACGAGGCCCGGTTCGCGGTGGTGCAGGGCGCGTTCGGCGTTGAAGAGGTGGGTGGCGACCCGTGCCCCGGCGTCGATCGCCGCCTGGGCCGTCTCGTATCCGGCGTCACTGTGGCCCAGCGCCGCGAGGACTCCGCCGGCGGCCAGCCGTTCGACGGTCGCCAGGCCGCCCGGACGTTCCGCCGCGAGCGTCACCATGACCACGGCTCCCGGCGCGGAGTCGAGCAGGCCGGTCACCTCCGCCGGATCCGGGTCGCGAAGCAGCGAGGCGTCGTGAGCGCCGCAGTGGGCGTCCGAGAGCCACGGTCCCTCGAGATGGACACCGACCAGCTCGTCGCCGGCCACCAGGGGTGCGAGGTCTCGGCAGCTGCGTCGCCAGGGAATCGAGCGTGTCGGTCGCCAGGCTGGCCACCATGGACGTGGTGCCGTGCCGGCGGTGCGCGAGGAGCGCCTCGCGGGCGGCGTCGGCTCCCTCGCTGTAGGAGAATCCCTGCCCGCCGTGGCAGTGCAGGTCGACGAACCCTGGCGTGAGGGTGACCGCGCCCAGGTCGTGAACCGGCCAGGCAGGCTCTCCCGTGCCGACCCCACGATGCGTCCCTGGTCCACGGCGACCCAGCCGGGGGAATGCACGTGCTCGGGCGTGATGACGCGGTCGGCGCCCAGCACGGTCGATCCGGTCGCTGTGGTCATGACCCTCCTCGGGCGGCCGACTCTCGCTACAGACCCTGCCAGGGTGGCTTGGCCGAGTAGGTCTCCGTGTAGTAGTCCAGACGTTCCAGGCTCGATGCGGCTTCGGGGTCCAGGAGCACCGTCACATGACGGGCGAGCTGCAGCGCGGTGGCGGGCCAGCTCGCGGACACCGGACCCTCCACGAGCTGTCGCACCGCTTCGGCCTTCGCAGGACCGGATGCGATCAGCACCAGGTGGCGCGCCTCCATGATCGTGCCGATGCCCTGCGTCAGGCAGTGCCGTGGCACGGCGTCGGGGTCGCCACCGAAGAACCGCGCGTTGTCCCTGCGGGTCTGGCCGGTGAGCGTCTTGATCCGGGTCCGCGACGCCAGTGAGGAGCCGGGTTCGTTGAAGGCGATGTGCCCGTCGGTGCCGACGCCGAGCAGCTGGAGGTCCACGCCGCCGGCGCGAGCGATGGCGTCCTCGTACGCCGCGCACTCCGCCTCGAGGTCGGCCGCCGTCCCGTCGGGTCCGTGGACGCGCGCGGGATCGAGGTCGACCCGGCTGGTGAGGTCGCGGTGGATCACCGACCGGTAGCTCTGCTCGTGCTCGCGGGACAGCCCTACGTACTCGTCGAGGAGGAAGCCGCGGGCGCGGGCCAAGGTCACCGTCCCGGCCCGGACCCGACGGGCGAGCTCGTCGTAGACGCCGAGCGGACTCGAGCCGGTCGCCAGGCCGAGGGCCGCCTCGGGCTTGCGGGTCACCAGCCGACCGATGGCGTCGGCCGCGAGAGCGGCGGCGTCGCGAGCGCTCGCGCAGACGACGACCTCCATCACCGCTCACCCGTCGCACGGGCCCTCGAGATGGGTCGAACCCGACAGGGTCGTGGTCTCGCGCAGCCGGTCCTTCGCCTCGACCGGCGCAGCGACGTGGTCCAGGCCCAGCAGCCCGGCACCCACCACCAGGGGAGTGGTGACGACGCGCGTGGAGGCCAGCGGCGCCGCCGCCGCGAGCTCCTCGTCGATGCCGTCGAGGAGCAGCCGGTGGCCGGCGGTCAGCACGCCCCCGCCGAGCACCACCGGCGTCGGCTCGTCGAGCAGCTCGAGCCGGGTCAGCGCCGCGACCGCGAGCGCGACGACCTCCGCAGCCTGACGTCGTACGACGTCCGTGGCGACGCGGTCTCCGCCCGACGCGACGTCGAACAGCAGCGGCGTCATCTCCACGCACCGGTCCGGCGTCAGGTGACCGAGATGGACCGCCTCGATCAGCGCCTGCATCGACGGGAGCCCGTAGTGCGCGGGCAGCGCCTCGCGCAGCGCGGTGTGCGGACCGCGCCCGTCCTCGGCGCGGGCCGCCCACCACATCGCCTCGGTCCACAGGAACCCGCCGCCGCCCCAGTCGCCGGAGATGTGCCCGACCGCGGCGAAGCGCGCCGTCGCGGCCGTCCGGCGGCGCGCCGGCGCAGTTGATCCCCGCCCCGCAGACCACGGCGACGCCCGTGCGGCTCGTCGAGGCCGGCGCGCAGCAGCGCGAACGTGTCGTTGACGACCGCGCTCGTCGCGCCCCAGCCGCGCGCCGCCGACCGCCTCCTCCAGCAGCCGCTGCTCCACGCGGCAGGTCGGCGTTGGCGAGGCAGGCGGAGACGTGACGCACCATGCCGGTGCGGCTCGCCGAGGCCGGCCGCGGCGGCCGCCTGCTCGACCAGCGAGGTGCAAGCCCGCGACGGCGGTCTCGGCCCCGACGATGTGCGGCACGAAGCCGGGTCCCCGCGCGCGAGCCGAGCGACCGTCGCCGTCGGCGGCGACGAGCGCCACGTCGGTCTTGCTGTTGCCGGCGTCGATCGCCAGCACGCCGCCGGCATCGTCATCGCGCCCACGGCAGGTAGTCGCGGTTGTGGGCGAGCAGCCGGTCGGTCAGGCCGCTCGCGCGAGGTCGACCTGGCCGACCAGCGGGTGCGCGAGCAGCGCCGTCGAAGACCCGGTGCCGGCCGCCGTGCAGCGCCGCCTCGAGGGCCAGGTGCTCGTACGCCGTGACTGCGGCGACCAGCCCGGCGTACAGCGGCTCGAGCGGCTCGACCGGCAGCGGCGTGCACCGTGCCGCCGCCGACCCGTGCCGGGACCTCGATGACCGCGTCGTCGGCAGGAACGGCAGCGTGCCGTCGTTGCGCACGTTCACCACCTGCACGTCCGTCTCCGGTGCCGGCCGAGCAGCGACGCGCACAGCGCCACGGCCGCCTCGGAGTAGAACGCGCCGCCGCGCTGCGTCGAGCAGCGCGGGCTTGGTCGTCCAGCGCGCGGGTCGGCGTACAGCTCGCAGCAGCTCGCTGCTCGATCTCGGCGACCTCGGCGGCCCGCGACGGCTGCGGCCGCAGCTCCCGGACCACCTCGTCGTGCGCGTAGAAGTAGCGCAGGTAGTACGACGGCACGACGCCGAGCCGGCGCAGCAGCTCGGCCGGCAGCTCGACGTCGGCGGCGATCTCCGTCGACGTGCTCGGCGAGCAGCTCCGGCAGCACGTCCCCGCCGTCGACGCGGACCGCGCCGCTCCCAGGTCAGGTGGTTGAGCCCGACGTGGTCGAGCGCGCACCCGCTCCGGCGCGACGCCCAGCAGCGCGGCGAACCGGCGCTGGAAGCCGATGGCCACGTTGCACAGCCCGACCGCCCGGTGCCCGGCCTCCAGCAGCGCCCGGGTGACGATGCCGACCGGGTTGGTGAAGTCGACGATCCAGGCGTCGCGGGCTGCGCCGTCGCACCCGCTCGGCGATGTCGAGCACGACCGGCACCGTGCGCAGCGCCTTGGCCAGCCCGCCCGCGCCGGTGGTCTCCTGCCCGACGCAGCCGCACTCCAGCGGCCAGGTCTCGTCCTCGTTGCGGGCGGCCTGGCCGCCGACCCGCAGCTGGAGCAGCACGGCGTCCGCGCCGTCGACGCCCGCGTCGAGGTCGGTCGTCGTGGTGAGACCCGGCCGGGATGGCCCTGCGCTGGCGAGGATCCGCCGGGCCAGCCCGCCGACCAGCTCGAGCCGGTCCGCGGCCGGGTCGACGAGGACGAGCTCGTCGACCGGCAGCGCGTCGCTGCAGCCGGGCGAACCCGTCGACCAGCTCCGGCGTGTACGTCGACCCGCCGCCGACGACCGCGAGCTTCATCCCTTGACCCCCGTCAGCGTGACGCCTTCGATGAAGGCCTTCTGGGCGAAGAAGAACAGGATGATCACCGGCGCCATCACCAGCAGCGTGGCGGCCATGGTGAGGTTCCAGTTGCGTGTGGTGGGCGCCCTTGAACGACTCCAGGCCGTAGCTGAGCGTCCAGGCCGCCGGGTTCTCGCTGGCGTAGATCTGCGGCCCGAAGTAGTCGTTCCAGCAGTAGAAGAACTGGAACAGCGCGACCGCGGCGATGGCCGGCTCGCGCCATCGGCAGCGACGACCCGCAGCAGCGCCCGGAGGTCGCCGCAGCCGTCGACCTTGGCGGCGTCGACGTACTCCTTCGGGATCGTCAGCAGGAACTGCCGCAGCAGGAAGATCGAGAACGCGTCGCCGAAGGCCAGCGGGATGATCAGCGGCCACAGCGTGCCCGGACAGGTGCAGCTGCTTGGCCCAGAACAGGTACATCGGCACGATCACCACCTGCGGCGGCAGCATCATCGTGGAGATCACGACCATCAACGCCAGGTTGCGGCCGCGGAACCGGAAGCTGGGCCAGGGCGTAGGCGACCGGGATGCTGGACACCAGCGTCAGCGCGGTGCCGAGCACGGCGTACATGCAGGGTGTTGCGCCACCAGGTCAGCGAAGCCCGGCGGTGTGCCAGACCGTCGCGAAGTTCTCCCAGTGCCAGGTGTCGCGGCCACAGGTCGCGGGTGAGCGCCTGCTGGTCGGTCATCACCGCGGTGAGGAAGACGAACACGAACGGCAGCACGAAGAACAGCGCCGACGGCGATCGCCAGCGCGTGCACCGCGATCCACTCAGAGCGTCGCGCCGTCCGGCCGGCCGGCGAGCGATCGGGCCGGTGAGTCGGCGTGGCAGTCGCGCGGTGCGACAGGGTCATTGCCATCTCAGTCCTCCTCGCCAGGAAGCCGCGTGCCGCGGCGCAGCAGCAGCGCGGTGAACACCATCGCAGAGCGCGAACAGCACCAGCGCGATCACGCAGGCGCGCACCGATGTCGAAGCGCTGGAAGCCGAGGTTGTAGACCAGCTGCGGCAGCGTCAGCGTCGACTTGTCCGGGTAGCCGGGCTCGAACTGCTGCCCCGAGCCGCCGATCTGCCCGCTGGCGACCTGCCCGGCGACCAGCGGCTGGGTGTAGTACTGCATGGTCTGGATCACGCCGGTGACCGCCGCGAAGACCAGGATCGGCGGGATGTTCGGCAGCGTGACGTAGCGGAACCGCTGCCACGCGCCCGGCGCCGTCGAGCTCCGCGGCCTCGTACTGCTCCCGCGGCACGTCGAGCAGCGACGCCATGAAGATCACCATCAGGTCGCCGATGCCCCACAGCGCCAGCAGGGTCAGCGCCGGCTTGGACCAGGCCGGGTCGTTGAACCAGCCCGGCTGCGGCAGCCCGAGCCGGCCGAGGATCGTCGTTGACCGGGCCGGTGCCCGGGTTGAGCAGGAAGACGAAGGCGATCGTCGCCGCCACCGGCGGGGCCAGGTAGGGCAGGTAGAACAGCGTCCGGAACAGCCCGCGCGCCGCGCTTGAGCTTGATGACCAGCAGGCCGACGCCGAGCCCGAAGAGCACCCGCAGCGTGACCATCACGACGACCAGCCAGAGGGTGTTGCGCAGCGCCGGCCAGAAGAACGGGTAGTCGTGTGAAGACGTAGGTCCAGTTCTTCAGGCCGGTCCACGGCGGCGCGGTGAAGCCGTCGTACTGCGTGAAGCGAGAAGTAGACGGTCGCGACCAGCGGGTAGAGGAAGAACAGACCCGGAGCCCGACCAGCCACGGCGACAGGAAGGCGAGGTTGCGCAGCGCGTCCCGGCGGCGCCTGCGCCGCGCAGGCCGGGCGATCCGTCGCCGCGCCGCGTGCTCTCGATGCGTCGCACGTCGACGTCACTGGGCCTGGGCGATGTCGGTGTCGATCTGCTGCGTCGGCTCGTGCCAGACCGCGGCCTGCAGGTCGGTCACCTTGCCCGGACTCGTAGGCGTAGCCGACGTCCTGCAGGGTGAGCTGGTAGGCGCCGCCGTTCGGGCTGGACGGGGTGGTGTTGCTGTTCGGGTTCTGGGCGATCTCGAGGAAGGTCTGGAAGCTCGGGTCCTGGTCGAGCGTCGGGCGACTCCAGCGCCGCCATGGTGGACGGCACGTTGTGGATCGCGTTGGCGAAGCTCACCACGGCGTCGGTGTCGGTGGTCAGGTACTTGACGAACTCCCAGGCGGCGTTCTGCTTCTGGCTGGTGCTCGGCGATGCCGATGATCGTGCCGGTGATGTAGCCCTTGCCGTAGCTGTCGGCCTGGTCGTCGGGGACCGGGAACGGCGCGACGCCGTAGTCGAGCTTCGACCTCGGCGTCCTCGATCATCCCGACCCGCCACTCGCCGTCGATGCGCCATCGCGACCTGGCCGGTCATGAACGGGTTCTTGGCGCCGCACTCGTCACCGAAGGTGGCGCGGTACTTCTCCAGCTTGGCGTAGCCGCCGAGCGCGTCGACCAGGTTCTTCTGCCAGGTCGAGCATCGCGTCGAGCGCCGGGTCGGTCGGCCGAGGTTGGACTTGCCGTCGGCGTCGAAGTACGTCGGGTCCCACTGCGCCGCGAAGTGGCGTGGTCGTCGACTCGTAGCCGTGGTAGTTCGGCATGAAGCCGAGCTGGGAGTAGGAGTCGCCGTTGGTCTTGGTCAGCTTGACCGCGTCGGCGTCGAACTCGGACAGCGTCTTCGGCGGCGCGCGTGATGCCGGCCGCCTCGAACGCGTCCTTGTTGTAGTACAGGCCGTAGGCGTCGCTGAGCAGCGGCAGCGTGCACTGGTTGCCCTCGTACTGCGTGTAGTCGAGCAGCGCCTGCGGGAACGTCGTGTCCGGGTCGATGCCGGACTTCTCCAGGAACGGCGTCAGGTCGGCGAACACGTGCGAGGTGCAGAACTCGCCGACGTTGTCGGTGGTGAACGACGACACGACGTCGGGCGCGTTCGGGCCGCCGGCGCGCAGCGCCTGGTTGATCTTGTCGTCGTTGATGTTGCCGACGGCCTTGACGTTGATGTTGGGGTGCTTCTCCTCGAAGGCGTCGATGTTGGCCTTGATCGCCGCGACCTCGTTCGGCGCGCTCCAGCCGTGCCAGAAGGTGATGGTGCGTCTTGGCGTTCGGGTCGTCGTTGGCGCCGCCGGCGCTGGAGCTCCGGTGCAGGCCGCCGTGCGCAGGGCGAGGGCGACGGCATGGCCGCCGCTGCCGCCAGGTGGCGGTGGTGTCGGATGCGGCATGGGGCTCCTCCTGTGTGACGGCGGTCAGGTGGTGACCGAGTGGGTGGGCGAGGTCTGCAAGGTGTCGAAGACCTCGTCCCGGGTGGCGGCGAGCGCCGAGTGCAGGGCGCCGGTGCAGGACCGGGTCCTCGGGTACGCGCGGACAGCTCGACGGCGGGCCGGGGAACGGCCAGGTCGGCCAGCTCGGCCCGGACGAGGCCGCGAGCCGTTCGCCGCCGGCGCTGATGACACCGCCGGCGAGCACGATCGAGCTCGGGGTCGACGCACCGCGACGATCGCGGCGAGCCCGACGCGCCAGCCGGTGCGCCGAGCTCGGCCAGCAGCGGCGTCGCCGGCGCCCGGCGTGGTCAGCGCCGCGGCGACGGCGGCCTGCGGGGCGTCGGCGCGCAGGCCGAGCGCGCGGGCCAGCGCGAGGACCTGCTTGCCGCCGGCGAGCTCCTGGAAGCCGCCGGCGTTGCTGCGGCCGACGTTGCGGACGAGCGGCGTGCCGGGCAGCGGCAGGAAGCCGACCTCGCCGGCGCCGCCGGTGGCGCCGCGGTGCAGGCGGCCGTCGATGACGATCGCGGCGCCGATGCCCTCGTCGCGCCCAGAGCAGCACGAAGTCGTCGATGCCCGCGGCGCGGCCGACCTCGCTGCTCGGCGACGGCCGCGAGGTTGACGTCGTTCTCGACCTCGACGCGGCACGCCGACCGCCGTCGGCCAGCGGGCGAGCAGGTCGGGGTCGTGCCAGCCGGGCAGGTGGCGCGCGTAGCGCAGCCGCCGGTGCGTCGGGTCGAACGCGCCCGGGGTGCCGATCGACCACGCGGTGCAGCCGGCCCGGGTCGAGCCCGGCGCTCGCCGAGCGCGCCGTCGAGCGGCCTCGATGACGCGCTGCGACGCGTGCCCCGGTGCCGCGGCCGGGTGCGGCAGCTCGTACTCGCCGACGACCTTGCCGGTGAGGTCGGCCACCGCCGCCACGGATCCGGGCCGGCGTGACGTCGAGCGCGGCGACGTGCGCGCTGCCGGGGTTGATCTCGTAGAGCTGGGCGTGCGGCCCGGGCCGACCGTCGCTGACTGCCGCTGGCGACGACCAGGCCGGCCGCGCTCCAGCCGGGCGAGCAGCTGTGACGCGGTCGGCTTGGACAGGCCGGTCAGCTTGCCGAGCGGGGTGCGGGACAGCGGGCCCGTGCTCGAGCAGCAGGTCGAGGGCGGCGCGGTCGTTCATGCCGCGCAGCAGCCGCGGAGTGCCCGCCCTCATCGGACGACCTTCACTTCCGGGTCGGCGTTGGTGGCCCAGTCACACCGGGCGAGGGCGACGACCGGCGGCACAGATTCCATCGGCGCTCCTGGTTAGGAAACTTTCCTAACAAATAGCACCACCCACGTGGTGGCGCAAGAGACCAGGCGGGGATCGAGGAACACCTGGGCTCACCGCCGGCGGTGAATGGTGATGCTTGCTCCGAACCAGCCTGTGTTGTCCGAGGTCTTGCTGTCGTTGACGCCGAGGAACAGCTCCCCGTCCGACCGGATGGTGAGGATCCGGTGCTCGCCGACCGCGATCACCTCCGAGGGGTCAGTCCCGGCGAGAGGGGGGCGACGGACCGAGTCGCCAACGGTTGCGACGAGGGCAGCGTGGTTGAGGCGACCTGGTGATGCTCTGCTGGCCGGGGCGAGGCGGGGTCAGGCCCGTGGGTGACACGTAGCGGTAGCCAGGCCGACGGCTGGGCAGCACCATCCCGAACCCGGCGATCTCGACGCGTTCGCCGACGCTGACGGTGACCCCGGTGTCGGTCCAGCGGGGATCGCGGCCGTCGACGGTGAGCGACCGCACTGCGGGGGTGGCCGCGGTCGCCGCTCCGGACGGCTGACCGCCGGCCGCTCCGACATGGCTGGACCCGCCCTTCGTGAGCTGCGCGGCCAGGAGGATGACGCAGACCACGGCCACCACGCCTCCCGCTCCGGCGGTGAGCTGGACGCGACCTCCGTGGGCAGGTGTGCTCCGTCTCGCGCCCGGCCCGGACGCCGAGCCGGGCTCGCCAGTGCTCGTCCGCCGATCCTGCTGCCCGAGCAGGTGGAACACGACCGGCAGCATGAACGGCACCAGGAAGAGCCCGAGCCAGTCCCACAGCGTGTTCCCGGTGAAGCCCGTCCACGTCCACCGGAGCAGGTATCCGCCGATGACGAGCACAACCAGGGCGGCCACAGCGAGGGACTCGGCCACCATCCACCTGTGCCGGTGCCGGGTCCGGCTCTGCAGCCAGACGGGGGTCAGCGCGAGCGTCAGCGGGAGGAGTGACACCTCGAGCCAGTCCCACAGCTTGCGGGGGCCCTCCTCGCCCCGGTAGCCGGTCCAGGACCAGTGCATGACGTAGCCACCGACAAGGACGACCAGAAGTGCGACGAGAACCGGCGCAGCCACCAGGAGGTGGGTGGCCAGCGGTGGCAGCCGGCGGGCTGCGGGACGGACCTGCGCAGCCTCTGCCCCGGGTTGCTCGTCAGAAGGCGAGACCGCCGATGGTGCGTCGTGTCGTCCGGTACGACGTTGCATGGACTCTCCGCTGACCGTGAGTGCCGCTCACGCCGACGGTGGTGCCGCCCGTGAGCACAACGCAGAGGACCGGCGAGCTTTCGTCAGGCCTCGGCCTCATGGCAGGACGCTAGGCAGCGCGTCCGTCGAGCCGACATAGCAAATTCGGGCCAATCCGGTTGAAGCTCCACGTCATCCGGGGGTCGACGGGTTCGGCTGCCGTGCGGGTCACGGATAGCCTGGACACCCCGCTGGTCTTCCGGGGCAGGCCCGCTTCGACGTGGAAAGCGCACTCTCTTGGCGATCGACACGGTCCTGCTCCTTCGGGAACCGATCCCGTCGCGGGGACGCCACCCTTCGGTGGCCCCGCGTCGTGGCCGCGGTCGGGCGACGTCGGCTGGGTCTCGCGGCGTGCCTGCTCGTGGCGGTGACCGCGTTCCTGGTCCGGTTGGCGATGGTGCTGCGTGGCGGCGGGCTCGGGGGCCTGATGGGCTATGACGACGGCGTCTACTACTCGGCGGCCGGCGAGCTGTGGTGGGGCCGGTTGCCCTACCGGGACTTCGTGCTGGTCCACCCGCCCGGGATCCTGCTCAGCCTGGCTCCGTTCGCGGGCCTGGGTCGGCTCACCCACGACGCTCTCGGGTTCCAGCTCGCCCGGCTGGCCTGGATGCTGGTCGGTTCGATCAACGCCGCCCTGGTCGTGTGTGCGACTCGACGGTCCGGCCTGATCGCGGCCACGGCTGCCGGCCTCTTCTACGCCGCGTGGACGCCTGCGGCCATGACGGAGACGACGACGCGTCTCGAGCCTCTGGTCAGCCTCGGCCTGCTGGTCGCCGTCACCGTTCTCAGCGGAGGACGTCCCCCGACACGACGAGGACAGGTGCTGGCCGGCATGCGCGCTCGGCTTCGCCGTGGCCGTCAAGGTGTGGGCGGTCGCGCCGGCCGTCGTGGTGGTGCTGTGGGTCTTGGTGACGAGATGTCGGCAGGCGGCCGTCCGAGTAGCCGCCGCTGCGGCGCTGACGGCCACGGTGGTCTGCCTGCCGTTCTGGCTGCTCGCCCCGTCCGCGATGTTCCGGATGGTCGTCCTCGACCAGCTCGGTCGCGGCCGAACCTGGGCGGGCACCGGCGTCCGGCTGGTCAGCGCGCTGGGTCTCCGTTCTCCGCACGGCCACTACTGGTGGCCGCTCGTCGGCTGGTGCGTCGCCGCGGCCGTGGTCGGTGCCGTCGTGGTGGTGGGGAGTCTCGGCAGCTCCCGAGGGCGGCTGGCCATCGCCCTGCTCGTCGTACAGCTGGGGATCCTGCTCGCCAGCCCGTCGTACTTCTCCTACTACGCAGCCTTCCTGGCCCCGGCCCTGGGCCTGCTGGTCGCCGGCGGGGTGGCATGGACCCGGCGTCTGCGCGCCCGGCCGAAGGAGGGGCGACCCGCCGACGCCGTCGGTACCCTGCTCTTCGCCGGAGCACTGGCCGTCGTCGCCGCCGTGGGCATGTCGCGGCCACGGCCTCGGTCGGGACGCCCTTCCCCGCGCAGGACGTGGCTCGCACGGTGTCCTCGAGCAGGTGTGTCACCGCCGACTCCCCAGACGTGCTGATCCTGACCGACGTGCTGCAACGCAACCGGCATCGCGGCTGCCGGGTCCTGGTCGACCTGAGCGGCCTGTCGTACGACGGGGACGCGATGCCGCTCCGTCCCGACGGCACGCCGGTGGCCCGGGCCCTGAACCCGGCGTGGCAGCGGGACCTCACGGGCTACCTGTTCTCCGGGGATGCCTTGTTCCTCACCCGCGCCGCCTCGGACGGCTTCAGCCCCGAGTCGCTCCAGCGTCTGGATGCGCTTCCGGTGCTGCGTCGCGGGGGTGGTTTCGTGTTGCTCGCGGTTCAGGGGCCCGCATTCCGGCACGGAAGGGGATCTCTGCCGTGGTTCGGTGCGGCCGAACATGCGGCCAGCAGAGCTACCGCGCTGCTCGTTCGGGTGAGACAGGGCGGGACGCGGCAGGACGGCGCGACGAGACCAGGGCCCCGGGACGTCGCCGACCAGCTGGAGGTCGGCATGGTCGGGATCAACACGACGATCGCGCCCGAGCGTCTCGGTCGCGGCGAGCCGTGCGTTTTCACACCGCGGGTGAGCGGCAGAGCTCGC
This sequence comes from uncultured Actinomycetota bacterium, assembly GCA_963827435.1. Taxonomy (GTDB): domain Bacteria; phylum Actinomycetota; class Actinomycetes; order Propionibacteriales; family Nocardioidaceae; genus Nocardioides_B. The sequence continues at coordinate 13,552 of CAWHAU010000014.1, forward strand.
GACACCCGTACGACGCCGCAGCCGATGCCCGCCAGCAGCTGGGCCGGGAGCAGGGCGACGGTGCCTTCATGGCGATCGTGTTCGGGTCGGCGTGGCTGATGGGACTTGCGGTAGGGCAGCGGTCCGGACAGCTCCAGCGGCTGTCGGGCGACAACCGCGACCTGGCGCAGCGGTTGTCCGAGGCGACCGCCCTGCTTGCCGAGGCGGAGCGGCGCCGTGCCAGTGGGGCGCCGGTTCCCGCCCCCGAAGACCTCGCGGCGCTGACCTCCCGGGAAGCTCGACGTGGCCGGGCGATCGCGACGGGGATGTCGAACGCCGAGATTGCGGGCCGGCTGGTCATCAGCGAATGGACCGTCAGGACGCACGTTGCCAGCATCCTGCGCAAGCTCGGCCTGCGGGACCGGACCCAGGTGGTGGTCGTCGCCTACGAGTCGGGACTGGTCCGGCCTGACGCATCCGCTGACCCGTCGTCGTAACGCGTCCGCCGCCGCAAGGGAGCGGGCCGGGGGAGCCGCTCGTGCCCTCAGTGCGGAAAGGCCCGATTCAAGCATCTTTGTGGTCCTGTTCGACCACCGCGGCTGGCGTTAGCGTGAAGGCAGTCGCGCGACAGGGCAACTCCTGCCGGTGTGGCGAGGGGGTCGAGGCGGGCCGCGGACGCCGCGCTGCGGTGGACATCCGGGAGATGGCGATGAGCCAAGACGCAGCTCCGGGAGCGTGGCGCAGGGAAGAGCTGAACGTCTCCCTGCTGGCTGGCCAGGGGTCGGCACCCGGGTGGCTGGTCGCGGAGCGGTAGGGCGTGTCCGCAGAACAGGCGGGAGAGTCAGATGCGCGGGACAGCCCTATTCGCGAGCACCTCGGCGGCGGTCGTCGCCGCGGCCGGGCTCGCTGTCACTGCGGCACAGGCAAACCAAGACGGGCACGTCCAGAGCGGTGCTACGACGCGGACCAACCAGGCGGCACCCCAGATCACAGTGGTTGAGCGTGCTGTCACAGACACCGTCGTCGACCTCGGGCCAACGGGCGACAGCCGCGGCGACCTGCTCGCCTTCGCCAATCCGGTGTACAACAGGACCAACTCGACCAAGGTGGGTCGCGATCAGGGATCCTGCATCCGGACGGTCGTCGGGAAGGCCTGGCAGTGCTCCTTCACGACTTGGCTCGCGAAGGGGTCCCTGGTCGTCGAGGGTCCGTTCTACGACACCCGAGACTCGGTGTTCGCCATCACAGGCGGCACGGGAAGCTACTCCCGTTCCCGGGGTGTGATGCACCTGCACGCGCGCAACGCAAAAGGCACTCTGTTCGCGTTCAGGTTCACCATCCAGAACTGACACGTCCCAGACCAGCTCGGCCCAGCCGTCGTCGCCGAGGCGGCCGAGCTCGGTGACAGAGGCCGCGGTGCTTCCGTGGCCGCGATGGTCCTGCGCGTAGACGACGTACCCCTCATCGTTGAGTGCTTGGGCGAGATGGGCGTATCGCAGGGCGTGCTCACCGCCACCGTGGGTGATCTGCACGACGGCTCGCGGGTCGCCCGAAGGCTCCCATCGGTAGGCGGCGACGATGAGACCCCCGGTGCTGCCGAAGTCCACGCGGGTCGGCTCTCCGCTCATGCGCTCCTCCGGGTTCATCGGTACTCAAAGCGGGCGACCGCCGCGGGCGCGGAGCGACGGCCTCGGTCACATGATGCGCCTGGTGGCTGCCCGCCGGTCACGGCCGATTCAGGACGCCGTCCGTCCGGAACCAGGCCTAATGTGCCGCCATGGCTGACCACGACGGCTACACGATCAAGGCGCTCACACCCGACACCTGGGACGCCTTCGCCGACCTCGCCGAGCGCCACAACGGCGTCTGGAACGGCGGCTGGTGCACCTGGTTCATCACCGCCTATGCCGAGAAGGACCACACCGCCGAGGGCAACCGCGCCCTCAAGAAACGGTGCGTCGAGGAGGGCACCAGACCACGCCGCCCTTGTCTTCGACGGCGACCGCACCGTCGCCTGGTGCGAGTACGGCACCCCGGAGGAGCTGCCGAACATCTATCACCGAAAGGAGTACGAACAGGGGCTCACCCGCCTGCCCGACTACCGCCTCACCTGCTTCTTCGTCGACAGGAGCAACCGCCGCCTACCCCCAGGACACGGCCGGCAAGAAGACCTCGGCGTCCTTCCTCTACAACGGCACTCGGCAGATGTTCGAGGACGCCGGGTTCACCTACGACCGGCCCAAGGGGAAGAACAACTGCGTCATGAGTACGACGGTCGCGCGGGCCTGACGCGGTGGCCCGTCAGCGGCCTGATCGGACGGATCGAGGACGCCAAGGCCCAGGCATCCTCCTTCGCGGTTCGAGACTTCCGTGCCATCGGTCTCGTAGCCTGCGTGAATGGCCACCTTCATCCTCACAGTGATCGGCGATGACCGGCCAGGTCTTGTGTCAGCCCTCTCGGCCCCGATCAATGCGCACGGCGCGAGCTGGGAACGCAGCCAGATGTCTCGGCTGGCGGGCAAGTTCGCCGGGATCGTGCTGGTGGCCGTCGCCGACGAACGGCTCGACGCGCTGGCTGCGGACCTCACGGCACTGGAGGCCCAGGGTTTGCAGGTAGCCCTCGAGCGAACAGACGAACCCGTTCAGCGCGAGTCTCTGCGCCTTCATCTCGAGCTGCTCGGGGCCGACCATCCCGGCATCGTGGCGGAGGTCTCCGCTTCCCTCGCCGCCTGTGGCGTCAGCATCGAAGAGCTCACCACCGACGTCCGCGACGCCCCCATGGCCGGCGGGACGCTCTTCGAGGCCCGCGCGGTGCTCGCCGCCCCGCCGACGACGAGCACTGAGGCGCTGGGGTCGATGCTCGAGGGGCTCGCCGATGAGCTGATGGTCGAGATCAGGCTCTCGGAGGACTGAGACATCTCTTGCGCGCCGGGGCAAGACAACCCGGGGCTCGCCATGACCGCACGGTTTCGCCAAGCCGAGGTCCTGGGACCGGGCGTCCATACCTGATCTTTACTGGTTCCAGAGAAAGGTCGATACTGCCGGAGCGTGCCCAGCACGTCCGACTTCGAGCGCATGTTGCGTGGGGCGGCTCTGCGGGTGACGCGGCCTCGGGTGGCGGTGCTGTCCGCGGTGCACGATCATCCGCACGCCGACACGGACTCGATCATCCGTGTCGTGCGGGAGAATCTCGGCGAGGTGTCCCACCAGGCCGTCTACGACGTGCTGCGCGCGCTGACCGCTGCCGGTCTGCTGCGGCGCATCCAGCCGTCGGGCTCGGTGGCGCGCTACGAGGCGCGGGTGGGGGACAACCACCACCACGTCGTGTGCCGGTCGTGCGGTGCGATCGCCGACGTGGACTGCGCGGTCGGCACCGCACCGTGCTTGACCGCGTCCGACGACCACGGCTTCGCGATCGACGAGGCCGAGGTGACCTACTGGGCCTGTGTCCCGAGTGTGCCGTCGCAGACGCCGGCGATCGACACGGCAGAGCAACATGGCGTGGATGCTGACGACCACGCTCGAGAGCAACCAGCCATCAGAAGCAAACAGCGAGATGAGGAGAAGGACCGACGTGTCTGAGCGCGGCAGCGAAAGCGAGAACCCGGTAATCCCCTCCCCGACTCCCAAGTCGGGTCGGCCCAGGACGAACCAGGACTGGTGGCCCAACCAGCTCAACCTGCAGGTCCTCCATCAGCACTCGCCCCGGGCCAACCCGATGGGCGAGGACTACAACTACGCAGACGGAGTTCAAGACCCTCGACGTCGACGCGCTGAAGCGGGACGTCTTCGAGGTGATGACGACGTCGCAGGACTGGTGGCCGGCCGACTACGGCCACTACGGGCCGCTCTTCATCCGGCTGAGCTGGCACGCCGCCGGCACCTACCGCATCGAGGACGGCCGGGGCGGTGCCGGCGACGGCGCCCAGCGCTTCGCCCCCCTCAACAGCTGGCCCGACAACGCGAGCCTCGACAAGGCCCGCCGGCTGCTGTGGCCGGTCAAGCAGAAGTACGGCCGGAAGATCTCCTGGGCCGACCTCCTGGTGTTCGCCGGCCAACTGTGCCCTGGAGTCGATGGGCTTCAAGACCTTCGGCTTCGGCTTCGGGCGCGAGGACGTCTGGGAGCCCGAGGAGATCTTCTGGGGGCCGGAGGACACCTGGCTCGGAGACGAGCGCTACAGCGGCGACCGGGAGCTCGCCGGCCCGTTCGGCGCCGTGCAGATGGGCCTGATCTACGTGAACCCGGAGGGGCCCAACGGCAACCCGGATCCGCTCGCCGCCGCCCGGGACATCCGGGAGACCTTCCGCCGGATGGCGATGAACGACGAGGAGACGGTCGCGCTCATCGCCGGTGGCCACACGTTCGGCAAGACGCACGGTGCCGCCCCGGCCGAGTACGTCGGCCCCGAGCCCGAGGGCGCTCCCCTCGAGGAGCAGGGCCTCGGCTGGAGGAGCACCTTCGGCAGCGGCAAGGGCAAGGACGCGATCACCAGCGGGCTCGAGGGTGCGTGGACACCCACCCCGACCACGTGGGACAACAGCTTCTTCGAGACGCTGTTCGGCTACGAGTGGGAGCTGGCCGAGAGCCCCGCCGGCGCGAAGCAGTGGAAGCCGAAGGACGGGGCCGGAGCGGACGCCGTGCCCGACGCGCACGACCCCTCGGTCAGGCACGCCCCGATGATGCTGACGACGGACCTCGCGCTGCGCCTGGACCCGATCTACGAGCCGATCTCCCGGCGCTTCCTGGAGAACCCGGACCAGCTCGCGGACGCGTTCGCCAAGGCGTGGTACAAGCTGCTTCACCGCGACATGGGACCCGTCTCCCGCTATCTCGGCCCGTGGGTTCCGGAGCCGCAGCTGTGGCAGGACCCCGTTCCGGCCGTGGATCACGACCTGATCGGGGACGAGGACATCGCCGCGCTCAAGGAGAAGGTCCTCGGATCGGGACTGTCCATCTCCCAGCTGGTCTCCACGGCGTGGGCGTCGGCGGCCAGCTTCCGCGGCACCGACAAGCGTGGCGGGGCCAACGGTGCGCGGATCCGCCTTGCGCCGCAACGGGACTGGGAGGTCAACGACCCGGCCGAGCTGAGCAAGGTGCTGCAGACCCTCGAGCAGGTCCAGCAGGACTTCAACGCGCTCGCAGTCCGGCGGGACGAAGGTCTCACTCGCGGACCTGATCGTCCTGGGCGGCTGCGCGGCCGTCGAGCAGGCGGCGAAGGACGCCGGCCACGACATCACCGTCCCGTTCGTGCCGGGGCGCACGGACGCCTCCCAGGAGGAGACCGACGTGGAGGCGTTCGGGGTGCTCGAACCGACCGCCGACGGCTTCCGCAACTACCTCCGGGACGGAGAGAAGCTGCCCGCGGAGGTCCGCCTCCTGGACCGGGCCAACCTGTTGACGCTGACTGCTCCCGAGCTCACGGTTCTGGTCGGCGGCATGCGGGCGCTGAACGCCAACGTCGGGCGAGCCCGACACGGCGTCTTCACCGACCGGCCCGAGACGTTGACCAACGACTTCTTCGTGAACCTGCTCGACGGGAGCACGGAATGGAAGGCCTCCGCCTCGGCCGAGAACGTGTTCGAGGGCACGGACCGCGGCACGGGCGAGATCAAGTGGACCGCCACCGCTGTCGACCTCGTCTTCGGTTCCAACTCACAGCTCCGAGCGATCGCGGAGGTCTACGCGACCGACGACTCGAAGGAGAAGTTCGTCCGCGACTTCGTGCGGGCGTGGGACAAGGTCATGAACCTCGATCGGTTCGACCTGGCCTGACCCGGACGTCCGGGCCGGCCGCACGTCGGCCGGCCTGGACGTGCCCGCGGGCGCCGGTCGCCTGGGTGACGCGCACGTGCAACCTCGGGCGTGGTCGGGCGCGTCGGGGCGATGTGACTGGCCCGTAACCCGGTTCTCGTGACAGGTTTTCCGTGGACGCCCCGGGAAGTTCCCGACGGTCGTCCGACGGAGGTCTTGGTGGCGTTCACACGTATCGCGATCGTGAACCGCGGTGAGGCCGCGATGCGGCTGATCCACGCGGTGCAGGGAGATCAACGCGGCGGGCTCCGGCCCGATCCAGACGGTCGCGCTGCACACCGAGGGGGAGAGCCGTGCGACGTTCGTGCGCGAGGCCGACCTCTCCTACAACCTGGGCCCCGCAGCGGCGCGTCCCTACATCGACCCGGCGGCTCTCGAGCGGGCCCTGGTCGACACCGGTGCAGACGCGGTGTGGCCGGGCTGGGGCTTCGTGGCCGAGGACCCGTCGTTCGTCGACCTGTGTGACCGGCTCGGGGTCACCTTCATCGGTCCCAGCGCCGAGGCGATGCGCAAGCTCGGCGACAAGATCGGCTCGAAGCTGATCGCCGAGGAGGTGGGCGTGCCCGTGGCTCCGTGGAGCCGGGGTGCCGTCGAGACCCTCGAGGGAGCGCTGGCGGCCGCCGCGGACATCGGCTACCCGCTGATGCTCAAGGCGACCGCCGGAGGCGGCGGCCGCGGCATCCGGATGGTGGCGTCCGCCGCCGACCTCGAGGACGCCTACCAGCGCACCAGCGACGAGGCACTGCGCGCGTTCGGCAACGGCACGGTCTTCCTCGAGCGCCTGGTGACCGGCGCCCGGCACGTCGAGGTGCAGCTGATCGCCGACAGCCACGGCACCGCCTGGGCGATCGGCGTGCGCGACTGCTCGATCCAGCGCCGCAACCAGAAGGTGATCGAGGAGTCGTCGTCGCCGCTGCTCTCGCCCGACGCAGACCGACGAGCTGAAGGCCGCGGCGGAGCGTCTGGCGCTCGCGGTCGGGTACGTCGGAGCGGGCACGGTGGAGTTCCTCTACCACCCCGAGGAGAAGAGCTTCGCGTTCCTCGAGGTCAACACCCGGTTGCAGGTCGAGCACTCGATCACCGAGGCCACCACCGACGTCGACCTCGTCAAGGCGCAGATCCACGTCGCCGGCGGCGGCCGGCTCGAGGGCGAGCGGCCGACCGAGGCGGGGCACGCCGTCGAGGCGCGCCTGAACGCCGAGGACCCCGACCGCGACTTCGCGCCGGCCCCGGGGCGCATCGTCCGGCTCGAGCTGCCGACGGGACCGGGCATCCGGGTCGACACGGGCGTCACCGAGGGCGACACGATCCCGCCCGACTTCGACTCGATGATCGCGAAGATCATCGCCTACGGCCCCACCCGCGAGGAGGCCCTCGCCCGGCTGCGCCGGGCGATGACCGAGACGACCGTGGTGATCGAGGGCGGCACCTGCAACAAGAGCTTCGTGCTCGACCTGCTCGACCAGCCGGAGGTCGTCGACGGCACGGGCGGCTGGGCCGACACCAGCTGGATCGACCGGGTCCGCGGCGAAGGCAGGCTGGTCGCCCACAAGCACGCCGGGATCGCCATCGTCGCGGCCGCGATCGAGGCCTACACCGACGAGCTCCAGATCGAGGTCGCCCGGCTGCTCGAGACCGCCCACGGCGGCCGTCCGCAGGCCCAGCACCAGGCGGGTCGTCCGGTCGAGCTCAAGCTCCGGGGGACGACGTACCAGGTGTCGACGGTCAACACCGGGCCGTCCCGCTACCGCGTGACCGTCGCCTCCGGCGGCACGGAGCAGACCGTCGACGTGGGGCTGGAGCGCATCGACGAGTTCCACCGGCGGCTCGACGTCGGCGGGCGCCGGTACCACCTCGTCACCGCCACCCACGGCCCCAGCACCCTGGTCGAGGTCGACGGGGTGGTGCACCGGGTCAGCCGGGACGAGGGCGGCGTGCTCCGCTCCCCGGCGCCGGCGCTGGTCGTCGCCACGCCCGTGGGCGTCGGCGAGGAGGTCGAGGCGGGTGCACCGGTCCTCGTGCTCGAGTCGATGAAGATGGAGACGGTGCTGTACGCGCCGTTCCCGGCCCGGGTCAAGGAGCTGGTGGTGATCACCGGCAGCCAGGTCGAGACGGGCACCGCGCTGGTCAAGCTGGAGCCGATCGGGGACGGGGCCGAGGAGGCCGCCGTGGCGACCGCGACGGCCCGTCGCTCGACCTCCCCGCCCCGGAGGACGGTCAGTCGGCCGCCGTCCGGGCCGCCCGGGCCCGCGCGGCCCTCGCGGCCGTCGTGCTCGGGTACGACGTGCCGCCGGAGGACCAGGACGCCGCGCTGACGGACTACCTCGCCGTCCGCGAGGAGCTCCGGGCCGAGGGCGTCTCCGTCCTGCGCCGACGAGATGGCCCTGCTCGGCACCTTCGCCGACCTGGCCGAGCTGAGCCGCAACCTGCCCGCCGACGAGGAGCGGCACACCGAGCTGCGGGTGCACAGCTCGCGCGAGCACTTCCACACCTTCCTGCAGAGCCTCGACGTGGAGCGCGGTGGCCTGCCCGAGCAGTTCCGCGACCGGCTCCTGCGGGTGCTGCACCACTACGGCGTCGAGGACCTCGAGCGCACCCCCGCCCTGGAGGAGAGCGTCTTCCGGATCTTCCTGGCCCAGCAGCGCTCGGCTCCCGAGGTCGCGCTGGCCTCCGCGGTGCTCGGGCGCTGGATCGACGAGCCGCCGCCGACCGGCGAGCTCGCGGGCCGGGCCCGGCAGCTGCTGGAACGGCTCGGCCGGGCCACCCAGCTGCGGTTCCCGGTGATCGGGGACCTGGCCCGCAGCGTCCGGTTCCGCTGGTTCGACCAGCCGGCCGTGGACGCGGACCGCGCCGACGTCCTCGCCGGGGTGCGCGACGAGCTCGTCGCGCTGGCCGCGAACGGCGGCCTGGCGGACCGGGCGGACCGGATCGAGGCGCTGGCCGCGATCCCGGAGCAGATCGTCCGCTTCCTGGCCGAGCGGCTCGAGGACGGCGTACCGGACCGGGAGCCGATGCTGGAGGTGCTGGCGCGGCGGCACTACCGCGAGTACGACCTCCACGACCTGGAGTCGGTCGAGTCCGGCGACCGCCCGTTCGTGGTCGCCGACTACATGCTCGACGAGCGGCCGACGCGCCTGGTGTCGACGGTGGGCACGGTGGCCGAGCTGGCCGACGCGTCGGGTGGGCTGGCGTCCTCGGTCGGCGAGCACGTCGCGGGGCGTCGCGACGGGCGAGGAGGCGGTGGTCGACCTCTACCTGCACTGGCCCGACGCGCCGGAGTCGGCGGACGACGCGAGCGAGCAGCTCCGCCCGCTGGTCGAGGCGCTGCCGTTCGCCCGCGACGTACGCCGGGTCTCCGTCGCGGTCTGCGCCGGCGGCGAGCCGGCCGGTCGGCTACTACGCCTTCCGTCCCGCCGACGACGGCGGCGTGGCCGAGGACGACCTCACCCGGGGCGTCCACCCGATGGTCGGCCGGCGCCTGAACCTGTGGCGGCTCCGCAACTTCCACGTGACCCGGATCGAGGCGCCGGAGGACGTCCTGCTCTACGAGTGCGTCGCGCGGGAGAACCCCGCGGACCGGCGGCTGGTGGCGCTGGCCCAGGTGCGCCAGCTCGCCGTCGTCCGCGACGAGGACGGGAGGGTCACCGCGCTTCCGCACGCGGAGCGGGCCGTGGAGAGCTGCCTCGAGGCGATCCGGCGGGCCCGGGTGGCCCGCGGCGCCGCGGGCGCGAAGCTGGACATGAACCACGTGTGGGTGCACGTCTGGCCGGTGGTCGAGATCGACGAGAGCGGCCTGGCCGCCCTCGGCAACAAGATCCGGCCGCTCACCGACGGCGCCGGCATCGAGGAGGTGCTCGCCCAGGGCCGGGTGGCGGTCCCGGGCAGTGTCCCGGTCCCGGTGGCCGTGCGCTTCGGCGCGCAGCCCGGGGCGGGCGTGGCGTCGGCGGTCGAGGAGCCGCCGACCGAGCTGCTCCGCCCCCTCGACGACTACGCGGCCAAGGTCGTCCGCTCCCGCCGCCGCGGCCTGGTCTACCCCTACGAGCTGGCAGCGGTGCTCACCGGCCCCGGCGGGACGCTGGTCGAGCACGACCTCGACGACACCGGTGTCCTGGTGCCGGTCGACCGTCCCCGCGGTCTCAACAAGGCCGGCATCATCGTCGCCGTCGTCACCACGCCGACGCGGCTGCACCCCGAGGGCGTCACCCGCGTGGTGCTCTGCGGCGACCCCACGAAGTCCCTGGGCTCGGTCTCCGAGCAGGAGTGCCTGCGGATCATCGCCGCCCTCGACCTCGCGGAGCGCCTGCAGGTCCCGGTGGAGTGGTTCGCCCTGTCCGCGGGTGCCCGGATCTCGATGGACTCCGGGACCGAGAACATGGACTGGGTCGCCGCGGCACTGCGACGCATCGTGGAGTTCACGCAGCAGGGCGGCGAGATCAACGTGGTCGTCGCCGGCATCAACGTCGGGGCCCAGCCGTACTGGAACGCCGAGGCCACGATGCTGATGCACACCAAGGGCATCCTCGTGATGACGCCGGACAGCGCCATGGTGCTCACCGGCAAGCAGTCGCTGGACTTCTCCGGCGGTGTGTCGGCGGAGGACAACTACGGCATCGGCGGCTACGACCGCGTGATGGGGCCCAACGGCCAGGCGCAGTACTGGGCACCCAACCTCGCCGGCGCCTTCGAGGTCCTGCTGGCCCACTACGAGCACACGTACGTCGTACCCGGCGAGGCGGGGCCGCGCCGCGTGGCCACCACCGACCCGGTGGACCGCGACATCTCGTCGTTCCCGCACGACGTGGCGGACAGCGACTTCCGCACGGTCGGGGAGATCTTCTCCGCCGCAGACCAACCCGGACCGGAAGAAGGCGTTCGACATCCGCACGGTCATGCGGGCGGTCGCCGACCAGGACCACGCGACGCTCGAGCGCTGGGCCGGCATGGCCGACGCGGACACCGCGGTCGTCCAGGACGCGCACCTCGGCGGCTACCCGGTCTGCCTGCTCGGCATCGAGTCGCGGCCGGTCCGCCGGCGGGGCTTCCCACCGACCGACGGCCCCGACACGTACACCGCCGGGACGCTGTTCCCGCGGTCGTCGAAGAAGGCGGCCCGCGCGATCAACGCCGCCAGCGGGAACCGGCCACTCGTCGTGCTGGCGAACCTCTCCGGCTTCGACGGGTCGCCGGACTCGATGCGCAACCTGCAGCTGGAGTACGGCGCGGAGATCGGCCGCGCGATCGTCAACTTCCGCGGACCGATCGTTTTCTGCGTCATCTCGCGCTACCACGGCGGCGCGTTCGTGGTGTTCTCCAAGGCGCTCAACCCCAACATGACCGTGCTGGCCCTCGAAGGCTCCTTCGCCTCGGTCATCGGCGGGGCACCCGCGGCGGCCGTCGTGTTCACCGGTGAGGTCGAGAAGCGCACCGCCGCGAGCCCTGCCGTGCGCGAGCTCGAGGCCCGCATCGGCGAGGCGTCCGGCTCCGAGCGGAGCAGGCTCGTCGTCGAGCAGGCCGAGCTTCGGGCGGCGACCAGGGCGGAGAAGATCAGCGAGGTGGCGGCGGAGTTCGACTCGATCCACAACATCCACCGCGCCGTCGAGGTCGGGTCGGTCGACGCGGTCATCCCGGCCGAGAGGCTGCGCCCGGAGATCATCGGTGTCATCGAGCGGTTCGAGGGAGACAAGACAGGAGCACGATGAAGCTGCACGACTTCCCGCGCTACCCGCTCACGTTCGGGCCGAGTCCCGTCCACCCGCTGGACCGGCTCACGAAGCACCTCGCCGGGGCGACCGTCTGGGCCAAGCGCGAGGACTGCAGCTCGGGGCTCGCCTTCGGTGGGAACAAGACCCGCAAGCTCGAATACCTCGTCCCCGACGCGCTGGCCAAGGGAGCCGACACGTTGGTCTCGATCGGCGGTGTCCAGTCGAACCACACTCGCCAGGTCGCGGCCGTCGCGGCGAAGCTGGGCCTGAAGTGCCGGCTGGTCCAGGAGAGGTGGGTCGACTGGGACGACCCCGTCAACGACAAGGTCGGCAACATCCTGCTGTCGCGCATCATGGGCGCCGACGTGCGGCTCGACCCGGCCGGCTTCGACATCGGCATCCGCAGCTCGTGGGAGGAGGCCCTGCGTGAGGTCGAGGAGGCCGGCGGGACGCCGTACGGCATCCCGGCCGGCGCGTCCGAGCATCCGCTCGGAGGGCTTGGTTTCGCCAACTGGGCGTTCGAGGTCGCCGAGCAGGAGAAGCAGCTCGGGGTCTTCTTCGACACGATCGTCGTCTGCACGGTGACCGGTTCCACGCACGCGGGCATGATCGCCGGTTTCGCAGCCCTGCAGGACACCGCCGACGGCCGCCCACGCCGGGTGCTCGGCATCGACGCGTCCGCGACGCTCGACAAGACCCGTGACCAGGTGGCTCGCATCGCTCGTCACACGGCGGAGCTCATCGAGCTCGGCCGCGACCTCCGTGACGACGAGATCACCGTCCTGGAGGGCTGGGCCGGAGACCTCTACGGGATCCCCGTCGAGTCGACCATCGAAGCGATCAGGCTGAGCGGCTCGCTGGAGGGCATGATCATCGACCCCGTGTACGAGGGAAAGTCGATGGCGGGACTCATCGACCTCGTCAGCGCGGGGGAGATCCCCAAGGACTCCACCGTCCTCTACGCCCACCTCGGCGGCCAGCCGGCGCTCAACGCGTACTCCGGCATCTTCGACTGACCACGCATCCGCCGATGAGTTCCGTCAGTGGGAGGGGTCTTCCTTCTTGACGCGTGCAGGCTAAGTGGCAGTTGACCTCAAGTCGGCTCGAGCTTGCACGATGGGGACCGACGCAGGTGCCAGCGCCGAGGAGGGGCCATGACGAGGACCGCGACCGCACTGGACCTGCGGACGGGCACGCAGCGGACGTTCCTGCACCTGCTGCTGAGCACCCTCGTCGTCTCGGTCATCAACTTCACCGTCTGGTTCGCGGTCACGTTCTGGGTGTACCTCGAGACCCGCTCGGTGTTCGCCACCGGACTGATCTCCGGGATCTTCCTGGTGTCCATCGCCGGCACCGGCATCTGGTTCGGCAGCCTCGTCGACCATCACCGCAAGAAGACCGTGATGCAGTGGTCGGCGGCCGTCTCGCTGCTGCTGTACGCCTGCTGCCTGGCGATCTACCTGACGGCCCCGGACGCCACGTTCCGCGACCCGGGAAGCGTGCGGCTGTGGGTGTTCGTCGTGCTGCTGATGCTCGGGGTGGTCACCGGCAACTTGCGCACCATCGCGATGCCCACTCTGGTGACCCTGCTCATCCCCGAGGACCGTCGCGACAAGGCGAACGGGCTGGTGGGCACCGCCACCGGGGTGTCGTTCCTGGTGACGTCGGTGATCAGCGGCCTCCTGGTCGCCGCCGGAGGTATGTACTACGTGCTGCTGCTGGCCATCGGAGTGCTGGCACTCGCGTTGCTGCACCTTGGGTCGGTGCGCTTCCCGGAGCCCCGGCCGGTGCGGCTGGCGCGATCCGAGGACGGTGCCGGCGTCGACCTGCGTGGCACGGTCCGGCTGGTCCGGGGCGTGCCAGGGCTGGTTGCACTGATCGCGTTCTCGTGCTTCAACAACTTCCTGGGCGGCTCGTTCATGGCGCTCATGGACGCCTACGGTCTGTCCCTGGTGTCTGTGCAGGTCTGGGGACTGCTGTGGGGAGTGCTCAGCGCCTTCGTGATCGTCGGCGGCCTGGTGGTCGCCCGCGTCGGGCTCGGCAGCAACCCGGTGCGCACCTTGCTGCTGGTCAACCTGCTGCTCTGGACGGTCACCGCGCTGTTCCCGGTGCGCAGCTCCATCGTGCTGCTCGCCGCCGGGATGGCGGTGTTCATGCTGATGATGCCGTTCGCGGAAGCAGCTGAGCAGACCGTGCTGCAGAAGGTCGTGCCGTTCGAGCGACAGGGCCGGGTGTTCGGCTTCGCGCAGAGCGTCGAGCAGGCCGCCTCGCCACTGACCGCCTTCCTGATGGGTCCGATCGCCCAGTTCCTGGTCATCCCGTTCATGACCGACGGATGGGGCGCCGACACCCTCGGGCCGTGGTTCGGCACCGGCGTCGATCGCGGGCTGGCGCTGGTCTTCGTGGTCACCGGCGTCGTGGGGCTGCTGACGACGCTGCTCGCGATGCGCAGCCGCTCGTACCGTCGACTGTCCCGGTCCTTCGCCGACCCGGGCGACGGCGTGGGCACCGGTCCCGACGGGACGCTCGACCACGCGGCCGACGGTGTCGCCCAGGACGCCTGCGTGCAGGGCGCCTGAGCGGATTCGCTCGTCGCACGTCAGTCCGCCGAGGCTCAGGGGTGCGTGCGCAGCTCTCCCGCCAGCCGACCCAGGCGCACGAGGTCGTCGGCCAGGGCAGCGCGACGGTCCTGGTGCTCGGGGACCAGAAGGCAGATGACGAGGTCGGCCCACCGGGGGAGCGAGAGCACCCGGAAGGACTGGACGATCCGGGTGCCCGACCCCACCGGTTCGAGGTCGAAGCTCCACTCGGTGGAGTCCCCGACCCATCCGCCGCCGGTGCGGTAGGCGAAGCGGTGCGGAGGGTCCGCGACGGTGATCTCGCAGGCGCGCCCCCAGCGCACCAGACCGACCCTGTTCCGGCCCCGGAACCGGGCTCCCACCACAGGGCGGGCCGGCCCGCCTCCGAGCCAGACCGTCTCCCGGCACTCGTGGCTCCACTCGCCGACCCGGGTGACGTCGGTCAGGACCGCCCATACCTGCTCCGGCGTGGCGTCGACGAGCGTCCTCCACCGACCCCTCGCGGCCGACCGATCTCACGGCAGGTCCCGCAGCGAGCCGAGGCTCAGTGACGGGATCCGCGACGCGGGTCCGTCTCCCCACAGCAGGGTGGTCTTGCGGCGGTAGCGGCGGGCGAAGCCGTACAGCACGATGAACCGGGGAAGCGCCGGCACCAGGGCCAGCATCACCTGGCGATCCTCCTCGCCCAGACCGTCGAGCACCCACTGTCCCTCGTCGCCGAGCTCGACGAAGCTCTTGACCTTGATGGCGTGGTCCTGCTCGTAGGCATCCCAGTCACGCCGGGTGAGGGTGGCCGAGACCACGGGCATGGCCTCGGTCTCCTCGCGCTCGAGGTGGGGGAGGAGCACCTCGGTCAGGGCGGCCAGCGCGGAGAGCAGCGGCTCCCGGTCCAGCGCACCGCTGCCGTAGCGCGTCGGCGGCCTCCTCGAGGGCGGAGATCGCCGGGGCGATCTGCTCGTGGTCGCGCTCCATGCGCTCGAGGAGCGGCACCGTGGACGGGTCCTTGCGCTGGACCATCGGCCACAGGCCGGCGTCCTCACCGTGGTGGTGCACGTGCAGGAAGTGCAGCATCGCCAGCAGGTGGTCCCCGATCGCCCGGCGCCGCGCCCCGTCGGGGTACGGCGCGGTGGTCAGGGCCACCCGCGTCCGCTCGAGATCGCGTCGCAACGCGCTGTGCACGATGCCCATCGTGCGGGTGTCCGCAGGGGCTCCCCCGTCAGGTCTCATCAGTCTGCCTCTCCGCAACGTGAAGTGGTCGTCCCGAGAAGGCTCTCCATCGCGCCGGCGAGCCACCGGCGGTACTGCTGCGTGCTCCAGCCGGCCGACCCGGTGAGCAGCTCGAACATCTCCGGGCTCAGGACGGCCCAGAGCCCGTCGGCCTCGGTGCCGTCCACCGTGCGACCGGCGACCAGGGTTGCCCCCGCGCGCACCGTGGCCCGGTGGCCGCTGCGCGCCTCTTCCAGCCGTGCGGCGAGCGCGGGCTCGCGAGCTGCCGCCTCGCGCAGTGCTCGAAGCAGTCCGACCGTGCGCGCGTTCACCGTGGCGCTCAGGTCGGCCGCCGCCGCGGTGCGCGCCCTCAGGTCACCCGCCGACATCGCCTGGAACTCCGGTCGCGCGGTGAGGTCCACGGGCTCGTCGTCTCCGACGATCGCGACGTCGAGGGCCTGCTCGAGCACCTGCGCCTTGGTGCCGACCGCTGCGTAGACGGTCTCCACCGAGACACCCGCCTCGGCCGCGATGTCCCGCACGCCGGTGCCCGCCCAGCCGTTCTGGGAGAAGAGCCGGGTCGCCGCGTCGAGGACCGCGGCGCGCGTCTGCTCGGCCTGGCTCCGGCGGAGGGGCGAGTGGTACTCGCGGCGTGCGGCGTCGCGGGTGGCAGGGCTGGTCACCCCGCCAGCATGGAACGCGACAGGATTCATTGCAATCATGTTCAGGTTAAAGTCGCGCCTCCGGGACAGGCGCACCGACGACTGGGTGCCGGTCGAGGACCACGACGCAGATGGCTCCGGCTCGTCATTGACGTGCGTCGGCGTCGACGGTTGGTATGGCGTGGGCTGCTCACGAACGGGAGGAACCCATGAGCACCACACCGATCGCCGACCACGCGCTCCTCTCGGACTGCCACTCCAGCGCCCTCGTGAACCGCGACGGGTCCGTCGAGTGGCTGACCTTTCCGCGGTTCGACAGCCCGTCCGTGATGGCCCGCCTCCTCGACGACGACCGCGGAGGGCACTGGGCCATCACGCCCGTGGGCGAGTTCGAGACCGCGCGCCGGTATCTCGACAGGACGATGGTGCTCGAGACGACGTTCACGACGGACACGGGGACCCTGGTGCTCACCGACGCGCTGGCGATGGGGCCGGACGACGCGGGGCACAGCCTCGGCAAGAACGTCCCGCACCTGCTGGTGCGCGCACTCACCTGCACCGCCGGCGAGGTCGACGTCGAGGTCTCCTACGCTCCCCGGCCCGAGTACGGGCTCGTCGTACCCCTCCTGTCCGAAGTGCCGGGAGGAGTCACGGCCCGCGGCGGTGCGGAGTGGCTCGTGCTGACCACCCCGGTGGCGCTGTCCGTGGCGTCCGGCGTCGGCACCGGACGGACCCGGCTGACATCGGGGGAGACGCTTTGGTTCGCCCTGCACCGCAGCACCCTCGAGGAGACGCCGGCTCACGTGTGGTCCGACGACGACCTTCGGGAGACGCTCGACCGCACCATCGCCGGCTGGCGGTCCTGGTCGGAGCTGCACCAGGCCTACGAGGGCCCCTGGAAGGACCTGGTGCACGCGAGCGGCCGGGTGCTGAAGGCCCTGACGTTCGCGCCCAGCGGTGCGGTCGTGGCCGCCCCGACGACGTCGCTCCCCGAAGGGGTCGGCGGGGAACGCAACTGGGACTACCGGTACTCCTGGGTGCGTGACGCCAGCTTCACCATGGAGGCTCTGTGGGTCGCGGCCTGCCCGGACGAGGCCGACGACTTCTTCGCGTTCATGTGCACCGCAGCCGCCTCGGGCGTGGGTGCCGAGCAGGCGCTCCAGATCATGTTCGGCGTCGGCGGCGAGCACGACCTCTCCGAGCGCACGCTCGACCATCTCGCCGGGTGGCGGGGGAGCCGACCCGTGCGGGTGGGCAACGGCGCCTGGGAGCAGCAGCAGGTCGACGTCTACGGTGAGCTCCTCGGCGCGGCCAGCCGGCTGACCGAGCAGCTGCACCACCTCGACGCGGACACCCGCGCGTTCCTGGGTGCCCTCGCCGATGCGGCGGCGGTCCGCTGGCGCGAGCCCGACCAGGGCATCTGGGAGGTGCGAGGCGACCCGCAGCACTTCCTGTACTCGAAGGTGATGTGCTGGGTGGCGCTGGACCGGGCGAGCGCCATGGCCGAGCTCATCGGGGACAGGTCGCGCGTGGAGCGCTGGCAGCGCACTCGCGACGAGATCGCCGAGACCGTCGTACGCGACGGGTGGAGCGATACGGCCGGCGCCTTCACCCAGTACGTCGGCACCGACGCCCTGGACGCGTCCAACCTCATGCTCCCCATCGTGGGGTTCCTGCCCGCGCGCGACCCCCGTGTGCTGGCCACCATCGAGGCGATCGAGGAGCGGCTCACCGACGACCGCGGCCTGGTCTACCGGTACCGCACCGAAGGCGGGGTGGACGGTCTCGCCGGCGAGGAGGGCACCTTCCTGCTCTGCACTTTCTGGCTGGCTCAGGCATTGGCCATGGCCGACCACGTCGAACGAGCACGGGAGGTCTTCGAGTCCGCCATCCGCTACGTCAACGACGTCGGCCTGCTCGCCGAGGAGATCGACCCCGCGACGGGTGAGCTGCTCGGCAACTTCCCGCAGGCCTTCAGCCACATCGGACTGGTCAACGCGGCCTGGGCCATCTCCGAGGCGGAGCTGCGGGCCGGCGGCACCGGGGACCATGTCGGCGACACGACGGTGCCTACGCAGCGAGAGGCCGTGCAGGGCGCCGGAACGCGGGTGGGAGGACCGAGATGACTGATGCTGCCCACGCGACGCGTCTCGCGCGGGTGCTCGGCGTCCCCCTGGCCCCGGACGCGGTGCGGCAGTGGCCGCAGAGCGGCGAGGTCGTCGTAGGACGGGAGCGGATCGCTGAGGTCGAGTCACACTTCGAGGGTCTGCGACTTCGGGTGGGCCGGCGCCTCGCCACGGACGGCGGGGTCGTCGTCGAGTGGAGCACGGACTACGGCGACGGTCGCGTGTTCCGCAACGTCTCGATCGCCGAGGTGCGCGACGGTGAGGCGGTGCGTGTGACCGACTACTGGGGCGAGCCGTTCACCCAGCCGGCCTGGCGGGCATCCCTGTCCGAACCGCTGGACATGCCGGGCGAGGGGATCTGGCCGAGCGTTGAGACCCTGGAGGGCGACTGACGGAGCGCCCGGCCCGGGCGGTGTGCATGTACCTCATCCTCGTGAGCGGTTGAAGCCGCGGACGAGCTCTTCGGCCGCCGCCTGTGCCTCGCTGACGCACCGCTCGGTCAGGGCTTGCCACTGCTGGTCGGTGCCGTCGCCGGCGAGATCGTCGGCCTGCTCGAGCCACTGCTGCTGGAGCTGGTCGAAGACGGACCGGACCTGACGTTGCCGTTCGTGGTAGCTGCTGCCGTCGGCGTCACCGGCGACCGCCTCGAGGAGGTGCTGGAAGGACCACCAGTAGGAGCCGGGAGCACTGGTGTCCGCAGCCACCCGCTCGGGGTTGGGCCCCGCGCCGTGCTGGGTCCCGGCAGCGCTCAGTGCCGCCGGGAGTGGAGACCCGGTCACGGCGACCGGGACGTACACGCTGGTGCACGGGGTGGTGGCCGCCCACCAGATGTACGGGCGGGCGCTTCGGGGGAGGACGGCGATGGTCGAGCTGGCGGTGTTGCCCCAGGTGAATCCGGACGGGTGCGCATGCATGCACAAGGTGTGGAAGTCCGGGCGGGCAGGGTTGAACTTCGGTCCGCCGAGGAACGTCCCCTCGTAGTGGTCGCTGAGCACCCGGCGGGCCTCCGCGAAGCCGACACCGTCGTCTCGGACGGCGGCCGCAAGGAGCTCCCGGGAGCGCTGGAGCCGGATGTGGGACACCTGCAGCGGGACCCCCGGATCGGCGACCGCCGCGGCGAAGTCCAGGCTCTCCCCGCGCGGTCCAGCCACCGAAGCGGCTGGGTCTCCCGCGCGGGCCGATCGCTGTTCTTCGCCAGCAGCGTGGCCGCATACGGAGTGTGAGCACCGTGCACCGCGAAGGTGTCACAGCTCCACGGCCGCGGTGCAACACCGGTCCTGGACTCGCCAGCCGACGAGGCTTGGGTTCTCCCAGCGCGAATGGTCACACCGGCACCTCATCACGCTCCGTCCGCGGGGTGTAGTCGCGGCCCTTCGTCACCCCTTCGCGGCCGCGACCAGAGGGAGCAGGGTTGAAGCCTGACCGTCCCAGCGGGAACCATGAAGGAACCGACTGGATCCTCGGATCGCTGGGCGCCTCGGGGGGCCTTGACGGTTGTCCGTGCACCTTCCGTTCATGATGCGGCGGCAGACTGTGCTGATGCCCGACGCGACGGGGTCCCTGGAACGAGGTCACATGACGCTGCGCCGTGCACATCTGGCCGCTCCGAGCCGGACGCTGGTCGACATCTTCCGTGCCTCGGTGGAACGGTCGCCCGAGGCGGCCGCGGTCGACAACGCCATCGAGGTCCTGACGTACACCGAGCTCGAGGAAGCGGCCACCGAGCTCGCCGCTGACCTCCGCCGGCACGGGGTCGCCCGTGGCGACAAGGTCGGGGTCCGGGTGAGGTCCGGCACGATCGACCTGTACGTCGCCATCATGGGCGTGCTCTTCTCGGGTGCCGCCTACGTCCCGGTCGACGCGGACGACCCCGACGAGCGCGCTCGCCTCGTGTTCGACGAGTCGGACGTCGCCGCAGTGGTGGGCAACGGGCTCGTGATCTCGTCGCGGCGGGCGTCCCCGCCCGTGCAGAACGTCCCGCCGGTGCTGCAGGTCGAGCCTTCGGACGACGCCTGGGTCATCTTCACGTCCGGCTCCACCGGGACGCCGAAGGGCGTGGCGGTGACGCACCGGTCGGCGGCGGCCTTCGTCGACGCGGAGTCGCGGCTGTTCCTGCAGAGGCAGCCGATCGGTGAGCAGGACCGGGTGATGGCGGGGCTGTCCGTCGCGTTCGATGCCTCGTGCGAGGAGATGTGGCTGGCCTGGGCCCACGGAGCCTGCCTGGTCCCGGCGCCGCGGTCCCTGGTCCGCAGCGGGGTCGACGTCGGCCCCTGGCTGGTCGCGAACGACGTCACGGTCGTGTCGACGGTCCCGACGCTGGTCTCGTTGTGGCCGTCGGAGTCCCTGGACCTGGTGCGGCTGCTGATCATGGGCGGCGAGGCGTGCCCGCCGGAGATCGGTGAGCGGCTCGCGCGCGGCGGCCGCGAGGTCTGGAACACCTACGGACCCACCGAGGCCACGGTCGTGGCGTGCGGCGCCCTCCTGCAACCGGGCGAACCGGTCCGCATCGGTCTCCCGTTGGACGGGTGGGACCTGGCCGTGGTCGACGAGCAGGGACGACCGGTCCCGGACGGGGAGACGGGGGAGCTGATCATCGGCGGCGTCGGGCTGGCGCGGTATCTCGATCCCGCCAAGGACGCCGAGAAGTACGGCGCCATGCCGTCGCTCGGCTGGGAGCGTGCCTACCGCAGCGGGGACCGGGTGCGTTTCGACGGCACCGGGCTGGTCTTCGCGGGCCGCGCCGACGACCAGATCAAGCTCGGCGGTCGACGGATCGAGCTCGGTGAGATCGACAGCGCCCTGCTCGGCCTGCCGGGGGTGGTCGGAGCCGCCGCCGCCATCCGGACCAGCCGGGCCGGAAACCAGCTGCTGGTCGGCTACGTCACGGTCGACGACGGGTTCGACGCGGTCTCCGCCGGCGAACGCCTCCGGGAGGCCCTGCCCGCGGCTCTGGTGCCGCGGCTCGCCCCGGTCGACGACCTCCCCACCCGCACGTCCGGGAAGATCGACCGCGACGCCCTGCCGTGGCCGCTTCCCGGCGCGACGGCCGACGGCGCCGGCACGGCACCGGACCTGACGGGTACGGCGGCCTGGGTGGCCGAGCTCTGGCTGGACGTGCTCGGCGCCGTGGTGAGCGGTCCCGGTGACGACTTCTTCGACCTCGGTGGCGGCAGCCTCACGGCAGCGCAGATGGTGTCCCGGCTGCGGCAGAAGCATCCGGAGGTCACCGTCGCCGACCTCTACGAGAACCCCACCGTCGGGGCTCTCGCCGCGATGCTGGACGGCATGTCCGCGCCCAAGGGCAAGACCGATCGCCGGGTGCGGCCGACCCCGTCGAAGACCCAGATCGGCCAGGCCGTCTTCACCGTCCCGCTCCGTCTGATCTCCGGACTCCGGTGGCTGACATGGGTCCTCGCGGCCGGCAACCTGCTGGCCACCGTCGGTGGCCTCCACTGGCTGCCCACGGTGTCCTGGGCCTGGGTGGTCCTCGGGATGCTGTTCCTGGTCTTCCCGCCGGGCCGCATGGCGGTGAGTGCCCTGGGCGCCCGGCTCCTGCTGCGCCGGGTCGAGCCCGGCGACTACCCGCGCGGTGGCCGGGTGCACCTACGCCTGTGGCTCGCCGAGCGGCTCGTGGACGAGCTCGGCGCGGTCAACCTCGCCGGTGCGGCCCTGATGCCGACGTACGCCCGGGCGCTCGGAGCCAAGGTGGGCGACGACGTCGACCTCCACTCGTTGCCCCCGGTCACGGGCATGCTCACGCTCGGCAAGGGCTGCTCCGTGGAGCCGGAGGTGGACCTGAGCGGCCACTGGCTCGACGGCGACGTGCTTCGCGTCGGCGGGATCAAGGTCGGGGCCGGAGCGCGCGTCGGCACGCGCAGCACGCTCGGCCCGGGAGCTGTCGTGGGGAAGGACGCCGAGGTGGCGCCGGGCTCGGCCGTCCTCGGTGCCGTCGCCAAGGGCGAGTTCTGGTCCGGCTCCCCGGCCGAGCCGAGCTCGCCCGCACGCGGGCCGTGGTCCTCCGAGCGCCCGCCCCGTCGGCGACGCTGGTTCGCCGCGTACGCCGCCGTGAGTGTCGTCATGGCCTCGCTGCCGGTCCTGGCCCTGCTCGCGGGTCTGGCCGTGCTGCTCCCGGCCGTCGACGGCGCCGACACCATCGGCCAGGCGGCGCTGCGGATCCTCCCGCTGCTGCCGGTCGCCACCCTGGTCACCGGGATCACGCTGGCGGCGTTGGTGCTCGGGCTGGTGCGGCTGCTGGCCCTGGGGCTCGAACCCGGGCACTACCCGATCCACAGCAAGCGTGCCATCCAGGCGTGGGCGACGCTGCGGATCCTCGACGAGGCCCGCACCTGGTTGTTCCCGCTCTACGCCAGCTCGGTGACCCCGATGTGGCTGCGCCTGCTGGGAGCGCGGATCGGCCGGGAGGTCGAGGCGTCGACGGTCCTGCTCATCCCGCACCTGACGACGGTCAACGACCAGGCGTTCCTCGCGGACGACACGCTGATCGGGAGCTACGAGCTCGGCGGCGGGTGGCTTCGCGTCGAGCGGGTCAAGATCGGCAAACGCGCCTTCGTCGGCAACTCCGGTATGGCGGCACCCGGCCGCAAGGTTCCCAAGCAGTCCCTGGTGGCGGTCCTGTCGGCGGTTCCGCGGCGCAAGTCCGTCAAGGCCGGCTCGTCGTGGCTCGGGAGCCCACCGGTGCGCCTGCGCCGTCCGAGCGCCGAAGCCGACGACAGCCGCACCTACGAGCCGGCGACCCGGCTCAAGGTCGCCCGCGGACTCGTCGAGCTCTGCCGCTTCGTCCCGGTGCTGATCTCGCTCGTGCTCGCCGCGGGCGTCGTCACGATCCTCGAGCTGCTGGTCGCCGGACCCGGCGTCCTGGTCGCGGGACTGCTCTCGGGTCTCGTCCTGATGGTCGCCGGTGCCCTGGCCGCCGCCGTGACGTCGGCCGCGAAGTGGGCGCTCGTGGGTCGCATCACGGTGACCGACCACCCGCTCTGGAGCTCGTTCGTGTGGCGCAACGAGCTGGCGGACAACTTCGTGGAGGTCGTCGCGGCGCCCTGGTTCGCGCGGGCGGTGCTCGGGACCGAGGTGCTCAACATCTGGTTGCGGTCCATGGGCTCCAAGGTCGGCCGCGGCGTCTGGTGCGAGACCTACTGGCTCCCGGAGGCCGACCTCGTCCAGCTTCGCGGAGGCGCCACCGTCAACAAGGGCTGCGTGGTCCAGACACACCTGTTCCACGACCGCGTGCTGAGCATGGACACGGTCGTGCTCAAGCCGGGTTCCACCCTCGGACCGAACAGCGTCATCCTGCCGGCGTCGACGCTCGGTCGCCACGCTACGGTAGGCCCCGTATCGCTGGTGATGAGGGGAGAGTCGGTGCCCGACAAGACTCGCTGGATCGGCAACCCCATCGGCCCCTGGGCCGATGACGCGGCGGCGGAGGCGTGAGCTTCGGGATCCGCGATGGCGCCGACGAGTACGTCTCGGGACACGGCGACACGTCGTACGACGTCACCCACTACGCGCTCGACCTCACCTACTCGGTGCACGGCAACCACCTCGAGGGCCGGGCCACCCTGAAGATCAGGGCGGTCGAGGAGATCGACCGCGTCGAGCTCGACCTGCACGCCCTCAACGTGCGGAAGGTCACCGTGAACGGCGCCGCCGTCAAGTACTCCGACAAGCGCAACCGGCTGAGTGTCCGGCTTCCCAAGCCACTCCGTGCGGGTCGCTCGACGGAGGTCACGGTCCGCTACTCGGGGAACCCCAAGCCCATCCGCAAACGTCACCTGGGCTCGGCCGGCTGGGAGGAGCTCAGCGACGGCGTCATCGTGGCTGCGCAGCCTCACGGTGCACCGTCCTGGTTCCCCTGCAACGACCGCCCCAGCAGCAAAGCGGGCTACCGGATCTCGGTGACCACGTCGAGCGACTACACGGTGATCTCCAACGGAGAGCTCGTCGACCAACGTCGTGGCTCCCGGATGACGACCTGGGTCTACGAACAGCGCCAGCCGATGGCGCCCTATCTCGCCACGGTCCAGATCGGCCGCTACGACGTGGTCGACATCGAAGGGGCGCGAGTGCCGCTCCGCATCGCCGTCCCGCACGCTGTCCGGGACAAGCTCGACGAGGCGTTCGGCCGCCAAGCCGAGATGGTCGACTTCTACTCCGACCTGTTCGGCGAGTATCCGTTCGACGGGTACACCGTCGTCGTCACCGAGGACGCCCTCGAGATCCCCCTCGAGTCGCAGTCGCTCTCGACCTTCGGCGCCAACTTCCTGCGGCGGGACTGGGACGCCGTACGCCTGGTCGCCCACGAGCTCTCCCACCAGTGGTTCGGCAACAGCCTCACGGTGGAGTCGTGGAAGGACATCTGGCTGCACGAGGGCTTCGCCTGCTACGCCGAGTGGCTCTGGTCCGAGCACCTCGGCGAGCGTGACGCGGACTCACACGCGCGTGAGCACTGGAAGCGTCTCGACGGCCTGGACCAGGACCTGGTCCTGAGCGACCCGGGTCCGGACCTGATGTTCGACGACCGCGTCTACAAGCGGGGCGCGCTGTTCCTGCACGCCGTGAGGCTCACCGTGGGCGACAAGGCGTTCTTCGACCTCCT
Organism: uncultured Actinomycetota bacterium; assembly: GCA_963827435.1. GTDB lineage: Bacteria > Actinomycetota > Actinomycetes > Propionibacteriales > Nocardioidaceae > Nocardioides_B. Next base: position 38,231 of record CAWHAU010000014.1, read on the forward strand.
GTCGTCGTGGGCAGCCGAGCACGCGCACGGGACGGTCACGACCGAGATGTTCGTCGAGCACCTCGGTGACCGCGTCGACGCGGACGTCGAGCCGCTCGTGCAGGCCTGGCTCATGGAGCCGCCCCTTCCGGAGCTACCTCGGTCGTCCTGAGCTCGGGGCGCTGCGACGAGAGCACCGCGACCGAGCCGATCAGCCGCGGCACGAGCGCGACGTCGAGGATCCAGACACCGGAGTCCGCGCCGGCCGGCAGCGGGGCCAGCAGCGCGGGCGGCTCGGTGGCCGGGCTGAGGTGGACCGCGCGGGGGTCGGTGCCGAGCCCCGTCCCGAGAGCCTTGAGCAGCGACTCCTTCCGTACCCAGGTCCGGGCCAGCTCGGCGGCGCCGACCGCGCGCTCGTCCGGGTGGAGGAGGACACTGCCGATCCCGGCGAACCTGTCCTCGTCGACATGCTCGATGTCCACCCCGACCGGTGCTCCCCGGGTCACCGCCGCGGCCGTCACTCCCCGGGCCGAGGCGAGGCTGACGGCGAGGTCGCGCCGGCCGGCGAAATGCGGCCGGCCGTGTTCGTCGCTGCCGCACCTCGGGCAGTGCCGGGCGAGGGTGAGGTCGCCTGCCGGCGCGCCCAGGCTCTCCGCGGCCCGGGTGGCCAGCAGGAGCTTCGAGCGCTCGCTCGGGGGCGCCAGGGTCCAGGTCATGACCACGTCCGGACCAGGCGGCTGCACGACGTCCTCCACCAGTGCTTCGTAGCGCACGAACATGAACACCCTGGGGCGGACGCCAGGTATCCGGGACAGGGACGACGAGATGCCGCTTTTCGATGGCTTGGTCAGACATGGGGCAACAGAGCCACCTCGGCAAGCAATTGACCGAAGAAGTCACCCGAAGCAGGAGGGCGCCCTCTCCACGCTCAGCATCGCGGGCAGCCCACCGCACCTACGCGGGCTGAACGGCTCGGCAGTGCCTCAGGGCTCGCCAGGACGTCCTTCCACCGAGCCGTAGTTCCGGCAAACGGCGTAGCCACCTCACCCACGACGGCGGATGGCAGGACGTGCGTCGATCCGTTGTGATGACCAAGCAGGACCTGAACGGGGAGCAGCGAGTCCGCTCGTCCACCGCCTCTGGGACAGCCTCTCGTGCTCGGACACGTCGGAGGAGCGGTGTCATGCGCACACCAGTCTTGCTGAGCGGTCGGTCGGGACGCCTCGGGCTCGTCATCGCCCTTGTGGCGGGTCTCGCCACGGTCCTGCCCGCCACCGCGCACGCCGCCGGGCCCCAGACGTTCGACACGTGGCACATGGACGAGACGAGCGGCACGACCATGGTCGACTCGACCGGCAGCCACACCGGGAAGCTGACCAAGGTGGATCTCGGCGGGGCCGGCGACCCGGCGTTCCCCGGGACGGGCTACCACTTCAACGGCAAGTCGTCGAAGGTGACGATCCCCAACGCCGCCGACCTGAACCCGGGGACGAACGAGGTGCACATCGCCTTCAGCATGAGGACCACGTCGGTGCCCAAGACACTCGACTTCGACCTGGTCCGCAAGGGCGTCGCAGGTCAGCAGCAGTTCAAGGTCGAGGAGCAGCCGAACGGCCAGGTCTCCTGCAGCTTCACCGGCTCTTCGGGCACCATCCTCGTCCAGAAGGGCCCGGACGTGCACGACGGCGCGTGGCACAGCGTCCGGTGCGAGAAGTTCTCGTCGTCGGTCAAGCTGACCGTCGACGGGACGAGCTACACGGGCCGGAAGGCGGTGGGCTCGATCTCCAACCCCGCCGACATGATCGTCGCCTCGCACGGAGCCGGCGAGTTCTTCCCCGGCGACCTCGACGAGCTCACGTACATCGTCGGCTCCGCCTCCTCGGTCCCGCCCACTGCCCACTTCACGGCCAGCCCGACCTCCGGCAAGGCGCCGCTCAAGGTGAGCTTCAAGGACACCTCCACCAACTCTCCGTCGAAGTGGGCGTGGGACTTCGGGGACGGGTCGACCTCGACCTCGCGGAGCCCGAGCCACACCTACGACTCACCCGGCGACTACACGGTGACGCTGACCGTCACCAACGGCGCCGGCTCCGACACGGCGACCGGTCGCATCTCGGTGGCCGACCAGGACGACCAGGCGCCGACCGGCACGTTCAGCATCGGCCCGGCCGCCGGGTGGGCGAGGTCCACGAGGGTCACGCTCACCCAGACCTCGCTCAGCGACAACGTCACTCCACCCGGCTCCATCCAGCGCGTCGTCGACTGGAAGGACGGCAGCGGCGCGGTGGCCTGGACGACCGGGACGACGACGTCGCACGTGTACGCCCGCGCGGGCAGCTACGCGCCCGCGGTGACCCTCACCGACCACGCCGGGAACCACGCCACCGTGACCACGGCGGCTGTCACCGTGCGCGCCGACACCAGCCGTCCCACGGCCGGGCTGAGCCGACCGGGCGCCCGCACCTCGGTCGCCGCCTGGCGGGTGCTGAAAGGGCGGGTCGGCGACAGCGGGTCCGGTCCTTCGTGGGTGCACGTGCGGGTCGTCGAGAAGCGCGGTGGGGCCTGGTACGCCTACCGGCCGGCCTCGCACTCGTGGGTCAAGAGCCGCAGCCGTGCCGGCGCGCTCCACAAGAGTCGTGCGGGACGCGCCGTCCTCGTCGGCACGAGCCGGTGGTCCTTGGGACTCCCTGGCCTGCGCAAGGGAACGCTGGTGGTGCGCTGATCGCGGGGGACCGCTCCGGCAACGCGTCGCGTGCCGCGACCTACGGTCAGCGGCTGACCAGGCGCTGACGCCGTCGTACCGTCCGCCGGTCAGCGCGCCGCGACGCGCACCGCGTTGCTGTACGCGGCGGAGTGGCGCGTGCTGCCGCGGTACACCCACCGGACCCAGCTGGTACGTCGCGGGCTCACGGTCGTGCGTGCGACGCCGTGGCGCGTCGGTGCGCGCTCGGTCGACGTTCGCCCAGGACGAGGTGCCCACCGGGCGTCGCTGCAGCGTCAGGAGGACGCCCTTCAGCCGATGTCCGGTCCCGCTCGTGACGGTGGCTGCGACGCGGTGCCCGTGCACCCGTGCGTAGACGCGCGTGGCGGTGGGAAGCGCACTGACGGGCGACTTGCCCGCCTGCCAGGCCGCCTTCGCCTTGTCCCAGGCCCGTCCGTCGGCGGTGAGCGTGACTCCCGCCGGCAGCGTGTTGTGGCAGCCGCCGGCGGTGGCGTACGGCCCGGACCCGGTCCACACCAGCCAGACGTTGCGGTAGGTGCCGGACGGCCACCTCTGGGCCGCACAGGTCGCGTAGGACGGCATGTCGAGCCGGAACACCGTGTTGCGGACGGTGACGTGCGCGCCGGCCGCCCTGCTCCACTTCCAGATGCCGAGCGCGCCCAGCCACACGTTCGGCTGAGCCGTGGCCCGGCAGCGCCCGATCCGCACCTGCTTGGCCGAGCAGTAGTGCGGTCCCAGGGGTTGCGGCTGGATGTACATCATCGAGTCGTCGACGGTCAGCGACGAGGCCCCGGAGCCGTTCTGCGAGTCGTTGCCCGCACCGGGCGGACGCTCCGCGAAGCCGCTGAAACAGCCGTCGAACAGGCTGCGACGCACGACGACGGAGATCGGCACCTGCGGGCGAGCCGTCCCCTTCGTTCTCGATGCAGTCGTCGCGGATGTACCTCGCCTGGACGTGGTCGAGGTACATCGTCTGGGCGGGACTCAAGCCGTTCGGGTCGTAGGCGTCCTCGAAGTCCTGCGCGACGGTGTCCCGGATCAGGACGTAGTTCCCGGGGGTGCCGGTCAGCGTCACGCGGAACACCTCGCCTCCCAGGCGAGGGCCACCGTCCTTGCCGTCGAACCACTGGTCCCGCGTGGCCGCCTCGGGCACGTTCCCGTTGACCTGCCCCCCCACGATGCACCCGCGGGTCCACGCGTCCGACCTGATCGGGTAGCTGATGGGGGCGGGTGCGACGTGGTCCCACACCGCGCCCCTGAGGTCCCACGTCGCGTCCGTGGCTGCTGCGTCGACAGCGGTGGTCTGGCTGCCGGTCCGGGTCAGCGAGGTCGTCGGACACGCCGGCAGGCCGGCGGCACCGATCGCCGGTGCCGGGCCGGCCGCTGCACCGTGCCCGCGAAGCGGCTCGCGTGACTGCTCGACGGTCCGGCCGTGACGACCAGCACGACCGGCGCGGCCAGGACGGTCGCTGCCCAGAGCGCAGCTCGTCGCGACATCGGACTCCCGCGTGTGAGGTGGGTGTCGACACCGAGCTGCCGACTTCAAGACGAGAGCCCCCTCCTCAGAGTGGGCGACAGCCGCCGTGTAGCCAATGGCTCAGGCGGGCTGGTCACGTCGAGGACCCCGCTGCTCGCCGGGTCAGCGGTGCGGCCGGTCCCGGGGGTTGTCCGGGACTCGCGGCATCACCTGGGTCTCCGCATCGGGGGTGGGCTCCTCGGGCGCTGCCGGCCGGTCGCCCGGGGCCGGTGCGCCGGGGCGAGGCCGGCGCGGTCGCGGGCGCCCCAGTCGGACCTGGCGCCGCACCCGTTCGTCGAGGTCCATCTCGGTCAGCAGCCGCCGGACGGTCGACAGCACGGCTGCATGCAGCTCGAGCAGCTCGGGCGCCGAATCGGCGGTCAGCAGGTCGTCGAGCCGGGCGCGGGCCTCGTGCAGTCCGTCGAGCGCCTCGCGCAACACCTGTACGTCGGCCGAGCTCATCCGGTTCGTGGGGTTGGCCTCGTCCCGCACCAGCTGCCCGAAGGCGTCGACGCCGGCCGCCAGCTCGCGGAACGTCTGCGCCAGCCCGAGCAGCAGGTCCTCTGCGCCTTCGTGGTCGAGCCACGTCGCGTCGTACGTCGCGTCCGCCAGCGCACGGAACATCCCGCGGATCGCGACCGCGGAGTGCTCCAGCGCCTCGAGCCCCTGCCGGAGCCCCGGCCCCACGTTGGGCGTGCCCACGGCCCGCACGTTGAGCCGGCGGCCCTGCTCGGCGTGCAGCAGCGCGGCACCCACCCGGGGGATGTCGTGGGTGATGCGCCGCGCCTCACCCAGCCACGCCCGGGCGGCGGGGACCAGGTCACGCCCCTCGGTCACCAGCTCGGTCAGCTCGTCGGCGGCGCGCGTGAGCAGGTCGCTGACCGAGTCCGCCAACCCGTCGATCGCCCGGCCCGCGTCGGCGCTGGCGACCTTCGGCGGCAGCAGCAGGTTCGCGGCGATGCCGACCGCAGCGCCCACCAGCGTCTCGGCGATGCGCTGCCAGGCGGCAGGCTCCGCCCCGAGTGAACCGACGCCGAGCACCAGCATCCCGCTGATCGCGACCTCGATCAGGTTCGAGCGCAGGTGCAGCACCTGGCCGATGGTGATGGAGACGAAGATCAGCATGCCGAGGCTCCACCACTCGAGAGGTACGACGGAGGCAAACGCCACGGCGAGGGAGACTCCCGTCACCACCGCCACCACCCGGTCGAGGCCGCTCGCGAGCAGCGAGACGGGGGTGACCTGCACGACGAGCATCGCGGTCAGCGGAGCGAGCAGCGGCTGCGTGCCCGGGAAGAACAGCGTGCCCACGACATAGCTCGCGACCGCGGCGACCGTGATCCGCAGCGACCACAGCAGCGCCGCCCGGCCGTCGTTCCGGAGCCGCGTCAGCTCGCGAGCCAGGATCCGGGGCCACCAGTCATGCACACCTCATCTTGGTCCATGTCGGAGCGGGTGCCCAGGGTGCCTGCCGGTGCGCCGAGGGGTGGGCGCATGCGGACTGGCGATCTCGGGTATCGGCGGGCCTTGCCGACGACAGGAGCCTCATGTCCACCGACGCCATCGTTCTGCTCCGGGAGGAGCACAAGCAGATCCGCAAGGTCTTCGCCGACTTCGAGAAGGCAGGGGAGAAGGCCCACGCCACGAAGGGGAAGCTCGTGGACTCGATGATCGAGCTCCTGACGGTGCACACCTACCTCGAGAACGAGGTGATGTACCCGCGCGTCCGCGAGCTCCTGCCGGACCTGGAGGACGACGTCCTGGAGTCCTACGAGGAGCACCACGTGGCCGACGTGCTCGTGGTCGAGCTCGCCGCGATGAAACCGGACGACGAACGCTTCACCGCCAAGACCACGGTCCTCATCGAGAACGTCCGGCATCACATGGACGAGGAGGAGAAGGAGTGGTTCCCGCAGGTCCGCGAGGGACTCAGCCGCACGGTCCTGCAGGACCTCGGGGCGCAGATGATCCAGGCCCGTGAACGGGCACCACGTCGCCCGTCCCAGCCGAGCGCGCTGAAGAAGACGATCGACGCCATCATCAAGTGACAGCACCACTGGTGCTGGCCCGGGAGTGCGCCGCCGGGGTTAAAGAGAAACAGGACCGGTCTCGGGTCCGGTCCTGCTCCACGAAAAGTGTCTCACTGCCATGCCGCGGTGTCTCGTGAATCGGGGCACGGACTTCGACTGGTTTGGACCGCTGAGCACAGCGGCCGGGCGGGTCACACCTCGGGATGGCGCACCCAGTCACGGACGAGTGCGAGAACCGAACCGCTGGCGAAGACGACCCCGATGAGTGCAGTGACCATATGGGGATGGTTCCCCCGAACCGCTCGGTTCAACCCCTGGAGCGACGCGCATTCCGACACCGGGTGCGCCTGCGCCGTGGTCCTGGCACAGAAGCTGCGCGGCGCAACGGGTGGGCGACGCACGCTTTGCCGTGCGCCGCGCGGGACGCGGTCAGCCGCGCCGGGCCTCGCTCATCGCCGCGTCGAGGCTGCGGAAGGTTCCTGCGTACGTCGCGGTGGGATCACCGGCGTCTCGGAACTCGAGCCGCCACCCGGACGCCGTACGACGCACGCGCCAGGTCCTGCCGTGGTCGCCGATGCCGACGACCGTGCCTTCGTACTCCTGAAAGACAACACTCATGCCAACCCGCCCCCGGGGAATTGACAGGCCTCATCGGCCCTGACAAGACAATCAGTACAACCTGGGACCCGCGCGCCGGCAGGCCAACGACCCGGGATCGCTCGAAGTGGTCACGCGGAGCCCGTCGGGGGACTAGGGGCGATGTCGTGGCCGGACCAGGCCCCATGGGTCAGATGGCGTAGGAGTAACTACGCCGATGGGGGAGCCTGGTCCGCGTCCGGGCTCAGCTCCCGTCCCAGGTCTTGGCAACCAGGGTGAGCACGTCGTACGTCGCGACCGGGTCGCCGTCGCCGTTGGTGACCAGGGCGTCCCAGCGCACCTCGCCGTAGTCGGCGGTGGTCCGCGGGGTGACCTGCTTGACGGTCAGCGTCACCGCGATCTCGTCGCCGGCCTTGACCGGGGTGAGGAAGCGCAGGTTGTCGACGCCGAAGTTCGCCAGCACCGGCCCGGGGCTCGGCTCGACGAACAGTCCCGCCGCGATCGACACGACCAGGTAGCCGTGCGCGACGATCCCGCCGAACAGCGGGTTCCTCGCGGCCGCCTCCTCGTCGGTGTGGGCGTAGAACGTGTCGCCGGTGAACTCCGCGAAGTGCGCGATGTCGTCGAGGCTGATGGTGCGCGACTGCGAGCGGATGGTGTCGCCGATGGCGAGTTCGGCCAGGCTCTTGCGGAACGGGTGGACGTCGGACTCGGTGCGGGTGGCGCCGGCGGTCCACTGACCGGTGATCGCGGTGATCATGTCCGGCGAGGCCTGGACGGCGGTGCGCTGCATGTGGTGCAGGACCCCGCGGATGCCACCGAGCTCCTCACCGCCACCGGCGCGGCCGGGCCCGCCGTGGACGAGGACCGGCAGCGGCGAGCCGTGGCCGGTCGACTCGCCGGCGTCGTCCCGGTCGAGCACGAGGAGGCGTCCGTGCCAGGGGGCGACGCCGAGGGTGACGGCTCGGGCGACGGACGGGTCGTGGGTGACCAGCGAGCCGACCAGGCTGCCGGAGCCGCGCGCGGCGAGGGCGACCGCCTCGTCGAGGTCGCCGTAGGTGAGGACGGTCGCGACCGGGCCGAACGGCTCGATGTCGTGCGGCTCGGCGGCCCCGGCGGAGGCGCGGAGCAGCACCGGGGACATGAAGGCGCCCTTGTCGGGGTCGCCGTCCACGACCTCGACGGTGTCCGGGTCGCCGTACACGATCTCGGCGGAGCCGCGCAGCGCCTGGACGGCCTTGCGGACCTCCTCGCGCTGGTCGAGGCTCGCGAGGGCGCCCATGCGGACGCTGTCGTTGGCCGGGTTGCCGACGGTGACCTTGGCGAGCCTCGCCGTGATCGCCTCGGTGACGGCGTCGGCGAGGGGCTCCGGGACGATGACGCGGCGGATCGCGGTGCACTTCTGGCCCGCCTTGACCGTCATCTCGGTCACGACACCCTTGACGAACAGGTCGAACTCCGGGTCCTCGGTGGTGACGTCGGTGCCGAGGATCGAGCAGTTGAGCGAGTCGGCCTCGATGCCGAGGCGGACGCCGCCGTGCAGCACAGAGGGGTGCTGCCGCAGGTGGGCGCCGGTCGCGGCCGAGCCGGTGAACGCCACGGAGTCCTGCGCGCCGAGCTCCTCGAGCAGGCCCGCGGGGCTGCCGCAGAGCAGCTGGAGCGAGCCCTCGGGAAGGATGCCGGTCTCGATGATCCGGCGCACCACGAGCTCGGTGAGGTACGCCGTCTGGCTGGCCGGCTTCACGATGCTCGGCAGCCCGGCCAGGAAGGCGGGGGCGAGCTTCTCCAGCATGCCCCAGACCGGGAAGTTGAACGCGTTGATCTGGACCGCGACGCCGGGGCGGGAGGTGTAGACGTGCTGGCCGACGAAGGTGCCCTCGCGACCGAGGCGCTCCGGCTTCCCGTCGAGGACGACGGTGTCGTTGGGCAGCTCGCGGGTGCCCTTGGAGGCGTAGGAGAAGACCGTGCCGATGCCGCCGTCGATGTCGACCATCGAGTCGCGCCGGGTCGCACCGGTCCGGGCGGAGAGCGCGTAGAGCTCCTCCTTGTGCTCGCCGAGCGCCTTGGCCATCGCCTTGAGCAGGCCGGCGCGTTCGTGGAAGGTGAGGGCACGCAGCGCGGGGCCGCCGACGGTGCGGGCGTGGTCGGTCATCGCGGCGAGGTCGAGGCCGGTCGAGGAGATCCGGGCCACCTCCTCACCGGTGGCGGCGTCGAGCAGCGGCGTTCCCTCGTCGGTGGCGCGGTACCACGATCCGGCGGCGTAGCTCTCGAGAAGTGCACTCACGGTTCCGGGGCCTTTCGTTGCGCGAAGTCGGGGCACGTGCCACAGTAGTTACTGACCGAGCGGTCTGTAAATGGTGGACCATGGATTCTCCGGAGGAAGCATGACGGCCACGCCCAAGACCTCACCCGACGACGGCCCCGACCTGCTCGCGGCGTTCGAGCAGACCGTCGCCCGGCACGACCGGATCGAGCCCCGCGACTGGATGCCGGAGAAGTACCGCTCCACCCTGGTCCGCCAGATCGCCCAGCACGCGCACTCCGAGATCATCGGGATGCAGCCCGAGGGCAACTGGATCACCCGGGCGCCCAGCCTGCGCCGCAAGGCCATCCTGCTGGCGAAGGTCCAGGACGAGGCCGGCCACGGGCTCTACCTCTACTCCGCGTGCGAGACGCTCGGCGTCTCCCGGCGCGAGCTCACCGAGCGGCTGGTCTCGGGGAAGCAGAAGTACTCCTCGATCTTCAACTACCCGACGCTGTCGTACGCCGACGTGGGCACCATCGGCTGGCTGGTGGACGGCGCGGCCATCTGCAACCAGGTGCCGCTGTGCCGCACGTCGTACGGCCCCTACGGCCGCTCGATGATCCGGATCTGCAAGGAGGAGTCCTTCCACCAGCGGCAGGGCTTCGAGCTGCTCGCGACGATGATGCGCGGCACCGACGCGCAGCGCGCGATGGTGCAGGAGTCCGTCGACCGGTTCTGGTGGCCGGCCCTGATGATGTTCGGACCGCCCGACGCCGACTCGCCCAACACGGTGCAGTCGATGGCGTGGGGGATCAAGCGCGACACCAACGACGAGCTGCGCCAGAAGTTCGTGGACATGACGGTCCCGCAGGCCAAGGCGCTCGGCGTGACCCTGCCGGACCCGGACCTGGTCTGGAACGAGGAGCGCGGCCACCACGACTTCGGCCAGCCCGACTGGGACGAGTTCTACGCCGTCGTGAAGGGCTCCGGCCCCTGCAACGCACAGCGCATCGCCCATCGGCGCAAGGCACACGAGGACGGCGCGTGGGTGCGCGAGGCGGCGACCGCGTTCGCCGAGAAGGAGAGGACCGCATGAGCGAGATCCGGGACGAGTGGCCGCTGTACGAGATCTTCGTGCGAGGCAAGCGCGGGCTCAACCACGTGCACGTCGGTTCGCTGCACGCGGCCGACGACCAGATGGCGCTGCGGCACGCGCGCGACGTCTACACGCGGCGCAACGAGGGCGTGAGCATCTGGGCCGTGCGGGCGGACGCCATCGCGGCGTCGAGCCCCGACGAGAAGGACCCGCTGTTCGCCCCGGCAGGGGACAAGGTCTACCGGCACCCGACGTTCTACTCCATCCCCGACGACGTCCCCCACATGTGAGGAACGCGATGAGCCACGTGCACGACCACGACGCCGACCACGAGTCGGTCTACGACGGCCTCACCGGCGGCGACGACTCGCAGTGGGCCTTCGGCACCGACTTCGAGGACCCGCTGGCCGGCGTCGACACGACCATCCCGGACGGTGTCGACGCCCGCACGCTCGCGGACTACTGCCTGATGCTCGGCGACGACGCCCTCGTCTACTCCCACCGGCTCTCCGAGTGGACCAGCCGCGCGCCCGACCTCGAGGAGGACATCGCGCTGGCGAACGTCGCCCTCGACCTGCTCGGCCAGGCCCGGCTGCTCCTGGCCCGCGCCGCCGCGGCGGACGCGAGCCTGGTGCCCGACCTGCCGGAGGGGTCGCCGGTGCCGCCGGAGGACGCGCTCGCGTTCTTCCGTGACGAGTCGGCCTTCCGCAACGTGCGCTTCGTCGAGCCCGACAACGGCGACTTCGCGGTGACCATCGCGCGGCTCCTGGTCTTCTCGACCTACCGCCTGGCCCTGCTGCAGCGTCTGGCGTCGAGCCGCGACGCGGTGCTCTCCGCGATTGCCGGCAAGGGTGTCAAGGAGGTCACCTACCACCGCGACTACGCAGGCCGCTGGTTCCTCACGCTGGCCCAGGGCACCGAGGAGTCCCGCCGCCGGCTCGTCGCCGGGCTGGCGCTGGTCTGGCCGCTGCACGACGAGCTGTTCCGTACGACGCCGGTCGAGCGGGCCGCCGCGGAGCAGGGCGTCGGGGTCGACCCGGCCGCGGTGGCCGACGAGGTCGACGTACTCCTCGAGCAGGTGTTCTCGGTCAGCGGCGTCGAACGCCCCGAGGTCCCGCCGACCGGTGCGGTCAACGGGGGGATGGGCCGCGAGGGCCGGCACACCGAGGCGATGGGGCACCTGCTCGCGCAGATGCAGGTCGTCGCCCGTGCCCACCCGATGGGCCGGTGGTGACCATGACGACGGCAACCGCCGGTACGACGACCCGGGCCGACGCCGCTGCCCTGGCCCGCGAGATCGCGTGCCAGGTCACCGACCCCGAGATGCCGATGCTCACCCTGGAGGACCTCGGCGTGCTGCGCGACGTCGAGGTGGACGACGAGCGGGTGGTGGTCACGATCACGCCGACCTACTCCGGCTGCCCGGCGATGGCGACGATGCGCGACGACCTGGTGCACACCCTGCGCGACCACGGGTTCGGCGACGTCGAGGTGAAGGTCAGCCTGCACCCGGCCTGGTCGAGCGACTGGATCAGCGAGCGCGGCCGTCGGGCCCTGACCGACCACGGACTCTCCGCGCCCGGACCGGCTCCCCGCCACGACGGCCCGGTCATGCTCAACCTGCGGCCGACCCGCCGCGCACTCAGCTGCCCGCGATGCGGCTCCCGCGACGTCGACCTGACGTCGGAGTTCGGACCGACGGCCTGCAAGGCGATGTACCGCTGCACCGCCTGCCTCGAGCCGTTCGAGCACGTCAAGGAGATCTGACCCGATGACCGTCTCCGACACCGATGTGAGCGGCGTGGTGGCCGCCGAGGACGGCGCCGTGCCGCAGCCCGCCGGCCGCGCCGCCCGAGCGTCCTTCCACGAGCTCACCGTCGCGGCCGTCGAACCGCTCACCGACGACTCGGCCGCCGTCACCTTCGCGGTGCCGCCCGAGCTGCGCGACGCCTACGACTTCAAGGCCGGCCAGTCCCTCACGCTGCGCCGCCGCATCGACGGGGAGGAGCACCGCCGCTCCTACTCGATCTGCGCACCTGCCGGTGCGAGCCCGCGGGTCGGCGTCCGCGAGATCCCGGACGGACTGTTCTCCTCCTGGCTGGTGCGCGAGGTCGCGGTCGGCGACACCGTCGAGGTGCAGACCCCGACGGGCAGCTTCCAGGCCGAGCCCGGGCAGGGCGGCAGGCACCTGTGCATCGCGGCGGGGTCCGGCATCACCCCGATGCTGTCCATCGCGACCACGCTGCTGGCCGGCTCCGACGACGCGCGGGTGACGCTGCTCTACGGCAACCGCAAGACCAGCACGGTGATGTTCGCCGAGGAGCTCGCCGACCTGAAGAACAGGTTCGGTCCCCGGCTCGAGCTGGTGCACGTGCTGTCCCGCGAGCCGCGCGACGTCGAGCTGTTCTCCGGCCGGCTCGACGCCGACCGACTGCGTCGGCTGCTGACCGCGCTGGTGCCGGTGCACAGCCTCGACCACGTCTGGCTGTGCGGGCCGTTCGGCCTGATCTCGGACGCCCGCGAGGTCCTGGCGGACCTCGAGGTCGCCAAGGACAAGGTGCACTTCGAGCTGTTCTACGTCGACGAGCCGCCGCCGGAGGTGGTCCGCCGGGAGGCCGTCGTCGAAGGCGACACGAGCGAGGTCACCGTCGTCCTCGACGGCCGCACGACCACCTCGACCATGCCCAAGGACGGCACCATCCTGGACGGCGCGGCGGCGACGCGCACCGACCTGCCGTTCGCCTGCAAGGGCGGCGTGTGCGGCACGTGCCGGGCGCACGTGACCAGCGGCCAGGTGGACATGCGCCGCAACTACGCGCTCGACGAGGACGAGGTCGAGCGCGGGTTCGTGCTCACCTGCCAGACGCACCCCGTCGACGACGCCGTGACGGTCGACTTCGACGCGTAGGCCTCAGTCCCCCTGGCGAGCCCGTCGAAGGCCAGGCTGGCCACGGACCTGGCGAGCACGTCGGCGTCGACGGGGCCGCCGGGGCGGTACCACTCGACCAGCGAGTTGACGGTGCCGAACAGCAGCCGGCTGATCACGTCGGGCGGGATGTCGTCGCGCAGCGCCCCCTCGTCGACCGCCTCCTGCACCAGGGTCGCGAGCTTCTCGTCGATGACGCGCCGCCGCTTGAGCGCCGCGAGCTCGACCTCGCTGTTGCCGCGCACCCGGAGCAGCAGCGTCACGGCCGGCAGGTGCTCCGAGAGGATGTGCACCGACTGCTCGACCGCCGTACGCAGACGGCGGTAGGCACTCGCGCCGGGCTCGGCGACCGCCGTGTCGATGGCCGCGCTGAGGCCGTCCAGCGCCTCGTCGAGGGCCGCCGACAGCAGCGACGCCTTGCTGGGCACGTGGTGGTAGATCGCCGACTTGGTCAGACCCAGCTCCCGGGCGAGGTCGCCGATGCTGGTGGCCTCGTAGCCCTGGGTGTTGAACAGCTCGATCGCCCGGCGCAGCACCGTCGCCTGGTCGTAGCCGGGCCGGCCGCGGCGAGCGGCCGCCTGCGGCGCTGGGTGGTCCATGCCCCAAGGTTCCCACAGGGGTGCGCCGCAGACCGGCCGCGAAACCTGCGGTGCGGCCTGCTCGCGGCGCTCGGCCTAGCCGGGCTTCGGGTGCGAACGGTGCTTGTGCTCGATCAGCTTGGCGTGGTCGTCGAAGGACGGGTCCGCGACGAGGTACTGCGCGAGCAGGCTGTCGTGCCGGTGGGTGGCGGGACGGACGGGCTCGGGGATCACCCGGCCCTCGACCGCGTCCCAGAAGCTGTCCGCCACCGCCCAGATGCGCCGCGCCACCAGGCTGAGCATGCCGGTGTGCGGCAGCATCGGGTGCGGCCGGGTCGGCGCGTGCCGCTCGGCGTCGAAGACCTGCCGCGCCAGGCCGTCGACCTCCTCGGGGTCGCCGTGCCGCACCAGTGCGTCGACCATGGTCCGCTCGAGCCGGTTGTGCTCCGCGAGCCGGGTCTGCACCCGGTCCCACACCTCCGACCACTCCACGTGGATCGCGTGCGCCTCGCCGTACAACCGCGCCTTGAGCAGGGCCAGGCTCATCTCCAGCCGTCGGGCGGCCTGGAGGTACGAGTGGACCAGGGCGTCCCCGTCGGGGACGGTCCGGTGGACGTGCCGCAGCAGGACCGCCTCGACGGCGGCCAGGTGACGGCTGGTGGCGGCCATGAACGTGTCCGTCGCGCTGAAGGAGTCCCGGGGGCGGCGGGGGTCCCGGTGCGGTGCCAGGGCCTCGCCCAGCCGCTCCTCCAGCGACCGTTGCGTTGCCTCCACCGTCAGCGCCAGGGACTCGCCATGCCTCATAGGACTCACCTCGCCGAGAAGTGGGGTCCGGCGCCTTCGCGGTCGCGCCGGACCGCTTCCTCCAGTGTGGACCCGCGGCACGGCTCGGACAACGAAGGCCCTGCCCGGCTGACTAGTCAGCCCCGCCGCGACCGGCGCTGTCGACCCGCTCGCGGGCGTACGGTCGAGACCTCGGAGCCATCCGGGTCTTCCACCCGAGGAGCAGCCATGGCCGACAAGTCACCCCGGCAACACCTGTCCAAGAAGGCGGGCAAGTCCCTCAAGGAGAAGCGGGCCGAGAAGCACGCCAAGCAGGCGGCGAAGAGCGAGACCCGGATCGTCCCGCCGAGCAAGCGCTGATCCGACGGACCGTGTCGTCCCGCCGGCGACGTGTGCCCGCCGGCGTGGTCGGTGCCGTCAACCTCGTAGGCGTGCTCGTCCTCTTCTTCGCGATGCCGGTCAGCACGGACCGGTCGGTCCTCGGAATCGTCGTCGGGCTCGCGCTCACGATCGGTGGCGTGGCGACCGTGACCTGGGTGCTGGTCCACGAGGTGCGCGATGCCCGCACCGCCTTCTCGATGCTGCACATGGTGCTGATGCTCGAGATCGTCCTCGTGGCGTTCGCGTTGTTCTACTACACGCTGGAGAGGCACGCGCCGGGCCAGATGGCCGGTCTGCGCACGCGGATCGACGCGCTCTACTACTCCGCGATCACGATGACCACGGTCGGCTACGGCGACGTGCACCCGGAGGGCCAGGTGGCCCGGGTGGTCACCGTGATCCAGCTCGGCTTCGACGTGGTCTTCCTGGCGGCGTTCGCCGGGCTGGTGAAGAGCCGGGTACGACGGAACGACATCTGGCGCGACGAGCCGTGACCGCCTCAACGTGCCTAAGCGGTGGCCGGGGGCGGTGTCGCCGGGTGCTGCAGGTGGCCCTGCTCGGAGCGGACGACGATGCCCAGGACGACGAACGCGATGCCCCAGGCGAGTGCGATGAGCCCCAGCCAGAAGGCGAGCGCGACGGCGGCGCGGCCCGGGTTGGCCGCGAACAGCACGCCGAGGACGATCGACAGCAGGCCGCCGACCACGAGCAGCCAGCGCGGCATCTGCGTCGACGACGCGAACGCGCCGACCAGCTCGAAGATGCCGCGCACCACCAGCCAGATGCCCAGGATCCAGGTGAGGGCCACCGCGGTGACCGCCGGGCTGAAGATCGCGAAGAAGGCGGCGATCAGTGCGATGACGCCCATGACGACGAGCCAGACGCGCCCCGTGGCGTCCTTCTGGAAGGCCTGCGCGAGCGAGCCCACGCCATCGACCAGCGCCCAGAAGCCGAACAGCAGAGCCAGTGCGATGGCCGTCGACGTCGGCCAGACCATGGCGAGGATTCCGAAGACGATGCCGACCGCTCCCCGGACCACCAGGGACTGCCAGCTGATGTTCATCCAGTCGCGCTCCATGACGTGCTCCTAGAACGAGCTGTCGGCGCCCGAGCCGAGCGACCTGCTCCGCCGAGGATGTGCCTTCAAGAGTAGGGCTGTCACCGACCGAGCGCGACTGTCAGCGGCGCCACGCGTGCCGCCCCGTTTCTCGGGGGACTCCGTGGCAGGATCCACACCGATGGACGACATGGACTGCGACAACTGTGGCAACCGGATGCGCTGGGAGACCTCGCACTCACGGTGCGACCGGTGCGGCTACATCCGCCCGTGCTGTGAAGGCGCTCCGGTGACGGCCGCCTGTGTGGTGCCCCGCGCCGACTGACCGGGCGGCCGTGCTCACGCTGACGGGTCTCGCCGCCTCGGCCTAGGCTGGCGCTGCTCGCAAGCCGACGGAGGAAGCCATGACATCGCTGGAGAACCGGTCCCGCACCGCACTTGTCGTGATCGACGCACAGAACGGCGTCATCGGGAAGGCCTTCGAGCGGGACCGCGTGATCGCCAACATCGCCACCCTGCTGGACAAGGCCCGCGCTGAAGACGTCCCGGTCGTCTGGGTGCAGCACTCCGACGACGACGAGCTCGACCCAGGGCTCCGAGGCGTGGCAGTACGTCGACGAGCTCGAGCGTCTGGACGGCGAGCCCCTGGTCCCCAAGAGGTACGCCGACGCCTTCGAGGCCTCGGACCTGGAGGAGCGGCTCGCCGAGCGCGGGATCGGACGGCTGGTGGTGACCGGCGCGCAGACGGAGGAGTGCATCCGCGGGACCCTGCACGGTGCGCTGGTGCGTGGCTACGACGCGACGCTGGTCGCCGACGCCCACACCAGCGAGGACCTGCGCGAGTGGGGGTTCCCGGTCTCCCCGGAGCAGTCGATCGCCTACACCAACACGTACTGGAGCTGGGCGTCCGCACCCGGTCGGCAGGGCACCGTCGCGCCGACCACGGAGGTGGACTTCTCCGCCGGCTGAGTCCGGTGTCGGAGTCGGGCGACGACGGTCAGTCGTGGTCCAGGACGCAGAACAGGTTGCCTTCCGGGTCCCTGAGCACGACGAAGTCGGCGTTCTCGGGGTAGGGCCAGTCCGGGACCCGTTCGGCTCGCAGCGAGACGAGCCGCTCGACCTCCGCCTCCTGCTCCGCCGGACCGGAGCTGGAGAGGTCGAGATGGTGTGCGTCGCCGGACAGATCGAGGCGTCGCCCCCTGATCCGACGGGCTACACGTTCCCCCGCGAAGGGGGGATGGCATCACCGAGAACGCGCTGCGGCGACTTGCGCAAGAGCCCATCTGGGCCGGTCTTCCTGACCCGGCTGGGGGGTCCGTGATCCGGCCATGGCCAACTACCGCACACGGCGTACGACGATTTGCCGATGCCCCACGCCGCCGTCGGGAGTGTGCTGGATGCGGACCTGGAGGAGGACGCATGCGCGCAGTCGAAGTGGCCGGCCATCCGAAGGAGGATGCGCTCGCACCTGGCCGCTGGGCACGCTGGTGGTCGAAGCGGGGCGACACGATCGAGCTGTTCTTCTACTCGGTGCTGGTCCCGGTCGACCTCATCGCCGTGCTCGCGGCCTTCGCCGTGGCGATGCAGATCCCACGGTGGACCGGCGCTGTCGTGACGGAGCCGAGCTGGTCGTTCCTCCCGGTCTTCCTCGCGGTGTCGCCGCTCTGGGTGGCGGTCTTCGCGCTCGTCGGGCTCTACACCGAGGCCGGGGTCCGCAACCGTTGGTCGGAGGCCGGCAAGGTCTTCGTCGCGACGGCCGCGCCGGCCATGCTGCTCACCGTCGTGGACTCGCTGCACCCGGGCTCGATGTTCCCCGTCAAGGAGCTGCCCGTCTACGGCTACGTGCTGAGCTTCACCTTCGTGCTGGTGGGCCGCAACACCCTGCATGGCTTGCAGCACGCGCTGTTCGCGCGTGACCTCGGGGTGCACCGGGCCCTCGTGATCGGCAGTGGCCCGGTGGCCCAGCACATCGTGCGGACGCTCGAGATGACGCGCCGCAGCGGCTACCGGGTGGTCGGCGTGCTCGACGAGTCCGATGCCCTGGGCGGGAGCGTGCTGGCCACGCTGCCGTCGTTCCGCACCGTTGCCGAGGCGAACGCCGCCCTCGATGGTCACTTCGACGAGATCATCCACGCCGACTCGTCGCTGCCGCGCGACGACATCCTCGAGATCCTCCGCTTCGCGAACGACCACCACCTCGCGTACCGGTTCGTCCCGCACCAGTCCGGTCTGTACGCACCCGACACCGTCGTGAGCACGCTGGCCGGGGTCGCGGTGGTCAAGATCCGCGTGACGCCGCTGGAGGGTTGGGGCCGGATCATCAAGCGGGGCTTCGACATCGTCGGCTCCGCCTGCGGCCTGCTGCTGATCGCGCCGCTGCTCGCGGTGATCGCGGCCGTGATCGCCGTCGTCGACCGCGGGCCGGTGCTGTTCCGGCAGGAGCGGATCGGACGCGCCGGCGAGACCTTCCGGATCCTCAAGTTCCGCACCATGCGCACGGCCTACTCCGGTCGGCCTGCGCTCGAGGTGTTCCACGAGCTCGGCCGCGAGGACCTGGTGGAGGAGTTCAAGCGCGAGCAGAAGGTGAAGGACGACCCGCGGGTGAGCCCGCTCGGCGCCTTCCTGCGACGGACCAGCCTCGACGAGCTGCCGCAGCTGTGGAACGTGCTGTGCGGCGAGCTGAGCCTGGTCGGCCCGCGCCCGATCGTCCGCGACGAGCTGGAGAAGTTCGGCGACTTCACGGGCACGATCCTCGCCCTCCAGCCGGGCATCACCGGGCTGTGGCAGACCTCCGGTCGCAACGACATCAGCTACGAGGAGCGGGTCAAGCTCAACATCCAGTACGTCGAGAGCTGGAGCCTGCGCCTCGACGTGCTCATCTTGATGCGGACGCTGGCGCTGGTGCTGCGCGGCGGCGGCGGGGCCTACTGAGGGACCTGCCGGCCGCCCTGCCAGGCGTCGAGGACGACTCCGGCGACCCGCTCGGCCACCACGTCCGGTGCGCCGTCCGCAGCGACGCGCACGACCGGGACCGGGCAGCGCGCGACCAGAGTGTCCAGCAGACGCTCCCCGCGCACGAGCTCCTCGAGCATCGCGTCGGAGCCCAGCCCCTGCACCCGGCTGTGCAGCGACGGGCGGCCCCGCAGCCGGGCGGCCGCCTCCGTGGCGGGGAGGTCCAGCACCACCACCAGGTCCGTACGGCGCGCCGGCTCGAGGTTGCGCCAGAGGCGGGCCGAGGTGTCCTGCCCGCCCCGCAGGCCGATCGTCCACAGCCGCTGGAGCACGCCCTCCTCGAACAGGTGCACGCCGGGGGAGCGGTGGCAGCCGGCGAGGAGGTCGCGCACCGTGAGCCACTGGGCCAGCACCGCGACCGTGTCCCGCGGCCGGGACTGCCGCGACGCCAGCACGGCCGAGGCCGCGGCCGACGTGCGCACGGGATGGCTCGTGCTCTCCCGCAACGCGCTCGTCGCCCGGCGCCGCAGACGTCGACGCGGAGGGGCCGCGGCGGAGACGTCCTGGTCCGCGAGGTCGCAGGACACCCCCGCCGCGGCGAGACGGTCGCGCGCAGCCTGCGCGACCGTGGTCTTGCCGGCGCCGGGCAGGCCGCAGAGCTCGACAGCCAGGGACGCCGACACGAGGCGGCCGGTCAGGGCCGGCCGAGGGCGCGGTAGGTCCAGCCGGCGGACCGCCACACCACCGGGTCGAGGCAGTTGCGGCCGTCGACGATCGCCGGGCTGGCCACGACCTCGGCGAGCCGCGTGGGGTCGATCTCCCGGAACTGCTGCCACTCGGTGAGCAGCAGCACGACGTGCGCGCCCTCGCAGGCGTCGAACACCGAGTCGGCGTAGCTCAGCGTCGGCCACGAGGTGCGGGCCTTGTCCATCGCCCGTGGGTCGTGCACCTTCACGTGCGCGCCGAACAGGTGCAGCCGTCCGGCGACGTTCAGCGCCGGGGAGTCACGGATGTCGTCGGACTCCGGCTTGAAGGCCGCGCCGAGCACGGCGACCCGGGCACCCGCCCAGGGGCGGCCGACCAGCTCCGCGGCCATGTCGACCACCCGGGCCCGGCGACGCTGGTTGATCGCGTCGACCTCCCGCAGGAAGGTCAGGGCATCGCCGGCACCGAGCTCGCCGGCCCGGGCCATGAAGCCCCGGATGTCCTTGGGCAGGCAACCGCCGCCGAAGCCGAGTCCGGCATCCAGGAAGCGCCGGCCGATCCGGTTGTCGTGACCGATCGCGTCGGCCAGCACCGTCACGTCGGCCCCGGTGGCCTCGCACAGCTCGGCCATCGCGTTGATGAACGAGATCTTCGTGGCCAGGAAGGCGTTCGCGGCGGCCTTGGTGAGCTGGGCGGTGGCCAGGTCGGCCATCACCACCGGCGTCCCGGCGGCGATCGGCTCGTCGTACACCTCGCGCAGCACCTGATCGGCGAGCTCGCCCCCGGCACCGGAGGGGATGCCGAGGACGAGCCGTCCCGGGCGCAGCGTGTCGTCGATGGCGTGGCCCTCGCGCAGGAACTCGGGGTTCCACGCGAGCACCGCGTCGGTGCCGACCGGCGCGAGCCGCTGCAGGGTCTCGGTCAGCGCCTCGGCGGTGCCGACCGGGACGGTCGACTTGCCCACCACCAGGCACGGCCGGCGCAGCAGGGGAGCGAGGGCGCTCACGGCGCTCTCGATGTAGGACACGTCGGCCGCGAGCTCACCCTCCCGCTGCGGTGTCGACACGCAGAGGAAGTGGACATCGCCGAACTCGGCGGCCTCGGCGAAGGAGGTGGTGAACCGCAGCCGGCCCGACTCGACGTGCTTGCGCAGCAGCGGCTCGAGTCCTGGCTCGTAGAACGGGGGCCGGGCCTGCTGCAGCGCGTCGACCCTGCTCTCGTCCACGTCGAGGCCGAGCACCTCGAAGCCGAGCTCGGCCATGCACGCGGCATGTGTCGCCCCCAGGTAGCCGCACCCGACCACCGTCATCCGTCGCGCCATCGTCGTCCCTCCAGGCTCCGTTTCTGAGACTCAACGGTCACAGGAACGGGGTGCCGGTCGCGCCCGCCGAGTGCGGCAGACGACGTACGCCATTTGACGGATGCACGCCCTCGGTGCCCGGAGTGTGCTGTCCGGGTCCGTCCGTCCAGCGTGTCCGGGTTCGCCGTCACGCTGCGCGGCAGCTGTGCGGGATCAGAGACCGATGGGGAGCAGAAAGATGAGCGCTGCAAGGAGAAAGTGGTCCTCGTGGACCACGACGGGGGCGCTGCTTGCAGCGGCGCTGACGGTGCTGCCGCTCGGGGCCGAGGCCGCGACGGAGTCCACCTCCGGGTCCTCGGGTGACTCCACCCGGGTACGCCCGGCCCGCACGGTGCACGAGATCTTGACCAGTGAGGTCGGCGTACGCCGTCCGACGGGTCTGACCTACGACCCGGACCGGCGCACCCTGCTTCTCACCGGTGACCTGCCGACGGGCGGGAGCGAGGTCGTCGCCGTCACGCCGACCGAGAAGCCGCGCGGCCGGGAGGTGCGCCGCGCCCTCGACGACGGCGTGACGGCGGCCTACGACCCGCGCACCGACCAGCTCAGGGCCCGCACCGCCGGTGTCGACGACCCGGCGGGGTCGGCGTACACCCCGGACGGCACGCTGCACGTCCTCGACGCGGCCCACCACACCATCGTGTCGATCGCCCCCGACGGCACGGTGGGCCGTACGTCGCTCGCGGAGCTCGCCGGCCGCGACCTGCATCGGTCTCGCCTACCAGCCGAACCAGCGCCTGCTCTACGTCGCCGACACGTCCGGCGCGAAGGACACGGTGTTCGGCGTGGACGCTTCCGGCTCCGTCGTGCGCACGCAGGACATCTCCGACGCGAAGGTCGCCGACCTCCAGGCGATGACGTTCGCGCCGAGCGCGGACAACACCGACCCGGCGGCTGAGCAGAGCCTCTTCGTCGCCGACGCCGGCACCGCGACCACCCTCGGCCGTGTCGCCGAGCTCACCCTGGCCCCGGTCGCGGCCGGCCGCGCCGACGGTGACCGGCGTCCGGTGCGCAGACCGTCGACACCGGAGGGACCGGCGCCTGGGTCGCCGACGAGCCCCGACCCGTCCGGCATCACGTACTTCCCCGGGTCGGACCAGCTGCTGGTCAGCGACGCGGAGGTCGACGAGATGCCGATCTTCACCGGCCAGAACCTCTACGTCTCCAGCCGCACAGGCGCACTGAGCGGCACCGGCACCACCTGGCCCACGGCGCCGAACAACTGGACCCCCGAGCCGACCGGCGTGGCCGCGATGGGCAGCCACCTTCTCGTGTCCGACGACGACCGGAGCATGATCCACGAGATCGCCTCCGATCGGCGCGGACGGCCGCTGGGGCACCCCCGACGACGGGGCGCGCACCACCTTCCGGACGTCTGCCTTCGGGGCCACCGACGCCGAGGACGTGGCCTACGACTCCAAGCGCAACGAGATCCTGGTCATCGACGGCGTCAACAACGAGCTGTTCCGCGTGGACCCCGGGCCGGACGACAGGTTCAACGGGACCGCCCCGGTCGCTGACGACGTCGCCACGCACACGGACCTCGAGCAGTACGGCGTCATCGACCCCGAGGGCGTGGTCTACGACGCCGTGCGGGACACCGTGGTGGTGGCCGACCGCAGCCGCCTGTGGGAGATCGACACCACCGGTGCGCTGCTGGACTCGGCGAGCCTGTCGCCATCGCTCGCTCACCTCGGCGGCGTCACGATCGCGCCGGCCAGCGACGGCTCGGGCAAGCGGAACTACTACGTCGTGGAGCGCGGGGTCGACAACAACACGAACGCCCTCGAGAACGACGGCAAGATCTACGAGGTCGCCGCGGCGCTGCCGAGCATCGGCAACCGTCCGCCGGCCGCCGACGCCGGGCCTGACACGGTTGCGGACGTCGGCGAGGTGCTGAGTCTCCGGGGCTCCGGCGCCGACGACGGAGGGCCCAGCCCCATCACGTTCGCGTGGAGCAAGGTCAGCGGGCCCGGCACCGCCGCGTTCGCGACGCCGACCTCGGCCACCACGGACGCGACGTTCTCCGCCGCCGGGCGACTACGTGCTCCGGCTCACCGTCAGCGACTCGGCGCTCAGCACCACCAGACGACGTCACGGTCAAGGTGTTCCCGGCCGACGCGCTCCGCACGGTCACGGTGCCGATCGCGGCGGGCAGCGACGACGCCCAGGAGGGCGGCGGCACGACCGGAGCCCAGGTCACCCTGTTCAGCGCCGACGACGAGCTGGGCAACGACGGCGTGCCCCCGACGCCGGCCCAGATGCTCCTCGGGCTGCGCTTCACGGACCTGCCCGTAGCCCCCGGGGCGCAGATCCAGAGCGCCTTCATCCAGTTCGGCGCGGACGAGACCGGCACGGATGCGGCCTCGTTCACGATCACCGGTGAGTCCACGGACAACGCGGCGACCTACCGCGACTCGCGGGGGAACATCTCCTCGCGGCCGAAGGTGGGCGGCGTGCCGTGGGCACCGCCGGCCTGGACCACGCTGCGGGCCGCCGGCCCCGCCCAGCGGACGCCGGATCTCAGGTCGATCGCGCAGGCGATCGTGAACCGTTCCGGCTGGAAGCGCGGGAACGCGATGGCGTTCATGGTGTCCGGCACCGGCCGGCGCACCGCGCTCGGCTTCGACGGCGGACTCGGCAAGCCCGAGCTGGTGCTGACGTACTCGACGAAGGCGGTTCCCCCGCCGGTGAACTCCGCCACGTCGCTGTCGCTGCGGGCCAACGTGGGATCTGTGACGGCCGGCCGTGTGGTGACGCTGTCGGGCACCGTGACCAGGTCCGGTGCGGGCCTGGCCGGCCAGGCGGTGGCGCTGTTCGCCGCTCGGGCGCCGGGCAACGTCGAGCAGCGGATCAAGACGGTGACCACCGGAGCCAACGGCACGTTCTCCGTGACGGACACGCCCTCCACCACGACCCGGTACGTCGTACGCGGGGCCGGAGGCAGCTCACCGTCGATGTCGGTGGTCGTGCGGCCGAAGCTGACCGCCGGGCTGTCGCGCCGGCTGGTGCATCGCAACCGCGCTGTCTTCGTCCGCGGCAGCGTGCTGCCCGGCTCCTCGGGCCAGCGGGTCTACCTGCAGCGCGCCACAGGCACCCGGTGGGTGTCGGTCAAGCGGGTCGTGACCACGTCGTCGTACCGGTTCGGGCTGCGCCCGACACGGGCCGGCGTCTACCGCTACCGCGTGGTGGCCAGCGCCCACGCGGGCCGGGCCGCCGCGACCAGCGGGGTGCTGCGGCTGCGGGTGCTGCGCTGACGGTTTGACCGGCGGTGATGTCCGCACGGCGTACGAGGCGTACGTCGATCAACCGAGGTTCACGGCCTGCTGCGCTCGTAGCGTTTCAGGCCGGACCACGACAGGTCCATGGGGGCGACGATGGGAAGAGCAGTGACGACGTCCGGCCGGCTCCACGTGCTGCACGTGGTCGTGCAGGCGGGCCCGACCAACAGCCAGTGGAACGAGCACTGCCTGCCGGCGGCCGACCGGCACGTCATCACGGTGTGCTCGCTGCTCCCCTCCACCGTCGCCCCCGACCCGCGGATCCGTCGCTACGACGGGACCGGGTCGCGTCTCGGGGCGCTGCGGGTGCTCCGCTCAGCACTCCGCGGCGGTGAGTACGACGTCGTCCACGTTCATGCGCCGTCGAGCGCGGCCCTCCTGCTCGGGGCCGCGGCACTCGGCCGGCGGCGCGTGGACGACGTCGTGTTCACCCTCCACAACTCCTGGCCCAACCTCCGGCGGCGCAACCGCCTGCTGGCCGCGCTGGCGATGGCCGTCATCCCCACCACCGTGGCGTGCAGCTCCTCGGCAGCGGCCAGCGTCCCGGGGTGGGTGCGCCGGCTGGCCCGCCGTCCGATGCAGGTCGTCACCAACGGTGTCGACGTGGAGCGGGTGGCGCGGGCCGGCGAGGAGCACTACCTGCGTCCGTCGAACGGAGCCGGCCGCACGGTCGTCACCGTCGGCCGGATGATCCCCATCAAGGACCAGGCCACGCTGCTGACGGCGTTCGCCTCGGCGTCGCGCCCCCACGACCGGCTGGTCGTCGTCGGCGAGGGTCCGCTTCGTGCGGAGCTCGAGCAGCTCGCCGGCCGCCTCGGGGTGGCCGACCGGGTCGAGCTCCCGGGCCTGCTGCAGCGCGACGACGTGTACCGGCTGCTCGGCCGCGCCGACGCCTACGTCTCCACCTCACGCGGCGAGGGGCTGCCGCTGTCGGTGCTGGAGGCGCTCGCGGCCCGGCTGCCCGCCGTGCTCTCGGACATCCCACCCCACCGCGAGGTCGCGGCCGCCACCGCGGCGGCCCGCCTCGTGCCCGTCGGCGACGCCCGTGCGTTCGCCGACGCCCTCTCCCGTCTCCTGGCCCTGCCCTCCGAACAGCGCGCGGCGCTGGGGCGGTCAGCCAGGAAGGCAGTCACGGACGCGTTCAGCGTCCACTCGATGACCGACGGCTACGCGCGGATCTACGCCTCGCTGCGCCGCGGTGACCGGCAACCGATCGGAGCAGCAGCATGAGCCAGGACATCGCCGTCTCAGAGATTCGCCGCAGGATCCTCCGCTACTGGTGGATCCCGGTCCTCTGTGCACTCATCGGAACGGCCGTGGGGTTGGCCGCGCCGAAGACGGTGCCGCCCCTCTACCGCTCGCAGGCGACGGTGCTCGTCGGCTCGACGGAGGGCTCGGTCACCCACAGCTCGACCATCAGGGCCAGTGAGGACCTCGCCGCCTTCTACGCCGACATGGCGCGACGTGAGGTCGTCCTCCGGCCCGTCGTGCAGCGCCTGAACCTGCCGATGAGGTGGGACCTGCTCCGCAACCAGGTGAGCGCCACCGTGCCTCCGCAGAACCTGCGGCTGGTGCAGGTCGTCGTCGTCGCGCCGAAGCAGGAGGACGCACGCAAGGTGGCCAACGCGATCGTCCGCCAGCTCGTCATCTTGAGCCCGCCCCTGCCGGGCGGCAACGAGCAGGGCTTCGTCAACAACCAGGTCCAGCACCTCAAGACCACGATCGACGACGGTGAGGCCGAGGTCGCCCGGCTCAAGGACGAGCTGGACGTCGCCACCGACGCCGACGTCAAGGACGAGCTCCGCCACCAGATCCGAACCCAGCAGCGTCTCGTCGGCTACTGGCAGCGGGCGTACGTCGAGCTCATCTCCGTCGAGCCGTCCTCGGACGCCGGCGGCCTGCAGATCCTCGACAACGCCAACCCGGTCACGGACATGGACCGCACCGCCCAGATCAAGCAGGCCGGCGTCGGCACGCTCGGTGGCGCCGCGGTCGGTCTGGTCATCGCCTGGCTGCTCTCCGCGCGCCGTGCCCGTCGGGACGGAGCGCCCGTCGACGACGCCGTGCACCCGTCGACCACGCCGGGGGCCATGACACCGGTCCGCGACAACGGGATCGCGTCCATGCGGCCGGCGAACCCGCACCGCGAGCCGTCCAGCCACCTCGGCGGCGCGCCACAGCGTGAGAAGGCTGCCCGTCGATGACCGCTCATCTCGAGGACCCGGGGGCGCTGACGGTCCCGGTGGCCGGTGACCCGGCCGCCGAGGGCGAGCACATGCTCGCCCTCGAGCTCATCGCCCGGCTCTGCTCGGAGCTCGCCGACGCGGGCGTTCTCTACAACCACTGGAAGAGCAACGAGGCGATCGGACGCTCGATGAGCGGCGACAACGACCTCGACCTGCTCGTGGCGCGCCGGGACCACGGGCGGTTCCTGGAGGTGCTGGCCCGACTCGGGTTCAAGGCGGCCTCGCTGCCGCACGCCCGGGAGGTGCCGTCCGTCGTGCACTACTACGGGCTGGACGCTCGCTCGGGACGGCTGGTGCACGTGCACGCGCACTTCCGGCTGGTCCTCGGGGACGACACCACGAAGAACTTCTGGCTGCCGGTCGAGCGCGCCTACCTGGAGTCCTCGACCCGCGACGGGCTGTTCCCCCTGCCCGCCCCGGAGTTCGAGCTCGCGGTCCTCGTGCTGCGGCTGGTGCTCAAGCACGCGACCTGGGACGCGATGCTCCAGATGCGCGGCGCACTGGCCGCGAGCGAGCGCCGGGAGCTGGCGTGGCTCGAGGCACGCACCGACTGGGACACCGTGGAAGGTGTGGTGCGCGAGCACCTGCCCTTCGTGCTGGACGTCTGGCCGCTCTGCCGGCGTGCGGTCGAGCCGGGCTGCCCCCGGCACGTGCGGGTGCGTGCCTCGCTGGCGCTGACGCAGGCGCTCCAGGCCTGTGCGCGGCGCGGGGCCGCGCACGACCAGACGCTGAGGCTGGTCCGGCGGGTCACCTGGGGCGGGAAGCGCTACCTGCTGCGCAAGCCGACCCGCAAGCGCCTGGTCGCCGGTGGCGCCGTGGTCGCCCTGGTCGGTGGTGACGGGGCGGGCAAGAGCACCGCGGTCGAGGGGGTCTCCTCGTGGCTCTCCCGCGCCTTCGTGGTCGAGCGGGTGCACCTCGGCCGGCCGCCCAAGTCGCTGACCACCCTCACCGTCAAGGGCGCGCTGGTGACCGGCCGCAAGATCGGTCTGTTCCCCGAGCTGGCCGAGCCGACCACGCCGCCGGACGACCTGACCCGCCCGCCGTCGACGGCCTGGCTGGCCTGGCACACGCTCACCGCCCGTGACCGGCACCGGCTCTACGCCCGGGCCCGCCGGGTCGCCGCGAACGGCGGGATCGTCGTGTGCGACCGGTTCCCGCTCACCGAGCTGCGGTCCATGGACGGTGCCCGCACCACCTGGGCCGAGGGGATGCCGGGCCTGTCGCGGCTGGGTTCCCGGCTGGTGCGTCTCGAGGCGAGGTACTACGCCGCCTTCGGCCGGCCCGACGTCCTCGCCGTCCTCCGCGTCGACCCGGAGGTCGCGGTCCTGCGCAAGCACGACGAGGAGGAGCACTACGTGCGGCGTCGGTCCACCGAGGTGTGGCAGACCTCGTGGGAGCCACCTGTGGTGGTGGTGGACGCGGGGCAGCCCGCCGCGACCGTCCTCGCCGACCTGCGCCGAGCGGTGTGGGAGCGACTATGACTGTTGGCGTCGTCGAGCTGGCCGGCCCCGCCGGAGCCGGCAAGACGACGGTTGCGAGGGCCCTCGTCAGGTCCCTCCCCGGCGCGCGACTCGGGTCGCCGCCGGGACGCCTCGCCACGATCCGCTCCGTGGTCACCACCGCCCCGGTGCTGCTGGCGTCCCGCTCGCTCGCCGCTCCGGGGCGGTGGTGGTCCGAGGCGGAGCTGCGCAGCGTCGGCTACCTGCTCGCCTGGCAGCACGAGCTCCGGGACGCCGTGGCCGGGGAGCCCCTGCTGCTCGACCACGGCCCGGTGTTCCGGCTCGCGATGCTCGTCGCCGGACAGCCCCAGGCGCTGCGGCACCCGGTGTTCGGGCCCTGGTGGTGGCGCACGGCCACCACCTGGGGCCGGCTGCTCGACATGGTCGTGGTGCTGGACGCGCCCACCGACGACCTGATCGCGCGCATCGAGGCACGGCCCCGCGAGCACCGTGTCCGCGGCGCCGACCCGCGTGAGGTCGAGCGGTTCGTGGACGCCTACCGCGTCGCCTTCGACCAGGTCCTCCGGGTCGTGTCGCACGAGGGGACGCCCGTCGTACGCGTGGACACGGCGGCACCTCCCGAGGTCGTCGCGGACGCCGTCCGCGCGCGGCTGCTCGTCGACACCTCCGGGGACCGGCGATGAAGACCGGGACCCGGCGGGTGGCGACGCGCGGCGGCGACCCGACGCTCACGTTCCGGGCCTCCCTGAACGCGCTGGCCGCGCTCGTCGACTACGCGGCCCGCTCCGTCGTGCAGCTGGTGCTGGCGCCGCTGCTCCTGACCTTCCTCGGCGCCGCCGGGTACGGCGCGTGGCAGGTGCTGCAGAAGCTGATCGGTCACACCACCCCGGCCGGCGGCCGCCCGGGCGAGGCGCTCAAGTGGGTCGTGGCCCAGGGCCAGTCGACCAGCCACAGCACCGACGAGGCGGAGGTGGCGCGACGCCGGCAGCAGGTGGGCACCGCCATCGCGGTCTGGGCGATGTTCCTGCCGCTGGTCGTCGTGCTCGGCGCCGTCCTCGCCTGGTTCTCCCCGGAGCTCGTGCACGCCCACCCCGACGACGTCTGGGTGGTGCGCGCGGCCGCCGGCGTCCTCGTGCTCAACGTGGTGGTCCTCGGCATCGCCGCGGTGCCGCAGTCCGTGCTGCTGGGCCAGAACCTCGGCTACCGGCGGCTGGGCCTGTCCACGGCCATGCTGCTGGTCGGCGGCGGGCTCGCGGCGTTCGCGCTGTGGCGGGGCTGGGGACTGGTCGGCGTCGCCGCCGCCACCGTGGCCACCACCACGCTGTCGGGACTCACCTACCTGCACATCGTCCGCAGCCAGGTCGGCTGGTGGGGGGTGCGCCGGCCGGTGCGCGGCACGGTCCGCGCGTTCGTCGGGCTCAGCTGGTGGTTCCTGCTGTGGAACCTGGTCATGCAGCTGGTCAAGGGCAGCGACGTGATCGTGCTGAGCGCCATCGCCGGTGCCTCGGCCGTCGCCGTCTACGCGCTGACCAGCTTCGTGCCGCAGTCCGTGACCGACCTGGTGTTCATGGTGATCTCCGCGACGATGCCCGGGCTGGGCGGCCTCGTGGGCGCCGGCGAGCTGGACCGGGCAGCTCGGGTGCGCAACGAGACGATGGTGCTCTCCTGGCTGGTCTCGGTGGGTGCGGGAGCGACGATCATCGTCTGGCTGCCACCGTTCCTCGACCTCTGGGTGGGGGCGAAGTACGACGCCGGCACCGTGGCCACCGTCCTGATCTGCGTGATGGTCGCGCAGCTCGCGCTGATCCGCGTGGACGCGAACGTCATCGACCTGACCCTGCGGGTGCGCGCCAAGGTGCTGCTCGGGCTGTTCTCGGCGTTGCTCGGCGCCGGCATCGGCATCCTGCTGGCCGGCCCCTTCGAGCTGGGCATCCCCGGGCTGGTGACGGGCTTCATCCTGGGCCGCCTCCCGCTGACGATCGCCTACCCCGTCCTCGTCGCGCGCCTGCTGGAGCGGCCCCACGCGGTCGACCTGCGGGCGGTCTGGCGCCCCGCGCTCGCCTCGGTGCTGCTCGGCGTCCTGGCTCTCGCCGCGCGGCCGCTCGTCGGCGCCGACGGCTGGTTCTCCCTGGTGGCGCTGGGGTCGCTGTCGGCCGGCGCCCTGCTGCTGCTCGCCTACGCGCTCGGCCTCACCGCGCCCCAGCGGCGCAGTGTCCGCAGCCGGCTCACCCGGGTGGTGCGGCTGCGATGACCGACCTGCTGCGCGCGGGCGCCGATGCCCGGACCCGCGACCGCGTCCCGGTCGCGATCGTCACCTCGTCGATGGAGGGCGGCGGGGCCCAGCGTGCGGTGGCCAAGCTCGCCGCCGGCCTGGTGCGCCGGGGACAGCCCGTCGACCTGGTGCTGGCGCACGCCCGCGGCCCCTACCTCGCCGAGATCCCGCCCGAGGTCCGGGTGGTCGACCTCGACGTGCGGCGGATGGCGACGGCGGTGCTCCCGCTGGCCCGCTACCTGCGGCACGAGCGCCCCGCGGCCGTCCTGTCCGTCCTCGACTACGTCAACGTGGTGTGCGTCGCCGCCCGCGGCCTCGCCCGGTCCGACGTACGGCTGGTCGTCAGCGAGCGCAACACCCTCTCGATGACCGTCGCGCACACCACCCGCCGGCGTACCCGCCTGATGCCGAGACTGGTCCGCTGGGCCTACCCGCGCGCCGATGCCGTCGTCGCCGTCTCCGAGGGTGTGGCCCACGACCTGGTCACCGGTTTCGGGCTCGCGGCGTCCTCCGTGCGGGTGCTGAACAACCCCGTCGTCACCCCCGAGGTGACCCGCATGCAGAGCCGGCCGGCCTCCCACCCGTGGTTGCGCGACCCGTCCCTGACGGTCGTGCTCGCGGTCGGTCGGCTCGTCCAGCAGAAGGACCACGCCACCCTGGTCGAGGCCTTCGCCCGCGCGGACCTCGGTCCCCGGGTGCGGCTCGTCGTGCTGGGCGAGGGACCGCTGCGTCCCGACCTGGAGGCGGCGGTCTCCCGGCACGGGCTGGCCGGTCGCGTCGACCTGCCGGGCTTCGTGGACAACCCCTACGCGGAGATGGCCGCCGCGGACCTGTTCGTGCTCCCGTCCCGGTGGGAGGGCTCGCCGGGCGTGCTGATCGAGGCGATGTCCTGCGGCGTACCGGTGGTGGCCACCGACTGCCCGAGCGGACCCGACCAGATCCTCGACGGCGGCCGCTACGGGCGGCTGGTGCCGGTGGGCGACGTCGCGTCGCTGGCGCGGGCCCTGACCGACGGCGTCGCGGGCCGTATCGCCAGACCACCGGCCGAGAGCTGGGCCGGCTACACGCAGGAGGTCGTCGTGGACCGCTACCTCGAGGTCCTGCTGGACAGGAGAGAGCCATGAGACGCGCGGTCTACCTGCTGATGCTGGCGATGGTGTTCACGCTGCCCTGGGAGAACGTGCTCTCCCTGCCGGGGCTGGGCCGGATCAGCAAGCTGATCGGCCTGGTGGCGGCGGCCACCTGGGTGGCTTCCGTGCTCATCAGCGGCCGGTTCCGGGAACCCAAGGTCACCCACTTCCTCGCGCTGCTGTTCGTGGTCTGGAACGGGTTCAGCCTGTTCTGGACCGTCGACGGCAGCGCCACCCAGGGCCGCGTCATCACCTACGCGCAGCTGCTCGGCCTGATGCTCGTGCTCTGGGACACGGTCGACACGATGCCGCGCATGCGGGCCACGCTGACGTCCTACCTCGCCGGCAGCTACGTGACCGTGGTCGCACTGCTGGTCGGGTACGTCGTGCTGGGCGCCGGGTCCGAACGAAACGGCCGGGTGACCCTCGGCAGCTTCCACCCGAACGACGTCGGCATGATCCTCGCGGTGAGCGTGCCGGTCGCGGCCTACCTCATGTGGGTGCCACCGAAGCGCGAACGCCACTGGCGACGCCTGTGGGCCATCGCCTGCGCCGCCTACGTCCCGCTCGCCGCCTTCGCCGTGCTCGTGACCGGCTCCCGCGCGGCCCTTGCGGCGATGGTTCCCGGGCTGGCCTACCTGTTCTACCTGCTGACCCGACGCCACAAGGCCTTCAGCATCGGCACGCTCGTCGGCCTGGCCGCCGTCTCGGTGCTGTCCATCCCGTTCGTCCCGGCCCGGGTGCTGCTACGCCTCGAGGGCACCGATGCCGCGCTGCGCTCCGGCAACCTCAACGAGCGGGAGACGATCTGGTCGGAGGCCCTCCGGCTGATCCGCGAGCACCCGATCCAGGGCAGCGGCGGGGGCGCCTTCCGGGCGGCCGCAGTCGGCGCCAACAAGGCCCCGCACGACCTGGCCCTCGGTCTCCTGGCGGAGGTGGGCGTGATCGGCTTCGGGCTCTTCGCCGCGATGCTCGTGACCGCGCTGTGGTCCCTGCGCCGCGTCGAGCCGCTGCTGCGCGGCATGTGGATCGCGGTGTTCACCGCCTGGCTCGGTGCCGCCCTCCTGCACAACTGGGAGGCCCGCAAGCAGACCTGGATGCTCATCGGTCTCGTCGTCGCCTGCGGCGCCCTCGACTCCGCCCGAGGTCGCGAGCCGGACCAGGACGCGGTCGCCCCCTCGGACGACCCGTCCCCTGACAAGCCCGCCGACCGTTCCCAGCACCGCGAGCGCGGCTCCGTCGCCGTACCCGACCTGATGCGTCCCGTGTCGCGGCGCTGACCGCGGCGCTGACCGCGGCGCCGGCGCGGCGCCGGCGCGGCGCTGCTACGACGGGCCGCCTGTTTACCAGGGGATGCAGGTCTTCTTCCGCTTCCCATGGGTGGCATGCCATGGGGAGGTGAAGATTCCCGTGGGCAGCCTGACACCGGACGTCAGTTCTCCGTGGGGAGGTGCAGATCTCCTGCATCCCCTGGTAATCACGCGGCAGCGGCAGCGGCAGCGGCAGCGGCAGCGGCGGCGGCGGCGACCGTAGGAGCAGTCAGCCGATGCGACTCCGTCCAGCCCCCGGCCGGGCAACCGCCCCACCACTGGAACCTCGACCGACGAGGAACCCCCCGGCATGCCAAAGCTCCTCCTGAGCCCGATGAACAGGCTCAGGAGGAGCGGTGCAGCCGGTGCCGTCAGTTGACGACGATCGAGATGTCGTCGACGTCGTAGCAGAGCGCACCGGCCGGGGTGGAGCCTCGCAGCACGTTGAAGTCGAGCGTCGAGCCCGCGGCGGTCGGCGTGTAGGTCAGCACGACCTGCTGGTAGCCGGTGGTCAGGACGACCGACGCCTCCTTGCTGCCCAGGTTGGTGCCGGCGCTGTTGTACTCCCGGAAGCGCAGCCGCACGGTGGATCCGTTACCGGCCGCGTCGCCCTTCACCCACGCCGTCGCGGTGTACGTGCACCGGCCGTCGTGGAGGTGACCCAGTTGGGGGAGTCGTTGAGCTGGCAGGTGATGGACGAGGTCCCGGTGTTCCTCATCTCGCCGGCCCACGCGCCGGTGTGCGGTACGGCGACCCGGGTGAGCGCACCCGTCGAGGCCTTCCAGCCGGTCAGCGCGGTCTCGAAGCCGGCGTTGCCGGCCAGGTTGGTGCCACCACCACCTCCCGCGGGGTTCACCGTCACGGTGACGTCGTCGGTCGTGGTGAGCGCGCCGTCGCTGCCGGAGAGCCGGAGCCCGTACGCACCCGTCGTGCTGAACGTCGCCGTGGTCTGGGCCGACGACGCGTTTGCGAAGGTGACCGTGCCCGGCCCAGCTGAGCCTTGGACCAGGTGATGGTCAGGTTGCCGGGGGAGGCGGGCAGCCCGTCGTCGGTCACGGTGCCCTGCAGGTCGGCCGCCCCGGACGCGATGATCGTCTGGTCGGCGCCGGCGCTCACGACCGGTGCGTTGGTTGGTCCCGCTGGCGTTGTTCACCGTGACGGTGACCTTGTCGGCCGCACTGAGCGCGGAGTCGCTACCGGTGAGCTGGAGCTCGTAGATGCCCTCCGCGCTGAAGGTCGCCGTGGTGCTGGCCGAGCTCGGGTCCGCGAAGGTGACCGTGCCGGGACCGCTGACCTTGGACCAGGTCGAGGTCAGGGTGCCGTCGGCGGGCAGTCCGTCGTCGGTGACGGTGCCGTTCAGCGACACGGACGAGGGCATCGTGACCGTCTTGTCCGCGCCCGCGTTCACGACCGGCGGCGTCGTTCGTCTGCGGCCCGGTCGGGCCGAGGTTCGGTGCCGACATCTCGTACATCGCGCCGTCGTTCTCGGTCGGGTGGTTGTCGTTGTCGACGCCGCGGACCGTGGCGTACAGGTCCATGCGCGAGGGGTCGTTGCTCGCCGGCGCGATCGTGATCGCCGCCGGCTTGTTCATGCCGATGCTGGTGATGTCGATCGTCTGCACCAGCGCACCGGTCTTGGTGACCTCGACGATCTTCTTGAAGTTCCGGTCCATGAGGAACAACGAGTCCCGGGTCTCGCTGTAGCCCATGCCCTCGAGGTCCGTGATGCCGTACACGCCGACGTCGAAGTGGGAGACCACGTCGTCGCCCGTGGGCGCGATGCCGTCGAAGCGACCGTTCGGCCCGCGCGCCACGCGCCAGACCTCCAGGCCTGTGCCGTCGGTCACGAACAGGTCCCCGGACTTGTCGTCGAAGGTGACGTCCTCGGAGTCGAGGTCACCGAAGGCCGATGCGGAGATCGACGACGGCGTGGGGTCGTCGGCCGTGCCGAACCGGTTGTCGAGTGCCGGCCGTGAGGGAGAAGACCCGCTTCTTGTCGTCGTCGCTGACGAACAGCTTCTTGGTCTTCGGGTCGTAGCCGACGCCCGTCGGCTCCTTGGAGAACTTGAGCGTGTTGCCGGTGCTGAACACCGTCGAGCCGTTGAGGGAGAGCTCCCACATGTTGACGTTCTTGTAGATCGTCATCTCGTCGACCTCGGAGTCGGCGATGAACAGGTGGCCGGAGTCCTTCATGTAGACGATGCCGGAGGTGTCCGGCGACGGGGGGCTCATCTTGGAGAAGTCCGTCTTCTTGACCAGGGTGGCCGTCGAGGTGAGCGGTGCGGCCGCGGCGGCCTGGCCGATCGGGGCGAGGGAGACCTCGGCGACCTTGCCGAGCGTCGAGGCGCCGCCCGTGTCCGTTGCGTAGAGGCTCGTGGCCTTCGAGGTGTCGGTGGGGTCGGCGGTGGCGCCGAACGCGAGCGAGCGCAGGTTCGTGGCGTGCATGTCGCGTGATGTCGAGCGCCGGTGCGACCTGCTTGCCGGTGCTGGTGACCGGCACCAGCCGGGACGCGGCCGCGTCCGCGACGTAGACACGGCGCGTCGCGGGGTCGTAGGCGACGCCGACGGCCCGGTGGCCGCCGAGGCCGGCGACTCGGCCGGTGGCGACGGCCCGCATGCTGCGGCCCTTCGCGCGCAAGGACACCAGGCGGCTGCGCGAGGCGTCGAGCCCCAGCCACGCGCGCGTCTCCGGGTCGTAGGTCATGGCCCGGACCTGGGCCACGCTGGCACCGGTGATCTGGCGGCGGGCCGGTCGGACGGTGCCCCGCGCCTTGCTGGACCACGTCACGAACGTGCGGCCCGAGAGTGCGGCGAGACGACCCCGGCCGTTGTCGGCGAGGGTGCCGGGAACGAGGCGGACCTTGAGGTTCACCCGGCCCACGCACCTTCTCACTGCGCGGGTCGAGCAGGCGGATGGCGGTCACACGCCCTTTGCCCTGGGCGACGGCGAGCAGCCGGGGCCCGTCCAGGTACGTCGCGCCCGTCGGGTGGGCGAGGCCGAGCTCGCGGGTGTAGAAGGGCCGTTTCTCGAACGCCTTCACCGCCCGGCCGTCCGCTTGAGCGGCGGCCGCGGCGGCTGCGGTCGGCTGCGGTCGCCGTGGACGCGGTCGGCGCGGCCGCGGACGGCGCGGCCTCGGCGGTGACCTCCCCGGCGACTGGTGAGACGAGCAGGGCGGCGCCGAGAAGGGCGCTCGTCCAGGTGCGGGTCCCGTGGGTGCGCGTGCCAGCCATGTATGTGCCTCCCCATTGTCGGCTGCTCGTCACAGTTCAACCAGGTCAACGCCGCGAAGCGTCGTCCATCGGTACTACTTCGAGTACGTCAGACGTGGGTGGCCTCGGCGTCATTCGTGCGCTTCGTGCCAGTTCGCGACCGCCTTGTCCCACACGGCCTTGTCCCGGGTGAGCTTGAAGCAGCTCGGCAGGTGTCCGGGGTAGCGGCCCTTGCCGAGCCAGACCATGGTGTTGCCCGAGCAGCTCTTCAGCTTGTCCTCGGGGATGTCGAGCCCGACGGGTCCGGCGTCCTGGTCGGCGCGGAACACGTTGTCCTTGAGCACCAGCCGGGGTCCGTGATCGTCCCACTTGAAGAAGCCCGCGGTGCCGGGGATCGGCTTCTCGTCGTGGTAGGTCCGCGGCATCGGCTCCAGCCGCACGAGCGAGCTGCGGATCGTCCAGACGTGGTCGTCGCCGTCGGGCACGTCCTGGTAGCTGCGCGCGCTGAAGGCGTTGTAGCAGCCGTCCAGCAACGAGCCGGTGACGGTGCCGGTGAGCAGCCAGTCGTTCTCGATGCAGTCGTCGCGGCTGAACGACAGGTGCACGCGACGTACGACGAAGTGGCTGGCGTTCTCCATCATCCGGATCGAGTCGCCGTAGCCGTGGACGGTGACGTCCTCGACCGTCGCCCGGGGTCCGTCGAGCACGATCGCGCCGGTGCCGTGCATGTGCTTCCACGACGTGTCGCGAGGCCAGGTGCCGATGAACGTGCCGCCGGACACGCACACCCGGGAGTCACCGCTCAGCTCGACGGCGTAGTGCGTGCGCCCGCGCCAGGTCGCGTCCGACCCGGAGACGAGGGTCCAACGCGAGACGTCCTCGTGGGTCAGCCCGAACGAGCGGCTGCCGGACACCTCGATGGTGCTGCCGTAGTCGGCCGGCTCGCAGGTCGTCGGGCCGCGCAGCGAGGCGGCGACGCCCACGACCGTGCCGGCGAGCAGCAGCGCCAGGAGAGTGCCGAGCACGACCGCGCGCCGGCGGTGCCCCGTGAAGGCGCCGGGTCGTGGGGGCCGCCGAGCCGGCGCATCGGTCATCGGTCGGCCGCGCTCCCGCGGAGCGCCGCGGTGCCGGCGGCCCGCTGCGCCGGGATGCCGACCGGCTGGGCCGACTCGGTCTGCGGGTCGAGGGCCGGTCCGGCCGGGACCGGTGCGGGCCGGCCGAGCAGCTCGCCGTACAGGTCGTCGAGCGCGGCACACATCAGCGCCGGCGCGAAGGACGGCCGCACCCGGGCGCGCGCCTGGGCGCCCATCGCCTCGGCCTCGGCCGGGTGGTCCAGCATCCAGAGCACGGAGCGGGCGAGCGCGGCCGGGTCCGACGGCTCGGCGAGCAGCCCGGTCGATCCCGGCTCGACGAGGTCGGGCACGCCGTTGACGGCGGTGGCCACCACGGGCCGGCCGGAGGCCATCGCCTCGGTGACGGCGCGGCCCAGGCCCTCGTAGAGCGACGGCACGACGTAGACGTCGAAGCAGGCGGCGACGCGGGGGGCGTCCGCGCGGAAGCCGGTGAACAGCACCGGAACGTCGAGCCGCTGCGCCTCGCGCCAGGTCTCCTCCTCGAGCCCCTTGGTCTCCAGGGTCGCGTCACCGACCATCACGAACTGCACGTCCGGGCGCTTCTCGTGCACCAGCGCGCACATCCGCACGAAGTCGAGCGGGCACTTCTGCGCGACGATCCTGCCGACCGTGCCGACCACGGGCCGGTGCGGGTCGAGTCCGAGCTCGCCGCGAACCGCGGGGTCCGGCTCGGTGGGGATGTCGTCGAGCTCCACCGCCGAGGGCACCGCGACGATCTCGCCCGCGCCGACGACGCGCTGCTCGACGGCCTCGCGGGCGACCGAGGGCGCCACCGCGACGTACCGGTCGGCCAGGGACCGCACGGCCCGGTCCAGCAGCAGGTACAGCCGTTTGCGGGCCGGGCTCAGCCCGTCGTGCACGGCGAAGATGTGGAACGTGTGCACCACGACCGGGGCGCCGGCGAGCCGCGCGGCCACCCGGCCGATCAGCCCGGCCTTGGAGCAGTGCGTGTGCACCACCGTGAACCGCTCGCGGCGCATCAGCCGGACCAGCTCCCGACAGGCGAGCAGGTCGTGCCAGGGCGAGATCTGCTCCCGCATGTGCCGCACG
Source organism: uncultured Actinomycetota bacterium (assembly GCA_963827435.1). Lineage (GTDB taxonomy): Bacteria > Actinomycetota > Actinomycetes > Propionibacteriales > Nocardioidaceae > Nocardioides_B. The sequence continues at coordinate 76,250 of CAWHAU010000014.1, forward strand.
TACGTCGTGCGTACACCCCCCGCCTCCGCGGCGTCCCACAACGGACCGCCCGGCATGGACGCGACCCATGTCTCGTAGCGCTCCGGGTCCATGCCCGCGGCGGAGAGCAGCGTGTTGCCGCCCGAGCCGCCGGCGAAGCGGGTGATGACGTGCAGGACCTTGACGCGCGGCTGCTGCGGCTGGGCCGGCATCGCGTCGTCCGGTACCACCCGTCGTGGAGCCAGTGGCCACACAGTCCTCATGGACGGCTCCCGGATGCCGACCGCTCGGTCGGCAGCACCTTCAGCGCGGCCTCCACCATCCGGGTGAGACCCTCGCGCAGCGACACCTTCGGCTGGTACCCGAAGCCGTTCTGCGCCACCGTCGTGTCGGCGGCCGTGTGCTTGACGTCCCCGCGCTGCACGGGCAGCCGCACCAGCTCGATCGGCCGCAGCAGCTCGCCGATCGTCTCGATCACGGAGTTCAGCGACGTGCGGGAGCCGCCGCCGATGTTCGCCACGCCGGTCCACGGGGACAGCGCCGCCTGCCGCATGGCCGCCACCACGTCGCCGACGTAGGTGAAGTCCCGGCTCTGCTCGCCGTTGCCGTAGAGCAGGAACGGGCTGCCGTCCAGCGACGCGGACACCAGCCGCGAGAACGCCATGTCCGGCCGCTGCCGGGGCCCGTAGACGGTGAACAGCCGCAGCGAAGCTGTCGGCACCCCGGACGTCGTGCGGTAGAGCTCGCACAGGTGCTCGGCGGCCAGCTTGGTCACGCCGTACGGCGAGACCGGGCGCGGCGTCAGGTCCTCGTGGGTCGGGAACGCCTCGGCGTCGCCGTACACCGACGAGCTGGAGGCGTAGACGACCTTCCACAGCGACGCGTTGCGGGCGGCCTCGAGCACCTGCTGGGTGGCGAGCACGTTGCGGGAGAGGTAGGGCTGGAAGTCGTTGCCCCACGACCCGCGGACGCCCGGCTGGCCGGCGAGGTGGTAGACCACGTCGGCCTGCTCGAAGAGGCGTGCGAGCGGCGCGCTGGTCAGGTCCATCCGGTGCAGGGTGAACCCCTCGCGACCCTCGAGCGTCGCGAGGTTCGCCTCCTTCAGCCGGGGGTCGTAGTAGTCGGTGAGGCTGTCGATGCCTACGACCTCGTCCCCGTGGTCGAGCAGGTGGCGGGACAGGTGGGAGCCGATGAATCCTGCGGCCCCCGTGACGATCGCTCTCATGGTGTCCTCGTTTCCTCTCCGTGTCCGGGTTCGTGGCCGTGCCGCTGGTCCGGGAGCACCCGGACGAGCATCGAGATGAGGAGGGACGGGTCGGCGTCGCCACGGGTGGCCGCCCGGTGTGCCCGGTCGAGCTGGGCGAGCATCAGCAGCTCGCGCCACATCCGCGGGGGGAGCCCGGCGCGGTCGAGCCCGGTCGTGACGAAGCGCCGCACCGCCTTGCCGAACGCGGACCGCCCGCCCAGTGCGTCCTCGAGCCGGTTGCCGGCGTAGCGCACCGCGAAGCCGCCGAGGTCGATGAGCGGGTCGGAGCCCAGCGACCCCAGCCCCCAGTCCTCGACGGCCACCACGCGACCGTGCGAGATCTGGACGTGCCGGGGGCAGAGGCAGCCGTGCACGGCGGTGCGGGGCACCAGCTGGGAGCCGAGGTAGCGCTGGGCCCGGATCAGGTCGTCCAGCCCGACCGCCGTACGGCTGATCGGCGGGTAGAGGTCGACCAGCCAGCGGGCACCCGCGGCGCCGACGGCGGCCGGTGCGGGCTCACCCTGGCGGGTCTGCTCCCACAGCTCGCCCAGCCACGTCCCGACCGCGTCGAGGACCATCGGGGCGTCCTTGCGGAGGCGGCCGTGGGTGGGGCGCCGGGGCTCCGGTACGACGGTCGCCTCCCGCTCCTGCGGGGTGGTGACGGCCAGCCCGATCGAGCTGGGACCGGCCTGGACCCGCTGCAGCACCCTCGGGATCGTCCGTGCCAGCTCGGCGTCGACCCGGGTCCTGAGGCCCTCGAGGACCGCTTCCTCGCGGTCCAGGGCGGCACTGGGCGGACCGACCTCCGCGACGGCGATGGACAGCACCCGTCGCTCGCTGGTGGCACTGCCGACCAGGAGGCGTCGTCCGGCGGGAGCTGCCGCCGGCACCACGTCCAGGACCTGGAGCTGCTGCCGTTCGAGGAAGTCCGGCAGGGGCTCGAGACCCTGGCTGGGGTGGGTGGTGCCGTCCGCCCGGGCGGCCGCGCCCCCAGGCGGCGTGGTCATCAGCCCAGCTCGGTCGTCGCGACGCTGGGGTTGCGTGGCGAGCACGGAATCTCCAGAAGCAGGGCGCGTCGAGAAGCACGGCCCGGCACGCAGGACGAGGGATGGGGGGCTGATCCCGGGTTGACCGCGTGCCGGACCGCGCGCTGAGGCCCGGCAGGACGTGCCGGGACAGGGGTGAGGATGCGCATGAGCTTCCACCTGGATCGTGTCCGAGGACGGCCGTAGCGGCCGGTCGTCTGGAAATCTAAGGAGCCCGCGAGCCCGGGGTATCAGACAGGAGAGGGATGTTGGCTACGCCGAAATGGCGAGCCGTGCGAGGCCGGTCGTCAGCCGCGCGGGCGCCGCTGGTGCGGCATGTCCTCGTCGAGCCCCACCCGCCGTGCCAAGGAGACCGCAGCGAGGGTGCTGTGCACGTCGAGCTTGTGCAGCACGTGGTTGATGTGCGTGCGCACGGTGTGCGGCGACAGGGTGTACTTCTCGGCGATCTCCTGGCGGGACAGACCCTGCGTCAGCGCCCGGAGTACGTCGATCTCACGCGTGGTCAGGGACGCGAACGCGTCGGACGTGTGCTGCCGGGTCCGCCCCACGTCGACGAGGTGGTCGAGGACCGGCCCGAGGAGGTCCGGCGGGATCCAGCCTTCCCCCCGGGCCACGCCGACGAGCACCCGCACCAGGTGCTCGACCGAGGCGGACTGGTCGAGCCAGCCGCGGACGCCGCCGCGCACGACGGTGGAGATGAGGGCCGGATCGCGCGAGTCGCTCAGCGCCACCACCGACAGGTCCGGGCGGGCCTCGAACAGCTCGTGCAGCGTCTTCTCGAGCCCGCGCTCGACTGCGCCGAGGTGGAGCAGCAGCACGTGCACCTCGCCGAGCGCCACGGCGTGCCGACCCCAGGCGAGGTCCGTGTGCGCGGCCACCAGCTCCACGTCGTCGCGCGGGCGGAGCAGCACCTCGAGGGCGTCGACCCAGGCGCGGAGCGGGTGCACCAGGGCCAGCCGGACGGGTCCCGGTGTGACCGGACCTCCCTCACTCGAGGTCGACATCGCTGGCCCCGTGGTGGGCGTGCAGCGTCTCCTCATAGACCACGACGGCCTGCAGCCGTGAATGCACCCCGAGCTTCGCAAGGATGTTCTGCACGTGTGTCCGGACCGTGCTCTCGCTGACCCCCAGCCGGCGCACGATCTGGCGTGTCTCGAAACCGCGGGCCAGCATGTCGAGCACCGTCCGCTCACGCTCGGTGAGGTCGTGCCCACGCCGGCGCTGCTGCGGGATCGGCTCGCTGCGACGGAGCTGGCGCAGCAGCGCCGGGTGGACGGTGAACCCGCCGCCGGCCGCCACGTCGATCGCCGCGCTGATCGCCTCGATCCGCTGCCCCTTGAGCACGTAGCCGGAGACGCCCGCCTCGAGAGCCTCGGCCAGGTAGGTCGGCTCGTCCGCGCCGGTGATCACGACCACCTTGGTGCGGGGGTGCCTGGCCTTGACCTCGCGTGCCGCGTCCAGGCCCGAGCCGACGGGGAACGACAGGTCGGTGAGCAGGACGTCGGGGTCGTGGCGCTCGACGGCCCGGACGGCGTCGACCGGGTTCGTCACCGCGGCCTCCACCACGTGCCCGTGCTGGGCCAGGGCGGTGGCGAGTGCCTCGAGCAGCAGACGGTGGTCCTCGCACAGCACGATTCTCATGCGGATGTCCTCTGCGTGACGAGACCACCGATGTGCGTGGGCATCGAGAGGGTCAGTCGCGCGCCGCCGAGCCGGCTGCGGCCGACGTCGAGCGAGCCTCTGACCCGGCTGACGAAGCGGCGGACCGTGACAAGCCCGAGCCCCTGCTGGGCCGGCATCCGCCCGAAGCCCGGGCCGTCGTCCGAGACCTCGAGGACGGCCCGGCTGCCCTCGCGTCGTACGGCGACCTCGACCCTTCCCTCGGGTCCGGCGGCGCGCACGGCGTTGTCGACCAGGTTGCGGGCCGAGCGACGCAGGGCGATCTCGTCGGTCAAAGCCATCACGGCCGGCTCCTGGACCACCCGCACGTCGCAGCCGGTGCTGACGCTGACCGACGAGCAGGTGCTCGCGACGACCGCGCCGACGTCGACGACGGAGAAGCCCTGCTCGGCCCCCTCGCCGGCGGACGAGACGAGGTCGGAGATCCAGTCGACCTCGTGACACATCAGCTGGAGTCGCTCGGCGACGCTCTCGTCGGTGGCTTCGGCCTCGATCAGGACCGCCAGGGCCCTCAGCGCGGCCAGTGACTGCCTGATGTCGTGGCGCAGGCGTGCGCCCAAGTCGTCCTGTGGCGGTGCCGCCCGCCGGACTGGTCCTGCATGTGCTCGAACGCGCATTTGGTGCCCCCCATGCCCGAAACCTGGTTAGAGTTCTGAGGCGCTTATCCCCCCCGGGACCGACCGTTCGGTCGGTGCGTTGGCTCCACACCGCCCGACGCCCAGTGGCGCCTTCTGTCCATCGGACCGTAACCCCACGTTCGCCCTTAGCGACACGCCTAAATCGATTTTCGGTCCGATGTGACTAATGATCCGGGTGGTTGGACCCCCCTGTACGAGTCAGATGGAGTAAGGCCACTACGCCTTTGTGACGAGGATGGGTGGGTGTCGGTACCCGCAGACCCCCCTCATGTGGACGGACTCAGGCGGTGTGACCACAGACGCGCGCGGTCGAAACGGTGGCCGGACCTGTCGACACAGTCGCCGACGCGGCGGTCCATCGAGCGTAGTTCGGTCGTAGATCTCTTCGTCTGCTTGGGATCTTTTGACCGTGCCCATCCGGGTGCCCGTGGTCAGGGGCGCACGAGCCGGCGCGACACGAGGTGGGTGCCGGACCGGTTGCCCGCCCGGTCGGTGGCCGTGAACCGCACCTCGAGCAGGCCGCGGCGCAGGCCGTAGAGGCGCTCTTGGAAGGTGTTCGACGAGGAGAGCACGACGCGGGTGGCGCTGGCCCGGCGCAGGGCGGCTGCCCTGCTGGTCGCCCGCACCCAGCTGTGCGACCCGGCACGGTAGGCGAACCACGCGCTGCCGCGCTTCTCGATGACGCGCACCGTCACGAAGCGCACGCCGGTCCCCGCTCCGTCCGACGACGCGCCGCGCAGCACCCGCCACGAGGAGACGGAGGACCGCGACGTCGCCGGCGGGACCAGCCAGACGCTGGGGGCGGACGTGTCGCGGGCCACGAGGGCGGGGACCGCTCACCGACACGGACGGCGCGGAGACGGTCCGCGAGTTGCCGGCCGCGTCGACGAGGGTGATCTGCGGGGTGAAGCTGCCGGCTGACCGGAAGACGTGGGTGGTCGTGGTTCCGCTCGTCCACGCGAACGCCGCTGAGCCGTCACCCCATCTGACCTGGCGGGTGATGCCCGAGGCGGGCGTGAAGTCGTCACTGAGCGACTGCTGCTGGAGCGTCACCGTCGTGCTGCCGGCCACCGCGCTGGCGGGGGAGACGGTGTACGCGCCGTCCGGCGCCGTCACGTCCCGGACCGTCACGGTCTTGGTGGCCGTGGTCGAGCCCCCCTCGTTCCTCGCCGTGAGGCTCACGGTGTAGGTCCCTGGGTTCCTGAACGTGTGGCTGGGGTTCTGGGCGGTGGAGCTGCTGTTGTCCCCGAAGTTCCAGGACCAGCTGGTGGGCGTGCCCGTCGAGGTGTCCTCGAAGGCGACGTCGAGCGGCGCCGCACCCGTGTCGGGCGTGGCGGTGAAGGACGCGGTCGGCGGCGCGACGAGATCACCGTCGATGGAGAACGACAGCTCGTCCATGAGACCCCTGTAGAAGTCGCCGGTGGGATAGGCGCCGACGATCACGTCGAAGTCGTTGGAGATCGAGCCCACGGCCTTCGACTTGGTGTACTTCGTCCCGTCGACGGTCAGGACCACGGAGCTCGAGAACTTCTCGCAGCGGATGTCGTGCCACTTCCCGTCCTGGAGACCGGGCGCGCTCGTCGCCGTCGTGGAGCCGAGGTCGCCCTTGAAGTAGCAGGTCACCGATCCGTTGGGCTGCAGCTCGACCTTGTACTCCTGGCTCGGTGCCTCGCCCTTGCGGAACAGGTCGTAGTCGGGGACCGCCGGCACGGTCGTGGTGTTCATGCTGAACGCGATGTGCACGTCGCGAGGGCCGGCGTTCAGGTCGGGAGTGTTCGGGATCCTGACGTACGACGAGGTGCCGTTGAAGCGGTACCCAGTCGACGCGACCCCGATCTGTGCGAGCTCCACGGTGTGCAGCGACCCGGGGTGGCTGCCGGTCGCGTCCTTCATGGTGGTGCCACTCGCCTCGTCCATGTGCCACAGGTCGTGGGTGGCTGGGATGACCGCGGCCGGGGCGACCGGCGTGACGGCGTCGGCGGCGTTCGGTGCGGACACGGCCGCGCACGCGACCACGGCCAGGGCCGCGAGCGCCGTGGCGCGGGTCGCCCTGGCGCGCGAGGGGAGGGAGGAGTGGCGTCCGAACACGGCTGGCCCCTTTGTGGGCGGTGCGAGACCGCCCCCGTGGCGGCTTCGTCGTCACCGTCCACGACAGCGGACTACGCCGTCTGGACGCCATCGCCGTACGGCGGAGGGTGGGTACGCCAGACGAAGGAGAGGAGTGCCGGAGCCCGAGCCGGTTCAGCCGTGCAGGCGGAACCAGGTGGTCTTGCCTTGGTTGGTCGGCTCGGCCCCCCACTCGTCGCTGATGTAGTCGACCAGGAACAGCCCGCGTCCGCTCTCGTCCTCCGGCTGCGCGTGGTTCACGTGCGGCAGCAGGGGGGAGCCGTCCCGCACGAGCACCCGCAGGGAGTCGGCGCTCTCGCACTCGACGCGCAGCACGATCGGGGGAGCGGCGTAGCGCACGCCGTTCGTGACGAGCTCGGAGACGAGGAGCTCGGCGTCCTCGACGACCAAGGCGTGATGCGTCGAGCAGATCGCCGTGCGCAGGAACTCCCGTGACCGCGCGGCGGCCTCGGGGTCCAGCGGCAGGACGATCTCGGCCGGTGACGTGACGTCACACATGCGCTGCCCCCTTCATGGGCTCGCGGGTGTCGCCAGTCTTCTACCCAGCGCGGCCGCGTCCCACGCCCGGATGAGACGTTCGGCACGCCTCCTCGACCACGGCCAGCCGATCGGCCAGCCCGCCGGGGGCGCGCGCGGCCAGGCGACCGCTCGTGCGCACCGTGACCTGTGCGGTGCGCAGCAGCCGGTAGCCGGACAGCTGGAGCCGATCCACCAGGGCCTGGTCCTCCCCGTGCGGCACCGCGGGGAATCCGCCGACCGCGAGGTAGGCGTCGGCGCGCACGGCCAGGTTCGCGCCGTACACGTGGTCGTGCTGGTGCACCGGGTCACCGGACCGCAGACCGCCCGCCAGCAGCCGGGCGTACGCGGCCGCGCCCTCGGGGGTCCCGCGCCACCGGTCCAGCGGGGCCAGGCCGACGACGGCCACGGCGTCGACCCGGCGGGCGGAGGCGAGCACGTCCACGACCCAGCCGGCTCCGACCCGGGTGTCGGCGTCCGTGCTGAGCACCCACGTGTGGTCGCCCGGGCGGCCGAGCCTGGCCAGGGCCCGTCGCACGCCCCGGTCACGCACCTGTCCCACGCACCAGGACGTCTCGTCGAGGGCGACCTCGCCGTCCCGGCCGAGCGCTCGGTCGGCGACCACGGCCGTGGCGTCGGAGCAGCGATGGGCGACCACCTCGATCGTCGCGTTCCGTACGTAGGTCAGGCCGCGGGCCACCTGGAGCGCGCGGCGTACGTCGCGGACGGTCCGGGCCACGGTGTGCTGCTCGTCGCGCGCGGGGATGGCCACCACCACGTCGGTCACGCGGTGCCCTCCCCGTCCTCGAGCACCGCGCGGCCGCGGCTCTCGAGGGTCGCGTCGACGTGGTGCTGGCGGACGTAGACGGTCAGGTCGGCGAGCGTGCGGGCCAGCCGTTCGTCCGTGCTGAGACCGCCCGGGCCGACGACCCGTCCGGCCTCGGCGACCACCTGCTCGCAGGCATCGACGACGGTGGTGCGGGCGGCGGCGACCAGCCCCTGCGGGGGCCGGTGGGCGTCCCCGTCGAGGACCGCCGCGACGTGGTCGAGCACGGCCCGGGCCTGCCAGGCCTGCTGGGACATGAGCCCGACACGGCGGAGCTGGTGCGCGGTGGGGGAGAAGCGGCGCAGACCCGCGGCGACCTGGTCGACCACCGACCGCGCGCCTCCCGCCCAGACGGCCGCGACACCCAGGCCGCCGAGAGCGAAGCCGCGCCGTCCCAGGTAGAAGCCCTCCGCGCCCACGGGTGGCTCGGCCACCACGAGGTCGGCGTGCACGGTGAAGCTGCGCGAGGCGTCCATGGCCGGGGTGCGCCACGTGGAGCGGTCCGGTCGGAAGCGGTCCGCGGCGACGTCGAAGAGCAGGTGGCTGCCGTCCTCGACGGAGGCGGTCACCAGGGCCCGGTCCACGACGTCGACGCCGGAGGCGAAACGCAGCTCGCCCCCGAGGTGCCACCCCTCGGCGGAGCGCTCCGCCCGCAGGCCCGTGCCGGCGGAACGGGAGGCCCACACGCCGTACAGGCCGGGCCGGACGGGGCAGCCGGCCTCACCGAGGATGCGTAACGCGTCCGCGTGGCCCTCGACCAGCCTGGCCAGCGTGAGGTCGACGCGTCCCACCTCGAACAGCTGCGCGACCAGGCGGGTCATCGGCACGGTCCACGGCTGGGTGAGCACCGTCGCGGCGACCGCGTCGCGCATCGCTGCCGGTGAGCTGCGCAGGTCGTCGGGGCCGCTCACGACGGGAGCTCGAAGACGTCGAGGACGAAGTCGTCGTCGCGGTGATCGACCAGGTGACGCGCGCCGCGCTCCGTGGCGCTGAGACGGAGCAGCCCGTGCAGCTGCACGCCGCTGAGGTGCCCGTCGTGCGGGTGCCGGGCCCAGTGCACGCAGGCGAGGTGCGCGCCGGGGGCGCAGGCCGCCCACAGCGCGGCGACGCCGGCGGCGAGGTCGTCGAGGTAGTAGAGGAACTCGGCCGCCACCACGAGGTCCACCGGGGCGTCGAGGGGGACCTCCGGCAGGTCGGACTCGACCACGCGCACGTGCGGCATCACGGCGGTCCGGTCCCGGGTCGCGGCGACGGCCCGCGACGAGCCGTCGCTGGCCACCAGGTCGTCCGTGCGGTCGGCGAGCGCGGCGGTGCCGACGCCGATCCCGCAGCCGGGCTCCCAGGCGCGCCGGTAGCGCTCGCGCGGCAGGGCGGCCAGCAGGACCGCGAGCTTTCGGCGCTCGTACCAGCTGGTCTGGACCGACCAGGGGTCCGGGTCGGCGGCGTACATCGCCTCGAAGTCCGGCCTCATCCGACCAGCACCTCGTGCGGCCACGTGACCACCTCGGGCGGCAGGACGGGGCCGAGCCCGGCCACCAGGGGCGTCGTCTGCGAGGTGTACGACGCCAGGGCACGGGCACGGGCGGCCAGGGACGCCTCGTCGTGCGCAAGGAGGGTGACGTCGTCCCGGACCTCCTCGGGCGGCGTCCAGTGCACGGACCACAGCAGCAGCTCGTGCACGGGCGTGCCGAGGGTGGTGCCGGCCCGGAGTGCCGCGCGAGCCGCTGCCCGGTGGTCGGGATGCGGGTCGTCGCGCCAGAGCGTCACCACCTGGGCGTCGGGCCGCGGCTCCAGCTGTCGCAGGACGGCATCCAGGGCTGTGCCGGGGACGTCCGCGAGCCCGCCGTCGGGCAGCCGCGCCGTCACGACGGACCGCACCCCCAGCCGGCGGGCAGCCGTGCGGAGCTCCCGCTCGCGACGGTCGGCCAGTGCCTCGACCTGGACACCGAGGTGCCGGACGGCGGCCTCCCCGGACGTCAGGCAGAGCACATCGACCTCGGCGCCCCGCCGCGCCAGCCCGGCCAGCAGGCCGCCCATGGCGAGCGTCTCGTCGTCCGGGTGGGCGACCACCGCGAGGACGAAGGACGCGTCGGCCAGGGGAGTGGCCTCCAGCGGGACAGGGGGCACGCTGGTCAGCCGCTCGCGCCAGGCGTCGAGGTGTCTGGAGGGTGGGGTGACCGGTGCGGTCACGGGAGCAGGCAGCGTCACGAGAGCAGCCTCCGGGGGGTGGGAGTGCGCGGCTGCACCTCAACCGCACCGGTGCCCGTTACCCAGGAACGCGCATCGCAGACGCTAGGTCGGCGACGTCCTCCGTGCGGGTCAGTCGCGGGAAGAGGGCGGGCTGCCCGCCCCGTCGTACGGCATCTCGATGGCGAAGAGCTGGTCGAGACCGGTCAGCTTGAGCAGCTTGATCATCTCGGTGTCGGCGACCCGGAGGACCAGGGCGCGGCCCTGGGCCTTGAGCCGCTTGTGCGCGCCGACCAGGACGCCGAGACCGGAGGAGTCGATGTAGGTGACCTGCTGGAGGTCGACGACGACGGTCTCCACGTCGCTGTTGGCGGCCTTGACGAGCTCGCTGGTGAGCGTGTCCAGGGTGGCGAAGTCGATCTCGCCGTGACCGGCCAGGGTCAGGGTCTGTGCGTCCTCGGTCGTGTCGATGACCAGCTGCATGGGGTCCTCTGCTCGTGCTCGTGCTCGTGCCTCGCTGCCTCACCTTAACCGGCGGGTCCGATAACCCCGGCAGGCAGGCCCCGCGCGGCGCCCGCGGCCTTCGTCAGGCGTGGTCGTGGTCGGGGCGTTCCGTGGCTGCGTGGGCCTCCCGCAGCTCGCGACCGCGCTCGATGTCCTCGCGCTCCTTCTTCTCCGCCTTGGTGATGTTGCGGGTGTCCCGCGGCGGCAGCTGGATGGAGCGCTCGGCGGGCAGCCCGGACTGCAGCTCGCGGCCCCGCTCGAGCTCCGAGTCGAGCTCGGCCCCGAAGAGCAGGGCGAGGTTGGTGATCCAGAGCCACAGCAGGAAGACCACGACGCCGGCCAGGGCGCCGTACGTCTTGTTGTACGACGAGAAGCTGGCCACGTAGAAGCCGAACAGCGCCGAGGCGACGATCCACGTGACGATCGCCAGCAGGGCGCCGACGCTGATCCACCGGAACTTCGGCTGCTGGATGTTCGGGGTGGCGTAGTAGAGCAGCGCCACGACGAGGACGACGACGAGGATCAGCACCGGCCACTTGGCGATGTTCCACACGAGCACGGCCGTCGAGCCCAGCCCGATCGCGTTGCCCACCGCCTCGGCGGCCGGGCCGGTCAGGACCAGGGACAGGGCCACGGCCGCGGCGAGCAGCAGGCTCAGCAGCGTCACGACGAGCTGCAGCGGCCGCAGCTTCCAGATCGGACGGCCCTCGCGGATGCCGTACATCCGGTTCATCGCCCGACCGAACGCCCCGACGTACCCCGATGCCGACCACAGCGCCGACGCCAGACCGATGACGAACGCGAACCCGGCGGCCCGCTGCGCCGTGGCCAGCGACATCAGCGGCTCCTCGACCGTCGAGACCACGGAGCCCGCGCCCGCCTGCCGCAGCACGTCGAGCAGCGTCTGCACCGTCTGCGGGCCCTGCCCGACCAGGCCGACCAGGGAGATCAGGGCGATGGCCGCGGGGAACATCGCCAGCACCGCGTAGTAGGTCAGCGCCGCCGCCAGGTCCGTGCACTCGTCACGCGAGAACTCTCGGGCGGTCTTGCGCAGGACGTACACCCACGACCGCTTGGTCAGGTCCGTCGGCGAGTCGGGCTCGCGGGCCTCGAGGTCCTTGACGTCGTCGGTCGCGGGCGGCTCGTCAGCGTGGCGCGGGTGGAAGGTGCGGCTCGATGCGTTCACGTGCTCTGCGGTGCCCGATCGAAGGGTGGGCAAACGCTGTCGGCTGCCTGAGGATCGCGATGCGCGCCCTCGTTGGTTGAGGTGCGCCGGAGCGTTGGCGGAGACGCCTCGAAACCTCCGCACCGGAGCGCGGCGGTGGCCTCGGCGTTCGTGCGGGTGGTTCGCGGCCCTGCCCCGCTGGTCCCAGCCGAGCGACTGAAGAGCGGCGCCGTGGGTACGTCGGCACCCATCCGACCCGAGGAGGAGCGATGCCCAGCAAGTCGGCCAACGTGAAGAACGAGAAGCAGTACGAAGCCCTCAAGGACAAGGGCATGTCGAAGCAGCGTGCCGCGAAGATCGCGAACGCCGAAGGTGCCTCGTCGCGAGGCGGCAAGAAGAGCGGCTCCGGAGGGGACAGCTCACAGGGCGGCACTACCGCGCAGAAGAAGAAGGCAGGCCGCAAGGGCGGCAAGGCGAGCAACAGCTGACCAGACCGGCACGAGCGGAAGGGAACTGCATGAGCCAGAAGCCCCAGCAGCAGGAGGTGCCCGGCCTCCAGAACGAGATGGACCCGGTTCCCGATTGCGGCGAGGAGAGCTACCGGGGCTCCGGCAAGCTCACCGACAAGGTGGCCGTGATCACGGGCGGCGACAGCGGCATCGGTCGCGCAGTAGCGATCGCCTATGCCCGCGAGGGCGCTGACGTGGTGATCAGCTACCTCTCCGAGCACGAGGACGCCAAGGACACGGCTTGGTACGTCGAGCGGGCCGGTCGCCGCGCCGTGCTCGTCTCGGGAGACGTCTCGCAGGCCGCGCACTGCCGCGAGATCGTCGACTCGACGGTGCGCGAGCTCGGGCGCATCGACGTGCTGGTCAGCAACGCGGCGTTCCAGATGAACCACGACGACCTCGAGGAGATCAGCGACGAGGAGTGGGACTACACGTTCCGCACCAACGTCTCCGCGATGTTCTACCTGGTGAAGGCGGCGCTGCCGCACATGAAGCCGGGCTCCTCGATCATCGGCAGCACGTCGGTGAACTCCGACATGCCGTCCCCGCAGCTCGCGCCGTACGCCGCCACCAAGGCCGCGATCGCCAACTTCTGCGCCAGCCTCGCGCAGATGCTGGGGCCGCGCGGCATCCGGGTCAACAGCGTGGCGCCCGGCCCGATCTGGACACCGCTGATCCCGGCGACGATGCCACCGGAGAAGGTCGAGAAGTTCGGCGACGACACCCCGCTGGGCCGACCGGGACAGCCGGCCGAGCTGGCGGGTGCCTACGTGCTGCTGGCCTCCGACGAGGGCAGCTACATGTCGGGCTCGCGGGTCGCGGTGACCGGCGGACGCCCGATCCTCTGAACTCAGGACGCCTCGACGTCGGCGTACCTCGCGTCGTCCGAGCCCGTGTACGTCGCCGTGTGCACGTCCTCGTCGGCCTCGAGCCCGGCGCCGAACGCCGACCCGACGAGGGCCACTGCACCGACGAGACTCCCCACGCGGAGCACGGTGTCGAGGCCGACGGGGTGGCCGACAGTCTCGTCGAGGAGGCGCCCCGGCAGCACGACCGCCGTGACGGCGAGGTCCGCGGACACGAGGCCGAGGTACAGCGTGACGACACCGATGGCCACGCTGATCCACACCGCGGCGTTGTGCAGCAGCACGGCTCGGCGCGCCCTTCGGTTCGGGGCGCGTTCCCGCAGCCCGCCGCCGATCACCAGCACGACGCACAGCACGGCGAGCACGCCCAGCGTCAGCAGCACGAGCCGGGTCGTGCTCATCCGGTCCGCCAGCAGCCAGAAGTCCGGCGTGACGACGGCCAGGAACGACGCGGCGAACGCTCCGGTCAGGGTCTTCGACAGGTGCAGGGTCATCAGCCACGGGCGGTTGCCGCGGATCAGCGTGAACAGCAGCCGGAGGTTGCCGACGAGCGTGCGCCGGACCAGGCTGGCGCCGTCGGCACCCGGGGGCAGCGAGGACGCCAGCTGGCGCAGCAGCTCCTCGTCGCCCGGCTCGTCGTCCAGGTCGACCACGGCGGCGACGAGGCGCGCGGCCTCGTCGGTGAGGTCCGGCGCGGACTCGACGTGCAGCACCGCGACCTGCTGCACCGGGCTCACGTGGGCGGCCACCGGCCGGCCGCGCAGGTCGGGGACCACGTCGCTCAGCACCAGCACGACGTCGAGGTCCTCGGCGAGCAGAGCGATGCGTCCACGCGCCATGAGGGCCGAGACGGAGGCTGAGCGCAGGGGACGTACGGCGCCCGGGTCGCGGACCCGGCGGACCTCCCAGTCCACGGCCGCGTGCCGTTCCCGCAGCCGGGTCGTCAGCCTGCCAGACGAGCTCGTCGGCCCGTCCGTCGTACGCCGGGGCGGCGGAGGTGCTCACGCCCACGACCACGCAGGGAGTCGTGCGGCCGGACTCGTCGGACACCGGTGCACCATGCCCGGTCGGGGTCGCGTTCATGCCCCGCGGGGCATGCGCCGCCTGGCCACGGGTACGGAGGTCCGCTCGTACGACCCGAGAGGCGCTCATGGACCGTCGCCGCGTGACAGCCGGCCTGGTGGGCGGCTGCGCGGTGCTCGCGGTCGGCGGCTGTGCCGCGCCGCCCGGTCCGGCGGGGTCCACGGCCTCGCGCTTCGACGCGGCCGTGGGCCGGTCTGACTGGAGCACGGCCTGCGCGATGCTGGCTCCTGTCACCAGGGACGACCTCGAGCAGTCGGCGGGCACCCCTTGCGCCGACGCCCTGGCGCAGGAGGGTCTGGAGCCGGCGGGGCCGGTGGTCCGCGTCGAGGTGTTCGGCACGATGGCGCAGGCCCGGATGGGCCAGGACACGGTCTTCCTCGCCCGCTTCCCGGGTGGCTGGAAGGTGCTGGCGGCCGGCTGCTCGCCGCAGGTCGGCCGCCCCTACGACTGTCGGCTCCAGGGCGGCTGAGATGCGCGTCATGTTCTGGCTGTACCTCGTGGGCGTGTGGGTCGGCCTCGGCTACCTGCTCGCGCTGGGGCTGCACCATGGCTGACCGCCGGGTCCTGCCGCGCGGGGTGCGGTCCAGCTCGCTGAGCCTGGTGTTCGGCGCGATGTTCCTCGCCGCACTCGTCGGGCAGGCGTTCACCGGCTGGGCCGCGTTCAACGACGAGCAGGCCGCCGCACAGCTGGCGCAGGTGTCGCTCGGCGAGTACCTCACGTCGGCGGCCTTCGCCGTGGATGTCGCGGAGAACTGGCAGAGCGAGTACCTCCAGTTCCTGCTCTACATCCTCGGCACGGTCTGGCTCGTCCAGCGCGGGTCACCGGAGTCCAAGGAGCCGGGGAAGTCCGGGCCGGAGTCGGACGAGGCCCAGCGGGTGGGCCGGTTCGCCACGCGGGAGTCGCCTCGCTGGGCGGCCACCGGCGGTCTGCGCACCTTCGTCTACTCGTGGTCCCTCGTGCTGGTGATGGGTTCGATCTTCGTGGCCTCCTGGCTCGTCCAGTCGGTCGCCGGCTGGGCCGCCTTCAACGAGACGCGGCTCCAACAGCTGCGAGACCCGGTCTCGTGGCCCGCCTATCTCGCTGGACCCCGACTTCTGGGCCCGCACCCTTCAGAACTGGCAGTCGGAGTTCCTGGCGGTTGGCTCGATGGCGGTGCTCACGATCTACCTGCGGGCGCGGGGCTCACCGGAGAGCAAGCCCGTCGGGGCCTCCCACGAGACCACCGGCGTCGAGGGATGAGCGTCAGCAGTCCTCGGGGTGTAGCGCGCTTCCCGACGGGTACCGACGCGGAGGGATCTCAGGGGAGGCACGGTTCATGGGCGTGCAGAACGCGCATCGCCTGCGGGCGCTGGTGACCGGAGGGTCCAGCGGGATCGGCTGGGCACCGACCGGACAGTTCGTGGAACGCGGTTTCGACGTGCGCGCCCTGCAGGTCGACCTGGCGACCACCTTCGTTGCCTGCCGGACCTGACCCGGCTCGGGCACGAAGATCGATCCAGACCCAGCGCGACAGGAGAGATGATGACCCGGACGACGAGAACGATGGACGCCACGCCGGACCAGGTGTGGGACGTGCTGGCGGACGGTTGGCTGTTTCCGCTCTGGGTGGTGGGTGCCACCCGGATGCGCGCGGTCGACGATGCCTGGCCGGCGCCGGGGTCGAAGCTGCACCACTCGGTCGGCGTGTGGCCGCTCGTGCTGAACGACGACACCGAGGTCGTCGACAGCGTGCCGGGCCACCGGCTCGACCTGCGGGCCAGGGGCTGGCCGATGGGCGAGGCCGCCGTGTCGATCACGCTCGAGCCGGAGGATGTGCGGACCCGCGTCGTGCTCGTGGAGGACGTGGTCGAGGGGCCGGGGACGCTGATGCCCGAGCCGGTGCGCGGTCCGATGATCGCCTGGCGGAACGTCGAGAGCCTGCGACGGCTCGCCTTCCTGGCCGAGGGGCGGGCGGCACGCTGACATGAGCGAACCCAGCGACTCGACGTACGACGCGGTGGTCGTCGGCGCGGGACCGAACGGGCTCGTCGCGGCCAACCACCTCCTCGACGCCGGCTGGTCCGTCCTGGTCCTCGAGGCGCAGCCGGAGGTGGGGGGTGCCGTGCGAAGCGCGCGGGACGTGCACCCGGACTTCGTGCACGACACGTTCAGCTCGTTCTACCCGCTGGCGCAGGCCTCGCCGGTGATCGGCCACCTCGGTCTCGAGGAGCACGGCCTTCGGTGGCGGCACGCGCCTGCGGTCCTCGGGCACCCGACCGCCGACGGCGAGTGGGCGCTGCTGCACCGCGACCGTGAGCGCACCGCCCTCGGCCTCGACCGACAGCACCCGGGCGACGGCGCCGCCTGGCTGGAGCTGTGCGAGCGGTGGGACGCGATCGGTGACCATCTCGTGGGCGCGCTGATGTCCCCGTTCCCGCCTCTCCGATCGGGTCTGGGGGTGCTGGCGCGGCTGCGGAAGGCCGGTGGTCTCGACCTCGCCCGCCTTCTGCTCACCCCGGCCGCGGACATCGGACGCACGTACTTCGGTGGGCGGGCCCTGGCCTGCTCCTGTGTGGCAACGGCGGGCACGCGGACATCCCGCTCGACGCGACGGGCTCGGGGCTGATGGCGGTGCTGATGACGATGCTCGGTCAGACGGTGGGCTTCCCGGTGCCGGAAGGCGGCGCCGGCGAGCTCGCCCGGGCGCTGGCCCGCCGGGCCGAGTCGCTCGGCGGCGTCATCCGTACGTCGACCCGGGTGACCGGCATCGACGTACGCGACGGCCGCGCCGCCGCCGTACGCACGGAGGACGGGGAGCGGGTGCCGGTGGGACGGGCCGTGCTGGCCGACGTGGTCGCGCCGCGCCTCTACGGCGACCTCGTCGCGGAGTCGGACCTGCCCGCCCGCGTGCGTCGCGGGATGAGCCGCTTCCAGCTCGACCCGGGCACCGTGAAGGTCGACTGGGCCCTCGACGGGCCGGTCCCCTGGGCGAGCTCCCCGGAGGTCGCGCCCGGCACCGTGCATATCGCCGACTCGGCCGAGCAGATGGCCGAGGCGTCCGGACAGATCTCGGCGGGGACGATCCCGGCCGCACCGTTCCTGCTCCTCGGTCAGATGAGCGTCGCGGATCCCACGCGGTCGCCGGAGGGCACGGAGGCGTTGTGGGCCTACACGCACGTGCCGCAGCGCGTCGTGCGCGACGCGGGGGACGACGGCCTCCGAGGGACGTGGGACGAGTCCGAGCGCGAGCGGTTCGCGGACCGGATGCAGGCACGGATCGAACGGCTCGCGCCGGGATTCGGCGCGCGCATCCGTGCCCGAAGGGTGCTTGGTCCCCGCGAGCTCGAGACGCGGGACGCGAACCTGGTCGGCGGTGCCATCAACGGGGGCACGTCGGCCCTGCACCAGCAGCTGGTCTTCCGACCCGTGCCGGGCGCCGGTCGGGCCGAGACGGGCATCGGTGGCCTCTACCTGGCCTCGGCCTCCGCCCACCCCGGGGGCGGCGTCCACGGCGCCCCGGGGATGAACGCCGCCCGCGCCGCACTGGCCCACGACCGGACCCGCCGGCTGCTCCGCCGGACCTGACCGACGACGACAGGGAGGTACCCGTGGGTCTCGACCTCGCTCTGCGGCTGTGGCGCCAGGGCTACGACGCCATCCCGGCCGCCCGCGGCTGGCCTGCCGGACGCGACGCGTTCGTCACCCGGATGCTGGGCCGACGTGCGCTCGTGGTCCGCGGCGAGGAGGGTGCGCGGCCGTTCTACGACTCCGGGCTGGAGCCGCCGGCGCAAGGCGCTGATGATGCGCGTGCTCGCCCCGGATCGCGTCGACGAGCTGGTCCGGGCGTACGGCGCTGCCGTGACGTACGCCGCGGGCACCGTCGGGTGCGCTTGCGGTCTCGTGCTCAGCTGAGCGCGGTCCGGACGGACCCACGTCGTCCGAGTGTCCCGGCTTCCCGAGACAGGATCCGGAAGGTGAGCACCGGCAGCGCCAGGATGGCCGCGTAGACACCGAGCCCGGCGACCGCCACCCCCGCCCAGCGGACCGCGGAGAGGTCATCCACGGCGCCGACGTCCTCGACGGCGACGCCCGTGGCGACGACCAGCAGGAGGAGCGTTGCCGCGATCAGCAGCAGCGACCGCCCTCGACCGCGATACAGCGACGCGAGCAGTGCCCCTGGCACCATGAACACGACGAACGCCAGCAGGATGCCCACGGTCCCGCCCCAGGAGAACTCCGTCTCGCGTCCCGTGGCCAGCACGACCAGCCGCATCATCAGCCGCGCGACCGCACCCATCGCCAGGCCCGCCAGGACCGCCGCTCCCACGCCCACGCCTGCCCGTCGCAGCATGCCCACCGCCCCCTTCGTGCATGACGCCGGTCGTCACGCGGGGAGGACCTTAGAAGGACTCGGTCACGGTTGTCACTGGTCCACTCGGGTCAGGCGGGGCTGGTCGATCGCGGTCCATGGCGAGCACCTGTGGGTGGAGTGTGCTGTGACGAGCCGAAGCCGTTGGCTGAGGTGCGAGCGGAGGCGCCTCGAAGCCTCCGCACCGGCGCGCGGTGGCGACCATGGCGCATGCGTGCGGGTGGTTTCGAGGCGCTCGCCCCGTGGGGGCTCGGGCACCTCAACCAGCGTGGGGGGCGTTCCTCAGCCGGCGGGGTGGGTGGTGACGCGGTAGGTGCGGAGGTGGGGGCTGGTCCACTCGTACGTCGGACCCGGCTGGTCGCCCTCGGGTGGGTCGGGGAGGCGTCGGTAGCGCCAGCCGGCGAAGGTCTTGGCCCGGTGGTGTCGTCGGCACAGGCAGGCCAGGTTCGCCGGCGTGGTCTGGCCGGGCGGTCCGCCCTGGTCGAGCGGGACGTAGGGGGCGAGGTGGTCGAGGTCGCAGGACCTCGCGTCGACGCCGCAGCCGGGGAACACGCAGTGCCCATCGCGCAGGATGACCAGCTCCCGCATCCAGGCCGGTGGGTCGTGCGCGTCGACGGCGTCGGTGCGGGTCGGGTCGAGGACCGGCCGGATCGCTCACGCCGGACAGCCGTGGCAGCCAGTCCCGCAGCAGGGTGAGGGAGGCGGTGCCGAGCCGCTCGACCCGCTGCTGCTGCCGGTGGTGGTGGCGAGGTCGGCCAGCGTGACGTGCAGGTAGAGGGTGCCGCGGGAGCCGTTCAGGCCGGTCGGAACGGCAGCCTCGGGCGCTCGGTGCGGTGCCGGTGCCGGTGCCGGTGGCGAGGTCGAGCGCCCGCTGCGGGTGCGCGAGCAGGCCGAGCGCGGAGGCGCGGCGGACGTCCAGGGTGCGGTCGTCGCCGAGCCGGCCCATCAGCCCGGCCAGGTCGGTGATGGAGCCGTCGAGGTCGAGGGCGTCCAGGGTGTCCAGCCGGGCGGTGAGCAGGGTGGTGGCGGTGGACTCCCGGTGGTCCAGCCACACGCCGCGGTGGTCCAGGGCGTGCTGCTCGACCGCGGCGGCCTGGTCGGGGTCGCACCGCAGCCGGGCCTCGTGCAGGACCGGGTTCAGCACCGGCAGCCGGTTGTGCCGGCCGGTGACGGCCAGGTGCCGGTCCACGAACGCGACCGCGTCCGCCGAGAGCTGGGTGGTGGCCTGGGCGACCCGGCGGGCCTTCCACGCCTGCAACCGGCCGTCCTGGACCAGCGCCCACAGCCGCGGGAGCCGGTGGCGGAGCTCGACCGCCTCCGCCACCAGCGCCAGACCCGCCGGGTGCGAGAGTCCGAGAGCCGCGGACAGCTCCTCCACCGCGTACTCGGCCACGCCGGGGGTGCCGTCCCCGGCCAGCGGGGCCGGGTCGAAGAACCCCGGACCCAACACGGAGGCGAGACCACCGGTCCGTTGGGTCGGGAAGGTCGCGGCCGGGTGCTCGTCAGTGACCGGGTGCAGGTCGACCCAGTGCACCGCCAGCGCCAGCAGGTCGGGCCTCCGCCGCGTCGGCGGTGCGCCGGGCGGCGACGACCGCGTCCAGCACCGCCGACGCGTCGAGGTCGCGCACGTCGGGTGCGGCCTCGGTGTCGATCCGGGTGCTGGTCATACCGGAAACCTAGACCCGACCACCGACAGTTTCCGTGCCGCCATCGTCGAGAATCGCGTTGTCCACAAGGGGAAACTGCCCGGTGGAGACTCCGCGCGGGTGCGGTGGTTTCGAGGCCCTCGCCTAGCGGCTCGGGCACCTCAACCAACCGGCGGCTCGGGCAACTTAACCAACGAGGCGGCCGGCACCTCAACCGGCGGCGGAGGTGCGCAGCCGGCGGCGGTCGTCGGGCAGCCGCACGGTGCGGGCGGTCTTGTCGAGGTACGCCAGCAGCGGGAGCACGACCCGGCGACTGGTGCCGAGCGCCGTACGCGCCTCGCTCGTGGTGAACGGCTGCGGGAGCGACGCGAGCAGCTCGACGGCGGCGTCGTCGGCGCCGGGCAGCAGCACGATGTTGTCGGCGACGCGCAGCAGGTGACCACCGCGAGCGAGCAGAGCCAGGTCAGGCGAGGACAGCCCCAGTGCGCGCAGGTCATCGACCGAAGGCGCGTCGAACGGCGCCGCGCGCAGTCGCGCGACCACCGAGTCCAACGCGGCGGCAAGGCGTGCAGGCAGGGAGGCGGAGAGCGGCGAGACCGATCCGCCGTCGAGTCGCCAACCCGACGGCAGCAACGCGGCCAGCAGAGCCTCGTCGGGAAGGCCCACCGAGCGCGAGACCTGGGCGACCGGCACCGAGGGACGTGAGCCCGTGGAGAGCTCTGCCAGCAGGTCGGCCACGGAGGATCGCCACGTCCGCACCTGCGCCGCGGACACCAGCCAGTCACCGGACACGAGCCCACCAGACTGGGGCAAGCCACGAGCCCCGAGCCGCCTCAGCAGCGAGGCCCGCACCACCCCACGTCTCTCCACCTCGGCGGCGACGCTCCCGTCGACCGCGGCGAGGTCCTTGGCCCGCCCGGCCGCGGCGCCGCGGCGGCGCGGCAGCGGGGGAGCGACGGGGTCGAGCACGCGCACGCCCCACAGCTGACGGCTGCCCGGGTCGCGCAGCAGCGCCCGGTCGCCGATCCGCAGCGGCAGCGCGTGCGGCAGCGTCAGCCGGACCAGGTCGTCGCCGAGCGGCCGCGCGCGCACCCCCAGCGACGTGGCACCGACGTGCAGCACCGGACGCTCCGGGACGCGCCCCTCCCCGAGCAGTCGTACGTCGACCACGGCGGCCGACTCGTACGCGTCAGGTGTGACGAGCACGCTCCCGCGACGCAGGTCCTCGGGTGCCTTGCCGCCGAGGTCCAGCGCGACCCGGGCGACGCCGACGACGGAGGCCACCGGGACGCCGAGGGACTCGACCGCGCGCACCCGCACCGGCCGGCCGTCGAACGACAGGGTGTCGCCGGCACGGATGGTCCCGGCGGGCAGCGTCCCGGTCACCACGGTGCCGGCGCCGCGCACGTGGAACCGCCGGTCGACCCACAGCCGCACGTCCGCTGCGGGGTCCGGCGCAGGCATCGCCGACAGCACGTCCGACAGTGCCACGCGCAGATCGGCCAGTCCGGAGCCGGTCCGCCCGCTCACCACCACCGCGGGAGCGTCGCGCAGCGACGTCGAGGCGAGCTCCGCCCGGGCCCGGTCCAGGGCCGGCGCCGGGTCGGCGAGGTCGGCGCGGGTCACCACCAGCAGGCCGTGCCGCACGTCGAGGGCGTCGAGGGCCGCGAGGTGCTCCGCGGCCTGCGGCATCCACGGGTCGTCGGCCGCGACGACGAGCATCGCGACCGGCACCGGACCCACGCCGGCCAGCATCGTGGTCACGAACCGCTCGTGGCCGGGCACGTCGACGAACGCCACGTCACCCACGTCGTCGAGCCGTGTCCAGCAGTAGCCGAGCTCGATCGACAGCCCGCGTCGCTGCTCGTCCGCGAGGCGGTCCGGCTGCATCCCGGTGAGTGCCGCGACGAGGGTGGACTTGCCGTGGTCGACGTGACCGGCGGTGGCGACGACGTGCACGTCAGGCGCCGTCCCCACCCTCGACGGACTTCGCGGCGCGGCGCACCGCCTCCGTCAGGTCGTCGTCGCGCTCGGGCGGCACCGCGACCAGGTCGAGCAGCAGCCGCCCCTCGACGACCCGGCCGACGACCGGCAGCTCCCCGAGCCGCAGCGGGGAGGCGAGCCGGGCGGGGACCGCGACCGCGGCACTCGGCAGCACCACACCCGGCGCGCCACCGCCGCCGACCGCGGCCTCGGACTCCACGGCCTCGGCGAGGTCGGTGCCCAGCGCGGCGGCAATGCGACGGGCGCGTGCCATCAGGTCGGACGGGCGCAAGGCCAGGGACGCGACGACCGGTGGAACCGGCCCGCGCAGCGTCGCCTCCAGCGCCGCCAGCGTGAGCTTGTCGACGCGCAGGGCCCGCGCCAACGGATCGCGTCGCAGCCGCTGCACCAGGTCGGCGTCGCCCAGCAGCAGCCCGCACTGCGGACCCCCGAGCAGCTTGTCGCCGGAGGCCGTGACCAGGGTGGCGCCCTTCCGGAGGTACGTCGTCGCGTCCGGCTCGTCGGGCAGCCGCGGGTGCGGCGCCAGCAGGCCCGAGCCGATGTCCGCCACCAGCGGCACGGGGAGAGTCGCGAGATCGGCCACCGGCACCGACGACGTGAACCCCTCGACCCGGAAGTTCGACGGGTGCACCTTGAGCACGAACGCGGTCCGTTCGCCGACCGCGGCCTGGTAGTCCGCGAGCCGAACCCGGTTCGTCGTACCCACCTCGCGCAGCGTCGCCCCGACCGACTCCAGCAGCTCCGGGATCCGGAAGCCGTCGCCGATCTCGACCATCTCGCCGCGGGCCACGACGACCTCGCGTCCGCGCGCCAGGGACGAGGTCACCAGCGCCAGCGCGGCGGCCCCGTTGTTGACCACGTGCACGCCTCCGGCGTCCGGCACGGCGGCTGCGAGCGCGTCGAGCGCGCCGGCACCCCGCGGTCCGCGACGTCCGGTGGCGAGGTCGAGCTCGACGTCGGTGGCGCCGCCGGCCACAGTCACCGCGTCGAGGGCGGCGCGGGACAGCGGTGCCCGGCCGAGGTTCGTGTGCACGACGACCCCGGTCGCGTTCAGCACCTCGCGCAACGAGGAGACCGACGACGGCAGCCGCTCCAGAACCACGGCGACCACGTCGTCGGGGGCGACGGCGCCGTCCCGGCAGGCCTGCAGCACCGACGCGACGACGCCCTTCACCACCGGGCGGCCGAGCCGTCGCGCGGCCTCGTCGACGGCCGGCACCGCGAGCACGGCATCCGTGCGCGGCGTACGGCGCCTCGGGTCGTCGTGCAACGCAGGCTCCTTCGGACGAATGGCGGAGGCGGACGGGAATCGAACCCGCCTGACCGGGATACCCGGTCACTACGGTTTTGAGGACCGCGCCCGTCACCAGACGAGAAACGCCTCCGGGCCCACCTTAGGGGGACGCGCCGAGCCGGAGGTTTAGGCTCGGCAGCAGCGGTTACCCAGCGGCTCGCCGGAGTGCGGAGAAGAGGGGTGCATGGGCGAGAAGACGTTCCTCGGAGCGGTCGGGCGCTGGCCCCTGCTCCGCCAGGTCACCGGCCCCGACCGGCTCGGTCGCGGCAGCGCCGCCAGCTCGGCCCGCAGCGAGACCCTCACGCCGCGCACCACCCGCGCCGACAAGGTCGTCAGCTCGGTCTGCCCGTTCTGCGCGGTCGGTTGCGCGCAGAAGGTCTTCGTGAAGGACGGCAAGGTCACCCAGATCGAGGGGGACCCGGCCAGCCCGGTCTCCCGGGGTCGGCTGTGCCCCAAGGGCAGCGCCAGCAAGCAGCTCGTCACCTCGCCCACCCGGGTGACGAAGGTCCGCTACCGGCGGCCGCACGGCAGCGACTGGGAGGACCTCGACCTCGACACCGCGATGGACATGATCGCGGAGCGGGTGATCAAGACGCGCAAGCAGTTCTGGCAGTGGGAGGACGAGCACGGTCACCGCACGCGCCGCACCCTCGGCATCGCGAGCCTCGGAGGAGCGACCCTCGACAACGAGGAGAACTACCTCATGAAGAAGCTCTACACCGCGATGGGCGCGATGCAGATCGAGAACCAGGCCCGTATTTGACACTCCTCCACGGTGCCCGGTCTGGGTACCTCGTTCGGTCGCGGTGGAGCGACCTCGTTCCTGCAGGACCTGTCCAACGCCGACTGCATCCTCATCGAGGGCTCGAACATGGCGGAGGCGCACCCGGTCGGGTTCCAGTGGGTGATGGAGGCCAAGCGCAAGGGCGCGACGGTCATCCACGTCGACCCGCGGTTCACCCGCACCTCGGCGGTCGCCGACGTGCACGTGCCGATCCGGGCCGGCTCGGACATCGCGTTCCTGGGGGCGCTGGTCAACCACGTGCTGTCGAACGACCTCGACTTCCGTGAGTACGTCGTGGCGTACACCAACGCCGCGACGATCGTCGACGGCGCCTTCCGGGACACCGAGGACCTCGAGGGCCTGTTCTCCGGCTTCGACCCCGAGACCGGCCACTACGACCCGACGACCTGGCGCTACGAGGACGACGACAGCGGCCTGGACCCGGAGATCGTCCGCTCGGCGCCGTACGGCGTGCCGGGCGACGCGGGCCGCACCGCCAAGGAGTCGCACGCGGCCGCGCGGTCGGAGAGCCACGGCTCCGGCGGTGCGCCGGTCAACTGGAAGGGCTTCCGCGACGAGACGCTCGAGCACCCCAACTGTGTCTTCCAGATCCTCAAGCGGCACTTCGCGCGCTACACGCCGGAGATGGTGCAGGAGGTCTGCGGCATCTCGCCGGAGCAGTTCACGCAGGTGGCCGACGCCCTGACGAGCAACAGCGGACGCGAGCGCACCACCGCTCTCTGCTACGCAGTGGGCTGGACCCACCACAGCGTCGGCGCGCAGATGATCCGCACCGGGGCGATCCTGCAGACCCTGCTCGGCAACATCGGCCGCCCCGGCGGCGGGATCATGGCGCTGCGCGGGCACGCCAGCATCCAGGGCTCGACGGACATCCCGACGCTGTTCAACATCCTGCCGGGCTACCTGCCGATGCCGAACGCCGAGCTCCACGACACCCTCGACTCCTACGTCGAGCCCGACGAGGGAAAGGCCGGCTTCTGGGGGAACATGCGGGCCTACGCCGTGAGCCTGCTGAAGTCCTACTGGGGCGACGCGGCCACCGCCGACAACGACTTCTGCTTCGACTACCTGCCGCGCGTGACCGGCGACCACTCGACGTACAACACCGTCAAGGCGCAGATCGAGGGTCGCTGCAAGGGCTACTTCCTGGTGGGCGAGAACCCCGCGGTCGGGTCCTCGAACGGCAAGATGCAGCGCCTCGGCATGGCCAACCTCGACTGGCTCGTGGTCCGCGACCTGCAGATGATCGAGTCCGCGACCTTCTGGAAGGACGGGCCGGAGATCGAGACCGGCGAGCTGGTCACCGAGGACATCGGCACGGAGGTGTTCTTCCTGCCTGCGGCCTCGCACGTCGAGAAGGCCGGCTCGTTCACGCAGACCCAGCGGATGCTGCAGTGGCGTGACAAGGCGGTCGACCCGCCGGGTGACGCGCGCAGCGAGCTGGACTTCTACTACGAGCTGGGGCAGCGGATCCGGCAGAAGCTGGCCGGCTCCACCGACGAGATGGACAGGCCCCTGCTGGACCTGGTCTGGGACTACCCGGTCGACGAGCACGGCGAGGTCGACGGCCAGGCGGTGCTCCGCGAGATCAACGGCACCGGCCCCGACGGCGCCGCGCTGTCGTCGTACACCCAGCTGAAGGCCGACGGCTCCACCCGCTGCGGCTGCTGGATCTACTGCGGCGTCTACGCCGACGAGGTCAACCAGGCCCGGCGCCGCAAGCCGCACTGGGAGCAGGACCTGGTCGCCCCCGAGTGGGGCTGGGTGTGGCCGGCGAACCGCCGGATCCTCTACAACCGCGCGTCCGCGGCCCCCGACGGGACGCCGTGGAGCGAGCGCAAGAAGTACGTCTGGTGGGACGCCGAGCAGCAGCGGTGGACCGGCCAGGACGTGCCGGACTTCGTGGTCGACCGCGCGCCGGACTTCGTGCCGGAGGAGGGCGCCAAGGGCCCCGACGCGATCGGCGGCCAGGACCCGTTCATCATGCAGACCGACGGGAAGGCCTGGCTGTTCGCGTCGGTGGGCGTCGCCGACGGGCCGATGCCGACGCACTACGAGCCGCCCGAGTCGCCCGTGCACAACGCGCTGCACCCGCAGCAGAACAACCCCGCGCGCCGTCACGTGGTGCATCCGGCGAACCCGGTCAACCCCAGCGTCAGCGAGGTGTTCCCCTACGTCTTCACGACCTACCGGCTCACCGAGCACCACACAGCCGGCGGGATGAGCCGCACCCTGCCCTACCTCACCGAGCTCCAGCCGGAGCCGTTCTGCGAGGTGTCGCCGCGGCTGGCCCGCGAGCGCGGGCTCGAGCACCTGGGCTGGGCGACCATCGTCACCGCGCGCACGGCGATCGAGGCGCGGGTGCTGGTCACCGAGCGGCTGCGCTCGCTGCGGCTGGGGGAGAGGTACGTCGAGCAGGTCGGCCTGCCCTACCACTGGGGCCGCAACGGGATCACCCAGGGCGACTCGCCCAACGACCTGGTCAACCTGACGCTGGACCCCAACGTGTACATCCAGGACAAGGTGGGGACCTGCGACATCCGGCCGGGCCGCCGCCCCCGCGGCCCCGACCTGACGGCGTACGTCGACGACTACCGCCGCCGTGCGGGAGTGCACCCCGAGCAGAACACCGACGGAGGGACCGACTGATGCGGACCAACTCGCTGCACGGCCCGCTCGACGACGTGCAGGGCGACGCCGGCTACGAGGCGCACCCGCCGCGCATGGGCTTCTTCACGGACACGTCGGTCTGCATCGGCTGCAAGGCGTGCGAGGTGGCCTGCAAGGAGTGGAACGAGGTCCCCGACGACGGCTACCTGCTGACCGGGATGTCCTACGACAACACGCAGGCCCTCGGCGCCAGCACCTGGCGGCACGTCGCGTTCGTCGAGAAACCCCTGCACCCCACGACCACGGACCTCGGCCTGCCCGGCATGGGTCCGCCCGGCTGGGACACCCACGAGAGCGGGCTGCCCCAGGCCGCGCCCAGCGGTGAGGACCAGGCCGCCGCCTCCGTCGACAGCGGGGTGCGCTGGCTGATGTCGTCGGACGTGTGCAAGCACTGCACGCACGCCGGCTGCCTCGACGTCTGCCCGACGGGTGCGCTGTTCCGCACCGAGTTCGGCACCGTCGTCGTGCAGCCGGACGTCTGCAACGGCTGCGGCTACTGCGTCTCGGCGTGCCCCTACGGCGTCATCGACCTGCGCAAGGAGGACGGCCGCGCCTTCAAGTGCACGCTCTGCTACGACCGGCTCAAGGACGGCCAGACGCCGGCGTGCGCGCAGGCCTGCCCCACCGAGTCCATCCAGTACGGCGAGCTCGACGAGCTGCGCGAGCGGGCCGACCGGCGGGTCGCCGAGCTGCACGAGAAGGGCGTCGACGTCGCCCGGCTCTACGGCCGCGACCCCGAGGACGGCGTCGGCGGCGACGGCGCGTTCTTCCTGCTGCTCGACGAGCCGGAGGTCTACGGGCTGCCGCCGGACCCGGTCGTGCCGACGCGTGACATCGCGACCATGTGGAAGCACGTGGGCGCGGCCGCCGCGACCCTGGTCGGGCTGGGCGTCGCGTCGTTCACTTCGGACGCTCGTCTCGCTCGCAAGCCGGGCGGCGCCCGTGAAGGAACGCTCCATGGTCCCGCCGCCGGAGTTCGAGTCCTACTACGGCCGCCAGATCATCAAGACGCCGACGTGGAAGACGCCCGACGTCCCGCTGTACCTCTTCCTCGGCGGCCTCTCCGGCGCCTCCGCCCTGCTCGCTGAAGGTGCGGCGGTGTCCGGCAACGAGCAGCTCGAGCACTTCACCCGGCTGGTGGCGGCCGGCGGCGCCGGTGTCGGGACGGTCTTCCTGGTCCACGACCTCGGCCGTCCCGAGCGGTTCCTCAACATGCTCCGGGTGTTCAAGGTGACCTCACCGCTGTCCGTCGGCTCGTTCATCCTCGCGCCGTTCGCGTCCCTGTCGTCGGCCGCTGCCGCCTCCCAGGTGACCGGACGGCTGCCGCGGCTGGGCCGGCTCGCCGGGATCGGTGCCGCGGCGTTCGGCGGGCCCCTCGCGACGTACACCGCGGCGCTGTTCGCCAACACCGCCGTGCCCGCCTGGCACACCGCCCGCCAGGAGCTGCCGTTCGTGTTCGGAGGCTCCGGGGCGGCGGCCGCGGGTGGCCTCGCGATGGCGGCTCTGCCGGTCGCCGCCAGCGGTCCCGCCCGTCGTCTGGCCGTCGCCGGCGCGGTGCTCGAGGTCGCCGCGGTGGAGACCATGGAGCGGCGGCTCGGCATGGTGGCCGAGCCCTACCAGCAGGGCCGGTCCGGGACGCTGATGAAGGCGGCCCGGGCGGCCACCGTCACCGGCGCCACCCTGGCCGTCCTCGGCCGCCGGTCACGGCTGCTGCGCGCGGTCGCGGGCGCCGCCCTGGTCGCGGGCTCGGTGACGACCCGGTTCGGCGTCTTCGAGGCCGGGCTCGCGTCTGCCCGCGACCCGAAGTACACCGTGGTCCCGCAGCGCGAGCGGATGGCGGCCCGGGCAGCCGCGGACCAGGCCACGCGGTAGCGCGACGCATGCGGGTGCGCGAGCGGGGTACGCGCCGCGGATGACGTCGACGCTGAGGAAGACCGACTTCGGAGGCCTTGCGGTCGCGTACGACGACCCGGGTCTCGAGCCGCGGGCCTGGACCGTCGCGCAGTCGCGGTGGGCCGAGGACCTGCTGCGGAGTGCACCGCCCGGCCCGGTGCTCGAGCTGTGCGCGGGCGTGGGGCACATCGGCCTGCTGGCGGTGGCCCACCGGCGCCGGGACCTGGTGATGGTGGACGCCGACCCGCACGCGTGCGAGCTGGCCCGCGCCAACGCGCACAGCAACCGAGCGCTGGGCGTGGTGGACGTGCGGCAGGGCCTGGTCGACGAGGTGCTGGAGCCCGGAGAGTGGTTCGCCGGGGTCATCGCCGACCCGCCGGCGGACGACAGGCTCGACGTGGCCCGCCGGTGCGTGCGAGTGATCGACCGGCACCTCGCGTCGTACGGCTGGGCGCTCCTCCAGCTCGGCACCACCGCGCAGGCGCACTCGCTGGCGAGAAGCCTGGACACACCGACCGCCGCCGACCTCGAGGTGGTCGAGATCCGCGCGTACGACCGCGGCGTGATCGTGCGGCTGGCCCGCCCAGACGCCTGACACCGACGTCTGGCCCAACCTTGGGGGATGCTGTGCTGAGGCGAGGAACGGACGAGGGACGTGGTGGACGTGGTGGACGTGGGCACGGCGACCCGGCTGACCCAGCTGGCCTCGGGTGGCGGGTGTGCGTGCAAGGTGCCGCCGGGGGAGCTGGAGCGCGTGCTGTCCGGGCTCGGGGTCGGCCACGCGGAGCACGACCTGGTGGTCGGCCTGGAGAACGGCGACGACGCGGCAGTGGTGCGCGTCGACGGAAACCGGGCGGTGGTGCTGACCGCCGACTTCTTCACGCCGGTGGTCGACGATCCCTACGACTGGGGCCGGATCGCGGCCGCCAACGCCTTGTCGGACGTCTATGCCATGGGGGCCGAGCCGCTCGTGGCCGTGAACCTCCTCATGTGGCCGCGCGACCGGGTCCCGTTCGACCTGGCTGCGGAGGTGCTGCGGGGCGGGGCCGCGGTCGCGGCGGAGGCCGCGTGCCACCTCGCCGGGGGGCACACCGTCGACGACGTCGAGCCGAAGTACGGCCTGGCCGTGACCGGCCTCGCCGACCCGGACCACCTGCTCCGCAACGACGCCGGCCTCGCCGGTACCCCGCTCACGCTCACCAAGCCGTTGGGCCTCGGCGTGCTGAACAACCGGCACAAGACCACCGGTGAGGTGTTCCCGGACGCCGTCGAGACGATGACCCGGCTGAACCGCGACGCCTCCCGTGCGGCGGTCGAGGCCGGGGTGGTGTGCGCGACCGACGTGACCGGCTTCGGACTGCTCGGGCACCTGATGAAGCTGGCACGGGCCAGTGACGTGACCGCCGTCGTGGACGCCGGCGCCGTGCCCTACCTGGAGGCCGCCCGCCCGTCGCTGCGGCAGGGGTTCGTGCCCGGCGGCAGCCGGCGCAACCTCGAGTGGGTGCGCCCGCACCTGTCCGCCTCCGTCGACGACGACGAGCTCCTGCTGCTCGCCGACGCCCAGACCTCCGGTGGCCTGCTGGTGGCGGGGGAGATCCCGGGGCATCCCGTGGTCGGCGAGCTCGTCCCTCGCGGCGAGCACCGGCTCGTGGTGCGCTGAGCGGTCGCGGCCGCCGGCGCTACACCCTGCTGTCGATGACGACGCGGGCCAGGTGCGGGAGCGCCACGTCCGCCCGCAGCGCCGCCTGACGCAGCAGTCGCTCGGCCGCGTCGGTCGAGACCTCCATCCGCGCCGCGACGATGCCGACGGCCAGGTCGAGCTCGTCCTGCTCGGCGAGCCGCACCGCGGTGGTCGCAGCCTCGAGCCGGGTGCTGAAGGCCAGGTCGGCGTTGGAGACCGCGTCCGCGGCCAGCGCACCGCACGCCGCCGCCAGCTCGTCGACGTGACCCTGGAAGGCGTCCGGTGTGGACGCGTAGAGGTTCACGCACGCGAGGACGCCCCGGCAGTCCCGCACCGGCAGCGACAGCGTGCTCGCCACGCCCTGGGCGGCCTCACCCCGTGCGAACAGCCGCCAGCCCTCCTCGTCGAGGACGTCCTCCGCACGCCAGTCCCGTGGCATCTCCTCGCTCACGGCGCTCACCGACGGACCGCCGGCGAGGTACTGCAGCGCGTCCATCCGTGCCACCGGCGAGCTGGACGAGACGAGGGTGAAGGTCAACGGCTCCGCCGGGTAGCTCACGCTCAGGCCGACGCACTCCGGGACCACCGTCTCGACGCGGTCCGCGAGCTCCTGGAGGTCCGGCACCTCCTGCCCCGACCTGCGCATCCGCCTGAGGATCCCGGCTGTCTCCGGCACCGGTCGCATGCGTGTGGCACCTCCTCACCGCCCCGGTGTCGGAGTCGCCGCGGCGGAGGCGTCGGGGTACCCACGGGTCGGCCGTGCAAACCTGCGGCGCACACCCGCGGCGTTTGCCTCACGGGCCGCTGGGCACGGGCCAGGACCCCCGGGAGGAAGGACGCAGATGACCGACGTGGACACCGCGGTGCTCGACGTGGACGGCACGCTCGTGGACACCGTCTACCAGCACACGGACGCCTGGTCGCGCGCCTTCGCCGAGGTCGGCGTCGTCGTGCCCCGCTTCCGCGTGCACCGGGCCATCGGCATGGGTGGCGACCGACTGGTCGCCCACGTCGCGGGAAGCCGGGTCGAGGAGGAGCACGGTGACCGGGTGCGCGCCCGGCACGACGAGCTGTTCGAGGAGGTCCTCGACGACGTCGTGGCGCTCCCGGGTGCGGCCGACCTGCTCCGGGCCCTGCGGGAGCGGGGGCTCAAGGTGGCCCTGGCCAGCTCGGGGGAAGCCGACCAGACGGGCCGGCTGCTGGCGCGGGTCGAGGGCAGTGACCGGGTGGACGCCCGGACCTCCAGCGCGGACGTGGCCGCCTCGAAGCCCGCTCCCGACCTGATCGCGGCGGCGGTGGAGCGCGTGGGTGGTCGGCTCGCGGCCGTGGTCGGAGACGCGGTGTGGGACGTCCAGGCCGCCCGGGCGCTGGACTGCTACGCCATCGGCCTGCTGTGCGGTGGGTTCGGGGAGGCCGAGCTGCGCGAGGCGGGAGCCGCACGCGTGTACCCGACGCCGCGCGAGCTGGTGGACGACCTGGACGCCACGCCGCTGCGCGGCGGCTGAGGACTCAGGACCCCTGGCGCTGCCGGGGCGCCCGGGGAGCGCCCTCGTCGAGTCCGCTCCGCGCGAGCTCGCCGGTCGTGGCCTCCAGCAGGGCCCGCGCCGCCTCGGTGAGCGCGCGGGCCTCGCTCTCGACCGCCGCACCGCCCAGGTAGCGGCAGAAGTCGGCGAACGCGGTCGCCTCGTCGTAGCCGCTGCGCAGCTCGGGCACCTCGCGATGGACCTGCCGTACGTCGAGCATCGTCGTCCTCCCCGCCGCAGACGGAGTGCTGTTTCGGCCCCGTCGGAAGGTTCGGCATGTGCGAGGGCGGACTTGAGCCCCGCCGGGCACTAACCCTCCCGGCTCGACCGTCGCAGCTCCTCGAGGTCCAGGTCGGGGAGCCGCCGGTGCTCGATGACCGCGGCGGCGAGGTCCCGCAGCTTGATGTTCGCCTGGCTGGAGAAGCGGCGCAGCACCTCGAACGACTGCTCCAGCGTGAGCTCGTAGCGGTTCATCAAGATGCCCTGGGCCACGCCGATCAGGTGCCGGCTCTGCACAGCGGTCTGCAGGCCGGTGACCATCCTCGCTGCGCTCAGCGCGTTCGTCGCGTGCGCGGCGAAGATCAGCGCCAGGTCGACGTCGTCCGGCGTGAAGGCGTGCACCGGGCCGGCGTACAGGTTCAGCGCGCCGAGGGGCTCACCGTCGGTCGCCAGCTGGATGCTCAGCACGGATCCGACCCCGTGCTCGGCGACCTGAGGCCCCCAGCGCGGCCAGCGGGTGTCGGCCGAGGTGTCGTGGGTGACGTACCAGTCGTTGTCCCAGATCGCCTCGAGGCACGGACCCTCGCCCAGGTCGTACTGGAGCTGGTCGCACCGTTCTGCCACCTCGGACGAGGCGGCGGCGGTCTCGACCTTGTGCCGGCGTCTGCGGAGCGAGATGCCGCACCAGTCGCATGGCTCCCACCACCTGCACGGCCCGGTCGACGACCCGCTGCAACGTGGGTTCCTCGTCGTGGAGCTGGAGGAGATCGGTGCTCAGCCGCGCGAAGAAGGCCGCCTCGCCGGCGCTGGTGTCCATGATCGACCATCCTGCCCGTGCTGCCGTCGCCGCATCTCGACGATGGTTCGACCTAGCGACCCTACTGCGGCGGCGTGACGTCAGCCCGGCTGCGGCTCGTCGATCTGCTCCCGAAGCTCGGTCGAGGATCCGGCTGAGCAGCCGCGAGACCTGCATCTGGGTCACCCCGATGTCGTCGGCGATCTCCTGCTGCGTCCACCCACGGAAGAAGCGCAGCATCAGGATCCGGCGGTCGCGGTCGCCGAGGCGACGTACGGCGGGGGCGAGGACGACCCGTGCCTCGGCAGCCGACATGCTGACGTCGTCGCCACCGAGAAGATCCCCGAGGGACGTCTCGCCGTCGGTGCCCACCGGTTTGTCGAGGCTGGCGGGCGTGAAGCAGCCATCGGTCGCCAGCGCCTCGGTCACCTCCTCGAGGTCCGCGTCCAGGTGCGCCGCGATCTCGCTCGGACGCGGCGAGCGGCCCAGGGCGAAGGACAGCTCGGCCTCCGTGCCGGAGATACGGGCCTGGAGCTCCTGGATCCGCCGCGGTGGCCGCACCGTCCAGCCCTGGTCGCGGAAGTGCCGTTTGAGCTCACCCCGGATGGTCGGCACGCAGTAGGAGAGGAAGTTGTGACCGCTCGACGCGTCATAACCGTGCGTGGCCTTCACCAGCGCCAGGTAGGCCACCTGCTGGAGGTCGTCGGTGGAGATGCCGCGGGACCGGTAGCGCGAGGCGATCGCGTTGGCCACGCCCATGTTGATCACGACCACCTCGTCGAGGAGCCGTGCGCGTTCGGTCTCGCTCGCCCCAGAGGCCCGGTCGAGGAGGTCGGCTGTGCGTTCGGCCCGCTCTGCCCGGGAGCCGGGAAGACGAGTGGGAACGCGTTGTTCGGGGAAGGTCGTCCGCTCGAGGACGCCGACGGAGCTGTTCATGACGTACACCGCCTGTGCTGTCCGGCACCGAGGCCGGGTCTGCACTTGCCGTGGGCTCCAGCAAGTCCGGAGAAAAGAGGTGTCTGCCGGTCTGCTTCAGCGCGGCCACCACAAGCCGCTTGTCCGACGGGCCGTATGGCCCGACATCTCGAACGTACCCAGGTCCCGGCGAAGCCACACACGGGCGATAAGATGAACGTCTCCTGGTCCGTTGAGAAAAGGCGGACTCCCTTTCTCCGTACCCCTCACCGGGGTGTCGTCGAAGGTTGTCTGCTCATGACTCCAGAGGGTGCGCAGAGCATCCATGGCTCGGTGGCCTCCCTGACCACGGGTCCCTACCGCTACGACGTGTACGCCGACCGGTGGACGCTCGACCCTGTTGCCCGGGACATCCTCGGTCTCGGCCCGGACGCCCCGGTCGACGTCTCGACTCTGCTGGGCCTTCTCGTCGACGACGAGCGGGAGCAGGTGGCCCGGTTCGTCTTCGACGCCATCGAGGGCAGAGTGCCCTTCTCCACGCTGCACCGCGTCGTCCGCCCCGGCGGCCCGCGCGAGGTGCTCGTCGTCGGTGAGGCGACGTACGACGAGGACGGTCTCGCCGCCGTGCACGGGCACGTGGTGGACCTCGGAGCGCTGGTCACCGACCGCGCCAACGAGCGGATCGACCGGGCGGTCGCGGACGTCGTCGCCAACCGGGCGACGATCGAGCAGGCCAAGGGCGCGCTCTCGCTCGCGTACGGCTTCGACGGCGACGGTGCGATCGCCCTGCTCCGCTGGTGGTCGAGCCACCGCAACGTGAAGGTGAACGTGCTCGCCGACCGGCTGGTCTCCGCGGTCGGCACCGGTGCCGTGAGCCGACCGCAGCTGCGTGCCGCCGTGGACGCACTGCTCGCCTCGGTGACCGCCTTGGACGCGCAGACCGACGGCGTCGTCGACTAGCCCCAGCTGCCTCCCTCACCCCCGAGGGGTTTGCGCCCGCGTGGAGCGGGCACGAGATCAACTCGGGAGGAAGCCAGAGACGTCTCATCCAAAGGACGTCGAAAGGATTCGAGGGAGCGGATGAGCAACGCATCGAAGATCGCCGTGGCCGTGGCCAGTGGCTACCTGCTCGGCAGGACGAAGAAACTCAAGCTCGCGATCACCG
This sequence comes from uncultured Actinomycetota bacterium, assembly GCA_963827435.1. Classification (GTDB taxonomy): domain Bacteria; phylum Actinomycetota; class Actinomycetes; order Propionibacteriales; family Nocardioidaceae; genus Nocardioides_B. The sequence goes on from CAWHAU010000014.1 coordinate 111,582, forward strand.
TCGGCAGCATGCTGGCCGGCCAGCGCATCGCGACCAGCCCGGGCGGCCTGCTGAAGCAGGGCTCCGAGCTGCTGGAGAAGAACCCGGAGCTGCAGAAGCTCCAGGAGCAGATCACCGGTCGGCTGTTCGAGGCCGCGAAGGGGGCCGCGATCTCGCAGGCGACGTCGCGGCTCGAGGGCTTCAGCGACTCGCTGCGCCAGCGCGGCGGCGACGTCGAGGGTGAGGTCCTCGGCGAGGAGGAGTACGACGAGTACGACGAGGAGCCGGAGGAGTACGACGACGAGGCCGGCGAGGCCGAGGACGAGTACGACGAGGAGCCCGAGGCCGAGGAGGAGGAGCAGGGCGAGGAGCCCGAGGAGCCGAGGCCGAGGAGGAGAGGGCGAGGAGCCCGAGGCCGAGGAGCCCGAGGCCGAGGAGGAGGAGCAGGGCGAGGAGCCCGAGGACGAGGCCGAGCCGAGCCCGAGCCCGAGCCAGAGCGGCGACCTCGCCGACGCCCGCGTCGTGCCTCGACAGGCTCCGGTCGGAGCCGCCGGGCGCCGGCGGCCACGAAGGCCGCAGCGAAGAAGACCGCGACCGGGAAGACCGCCGCCGCAGGGTCGACGGCCAAGAAGACGAGCTCGCGCGCCACCGGCACCGCGAAGCGGACCGGGTCGACGGCGAAGAAGACAGCGGCGAAGAAGACCGCGAGCGCGCGGTCGACGGCCAAGAAGGCGCCGGCGAAGAAGACAGCGGCCAAGAAGACCGCCGCCAAGAAGACCGCCGCCAAGAAGACCGCGAAGAAGGCGCCGGCCAAGAAGGCCGCGGCCACGCGGACCGCGAAGAAGACCGCCAAGAAGACCACGCAGAAGCGCTCCGGGAGGTGATCGTCCATGGCTGACAACGATGCGATGAACAAGCTGAGGGGCGCCGGGCAGGACGTGCTCAAGGCGCTCGGCGAACGCGCGATGCAGTCGGTCACCGGGGGGGTCGGTGGACTGACCGACAAGCTCGAGGACGTCGCCGGCGGTGGACCGATCGGCAAGGCGGCCGCCAAGGGCGGCGAGGCCATCGCCAAGGGTGAGTCCCCGATCAAGGGCGCCCTCAAGGGCGCCGCCTCCGGGGTCAAGGACAAGATCACCGGCGGCGGTGGCGGGGGCAGCAACCCCAAGGCCACCAAGGCGATGAACATCATCGAGGAGATCGACGTCGGCGTGCCGATCACGGTCGCCTACAACCAGTGGACCGAGTTCGGCTCCTTCCCGAGCTTCATGAAGAAGGTCAAGACCGTCGACGCCCAGGAGGAGAACAAGCTCACCTTCAAGGCGCAGGTGTTCTGGTCGCACCGCACCTGGGAGGCGACGATCCTCGAGCAGATCCCCGACGAGCGGATCGTCTGGAAGTCGAAGGGCGAGAAGGGGCACGTCGACGGTGCCGTCACCTTCCACGAGCTCGGCCCCAACCTCACCCGGATCCTCGTGGTCCTGGAGTACTACCCGCAGGGCTTCATGGAGCGCACCGGCAACATCTGGCGCGCTGCGGGACGACGGGCCCGCCTCGAGATCAAGCACTACCGTCGGCACGTGATGACGCGCACGATCCTGGACCCCGACGAGGTCGAGGGCTGGCGCGGCATCATCGAGGACGGCGAGGTCGTGAAGACGCACGAGGAGGTCGTCGAGGAGGAGGAGCAGCAGCGCCGGGAGGCCGAGGAGGCCGAGGAGGCCGAGGGCTCCGACGAGTACGACGAGGGTTCCGACGAGTACGACGAGGGCGAGCCCGAGGACGACGGAGTACGCCGAGGACGACGAGGCGAGCCCGAGGAAGGTGAGCCCGAGGAGGGTGAGCCGGAGGACGCGTACGAGGAGGGCGAGCCGGAGGAAGGTGAGCCCGAGGAAGGCGAGCCCGAGGAAGGCGAGCCCGAGGAGGGCGAGCCCGAGGAGGGTGAGCCGGAGGACGCGTACGAGGACGAGGCCGAGCCCGAGGAGGCCGAGGAGCCCGCCGAGGGCGACGAGGACTATGCAGAGGACGGGTACGAGGAAGAGGCTGAGCCCGAGGAGCGCCGAGGAGCCCGAGGACGAGTACGAGGAAGAGGAGGAGCCGCCCCGTCGGCGCCGTCGTGCGAGCTGACCTCACCCACCCCGGAACAACAGCCCCGAGCCCCACCACACGAGAGGACCACACACCGTGACCCAGACCCAGACGCGCCGCGGCGGCGGCTACCTGGAGCGCCCCGCCCCCAGCGGTCTTGCCGACGTCATCGAAGTCATCCTCGACAAGGGCATCGTCATCGACGCCTACGTCCGGGTCTCGCTCGTCGGCATCGAGCTGCTCACGATCGACGCGCGCATCGTGATCGCGAGCGTCGACACCTACCTGCGCTTCGCAGAGGCCACCAACCGTCTCGACCTGTACGAGAAGGGCGGCAAGGACCTCGGCGAGTTCATCGGCGACATGCAGGAGGGCGGCGCGGCGAAGAAGACCAGCGGCGCGGTCAAGGGTGTCAAGAAGGCCATCACCGGCGGTGGCGACGACGAGGAGCGCCGACCGGCCCGCAAGACCTCCACGCGCCGTCGTCGCACCGAGGAAGCGTGACGACGACGACGAGCACCGAGCAGCAGCACGACCTCGACCCCGAGCGGGGCTGCTACGTCTACGGCGTGGTCGCCTTCGGGGACGACCTGGTCCCGGCCGGGATGGCCGGGCTGGAGAAGGCTCCGGTCCGGCTGGTCCGGCACGAGGCCATCGCGGCGGTCGTCAGCGACATCGCGCTCGAGCGCGCGCCCGGCCGCGCCGCGGACCTGCTCGCGCACAGCGAGGTGCTCGACGCGATGGCCGGGCTGACCGCGGTCGTGCCCGTGCACTTCGGGTCGGTGCTCGCCGACGACGCGATGGTCGTCGAGGACGTGCTGGCCCCCGGCTACGACGACTTCGTGCACCTGCTCGAGGAGCTCGAAGGCCGCCTGCAGCTCAACCTGCGCGCGACCTACGTGCAGGAGACGGTGCTCGCCGAGGTCGTCGCCGCCGACCCCGAGGTGGCGGCGCTTCGCCAGCGCACCCGTGACCTCCCCGAGGACGCCGCGTACGGCGAACGGGTCCGGCTCGGCGAGCTGGTGTCACGGGCGATGGAGCTCAAGCGGGAGGACGACGCCGCCGTGCTGATGGACGCCGTCACGCCCTACGTCGCGGCCTGGTCCGAGCGGGGCGGTGCCGGTGGCCTCGACCACGTGATCGACGTGGCGCTGCTCGTCGACACCGCCAACCTGACCGCCGTCGAGGAGCACCTCGAGGGGCTCGCCGAGGCGGTGCACGAGCGGATCCGGTTGCGGCTGGTCGGCCCCGTCGCGCCGTACGACTTCGTGGGCGGTGCGGGATGGGCCTGATCACCGGCATACTCGGACTTCCGCTGGCGCCGCTGCGTGGCACCGTGTGGGCGGCCGAGCAGGTCCGACGCCAGGCGGAGGAGGAGTTCTACGACCCGGGACGCATCCGCGCGCAGCTCGAGGAGGTGGCGCGGCAGCGCACCTCGGGAGAGCTCTCCGAGGAGGAGGCGGACGCGTGGGAGGACGAGCTCGTCGGCCGGCTGATGGCCAGCCGCACCAGACCCAGGGAGGGATGACCAATGGCGACCACGAGTTCGGAAGGCTCCGCGACGAAGAAGACCGCGGCCAAGAAGAGCCCCGCCAAGAAGACCGCGAGGAAGACCACCGAGAAGCGCGCCTCCCCACCGCGTGCGGCCGCTGCGAAGCGGGCGACCGCCTCGCAGGTCGCCGCCCAGGCCGCACAGCAGCTGCTCGAGCTCACCGGCAAGGGCGTCGAAGGCGTGACCGGGCTGGAGCGCACCGACGACGGCTGGAAGGTGCACGTCGAGGTCGTGGAGGTGCGCCGGATCCCGGACACCACAGACGTCCTCGCGCTCTACGAGGTGCAGGTCGACGAGGACGGGGACCTGATGGGCTACCGGCGGCTGCGTCGCTACGCGCGCGGTGTGCCCGGGGAGGACTGAGATGACCGACGCGTCCGACGCGGTGCCCGCGTCGAGGCCGTACGCCGGACCGGTCGGCGAGCGTGGCTCGTGGGGGCGGCCGCAGCAGCCCGCGAACCTCGCCGACATCCTGGAGCGGGTGCTCGACAAGGGCATCATCATCGCCGGCGACATCCGCGTGAACCTGCTCGACATCGAGCTGCTCACGATCAAGATCCGGCTGCTCATCGTCTCGGTCGACAAGGCCAAGGAGATGGGCATCGACTGGTGGCGCAACGACCCGATGCTGAGCACGAGCGAGCAGGGGCTGGCCGACGAGAACCGCCGGCTGCGTGAGCGCCTGGAGGAGCTCGAGCTCGAGTCCGGGGAGGGGAGCACGAAGCGTGGCTGACCAGGTCACGGGGCACGAAGCAGGACACGTGGTCGGGCAGGGCCGCTACCTCTACGCGATCAGCCGCGACCTGGACCCTGCGGCGCTGGCCGAGGTGCCGGGTCTCGGGGACGGCAGGCTGGACGTGCTGGAGCACCGCGGCCTGTCGGCGGTCGTCAGCGACGTCGACCTCGAGGAGTACGGCGAGGAGGGGCTGCGCCGCAACCTCGAACGCCTCGAGTGGCTCGAGGAGGTCGCCCGCCGCCACGACGAGGTCGTGCACGCGGTCGCCGAGCACGGACCGGTCGCGCCACTTCGGCTGGCCACCATCTGCCTGGACGACATCGGCGTGCGTCGCCGGATCGACGAGTGGCACGCCGCGCTGGAGCAGGTGCTCGACCGGGTCGAGGGGCGCCGCGAGTGGAGCGTCAAGGCGTTCGCGCCACGGGCCGCATCACAGCCGGCCGAGTCCGCGGCGCCGGCCGAGTCCGCGGCGCCGGCCGAGGGCGGTGCGGCCTACCTGCGCCGCAAGAAGGCCGAGACGCTCACCCGCGCACAGGGCGAGGAGCAGGCGATGCAGGTGGCCGAGGAGGTGCACGCACGCCTGTCGGCCGTCAGCGAGGCGAGCCGGCGGCTGCCGCCCCAGGACCCGCGGCTCACGGGGCACGTGGGCACGATGACCCTCAACGGCGCCTACCTCGTGGACGCCTCCCGCGGCGAGGAGTTCGCGGAGGCCGTCCGTGCGGCCCAGGCCGAGCACCCCGACGCCGGCATCGACGCGGCCGGCCCCTGGCCGCCGTACTCCTTCGCGATGCTGGAGCAGCGGTGACCTCGTCGGTGGAGCAGCGCCCGCTCGGCCGCCCCGACACCCAGCAGGCCGGCGGCCAGATCGCGCTCGTCGACCTGCTCGACCGGCTGCTCGGCACCGGCGTGGTGCTGGCCGGCGACGTGGTCATCTCGCTGGCCGGCGTCGACCTGGTGCAGGTGCGGCTGCACGCCCTGATCTCGACGGTGCGCGAGGAGATGGCCCGATGACCGAGCAGCGCCGCATCTTTCCCCAGCGGCTCGAGACCGACGCCGAGTCGGTGGAGCGCGACCTGTTCAAGCTCGTGCTCACGATCATCGAGCTGGTCCGCCAGCTGATGGAGAAGCAGGCCCTGCGCCGCGTCGACGAGGGCGACCTCACCGACGAGCAGATCGAAGGTCTCGGGAACGGCCTGATGCACCTCGAGCAGGCGATGGACGAGCTCAAGGCGCGCTACGACCTCACCACCGCCGACCTCAACATCGACCTCGGTCCGCTGGGCACCCTGCTCAGCGAGTGACCCTCCGCGGTCCGCAGGGCATGCTGGGCGTGTGAACACGCCCCAGGGTCCCGACCCCACAGACTGGCTGCTCGCCAAGGGGGAGCGCGGCAACGGCACGACGCGGATCGACGCCCGGCACCCGGGTCGGGCGGCGTGGTCGGAGGGCAACCTGGTCCGGCCCCTGATCCATGGGGCGACCTACTTCGCCGAGCTCCACGAGCGTCTCCAGGCGACCCGCGCGGGCGACCTGGTCTTCTTCACCGACTGGCAGGGCGACGCCGACGAGCGGCTCACCGGCGAGCCCGGGAGCGAGGTCGCGGAGGTGCTCGCCGGCGCCGACGAGCGCGGGGTCGACGTACGCGGTCTGGTCTGGCGCTCGCACTGGGAGAAGCTCGGGTTCACGGCTGGGGAGAACCGCCGGCTCGGGCGCACGTTGCAGAAGCGCGGCGCGGAGGCACTGCTGGACATGCGGGTCCGCACCGGCGGCTCGCACCACCAGAAGTTCGTGGTGATCCGGCACCGCGACGACCCGTCGCGCGACATCGCGTTCGTCGGCGGGATCGACCTGTGCCACTCACGCCGCGACGACACCGACCACCACGGCGACCTGCAGGCCATGGAGCTCGCGGACGAGTACGGCGCGACACCTCCCTGGCACGACATCCAGGTGGCGATCCAGGGGCCGGCGGTCTTCGACGTGGAGACGGTGTTCCGGGAGCGGTGGGAGGACCCGACCCCGCTGAGCCGCAACCCGGTCTTCGTGACCCGGGACCGGCTGCTGCGCATGGACATGTCACCCGACCCGCTGCCGGAGCAGGCGCCGCCGCCGCCGCCGGTCGAGGGTGGCACGCACGTCGTCCAGCTGCTGCGCACCTACCCCAACCTGCGCTACGGCCGGGACTACCCGTTCGCACGCGGCGGCGAGCGGAGCGTCGCCCGCGGGTACTCCAAGGCGCTCTCCAAGGCCCGGCGGCTGGTCTACGTCGAGGACCAGTACCTGTGGGGCCACCACGTGGGCGACGTGTTCACGGATGCGCTGCGCCGGGAGCCCGGTCTGCACGTGATCGCGGTCGTGCCGCTGCACCCCGACCTCGGCGGTGCCTCCCGTCCGCCGCAGCTGCTCGGCCGTCGGCGCGCGATGACCGAGATGATGGCGGCGGGGCCGGGCCGGGTGGCGTTCTACGGGATCGAGAACCATGCCGGCACACCGGTCTACGTGCACGCGAAGGCCTGCGTGGTCGACGACGTCTGGGCCTCGGTGGGGTCCGACAACTTCAACCGCCGGTCGTGGACGCACGACTCCGAGCTGTCCGCGGTGGTGGTGGACAGGAGCACCTACGGCGACGACGCAGGGCGAGCACGGCGCGTACGCCCGCCGGCTCCGGCTGGCCCTGGCCGCCGAGCATCTCGACCGGCCGTTCGACCCGGAGGTCGACGCGAGCGACGAGGCGTCGCTGCTGACGGTGATGGCCGACTGCGTCGACCCGCTCGACATGTTCGAGGCGTACGCCGCCACGGCTCGCGCCGTCGACGCCTGGCACGAGGGCGGCCGTCGCGGGCCCCGTCCGCCGGGTCGGCTCCGGTCGATGCAGCCGCCGGAGCTCAGCCTGCTCGCGCAGGCGCTCGCGCTGCCGCCGTACCTCGTGCTGCACGACCCCGACGGCCGACCCCGGCCGTTGCGCAAGCAGGGCGGCTTCTGAGGGTGGACTAGACCGCCGGACGGGTCGACGTTCGCGACCGGGCACCCGCGGTTACCGAGCAGCGTGCCGACCTCCACGTCGCAGGCGCCCGTCCTGCACGACCACGAGTGGCGCGTCGTCGCGGTCGACTACGACGGCTTCCAGCAGGTCACCGAGATGTCCTGCGTGGGCTGCGCCGCGACGTTGTTCGTCTGACCGGTCAGTGTCCGTCCGGCTGACGCGGGGCGAACGGCCACTCCTCGAACGCCGTGCACCGGCCCTCGTCGTCCAGCGTGACGACCCACAGGTCCCGCCACCGCTTCCCGGTGGCGTAGTCGACCGACACCCGCACCACGGCCGTCGCGCCGTCGACCGCCACCACCTCGCTGGTCGCGATGAACCCCTCGTCCGGCCCGACCCGTTCGGCCTCCCAGAACGCCGGGAGGTCGGGCACCGGCTCGGCCCAGGGTGAGGGCAGATAGGTGGCGCCGGGCGCGAACAGCTCGCCCAGCCGGTCGGTGCCGGGCGTACGCCACAGCTCCTCGTACCGACGTACCCAGTCCTCGGCGGTCGCGTGGTCCATGCCTCGATCCTGCCCCCGTTCTGGACTGCGGGATGCCTCTTTCCGGGGCGCGTTCGCGTGTGAGAGGGTCGGCGCAGCCGCAGTGTTCGGGAAGCCGGTGTGATTCCGGCGTGGTCCTCGCCACTGTGACCGGGGAGTCCTCTCCCACTCTTGCCACTGGTGCCTCCGGGTGCCGGGAAGGCGGGAGGAGGACGTTGATCCGGAAGCCAGGAGACCGGCTGCGGCGCGATCTGTCCACGAGGTATGGAAGGAAGGGTCATTCCCATGACCAAACCTGTTGCTGTTGCCGCGCCCGTTTCCGTCCCGCTCTGGGCCTGGGCGCTGGTCGCCGTCGCCCTGTTCACGCTCTACGTGCTGTTCCAGGAGAACGGCGCCGTGCTCACCGCGTCCCAGGCGCAGTGGCTGCACGAGGTGACCCACGACGGTCGGCACGCCCTCGGCGTGCCCTGCCACTGAGGCCGGCCGGCTGATGAGCTTCTCACGGCTGCTGCGGAACGGCGCTCTCGCCGGTGCCGCAGCAGGACTTCTCTCTGCCCTGGTGATGTGGCTGCACACCGAGCCCGTCATCCGGCGCGCGCTCGTCATCGAGGAGGCCCGCGGTCACCTCGACGGTGGGCACCACCACGACGACGAGATCGTCTCGCGGACCGCCCAGGTCGTCTTCGGAGCCGGTACGGCGGCCCTGGCCGGTGTGCTGTTCGGCCTCGTGTTCGCGGTCGTGTTCGCACGGACCCGGCACCGGCTGCCGGGGGTGACCGACCACGCGCGGGCCCTGTGGCTGGCGGCGTTCGGCTTCGGCGTCTTCGTGCTGCTGCCGGCGCTGGCCATCCCCGCGAACCCGCCGGCGGTCGGTGACCCCGGCACGGTCACGCGGCGCACCCTGATCTACGTGCTCGCGATCCTCGTCGGCCTGCTGGTCGTCGGGGTGGTCGGCGGCGGTGGACCGCCTCCTGCGCTCGCGCGACGACGCGGTGCGTCGCAGCGTGGACGCTGCCGTGGCGGTCGGGCTGGCCGCCGTCGCGCTGTGGCTGCTCCCGGGCACGCCGGACACGATCCCCGCGGACGTGCCGGCCGCGCTGATCTGGGACTTCCGGGTCGCGTCGCTGGTCCAGCTGGCGACCATGTGGGCGGTCCTCGGGACGGTGTTCGGGCTGCTGTCGGTGCGGCAGGAGGCGCCGGCGCGCGAGGCGGCGCTCGCACGGACGTGACGGTGCGGGTGCGCGTGTGCCGGGACTGCTGCTGCGGCACCGCGCGCAAGCACCCGGACGTGGACCACGACGCCCTGCTGGACCGGCTGGTGGACGCGACCGAGGGAGTCGCCTCGGTCGACGTGACGTCCTGCCTGCTCGCGTGCGAGAAGTCGAACGTGGTGGTCGTCCAGCCGGGCGCCACCGCTCGGCTCGCCGGCGGCCGCCCGGTGTGGCTGCGGGAGGTGCTCGACGTCCGAGGCCGTCGACGAGATCGCCCGCTGGGTCCGCGCCGGCGGCCCGGGAGCCGCGGACCTGCCCGGGTCGCTGACGCCGCTGCTGACCACGCCCGGCGTGCTCGGGGAGCCGGTGCTGTGACCGGGTCCCTGCTGGTCGCCGGCACCACGTCGGACGCCGGCAAGTCCGTGGTCACGACGGGGCTGTGCCGGGCCTTCGCGCGGCGTGGGCTGCAGCGTCGCGCCGTACAAGGCCCAGAACATGTCGAACAACTCGATGGTGACCGCCGAGGGCTCGGAGATCGGCCGCGCCCAGTGGGTGCAGGCGGTCGCCGCGCGGGCCGAGCCGGAGTCGGCGATGAACCCGGTGCTGCTCAAGCCGGGCAGCGACCTGCGCAGCCACGTCGTCGTGCGGGGCCGGCCCGCCGGGACACCTGGAGGCGGGGGAGTTCGCCGGTGGCCGTGCGGCGCTGGCCGAGGCGGCGTTCGCGGCGTACGACGACCTGGCCGGCCGGTTCGACGTGGTGGTGTGCGAGGGGGCCGGCAGCCCGGCCGAGGTCAACCTGCGCGCCCACGACTACGTCAACATGGGGCTCGCCCGGCACGGCGGCATCCCGACGCTGCTGGTCGGCGACATCGACCGCGGCGGGGTCTTCGCCGCGATGCACGGCACGCTGGCGCTGCTCGAGGCCGCCGACCAGGCGCTGATGGCCGGCTTCGTGGTGAACAAGTTCCGCGGCGACGTCGGGCTGCTGCGGCCGGGCCTGGACACGCTCGAACGGGTCACCGGGCGTCCGGTGCTCGGGGTGCTGCCGTGGCTGCCGGGGCTGTGGCTGGACAGCGAGGACGCGCTGGCGCTGCGGGACCGGGCCGCCGCACCGTCACCGCTGGTGGACCGCACCCGCGTCGCGGTCGTGGTGCTGCCGCGCATCTCCAACTTCACCGACCTCGACGCGCTCTGCCTCGAGCCCGGGCTGGACGTGGTGTTCGCGGACAGCCCGCGCGCGCTGTCCGGCGCGGACGTGGTCGTGCTGCCCGGCACCCGGTCGACGGTCGCGGACCTGGCCTGGCTGCGGGAGCGCGGGCTGGCCGACGCGGTGGTCGCGCACGCGCGGCGGGGCGGGGCGGTGCTCGGGATCTGCGGCGGCTTCCAGATGCTCGGCCGCACGGTCGCGGACCCGCACGGCGTCGAGGGGCGGCCGGGCACGGAGGTCGACGGGCTCGGGCTGCTCGACGTGCGCACCGACGTTCGCGGCCGAGAAGGTGCTGCGGCTGCCGACCGGCACCGCGCTCGGTGTCGAGGCGGCGGGCTACGAGATCCACCACGGCCGGGTCACGCGTCGGGGACGACGAGCCGTTCCTCGGCGGCGCCCGCGACGGCTCGGTCTTCGGGACGATGTGGCACGGCAGCCTCGAGGGCGACGCCGCTGCGCCGGGCCTGGCTGCGCGAGGTCGGGGCCGTCCCCGACGACGTCCGTGTAGCTTCCCCGCGGCGCGGGACGCGCGGATCGAGGCCTCTGGCCGATGCCGTCGAGGAGCACCTCGACGTCGACGCCGTGCTCGACCTCGTGACGTCCGGTGTCCCGTCGTACCCGGTCGTGCGGGGTGGTCTCGCGTGAGGGTGCTGCTGCTCGGCGGCACGGCCGAGGCGCGGGAGCTGGCCGCGGCGCTGGTCGACGCGGACGTCGACGTGGTGTCGTCGCTGGCCGGCCGGGTGGCGCGTCCGCGGCTGCCGGTCGGGGCGGTGCGGATCGGCGGGTTCGGCGGCGTCGACGGGCCTGACGGCCGTGCTCGGACGGCGTACGACGCCGTGGTCGACGCGACGCACCCGTTCGCCAGCGAGCATCTCGGCCAACGCCGCCGCGGCCTGTGCGCGCGCGGACGTCCCGCTGCTGCGGCTGGCGCGGCCGGGCTGGTCGGACGCACCCGGCGCCGACGGCTGGCACTGGGTCGACCCCACGACGAGGCGGCGGCCACCGCCGCGGACGCTGGGCGGGCCGGCCGTTCCTCACCACCGGCCGGCAGTCGCTGCGACCGGTTCGTCGGACCGCTGGCAGTCCCGCACGGTGCTGGTGCGGGTCGTCGACCCGTCGACCGATCCGCTGCCGCCGGCGTGGACGGTGCTGCTGTCGCCGTGGCCCCTACGAGGTCGACGCAGCGAGCGCGCCCTGATGCGCGAGCACGGCGTCCGACGTGCTGGTCACCAAGGACTCCGGCGGCCCCACACCCGGGCCAAGCTCGAGGCCGCCGACGAGCTCGGCCTCACGGTCGTCGTCGTACGTCGCCCCGCGCCGCCGGCGGTGTCGAGGAGGTCAGCGACGTGCCCGGCGCCGTGCGATGGCTAGCGCGACGAGCAGGCTCGACGCAGCGCCGACCCGGTCGGCCAGCCGCACGGCCGGCGGGATGTCGGCGGGGCCGGTGCCGGCCGTCGCCGAGGTGGCCGCGGTCCTCGACGTCGTCGCCGTAGATGTTCGACGCCGCCGAGCCGCACGCCGAGCGCGCCGGCGAAGGCGCCTCGACCGGGCCGGCGTTGGGGCTCGGGTGCCGCGGGGCGTCGCGGCGCCAGGCCCGCAGCGCCGCGCGGGGTCGACGCCGAGCGGCGGCCAGCGAGCGCGGTGACCCGGGCCGGCACGAGGTTGAGCGGCGTCGTCGAGCCGCGCGGCCGCCCAGCCGAACCGTCGTAGCGCGCGCTGCGGTGCCCGACCATCGCGTCCAGGGTGTTGGCCGCGCGGTAGCCGAGCAGCCCGGCCGGACCGGCCACCGCGCCCCACAGCAGCGGCGCGACGACGGCGTCGGTGGTGTTCTCGGCCACCGACTCGATCGTGGCCCGGGCGATCTCGCCGGCGTCGAGCCGGGTCGGGGTCGCGGCCGACGAGGTGGGTCACCTGCTCGCGGGCGGCGTCGAGGTCGCCGCGGTCGGAGGTGGGCGTGCACGGCCGTCGCCTCCCGGGCCAGCGAGCGGCCGCCGAGGACCGCCCAGGTGCACAGCGCGGTCGTCGTCGTGGTCTGCGGCAGCAGCCGCCCGAGCAGCACGCTCCCGCCGACGAGCAGCAGCACGTGGCCGGCGCCCGCGGACCGGCGGTCGGCGTAGCTCACGGCCTCGAGCCGTCGCGCCACCCGGCCGAAGCCCGCGACCGGGTGCCAGCGGGCGGGGTCGCCGAGGAGCCGGTCGGCGGCGAAGCCGAGCGCCAGCCCGACCGCCCGGCTCAGACGCCCACCGCGACCCGGTCGACGGCGCCCAGCAGCCGGTCCGTCGTCGCCGGGTCGCGCACCGCGATCCGGACCCAGTCCGGGCCGAGGCCGGGGAAGGTGTCGCCGCGGCGGACCGCGAAGCCCTGCTCGCGCAGCCGCTCGCGCAGCCCGGCCGGGCCGTGCACGAGCACGAACGGCGTGGCCGGGTCGCCGGCCACCACCAGCCCGCGGGCGGCCAGCCCGTCGACCAGCACCGCCCGCCAGCCGGCGACCGCCAGCGCGCGACGGTCGGCCTCGGCGCGGGCCTCGGCCGTGCTGCACGCGACCATCGCCGCGGCCGCGGGCGTCGACACCGACCACGGCGGCTGCTGCCGGCGCCAGCTCGCGCGACGGTGCCGGCGTCGCCGACGACGTAGCCGGCGCGCACCCCCGGCAGCGACCAGGTCTTGGTGAGGCTGCGCAGCACCAGCGACGCCCGGGCGTCGCCGGCGCAGCGACTCCGGCTCGCCGGGCACGGCGTCCATGAACGCCTCGTCGACGACCACCACCCGGCCCGGCCGAGCGAGGGACGCGAGCATCGCCGCGCGGGTGCAGCACGCCGGTCGGGTTGGTCGGGTTGCCGACCACGACCAGGTCGGCGTCGTCGGGCACGGCGCCGGGTCGAGGCTGAAGCCGTCGTCGTCGGCGAGCACCACCCGGGTCGACCTGGTGACCCGGCGGCCGCGAGCGCCGCCTCGGGCTCGGTGAACTGCGGGTGCACGACGACCGGGTGCGCGCCACGGCCGCAGCCGCGCGACCAGCGTGAACGCCTCCGCGCCACCGGCGGTGGGCAGCACCTCGTCCGGGCGCGCGCCGTGCCGCGCGGCGATCGCGGCTCGCGCCGCTGGCGCGCGTCCGGGTAGGCCGCGACCTCGTCGAGGCTGGCGTGCAGCGGCGCGGTCGAGCCAGTCCGGCCGCGGCGCCGGCGTGCACGTTCACCGCGAGGTCGACCAGGCCCGCGCCGACCTCCGCGGTCGCCGTGGTGGCGCAGGTCGGCTCCGGTGGCCAGGCGGTGATCGTCGTGGGCTCGACGTCGAGCGCCTGACAACTCGGCGGGAGGGCAGGCGTGGGCCGCCGCGGCGAACCGGGCGGCCAGGTGCGGGTGCCCGGCCCAGTGCACGTGCAGGTACGACGCGTGCAGGGTCTCGCTCGCGAACCCGACCGGCTCGTCGCCGACGCGTCCAGGCGGGACGTCGCCGTGCCCGGGGGTGACGGTGGTGCGGTGGAACTCGTGGCCGGTGACCCGCTCGCCCGCCCGCGTCAGCAGGGTGTCGGTGGCGCGATCGCGGTGCGGTAGCCGAGGGTGAGCCGCGGGGGTCATCGCGGCCGTCGGCCGTCGAGCGCGCCGACCATCGGGGTGGCCGTCGACGGTGCGGCACAGGTACAGCAGGCCCGGCGCACTCGGCGACCGTCGGGCACGCCGCCGTGCGACGGCGGCCGCACGCGCGGCGAGCAGCGCGTGCGTTCGCGCCCAGGTCGGCGGCGTGCACCTCGGGGAACCCGCCGCCGAGGTAGAGCGCCGGCGGTGCCTCGGGCAGCGCGGCGTCGGTGGGCGGGTCGAAGACGACCGTCCGGCAGCCCGGCTGCGCGCAGCAGCTCCTCGGTCTCGGCGTAGCGGAACGTGAACGCCCGGCCGCCGGCGACCGCGACCACGGGCGCGTCGTCGGCCGGCGTCCGCGCCGCTGCACCCAGGACCGCGGCCGGGTCCCACGGCTCGCCGTCGAGGTCCGGCGCGGTGCGGGCGAGCGTCGAGGACCGCCCGAGGTCGACGTGCTCGGGCGATCTGGTCGGCCAGCCGGTCCAGCGGCGGCGACGGCGTCGTCGCCGCTCCGCGGCCGGCACCAGACCGAGGTGCCGCGAGGGCGCCACGATGCCGTCGTCGCGGTGCAGCACGCCGAGCACCGGGACGTCGAGGTCCTCGACCGCGCCGACCGCCTCGGCGGCGTGCCGCGCGGAGCCGGCCTTGTTCAGGATCACGCCGGCGATCCGCACCGCGGGGTCGAAGGTCGCCATCCCGTGCACGACGGCCCCGACCGAGCGGGACGGCGTGCGAGACGTCGACGACCAGCACGCACCGGGCGCCGGTCAACTCGGCGCGACGTGCGCCGTGGAGGCGAACCCGTCCCGGCCGAGCGCCCCGTCGTACAGGCCCATCACGCCCTCGACCACGGCGAGGTCCGCGGCGCCGGGTGCGTGCGCCGTGCAGGAACAGCGGCACGACCCGCTCCTCGCCGACGAGGTGCGGGTCGAGGTTGCGGCCGGGCGCCCGGTGGCGAGCGCGTGGTAGCCGGGGTCGATGTAGTCCGGGCCGACCTTGTGCCCGGACACGTCGTGGCCCGCGCGCGCGCAGCGCCGCCATCAGCCCGGTCGCGACAGTGGTCTTGCCGTGCCCGGAGGCCGGCGCGGCGACGACCAGCCGGGGGACGGCTCACCACTCGATGCCCCTCTGGCCCTTCTGGCCGGCGTCCATCGGGTGCTTGACCTTGGTCATCTCGGTGACCAGGTCGGCGACCTCGACCAGCCGCGGGTCGGCGCGGCGGCCGGTGATCACGACGTGCTGGTGGCCGGGCCGGTTCGCCAGCGTCTCCACGACGTCGTCGACGTCGACCCAGCCCCAGTTCATCGGGTAGGTGAACTCGTCGAGCACGTAGAGGTCGTGCGTCTCGGCGGCGATGCGGCGCTTGATCTCGGCCCAGCCCTCGGCGGCGTCGGCGGCGTGGTCCTCCTCGTCGCCCTGCCTTGCGCGACCAGGACCAGCCCGAGCCCATCTTGTGCCACTCGACCGGCCCGCCCTCGCCGGTCTCCTCGTGCAGCTCGCCGAGCGCTCGAGCACGGTCTGCTCGCCGATGCCGCCACTTGGCGGACTTCACGAACTGGAACACCCCGATGTTCCAGCCCTGGTTCCAGCCGCGCAGCGCCATCCCGAAGGCCGCGGTCGACTTCCCCTTCTCGCCGGTGTGCACCATCAGCAGCGGCCGGTTGCGGCGCTGCCGCGGTGGTGAGCCCGTCCTCGGGGACGACGAGTCGGCTGTCCCTGCGGCATCAGGCCGCCCCGCTCCGGTCCGGACGTGGACGACGTCGGTCGAGGGCGTCGGCGCTGACCTCGCCGAGCGGGACGTACTCGGCGCCGCAGGTGCTCGGCCAGCCCGGCGGCCAGGCCGAGCCGGAACCGGCCGGTCTCGCAGTCGACGACGACGCCGGCGACCCCGGTGGCCGCCAGCTCGTCGGCGACGCGGCAGCGACCGCGGCGACCGCGTCCCGGCCGTGCGGTCGCGCGGCCGTCGGTGACCACCACCAGCAGCGGCCGGCGGCGGGGGTCGCGGACGCGCTCGCGCTCGCAGCGTCGCGCGCCGCCTCGAGCAGACCCTCGGCCAGCGGGGTCCGCCCGCCGGCCGGCAGGTCTCGAGCCGGCGTGCCGCGATGTCGACGGAGCCGGTCGGCGGCAGCGCGAGCGTCGGCGGCGGTGCCGCGGAAGGTGACCAGGCCGACCTTGTCGCGGCGCTGGTAGGCGTCGAGCAGCAGCGACAGGATCGCGGTCTTGACCTGCTCCATCCGCGCTGCGGCCGCCATCGAGCCGGACGCGTCGACGCAGAACAGCACGAGGTTCGCCTCGCGGCCCTCGCGCGACCGCGAGCCGCAGGTCGTCGCGCGCAGCGCGAGTCGCGTCCGCCGGCGCGCCGCGCGGATCGCTGGTGCGGCGCGGCGGCGCGGATGGTCGCGATCAGGTGCGAGCCGCGTCGCGCCGACGGCGTCGCGCCCGATCCGGCGGCCGTGCTCGGTGATCGCCCGGGAGCGCCGGCCGGCTCGCCGGCGCCGGTGCCGTCCACGGTCGAGGCAGCCTGGCGCGGTACGGGCGTCCCGGCCGCCGGTGCCGACCGAGGTCGGCGCCGCGTCGGTGCGCCTCGGCGCGCCTGGTCGGTCGCAGCGCCGTCCTCGGTCCGGTCGGGACCGCGTCGCCGTCCGGCGAGGTCGGTCCGCCGCGCCGCCGGGGTCGTCGCCGGCCCGTCCGCGGCCGACCGTCCGGGTCGTCGTCGGGGTCGGCTCGGGCGTCGTCGTCGCCGAGGATCTGGTCGAGCTGGTCCTCGTCGAGGCCGGGCGCGTCGAAGGGGTTGCGGCGGCGGCGGTGCGGCAGCGGCGAGCCGGGCGGCGGCGCGGACGTCCTCGCGCCTCACTCGTGCGGCCGTACCAGGCGGCGTGGGCGACCGCGGTACGGGCGGTGACGAGGTCGGCGCGCATCCCGTCGACGTCGAAGGCGGCGCAGACTCTCGGCGATCTTGCAGCAGCGCCGCGTCGTCGAGCTCGCACCTCGGGCAGCAGCGCCTGGGCGCTTGAGGATCCGCTCGGCCAGGTCCCGCTCCGCGTCGTCGTACGCGCGGCGAACGCGTCCGGGTCGGCCTCGTAGGCGAGCCGGCGGCGCACCACCTCGACCCGCGGCCGCCGGGTCGCGGCGGGCGGCCACCTCGACGGTCAGGCCGAACCGGTCGAGCAGCTGCGGCCGGAGCTCGCCCTCCTCGGGGTTCATCGTGCCGACCAGCACGAAGCGCGCGGCGTGCTCGACCGAGACCCCGTCGCGCTCGACGGTCGAGCGGCCCATCGCGGCGGCGTCGAGCAGCAGGTCGACCAGGTGGTCGTGCAGCAGGTTGACCTCGTCGACGTACAGGAGGCCGCGGTGCGCGCGCGGCGAGCAGGCCGGGCTCGTACGCCGTGACGCCCTCGGCGAGCGCCCGCTCGAGGTGCAGCGACCCGAGCACCCGGTCCTCGGTGGCGCCGACCGGCAGCTCCACGAGCCGCGCCGGCCGGGTCTCGACCGCCGCGTCGGCCTCGATGCGGGCCGTCCGGGCAGCGGCGTCGGGTCGGCGGGTCGCAGGAGAAGCGGTCAGCCGGCGCACGACCTCGACCGGCGGCAGCACGCGGTCAGCGCGCGGACGGTCGTGGACTTGGCCGTGCCCTTCTCGCCGCGCACCAGCACGCCGCCGATGCGGGGCGAGACGCGTCGGTCAGGGCGAGCGCCAGGCCATGTCGTCGGCGCCGACGACGGCGCTGAAGGGGTAGTGCGTGGCATTGGGTCGCTCCGCAGGCTCCCGCCGCGGATGATGCCGGTGGCTCAGCTCGAGGCCGGTCTTCGGACTTCCTGATCGTCACCGTCCGACCGCCTTCCCGGACTCGCGTCCAGTGGCTGCGCTCTCGCGCCGTCGGCGGCTCCCAGGTCACCGCAGCGGGCCCTGTGCCGGATTCTCACCGGCTTCCCGATTCTCCCCGTGAGCGGCACCTCGGTCTGAACTGCCACGGGCAGCGTAGCGCGTGCCCGACGGTCGTCGACAGGCCCGTCTCGCGGCGGAGGCGATCCGCGGGCGATGCCCGGGTGGCCGCCCATGAGTGCTCTGGCCACCGCCACGGGTGACCGTGGTCGGTATCGGCGCCGACGGCTGGTCGACGGCCTCCCGGCGACGTCGCGCGACGCTGGTCGTGCGGGCCGACGTGCTGCTCGGCGGCCGTCGCCACCTCGCGCTGCTCCCGGTCACCGGCGAGGTGCGCGAGCCGTGGCCGTCGCCCGCTGCGTCGACGGCTGCCGGAGCTGCATCGCGAAGCACGACGGGCAGCGGGTCGTGGTGCTCGCCTCCGGGGACCCGCTCGTGTCCGGCATCGGCGACGACGCTGGTCGCCCTGCTCGGGACCGGAGCGTGTCGACGTCCACCGGCGCTGTCGTCGGTCGCGCTGGCGCGGGCCCGGCTGGGCTGGTCGGCCGAGACCACCGACGTCGTGACGCTGGTCGGCCGCGACCACGACACGGTGCGCCGGCTCTTCGCGCCGGGCGCCGTCTGCGTGGTGCTGTCCTCCGACGAGCCGCACGCCCGACGTCGGTCGCCGCGCTGCTGGTCGGGCCGGCTACGGCGCCAGCGCGGTCACGGTGCTCGCCGACCTCGGGGTCGCCCGACGAGTCGCGTGTCGACGCGACCGCCGCGACCTGGCGGACCGCCGACGTCACCGGCCCTGCAACGTGCTCGCGCGTCGACGTGGTCGCGGACCCGGAGACCCGCGCACTGTCGCTGGTCCCCGGCCTGCCCGACGAGGCGTTCGAGCACGACGGCCAGCTCACCAAGCGGGACCTGCGGGCGTGCCCTGGCCCGGCTGGCGCCGCTGCCCGGCGAGCTGCTCTGGGACGTCGGCGCCGGGGCCGGCTCGGTCGGCATCGAGTGGCTGCGCACCGACACCACGGTGCCGCGCCGTCGCCGTCGAGCGGCGGCCGACCGGGCCGAGCGGATCGTCCGCAACGCCGCGCGGCTGGGCGTGCCGGGTCTGCGCGTGCGTGACCGGGCGACGCCCCGGAGGCCCTCGACCGGGCTGCCCGACCCCGACGCCGTCTTCGTCGGCGGCGGGGCCACCGCCCCGGGCGTGCTGGACACGTGCTGGGACCGCGCTGCGGCCCGGCGGCCGGCTGGTCGTCGCACGCGCGTCACGCTCGAGACCGAGCAGGTGCTGGTCGTCCTGGCACCGCCAGCGTCGGCGGTGAGCTGACCCGGCGTCGCCGTCGAGCGGGCCGGCCCGCTCGGCTCGTTCACCGGCTGGCAGCCGGCCCGCCCGGTCGTCCAGTGGTCGGTGACGCACGCGTGACCGTCCACTTCGTCGGCGCCGGCCCCGGCGCGGCCGACCTGCTCACGGTGCGCGCGGTGCGACCTGCTGCGCGCGGCGCCGGTGTGCCTCTACGCGGGCACCTACGTCGACGACGACGGTGCTCGCCCACTGCCGGCCGGACGCCCGGCTGGTCGACACCCAGCACCTCGACCTCGACGCAGATCACGGCCGCGCTCGTCGCGGCGCACGACGACGGCCTGGACGTCGTACGCCTGTGCTCGGGGGACCCCTCGCTCTACTCCGCGCTCACCGAGCAGACCCGCCGGCTCGACGCGGCCGGGGTGCCGTGGGACGTCACGCCCGGGGTGCCGGCGTACGCCGCGGCCGCCGCGGCCCTCGGACGTCGAGCTGACCGTCCCGGAGCTGGTCCAGACGGTCGTGCTCACCCGGACCCAGGCCCGGTCCACGGCGATGCCGGAGTCCGAGTCGCTGGCCGCGACTCGCCGCCATCGGCGCGATCGCTGGTGCTGCACCTGGCGGATCACCCGGATCCGTGCGCATGGCCGACGAGCTCGCCGGGGCCTACGGCAGCGACTGCCCGGTCGCGGTGGTGGCGTTCGCGTCCCAGCCGCAGGAGCTCGTGCTGCGCGGCACGCTGGCCGACATCGCCGACCAGGTCGAGGCCGCGGGCCTGCGGCACACCGCGGTGATCATCGTGTCCCGTGCGCTGGGGGCGCGCAGTGACGCCGCCTGCGTCGCCGAGTCCCACCTCTACGACCCGGCCCGTCGCCGACCCGTCACCTCGTAGGTTCAGTCCCGCACGGACCGCCGCGTCCAGACCCGCCCGGTCGGGGTGACGGGTCGTGGCGGTCGAGCCGACGATCAGCAGGCACCGCATGTCGATGCTCGCCGGCGTCGAGCTCGCCCAGCGTGGTGACCTCGAGGACTCTCGCCTGGCCGCCGACGTCGCGGCCGACCACGACGACGGTATCGGGATCCTTGTGCTGCAACAGGATTCGCTGCATGTCGGCCACCTGCGTGGTGCGCGACCGGGACGCCGGGTTGTAGACCGCCAGCACCAGGTCGGCCTGCGGCACGGCGACCAGCCGTCGCTCGATGACCTCCCACGGCTTGAGCCGGTCGGACAGGCTCAGCACCGCGAAGTCCCCGCCGAGCGGCGCGCCCGCCCGCGCGGCGACCGCCTGCACCGCGGTCATCCCGGGCAGCACCCGGACGGGTACGTCGACGTAACGCTCGTCGTCCGGCGGCCGCCTCGAACACCGCCGACGCCATCCCGAAGACGCCCGGCGTCGCCGCCGGACACCACCGCGACCCGCTCGCCGGCCAGCGCCAGGTCGAGGGCGAGCCGCGCCCGGTCGACCTCGACGGTGTTGCCGGACGCGTGCCGCTGCAGGCCCGGCCGCTGCGGGACCCGGTTGACGTAGGGGGCGTAGCCCGACGACGTGCTCGACCTCGGCGAGCGCGGCCGCGACCTCGGGGGTCAGCCAGTCGTCGCCCGCGGGCCCGAGCCCGACGACGAGCAGCTCGCCGGCGACGGCGCGGCCGGTCCGCCTCCCGCGGCTGCTCGTAGCGGACCGCGTCGGGCGAGGTGTCGCCGGCCACGACGATGATCGAGAAGTACGGCACGCTCTCCGGGTCGACGTCCTTGACCGGCAGCACCACCTGGCGACCGGTCGACGCCCGCTCGACGTACGAGCGCGTCGCCGAGCCGTCCCGCGGCCTCGAGGGCGCGACGCACCGCGGGGAACGTCCTGCCCAGCTTCATGATCACGGCGCCCTGGGTGTCGGCCAGGCGGCGCGCGAGCTCGGGCTCGGGCAGGGTGCCGGGCAGCACGGTGAGCACGTCGGTCTGCCGCACCAGCGGGCTGGCGACGGCGGCCGACGCGGCCGCCACCGAGGTCACGCCCGGCACCACCTCGGTGTGGAACCGGTCGGCCAGCCGGTCGTGCATGTACATGTAGGAGCCGTAGAACAGCGGGTCGCCCTCGGCCAGCAGCACCACGTCGCGGCCCGGCTGGAGGTGCTCGGCGAGCCGGGCGGCGGACTCCTCGTAGAAGTCCGCCATCGCGCCCGCGTAGCCGCCGGGGTGCTCGGTGATCCCGGTGGTGACCGGGTAGACCAGCTGCTCCTCGATCGACGTCCGGACGGATCAGGTCGGCGGCGATGGTCCGGGCGATGGAGCTGCCGTGGCGGCCCGCGTGGTAGGCCACCACGTCCGCCTCGCGGATCAGCCGGGCGGCCTTGAGGGTGATGAGCTCGGGGTCGCCGGGGCCCAGCCCACGCCGTAACAGCCGGCCGCTCACTCGGCCTCCTGGGCCAGGGCGTTCAGCGCGGAGGCCGCCATCGCGGAGCCGCCGCGGCGCCCCCGCACGACCAGGTAGGGCACGCCGGACGGCGTGCGACAGCCAGAGCCTCCTTCGACTCGGCCGCGCCGATGAAGCCCACCGGCACGCCGACGATCGCCGCGGGCCGCGGCGCTCCGGCGTCGAGCATCTCGAGCAGGTGGAACAGCGCGGTCGGCGCGTTGCCGATCGCAACGAGGGCGCCCGTCCAGGCGGTCGCGCCCAGAGCGACACCGCGGCCGCGGACCGGGTGGTGGCCCAGGCGCCGCGAGGTCCGGCACCCGCGGGTCGCGCAGGGTGCAGACCACCTCGTTGTCGCGCGGGCAGCCGGGCCCGGGTGACACCCGAGGCGACCATGTGCGCGTCGCACAGGATCGGCGCGCCGCCGGTCAGCGCGGTGCGCGCGGCGCGGACCAGGTCGGGGTGGATCGCGAGGTCGCGGGTCAGGTCGGTCTGGCCGCTGGCGTGCACCATCCGGACCGCGACCTTCTCCGCGTCGGCCGGCACGTGCGAGAGGTCGGTCTCCGCGCGGATGGTGGCGAACGACGCGCGGTAGATCGCCTGCCCGTCCCGCTCGTAGTCGTAGCGTCCGCGGCGGGCACACCGGCCCGTCGAGGGTGCCGGTCATCGGTCCTCCAGGTCGGGCAGCAGCAGGCTGCGCCACGGGGTCACCACGACCTCCGCGCCGGCGCGGGCCAGCACCTCGCCGGCCAGGGCGGGGGTGAGCCGGCCGTCCGGCACCTCGACGTGCTCGACGGTGCGCCCGTCGACCTGCTCCGCGAGACCGTACGGCGGCCGTCCGCCCGTCTCACGCACCCGCGGGTCGCGGTCGTGCGGCGTCAGCAGCGGGCTGTCGAGCTCCGCGACGTGCCAGGCCGCGGCAGGGCCCTCACCCCGGGTCCGCAGGAAGAGATTCGTCAACGACACCAGGGCGTTCGCCGCCTCGCCGACCGGGAGCACCGGGCCCCACACGTCCCCCGCGCGAAGCTGGACCGTGTCGGCGTCGAGCGCGACGACGGCCAGGTCCGACGTACGTCCGACGAGGTCGCCGCGGCCGTCGTCGAGAACGAACAGGAACCGCCCCGGCAGCCGCGCGAACGCGGGGTCGGCGAGCAGCAGCCGGTCCAGCCCAGCCGCGACCGGACGCAGGTCGAGCCCGGCCGCCGAGCCGGCCGCTAGCGGGGAGACCATCACGTTGCGGACCAGCTCGTGGGACGACGACGGCAGCAGCCCCGCGTCCCGCACCCCGGCCGCGAAAGCGTCGGGGACCGGGTCGGCCAGTGCGCGGAGCTGGAGGTTCGCCCGCTTGGTCAGGTGCAGGTCGCCGTCGCCGAACCGGCCGGCCAGGTCGACGAGCGAGGCCAGCGCGGCGGCGGGCAGCGCGCCTCCGACGACCCGGATCCGGACCAGGCTGCCGTCCTCGGCCGGCCACGGCCGGGTCACCCCCGGGCACCGGTCCGCGCGGTCGCGGGTGGCTGTCTCTGGCGGCATCGGCACAGGATGGCACAGCCGTCGAGGGGTCTATGCTGACGCCCACTGTCGTCGTGCGTTCAGGAACCCGGTGCGATTCCGGGGCGGTTCCGCCACTGTGATGCGGCCCCTCAGGGCTGCCAGCCAGACACTGACCTCGACGATTCCTGACCCGTTGGAGCGAGAACTCCACGAAGGAGCGTCGATGCCGCGCATCGCCTTGTTGTCCACCTCGGACACCGACCTGCTGTCCGCCCGTGCCTCGGGAGCCGACTACGTGCTGGCCAACCCCGGCCGCGCGTCGCACCAGGAGATGGCCGAGGTCGAGACCTGCGACGTCGTGGTCGCCCGGATCCTGGGCCGCCCCGAGGACCTGTGCAGCGGCTTCCGCCGGATCCGTGACGCCGGCGTCCCGATGGTGGTCGTCGGCGGTGAGCGCACGCCGAGCGCCGAGCTGATGGAGCAGTCCACCGTCCCGGCCGGGGTGGCGCTGGAGGTGCACGCGCTACCTCGCGGAGGGCGGCCCGGCCAACCTGCGCCAGCTGCACGCGTTCGTCTCCGACACCGTGCTGCTCACCGGCGAGGGGTTCGACCCGCCCCAGCCGCTGCCCGACTGGGGCGTGCTCGCCCGCCCCCCGCTGGTTGAGGTGCCCGAGCCGCTAGGCGAGGGCCTCGAAACCTCTGCGCCCGAGGCTGGGAGGTTTCGAGGCTCGCTCCGCTCGCACCTCGACCGGAGTGGCGTTGCACGCGTCGGGATCCTGTTCTACAAGGCCCACTTCGCCTCCGGGAACGACGCGTTCGTGCACGCGCTGGCCGACGCGGTCGACGCCACCGGGGAGGCGGTCGCCGTGCCGATCTACTGCTCCTCGCTGCGCGGCGCGCCGGACGACCTGCTCGCGGAGCTCGGCACCCTGGACGCGCTGGTCGTCACCGTGCTGGCCGCCGGGGGCACCAAGCCGGCGACGAGCAGTGCGGGCGGCGACGACGAGGCGTGGGACGTGGAGGCGCTCGCTGCCCTCGACATCCCTGTGCTGCAAGGGCTCTGCCTCACCTGGGACCGCGCGACCTGGGCCGGGTCCGACGACGGCGTCTCCCCGCTGGACGCGGCCACCCAGGTCGCGGTGCCCGAGTTCGACGGCCGGATCATCACCACCGCGTTCTCGTTCAAGGAGACCGACGACGACGGGCTGCCGCGCTACGTCGCCGACCCCGAGCGGTGTGCGCGGGTGGCCGGGATCGCGGTCGCGCACGCGCGGCTGCGGCACACCCCGCGCGAGCAGCGCCGCATCGCGCTGGTCCTGTCCGCCTACCCGACCAAGCACAGCCGCGTCGGCAACGCCGTCGGGCTCGACACCCCGCTGTCCGCCGTACGACTGCTGCGGGCGATGCGCGACCAGGGCTACACCGTCGGCGACCTCCCCGGTCTCGCCGTCGAGGACGACGCCGAGGCCGGCAACGCGCTGATCCACGCGCTGATCGACGCCGGGGGACAGGACCCCGACTGGCTCACCGCCGAGCAGCTGTCCGGCAGCCCGGTGCGGATCCCGGCCGCGACGTACCGACGGTGGTTCGAGGCGCTGCCCGAGGACCTGCGCGCGTCGATGACCGAGCACTGGGGCGAGGCGCCGGGATCGTTGTACGTCGACGGCGACGACATCGTGCTCGCGACGCTGCAGGCCGGCAACCTGGTGCTGCTGATCCAGCCGCCGCGCGGCTTCGGGGAGAACCCGGTCGCGATCTACCACGACCCCGACCTGCCGCCGAGCCACCACTACGTCGCGGCGTACCGGTGGCTCGAGGAGGAGTTCGGCGCGCACGCCGCGGTGCACCTCGGCAAGCACGGCTCACTGGAGTGGCTGCCCGGCAAGACCGCCGCGCTCTCGGCGTCCTGCGCCACCGACGCGGCGCTCGGCAACCTGCCGCTGGTCTACCCGTTCCTGGTCAACGACCCCGGCGAGGGTGCGCAGGCCAAGCGGCGAGCGCACGCGACCATCGTCGACCACCTGGTGCCGCCGATGGCGCGCGCCGAGGCGTACGGCGACATCGCCCGTCTCGAGCAGCTCATGGACGAGCACGCCAACATCGCCGCGATGGACCCGGCCAAGCTGCCGGCGATCCGCGCGCAGATCTGGACGTTGATCCAGGCGGCGCAGCTCGACCACGACCTCGGGCTGGACGAGCGCCCCCACGACGCCGAGTTCGACGACTTCCTGCTGCACGTCGACGGCTGGCTGTGCGAGATCAAGGACGCCCAGATCCGCGACGGCCTGCACGTGCTCGGCCAGGCCCCGGCCGGGGAGGCCCGGGTCAACCTGGTGCTCGCGATCCTGCGGGCCAGCCAGGTCTGGGGCGGCCAGGCGCACGCCCTGCCGGGTCTGCGTGCCGCGCTGGGTCTCAAGGAGCAGGGGTCGGACACCCAGGCGGTCGACGCCGCCGAGGCGACCGCCCGCGCTCTGGTCGAGGCGATGGAGCAGGCCGGCTGGCCGGTGGCACGAGCGACCGTCGTCGAGGAGGTGCTCGGGCACGCCGACGAGGTGGTCGCCGAGGTGCTGGCGTTCGCGGCCGAGCAGGTCGTGCCGCGGCTGGACCGCACGACCGACGAGATGACGGCGGTGCTGCACGCCCTCGACGGCGGGTTCGTCCCGGCCGGGCCCGTCCGGGTCGCCGCTGCGCGGTCTGGTCAACGTGCTGCCGACCGGTCGCAACTTCTACACCGTCGACCCCAAGGCGGTGCCGTCCCGGCTCGCCTACGACACCGGCCTCGCGATGGCCGAGTCGCTGGTCGAGCGGTACGTCGCCGACACCGGCAGCTACCCGCGCTCGGTCGGCCTGTCGGTCTGGGGCACGTCGGCGATGCGGACCAGCGGCGACGACGTCGCCGAGGTGCTCGCCCTGATCGGCGTCCGGCCGGTCTGGCAGGAGGAGTCCCGTCGCGTCGGCAGCCTCGAGGTGGTGCCGCTCCAGGAGCTCGGTCGTCCGCGCATCGACGTCACGGTGCGCATCTCCGGCTTCTTCCGCGACGCGTTCCCGCACGTCGTGGCGCTGCTCGACGACGCCTTCGCGACGTCGCGGAGCTCGACGAGCCGGCGGACCAGAACTACGTGCGCGCCCACGCGCTCGCCGACCAGGAGCAGCACGGCGACTGGCGCCGCGCCACCACCCGGATCTTCGGCTCCAAGCCCGGGGCGTACGGCGCCGGGCTGCTGCCGCTGATCGAGTCCGGCAGCTGGCGCACGGACGCGGACCTCGCCGAGGTCTACACGGCGTGGGGCGGCTTCGCCTACGGCCGCGACCTGGACGGCGCGCCGGCCGGGGACGACATGCGGGCCAACTACCGGCGGATCGCGGTGGCCGCGAAGAACACCGACACCCGCGAGCACGACATCGCCGACAGCGACGACTACTTCCAGTACCACGGCGGGATGGTGGCGACGGTGCGCGCGCTGACCGGAGAGTCGCCGGCGGCGTACATCGGCGACTCGACCACCCCCGACGCGGTCCGCACCCGGTCGCTGACCGAGGAGACCGCGCGCGTGTTCCGCTCGCGGGTGGTGAACCCGCGCTGGGTGGCCGCGATGCAGCGGCACGGCTACAAGGGTGCCTTCGAGATGGCCGCAACGGTCGACTACCTCTTCGGGTACGACGCGACGGCCGGCGTCGTGGCCGACTGGATGTACGAGTCGCTCGCGCAGACCTACGTCCTCGACCCCGGCAACCAGGCGTTCCTGCGGGAGGCGAACCCGTGGGCCCTGCACAGCATGGTCGAGCGGCTCTCGGAGGCCGCCGAGCGCGGGCTGTGGGCGTCGCCCGACGAGGCGACGCTCGACGCGCTCCGGGACGCCTACCTCGAGGTCGAGGGCGACCTGGAGGACCGTCCGTGAGACGGCTGCGGGTCGTCGGGATCGGTCCCGGCGGTCCCGACCAGCTCACCGTCGAGGCGGTCGCCGCGCTGCGCGACGTGGACGTGTTCCTGGTGCCCGACAAGGGCATCCCCGACCTGGTCGCGCTCCGCGCAGAGATCCTCGCGCGGCACACCGACGGCCGCGCCCCGCTCGTCGAGGTGCCCGACCCGCCGCGCGACCGCACGCCGGACGACTACGAGCAGGCGGTCGCCGACTGGCACGAGGCCCGGGTGGAGACCTACGAGCGGGCGCTGCTCGAGCACGTCGCCGACGACGGCGTGGCCGGGATGCTGGTGTGGGGTGACCCGTCGCTCTACGACAGCACGCTGCGCATCGTGGACCGGATCAACGCCCGGGGTGTCGTCCCGCTCGCGCACGACGTGGTGCCGGGTGTCAGCTCGGTCTCTCTGCTGGCCGCACGGCACCGCATCGCGCTGCACCGTGTCGGTGAGCCGGTCACGATCACCACGGGGCGGCGGCTGCCCGACGCGGTGACGGCCGGCGCCGACAACCTGGTGGTGGTGCTCGACGGCGCGCTCGCCTGCGGGGGACTTGGCCGGGTCGGAGTGGGACCTCTGGTGGGGCGCCAACCTCGGCACTTCGGACGAGGAGGTCGTGGCCGGCCGGCTGGGCGACGTCCTGGTCGACGTACGAGCGGCGCGGGAGCGCGCCCGGGCCGCGCGCGGCTGGGTGATGGACGTGTACCTGCTGCGCCGGGTGGCTCAGGCCGGCAGGACGTGGGCGACGACGCAGTAGGGCTCGCCGTCGGCCGAGTGCACGCTGGCCGCGTGGACCTCGACCGGGATCGCGGTCCCGTCGGCGTGCAGGTAGCGCTTGAGGACGCGGTGCTGGCTGACCTTCCCCGAGCGGACCTCCTCGAGGTTGGCCACGTCGACGTCCCGGTCGTCCTCGTGGGTGATGTCGGCCACCGTCATCTCCAGCAGCTCCGAGGCGGAGCGGCCGACCATCTCGGCGAGGGCCGGGTTGACGCGCAGCAGCCGGCCGTCGAAGTCGCTGAGGGCGATCCCGATCGGAGCGCCGCTGAACGCGCTGCGGAACAGCTCCTCGCTGTCGGCGAGCGCCTTGTCGCCCAGCACGCCCGCGGTCACGTCGGAGAGCACGGAGAGGATCTCGCGCACGTCACCGGAGGCGTCGTAGAGCGGCTGCACCACACCACGCAGCCACCGGTCGTCGCCGTCCTTGTGCGGCACGCGGAGGGTGACCGGGCCCTCGTCGTGGCCGTGGCCGAGCAGCTCGCCGAGCGGCCGGCCGATCACCTCCGACGGCATCCGGCCGAGCACCCGGCGGCAGGAGGCGGACACGTAGGTGACCCGGCGGTGCCGGTCCGCCACCACGACGAGGTCGTCGCTCCCGGTGAGCGCGACCGGCGCGGACGGGGTGGCGCGCAGCCACGCCGGGCCGTCGTCGTCGAGGGCCTTGACGGGCTCGTCGGCCGGGCGTGCGGGCTTGCCGAACAGCCAGCCCTGACCGGTGTCGCAGCCGAGCGACATGAGCTGCTGGGCCTGGTCGAGCTCCTCGACCCCCTCGGCGCAGACCCGCAGGCCGAGGGTGTGCGCCGCGTCGACGACGAGCTGGACGAGGACGGCGTCCTGGGCCTCGCTCGCCACCTTGCGGATCAGGGAGCGGTCGATCTTGACCGACTGCAGGGGCAGGTTGCGGAGCAGCGTCAGCGACGAGTGGCCGGTGCCGAAGTCGTCGAGCGCCAGGGTGACGCCGAGCTCGCGGACCCGGCGCAGCGTGGCCGCGGCCTCGGCCACGTCGGCGACGATCGCGGTCTCGGTCACCTCCAGGCACAGCCGGTCGGCGGGCAGGCCGCTCTCGCGCAACGCCCGGCGTACGTCGTCCACGAAGGTCGGCTCCCGCAGCTGGACCGGTGAGACGTTCACGGCGACGACGATCCGCGCGTCGGGGTGGTCGGACCAGGTCATCGCCTCGCGGCACGCGCGTTCGAGCACCCGGCGGCCCAGCTCGACGATCAGCCCGCTGCTCTCCGCGACGGGGATGAAGTGGTCGGGAGGCACCGGCCCCAGCTCGCAGTCGTGCCACCTGGCCAGGGCCTCGACCCCGACCGTCGCGCCGTTCGAGAGGTCCACCACGGGCTGGTAGTGCAGGTCGATACGGTCGTCGCGCACGGCCTCGTGCAGGCGCTGCCGCACGACCTCCGCGTCCACCACCACTCCGTTCCGAGCCGCGCCGGCCGGCGACACTTCGCCCGAGATCCCGGACGACGGCTCCACGACACCAGCATGGCGTAGTCGGCCGGCGCTTCGCGGCGTATTGGTGGTTTGCCCCGGGAAGTCAGGAGGCCAGCACGTGGTCCGGTCCGACCGGCTGCGACGCCCGCCCGGTCCGGATGGCGGCCGGCTCACCGCACCAGCAGGTGAGCAGCACGACGATGCCCTGCTCGTCGTTGACGATCCCGGTGATCTGCGAGGGGAAGAGCAGCTGTCGCTTCCCGCACGCGGGGCAGTGGTGGTCGAACATGGGAAGGCTCCTCCCTCGGTGCGTCCGGGCCCCGGCGGCCCGTCGTACGGACAAGGCTAGGGAGGATCACATCTCTAGCGGTAGCCTCTCTTTCCTGGCTCTGACCAAGGGAAAACCTATGACGTCGATCCACCAGCTGCGGTGCTTCCTGGCCACCTACGAGCTCGGCTCGCTGACCGCCGCCGCGGACGAGCTCGGCTACGCCCAGCCGTCGGTCTCCGAGCAGGTCCGGCTGCTCGAGAAGACCCTCGGCGCGTCGCTGTTCCGCCGCGTCGGCCGGGGCGTGATCCCGACCGAGTCCGCGGAGGCGCTGCGCCCCCACGCCGAGCGCACGCTGGCCTCCGTCGACGCCGGCCGGCAGGCGGTCTCGGCCGTGGCGGGGCTGGTGACCGGCACCGTCCGGTTCGGCACGTTCGGCACCGCGCGGCTCTACTTCGGTGCCCAGCTCGTCGCCGACGTGCTCGCCCGGCACCCCGGTGTGCGGGTCGAGCTGGTCGGCCAGAACTCGGTCGCCGTGCAGGAGGACCTGCGGCGCGGCCGGCTCGAGGCGGCCCTGATCGCGATCCCCGTCGCCACCGAGCGGATGACGGTGACGCCGGTCGCGCGCGACGAGCTCGTCTACCTGAGCAGCGACCCGTCGCGCCTGGAGCGGCCGGTGACCGTGGCCCAGCTGGCCCGGGCCGACCTGGTGATGGCCGAGACCAGCTGGCGCGACGTCGACTCCGAGCGCGCCTTGCTGCGGGAGGCGTTGCAGCGCGCCGGGCACACGCTGCGCACCCGGATCGAGGTCGAGGACGTCGAGACCGCCGTCGAGGTCGTCGGGATGGGGCTGGCCGACTCCGTGCTGCCCCGCGGCGCGGTCGAGCAGGTCGCCCCACGACTCGCGCCCGGCGTCGGCTGGGTGTCGCTGCGGCCGCGAGCCTACGAGACGATGGCGATCGTGCACCGGCAGGACGCCGAGCTGTCCCCGGCCGCCCGGCTCGTCATCGAGCTCGCCACCCGGCGCGTTCAGGCGATCTGCGAGCCGGTCCCGGTGCCACCGGCACGCCGCGTCGGGTGACCGTCGCGCCCCGCCCCACAATGTGACCGTGTCCGAGCCCGACCGCACCCGCCTCCCGATCGACGTACGCCGTGACCCGGTGCGGGCCACCCGGCCGCCGCACGGCGCGCCCAACGTGCTCGTCGTGGTCGTCGACGACATGGGCTTCGGCGCCAGCAGCGCGTACGGCGGCCCGTGCCGGATGCCGACGGCGGAGCGGCTGTCGCAGGGCGGGCTGCGCTACAGCCGCTTCCACGTCACCGCCCTGTGCTCGCCGACCCGGCAGGCGCTGATGACCGGGCGCAACCACCACTCCGTCGGCATGGGCGTCACCTCCGAGATGGCGACCGACCGGCCCGGCTACTCCGGCTACCGGCCCGCCAGCGCCGCGACGATCGCCCAGGTGCTGTCCGGCAACGGCTGGAGCACCGCGGCGTTCGGCAAGTGGCACCAGACCCCGCCGGTGGAGGTGAACACCTCCGGGCCGTTCACGCGCTGGCCGACCGGGGAGGGCTTCGACCGGTTCTACGGCTTCATGGGTGCCGAGATGAACCACTGGTACCCCCAGCTCTACGACGGCACCACCCCCGTCGAGCCGGACCGCCTGCCCGAGGACGGCTACCACCTCACCGAGGACCTCGTGGACCACGCGGTCGACTGGGTCACCGCGCAGCACGAGCTGACGCCCGACAAGCCGTTCTTCTGCTACCTCGCGCTCGGTGCGACGCACGCGCCCTTCCACGTGGCGCCGGAGTGGATCGAGCGCTACGCCGGTGCCTTCGACGACGGGTGGGACGCCCAGCGCGAGCGCACGCTCGCCCGCCAGAAGGAGCTCGGGGTCGTGCCCCCGGACGCGGAGCTCGCGCCCTGGGCCGACGGGGTGCCGCACTGGGACGAGCTCGACCCGACGTCGCGCCGGGTGGCCGCGCGGTTCATGGAGACCTATGCCGGGTTCGCCGAGCACGCCGACCACCACGTGGGCCGGCTCGTCGACCGGCTGCAGCACCTCGGCATGCTCGACGACACCCTGGTGCTCTACCTGCTCGGCGACAACGGCGCGTCGGGCGAGGGCGGGCCCGAGGGCACGATCCGCGAGCACCTCGTCGGCCACGGGTACGCCGACGACGTGCAGGCCATGGCGGCCGTCGTGGACCGGATCGGCGACGCGTCGACGTACGGCATCTATCCCGCCGGCTGGGCGCTGGCGATGAACACGCCGTACCAGTGGACCAAGCAGGTCGCCTCCCACTTCGGCGGCACCCGCGACGGCCTCGTCGTGCACTGGCCCGCCGGCATCGAGGCGCACGGCGAGATACGTCACCAGTTCCACCACGTCATCGACGTGCTGCCGACGATCCTCGAGGCGGCGGGCGTGCCGGCGCCGGTGTCGGTCGACGGCGTGCCCCAGCAGCCGGTCGAGGGTACGTCGATGCGCTACTCGTTCGACGACGCCGGCGCCGCCGAGCGCCGCACCACGCAGTACTTCGAGATGGTCGGCAACCGCGGGATCTACCACGAGGGCTGGACCGCGGTGACCCGGCACGGCGTGCCGTGGCTGATGGTCGACGCGCCCCGGTCGTTCGACGACGACGTGTGGGAGCTCTACGACACCAGCACCGACTGGACGCAGGCGCACGACGTGGCGGCCGACCACCCGGAGCTGCTCGCGTCGCTGCGCGCCCTCTTCGACGAGGAGGCCGAGAAGCACCAGGTGCTCCCGCTCGACGACCGGGTCACCGAGCGCGAGAACCCCGAGCTCGCCGGCCGTCTCGACCTGCACGCGGGACGCACGTCGCTGAGCTTCGGGCCCCGCACGGGACGGCTGACCGAGGAGGCGGCGCCGAACGTCAAGAACCGCACCCACACGGTGGCGGTGCAGGCATCGGTCGACGGGCTCGCGGGCGGCGTGCTGGTCGCGCAGGGCGGACGCTTCGGCGGCTGGTCGTTCTACTGCCACGAGGGACGGCTCTGCTACGCCTACAACTGCTACGGCCGCACGCTCACCACCGTCCGCGGTGACGCGAGGCTGGAGCCGGGGGAGCACGAGCTCGTCGCGCACGTGGAGTACGACGGCGGCCCGCCCGGTGACGGGGCGACGGTGACGCTGCTCGTCGACGGGGCGGAGGTCGCGCGCGGCCACGTCCCGCAGACGACCGCGTACTACTTCAGCTTCGACGAGACGTTCAACGTGGGGGTGGACCGCGGCACGCCGGTCACCGACGACTACCCGCCGGTCCGCAACGCGTTCACCGGCACCATCCACGGCGTCCGCGTCGATCTCGCGCCGCAGGTGCCGCTCGACGAGGCCGGTCGCTCCCGGGTCGCCGCCGCGACGGCCGACTGAGCCGCCGAGCATGTCAGGCGGTGGCGTCGTCCTGGCGACGTGAGCGCCTGACAACTCAGCGGAGGGCGGCCACCAGCAGGGCCATGTCGTCCTCGCCGTCGGCGTGCGCGACGAGCCGCTCGACGGTGGCCTGCGGGTCCTCGTGGAGGTCGCGACCGGCGGCGGCGACCGTCTCGACGAGCAGGTCGAGGCCTTCGGTGATCGCGTGCTCGCGCTCCTCGACGACGCCGTCGGTGAACAGCACCAGCATCGAGCCGGGGCCGAGGGGCACGGTTGCCTCGACGCGGTCGGGGTCGGGCGTCCCGAGCGGCGTGGATCCGCCGTCGTAGATCACCGAGGCGTGTCCCGTGGCGTCCACGACCACGGGAGGAAGGTGGCCGGCACGGGCGACGTGCGCGCGTCCGGCGGGCAGGTCGAGCAGCACGTAGGTGAGCGTGACGATCTCGTCGGCGTCCAGGTCGAGCGCGACATCGTCGAGCGCGGTCAGCACGGCGAGCGGGGCCGGGTTGGCCGCGGCCACCGAGCGCACCGCGGTGCGGACCTGGCCCATCACCGCCGCGGCCCGCAGGCCCTTGCCCATGACGTCGCCGATCACGAGGGCCACCCGGCCGTCCCGGAAGGCGATGCAGTCGTACCAGTCGCCGCCCACGGACGAGCCGAGCACGCCGGGGCGGTACATCGCCCCCAGCCGCACGCCCGGCACGTCGGGCAGCGCCGGCGGCAGCAGCGACCGTTGCAGGGTGCGGGCCGCGCGGGCCTCGTCCTCGAAGGCCTGGGCACGCACGATCGCCAGCCCGGCCTGGTCGGCGATACCGCCGAGCAGGTGCATGTCGAGCGGGTGCCAGGGGGCGCCGTCCACGGACCACACGAGCAGGTGGCCGCACAGCCACTCGCCGGCGACGATCGGGACGACGGCCAGCGAGCGCACACCGGTGGGCGGCCGCACGACGCCGGTGAAGTGGTCGGAGATCCGCTCCTGGCCGTGCAGGAAGACCGCGTCGCGGGAGGCGGCGACGATCACGTCCTCGGACACCAGCCGGACCATGCCCGCGGCGTCCGGGCCGGAGGCCGAGAGGGGCTCGTCCGCGCCGGCCAGCGCGACCACCGCGTCATGACCGCCTGTCGCCGCACGGGCGTTCGCCCGGACGACCGTGAGGACGTCCTCGAGGGTGGTGGCGCGGGACAGGTCGGCGGTCGCCGTGAGCAGCCGGCGGGTGACGGCCAGCGAGTCGCCGAGCTGCTGCTCGCGCCGTCCCAGCTCGGACTCCGTGTACGCCTCCGACTGCCGCAGGGCGGTGAGCACCGCGACGATGCATCCGATCGCGAGCACGACGTACGTCGCGTCGCGCAGGCACAGGCTGGCCCACCACACCGCGGTGAACCGTGCGCCGCCGATCGCGTTGAACAGCACGTCGTAGAAGGACAAGGACAACGCCACGGCGACCCAGGCAGGCACGCGGACTGGCGGACCTCCCGGTGTTGAGCACCCACAGGGTCCCGGAGACGACCACGAAGACCGCCACGACGAGCTCCGT
Source organism: uncultured Actinomycetota bacterium (assembly GCA_963827435.1). Lineage (GTDB taxonomy): Bacteria > Actinomycetota > Actinomycetes > Propionibacteriales > Nocardioidaceae > Nocardioides_B. The sequence continues at coordinate 145,867 of CAWHAU010000014.1, forward strand.
GAACACCAGCAGCGGCGTGAACCGGCCGTCGGCGGTCAGCAGCGACGGGAGCGGCACCAGGTCGACCGCCAGGGCCGGCTGCCAGCAGCAGGCCCCCCACGGTGAGCGGACGACGCCAGCGCGGCGACCAGCCCAGAGCGCCGGCGACCGCGGCCAGCGCGGGCGCGACGTGGAACAGCACGTACAACGCCGCGCTCGACTGGCTGTTCGTCCCCAGCGGGCCACCGGTCGCGGACACGGTGGGGAACGACACCAGCTGGAGCACCATCGCGGTGACCGCGACGAGCAACCCGGACGCGAACCAGCGCAGGGCCGGCTCGCGCCCACCCCGGCTCCGGGTGCCGAGCACGACGAGCGCGAACGCGCCCGCGAGCGGCGCGATGGCGAAGAAGGCGATCGCGATCCCGCTCGGAGGCAGCACCTGGCTCAGCACGGCGAGGATGAACGTCGCGCAGGCCGCTGCCGTCGCGAGGAGGATGAGGTAGAGATCGACGCGATGATCCGCACGCGGGGTCCGAGGCTCGACCTTGAGCTCCTCGACCGAGTCGATGCTCTGGGTCACCACAGCAGTCTGACAGCGGGCCTGACGATCCTCGGGCGTTTGGTAAAAGGTCGTCCGGAACCGCCCGAATTGCCGACGACGGGATCCCGGCGGGGGCCTGCGAGTGCCCCGTCCGGGCTACTGTCGAGACCATGAGCGCAGCACTCGTCCGTCCCCGCAACAGGGTCATCGCCGGGGTGTGCTCCGGCCTCGCCGCCAGGTTCGGCTGGTCGCCGAACGTGGTCCGGCTGCTGTTCGTGCTCAGCTGCATCCTGCCGGGTCCGCAGTTCCTGGTGTACATCGCGCTGTGGGTGATGATCCCCTCCGAGTAGCGGGTAGCCAGCGGCACCGACGGCGGGGGAGAGTGCGGCCATGACCTACCAGCTGACCGTTCTGTACCACCAGCCTGAGGACCCCGCGGCGTTCGACGCCCACTACGAGTCCACGCACGCACCCCTGGCCAAGAAGATGCCGGGCCTGCGCGGCTACACCACCCAGAAGCCCGCCCCGGGACCGGACGGGTCACCGGCGGCGGAGTACCTCGTGGCGTCGCTCGTCTTCGACGACGCGGCTGCGTTCGGCGCGGCGGCCGCCAGCGAGGAGGGCAAGGCCGCGGTGAACGACGTCGCGAACTTCGCGACCGGCGGGGTCACGATGCTGACCGGCGAGGTCACGACGTTCGTGTGAGCTAGGGCCGGTTCTTGCTGCGGGGCTTCCGGCGGTCCTTCGACGCGCCCGCGCCGCGCGGCCCGGAACCCCCCTCGTCGAGGCGTAGCTCGATGAGCTTGCCGGAGATGCGGGTGCCCTCGAGCGCCGTCCGCGTCGCGGCCGACAGCGACACCGGCAGCTCGACCAGGGAGTGGTCCGCGCGGATGTCGATGTGCCCGAAGTCGCCGCGGTCGAGCCCGCCCTCGTTGGCGATCGCGCCCACGATCTGCCGGGGCTCGACCTTGTGCCGCTTGCCGACGGCGATGCGGTACGTCGTCAGGGGCACGTCCGAACGCGGACGGCGCTTGCCGCCGTCGCGTCGCGAAGGCCGGTCGTCGTCGCGGCGGCGGCCCTTCTCGTGGTCCCAGGCACCGCTGCGCGGCTCGCGCTTGCCGTCGAAGACCTTCGCGGGCTGGTCCGGCTCCGGCTCCATGAGCAGCGGCCGGTCGTCCTGGACCAGCACCGCCAGCGCGGCGGCGATGTCGGTGGCCGGGACGTCGCGCTCCTGCTCGTAGCTCTCGATCAGGTCGCGGTAGAACCCGACCTGGTCCGAGCCGAGCGCCTCGGTGATGTCGTCACGGAAGCGGGCGACCCGGGTCTCGTTGACGTCCTCCACGCTCGGGAGCTTCATCTGCGTGAGCGGCTGGCGGGTGGCCTTCTCGATCGCCTTGAGCAGGTGCCGCTCGCGCGGGGTGACGAACGAGATCGCGTCGCCGGTGCGTCCCGCGCGGCCGGTGCGGCCGATGCGGTGCACGTAGGACTCGGTGTCCGTGGGGATGTCGAAGTTCACGACGTGCGAGATGCGCTCCACGTCGAGGCCGCGGGCCGCGACGTCGGTGGCGACCAGGATGTCGAGCTTGGCGTCCCGCAGCTGGTTGATGGTGCGCTCGCGCTGCTGCTGCACGATGTCGCCGTTGATCGCGGCGGCCGAGAAGCCGCGGGCGCGCAGCCGCTCGGCGAGCTGCTCGGTGACCTGCTTGGTGCGGACGAAGACGATCATCCCCTCGAAGTTCTCGACCTCGAGGATCCGCGTCAGCGCGTCGACCTTCTGCGGGTAGGACACGATCAGGTAGCGCTGCGTGGTCTTGGCGCTGGTGGTCGTCTTGTTCTTGACGGTGATCTCGGCCGGGTCGTCGAGGTACTTCTTCGAGATCCGGCGGATCTGCGGGGGCATCGTCGCGGAGAACAGCGCGACGTGCTTGTCGTCCGGGGTGTCGGACAGGATCCGCTCGACGTCGTCGGCGAAGCCCATCTTGAGCATCTCGTCGGCCTCGTCGAGCACCAGGAAGCGCAGCTCGCTGAGGTCGAGCGTGCCCTTCTCCAGGTGGTCCATGATCCGGCCCGGGGTGCCGACGACCACGTGCACGCCGCGGCGCAGGGCGGACAGCTGCACGCCGTACCCCTGGCCGCCGTAGATCGGCAGCACGTGCACGCCGGGGAGGTGCGCGGCGTAGCGCTCGAAGGCCTCCGACACCTGGAGCGCGAGCTCACGCGTCGGGGCGAGCACCAAGGCCTGCGGGGTCTTCTGCTTGAGGTCGATCTGGCTGAGGATCGGCACCGCGAACGCCGCGGTCTTGCCGGTGCCGGTCTGCGCGAGGCCGACCACGTGGCGGCCATCGAGGAGCGCCGGGATCGTCGCGGCCTGGATCGGAGACGGGGACTCGTAGCCGACGTCGGAGAGCGCCTTCAGCACCCGTGGGTCGATCCCGAGGTCGGCGAAGGTGGTGGTGGGCTCGGACTCGGGATCGTGCGAAGGCATCTGTCCAGGGTAGGGGCGGAGCGACCATTCCCTCGCATCGAGCCAGTCGTCACGGACGTGACCGTCACCACCCGCCTCCCGTTCACCGGCCGTTCGTCCGCGCCCCGTGGGCTGGCGGCATGCGAACCCTCTCTCGGATCCTGCTCCTGCTCTGTCTTCTCTCGGGCCTCCTGGTGCGGGGGGTCATCGCGCCGGTGGCTCCCGTTGCCACCGCCTCGCCCGCCCGCACCGACGTCACACCCCTCGCCCGGGCGCACGCGCACAACGACTACGAGCACACGCGCCCCCTCCAGGACGCGCTCGACCACGGCTTCACCAGCGTCGAGGCCGACGTGTGGCTGGTGGACGGCGAGCTCCGCGTCGGTCACGACCTCGCCGACACCCGGCCGGGCCGCACCCTCGAGTCGCTCTACCTCGCGCCGCTCGAGCAGCGCGCGCACGACAACGCCGGCCGGGTCTACCCCGGCTACCGCGGCACCTTCCAGCTGCTGATCGACGTGAAGAGCGAGGCCGACCCGACCTACGCCGCCGTCGACAAGGCGCTGCGGGACCACGCCGGACTGATGACGTCGTTCGAGGGCGACCGGGTGCAGCAGCACGCGGTCACCGCGGTGATCAGCGGCAACCGCGACCTGGCGCTGATGAAGGCGCAGCGCGTCCGCTTCGCCGGGTACGACGGGCGGCTGGCCGACCTCGGGTCGGGGGAGGGCGCGAGCGTCATGCCGCTGGTCAGCGACAACTGGACCAGGACCTTCACCTGGAACGGCGTCGGCCCGATGCCGGCCGAGGAGCACGCGAAGCTGCACCGGATCGTCGAGACCGCCCACGCGCACGGCTACCGCGTCCGGTTCTGGGCGACGCCAGACGTCGCGAGCCCGGCCCGCGACGCGCTGTGGAGCGAGCTGCTGCACGCCGATGTCGACCAGATCAACACCGACGACCTCGCCGGGCTGCAGGCGTTCCTCACCGCGAACGACTGAGGACGCCGTGGCAGGGTGGCGCGCATGCTCTTCTCCGCGCTGTCCCACCTCGAGTGCTCCAGGACAGGGGCGCGCTACGACGCAGACCGCGTGCAAGGGGTCAGCGACGTGGGCGCGCCCCTGCTCGCGCGCTACGACCTCGACGCGGTCCGGGCGAGCGTCAGCCCCGACGACATCGCCGGACGGCCGCACGACCTGTGGCGCTACCACGAGGTGCTGCCGGTCCGGGACCCCGCGCACGTGACCAGCCTCGGCGAGGGCATGACGCCGCTGCTGCCGCTGCCGTCGTACGGGTCGCGGATCGACGTACCTGGGCTGCTGATGAAGGACGAGGGCATGGTGCCGACCGGCAGCTTCAAGGCGCGCGGCGCCGCCGTCGGTGTCTCTCGCGCCCGTGAGCTCGGTGTGGGGGCGATCGCGATGCCGACCAACGGCAACGCGGGTGCGGCCTGGTCGGTCTACGCGGCGCGCGCCGGGATGGGCAGCCTCATCGTGATGCCGGTCGACGCCCCGGAGATCACCCGCCGCGAGTGCGTCGTGTCCGGTGCGGAGCTGTACCTCGTCGACGGGCTGATCAACCACGCCGGTGCGCTGGTGAAGGACGCGGTGCAGCAGCGGTCCGGCTACCAGGAGGTCTCGACGCTCAAGGAGCCGTACCGCATCGAGGGCAAGAAGACGATGGGCTACGAGATCGCCGAGCAGCTCGGCTGGCGGGTGCCGGACGTGATCCTCTACCCGGCCGGGGGAGGGGTCGGGCTGATCGGCATCCACAAGGCGATGCTGGAGATGCGGGAGCTCGGCTGGATCGGCGAGAAGCTGCCGCGGCTGGTGGCCGTGCAGTCGACCGGGTGCAAGCCGATCGTGGACGCGTTCGACGCCGGGCTCGACGAGAGCACGCTCGTGGAGGGCACGCACACGCTGGCGTTCGGCATCAACGTCCCCAAGGCGCTCGGCGACTTCCTGGTGCTGCGGGCCGTCCGCGAGTCCGGCGGGTACGGCGGTCGCGGTGACCGACGAGGAGATCCTCGCGGAGGTCACCACGCTCGCCACCGACGAGGGTGCGTGGGTGTGCCCGGAGGGCGCGGCGTGCTTCGTCGCGGCCCGGCAGCTGCGCGCGTCCGGCTGGATCGGCCGCGACGAGCAGGTGGTGGTGCTCAACACCGGCACCGGCCTGAAGTACCCCGACACGGTCACCGTCGACGTCCCCACCCTGCCGCGCGACGGTGCCGTGCCCGCTCCCGCGTAGCCGCCGAGGAGTGGACGTGTCCTCCCGCGTGTCGTTCGATCGCATAAAGTCGAGTGACTTACTGTGATTAGACCAACAGGTCAGACACTGACGGGAGGAGGAGACATGGGAACAGCTCTCGCGACCGACGTGCACCAGCACCTCTGGCCGGACGAGCTCGTCGACCGCCTGCGCGCACGCCGGCGGCCGCCGTACCTCGACGGCTGGACGCTGCACACGCGCAGCCAGGCGCCGTACGACGTCGACCCCGCGCACCACGACGTGGCGCGGCGGATCGAGGCGGACCAGGAGGACGAGGTCGGTCTGGCCTGTGTCTCCCTGTCCGCACCGCTCGGCATCGAGAACCTCGTGCGGCCGGAGGCCGGTGCGCTGATCGCCGCCTGGCACGCGGGGGCCCGGACGCTGCCGGACCACTTCGCGGCCTGGGCGTCCGTGCCGATGGTCGACCCCGACCTCGACGAGCTCGCCGGCCTCCTGCGCGACGGCTTCGTCGGCGTGCAGGTGCCCGCCACCGACCTGCTGTCGCCGGCCGCGTGGGAGCGCGCGGGTGACGTGCTGCGGGTCGCCGAGGCGGCGGACAAGCCGGTCTTCGTGCACCCCGGGCCCGAGGTGGTGCGCCCGCTGACCGGCACCGTGCCGGAGTGGTGGGCGCCCGTCGTCGGCTACGTGTCGCAGATGCAGGCGGCCTGGTGGGGCTGGCACGCGGTCCACGGACGCGCACTGTTCCCGCGGCTGCGCGTGCTCTTCGGCGCCGGGGCCGGCCTGGCGCCGGTGCACCACGAGCGGCACTCCGCCCGCGGCGGCGAGACACCCACCATCGACCCCCGGGTGTACGTCGACACGTCGTCGTACGGACCCCAGGCGCTCGACGCGCTCGTCCGGGTGCTCGGCATCGACGTGCTCGCCCTCGGCAGCGACCGGCCCTACGCCCGGCCGCTCGACCGGCTGCTCGGGGACGCCGCGACGTACGCCATCCGGGTGGCCAACCCGCAGCGGCTGCTGCACGACGACCGGATCGCCGAAGTGGAGGCACGGACATGGCCCCGAGCCAGCTGACGGACGTGGCAGTGCCCGCGGAGCGGGCGGTGGAGTACGCGCAGGAGGCCGGGTCGTTGACGCTCGACTCCCTGCCGGGGCGCGACCTTGACCCCGACGAGCTGCGCGCTCTCGTCGCCTCCATCGCCTCCGACCCCGGCAGCTGGGCGCACCACGTGGCGTTCGACGCCGACGAGCGGGTCTACGCCTCGTTGCACCGGGACGCGCACGTCGACGTGTGGCTGCTGTGCTGGACGCCGGAGAACGACACCGGCTGGCACGACCACGACATCTCCTCGGGTGCCGTCGCGGTGGTCGCGGGCGAGCTCGCCGAGAACAACCTCACCGTTGCGGCCGGTGGTGTCGAGACCCGCATCGGCGCCGGCCGGGCGTACTCCTTCGGGCCCGAGCACATCCACCGCCTCAACGGCGCCGAGCCCGGCTCGGTGTCGGTGCACGCCTACAGCCCGCCGCTGTGGCGGATGGGCCAGTACGCCGTGTCCGAGACCGGCGTGCTGCGCCGCGTGTCGGTGTCCTACGCCGACGAGCTGCGGCCGATCGACTGACCACCCCGTCCCGGGTAGTCCGTGACGGAATGGCTCGTCCGAGGCCGGATCTCAGCCACTTCGTCACGGACTACCCGTGCGGGCGGGCCCTCTCGAGGTCGGCGGCCCGGCGGACCAGCAGGTAGCCCGCGACCAGGGACACGATGACCAGGGTGGCGGCGCCGGTCTCGGTGGTGACGTAGGCCATCGTCGCCGGGGAGGTGGCGACGGCGGCGCCGCCCACGGTCTCCACGACGTTGTTGAACGCGCTGTGGGACAGGCTGACCGGCCAGATGCTCCCGGACCACAGGCGCAGCCAGCCGTACCAGACCCCGGCCAGGGTCAGCGTGACCATCACCATCGGCACGACGATCCACCGGCTGCCGGCGCTCTGGTAGGTCGTGGTGAGCAGGAGCAGAGGCAGGTGGAACACCGCGTGGAGGGCGCCGGTCAGCACCGCCGCCCGGCGCCCCGACGTGAGCTCGGCGAGCCTCAGCAGGAGGAAGCCCCGCCAGCCGACCTCCTCGCCGAGGAACACCACGGCGAAGATCGCCGTCGCCAGGACCGCCCGCAGGACGGTGCTGACGGACGACCCGTCCGGCGCGGGGAAGCGGACCACGCCGACCAGCACGGCGACAGCGAAGCTCAGGCCGATGATCAGCACGGGCCCGACGACGGCGACGACGATCGCGCGCACGCGGGGCGGTCCCCAGCCGACGGCCGACCACACCGTCCCCCGGGCGCCTCGTGGCACCGTCAGCAGCACGGTGAGCGCGACGGAGGTCACCGGCACCAGGATGCTGATCAGCGGTGCGATCCCGGCGTGCGGGAGGGCGAGGGCGATCGCGAGGGCCAGCCCGTAGGTGATCCCGAGGTACACCGTGACCTGCCGTGCCGGATTGTCGGTGCGCGGTGGTGGCGGGACCGGGCGCTGACTCGCGTGCAGCAAGGGAAGATCACCTGGACTTCCGCAGACCGTCCCCCGTGGCCCCTCGTCCACCGTCCTCCCGGCGCAGACGCCCCGTCAATGGCCCCTATGTCGACGACGCCGTCGACGTACCCACCGGCCGGGGCCACCGTCGAAGGGTGCCTGCCGGCGAGATCGGCGCCTACCTCCGATGTACGGCGATAGGTTGACGAACCGGGGCGGAGACCTGGTGCACCTGGCCTATCTGTCTACGCAGATCAAGGGGTTCCAACGCGTGGCCCCACCTAGTGTAGAGGCTCGACAAAGCAGCCGCGGCGGCCGTCGTGGGACGTCGACTCACGGATTGTCGGCTCGCATGCACAATGCCGCCCGCATCTGCTGCCCCGACTGCCCGACTGCCCCGACTGCCCCGACGAGTGCGACTCGCACCATTGAGCCTCGCGCTGGTGCTGGCGGTCCTGGCGGGCACCGATGTTCCTCTCCCGGCTCCCGCTGCATCAGCCGTCACGGACACCTTCCTGTCAGCCGAGGCCGCAGCCGCCGTCGCTGACCCCGTCGTCACGATCGCCGGCGACATCGCCGGGGGCAACCGGGGCGACAGCGCGACGGCGCACTGGTCCAGCGCATCGATCCGGATACGCCTTGACCGCAGGGGACAACGCCTACCCGATGGGACGGCCGCGGACTACCAGAAGTACGAGCAGTCGTGGGGGCAGTTCAAGGCGAAGACGCGACCGACCCCGGGTAACCACGACTACCACGCGGCAGCCGGCTCACCGCCGTACTACTACACGTACTTCGCGGGCCAGCTGCCGACCGAGAACGCCGGTCAGTACTACGCCTTCGACGTCGGCGGATGGCGGTTGTACAGCCTCAACTGCGAGATCTCCTGCTCGGCGACCTCGGCTCAGGCCGCGTGGCTGCGCAACGACCTGGCCACCGCTGGGGCCGGGAAGCACAAGATGGCCTTCCTGCACCGCCCGCGGTACTCATGCGGTCCCGACGCATGGATCCTCACCACTCCCCGTGCCCTGTGGGACACGCTGCTGGGCGCCCGCGCGGACATCGTGGTGGCCGGACACGACCACAACTACCAGCGGTACTCCGCGGATGGGCTCGACCGGCGCCGCCGCGAACGCGGGCATGGTGTCGTTCGTGGCCGGCACCGGGGGAGAGGGCCTGACCAGCGTCACCGGCACCGAGACCGCCGAGGCATGCGCTCTCGCCCGTTCCACCAGGGCAGTCAGCTCGGCGTCTTGAAGCTCAACCTCGGTGCGACTTCCTTCAGCTGGGCCTTCGTCGCCACCGACGACTCGGTGCTCGACAGCGGGACCCAACCGACGCTCGACAGCTTCGGCTCGTCGACGAACGCTGCTCCGGTGGTGGGTGCCGGGCCGGACCGGTCCATCACGCTGCCTTCGACGGTGTCCTTGGCTGGTGTGGTGAGTGATGACGGTCTGCCGAGCCCGCCGGGTCAGGTGACGTCGACGTGGTCGAGGGTCAGTGGTCCGGGGACGGTGACGTTCACTGATGCGTCCTCGCCGACCACCACTGCGTCGTTCAGCGTGGCGGGCAGCTATGTGCTGCAGCTGAGTGCCACCGATGGTGCGCTGACTACCAGTGACCAGGTCGCGGTCACCGTGGCTCCGCCGGTGGGGGTGGTACGCCGACCACGGTGGACGTGCCGGTACGTGCGGGTGCGTGATGATGCCGAGGAGAACATCGGCAGCGGGGCTGTCAGCCTGACGTCCTCGGACCTGGAGCTGACCACGGACGGGACCACGGTGCAGAGCGTGGGGATGCGGTTCACGAACGTGACCGTGCCGCGGGGGGCCACCATCACGAACGCCTATGTGCAGTTCGGCGTGGACGAGGTCAGCACCGGTGCGGCCAGCCTGAGTGTGGCGGCGCAGGACGTCGACAACGCGCCGGCGTTCACGACCGCGAGCCGCAACGTCTCGTCGAGAACCAGCACCGCTGCCAGGGTGAGCTGGACGCCGGCTTCGTGGCCCACGGTCGGGCTCCGGGGCGCCGACCAACGCACGCCGAACCTGGCCCCCACCCTCGGCCCAGGTCATCGGTCGCACCGGGTGGACCAGCGGGAACGCCATGGCGCTGGTCGTCACCGGCACCGGCCGGCGGACCGCGGACGCCTTCGAGGGCGGCGCCGCCAACGCCCCGTCCCTGCACATCGAGTACAACACCGGTAGCGCGCCGCCTGGGACGAATGTTGCTCCGGTGGTGGGTGCCGGGCCGGACCGGTCCATCACGCTGCCTTCGACGGTGTCCTTGGCTGGTGTGGTGAGTGATGACGGTCTGCCGAGCCCGCCGGGTCAGGTGACGTCGACGTGGTCGAGGGTCAGTGGTCCGGGGACGGTGACGTTCACTGATGCGTCCTCGCCGACCACCACTGCGTCGTTCAGCGTGGCGGGCAGCTATGTGCTGCAGCTGAGTGCCACCGATGGTGCGCTGACTACCAGTGACCAGGTCGCGGTCACCGTGGCTCCCGCCGGTGGGGGTGGTACGCCGACCACGGTGGATGTCCCGGTGCGTACCGGTGCTGATGATGCTGAGGAAAGACCATCGGCAGCGCTGTCAGCCTGACGTCCTCCGACCTGGAGCTGATCACGGACGGGACCACGGTGCAGACCGTGGGGATGCGGTTCACCAATGTGACCGTGCCCCAGGGCGCGAAGATCACGAAGGCGTCCGTGCAGTTCAGCGTCGACGAGGTCACACCGGGGCGACGAGCCTCGAGTGTGGCGGCGCAGGCCATCGGCAACGCGCCGGCGTTCACCACTGCGAGCCGCAACGTCGCGTCGAGAGGTCATCACTGCGGCCAGGGTGAGCTGGACCCCCGCGTCCTGGCCCACCGTCGGTGCGCGCGGTGCGGACCAACGGACACCGGACCTCGCCGCGACGATCGGCCAGGTCGTCGGCCAGCCGGGCTGGAGCAGCGGGAACGCCATGGCGGTGATCGTGACCGGCACCGGCCGGCGCACCGCGGACTCCTTCGAGGGTGGCGCTGCCAAGGCTCCGTCCCTGCACATCGAGTACACGAACTGACGAGGCGAGCTCAGCCGTCCACCACGCCGTCGACGTACACCCACCGGCCGCCGCGCCGCTCGAACCGGGACACCTCGTGCAGCACCTGCGGCCCGGCCGCGGTGCGGAAGTGTGCGCGGAACTCCACGACGCCCCGGTCGTCCGTCCGGACCGCCGGCCTCGGTGGCGAGCACCTCCAGCCCGGTCCACCCGACACCCGGGTCCGGCGCGAGGTCGTCGGGCCGGGTCCGCGGGTGCCAGGTGCGGAACACGTGGTCGTCGAGGCCGAGGGCGTACGCCGTGTAGCGCGACCGCATCAGCGCCTCCGCCGTCAGGGCGGGAGCACCGTCGTGGAGCGGCCCGCAGCACGCGGCGTACGCCGTGCCGCTGCCGCACGGGCACGGCTGCATCGCATCCATGCCGGGAGTCTGTCAGGCCGAGCGCAGCCTCCGCTGCTCCGCGGCGGACCCGTAGATCCCCTTGGCCCGCAGGACCGGCATCACGCCCTCGGCGAACCAGTACGCCTCCTCGACGTGCGGGTAGCCGGACAGGATGAACTCGTCGATGCCGATCCGGTGGTACTCCTCGAGCCGGTCGGCCACCTCCTGGTGGCTGCCGACGAGGGCGGTGCCGGCGCCGCCGCGGACGAGCCCCACCCCCGACCACAGGTTCGGCGTGATCTCCAGGTCGTGCGCGGACGCGAAAGACGGTGCGCCCCCCGTGCAGCGAGCGCATGCGCTGCTGGCCCACGGACTCGCTGGCGGCGAGCGCGGCCTGCGCCTTCTCGATGGTGGCCGGGTCGAGCCCGTCGAGCAGCCACTGGGCGTGCTGCCAGGCCTGCTCGCTGGTGTCGCGCGACAGGGTGTGGATGCGCAGACCGAAGCGCACCTCCCGGCCCTGCTCCGCGGCCAGCCCACGGATCCACGCGATCTTCTCCGCGACCTGCTCCGGCGGCTCTCCCCAGGTGAGGTAGACGTCGGCGTGCTTGGCCGCCACCGGACCGGCCGGCGCGGACGAGCCACCGAAGTAGATCTCCGGCAGCGGGTCGATGGTGCCCCGGATCGTCGCGCCCTCGACCTGGTAGTGCTCGCCGTCGAAGTCGAACGGGGTGCCGCTCCAGGTGCCGCGGACGACGGACAGGAACTCGTCGGTGCGGGCGTAGCGCGACGCATGGTCGAGGTGGTCGCCGAAGCGCTTCTGCTCGGTCGGCTCGCCCCCGGTCACCACGTTGAGGAGCAGCCGGCCGTTCGAGATCCGCTGGAAGGCCGCAGCCATCTGCGCGGACAGCGTGGGGGAGGTGACACCGGGGCGGAAGGCGACCAGGAACTTGAGGTTCCGGGTCTCCCGGATCAGCGCCGACGTGACCAGCCACGCGTCCTCGCACCAGGTGCCGGTGGGAGTGAGCACGCCCTCGAAGCCGAGCTGGTCGGCGGTGCGCGCGATCGAGGCCAGGTAGTCGATGTCGGCCTCACGGAAGTGGTTGGCGGTGCCGACGCCGTCGACCGGGCGGCCGACGCCCTGCGGGACGCTGTGCCCGCCGCCGACCAGCCCGCGGGCGTCGCCCGTCGTGGGCAGGAACCAGTGCAGCTTGATGCTCATGCGTGCTCCTCAGGAGGTCGGGACGGACGAGTTGAACCGGTCGGTGAAGAAGTCGGCGACGTCGAACTTGCCGGGCAGCAGCTCGTTGGCGACGAAGGTGTCGGCCATCTCCTGCTCGGAGCCGATCACGTCCGGGCCGATCTCGGTGGGCTCGGCGACGCGACGGTCGACGGCGCGACGGGTGACCTGCGGGGACAGGCCGGTCTCCTCGGCCCAGACCTTGGCCCACTCGTCGCGGTGGGTGTTCGACCACACCTGTGCCTTGGCGACCCGTCCGAGGTAGTCCTTCACCGCCGCGGCGGTCGCCTTGTCCTCCAGCGCGTCGGGGTTGGCGGCCTGGAACGTCATGCCGTTCACGAGGCCGCCGCCGTCCACGAGGATCCGGCCCTTGCCCTCGAGCTCGGCCTGCGAGGTGTAGGGATCCCAGATGGCCCACGCGTCCACGTGCCCGGCCGTGAAGGCGGCGAGCGCGTCGGCGGGCTGGAGGTTCTGGACCTCGATGTCGCCGTACGACAGGCCGGCCTTGTCCAGCTGCGCCAGCAGGTTGTAGTTGGCCGAGCTGCCCTCCGCGACCGCGACCTTCTTGCCCTTCAGGTCGGCGACCGAGGTGACGTCCGAGCTCTTGGGTACGACGATCGCGTCGCCCTTCGCGCCCATGGTGGCGCCGGAGACGACCTCGAGGTTGCTCTTCGCGGCGGCCGCGAACAGCGGCGGGGTGTTGCCGACGCCGCCGAGGTCGATGGCGCCGGCGTTCAGCGCCTCGAGCAGTGGCGGTCCGGACGTGAAGGACTTCCACTCGATCCGGTAGGGGGTCTTGCCGATCTCTCCGGCGGCCTTGAGGAGGGCCTGCGAGCCGCCCTTCTGGTCACCGACGGTCAGCGTCACCTTGGACAGGTCGACGCTGCCGTCCTGGCGGACCGCATCCTCGTTGCCTGACGCGGACGAGCATGCGGCGAGGCCGGTGGCTGCGCTCACGGCGAGGACGAGGGCGGCTGCCTTGCGGGTCAGGGTGGTGCGTCGGTTCATGCTGCTCCGGCTGCTTTCTGGTCGAGGGACTGGACACCGAGAGCGGCGAGCACCTGCTCGCGCACCTCGGAGAGGTGGGGATGGGTGGGGGTGCGCGCGTGGCGCGGGACGGGGACCTGCCACTCATGCGCGAGGAGGCCGTCGTCGAGGACCAGCACGCGGTCCGCGAGCATCAGCGCCTCGTCGGCGTCGTGCGTGACGAGCAGGACGGCCGGTTGGTGACGGGCCCAGAGCTGCAGGACGAGCCGGTGCATCTCGATGCGGGTGAGGGCGTCGAGCGCACTGAACGGCTCGTCGAGCAGCAGCAGGTCGGGCTCGCTCACCAAGGCCCGGGCGAGCGACACGCGCTGCGCCTGGCCCCCGGACAGCGACAGCGGCCACGCGTCGCTCTTCTCACTGAGGCCCACCTCGTCGAGGACGGTGGCGGCCCGCCGGTCGCGCTCGTCCCTGCGGGAGGTGTTGAGCAGCGCGAGTGCGACGTTCTCCTGCACGGGCTTCCAGGGCAGGAGGCGCGGCTCCTGGAACGCCACGGACGTGCGGCCCTCGACCTCCACCTCGGAGGCCGGCGCCGGGTCGAGCCCGGCGAGACTGCGCAGCAGGGTGGACTTGCCGGACCCGCTGCGGCCGAGCAGGGCGACGAACTCGCCTGCCTCGATGTCGAGGTCGACGCCGCGCAGGACGCTCGTGGCGCCGTACGCGCGGTGGTGCTCGCGCACGCGGGCGACGGTGCCGACGGGGGAGTGGGTCACGGACGCCATGACAGGGCCTTCCTCTCGAGGGTGCGGACGATCGCGTCGGTGACGAGTCCGAGGATGCTGTAGACGGCGAGCCCGACGACGATCACGTCGGTCTGCAGGAACTCGCGGGCGTGGTTGATCATGTAGCCGAGGCCGGAGGACGCACTGACGGTCTCCGCGACGATCAGCGACAGCCAGGCGACGCCGAGGCTCTGCCGGAGACCGACGAGCGCCTGCGGCACGGCACCGGGTACGACGACGTGGCGGATGCGCTGCCACCGGGTGAGGTGCAGCGTCGTGGCAGCCTCGAGGAACTTCCGGTCGATGCTGCGGATCCCGGAGAACGTGTTCAGGTAGAGCGGGAACGCGACGCCCATCGCGACCAGCGCGATCTTCGGGGTCTCGCCGAGGCCCATCCAGACGATGAACAGCGGGATGAGCCCGAAGTGGGGCAGCGTCCGCAGCATCTGCATCGGCGGGTCCACGGCGTCCTCGCCGATGCGGCTCAGGCCCGCGACGACGGCGAGGGTGACGCCGATCGCGGCGCCGACCGCGAAGCCGAGCGCGACGCGCTGGACCGACACGAGCGTGGCCGCGCCGAGCGTCCCGTCGGCGACCAGGTCGCGGGCGGTCGCGAGGATCTGCAGCGGGGCGGCGATCTTCTGCTCCGGGATCACGCCGGCGGAGCTCAGCAGCTGCCAGACCACGAGGATCACGGCCGGGCTGACCCAGCGGCGGAGCCAGCGGAGGCGGACTCCACGGCTGCGCGTGACGGTGGTGGGTGGACGGGTGCGGCCCGCGCCCGGCTCGGCCGGGACGGCCGCCGGTTGGGGCGGTGCGAGTGCGCTCATGGCACCCAACCCTGCGGAACTTTCGTCTACTAAGTCAACTCAAACACTAGTATTTGAGAGGTGGGGCTCGTCACCCTGCCGATGTGCTACGGGCGGTCCCTGGCCGGTAGTCACGCGCCTTTGCCAGCAGGGATGTCTGCAGGGCGCGCAGGGTCGGTGGGACCACCGGAAGGTCCCGCGTCACCATCAGCAGGCGCACGGGGGTGTCGTTCCCGGCGATCCGCCGATGGGTGACCAGCCCGGCTGTGCAGAGCGGGTCACCGTCGACGCTGTAGTCGGGCAGCACGGTGACGCCGAGCCCCTCGGCCACCATGAGCTTGCCCATCTCGGCGCCGTCGGTGGAGAACGACGTGGTCGGCGTACGGCCGTCGAAGAGCCGGTGCGTGAACCGGTGCATCAGGTAGCCGGCACGCATCAGGATGAACGGCTCGTCACGCAGCTCCTCGACGGTCACCGCCTCCCGGGCGGCGAGCGGGTGGTCGGTGCGCAGGCACACGACCGGGTGGCCGTGGACGAGCTCGCGCGACGACAGGTGCGGGGGCACGTCGTCCCCGGGCAGCACGTTGACGAGCCCGAGGTCCAGTGACCCCTCGGCCAGCCCCAGGAAGATCTCGGACTGCTGGGTGCTCAGCACCTCGACGCCGGTGCCCGGGTGCGAGCGGCGGAAGTCCTGGACCGCGGGGACGAGCAGGCTGGAGTTGGCGGCGTTCACGGTGCCCACGCGCAGGTTGCGGGAGACCAGGGTCTGGTCGCCGGCCGCCTGTCGTAGCCGGTCGACGGCGTCGAGCACCTCGGTCATGTAGGGCAGCAGGTCCTGGCCCTGCCGGCTGATCCGGGCGCCCGAGCGACGCCGGTCCAGCAGCGTCACGCCCAGCTCCCGCTCGAGCTTGCCGAGCGCCTCGCTCAGCGCCGGCTGGGACAGGTGCAGGGAGTCGCTGGCCCGGCGCAGCGAGCCGTGCTGGGTGAGGGCGGCGAGGTACTCCAGCTGCTCGATGCGCACGGGGGCTCCTGCCGGGTCGGTCGGGTCGGGTGCAAGGTTCTGCCGTTCACCCCGTCGACCGTTCCAGCGACCGGATGCCTCGTCCTGCCTTGCATCAGGATGTTTAGTCTAGCAACTTAGTAGACATACATCCGGAGAGATCCGTATCGAGAGGACGTCATGACCCTGAAGTTCCACTGGTTCCTCCCCACCAACGGCGACAGCCGGTACGTCGTGGGCGGCGGGCACGGCGTGACCACGGGACGCGCGGGCGGCGACCGCCCGGCCGACGTCCCCTACCTGGGCCAGATCGCGCGCAGCGCCGAGCAGCTCGGCTTCGAAGGGGCGCTGACCCCCACCGGCGCCTGGTGCGAGGACGCCTGGCTCACGACGGCCATGCTGGCCAGCCTCTCGGAGCGGTTGAAGTTCCTGGTCGCGTTCCGGCCCGGCCTGACCTCGCCGACGCTGGCCGCGCAGATGGCCGGCACGTTCCAGAACCTCTCGCGCGGCCGGCTGCTGCTGAACGTCGTGATCGGCGGCGAGAGCCACGAGCAGCGGGCCTACGGCGACTTCCTCGACAAGGAGGCCCGCTACGCACGGGCCGACGAGTTCCTGCACATCGTCCGCTCGCTGTGGGCGGGGGAGACGGTCGACTTCCGCGGTGAGCACCTCCACGTCGAGGGCGCGACGCTGGCGCAGATCCCGCAGCCGACGCCCGAGATCTACTTCGGCGGCTCGTCGCCGGCCGCCGGCACGGTCGCCGCCAGGCACGCCGACGTCTACCTCACGTGGGGCGAGCCGCCGGCCGCCGTCGCCGAGAAGGTCGCCTGGATCCGCAGCCTCGCCGAGGCCGAGGGCCGGACCGTCCGCTTCGGCATCAGGCTGCACACCATCACCCGCGACACCTCCGGCGAGGCATGGGACGAGGCGAACCGCCTGCTCGCCGCGATCGACGACGCCACCATCGAGTCCGTCCAGGCGGGCCTCGCCCGCAGCGAGTCCGAGGGGCAGCGCCGGATGCGCGAGCTGCACCGAGGTGGTCGCGGCGACCTCGAGGTGTCGCCGAACCTCTGGGCCGGCGTCGGCCTGGTCCGCGGTGGCGCCGGCACCGCCCTGGTCGGCAGCCACGAGGAGGTCGCCGACCGCATCGAGGAGTACCACCGCGTCGGCATCGACGAGTTCGTGCTCTCCGGCTACCCGCACCTGGAGTCGGCGTACTGGTTCGGCGACGGCGTGCTGCCGGTCCTGGCCGACCGCGGGCTGTGGCAGCACCCCGCGCCGCCGACCGCACAGGTCGGCCAGGTCCCGTTCGCCGGCCGGGCGGCCTCGTGACCGCGCCACGCACCGCCGTCGTCGTCGGCAACCCGAAGCCGGGGTCGCGCACGCTCGCGGCCGCGGTCTCCCTCACCGAGCGGGTCACCGGCGCGGAGCCGGACCTGGTCGTCGACCTCGCCGAGGTCGGTCCGGGGCTGCTCACCTGGGGCGACCCGACGGTCGCCGGCCTGGTGGAGCAGGTCTCCTCCGCCGACCTGCTCGTGGTCGCGTCACCGACGTACAAGGCCACGTTCACCGGCCTGCTCAAGCTGTTCCTCGACCAGCTCCCCGGCAACGCGCTGCAGGGTGTCACCGCCGTGCCGCTGATGCTCGGCGCGGGTCCGGGACACGCGCTCGCTCCCGAGCTCGGGCTGCGCCCGGTGCTCACCGAGCTGGGCGCCTCCGTGCCGGTGCGCGGCCTCTACGTGCTCGACACGGCCTACGACGACCCCGCGGCGTACGACGCGTGGCTGGACGCCGCGCGGCCCGTCCTCGCCCGCCACCTCGACCTGACCGCCGACCTGACGACAGGAGCCACCCGATGACCGTGACCCACCTCGAGCCCAGCACGCTGCGCCGGGCGTTCGGCGCCTTCCCCTGCGGCGTCGTGGCCGTCGCCGCGCAGGTCGACGGTGTGCACGCGGGTCTGGCCGCGAGCTCGTTCACGTCCGTGAGCCTCGAGCCTGCGCTCGTGTCCTTCTCGGTCGCCAACACCTCGTCGACCTGGCCGGTGCTGCGCCGCGCCGGCCACCTCGGCCTCAGCGTGCTCGCCGACCACCACGGCGACGTGTGCACCCAGCTCGCCGGTCCCGCGGACCACCGCTTCGACGGCCTCGAGCTGCACACCACCGACGAGGGCGCCGTCCTCCTCGACGGGGCGGCGGCGACGTTCGACTGCACCATCCACCGGGAGGTCGAGGCCGGTGACCACACGCTCGTCCTGCTCCGCCTCCACGCGGTGAAGGACCTCGGGGGAGTCTCCCCGCTGGTGTTCCACCGCAGCGGCTTCTCACGCATCCAGGCCGACCTCGCGTCGGCCGTCTGAACGAAAGGTTCCCCCTGTCATGAGCCACGTGTCCGCCCCTGCGGCCACCGAGGCGGTGACCCCGCCGTCCGCGCGCCGGGTCGCCGTCGCCTCGGCGGTCGGTGCCACCATCGAGTGGTACGACTTCTTCCTCTACGGCACCGCCGCCGGCCTGGTGTTCGACAAGCTGTTCTTCAACGGCCTCGACGGGCCCGCCGCACAGTTCGCGGCGTTCGGCACCTTCGCGGTCGGCTTCCTGGCCCGCCCCGTCGGCGGCTTCTTCTTCGGCCACTTCGGCGACCGCGTCGGACGCAAGAAGATGCTGCTGCTCACGCTGGTGATCATGGGCGTCGGCACCGCGGCGATCGGGCTGCTGCCGTCGTACGACGCGATCGGCTGGTGGGCGCCGGTCCTGCTCATCACCCTGCGGGTCCTCCAGGGCATCGGCGTCGGTGGTGAGTACGGCGGCGCCGTGCTGCTCGCCGTGGAGTACGCCCCCGCGGAGCGACGCGGCTTCTTCGGCAGCTTCGCGCACATCGGGGTGCCCGGCGGCCTGCTGCTGGCCAGCGGCGCCTTCTCGCTGGCCAGCCTGCTGCCCGACGAGGCGTTCCTCGGCTGGGGCTGGCGCGCCTGCTTCCTGGCCAGCGTCGCGCTGCTCGCGGTCGGTGCCTACATCCGGCTCTCGGTGATGGAGACGCCGGCCTTCGCCCGTGTCCAGGAGCGCAAGGAGGTCTCGAGGATCCCGCTGCGTGACCTTCTCGCGGCGCAGCCCAGACGGCTTCTGCTCGGCATGGGCACCCGCTTCATCGAGGGCTTCACGTTCAACTTCTTCTCGGTCTACCTGCTCGCCTACGTCGTGACGAACCTCGAGCTGCCGAAGTCCCTGGCCCTCGGCGGCGTGATGGCCGGCGCGGCTCTCGGCGTGGTGCTGGTGCCGATCACCGGCGCGCTCTCCGACCGCGTCGGCCGCAAGCCGGTCTACCGCGTCGGTGCCTGGCTCGCGCTGGTGATCGCGTTCCCGGTCGCCGCACTCGTGCAGTCGGCCAACCCGGTCGCCGTGTTCGCGGTCTTCGTCGCCGGTCTCGGCGTGCTCTACGGCACGGTCTACGGCCCGCTCGCCGCGTTCTGGTCGGAGCTCTTCGACACCCGCTACCGGTACACGGCGCTGAGCACGCTCTACCAGATCTCCGGCATCGTGGCCTCCGGCCTGACGCCGCTCATCGCGGCGTGGCTGGTCGCCAAGGGGGGCGGCAGCCTGTGGCTGGTGGCGGCCTACAACGTCGTGGTCGCGGCGATCAGCCTGCTGTCGGCGCGGTTCCTGCCCGAGACCCGCGGCCGGGACCTGGACGCGCCCACGCGCGGCCCCGAGGACGACGCCGGCGCCGGAGGCCCTGCAGCCTGTGTCAACGGGCTGACGACGACAGGGCCGGAGGGCCCGGGCGGCACCGGCGCACCCATTCGTCGTAGTCCCACGTCGCCAGGAACTTCGCGGCCGCGGCCTCGCCCGCCTGCACGAGCTCGGCACGCTGCTCGTCGGTGATGTCGAAGTCGATGGCGCTGACCGAGGACGTGTCGACGGCGACGCTGCGGGCCACGTTGCACGGCTGGAGGACGTGCTCGGCCTGGCAGGCCTCGATCGCGGTCTGCACCAGCGAGACACCCAGCGGCACCGCCCCGCGGACGCGCCGCACGTCCCCGGTCTCCGGCGCCGGCGCGCCGAGCCGGATGCCGATCGTCGGCCAGCGGGCGGGACGCCCGTCGGTCCGGTCGAACATCGAGATCGGGTAGTTCGACACCAGCCCGCCGTCGACCAGCGTCGAGGTGCCGCGCGGCCCGGAGAGGGTCACCGGCTCGAAGAAGAAGGGGATCGACGCCGAGGCCCGCACCGCGTCGACGACCAGCTGCTCGTCGGGGTCGCGGGCGTACTCGTCGTACTGCCACGGAAGGTAGACCAGGCGCCGGCGCGAGAGGTCGGTGGCGGTCACCGTCAGCCGATAGCGCGCATGGACGCTGCCGTCGTCGCCGGGATCGTCGGTGCGCAGGTCGCCGAACCTCTCGACGCCGAGGTCGCCGAGCACCCCGCCGAGCCACGAGCGCAGGTAGGCGCCTTCGTAGGCACCGTCCTCGAGCAGCACCGACAGCCCGTCGGCCACGAAGCCCAGCGGGCCGAGGTGGCGCCCCGGGAACCCGCGGTCCGGGAACTTCGAGTAGTCGAGGGTGCGGGCGACGTCCTCGAGGCGGCTGACCGGCTCGCCGCGCTGCTGCAGCGCGGCGAGGACGGCGCCGACGATCGCGCCGGCGGAGGTCCCGCCGATGCGGGCGAACGAGTAGCCGGCGTCGCCGAAAGGCTGCAGCGCGCCGGCCAGCGCGACGCCCTTGACCCCACCTCCCTCGAGCACGAGGTCGGTGACGGGCGCGGACGAGGGCGTCGTGTCGGACATGTTCCCACCGTAGGGACGGACACCCCCGAAACCTCAGCTGCCGCGCAGCCCCGGGAAGTCCTCGTCCTTCCACTCGCGGCTGCCGCCGTCGAACTGGGCGGCACCCGAGGCGAGCTCGTTCTCGCGGCCGCGCAGCTCGACCCGCCGGATCTTGCCGCTGATGGTCTTGGGCAGGTCGAAGAACTCCACCCGCCGGACCCGGAGGTACGGCGCGAGGTGCTCGCGCGCGTACTTGAGGATCTCGAACGCCGTCTCCTCCGTCGGTTCGTAGCCGGGCGCCAGGGCGACGTACGCCTTGGGGACCGCCAGCCGCACCGGGTCGGGCGCCGGCACCACCGCGGCCTCCGCGACCGCCGGGTGCTCGATCAGCACCGACTCGAGCTCGAACGGGCTGATCTTGTAGTCGCTGGCCTTGAACACGTCGTCGGTGCGGCCGACGTAGGTGATGTAGCCGTCCTCGTCGCGGGCGGCCACGTCGCCGGTGTGGTAGAAGCCGCCGGCCATCGCATCGGCGTTTCTCTCCTCGTCGCCCTGGTAGCCGGTCATCAGCGACAGCGGGTGCGCGCCCAGGTCGAGGCAGAGCTCGCCCTCGCCGACGCCGTCGACGCGCTCGTTCGTGACCGGGTCGACGAGCACGACCGGCAGGCCGGGCAGCGGCTTGCCCATCGACCCGGGCTTGACCCGGGTGCCCGGGGTGTTGCCGACCTGGGCGCTGGTCTCGGTCTGGCCGTAGCCGTCGCGGATCGTCAACCCCCACTGGGCCTTGACCTGCTCGATCACCTCGGGGTTGAGCGGTTCGCCGGCGCCGATGACCTCGCGCAGCGTGCCGGGCCCACCGGAGAGGTCGGACTTGATGAGCATCCGCCACACCGTCGGCGGTGCGCAGAACGACGTGACCTCTCGCTGCCGCAGCTGTTCGAGCAGCGCGCCCGCGTCGAAGCGTGCGTAGTTGTAGAGGAAGATCGTCGCCTCCGCGATCCACGGCGCGAAGAAGCACGACCACGCGTGCTTGGCCCAGCCGGGCGAGGAGATGTTCAGGTGCACGTCGCCGGGTCGGAGGCCGAGCCAGTACATCGTCGCGAGGTGGCCGACCGGGTAGGACACCTGCGTGTGCTCGACGAGCTTCGGCTTCGACGTCGTGCCGGAGGTGAAGTAGAGCAGCAGCCGGTCGGACGGGGCGGTGCCCGGGTGCTCGGCCGGCGGCACGTCGAGGTCGTAGGCCGCGTGCAGGTCGTCGGTGGTGAGCACGGTGTAGTCGCCGGGGACGCTCTCGAACTTCGGTGCGTCGGCCGGGTTGCACACCACGAACCGCGCGCCGCCGCGCGCGATCCGGTCGGCGAGGTCGGTGGGCCCGACGGCGGTCGTCGTCGGCATGATCACGGCGCCGAGCTTCATGATCGCGAGCATCGTCTCCCAGAGCTCCACCTGGTTGCCGAGCATCACGATCACCGCGTCGCCGCGCGCGACCCCCTGCTGCGCCAGCCAGGCGGCGACCCGGTCGGAGGCCGTCGCCATCTGGTCGAACGTGCGCTCGGTCGACGTACCGTCCTCCTCCACGATGACCAGGGCCGGCTTGTCGTTGCCGCGGGCGACGGCGTCGAACCAGTCGACGGCCCAGTTGAACCGGTCGCCGACGTCGGGCCAGGAGAACTCCGCGTGCGCACGGTCCGGGTCCTCGCGCAGGTCGAGCAGCAGGTCGCGGGCGGCGCGGTAGGTGTCGGTCGCAGTCGTCGCTGTCATGGTCCGACCCTGCCACCGCAGCGGCCCGGTCGTCACGCTCCGATCGGAGAGGTCAGCGGCGGGCGTAGCGCTGCACGAAGCGGGCCAGGATCTTGGGCGGCTCGAACACCCGGCCCTGCCGGGCCATCGCCTTGACCGACTCGGCCTGGTCCGGCTCGAAGTAGCCGGCGTGCCGGTAGACGTCGATCCGCGTGCAGAGACCGTGGATGTCGAGCTCGGGGTGGAACTGCGTGGCGTAGACGTTGCGGCCGATCCGGAAGGCCTGCACCGGGCACGCGGGGGAGGAGGCCAGGTTCACGGCGTGCGCCGGCAGGTCGCGGATCGCCTCCTTGTGCCCCACGAACGCCTCGAACGTCCCCGACAGGTCCACGAGCAGCGGGTCGGCGCATCCGGCGTCGGTCAGCGTCACCTGCACGCGGCCGATCGGCTCGCTGTAGGTCCGGTCCACCGTGCCGCCCTGGTGGGTGCCGATCACGCCGATGCCGTAGCAGGCGCCGAGCAGCGGGTAGTCGCGGGCGATGACGACGTCGAGCAGCGACCGCAGCTCGGCCTCGACGCGGTGCTGGGCCGGGGACTTGAGCTCGTCGGGGTCGCTGGCGTTGAACGGCCCGCCGCCGAGCATGATCCCGGACCAGGCGTCGAGGTCGACGGTGCCGAGCGGGTCGCGCTCCAGCCGCCACCGGCGCAGCGACGACTCGGTCAGCCCCGTGAAGCCCAGGAACGCTTCGTACTCGTTGTCGGCCGCGGCGTCCTCGGCGCGCGTGGCCAGCAGCAGGAAGGGCTTCACCGGCCCAGCCTAGTGAGGCCCGGGTCACCTCGAAGTACTCATCGACCCGAACGTGACGGCACCATGACGGCGCTCGTCGCCCGGCCGCCCTACGCTTCGAACGTGCACGTGGTGGTGGTCGACGACGAGCGACGGATGGTCGAGCTGGTGTCCGGCTACCTCGAGGAGCTGGGCTTCCGCACGACCGGCTGCCACGACGGCCGGGAGGCGCTGGTGGCGGCGCGGGACGACGACGTCGACGCCGTCGTGCTCGACCTGATGCTCCCGGGGGTCAGCGGTCTCGACGTGTGCCGCCGGCTGCGCCGGGAGGGCAACGACGTGCCGATCCTGATGCTGACCGCCCGCGGCGCCGTCCCCGAGCGGGTGGCCGGCCTCGAGGCCGGCGCGGACGACTACCTGGTCAAGCCGTTCGCGCTCGAGGAGCTCGCCGCCCGGCTCAAGGCGATCCGCCGCCGCCGCGAGAACGTCGACCACCGGCTGGTCGCCGGCGACGTGGTGCTCGACCCGCTCGAGCAGCGGGTGTGGGTGGCCGGGGTCGAGGTCATCCTGGCCCGGCGCGAGTTCGCGATGTTGAACGCGCTGATGGTGAACGCCGGCCGTGTGGTCAGCCGCAGCCGGCTCTTCGACGAGGTGTGGGAGGGCGAGGTCGACCTGCGCAGCAACTCGATCGACGTACACATCTCCCGGCTGAGGGCCCGGCTCGAGGGGTCGGCCTCGGTCAAGGTGGTCACGCTGCGCGGGGTCGGCTACCGCCTGGAGACCGCCGGGTGAGGCTCTGGCAGCGGCTGGTCGGCGACCGGCCGATCGTCACGCGGCTGGTGGTCGCGGTGGCGGCCGCGATGACGGTCGTGCTGGTGCTCGCCGCGGCCTTCGTCTACTGGCGGGTGTCCTACGCCCTCGACCGCCAGCTCGAGCAGGACCTCGACGCCTACCAGCAGGTGGTCGAGCGCGCGGTCCGCACCGGCCAGGATCCGCCCGAGGACACGCCCGGCGAGACCTTCCAGGTGTACGACGGACGGGGTCGGGTCGTCGCCGGCGACCGGGACATCCCGCCGCTGCTCGGGGCCGGAGGACCTCGCCGACGCGCGGCAGGGCGAGACCCGCTTCGACGTCGGCCGCTTCCTGCCGCCGTCGGACCGGGCCTACCGCGTCGAGGCACACACGGTGTCCTCGCCGGAGGGCGACCGGGTGGTGGCGTCCGCGATCAGCCGTCACAAGCACGACGAGGCACTGCGCGAGCTGCTGCTCCAGCTGGCGATCGCCGACCTGGTGACGCTCGCGGGCGCGTCGTTCGTGGGCTACCGGACCGCGCGCGCCGCCCTCGACCCGGTCGAGAGCTACCGCCGTGCGGCACAGGCCTCCGACGGCACCGGTCGCCGGCTCCCGGTCGCGGAGGGGCGCGACGACGAGCTGACCCGGCTCGGGCACACCTTCAACGACCTGCTGGCCCGGATCGAGGAGGGCGCCGCGCGGGAGCGGCAGTTCCTGGCCGACGCCTCGCACGAGCTGCGCACGCCGCTCTCGCTGATGCGCACGGAGCTCGAGTGGGCGGCCCACCGGCCGCGCTCCCCGGAGCAGACGGCCACGGTGCTCGCGTCCATCCAGGGACAGGTCAACCGGCTGGTCGACCTGGCGAACGCTCTCCTCGACCTGGAGGAGCTGCGGGGGACCGGACCGCTCGGCCGTGAGGAGGTCTTCGTCCCGGAGCTGGTGCACGAGGCCGTGCGGTCCTCCGCCCCGCGGGACGCGCGCGTCGTGGTCGACGCCCCGGACGCGCTCGCGCACGTGAACCGGCGCTGGACCGAGCTGGCGGTCGCCAACCTGGTCGGCAACGCGCTGCGGCACGGCGAGGGTGAGGTGCGCGTCGAGGCGCACGTGGACAGCGGCCGGCTCACCGTCGCCGTCTCCGACGACGGCCCCGGCTTCGGCGAGGAGTTCCGGGCCCAGGCGTTCGACCGGTTCAGCCGCGCGGAGCAGAGCCGTACCACCCCGGGGTCGGGGCTGGGTCTTGCCCTGGTGCGGGCGGTGGCCGAGGCGCACGGGGGCCGGGCCTACCTCGGCGACGGGCCGGGCGCCCGCGTGGTCATCGAGATGCCGTAGCCGATCCGTCGCCCCCGCCGAGTGTGCTGTCCGTCCCACCGGGCGGCGGCCGGGTTTCAGGGGTGGTGCCCAGGGCACTCCTCAGCCATGGCTGAGCAGGAAGACAAGCAGGGCAAGGACGGCTCCTTCGGGACCGTCCTGGTGGCCGGCGGGGCGAACCTCGCGATCGCGGTGGCGAAGCTGGTGGCGGGCGCGCTGACCGGCTCCTCGGCGATGCTGGCGGAGGGCGCCCACTCGGTGGCCGACACCGTCAACCAGCTGTTCCTGCTCACCGCCCTGACCCGGAGCAAGAAGCCTGCGGACGTGCAGCACCCGTTCGGCTACGGCATGGAGCGCTACTTCTGGTCGCTGCTGGCCGCCGTCGGGATCTTCGTCCTCGGTGCCGGCTTCTCGGTCTACGAGGGCATCCACGCGCTGCTGCACCCCGAGCCGGTCGAGGAGCTCCTGGTCGCGTACGTCGTGCTGGGTGTCTCGTTCCTGTTCGAGGGCACGTCGTGGGTCAAGGCCTTGGTGCAGCTGCGCCGGGAGGCCGGCGAACGGCAGGTCGGGCTCTTCCGGCACGTGTTCACCACGCCCGACCCGACCGTGAAGACGGTGGCGTTCGAGGACACCGCCGCCCTGGTCGGCATCCTGCTCGCCGCCCTCGGCATCACGCTGCACGCGACGACCGGGGCCGGCTTCTGGGACGGTCTCGCCTCCATCGCGATCGGCGTGCTGCTGGTCGGTGTCGCGGTGTCGCTGGGCTCGTCCAGCAAGCGCAACCTGATCGGCGAGGCGCTCCCGGAGCACAAGCGCGAGGGACTCACCAAGGTGATCAACGAGACCCTCGGTGTCGACGTGGTCGTGGAGCTGCTGACCATGCGCCTCGGTCCTGACGACGTCCTGGTCGCCGCGCGCGTCGACGTGGACGACGCCGCGAGCGGGGGCGACCTCGAGCAGGTGGCCGACGACGTGGAGCGCCGCATCCAGGAGGCCTACCCGGAGGTCCGGCACGTGTTCCTCGACCCGACCACGGCGGGGGCGCACGCGCGGCGCTGACCGGTTCGCCGGGCTTGCGACCGATTTTGTGTGCATGGTCACAGGACTCGCGGGGTATCGGCACCGGTGGACGTCACCCTGGCGCCGACAGGAGGATCGCATGGCCACCGGAGTGGAGACAGGACGCATCACCACCAACATCCCGGCGCGGCTGGACCGGCTGCCGTGGGCGCGGTGGCACTGGCTGGTCGTCATCGGGCTGGGGACCGTCTGGATCCTCGACGGTCTCGAGGTGACGATCGTGGGGTCGATGTCCGACGCCCTCGCCGACCCCAAGACCGGCCTCGGCATGAGCAGCTCGCTGGTCGGCTGGGCCGGCGGCATCTACGTCGCCGGTGCCTGCGTCGGCGCGTTGTTCTTCGGCCAGCTCACCGACCGGCTCGGTCGCAAGAAGCTGTTCCTGATCACCCTTGCGGTCTACACCGTCGCCACGGTGCTGACCGCGTTCTCGATGAGCCCCGCGTGGTACCTCGGCGCCCGGTTCCTCACCGGCACCGGCATCGGTGGTGAGTACGCCGCGATCAACTCCGCCATCGACGAGCTGATCCCCGCGAAGTACCGCGGCCGCGTCGACGTCGCCATCAACGGCTCGTTCTGGGTCGGCGCCGCGGGCGGTGCGCTGCTCACCATCCCGCTGCTCGACCCGAAGGTCATCGACCAGTCGTGGGGCTGGCGCCTCGCGTTCGGCCTGGGCGCGGTGCTCGCGGTCGGCATCCTGCTGGTCCGTCGCAACGTCCCGGAGAGCCCGCGCTGGCTGTTCATCCACGGCCGCGAGGAGGAGGGCGAGCAGATCGTCCGCGACATCGAGCGCACCGTCGCCGAGGAGTCCGGCACGCGGCTGCACGACGTCTCGGACTCGATCACCATCCGGCAGCGCAGGTCCATCGGCATCCCGCTGATCGCGAGGACGGTGTTCACGCTCTACCCGAAGCGCACGATCCTGTGCTTCTCGCTGTTCGTCGGCCAGGCGTTCCTCTACAACGCCTTCTTCTTCACCTACGGCGACACCCTGTCGACGTTCATGGACGT
Source organism: uncultured Actinomycetota bacterium (assembly GCA_963827435.1). Classification (GTDB taxonomy): domain Bacteria; phylum Actinomycetota; class Actinomycetes; order Propionibacteriales; family Nocardioidaceae; genus Nocardioides_B. The sequence goes on from CAWHAU010000014.1 coordinate 173,319, forward strand.
CAAGCAGACCGGTTGGTACATCGCGGTGTTCGCGGTCAGCAACTTCCTCGGGGCCCTGCTGCTCAGCCCGCTGTTCGACACCATCGGGCGGGTCAAGATGATCACCGGCACCTACGTGGTGTCCGGTGTGCTGCTCGGCGTCGCGGGCTTCGTGCTCGGCGACCTGTCGGCGGTGTCGCTCACGTTGTTCGGTGCGGTCATCTTCTTCTTCGCCTCGGCGGGCGCCAGCGCGGCGTACCTCACCGCGAGCGAGATCTTCCCGATGGAGACGCGGGCGCTGTGCATCGCGTTCTTCTACGCGATCGGCACGGCGGTCGGCGGCATCACCGGCCCGGTGCTGTTCGGGGCGCTCATCGACCACGCGTCCGCGAGCAAGGACATCACCGGGATCGCCATCGGCTACTTCATCGGCGCCGTGCTGATGATCGGCGGCGGCATCGTCGAGGCGTTCCTCGGCGTCAAGGCAGAGGGCCAGTCGCTGGAGAACATCGCCAAGCCGCTGACCGCCGAGGACGAGCCGCAGTCCGGCCACGGGCGCACCGCCCCGCAGCCGGCCTGACCCGCACCGACCGCACGCAGAGAGGAGCACGGCATGCCCATGCCACCGCCCAAGGCGAGCACCGAAGGCCGTCGTGACCGCCAGGTGTTCCACGAGATGGGTCAGATCGTCCGCGCACTCGAGGCCCAGGGGCCGAGCACGCCCGAGGAGCTCGCGACCCGGGTCGGCGCCGCCTACTGGGAGCAGGGCCGCTTCGACCGGGCGCTCGCGTTCGCGGTCGCCGACGGCCTGGTCTCCCGCGGGTCCGACGGGCTGCTTCACCCGGTCTGAGCGGACACCTGCAGGCTGCGCGCCAGGGTGGCGGCGTAGCCGACGGCGACCAGGCCGAGGGCGCCGAGGGCCGCCGGTGAGAGCCGGTCCCACGGCTGCTGGGTGAACGCCTGGACGGCCAGCGTCGCGACGGGTCAGCCGAAGAGCAGGTAGGCGCCGACGAGGGCCGGCACGAGTCCGGGGAGCAGCCACCAGGACAGCGGGCTGCGCTTGTGGATCAGCAGGGCCGCGGCGAAGGCGATGAGCCCGAACAGCGCCGAGATCACGAGCAGCCCGATCTGCGAGTCGAGCCGGTCGGAGAAGTACGCCGCCACGACGACGCCCACCGCGAGGTGCAGGATCGTGGTCGCCACGAGCGTCGACATGACCCAGCGCTGCACGCTGGTCAGGCTCGTGTTGTAGCGCTGCTGAGGGCGCGGCTGCCCCGGCGTCATGAGGTGCTTGCGGACCGGGGGTGGCCCGGACTGGCCGGAGGGCATGTGCCCAGGGTAGGCAGGCGGGCTGCGTCGTACGGTGGTGGGATGCCCGACGAGCCGCCGGGGGAGCCGCCCCCGGGACGCAAGAAGGCCTACTTCTGGCTGATGGGCACCTGCCTGGTGCTGATCCTGCTGGCCTGGAACGTCGTGCGCTTCTGGTCGACGACGGCGGCTGTGCTGATGAGCGTGGTCGCCGCGGTGATCCCGCCCACGGCCGTGATCATCGCGAACTGGGGCCGCGGCGGCTGAGCGTCAGGACGTGGCGTTGGAGATCTTCTCGATGAGCGCCGTGGTCGAGATGGCCGGCGTGCGGGTGAGGTAGTGCACCTCGCAGATGTCCTCGAACTCGTCGAACTTGCCGGCCCAGTCGTCGCCCATCACCAGGATGTCGGCCTCGTGCTCGAGGATGTACTCCCGCTTGAGCTCGAGGCTCTCCTCGACGAAGACGGCGTCGACGGGCTTGAGCGCGGCGACGATCTCGAGCCGCTCGCTCTGGGAGAAGACCGGCGACCGGCCCTTCTTGCGCTCGTTGAGGGCGTCCGCGGAGACGCCGACGACGAGCCGGTCCCCGAGGGCGGCCGCACGCTCGATCACGCGCAGGTGGCCGACGTGGAACACGTCGAAGGTGCCGAAGGTGATGACGGTCTTGCTCATGGGCGAATCCTGTCACGTCGCGGACGCCCGGCCGTCGCGAGGTGGTCGGCGGGACCGGATAGAGTGTGCCTGGTGAGTGTCTCTACCGGTACAGCAACCCGCGACGTGCTCACCGCGCGCAACGCGGTGATGGCCACCTTCTTCCTCAACGGGTTCGCGTTCTCGACCTGGGCCTCACGCATCCCGTCGATCCGCCACGACCTCGACCTCGGGCCCGGCGCGCTCGGTCTCTTCCTGCTCGCCGGCTCGCTCGGGTCGGTCGCGTCGCTGCCCACCGCCGGCGGCAACATCGCGCGGTTCGGCGCGCGCCGCACGGTCATCGCGGCCACCCTGGTCGAGGGCGTCGGGCTGCTGCTGATCGGGCTCGGCGCCGGGACGCTCGGCTCCGTGCCCGTCGCGGCCTTCGGGCTGCTGCTCGTCGGGCTGGGCACCGGCACCTGGGACGTCGCGATGAACGTCGAGGGCGCCGAGGTGGAGCGGCTGCTCAACCGGTCGATCATGCCGCGCTTCCACGCCGGCTTCAGCCTCGGCACGGTCGTCGGGGCGGGCGTCGGCGCGCTGGTGACCTACGCCGGTCTCGGCGTCGAGGTGCACATCGGGGTCGTCGGCGTGCTGGTGATGGTGCTCGGTGCGGTCAGCGTGCGCGGCTTCCTGGCCGCCGAGCCGCACGCCGAGGGCAGCAAGCCCGCCAGCCACGCGCTCAAGGCCTGGACCGAGCCGCGCACCCTCATGATCGGCGTGATGGTGCTGGCGATGGCGCTGACCGAGGGGGTGGCCAACGACTGGCTGGGCGTCGCGATGGTCGACGGGTACGACGTCCCCGCCTGGCTCGGCGCGGCCGCGTTCGCGCTGTTCGTCGCGGCGATGACGGCCGGCCGGATCGGGGGCACGGTCCTGCTCGACGCGTTCGGTCGCGTGGCGGTGCTCTGGGGCAGCATGGCCGTGGCCGGCCGTCGGAGTGCTCCTGGTCGTCCTCGGGTCCGTCCCCGCGCTGGTGGTGCCGGGCATCGTGCTGTGGGGGCTGGGCGCCTCCCTCGGGTTCCCGGTCGGCATGAGCGCCGCCGCCGACGACCCGGCGAAGTCGGCCGCGCGGGTGAGCGTGGTCTCGACGATCGGCTACACGGCGTTCCTCGCCGGTCCGCCGCTCCTCGGCTTCCTGGGCAGCCACTTCGGCGTGCTGAACGCCCTGCTGATCGTCTCCGTGATCCTGGTGCCGTCGGCGTTCGCCGTGCCGGCGGCGCGGAGGACCGAGCCGGCCTGACCCCGCCCCCGGTAGGTTCGTCGGCGATGAGCGTCCCGATCGTCACCGCCGCCCCGGACCTCGACGAGCAGCGCCGTCGAGGGCTGCGACGCATGCGCACCCTGGCGGTGTCGCTGCTGCTCTTCGCCGCTGTCGTCTTCGCGCTGACCCGCGACCAGGTCGGCTTCCTCGGCTTCGTGAACGCCGGCGCCGAGGCGTCGATGGTCGGCGCCATCGCGGACTGGTTCGCGGTCACCGCGCTGTTCAAGCACCCGCTCGGGCTGCCGGTGCCGCACACCGCGCTGATCCCGCGCCGCAAGGACGAGCTGGGCCGCAGCCTGGAGGAGTTCGTGGGGGAGAACTTCCTCCAGGAGACGATCATCCGCGAGCGCATCGAGGCGGCACGCCTCAGCGCCCGGGTCGGCGCCTGGCTGACCGACGAGGCGAACGCGCGCCGGGTGGTCGACGAGGCCGCCGCGGTTCTGAGCATCGGGCTCTCACGGGTGCGCGACGACGACATGGTGGCCCTGGTCGAGGAGGCGCTGCTGCCGCGGTTCCTCGCCGAGCCGGTCAGCCCGGTCGCGGGCAGCCTGCTGGAGGAGGTCGTCAAGGACGGCGCGCACCACGGCCTGGTGGACCTGGCGCTGGAGGAGGCGCACCGCTGGCTCACCCAGAACGAGCAGGCCTTCGTCGAGATCGTGGGGGAGCGGGCGCCCTGGTGGTCACCGGCCGCGGTCAACGACCGGGTCACCCACCGCATCCACCTCGAGGTGGTGGCGTGGGTCGAGGAGATCCGGCGGGATCCCTACCACCACGCCCGCGGCGCCCTGGACAGCGCGCTGGAGCAGCTGGCCCACGACCTCCTCCACGACCCCGAGACCCAGGAGCGGATGGAGCGGCTCAAGGGCCGGGTGCTCAGCCACCCGCAGCTGCTGGTCACCGCGACCTCGCTGTGGAACGCCTTCCGCCGGGCCCTGCTCGACTCGCTCGACGACCCGCAGGGGCCGCTGCGCCGGCGGGCCATGGACGAGCTGCGCGCCTTCGGCGGCCGGCTCGCCGAGGACGCGGCGCTGCGCGCCAAGGTGGACCGCTACGCCGCCGACCTCGCGGTGTTCGCGGTCGGGCGCTACGGCGACGAGCTGACCGCGGTGATCACCCACACCATCGACCGCTGGGACGGCAAGGAGGCCGCCCGGCGGATCGAGCTGCACGTCGGTCGCGACCTGCAGTTCATCCGGATCAACGGCACCATCGTCGGCGGCCTGGTCGGGGTGCTGATCCACACCGCGACGGTGCTGCTGTAGGCCGCTGCCAGTTTCCCTGGGTCCCCTGGGAAACTGGCACACCCCCAGCGTTGCAACGCCGGGGGTGTGCCAGTTCTGCTGGGGGTGTCAGGCGCCGGGCACCTTCTCGAACGCCAGCAGCTCCTCGCCGCGCGGCTGCACGGTGACCTTCAGCCAGTCGGCCTCGCCGAGGTCGGAGCCGTCGACGGTGACCCGGCGCAGGTTGTCCGCGGAGTGCTTCACCCCGTAGAAGTCCAGCCAGGACGACCCGGAGGCGAGCGGCCGGTCCTGGTTGAACCGGTGGCTGTCGCCGTTGAACAGGTAGACCGGCCCGTCGTACCGCCGCGACTCGTCGACGAGCGTCTGCACCAGCGGCCGGAACGCCGAGTAGTCGGAGAAGCTGGGGTTCACCACCGTCGGGTCGAACATGTCGGCCTGCTGCATGAGCACGACGCCGCGCAGCTGCCGGGTCTTCGCCTCGCGGAACGCGGCGCGGACGTTCTCGACCGCCGCGGCCATCCGGTGGCGCTCCTCGGCCACCTGAGCGTCGGTCCGCGCGGTGCTGCCGGTCCAGGGCGCGAGGTCGTCGTTGCTGCCCACCACGTGCAGGGTCGCGAAGGACAGGTCCCCGCGGGTCCACCGGGCGTTCTCGGGGATGCCGCGGTCGGCCTGGGACGCCACCGGGGCGGGTGCGCCGAGCGTGGTGCCGGGCTGCGAGAAGAACAGCGACCGCACCTTGGCCAGCCGCTCGAGGGGTTGGTAGCCGCCGTTGTTCGGCCGGTGGCAGTCGGTCCACTCGTTGTCTCCGGGGGTGTACACCAGCGGGTCGGCGAAGCCGTCGAAGTCCTGGCGCACGCGCGCGAAGCGCTCGTCCGTGCAGGTCGTGGAGCCGCTCTTGATGTCCCCGAGGTGCGTCACCATCGTGACGTCCGGGTCGGCGTTGATGCCCTGGATGAACGTCGGGAAGTGCTCCTCGGCGGCGGTGCCGTAGGGGACGTCGCCGATCACGGCGAACGTGAAGGGCGGCTTCCTCGCGTCGTACGCCGTGGCGGCCTTGGCCTGCGGTACGGCGACCACGGCGCCGAGCGCGAGCGTGGCGGCGAGGGCGAGCGTGGTGACGGGTGCGACCTGACCGCGTTGCATGGGACCTCCGGGCGAGGACGAGTCGGACGAACCGACCCTCGCCTGCCCAGATGAACCCGCGTCGGCGCCGACGTGAACGCCTCAGGGCGGGTGCGCGAGGATAGGGGTGTGAACGCGCGTGAGGTCCCGATCCGGGAGGACTCGATCCGGCTCGGCCAGCTGCTCAAGCTCGCCGACCTCGTGGAGGCCGGTGCGGACGTCAAGCCGCTGATGGTGCAGGGGCACGTGTCCGTCAACGGCGAGGTGGAGACCCGCCGCGGGCGTCAGCTCGTCAAGGGCGACGTGGTGACGCTCGGCGGCGAGTCCGTCGTCGTCAGCTGAGGGTCACCTGACGTCGACCAGGTCCACCACGAAGATCAGCGTCTCGCCGGGCTGGATGACGCCGCCCGCGCCGCGGTCGCCGTAGGCCAGGTGCGGCGGGATGACCAGCCGGCGACGACCGCCGACCTTCATGCCCTGCACGCCCTGGTCCCAGCCGGAGATGACCTGGCCGATGCCGAGGCGGAACTCCAGCGGGGTGCCGCGGTTGTACGACGCGTCGAACTCCTCACCGGTGGAGTGGGCCACGCCCACGTAGTGCACGCGCACGGTCTGGCCGGCGGCGGCCTCGGGGCCCTCACCTTCCGTCAGGTCGGTGACCTCGAGGTCGGTCGGCGGCGGGCCGTCGGGGAAGTCGATCTCGGGCTTCTCGTGCGTCACGTCGGGTCCTCTCGCAGGCGTCGTCCGGGTGGTCCGGTACGTCGACCCGCCACTCTAGCCAGGGCCCGAGCTGACGGCGCCGCGGATCAGGTCTGGCTGGTGTGGACGTAGTGGTCGAGCTGGTCGCGCTCGAACTCGAGCTCGCTCATCCGGCTCTTGACGACGTCACCGATGCTCACGATGCCGGTCAGCCGACCCTCCTCGACGACCGGCACGTGCCGGAAGCGGCGCTCGGTCATGATCGACATCAGCTCGTTGACGGTCGCGTCCTTCTCGCAGGTCTGCACCTCCGACGACATGATCGTCGAGACCGCCGCGTCCAGGAGGCCCTCGTCGGCGTGCAGCCGGCGGACGACGTCGCGCTCGGACACGATGCCGTCGACGGCGGCGCCGTCCGCGCTGACCACCAGGGCTCCGATGTTGTACTCGGCGAGCATCCCGAGCAGCTCGCGCACGGTGGCGTCGGGCCTCACGGTGACGACGTCGTGGCTGGGTTTGTGAGCGAGCACCTCGTGGATGCGCATCGGACTACCTCCCGCGATCGCTGTAATGACCATGCTTCGTCATCGGAGCAGTGACTCAGGCTAGCCATTAAGGTGACGGCGCGGCTACACCCCGGACCGGCCTGCCAGGATGGCCCGGTGCGACGAGAGCTACCGGTCTGGGCCTGCCCGGCCCTGATGGGCTGGCTGACCGTCGTGCTGTGGCTGGACCGGGCCGGCGGAGGCGGCGGCCTCTGGCAGCAACGGGGGCTCGGCCTGCTCACCTGGGGCGTGCTGCTGCTCGCATTACGCGAGGTCAGCCCCACCGTGCGCGCGCAGACCCTGGTCGTCGTCGCGTTCGCCACGTGCATCGAGTACGTCTTCAGCCCGACGCTCGAGGTGTACACCTACCGCTTCGACAACGTGCCCGCGTTCGTGCCGCCCGGGCACGGGCTGGTCTACCTGTCCGCGTTCGCCCTCGGCCATGCGGCGTTCGTCGAGCGGCATCGCCGTACGGCGGTCGCGGTGGTGCTCGCGGTGGGCGGCGCGTGGGCGACGTACGGCGTGCTGCTGGCCGACCGGCCGGACGCGCTCGGTGCGTTCTGGTTCGGCTGCCTCGCGGCGTTCCTGTTCCTCGGCCCGTCGCAGCCGGTCTACCTCGGCGCGTTCGTCGCGGTGAGCTGGCTGGAGGTGGTCGGCACGCACCTCGGCACCTGGACGTGGGGGACGCTCGACCCGACCGGCTGGGTGACCATCGGCAACCCGCCCTCGGGTGCGGCCGGCGGCTACGGGTGGTTCGACCTGGCCGGCCTGCTCGCCGCGCCGTACCTGCTCACCGCCTGGGAGCGGGTCAGTCGTCGTCGGGCTCGGGAGCCGCAGGACGCCGACGTGAGCTGAGGTCGTGCAGCGACCCGTGCCGCCGCGGCGCGACGTCGGGGTCGTTCTCGTCGTCGGGCAGCGACCCGAGGAACGCCAGCGCCTGGTCGTGCAGCCGGCCGTTGCTGGCCAGCGCGTTGCCGCCGTTGGGGCCCGGAGTCCCGTCCAGCGAGCTGAACCGGCCGCCGGCCTCCCGGACGATCACGTCGAGCGCCGCCATGTCGTAGAGCTCGAGCTCCGGCTCGGCGGCCAGGTCGACCGCGCCCTCCGCGAGCAGCATGTAGGACCAGAAGTCGCCGTACGCCCGGGTCCGCCACACGCGTCGCGACAGCGCCAGGAACGCGTCGAGCTTGTCGTACTCGTCCCAGTCGGTGAACGAGGAGTAGGACAGCGACGCGTCGTCGAGCCGCGACACGTCGGAGACGTGGCACTCGGTGGCCTTGAGCAGGGAGCGGCCGGTCCAGGCGCCGCCGTCCTTGGACGCCCACCACCGGCGCTGCAGCATCGGCGCGGACACCACCCCCACCACGACCTCGTCGTCGACCATCAGCGCGATGAGCGTCGCCCACACGGGCACGCCGCGCACGTAGTTCTTGGTGCCGTCGATCGGGTCGACCACCCACCGTCGCTGGCTGTGCCCGGTGGAGCCGGTCTCCTCGCCGAGCACGGCGTCCCGCGGACGGGCCCGCGAGAGGGTCCGGCGGATGCCCTCCTCGACGGACTTGTCGGCGTCGGTGACAGGCGTGAGGTCGGGCTTGTTCACCACGTGCAGGTCCAGCGCCCGGAACCGGCTCGTGGACAGCGAGTCGGCGTCGTCCGCGAGGACGTGGGCGAGGCGCAGGTCGTCGGTGAAGGAATTGGGCATGAGCCTCAGGGTATGCCCAGCGGGGCGGCAGCTCCGCAGGCGTGCCGATCGGGTACTAGCACCAAAAGTCACTGATACGTCCGGGAGTGTCCGTCTAGGTTGGGCATATGGAGATCGCCGGCCTGCCCCTGCACCCGCTCGTCGTCCACGCCGCGGTCGTGCTCATCCCGCTCACCGCCCTGCTGACGATCGGGCTCGCCGTGCTGCCGCGATGGCGCTGGCTGCTGCGCTGGCCGACCGCCGGCGCGTCCGTCCTGTGCATCGTGCTCGCCTACGTGGCGACCACGAGCGGTCGGTCCCTCGAGAACAGCCGGCCGGAGCTGGCCCGGCTGGTGAGCGAGCACAGCGGGCGGGGCGACCTGCTGGCCAAGCTCACGATCGTCCTGGCCGTGGTGGTCATCGCCGCGGCCTTCCTGCTGCCCGGCCCGGCCGGCCTGGCCTCGGGCAAGGGCGGGATGGCCAGCCGGGTCGCCATCGCCGACAAGGTGCTCCCGGTCCTGCTCGTCCTCGCCGCGGTCGTCGTGCTCGTGCAGGTCGTGCTCACCGGCGACTCCGGCGCCCGCGCCGTCTGGGGCTGACCCTCACCGCCGAGTTGTCAGGCGCTCACGTCGCCAGGGCGGCGTCACCGCCTGACAACTCAGTCGAGGGCGGCCTCGCGGCTGGCGAGCAGCCGGCGGAACGAGTCGACCCGCGCCGCCTCGGTGCGCCCCTCGGCGACCGCCTCGTCGAGACCGCACTCCGGCTCGGTCTCGCCGTGCGTGCAGCCCCGCGGGCAGGGGTCGGTCAGCGCCGCGAGGTCGGGGAACGCGTCGATCAGCCGGTCCGGCCGCACGTGCGCGAGCCCGAAGGAGCGGATGCCCGGCGTGTCCACGATCCACCCGTCCAGCGGGTCCGGCAGGGCGAGCATCCACGCCGACGTCGAGGTCTGCCGGCCGCGTCCGGTCACCGCGTTGACCAGGCCCACCTGCCGGTCGCTGCCCGGGACGAGCGCGTTGACCAGCGTGGACTTGCCGACGCCGCTGTGCCCCAGCAGCACGCTGACCTTGCCCTGCAGCCGGGCGCGCACCTCGCCGAGGTCGGAGCCCCGCTGCGTCACGACGTACGGCACGCCCAGGGGGCGGTAGACCGACACCAGCGTCTCGGGGTCGGCGAGGTCGGCCTTGGTCAGGCAGAGCAGCGGCTCCAGCCCGGCGTCGTAGGCCGCCACCAGCGCCCGGTCGATCAGCCGGGGCCGCGGCTCCGGGTCCGCGAGGGCGGCCACCACCACCAGCTGGTCCGCGTTGGCGACGATCACCCGCTCGACGGGGTCGTCGTCGTCGGCGGTGCGGCGCAGCACCGTGCGCCGCTCGTCCACCTCCACGATCCGGGCCAGGGTGCCGTCCTCACCGGAGACGTCACCGACCAGCCGCACCGCGTCGCCGACGACCACGCCCTTGCGGCCGAGCGGCCGGGACTTCATCGCCATCACGGTGCGCCCCTCCACGAGGGTCGTGAAGCGGCCGCGGTCCACGGTGACGACCCTGCCCTCGACGGCGTCGGCGTAGGTCGGCCGGTCCTTGGTGCGGGGGCGGGTACGACGGCGGGGGCGGTCGTAGGACTCGGGGTCGATCCGGTCGTACTCGTCGTAGCGCGCCATCCGTCAGCGGCTCACGAGAGCAGCGCCGTCCAGGCACCGGCGAAGTCGGGGAACGTCTTGGACGTGGTCGCGATGTCCTCCACGACCACCCCGTCGACGCCGAGGCCGAGGATCACCCCGGCGTGCGCCATCCGGTGGTCGGCGTAGGTGCGGAACGGGCCGCCGTGCAACGCTGCCGGCCGGATCGTCAGACCGTCCTCGGTCTCGGTGACGTGCCCACCGAGACCGTTGAACTCGGTGGCCAGAGCCGCGAGCCGGTCGGTCTCGTGGCCGCGGATGTGCGCGATGCCGCGCAGGTGCGACGGCGAGTCCGCCAGCAGGCACAGTGCCGCGACCGCCGGCGTGAGCTCGCCGACGTCGTGCAGGTCGTAGTCGATCCCGTGCAGGGTGCCCGGTCCGGTGACGGTCAGCCCGTCGTCGCCGAGGTCGGCCGTCCCGCCCATCAGCGTGACGATCTCGCGCAGCGCGTCACCGGCCTGCGTGGTCGCGTGCGGCCAGTCGAGCACCGTCACCCGGCCCCCGGTGACCAGCGCGGCGGCCACGAACGGTGCGGCGTTGGACAGGTCCGGCTCCACCTGTACGTCGACCGCGCGAACGGCCGACGGCAGGACCCGCCAGCGGTTCGCGTCGGAGTCGTCGACCTCGACACCGTGCAGGCGGAGCTGCTCGACGGTCATCTCGATGTGGGGCAGGGACGGGACCGGCTTGCCGTCGTGCCGCACGTCCACGCCCTCGTCGTACCGCGCGCCGGCCAGCAGCAGCGCGGAGACGAACTGGCTCGACGCGGAGGCGTCGATCGTGACCTCGCCACCGCGGACGCGGCCGGTGCCGAGCACCGTGAAGGGCAGCGCGCCGCGGTCCTCGTCCTCGACGACGACACCGAGGTCGCGCAGACCCCGCAGGATCTGGCCCATCGGCCGCAGCCGGGCGTGCGGGTCGCCGTCGAAGATGACGGGCCCGTCGGCCAGGGCGGCGAGCGGCGGCACGAAGCGCATCACGGTGCCGGCCAGCCCGCAGTCGACCGTCTCGCGGCCGCGGAGGGGGCCGGGGGACACCTTCCAGTCGTCGCCGGTGGTGTCCACCGGGGCGCCGAGGCCGGTCAGCGCCGCGGCCATCAGCTCGGTGTCACGGGACCGCAGCGCCTGCCGCACGACGCTGGGGCCGTCGGACAGGGCGGCGAGGACCAGCGCCCGGTTGGTGAGCGACTTCGACCCCGGTAGCCGCACCGTGGCGTCCACGGGGGCGGCGGCATGGGGAGCAGGCCAGAGGTCCGGGGCGGAGGAGTCGTTCATCGCCTCCGAGCGTATCGGCTCAGGACTTCACGCTCTTCGCCGCGAGCCTCGCCTGCTGCTTCGCCTCGCGGCGCAGGTGCTTGGCCTCGCGCTTGGCGGTGCCGACCGCGTGCGAGGCGCGCCAGGCGACACCGGGCTTGCCCTCGGTGTCGACGGAGGCGAGCACGAGCCCGCCCAGCATCGAGAGGTTCTTGAAGAAGTGCGTCATCTGCGCGTTGCGGGCCGTCTTGTCCTTCTGCTTCCAGAAGGCGTGCCCGGCCAGAGTGGTGGGCACCACGGTCGCGGCCAGCGCGGCGGACGACAGCCGGGGCGCGCGGCCCGTGGCGAGCGCGAGACCGGCGGCGATGTGCACGCCGGCGTTGATCCGCACCAGCGTCGCGTCGTCCTCGGGGACCGGCAGCTGCGGCGCCACCTTGCCGGCCAGGCCGCGGATCTCGTCGTTGACCGGCTTCGCGGCCTCCGCCAGCGCCGAGGCGTTGCGGAGGGCGTTGATGCCGCCGTAGACGAAGGTGGAGGCCAGCATGGGACGCGCGACGAGTCGGATCAGAGTCATGGGCCTTTCATACCCGATTACCCACCCGTCACGCGTCCCCCGGTCCGGACCTGGGCGTGGTGGCTACGGCGTGAGCCGGTGCAGGTCCCGCGGGAACAGCGTCACCTCGCGGACGTTGGCCGCTCCCGTGAGCCGGGACACCCACCGCTCCAGCCCGATCGCGAAGCCGCCGTGCGGTGGCACGCCGTACCGGAACGCGTCGACGTACGACGCGTACGGCTCCGGGTCGTAGCCGCGGGCCGCGAGTGTCGCGACGTAGTCCTCGTGCCGGTGCAGCCGCTGCGCGCCGCTGACCAGCTCGACACCGCGGAACAGCAGGTCGAACGACCGTGACCAGTGCGGGTCCTCCGGGTCCGGGTGGCTGTAGAACGCGCGGTTCGCGGTCGGGTAGCCCTCGACCACGACCAGGTCGCTGCCGTGCTCGCGCCTGGCCCACGCGCCGACGGCCCGCTCGTGCGCGGGCGCGAGGTCGGGCTCGTCGGCGGGTGCGCCGGCGATCTCGAGCGCCTCGCGGAAGTGCACGACCGGCAGCTCCTCCGGTACGACGGGCACGTCGACGTCGAGCAGCGACACCGCCTCGGCGGCGTGCGTCGTGACCGCGGCGACCATGCCCGCCACCGTGTCCCGCAGCACGGCGACGACGTCGCGGTGGTCCCGCACGAAGCCGAGCTCCACGTCGAGGGAGACGTACTCCGCGAGGTGCCGCACCGTGTCGTGCGGCTCGGCCCGGAACACCGGCCCGACCTCGTAGACCCGCTCGAACACCCCGACCAGCACCTGCTTGTAGAACTGCGGCGACTGGGCGAGGTAGGCCGGACGCCCGAAGTAGTCGACCTCGAACACGTTCGCGCCGCTCTCGGTGGCCGACGCGACCAGCTTGGGGCTGTGCACCTCGGTGAAGTCGCGGGCGTCCAGCGTCTCGCGGAAGCCCCGCAGGCTGGCCGCCGCAAGCTGCCAGCGGGCCTGGCGGACACGGTGCCGCAGACTCACCCCGGCGTGGTCGAGCTGGGTGGGCAGACCGGTCGTCAGCGTCGGCCGCCAGAGCTCCACCGGCGGGGTCGCGGACGGCGCGGACAGCGCCTCGAAGGACGGCTCGGTCACCTCGACTCCGCCGGGTGCCGACGGGTTGGCGGTGACGGTGCCGGTCACCGCGACCACGGTCTCCTCGCCGTACTCCGCGACCTGCGCGAGCGTGGTCGCGTCCTTCACCACGACCTGCGCGAGGCCGGTGCGGTCCCGGACGACCACGAACGTGACGGCGGCCAAGGACCGGCGGCGGTGCACCCAGCCCTGGATCGTGACCACTGAGCCCGGCTCCTGCGCCGGCAGCTCTCGTGCGAGTGTGCGTCTCATCTGCTTCACCTCCTGTGGGGGACCCCAGGAGGTGTGGGCGACGGGGAAGCTCGCTGTGCCACCACACCTTCGTCGCGCACCGGACCGGCGCGACCTCGTTGGTGCTGCTCTGCTCGGGAGTGTCTTCGTCGCCGCGACGGACCCCGCCCTCTCAGCAGTGCCCTCTCAGGCTGAGCGGTTCTCTGTGCTCCGTCGGCCGGCGACTACTCGTCTCCGTCCACGCATTGCCGGAGAGCGTACGGCGCGACGTGACGCTCGCGCGAGCCGGTTTGTCGCGCTCAGCCGGTGATGTGTCGCGGCCGCGGAGCGGGTCTGCGTCGCCCACCACGACCGCAGCCAAGGATCCGTGCTGCTGGCCGGGGTTGCCCGGGAGCTTGACCTGGAAGGTGACGTCGAACGGGCCGGGACGCGCCGCCGGCGTGCAGGTCAGCGTCATGCTTGTCGGTCGACGACCGTGCAGCCGGTGCCGCTGACGAACTCCGACGGCGACGTAGGCCGAACGCGACGCTGTCGCCCTGCGGGACCCCCGTCACGGTCGCGCGTGACGGTCCACTGGTTGCCCACCTTGCCGCTCTGCCCTGCGGGCTGAGCTGAAGCGCGAACGCGGGCACCGGCGTCGTCGCGTAGGTGTACGTCGACGAGGCGGCGTTGTCGTCGGAGGCGTAGTCGGTGAAGCCGGACGGCAGCCCCGCCCGGACCGTGAAACCGGTGGCCGGCAGGTCCTTCTTCGCCGAGTGCAGCGTGAACGTCACCTGGTCGCCGGCTTCGGTCGACGTCAGCGACAGGTCGGTCGGGAAGCCGACGGGCGCGTAGTCGAGCTTGCCCGTGAAGCCGTCGCGGTGCACGGTCGCGGTGAACTTCTGGTCCCCGCTCTGGTCGGCGGTCGCGGTCGCGGGCGTGAGTCCGGTCAGCGACACGTCGTAGGGACTCAGGTCGGCGCTGGCGGCGTCGTTGAGCGACAGGGTGTCGTGGAAGGCGCGGCACGCTGGCCGTGATGGTGGCCGTGGTGGCGCCCTGGTGGGTCAGCGTGAAGGTCGGCGCGCTGTCCGTCGCCGGGCGGGTGACCGTGGCCGACGTGCCGGACGGCGGTGACGAACTCAGCCCCGGTGACCGTGTAGGTCACCTCCTGCACCGACGCCTTGGCCGGACCGGTCACGGACACGGTGCCGGTCACGTCGTAGCGGTCGCCGGACTGCGGACGCACGGTTGCGGGTGCCAGCGCGGTGAGCGCCACGTCGACGTCCGTGGACGGCGGAACCGGGGCCGCGCCGAGTGTCACCGCTGGGCTGTTGTTGCCGGCGTCGCAGGTCGGTGTAGCCGGTGAGCGGGGCGACCGCGATGGTGACCGGCCGGTCCTTGGCCGCATCGTGCGTGGTGATCGTGAACACGAAGGAGCCATCGGCCGGCACGTCGCAGGTCAGCGTGGTCGTCAGCGGGACGGCCGTGCAGCCGTCGGCGGCAAAGGTGTCGACGTCGCCGGTGAGGGCGAGCTGCACGGTGCCGGTGTAGCCCGTGGGCACGCCGGTCAGGTGGCCGCCGACGGAGTACGTGTTGCCGTGCCGGACGGGCTCGTCGAGCGTCAGTGCCAGGTCGGCGTCGGGGATGACCACAGGCTTGGCCTCGAGCGTCGCGCTCGACGCGTTGTTCGCGCCGGCCGGGTCGCGGTAGCCGGTCAGCGGTGCCACCCGGAGCCGCACCTGGGTGACCAGGCTCGGGTCGGCCGCGTCGAGCACGACCGTCACGGTGTCAGCCGGCTGCGAGCAGAGCAGCGTGCCCGCGTCCACGGCGCACCCGGCGGTCGGCGATCCGGTGATCGTCGCGTCGCCCTCGACCTTGAGGATCCGGACCGGGCCGGTGTAGCCGGCGGGCAGACCGCTGAGGTGGGCGACGACGGCGTGGCCGCTGGGCGCGTAGGCGACGGGGGAGTCGAGCGCGAGCCGCACGTCGGCGGTTCGCGAGGTGTACGGCCTGAGGTGCGCGGTGCCGCCGGAGACCTCGAAGCCCTCGGGCACGTCGACGTCGATGGCGAGGTCGGTGTCGCTCTGGCCGTCAGGGATCAGGAACGGCAGCTCCGCGGCGTACGACGACGGGGTGGCCGCCGCGGCCGCTCCGGGGACCGTGCCGCCGCTGCCGCCGGAGACAGGGCTGCAGACCGCGGACAGGCCGTCGGCGGCGACGTTGCAGTCACCGCCTGCGGGCGCGAACGTGACACCGCTGGGCTGCGAGGTGAGCCGGACGGTCATGACCGGCGGCAGGTCCGGGGAGCCGAGGGCGCGGAAGTGCACGCCGTCCTCGTCGACCGTGGTGCCGGTCAGGTCGACGGTCGACACGGTGACCGGGCCCGGACCGGCGGTCTCGCCGTCCGACGGCGCGGGTGTGTCCGTCTGCTCCTCCGACGGGGCCGTGACCCCGGGACCCACGACGGCCGACGGCGTCGTCGTCTCCGAGGGAGTCGCGGCGGGCTCCGACGGTGTCGCAGAGGCCGAAGCAGAGGCCGAGGCAGAGGCAGAGGCCGAGGCAGAGGCACGAAGTAGAGGCCGAGGTCGTGGGCTCGGTCGTCGCGGGGGCCGACGTCTGCGGCAGGCTCGGCGCCGGGGCAGCGGCGGTGGTGGCCACGGAGGCGGGTGGGTTGGCCACCACGTCCTTCTTGTCCGCCGGGCTGCCGCCGAGCGTCACGGCGGCCACCGCGGCGGCGGTCGCCACTCCGGCCGCGACTCCGGCGGCGGTGACCGCGCCGCTGTTGGCGCCGACGAACTCCTTGACCTTGGACAGCAGCCCGAGGACACCGGCCGCGCCGACGCCGCCGGTCGAGGCGAGGTAGCCGGTGGCCGCCGCGCCGAGCAGCAGCGGCGCGATGATGCCGGCCAGGTTGGAGTTGACCTCGGTGAGCTCGAGGTACATCGCGGTGCAGCGGCGGCAGTCGTCGAGGTGCGCCTGGACCTTGCCGGCGTCGCGCTTGGACAGCCCACGCCGGATGAAGGCGCCGAGGTGCTCGTTGACCCAGCGGCAGTCGGTCTCGGTGAGGTCCGAGATGTGCATGGTGAGGAAGGCCTGGCGCAGACCCTCACGGGCCCGGTAGGCGAGGGCGGACACGGAGTTCGCGCTCATCCCCAGCAGCGGGGCGATGTCGGCCGGCTTCTGGCCCTCGACCTCGAGGTGCCACAGCACCAGCTGCCAGCGCTCCGGCAGCGACGCGAAGGCCTTGGCCGCTGCGCCGCTCTCGAAGCCGGCGACGGCGGTGTCCTGGAACGGCACGCCCGGGTCGAACGGCGTCAGGTCGTCGGTGGTCTGGACCCGCTGGCCGGACCGGACCCGGTCGACGTGCAGGCGCCGCACCGCGGTGAGCAGGTAGGCGCGGAAGGCCACGTCGGGCCCGCCGCCGCCCTGGAGCACGGTGAGCACCTTGGCGAAGGCCTCGGAGACCAGGTCGTCGGAGTCGGGGCCGCGGACCAGCTGGCGGGCCAGCCGCTGGGCGGCGTCCTTGTGGCGGCTGAACAGCTCGCCGTAGGCAGCGACGTCCCCCCCACGCACGCGCGAGATCAGCTCGGCGTCGCTGGGTGTCTCGACATCACTCAGGAGATCGGTCATGGCCTTCGAGGAGGAGACGGGCCGCCGGCGTCCTCATGACGCCGAATCGGTCGGGTCTTCTCCAGAGCACAAGGTAGCCGTCCCTGGACGGTCTCGCGCTCGTTCCGGAGGATTTGGTCCGGACGGCCGGTTTTGCGGAGCGGTTCGGTCATTAAAAAGTGCCGAGAACCGCGTCATACCCCCCAAGTCGGACCGTCTCATCCCTGCAGGACCGTGGTGACTGCCGCTGACGGAGCGGCGGGACGGGAGACGCGAGGAGGCGGTGCAGGTGCCGATCTTCCCGACCCTCACGTTCCGACGCGCCCCGGCGCAGCCACCCGCGGAGGCGGAGGGCCGCGACCTCCCCGAGGACGTACGGCAGGCGCTGCCGATGCGTTTCGAGGCGGTGGGCGAGGCTCTCGTCGGCGGGGTGTCCGACACGGACGTCATCGCAGCCTGCACCGTGGTGGGTCGCGACGTGGCTCGAGACGGTGCCGCCCTGGGAGAGGCACTGTCCGGGCTGCGCACGACCTACGACCTGGTGCTCGGCGGGCCGCCGGCCTTCGAGGCCGCCGAGGCGTTGTCCGTCGCCTGGAGCGACGCCACCCTGGAGTACCTCCACGACCTGTCCTGCGAGGACCCGCTGACCGGGCTGGCCAGCCTGGCGCACGTGCGCACCCGGCTCGACGAGGTCTACCGCGAGGCCGACCTCACCGACGTGCTCGTCTCCGGCAGCCACGCCCTGGTCATCGTCGAGCTGTGCTTCCGGGAGCCCACCGGGGTCCCGGGCCACCACTTCACCCGCGCGCTGCGGCTGGTCCAGGTGACCGAGGCGATCCGGGCGGTCTACTCCGGCGGCCAGACCGTCGGCCGGCTCGGCCTCGACCGGGCGGTCGCGGTCGTGCCGCGCAGCGTCGACCTCGGCACCTCCGTCGCGCTGCTCCGGGAGTTCCTCGCCGACCTCGACCTCGGTGAGGCCGACGTCCGGGTCTGGATCGAGGGGCTGCCGCGCTCTGCCGAGTCCGCGACCCGGTTGCTCGACGACCTCGCCCGCTGACCACCGTCGGCTCTCCCGCTAGCCTGGCCACCATGTGTGGCCGCTACGCGTCGAGCCGGAAGCCCGAGGACCTCGTCGAGGAGTTCGAGATCGACAAGGTCGAGGTCAAGGAGACGCTGGCGCCCGACTACAACGTGGCGCCCACCAAGCAGGTGTACGCCGTCGTCGAGCGCCCCGCCGACCCCGAGGACAAGCAGGGCGCGCGCGAGCGGCAGCTGCGCACGCTCAAGTGGGGGCTGGTGCCGTTCTGGGCCAAGGACCCCGCGATCGGCAACAAGATGATCAACGCGCGCATGGAGACCGTGCACGAGAAGCCGGCCTTCCGGCGTCCGTTCGCGTCGCGCCGCTGCCTGCTGCCGGCCGACGGCTACTTCGAGTGGTACACCACCGAGCAGAAGACGAAGGCCGGCAAGCCCCTCAAGCAGCCGTTCTTCATCCACCCCGCCGACGGGTCGGTGATGGCGATGGCCGGGCTCTACGAGATCTGGAAGGACCCGACCCGTGACGAGGACGACCCGCAGCGCTTCGTCTGGACCTGCACGGTGCTGACCACCACCGCCGAGGACGCGGTCGGCCACATCCACGACCGGATGCCGTTGCTGGTCGAGCCGGAGCGTTACGGCGCCTGGCTCGACCCCTCGGTCTCGGACGCCGACGAGCTCAAGAAGCTGCTCGTGCCGGCCGCGCCGGGGCGGCTGGAGGCGTACCCGGTCAGCACACAGGTCAACAACGTCCGCAACAACGGACCCGAGCTTCTCGACGCGCTCGCCCCGGAGGATGTGCCTTCGTGACCGACGTCCAGGTCGTGCCGACGCCCCACGGCGACGCCCGGCTGCACCGCGACCGCTCCCGGCACCCGGTGGCGACGCTGCTCCTCGGGCACGGCGCCGGCGGCGGGGTCGACTCCGCCGACCTCGAGGCGCTGGCCGCGGAGCTGCCCCGGCAGGGCATCTCCGTGGTCCGGGTCGAGCAGCCGTGGCGGGTGGCCGGCCGCAAGATCGCCCCCCGCCCCGAGGTGCTCGACGCGTGCTTCGTGGCGGCCGCCAACCGGCTGCGCGTGCGCACCCCGCTGGTCGTCGGCGGCCGGTCCGCGGGCGCCCGCTCCGCCGCGCGCACGGCGCGCGAGCTCGGCGCCGCGGGGTTCGTCGCGCTGTCCTTCCCGCTGCACCCGCCCGGGCGCCCGGAGCGGTCGCGGCTCGACGAGCTGGAGGCGGTGACGGTCCCCACGCTCGTCGTACAAGGGGAGAACGACGCGTTCGGACGACCCGAGGAGTTCCCGCCCGACCGCGAGCTGACCGTCGTGCCCGGTGCCGACCACGGCCTCAAGGTGCCCAAGCGCGGACCCGTGACCGCCGAGGTGGCGATGGGGATCGTGGTGGAGGCGGTGCTGGAGTTCGTGGTCCGTGACGTCGTCGGCGCGGGGAATCAGATCCGCGCCTGACGCGTTGGGCGTGTGACCACCCCGACAGCTTCGACAGCCCCCACGGGGCCAGGAGAGGAGCGGATGTGACCGGCACCACGACGTGCGACCGGCCCGTCTCTCCCCGCGTGAGCGCACGCGGCTCGTACCCCACCCTCCCGGTAGGCTGGGAGGCAATGACAGAGAACCCCGCACCGGACCTCGACACCGACGAGGTCGACGTGGCCACCGAGACCGAGGCCGAGCGGTCCCTCCGCTTCGAGCGTGACGCCATGCAGTACCTCGACCAGCTCTACTCCGCCGCCATGCGGATGACCCGCAACCCGGCCGACGCGGAGGACCTGGTCCAGGAGACGTTCGCGAAGGCGTTCGCCGCGTTCCACCAGTTCAAGCCCGGCACGAACCTCAAGGCCTGGCTCTACCGCATCCTGACCAACACGTTCATCAACACGTACCGGAAGAAGCAGCGCGAGCCCCAGCAGTCCATGGCGGAGGACGTCGAGGACTGGCAGCTGGCCCGCGCCGAGTCGCACTCCTCGACCGGTCTGAAGTCCGCGGAGACGGAGGCGCTCGACCACCTCCCCGACAGCGACGTCAAGGACGCCCTCCAGCAGCTGCCGGAGGACTTCCGGCTCGCGGTCTACCTCGCGGACGTCGAAGGATTCCCGTACAAGGAGATCGCGGAGATCATGGACACCCCGATCGGCACCGTGATGTCGCGGCTGCACCGCGGCCGACGTCAGCTGCGCGAGATGCTCGAGGAGTACGCCCGCAACCGTGGCCTGTCCGCCGCGGGCACGAAGGGGGGCGACGCGTCATGAGCTGTGGCAACCCCCACGACAAGGACTGCTCGGAGGTGCTCGAGCGGGTCTTCTTCTTCATCGACAACGAGCTGCCGACCGCCGACTTCTCGGAGATCCAGCACCACCTCGACGAGTGCGGCCCGTGCCTGCAGAAGTACGACCTCGAGCGCACCGTGAAGGCCCTGATCCAGCGCTCCTGCGCCGAGCACGCCCCCGAGACCCTGCGCGACAAGGTGCTGCTCCGGATCCGCCAGGTCCAGGTCGAGATCACCGACGGCTGAGCACCTGTCGACGTACGAAGACCCCGCGCCAGAGGCTGGCGACGGGGTCTTCTGCTGTGCGCGTGACGCGCAAGAACGCCTAGGGTCAGGCGTTGGGGCGCTTACCGTGGTTGGCGCCCTTCTTCTTGCGGGCGCGGCGCTTGCGGCCGGTCTTACCCATGGTGTCCTCCTCAACGCTGATCAGTCAGCAGCCCCGACCGTGACGGTCGAGGCCGTCCCCATTGTCGCATCCGCACCCGGACGACGGCCAATCGGGCGGGTTGGCAGGATGGCGTGATGGACGTTGGAGAGTCGGCCACCCTGGAGTTCACCGTCACCGAGGACGACACGGCGGTGGCGCTCGGCTCGGGGAGCCTGGAGGTGCTCGCGACGCCGCGGATGCTGGCCTGGTGCGAGGCGGCCACCTGCGCCGCGGTCGACCAGGACCTCCCGGACGAGCGGACCAGCGTGGGCACCCGCGTCCAGCTCGAGCACGTCGGCGCGAGTGCCGTCGGCGCCGTGGTGCGGGTGACCGCGACCGTGGCGTACGTCGACGGCCGGCTGGTCCGCTTCCAGGTCGCCGCCGAGCAGGACCCCGACCAGAAGGTCGTCGCGCACGGCGAGGTCACGCGGGTGGTCGTGGACCGCGACCGGTTCCTGGCCCGACTGGCCGGCAGCTAGGGCATGTCGTGGAGATCGCCGGCCGCGGCCACGCCCTGACCAGGGACCACGGGTGGGCGGCGGTCGTGGAGGCCGTCCTGGTCGTCGTCGAGCGGTATCGAGTAGCCGTAAACCGCAGCACGAACGCCATCAGGTCGACGCCCTCGACGGGCGACCAGTCCCGGTCCGGGTCGCGGGTGAACCCCAGGCGCTGGTAGATCCGCTGCGCCGGAGCCTGCACCTCGAGGCTCGAGAGCACCAGGCCGTCGTACCCGAGCTCGCGGGCCCGCTCGAGGCACACCCCGACCAGGGCCTCGGCGACCCCTTGCCGCCGGTGGGCCGGGTCGACGGCGAGCATCCGGAACTCGCCCTCGCCCGGCTGCGCGATCTCGCTCCAGGGCGAGTCCTGGGGGCAGAACGTGACGGTGCCCGCCAGGTCCTGCCCGAGCAGCGCGACGTAGACCTCCGCCTCGCGAGCGCGGGTCGCCGCGTCGCGCAGGTGCTGCACGTAGAAGTCGTCGGGCACCAGCCACTCGGCGTAGGCCCGCACGGTCAGCTCGCCGACCTCCGCGAGCTCGTCGGCGTGTGCCGGCCGGACGGTGATCACACGCCGAAGGTGTTGCGGGGGTACGCCGCGTTCACGTCCGTGATCACGTTGACGAGGTACGGCGTGCCCGCATCGAACGCCCGGTCGAGCGCCGGGCCGATCTGGGTCGGGTCGGTGACCGTCTCGCCCCCGCCGCCGAGCGCCTTGACCACCTCGTCGTAGCGGGTCTGCGGAGCCAGGTCGGCCGCGACGTCGTAGCCGTAGAGCATCTGCATCGGCTGCTTCTCCAGGCCCCAGGCGGAGTTGTTGCCGCAGACCATCACCACCGGCAGGTCGTGCCGGACCAGCGTGTCGACGTCCATCAGGGACATGCCGGCGGCGCCGTCGCCGAGCAGCAGCACCACCTGCGCGGAGGGCCGGGCGATGCGGGCCGCGATGGCCGAGCCGAGGCCGGCGCCGAGGCAGCCGTAGGGACCCGGGTCGAGCCAGCCGCCGGGCCGCTTCGGCTCGACGTACTTGCCGGCGAAGGAGACGAAGTCGCCGCCGTCGCCGATCACCACGGAGTCCTCGGCCAGCCGGGGGACCAGCTCGCCGTAGATGCGTGCGGGGTGGATCGGGTCGGCCTCCGAGCGCAGCAGCTCGGCGTCGCGCTCGACGCCGGCCGCGACCGCGGCCTGCAGGTCGGAGACCCACGCCGACCAGTCGGGCTTCGACGGTGCCTTCTCCAACGCCGCCTGCACGCCGTCGATGACCGCCGTCAGGTCACCGGACGCGGAGGCCGCGAGGTCGGCGTGCCCGGACACCTGGCCGGGGGAGTCGGCGAGGTGCACGACCTGAGCCGTGGGCGCGCCGTCCTTGCCGCCGAAGACGCCGTAGCCGAGCCGGAAGTCCAGGGGCGTGCCGACGACCACGACCAGGTCGGCGGTGCCCAGGGCCTTGCCGCGGGCCTTGGTGACCAGCAGCGGGTGGCCGCCGGGGACGACGCCCCGGCCCATCCCGTTGGTGACGACGGGGACACCGGTCTGCTCGACGAAGCGCAGCGCGGCCTCCTCCGCCCCGTCGGCCCACACGTCGGTGCCGAGCACCAGCACCGGGCGGGACGCGGCGGCGAGCAGTGCGCCGACCTTCGCCAGCGCGTCCGGGTCGGCCTCGAGCCGCTGCCGGGCGCCCACCGCGGGACGGTCGACGGTCGCCTTGTCGAAGAACTGGTCCATCGGCACGTCGAGGAAGGTCGGCCCGCGGTGCGAGGAGCCGGCCACCCGGAACGCCTCGTCGACGGCCCCCGCGACCTCGGCGACCTGGTGCACCGTGCGGGACAGCTTCGTCACCGGCGCGAGCAGCGGCGGGTGGTCGAGCTCCTGCAGCGAGCCCATGCCCCAGCGGTTGGCGGGGGCACGGCCGCCGACCACGACGAGCGGCGAGCCGCTGAACGACGCCTGCGTGATCGGGCTGACGCCGTTGGTGACGCCCGGGCCGGCGGTGAGCACGGCGAGGCCGGGGACGCGGGTCAGCTTGCCGACCGCCTCCGCGGCGAACACCGCCGTCTGCTCGTGCCGGACGTCGAGGATCCGCATCGGCGGGTCGGCCTTGACCGCTCCGTCGTACATCGGGAAGACGTGGGCGCCGGACAGCGTGAACATCGTGTCCACGCCGTGCGCCGCCGCGACGGCGACGGCGTGGTCGCCACCGTGGCCCTCGCTACCCGGTGTGGTGTCGGACGGGGCCTCGGTGACGTCGGTCATACCGCCGAGGTTACCGGGTGGTAGGTGCGGTGCCCGGCTCGCCTTCGAGCACGTCCTCCACACCCGGGTCGCCGGCGTCCGCGTGGTAGTCCGTGGGCGACGTCTCGTCGGCGCCGTTGGGGACCTTGAGCGCGCGGAGCACGAGCGTCAGCACCACCGCGACCAGCACGTTGATGACGAACGCGGTCAGCGCGATGTAGCCCTTGGTCTCGGTGAACGGCACCAGCTGGAGCGGCCCGCCGAAGTGGCTGCCGGGCTTGCCCGGGACCGGCACGTTGTAGGCGGTGAGCGTGCCGTAGACCATGCCGACCGCCCAGCCGGCGAGCAGCGCCCACCGGTGGAACCACCGGGTGTAGAGGGAGAACACCAGCGCCGGCATGGTCTGCAGGATCCACACGCCACCGAGCAGCTGGAAGTTGATCGCGTCCTGGGTGCCGAGGCCGAGCACGAACGCCAGGGCGCCGAACTTCACCACCAGCGAGACCAGCTTGGACTGGGTCGCCTCCTGCTTCGGCGTCGCGTCGGGGTTGATGAACGCCTTGTAGATGTTGCGGGTCCACAGGTTCGCGGCGGCGATCGACATGATCGCCGCGGGCACCAGGGCACCGATCGCGATGGCCGCGAACGCGACGCCTGCGAACCAGCCCGGGAACATCTTGTCGAACAGCGCGGGCACGGACTGCTGCGGGTTGTCGACCTTGACGCCGGCGGCGATCGCGGCGAAGCCGAGCAGGGCCAGCAGGCCGAGCAGGAAGGAGTACGCCGGCAGCAGTGACGCGTTGCGGCGGATCACGGACCGGTTCTTCGACGCGAGCACGCCGGTCAGCGAGTGCGGGTACATGAACAGCGCCAGAGCCGAGCCGAGGGCCAGCGAGGCGTAGGCCCAGTGCGCGGCCGCGGGCGGCATGATGCCCTTGCCCAAGGCGTCGCCGCTGGCGATCGCGTCGGCGTTCTCCTTGTTGAACAGGTCGAACGACTTGGTCGCGGCGTCGAAGATGTTGCCCCAGCCGCCGAGCTGGGTCGGCAGGTAGAACACGGCCACCAGGATCACGATGTAGATCAGCGTGTCCTTGACGAAGGCGATCAGCGCCGGCGCGCGCAGGCCCGAGGCGTAGGTGTACGCCGCAAGCACCGCGAACGCGATGAACAGCGGCAGGTCCTTCTCCAGGAACGACGCGTTCTCACCGCCGCCGATGCCCATCACCTCGAGCACCACCTGGATGCCGACGAGCTGGAGCGCGATGTAGGGCATGGTCGCCAGCAGGCCGGTGACCGCGACCGCAAGAGCGAGCGGCTTGGAGTCGAAGCGGCCGCGCACGAAGTCGGCCGGGGTGACGTAGCCGTGCCGGTGCGAGACGGACCAGAAGCGCGGCAGGAAGATGAAGATGATCGGGTAGAGCACGATCGTGTAGGGCACCGCGAAGAAGCCGACCACGGAGCCGGCGTACAACGTCGCGGGCACCGCGATGAACGTGTAGGCGGTGTAGATGTCGCCGCCGATCAGGAACCACGAGATGAAGGTGCCGAACCCCCGGCCGCCCAGGCCCCACTCGTCGAGGCTGTCGAGGGACTCCGCGCGTCGCCACCGGGCGGCCATGAAGCCCATCACGGTGACCAGCAGGAAGAAGAACAGGAAGACGGCCAGCTCTACGGTGTCCATCAGCGCTCACTCCCCGACGTGCGCGGGTCGTCGCCGGGCTCGGCGGGCAGGCCGAAGGTGGGCCGGTCCTTCTCCGTCGCCTTCAGCGACAGCCGGAAGGCGATGAAGGTCAGGAGCGAGACCACCGGGATCAGCATGAACTGGAACCAGTAGTAGAAGGGGAAGCCGCCCAGTCGTGGCTCCACCGAGTCATAGAGGCCGACCAGCAGGGGCACCACGATCCCGACGGCAAGGAGCACCGCCACGACCGCCCACAGCCCGCTGGTGCGGCGGGTGTTCGGTTCCGACATGTCGCGATCCACCTCCGAGTGAGTGAACAACCGGGGTGACGGTAGCCACATCCGCGGCCTTAAGGAAGTTACCCACGCGGTCGGCGGCAAACAGGCTCAGGCGAGGAAGTGCGGGTTCGCCTGCTTCAGCTCGGCGATCAGCACCAGCAGCAGGTCGGCGCGACAGGCGGGCGGGCGCGGTGCCAGGGCCACCTGGAGGTGCAGCGCGCGCAGGTAGCCCTGCACGTTGCCGGTGACGAGGAACGGGTCGTCGTCGGACTCGAACGCCGGTCGCGACCTGGCCGCGAGGCGGGCCACCCACGGCTCGAGCACGTCCAGGCCGACGAGGTCGCGACGGATCACCTGCATCGTGGCGGCCGCGAGCCGGTCGTCCTCCGAGTGCACGAACCGGGCGCGGGTCGGCAGCAGCAGCCGGTCGGCGATCACGTCGAGGAGCACGGTGAGCTCGAGCCGTCCCATCTGGGGAGCCTCGGCGAGGGCCCCGAGGGCGTCGGCTCCGTGGGCGAGCGCGTGCGCCCAGCCCTTCCCGGGCACGTAGCCGCGCAGGTCGCGCTCGCGGACCAGCCAGCCGGCGACCCGGTCTCCCCAGCGCAGCACGGTCTCGTCCGGGACGCCGGCCCGGCCCGGTGGGAGGGTGGTGGCGCGCTCGATGCACTCCGCGAGGACCAGCGCCGAGAAGCTGCGCCGGAACACCGTGTCGGTGCCCTCCTCGCCGATGCCCACCACGAGGCCCGCGGTCATGCCGTCGCCGAGGCCCTCGAGCAGCTCGTCGTACACACCCTCGGAGACCCAGGTGGCCAGCGTGGGGTAGGCGATCTCGTCGCGGAGGTAGGGGTCCGCGGAGCCCAGCATCGTGGTCAGCTCCGCGGTCAGCTCGGCCAGGGGCCGGTCGGCGGGAACCTTGTGGCCCTCGGCCACCACCCGGTCCCAGAACGCCGACTCCATGGTGCCATCCTGCCACTGCCGCGCCGCGGCGGGCCGTGCGGGCTCGGGGCCGCCCCGGCAGCTCAGCGGCCCTCCTATGCTGACCTGCGTGCCGTCGCTCCAGGAGCTCGTCCGGGCCCACACCGACCTCGACTCCGAGGACGTCGCGTGGCTCCAGCTGCTGCTCGCCGACTGGCAGATCATCGCGGACCTGTCGTTCGCCGACCTGGTGCTGTGGCTGCCGGACCGCCAGGGCGACGGCTACTGGGCGGTGGCCCAGATGCGGCCCACGACGGGACCGACGGCGTACGTCGACGACCTGGTCGGCGCCTTCGTGCCCAAGGGGCGGCGGCCGCTGATCGACTCCGCCCACGAGCGCGGCCGGGTGGCCCGCGAGGGCGACCCGGAGTGGCGCGACGACATCCCGGTGCGGGTCGAGGCGATCCCGGTGCGGCGCGGCGACCGGATCCTCGGGATCATCGCCCGCAACACCAACCTGCTCGGCGTCCGCACGCCGAGCCGCCTGGAGCTGTCCTACCTGCAGACGGCGACCGACCTCACGCAGATGATCGCCGCCGGCCACTTCCCGTTCCCCGGCCAGCGCTCCGACCACGCGGACTCGCCGCGGGTGGGGGACGGGTTCGTGCGCATCGACGAGGCCGGCCGGGTCACCTACGCCAGCCCGAACGCGCTCTCGGTCTACCGCCGGCTCGGGCTCGCGGCGGACCTGACCGGGCTGCACCTGGCCGACACCACCCGGTCACTCGTGCCGCCGGCGCGACGCCCCGACGAGGAGACGCTGAGCGCGGTCCTCGGCGGTACGTCGCCCCGGGACACCGAGACCGGGACGGACGACACCACCCTGATCCTGCGCGCCATCCCGCTGCGTCCCCACGGGGAGCACATCGGGGCGCTGGTGCTGCTGCGCGACGTGACCGACCTGCGCCGCCGCGACCGGGAGCTGGTGACCAAGGACGCGACCATCCGCGAGATCCACCACCGGGTGAAGAACAACCTGCAGACGGTCGCCGCCCTGCTGCGCCTGCAGGCGCGCCGGATCGACGTACCGGAGGGGCGGGAGGCGCTGGAGGAGGCGGTGCGACGCGTCGGCTCGATCGCGATCGTGCACGAGACGCTGAGCCAGGCCTTCGACGAGTTCGTCGACTTCGACGACGTCGCGGACCGGCTGCGGGTGATGGTCGCCGAGGTGTCCTCCACCGGAGCCTCGGTCCGCACGGTCCGGGACGGCAGCTTCGGGACGTTGACCGCGGAGGTCGCGACGCCGCTGGCGATGGTGCTGACCGAGGTCCTGCAGAACGCCGTCGAGCACGGCTTCCGGGACGGCGAGGGCACCGTCGTCCTCGCTGCGCAGCGGCTCGTGGGCCGGCTGCGGGTCAGCGTCGACGACGACGGGGTGGGGCTGCCCGAGGGGTTCGACCTGGACGGGTCGACGAGCCTGGGCCTGTCGATCGTCCGCACGCTGGTCGAGTCGGAGCTCGACGGTCAGCTGGAGATGGGCCCTGCGCCGGGTGGTGGCACCAGGGTCGTCCTCGACATTCCCGCGGGGTGAGGGCCGCTCAGGCGGTCCGCACCTTCGCGCGGGCGTTGCGACGCTTGAGCGCGCGGCGCTCGTCCTCGCTCATTCCGCCCCAGACACCGTGGTCCTGCCCGGCCTCGAGCGCCCACGCGAGGCACTGCTCGCGGACGTCGCAGCGACGGCACACCTGCTTGGCCTCCTCGATCTGGAGGATGGCGGGACCGGTGTTGCCGATCGGGAAGAACAGCTCCGGGTCCTCTTCGAGGCACGCAGAGCGGTGGCGCCAATCCATGGCGGACGACTCCTTCTACATATGGGACGTGACCGGAGGGGTTACCCGGACACATGGTCTTGACACGTGATGCGTCCCCCGAGTTGTGAACGCTTTCACGAGGTCTAGCCCGCACCCGCCTGGTCGAGGCTGGATGGGCGGGACAGCCACCTTCGTGACAGGTGCGTACGCCTGGTGACCGATGACAAGCATCGCGTGGTTCAGGTGCGCGATCAACCCTTCGTGGTCGTCACGTTGGTCACAGCCCTCGACAATAACGGACCTGATCCCGCTTTCCCAGGGTCAGAACCCGCGCGCCTCGGCGATTTTGCCGCGCGGCCCTCTGCGTACGATCGGCTCCCGTGACCCACCCCGCCCAGCCCCCCGTGCCGAGCCCCGACCGCGCCGCCGTGCCGCCGCCCCTGGTGGTCGCTGCCTCCCTGGTGGCGGTCGAGGCGGCGATGCTGGTGGTCTTCGGGGTGGTGGAGCTGCGGTCGATCGAGACCAGCAAGCTCACCATGGGGGCCACGACCTCGCTGTTCTTCGGGGTGTACGGCGTCGGACTCGGCCTCTGCGGCTGGCAGCTGTACCGGCTCCGGTCGTGGACGCGGGCGCCCGTCGTGCTGGCGCAGCTCATCCAGCTGGGCGTGGCCTGGAGCTTCCGGGAGGGCGCCACGACGTTCGTGTCGGTGCTGCTGACCGTGGTGGCGGTGGTCGTGCTGGCCGGGGTCTTCCACCCGGCCTCGCTGCGGGCCCTCGCCCAGGCCGACGAGGAGGACCAGACCGGTCGGCGCTGAGACCTGTCCTAGTCGTGCAGGACGGACTCGGCCTCCAGCGAGTCCCGCAGCCGCTCCAGCGTGCGGGCCAGCAGCCGGGACACGTGCATCTGCGAGATGCCGATCTCGGCGGCGATCTGCGACTGGGTCATCCCGCGGAAGAACCGCAGGGTCAAGATGTGCTTCTCGCGGGGGTCGAGCGCCTCGAGGAGCGGCTTGATGGTCTCGCGGTTCTCGACGTGCTCGAGCGCCTCGTCGTCCCCGCCGATCACGTCGATCATCGACAGCGCGCTGTCCTCGCTGGAGTCCGGTGCGTCCAGGGACAGCGTCGAGTAGGCGTTCGACGACTCCAGGCCCTCGATGACGTCCTCGTCGTTGACCCCGAGGTGCTCGGCCAGCTCGGAGACGGTGGGGGAGCGCCCGTGCTGCTGGGTGAGCTCGGCGGTCGCCGAGGTGATCGACAGCCGCAGCTCCTGGAGCCGGCGCGGCACCCGGATCGCCCAGCCCCGGTCCCGGAAGTGCCGCTTGATCTCCCCGACGATGGTGGGAGTGGCGTACGTCGAGAACTCCACGCCGCGGTCGGTGTCGAAGCGGTCGATGGCCTTGATCAGCCCGATGGTGCCGACCTGGAGCAGGTCGTCGAAGGGCTCGCCCCGGTTGAGGAACCGGCGGGCGAAGTGCTCGACGAGCGGCAGGTGCAGCCGCACCAGCTCCTCGCGGCAGCGGCTTCGCTCGGCCTCGTCGGCGCCCTCCGCGCGGAGCTGCGCGAACAGGTTTGCGGACCTGGCCCGCATCTGGGTCAGGTCTCCGTGCGTGGACCGCGAACCCCCGATCACGCCTACTCCGGGTCGGACGTGCCGCGGGCCAGCGTCACCGTGAGCTTGTCGCCGTCGACGTTGGCGGCGACCTCGTTGGTGAGGGCCGCGAGCACCGTCCACGCGAACCCGTCGCGGTTCGGGGGCCGCGGCGAGTCGCACTCCGCGGTCACCGCGACCGTCAGCTTCGACGCGTCGAGGTCGAACGTGCAGGTCAGGTCGGAGTTCTCCCGCGCCTGGGGCAGCACCATGGCGCAGGCCTCGTCCACCGCGATGCGCAGGTCCTCGATGTCGTCGAGGGTGAAGTCGAGGCGGGCCGCCAGACCCGCGGTGGCGGTGCGGAGCACCGCGAGGTAGGCGCTGTCCGCCGGGATGCGGAGCTCCACGTCCGGGTGGTTCTCTGCCACGTCGTCTGCTTCCTTCTCATCTCACACAGCGGGGTCGGACGCTCGTCGCGCCCGACCCCAATCTGCGTCGTTGCTGGTCCGTTCGGGTCCGTGATGCCGAGACGTGACCGCAGTCTGTCAGGACTTCTTGGTCTCCCAGAAGATTTCGGCAATCTCGTCGATCTTGGCGAGCAGGTCGTCGGCGACCTTGGCGTCCATGGACCCCTTGGTGCCCGTCGCCCCGGCGAGCTTGGTGGCCTCGTTGACGAGCGTGTGGAGCTGCGGGTACTTCTCGAAGTGCGGCGGCTTGAAGTAGTCGGTCCACAGCACCCAGAGGTGGTGCTTCACGAGCTCCGAGCGCTGCTCCTTGATGAGCACGGCGCGGGTCCGGAAGTCCGGGTCGTCGTTGTCGGCCAGCTTGGCGATGATCGCCTTGACCGACTCGGCCTCGATGCGAGCCTGGGCCGGGTCGTAGACGCCGCAGGGCAGGTCGCAGTGGGCCTGGACTTCGAGGGTCGGAGCGAGGAGTCGCGCGAACATGCGGGTCCTTTCGTCAGGTTCGTCAGGTGGTGATGACGCCGCCTGCGACACTACTCCGGGCCGCGAGGCGGGAGCCGGGCGGGCCACAGGGCGACGTCGGCAGATCGGATGGGGGTACCCATGCCTTTGCGCGGTATGCGCGCCTGGCTCGCGACGTGGGGTCTGGCCGTGGTGCGCGGCCGGTCCATGCAGCCGACGTTGTTCGACGGGGACCGGCTGCTCGTGCGCCACGGCGCCGTTCCCCGCGAGGGCGCCCTGGTCGTCGTACGCCTGCCGGACGGGGTGGTCGCCGTGAAACGCGCCACGGGACGGCGTGACGGCGGCTGGTGGGTCGAGCGCGACAACCCCGCCGAGGGCGTGGACTCGTGGCTGGTGGGCGCGATCCCCGAGCCGGACGTGGTGGCGGTGGTGCGGGTGCGCCTGTGGCCGCTGGTGAGACGGGGACGGGGCGGGGCGGCGGCACACCGTTAGCATCGGCTCGATGTCCCAGACCCCTGAGCCCTCCGACGCCGCCGCGTCCCGCGCCGGCGACCCCGTCTTCGACCTGCACCTCGGCGGCAAGATGGAGATCGCGTCGACCGTGGCCCTCGCCGGCCGCGACGACCTCTCGATGGCCTACACGCCGGGCGTGGCGCGGGTGTGCGAGGCGATCGCCGCGGAGCCGGCCCTGGTCGACGACTACACCTGGGTCTCCAACACCGTCGCGGTCGTCACGGACGGCACCGCGGTCCTGGGGCTCGGCGACATCGGCCCGGCCGCCGCGATGCCCGTGATGGAGGGCAAGGCGGTGCTGTTCAAGCAGTTCGGCGGCGTCGACGCCGTGCCGATCTGCCTGGACACCAAGGACGCCGACGAGATCGTCGAGACGGTGGCCCGGCTCGCGCCGAGCTTCGGGGGCATCAACCTCGAGGACATCTCGGCTCCGCGCTGCTTCGAGATCGAGCAGCGGCTCAAGGACCTGCTCGACATCCCCGTCTTCCACGACGACCAGCACGGTACGGCGGTCGTGGCGCTCGCCGCGCTCGAGGGCGCGCTGCGGATCACCGGTCGCGACATCGCCGAGGCCCGGGTCGTGATCTCGGGCGCCGGCGCCGCGGGCGTCGCGGTGGCGCGGATCCTGCTGGCCGCGGGCGTGTCGGACCTCGCGGTCACCGACCGACGCGGCGTGCTGCACTCCGGCCGCGGCGACCTGACCCCGGTCAAGCTGTCGCTGGCCCAGGACACCGCCGACCGCACCGGTCGCACCGGCACCCTCGCGGACGCGCTCGCGGGCGCCGACGTCTACATCGGGGTCTCCGGCGGCACCGTGCCCGAGGAGGTCGTGGCCACGATGGCCGACGAGGCCGTGATCTTCGGTCTCGCGAACCCCACGCCGGAGGTGCACCCGGAGATCGCGCACCGGCACGCCCGGGTCGTCGCGACCGGCCGGTCGGACTACCCGAACCAGATCAACAACGTGCTCGCCTTCCCGGGCATCTTCCGCGGGGCGTTCGACGTCCGGGCCACCGCGATCACCGAGAACATGAAGCTGGCCGCAGCCAATGCGCTCGCCGGCCTGGTCGGCGACGACCTGCGCGAGGACTACATCGTGCCGTCGCCCTTCGACGAGCGGGTCGGGCCGGCCGTGTCCACCGCCGTCGCCGACGCGGCCCGCGCGGACGGCGTCGCCCGCCGCTAGGGTCGAGGGATGTTCGCCGTCTACGCCGAGTCCTTCTCCACCGACGAGCCCCTGTCCGGCCTGGTGCTGGGCGAGCGCCCCGACCCGGTCGCCGAGAGCGGCTGGACCACGGTCGACGTGAAGGCGGCCTCCCTCAACCACCACGACCTCTGGTCCCTGCGCGGCGTCGGCCTCAAGGAGGACGCGCTGCCGATGATCCTCGGCTGCGACGCCGCGGGTCTCGACGAGGACGGCAACGAGGTGGTGGTGCACGCCGTGGTCAGCGACCCGTCCTGGACCGGTGACGAGACCCTCGACCCGAAGCGGTCCCTGCTCAGCGAGCGCTACCAGGGCACGTTCGCCGACAAGGTCGTCGTGCCCCGCCGCAACGTGGTGCCGAAGCCCGCCTCGCTCAGCTTCGAGGAGGCCGCCTGCCTGCCCACCGCCTGGCTCACCGCCTACCGGATGCTCTACACCCAGGGCGGTCTCAAGCCCGGCGACAGCGTGCTGGTGCAGGGGGCCGGCGGTGGCGTCGCCACGGCGCTGATCGCGCTCGGCCGCGCCGGTGGGCTCAGGGTGTTCGCAACCAGCCGCGACGAGTCCAAGCGCGCCCGGGCCCTCGAGCTCGGTGCCCACGAGGTGGTCGAGACGGGCGCCCGGCTGCCCCAGCGGGTCGACGCGGTCATGGAGACGGTCGGCAAGGCCACCTGGTCGCACAGCATCAAGTCGCTGCGCCCCGGCGGCACCGTCGTCATCTCCGGCGCCACCAGCGGCAACAACCCCGACCAGGCCGAGCTCACCCGGATCTTCTTCCTGCAGCTGCGGGTCATCGGCTCCACGATGGGGACCCGCTCCGAGCTGGCCGCCCTGACCGAGCTGCTCGACGTGAGCGGCGTCCGCCCGGTCATCGACCAGGTGCTCCCGATGGACGCGGCCGACAAGGGCTTCGCCGCGATGGAGGCCGGCGACGTGTTCGGGAAGATCGTCTTCACCCGCTGAGCCGCTCCTGCCGATGAGTTCCGGGCCCCGGCCCGGTCTACCCCGGCATGCGCCGGGCGTTCGCGGTCGGCGCCCTGCTCTCGGTCGCGGTGCTGCTGCTCGCTCTCCGCTGGCCGGCAGGCTAGTCGCCGAGGACGTGGCGGAGATACCTCATCGGTGAGTCGAGGTACCGCCGCCAGTGCGCGACCAGCTCCAGCTCGTCGTACGACGTCCGGCGCATGCCCCACGGACCGACCTCGAGGATCTGCGCACCGGGCAGCGCCGCGAGCAGCGGGCTGTGCGTCGCGCACAGCACCTGCGCGCCGCCGGCGGCCAGGTCGTGCAGGGTGCCGACCAGCGCGATCTGGGCCGAGAACGACAGCGCGGCCTCGGGCTCGTCGAGGCAGTAGAGGCCGGGGGAGTCGAAGCGGGTCCGCAGGAGCTCCAGGAACGACTCGCCGTGGCTCATCTCGTGGAACACCGGGTCCCGGTCGCTGGAGTGGTCCTCGAGGTAGGTGTAGAAGCCGTGCATGGTCTCGGCCCGCAGGAAGAACCCCCACCGCGAGGCGCCGGGGGAGCGCTCCAGCCGGATCCAGTCGGACAGCGGGGACTCCGAGGCCCGCGTGGAGTGCCGGGCGTGCACGGAGCCGCCCTCGGGCGAGAGGCCGAACGCCGCGGCCACCGCCTCCACGATCGTGGACTTGCCGCTGCCGTTCTCGCCGACGAGCAGCGTCACCCCGGCGGCGAGGTCCAGGCCGTCGTCGAGCAGCGAGGCCACCGCGGGGACGGTCGCCGGCCAGTCGCTCCGGTCGGCGGGCGCGTAGTCACCGGCCGTGACCCGGCGCACGATGCGCCGGTCCGACAGGGCCACGGGTGCTACTCGTCGTCGGGGTCGTCGAGGCGGGCCAGCCAGGTGGCCAGCCGCTCGACCGGCACCTCGAACTCGGGGAAGGTGTCGACGAACTCCTGGAAGCGGTCGGCGACCCACGCCAGGGTGACCTCCTCGTCACCCCGGCGCTTCTCGAGCTCCTCGATCCCGCGGTCGGTGAAGTACACAGCCGGTCAGCTGAAGGCCTGCTGGATGAGCGCCTTCTGCTCCTCGATGTGCCGCGAGTGCTGGCCCACGGACGGCGACGACGACTCCGGTCGGGACACCCGGTAGAACGGGATCCCGCCCAGCTCAGGGGTCAGGTTGAGCGCCATGTGCGGCCACGGGCCCATGTTCGCGGGCTCGTCCTGCACCCACCGGACCTCCTTGAGGTTCGGGTACTTCGCGAGCTCGGCCTTGATCTCCGCGACGGGCCGCGGGTAGAGCTGCTCGACGCGGACGATCGCCGTACGCGGGGTGTCGCCCTCCTGCTTCTTGCGCTCGACCATGAGGTCCCAGGTGATCCGGCCGCTGCACAGCAGCAGCTTCTCCACGCTGTCCGGGTCGACGGTGTCGTCGCCGATGACCGGGCGGAACGTGCCCGAGGTGAAGTCGTCCGGCCGGGACGCGGCCTCCTTGCGCTTGAGCATGGACTTCGGCGTGAAGACGATCAGCGGGCGGTGCTCCTCGCCGAGCGAGTGCTTGCGCAGCAGGTGGAAGTAGCTCGCCGGCGTCGACGGCTGCGCCACCACGAACGCCTCGTCTGCCGCCATCGACAGGAACCGCTCGATGCGCGCGGAGGAGTGGTCCGGGCCCTGGCCCTCGTAGCCGTGCGGCAGCAGCAGCACGACGCCGGACTGCTGGCGCCACTTGGTGTGGCTTGCGGTGATGAACTCGTCGATGACGGTCTGGGCGCCGTTGACGAAGTCACCGAACTGCGCCTCCCAGAGCACCAGGGCGTCCGGGCGGGCGACCGAGTAGCCGTACTCGAAGCCGAGGACGGCGTACTCCGACAGCAGCGAGTCGTAGACGTAGAACTGGGCCTGGTCCTCGGTGAGGTTGGCCAGCGGCGTCCACTCGTCGGCGTTCCGCCGGTCGATGATCGTCGCGAAGCGGGACACGAAGGTGCCGCGGCGCGAGTCCTGCCCGGACAGCCGGACCGGCCGGCCGTCCATCAGCAGCGAGCCGAACGCCAGGATCTCGCCGGTGCCCCAGTCGATCGGGCCCTCGTTGATCGCGGCGGCCCGGCGCTGCAGCTGCGGCAGCACCTTCGGGTGCACGGTGAAGCCCTCGGGAGCGTTGACGTGCGCGTCGGAGATCCGCTTGAGGGTCTCCATCGGGATCGCCGTGCCCTCCTCGAAGCCGCGCTTCTCGGGGTAGTCGGGGACGGTCGTCCACTCCTTGGGTGCCTGGCTGGCCTCCCGGACCTCGGTGAACACGCGCTCCAGCTGCTGCTGGTAGTCGCGCAGCACCTGCTCGGCCTCCTCGACGGTGATGTCGCCGCGGCCGATCAGGGACTCGGTGTAGAGCTTGCGGACCGAGCGCTTCTGCTCGATGAGGTCGTACATGAGGGGCTGGGTGTACGACGGGTCGTCGCCCTCGTTGTGACCGCGGCGGCGGTAGCACACCAGGTCGATGACGACGTCCTTCTTGAACGCCTGGCGGTACTCGAACGCCAGCCGCGCGACCCGGATGCAGGCCTCGGGGTCGTCGCCGTTCACGTGGAAGATCGGCGCCTGCACCATCCGGGCCACGTCGGTGCAGTAGAGCGACGAGCGGGACGAGGCGGGGGAGGTGGTGAAGCCGACCTGGTTGTTGACGACCACGTGGATCGTGCCGCCGGTGCGGTAGCCGCGCAGCTGCGAGAGGTTCAGCGTCTCCGCCACGACGCCCTGGCCGGCGAAGGCCGCGTCGCCGTGCACGAGCAACGGCAGCACCGGGAAGGCGGCACCCTTGTTGAGCACGTCCTGCTTGGCCCGCGCGATGCCCTCGAGCACCGGGTCGACGGCCTCGAGGTGCGAGGGGTTGGCGGCGACCGACACCTTGATCTTGTCGCTGGAGCCGGCCACGAACTCGCCCTCGGCGCCGAGGTGGTACTTCACGTCGCCGGAGCCCTGCACGGTGCGCGGGTCGATGTTGCCCTCGAACTCGCGGAAGATCTGGCTGTACTTCTTGCCGACGATGTTCGCGAGCACGTTGAGCCGGCCGCGGTGCGCCATCCCGATCGTGACCTCGTCGAGCCCGTCCTCGGCGGCCGCCTCGCAGATCTCGTCGAGCAGCGGGATGGTCGTCTCGCCGCCCTCGAGGCTGAAGCGCTTCTGGCCGACGAACTTGGTCTGCAGGAAGGTCTCGAACGCCTCGGCCTGGTTGAGCTTGAGCAGGATCCGCAGCTGCTCCTCGCGCGGCGGCTTCACGTGCGGCTGCTCGACGCGCTGCTGGATCCAGCGCCGCTGCTCGGGGTCCTGGATGTGCATGTACTCGATGCCGACGGTGCGGCAGTAGGAGTCGCGCAGGATGCCGAGGATGTTGCGCAGCTTCATGAACCGGCGGCCCTCGCCGCCGAACGAGCCGGTCGCGAACTCGCGGTCGAGGTCCCACAGCGTCAACCCGTGCGTCTCGACCTCGAGGTCGGGGTGGCTGCGCTGCTGGTACTCGAGCGGGTCGGTGTCGGCCATGATGTGGCCGCGCACCCGGTAGGCGTGGATCAGCTCGAGGATCCGGGCCTGCTTGCTGATCTCGTCGTCGTGGCTGGTCGAGATGTCCTTGGCCCAGCGGATCGGCTCGTAGGGGATCCGCAGCGCCCGGAAGATCTCGTCGTAGAAGTCGTCCTCGCCGAGCAGCAGGCCGTGCACGCGCTTGAGGAACTCGCCGGACTGGGCGCCCTGGATGACCCGGTGGTCGTAGGTCGACGTCAGCGTCATGACCTTGCTGACCGCGTTGCGGGTGAGGGTCTCCTCGGAGGCGCCTTGGTACTCCGGCGGGTAGTCCATCGACCCGACGCCGATGATCGTGCCCTGGCCCTTCATCAGCCGCGGCACGGAGTGGTTGGTGCCGATCGTGCCGGGGTTGGTGAGGCTGATCGTGGTGCCCTGGAAGTCGCTGACCGCCAGCTTGTTGTTGCGCGCCTTGCGCACGATCTCCTCGTAGGCCGTCCAGAACGCCGCGAAGTTCATCGACTCGGCGGCCTTGATCGACGGCACCAGCAGCTGGCGGGTGCCGTCGGGCTTCGGCAGGTCGATCGCGAGCCCGAGGTTGATGTGGGCCGGGGTGATGAGCGTCGGCTTGCCGTCGACGACGTCGAAGCCGTTGTTCATCTCCGGCATCGTCTTGAGCGCCTTGACCAGCGCGTAGCCGATGATGTGGGTGAACGACACCTTGCCGCCGCGGGCGCGCGACAGGTGGTTGTTGATGACGATCCGGTTGTCCCACAGCAGCTTGACCGGGACCGAGCGCACCGACGTCGCCGTCGGCACGGTCAGGCTGGCGTCCATGTTCTGCGCGGTCCGGGCGGGCGCGCCGCGCAGCACCGTCAGGGTCGGCTCGTCGGAGGCCTCCTTCGCAGCCGGCTTCTCCGGCTCCTTCGGCACCGGCGAGGCGGTGGACGGCGCGGCCGGTCGGGCGTCCGCGCGCGGGCTCGTGTCACCGTTCGGCTTGGCCACGGGCTTCGCGGGGGAGGTCGCCTCGGTCTTCGCCGCAGGCTTCGCCGCGGTCTCCGGCTTGGGGGCGGCGGCCTTCGGGGCTTCCTTGGTGGCGGGCTTCGCCTCCGTGGTCACCGGAGCGGACGTCGACGCGACCTTGCCGTTGCCGCCGGTGTTCCCGCCCGGCGCGTTGTGCTTGAAGAAGTCCCACCACACCTTGTCGACGCTGTTGGGGTCACGCTGGTACTGCTCGTACATCTCGTCGACCAGCCACTCGTTCGCGCCGAACGCGGCGAGGGGGTTGTCGTCAGCCTCGCTGTCGACGGGGGATGCGCCTTTCGAAGACTCGGCCACGGCCTGGATCGCCTCTTCCGATGAATTTCTGTGTTGGATCTCTAGGGTGGGAACGGCTACCAGGCTAGACCTTCACGACAACTCGGCGCAGCCGGGATCGCCGCCTGGTGGCCAGGTGTTGCGCGGGTCACGAATGGCCCGTGCCCGGACGACCGACCCACGACCCGATCCACGAGATGAGGCGAGCCGTGTGAGACCCCGCTTTCGAGGCATTCCGGCCGTCGCGACGCTGGTCGCGGCGACCCTCGTCGGCGGCTGCACCGGCGACCCCGAACCGGCCGCGCAGCCGTCCCCGAGCAGCTCGCCCACCGCGTCCGCGACCCCACCGGCTCCGAAGTCGGTGCCGCTCAAGGTGGTGGTGACCCGGGTCTCCGGGAAGCTCCCGGAGAAGAGCAGGCCCGCGCTGGAGGCGAACGTCGGCAAGGCGATCACCGCGTACGTCGACGGGGCGTTCCTCGCCGGGGACTACCCGCGCTCCGACTTCGG
The DNA here is from genome assembly GCA_963827435.1 of uncultured Actinomycetota bacterium. GTDB lineage: Bacteria > Actinomycetota > Actinomycetes > Propionibacteriales > Nocardioidaceae > Nocardioides_B. Next base: position 211,936 of record CAWHAU010000014.1, read on the forward strand.
GGGCGCCTTCGGCGTGTTCACGTCCGGCGCGGCCGGTGACGCCCGCCGCGACGTGCGACCTGCTCACCAACCGCGAGCTCGGGCCCTCGACGGAGTCGGTCCGTGCGACGCGACGGACGGCGTACCTCTCGGTGCTTGCGCCCTACAAGGTCGCGGCCGGAGTCACCGCGAAGGTCGACCTGGTGTTCCTGGTGGACCGCGGTGACGAGACGGCGCAGCGGGTCCGGCTGGCCGGCCGGCTGCTGCTGACCCGCAACAAGTCCAACGGCTGGTCGATCTTCGGCTACGACCTGCACCGCTCCGAGACCCCGAGGAGTGAGTCCTGATGAGGTTCCCGACCCGTCGCGTCGTCGTGCTGGCGGTCGTGCTCGCCATCGCCGCCCTGGTGATGCCGCCGGCGACCGAGCGGCACACCGACGCCAACCTGGTGAAGGTGCAGACCGCGCAGGCCGTGGACCACCCGCGGAACGTCGTCTGGGTGCTGTGCCTCGGGTCCGACGCCCGGCCCGGGCAGCGGCTCACCGGCACGCGTGCCGACGCGATCCAGCTCGTCGGCCTGAACCTCAAGACCGGCGCCGGCACCATGATCGGCATCCCGCGGGACTCCTACGTCGACATCCGCGGTCACGGCCGCAACAAGATCAACGCGTCGATGTTCTTCGGCGGCCCGCAGCTGATGGCCGACTCGGTCGGCCGGCTGGTCGGCGTACGCCCCGACTACGTGTTCACCACCGGCTTCCTCGGCTTCCGCGGCATGGTCCGGGCCATCGGCGGGGTGACCGTGCACTCGAAGTTCGCGTTCTCCGACCCGATCCGTCCGCAGGGCTACCACCGCGGCGTCAACAAGCTGAACCCCTTCCAGGCGCTGATCTTCGGGCGCGTGCGGCACCCGCTGCCGCGCGGCGACTTCGACCGCTCGGCCAACCAGCAGGAGCTGCTGCGCAGCATCCTGCGCAAGGTCCGCGCCCACGAGCAGCAGCCCGGCTTCATGGAGCGTGGGGTGCTGGCGTCGGTGAAGAACATGAACACCGACCTCGCGCCGTCCGAGCTCTACCGGCTCGCGCAGGCGGTGACCGCGATCAAGCCCGGCAGGCTGAAGGGCTGCGTCGTGCAGGGACCCACCGGCAACGCCGGGGGAGCGAGCGTGGTGTTCGCGAGCGTGGCGCAGGCCCGGCGGCTCGGCAACGACGCCCGCAAGGACGCGACGCTGAACCACGGGTGCTGAGACCCGTTGGTCGAGGTGCGAGCCTGGGAACCAGCCTGCCCAGGCTGGGAGGGAGCCGCCGAGCGCGCGCGGTGCGCTCTGCCCGGGGTCGCCGAGTCGGCGCTTCTGCGTTCGCTTCGCTCTGACAGAACCGCCGACTCGGCGACGTCGAGCGCCTTCGGCTTCGTGCGCCCCCGGTAGGATTCGAACCTACGCACCCGCCTCCGGAGGGCGGTGCTCTATCCCCTGAGCTACGGGGGCTCATGGCGCGGCACGAGCGTACATGACCAGCGACGACCGACGATCGGGGGCCAGCATGACGACCGACCCGGTCCGCGTGCTGGTGGTGGACGACTCGGCTGCGATCCGCGAGCTGATCGCGGTGAACCTCGAGCTGGAGGGGTACGACGTCCGCCGCGCCGCCGACGGCCAGGAGGCGCTCGACGTCGCCGTGCAGTGGCGCCCGGACGTGGTCACCCTCGACGTGGTGATGCCGCGACTCGACGGGATGGAGACCTGTGCGCGGCTCCGGGCGGACCCGGCGACGGCCGGGGTGGCGGTCGTGATGGTCACGGGCCGAGCCCAGGCCGCCGACCGCGAGCGCGGCGAGGCCGCCGGCGTCGACGCCTACCTCACCAAGCCGTTCGAGCCCGCCGAGCTGGTCGCGACGGTGGCCCGGCTCGCCACGACCGGGCACCGGACGGACGCCTGATCCGCCCACCGATATCGGGGTGAGGCGGTGCAAGGGCCGCCGATACCCTGGACCGGTGACTCCCGAACAGCTCTCCGACTCGATCGTCCACGCGCTCACCGCCCTGTCCGACCGGGGCGCCCTGCGCCTGGCCGACGGCGTGCCCGGCACGGTGGTCGTCGAGCGTCCGAAGAGCAAGGAGCACGGCGACTACGCCACCAACGTGGCGCTCCAGCTGGCCAAGAAGGCCGGTCTTCCGCCGCGGGAGCTGGCCGGCCTGCTGGCCGAGGAGCTGGCCGCGACGGACGGCATCGCGTCCGCGGAGATCGCCGGCCCCGGGTTCCTCAACATCCGGGTCGAGGCGGGCGCGCAGGGCGCCGTCGCCGCGCAGGTCGTGGCGGCGGGCGCGTCGTACGGCGGGAGCGAGGTGCTGGCCGGTCAGCGCTTCAACGTGGAGTTCATCTCCGCGAACCCCACGGGGCCGATCCACCTCGGCCACACCCGGTGGGCCGTCGTCGGCGACGCCATCGCCCGCGTGATCGAGGCCGCGGGCGCGACCGTGACGCGGGAGTTCTACATCAACGACCGCGGCAACCAGATGGACAAGTTCGGCGCGTCCATCGAGGCCGCCGCCCTGAGCAAGCCGATCCCGGAGGACGGCTACCACGGCGCCTACATCGCCGAGATCGCCCAGCAGATCGTCGCCGAGAACCCACACATCGTCGAGCTGCCCGAGGCGGAGCGGGTGGCGGCGTTCCGGGAGGCCGGCTACAAGCTGCAGCTCGCCGAGCAGCAGGAGCAGCTTGGTGCGTTCCAGACGCACTTCGACGTCTGGTACTCGGAGCGGAGCCTGCACGAGAAGGCTGCGGGCGTCGACAAGGTCGCCCACGGCCTTGAGCGGCTGCGCGAGCAGGGTCACCTGTTCGAGTCGGACGGCGCGTTGTGGATGCGCACCACCGACTTCGGCGACGACAAGGACCGGGTCCTGGTGCGGAGCAACGGCGAGCTGACCTACTTCGCCTCCGACACCGCCTACTACGTCGACAAGCGGGAGCGCGGGTTCGACGTCTGCATCTACCTGCTGGGGGCCGACCACCATGGTTACGTCGGGCGGCTCAAGGCGATGGCGGCCTGCGTCGGTGACGACCCCGAGCACAACATCGAGGTGCTGATCGGGCAGCTGGTCAAGATCATGCGCGGCGACGAGGAGGTTCGGCTCAGCAAGCGGGCCGGCGCGATCGTCACGCTGCAGGAGCTCGTGGACATGATCGGCGTCGACGCCCTCCGCTACACGTTGTCGCGGTACCCCGCCGACTCCCCCCTCACGCTGGACATCGAGGAGGTCACCCGTCAGGCCTCGGACAACCCGGTCTACTACGTGCAGTACGCCCACGCCCGGCTGTCCGCGATCCTGCGCAACGCGGCCGACCTCGGCCTCGCGCCGGCGGCCGGCGACGCGTTCGACCCGTCCCTGCTGGCGCACGAGAAGGAGGGCGACCTGCTGCGGGCCCTGGCGGAGTTCCCGCGGGTGGTCGCGGCCGCCGCGCAGCTGCGCGAGCCGCACCGGGTCGCGCGCTACCTCGAGGAGACCGCCTCGACGTTCCACAAGTTCTACGACGCCTGCCGGGTGCTGCCGATGGGCGACGAGGAGCCGGCCCCGATCCACGGGGCGCGGCTGCTGCTCGTCGAGGCGACGCGCACCGTGATCGCCAACGGCCTCCGCCTGCTCGGGGTCTCCGCCCCCGAGCGGATGTAGCCGTGCCCGTCTCCCACGAGGCCGGCTGGGCGCACGCCGACGGGGCGCTGCGCGGGCCGTCCTGGCTGCGGGTGCCCGCCGACGTCAACGCGCTGGTCCCGCTGCTCTGGTCCTCGACCGCCCGCAAGAACGACGCCGGCGCCCTCGAGGTCGGCGGCGTGGACCTGCGCGACCTGGTCGCGGAGCACGGCTCGCCGGCCTACGTCCTCGACGAGGCCGACTTCCGGGCGCGGGCGCGGGCGTTCCGCGAGGCGTTCGGTGACTACGACGTCTTCTACGCCGGCAAGGCGTTCCTGTGCACGACGGTGGCCCGCTGGGTCGCCGAGGAGGGGCTCTGCCTCGACGTGTGCTCGGCCGGCGAGCTGACGGTCGCGCTGCGCGCCGGCTTCGACCCGGGCCGGATCGGCTACCACGGCAACAACAAGACGACCGCCGAGCTGCGCCGTGCCGTGGAGGCGGGCGTCGGCCGGATCGTCGTCGACTCCTTCCACGAGATCGACCGGCTCGCCGCGGTGACGGCCGAGGCCGGGCGGACCGCCCGGGTGATGGTGCGGGTGACCGCCGGCGTCGAGGCGCACACCCACGAGTACATCGCCACCGCCCACGAGGACCAGAAGTTCGGCTTCTCGATCACGTCGGGCGACGCGATGGACGCCGTACGCCGGGTGCTGGAGGCGCCCGGGCTGGAGCTGCTCGGGCTGCACTCGCACATCGGCTCGCAGATCTTCGACACCGCCGGCTTCGAGGTCGCCGCGCGCAGGGTGCTGGCGCTGCACGCCCAGGTGTCCGGCGAGCTGGGCGTGACGATGCCGGAGATGGACCTCGGCGGCGGCTTCGGCATCGCCTACACGACGCAGGACGACCCGTCCGACCCGGCGCAGCTGGCCACCGAGCTCACCAAGATCGTCGAGCACGAGTGCCGCGGCTTCGACGTCCCCGTCCCCGCCCTGTCGATCGAGCCGGGCCGGGCGATCGTGGGCCCGTCCGTGTGCACGGTCTACGAGGTCGGCACGGTCAAGGAGGTCGGCCTCGACGCGGGGGCCACGCGCACCTACGTCTCCGTCGACGGCGGCATGAGCGACAACATCCGCACCGCGCTCTACGACGCCGACTACTCCTGCACCATCGCCTCCCGTACGTCGGACGCGGTGCCCGTCCTGGGCCGGGTCGTCGGCAAGCACTGCGAGGCCGGCGACATCGTCGTCAAGGACGAGTTCGTGCCGGGCGACATCGCGCCGGGGGACCTGCTCGCGATCCCCGGCACGGGCGCCTACTGCCGGTCGATGGCGAGCAACTACAACCACGCCCTGCGCCCCCCGGTGGTGGCCGTGCGCGACGGGGTGAGCACGGTCGTGGTCCGCCGGGAGACCGAGGACGACCTGCTCCGCACCGACGTCGGTGCCTAGACCTCGGGGCAGGAGCGCGGGGTCCCAGACTGCGGACGCGGACAGGGTTTCCTGCGGGGGCGGACCCCGATGGCCCAAGATGAGGGCGAGGACGCCGGAGGAAAGGACCTTTCGTGGACAAGCCGCTGAGGCTCGCACTGCTCGGGTGCGGGTCGGTCGGCAGCCAGGTGGTGCGCCTGCTGCGCGAGCAGGCCGACCACCTCACCGCGCGGGTGGGTGCGCCGATCGAGCTGGTCGGCGTCGCCGTACGCCGCCCGGACCTGCAGCGCGACGCCGAGGTGCCGCGCGAGCTGCTCACGACCGACGCCGCGGGGCTGGTCAGCCGCGGTGACGTCGACCTGGTCGTCGAGGTCATCGGCGGCATCGAGCCGGCCCGGTCACTGATCCTCACCGCGCTCGAGAACGGCGCGTCCGTCGTCACCGCCAACAAGGCGCTGCTGGCCGAGGACGGCAGCACTCTGTTCGCGGCCGCCGAGAAGGCCAACCGCGACCTCTACTTCGAGGCCGCCGTCGCGGGCGCCATCCCGATCATCCGGCCGCTGCGCGAGTCGCTGGCGGGCGACCGCGTCCGCCGGGTGCTCGGCATCGTCAACGGCACGACGAACTTCATCCTCGACAAGATGGACACCTACGGCAGCGGTTTCGCCGAGGTGCTGGAGGAGGCCCAGGAGCTCGGGTACGCCGAGGCCGACCCGACCGCCGACGTCGAGGGCTACGACGCCGCGGCCAAGGCGGCGATCCTGGCCAGCCTCGCCTTCCACACCCGGGTCACCGCCGCCGACGTCTACCGCGAGGGCATCTCGGAGGTCAGCGCCTCCGACGTCGCCTCCGCCCGGGAGATGGGCAGCGTGGTCAAGCTGCTGGCCATCTGCGAGCTGCGCGAGGGCGACGGCGGCCCGTCCGTCTCGGCCCGCGTGCACCCGGCGATGATCCCGCGCTCCCACCCGCTGGCCAGCGTCCGCGAGGCCTACAACGCGGTGTTCGTGGAGAGCGACGCGGCCGGCCAGCTGATGTTCTACGGCCCCGGCGCCGGCGGCTCCCCGACGGCGAGCGCGGTGCTCGGCGACCTCGTCACGGTCGCCCGCAACCGGCGCAGCGACGTCCGGGGTGCGGGCGAGTCGGCGTACGCCCAGTGCGAGGTGCTGCCGATGGGCGACACCCTGACCCGCTACCACGTGGCCCTCGACGTCGACGACCGTGCCGGCGTGCTCGCGGCGGTCGCGCACGCCTTCGCCGAGCACGGCGTCTCCATCCAGACCGTCCGCCAGGAGGGTCACGGCGACGACGCCCAGCTGGTGGTGGTCTCCCACCAGGCGACCGACGCCGCGCTGTCGGCGACGGTCGAGGACCTCCGGGCCATGGACTTCGTGCACGACGTGTCCTCGGTGATGCGGGTCGAAGGGGAGTCCGAGTGACCCACGCGCCGGTCCACCAGTGGCGGGGCGTGGTCGAGGAGTACCGCGACTGGCTCGACATCCCCGCGGACACCCCGACGATCACCTTGCGCGAGGGCGGCACCCCGATGGTGGACAGCCGCTGGCTGTCGGAGCTGACCGGCGGCGAGGTGTGGCTGAAGGTCGAGGGCGACAACCCGACCGGCTCGTTCAAGGACCGCGGCATGACCGTCGCGCTGTCCGTGGCCGTCGGCCAGGGTGCCGAGGCCGTCGTGTGCGCGTCCACCGGCAACACGTCGGCCTCGATGGCGGCGTACGCCGCGCGCGCCCGGGTCAAGCCGCTCGTGCTGGTGCCGCAGGGCAAGATCGCGGCCGGCAAGCTCGCGCAGGCGATCGTGCACGGCGCGCAGGTGATCATGGTCCGCGGCAACTTCGACGACTGCCTGCGGATGTCGCGCGGCCTCGCCGAGACCTACCCCGTGGCCCTGGTGAACTCCGTCAACCCGATGCGTCTCGAGGGCCAGAAGACCGCGTCCTTCGAGATCGTCGACTTCCTCGGCGACGCCCCGGACGTGCACGTGCTCCCCGTCGGCAACGCGGGCAACATCTCGGCGTACTGGAAGGGCTACAAGGAGTACGCCGCAGCCGGCCGCTCCACCCGGCTGCCCGTCATGCTCGGCTGGCAGGCCGAAGGTGCCGCCCCGCTGGTCTCCGGCGAACCGGTCGCCGCGCCCGAGACCGTCGCGTCCGCGATCCGGATCGGCAACCCCGCCTCCTGGAAGCTCGCGGTCGACGCCGCCGAGGCCTCGGGCGGCCGCTTCCGGTCCGTCTCCGACGACGAGATCCTCGCCGCGCAGGTCGAGCTCGCGGCCTCCGACGGCGTGTTCGTCGAGCCCGCCTCCGCGGCCGGGATCGCGGGCCTGCTCCGTGAGGTCAAGGAGGGCACGTCGTACGACGGGCAGCGGCTCGTCGTGACGGTCACCGGCCACGGCCTCAAGGACATCGACACCGCCCTGTCCACGTTCACCGGGCTCGTCGACACCGTCGTGGACGCCGACGTGCACGCCGCCGCCGAGGCCGCGGGGCTGCGGTGACGACGTACGTCTCGGGGCCGGTCACGGTCTCCGTGCCGGCGACGAGCGCCAACCTCGGTCCCGGGTTCGACGCGCTCGGCCTGGCGCTCGGGCACCGGGACATCGTCACCGCCGAGGTGGTCGACCGGCCCGGCGTGGAGGTCAGCGTCTCCGGCGAGGGGGAGGGCAGCGTCCCCCTCGACGAGCGGCACCTCGTCTACCGCGCCATGTGCGCCGCCTTCGAGCGGATGGGCGCCCGGGTGCCCGGCATCCGCCTCACCTGCACCAACGTCGTCCCGCACGCCCGGGGGCTCGGCTCGTCGTCGGCCGCGATCGTGGCCGGTGTCAGCGTCGCCAGGGGGCTGGTCGGCGGCGGGTCGCTGCTGCTCGACGACGACGCCCTGTTCGCGCTGGCGGCCGACCTCGAGGGACACCCCGACAACGTGGCGCCGGCGATGTACGGCGGCTTCACCGTCGCCTGGCGTGAGTCCGACCGGTTCCGGGCGACCACGCTCGCCGTGGATCCGCGGGTCTCTGTGGTGGTGCTCGTGCCGCCGGACGGCGTGGAGACGGCCGTGGCCCGGGGACTGCTGCCGGCCACCGTCAGCCACGCCGACGCCGCCGCGAACGCCGGGCGGGCGGCCCTGCTGGTCGCCGCCCTGGGCCGTCAGCCCGAGCTGTTGCTGGCCGCCACCGAGGACCGCCTGCACCAGGAGCACCGGGAGCCGGCCATGCCGAAGACGCTCGCGCTGGTCCGCTCGCTGCGCGCCGACGGCCTGCCGGCGGTGGTGTCCGGGGCGGGCCCCACGGTGCTGGTGTTCACCGGCACCCGGGACCAGGACGCGGTGGCGGCCCGGGCTCCCGAGGGCTGGCGGGCGCTCTCCCTGGCGGTCGACCGGGACGGCGCCCGGGTCGCTCTACCGGAATAAATTCGCAACCCGCCGGTGTTGGGATCCGTGACACTCGGCACAGGCAGTAGTGCTAGGCTGCTGCTGCGCCGGTGGTCGTGGTGCGTGCGACGCACCGCCCAGCGATCCACTTGGTCGCGATTTCTCTCCCGCACTTCTCGCCCTGCGACGCGTCTCGGTGTCTGACGCCGGGGAGGTCCCAGGTCGGAGCGCGTGGAACCACACTGAACGAGGCCGCCGGCACACCCGGATCGGCCCGAACGTGGGAAGGACCTCACGTGGCGGAATCAACCATCACCACCCCTGCGTCGAACGCTGGGTCCACCGAGAGCGCCGCGGCGCCGGTGGCGGGCGGCGCCAAGCGCCGGGCGGCCGGGCTCTCCGGCATGCTGCTCCCCGAGCTGAAGCAGATGGCGGGTGGTCTGGGTATCAAGGGCGCCGGCGGCATGCGCAAGAGCCAGCTGATCGACGCGATCAAGGCCGCCCAGTCGGGCAACCAGTCCGGCAACCAGTCCGGCAACCAGTCCGGCAACCAGCAGAGCGCCCCCGAGGCGAAGTCCTCCGGCGAGGCGCCGGCCGAGTCCCGCGGCGAGCGCCGCCAGGACCGCAACGACGACCGCAGCAACGACCGGGACCGCGGCAACGACGGCGGCAACCGGAGCGACAACCGCGGCGGCGACGAGCAGCAGGGCCGCAGCGACAACCGCAGCGAGAACCGGGACCGCGGCAACGACGGCGGCAACCGGAACAACGACCGCAGCGACAACCGCAGCGACAACCGCAGCGACAACCGGAACGACAACCGGAACGACAACCGCAGCGACAACCGGAACGACAACCGGGACCGCAACCAGGGTGGCGGCACCCAGGGTCGCACCGACAACCGGAACGACAACCGGAGCAACCGCGACGACGACGGCAGCCGCCGCAACCGGCGCCGCCGGGGCCGCGACCGCGGGGACCGCAACGACCGCAACGACCGCAGCGCCGGGCGCGGCAGCCGCAACGAGCCGGACACCCAGGTCCTCGAGGACGACGTGCTCGTGCCGGCCGCCGGCATCCTCGATGTGCTGGACAACTACGCGTTCGTCCGCACCAGCGGCTACCTGCCCGGCCCGGACGACGTCTACGTCTCGCTCTCGATGGTCCGCAAGTTCGGCCTCCGTCGCGGCGACGCCGTCACCGGCCAGGTCCGCCAGCCGCGCGAGGGCGACCGCAAGGAGAAGTTCAACCCGATGGTGCGCATCGACACCATCAACGGCGCCGACCCCGAGGTCGCCAAGGGCCGCATCGAGTTCCAGAAGCTGACCCCGCTCTACGCCTCCGAGCGGCTCCGCCTCGAGACCGAGTCGTCGAACCTGATCGGTCGCGTCATCGACATCGCGGCCCCGATCGGCAAGGGCCAGCGCGGCCTCATCGTCTCGCCCTCGAAGGCCGGCAAGACGATGATCATGCAGTCGATCGCGAACTCGATCACCACCAACAACCCCGAGTGCCACCTCATGGTCGTGCTGGTCGACGAGCGCCCGGAGGAGGTCACCGACTTCGAGCGCTCCGTGAAGGGCGAGGTCATCTCCTCGACCTTCGACCGCCCGGCCAGCGACCACACCGCGGTCGCCGAGCTGGCGATCGAGCGGGCCAAGCGGCTCGTCGAGCTCGGCCACGACGTGGTCGTGCTGCTCGACGGCATCACCCGGCTGGGCCGGGCCTACAACCTGGCCGCGCCGGCCAGCGGCCGGATCCTGTCCGGTGGTGTCGACTCCGCCGCGCTCTACCCGCCGAAGCGGTTCTTCGGCGCCGCGCGCAACATCGAGGACGGCGGCTCGCTGACCATCCTCGCGACCGCGCTGATCGAGAGCGGCTCGAAGATGGACGAGGTGATCTTCGAGGAGTTCAAGGGCACCGGCAACATGGAGATCCGGCTGCGCCGCGACTTCGCGGACAAGCGGATCTTCCCGGCGATCGACGCCGTGCAGTCCGGCACCCGTCGCGAGGAGCTCCTGATGAGCAAGGAGGAGCTCTCCATCATCTGGAAGCTCCGCCGCGTGCTCTCCGGCCTCGACGGCCAGCAGGCCCTCGAGCTGCTGCTGGAGCGGCTGAAGAAGTCCTCGAGCAACATCGAGTTCCTCACCCAGGTGCAGAAGACCACGCCGACGGCCGGCAACGGTCGCGACAAGGACTGAGTCCACGACCGGGGCGCCGACGCGGCCCGGCAGCAGAGCACACCGCCGAGGGGCGGACCCGGTTCGCCGGGTCCGCCCCTCTCGCTATGCTTCCCGCGCACCTCACGTCACTTCAGCAACCTCTGCTCGCTACGTCTCCAGGAGTCGGGTCATGGCCAGGATCGTCGTCGCCGATGACGATGCCGACATCCGCGACCTGGTGGTGTTCAAGCTCCGCCAGGCCGGTCACGACGTCCAGGCCGTCGAGGACGGCGCCGCGGCGGTGGAGGCCTGCCAGGCGGCCACGCCTGACCTCGTCGTGCTCGACGTGATGATGCCGGGGATGGGCGGCCTGGACGCGACCCGCGCGCTGCGGCTCGACCCGCGGCTGGCCCGGGTCCCGGTCATCCTGCTGACCGCGCGCGCCCAGGAGTCCGACATCGAGCAGGGTTTCGGGGCCGGCGCCGACGACTACGTCGTCAAGCCGTTCAGCCCGCGCGAGCTGGCGTCCCGCGTGGCCGCGGTCCTCGCGCGGAGCCGGGCGTGAGACAGCTCGTCCTCGCCCTCTTCCTCGTCCTCGGCCTCACCGCCGTGCTCATGGTGGTCGGCCTGTTCGCGGTCCGCCTCGGGCGTGAGCTGCACGAGCGGCGCCGCGAGGCCCGGCACGGCGAGGTCCGCACGGTGATCCTCACGGCGCTGATGGGGGAGCCGGACGAGGCCGGCCTGGCGCGCACCGAGCTGCGCAGCCGCACCGGCCCGGCCTGGGTGCAGGTCGAGGACCAGGCGTTCGCGATGATCCCCAAGGTCAAGGGCGACTCGCACGACGCGCTGGTCACCCTGCTGCTGAGCAAGGGCGCGGCCGCCCACGCCGCGGCCCTGGCCCGGTCCCGGTCGCAGGTCCGCCGAGCGCGCGGGGCGCACCGGCTCGGCGCGCTCGCCCAGGCCGACGCCGTCTCCCAGCTGCTGGGCCTGCTGCACGACAAGGCCTTCCTCGTACGACGGACCGCGGTCCGTGCCCTCGGCCAGATCGGGGACCCGCTCGCGGTGCCGCCGCTGCTCGACGCGGTCACCGCCGACCCGCGGCTGAGCCGGGACGTGCTCGCCGCGGTGGACCGGATCGGCGAGGCCGCCGCCCCGACCCTGCGCCGCGAGCTCCTGCACAGCGTGAGCGACCCGCACGACAACCGCCGTGCGGCGCTGACGGCCATCGGCCTCGGTGCGCTCGGTGACGTGTCCGCCGTACCCCTGCTGACCGTGGCGCTCGAGGACCGCGACCAGCCCGGGCTCGCGGTCGCGTCGGCCCAGGCGCTGGGGGCGCTCGGTTCTCCCGAGGCGGTCGAGCCCCTGCTGCGGGCGATGCGGGAGACCGACCCGGACCTCCGTGTCGCTGCCGCCGCGTCGATCGGACGGATCGGGGACACCCGCGCCGCCGTACGGCTGGCCGAGTCGCTGCGCGACCGGCACCACCTCACCTCGCGTGCCGTCGCGGGGGCGCTGCTGCGGCTCGGCGAGCCGGGGCGCAGCGCGCTGGCGGCGTCCCCCTCGCCCTACGCCGCCGAGGCGCTCGCCGTGCATCGCGTCCGGCAGGGGGTCTGACGTGGACGGGCTGGCGGTCCTGGGCTGGGGGCTGAACGCGTTCGGCTGGTTCTTCATCGCCTACTCGGTGCTGATCAACACGAGCTTCCTGGTCCTGACGCTGCTGGCGGTGGCGGACTTCTGGGCGTACCTGCGACGCGTCGACTTCGCGGCCTACGACGAGACGTTCTCCGAGCCGCTGACGCCGGGCATCTCGATCCTGATGCCGGCCTACAACGAGAGCGCCGGCATCGTCGAGTCGGTGCAGGCGATGACCGCGCTGCGCTACCCGGACTTCGAGGTGGTGGTGATCGACGACGGCTCGAAGGACGACACGTCCGAGCAGCTGATCGCCGCCTTCGACATGGTCGAGGTGCCGATCGTGGTGCCGACCGACATCGTCACGAAGGGGCACGTCACCGCGACGTACCTCTCGCGCCGCGGCGCGAACAACGTGCTGCTGGTGCGCAAGACCAACGGCGGCAAGGCGGACGCCCTCAACGTCGGCATCAACGCGGCCCGCAAGCAGCTGGTGTGCATGGTCGACGCCGACTCGCTGCTCGACCCCGACGCGCTGCTGCACGTGTCCCGGCCGTTCGCCGACGACCCCGAGCGGGTGATGGCCTCCGGCGGCGTGGTCCGGGTGGCGAACGGCTCGCGGATCTCGCGCGGCCGGGTCACCAAGGTGCGGATGCCGAACCGCTGGCTGCCCAGGATCCAGGTGGTGGAGTACCTCCGCGCGTTCCTCATCGGCCGCACGGGCTGGTCCCGGATCGGGGGCCTGCTGATCATCTCCGGCGCGTTCGGGGTGTTCCGCAAGGACGTGCTGCTCCAGCTCGGCGGGCTGGCCACCGACTGCATCGGCGAGGACGCCGAGCTGGTGGTCCGGCTGCACCGCTGGATCGGGGACAACGACCTCGACGGCCGGGTGGTCTTCGTGGCCGAGCCGGTGGCCTGGACGGAGGCGCCCGAGGACCGCGCGGTGCTGCGGAAGCAGCGTCGACGCTGGCACCGCGGCCTCACCGAGATCCTGTCCAAGCACAAGGGGATGGTGCTGCGGCCGCGTTACGGGATCGTCGGCATGGTGTCGATGCCGTGGTTCGTGGCGTTCGAGCTGATGGCGCCGTTCGTCGAGGTGTTCGGCGTCGTCTTCCTGGCCGTCGCGCTGGTGCTGATGGGCGCGGACGCCCTGGGGCTCACCCACCTGGAGCTGGTCAACCAGGACGTGATCTGGGTGCTGCTGGCGACCTCCCTGCTGTACGCCGTGGTGCTCACCCTGGCCGCGCTGGTGATCGAGGAGCTCTCCTTCCGTCGCTACCGCGGGTTGCGGGACCTGGCCATCGCGGTCTGGGCGTCGCTGGAGGAGAACATCGGCTACCGGCAGGTCAACGCCTGGTGGCGGATGGGCGGCTCGCTCGAGGCCTGGCGGGGGACGAAGCACGACTGGGGCGACATGCAACGCCGCGGGCTGGGGAAGACGTGAGCAGCGGGCTGAGCGGGATCACCACGCAGGTCCGGCTCGTCGTCCTCGGCATGGTCCTGCTCGTGGCGGTCGCCGGTCTCACCGGGCTGGTCGGGGTCGTGGTCGCCACGTCGACGGTCAACCGGCTGACCGACGAGATCCTGCCCGCCGCCGACGCCAACGAGGCCGTGCTCCAGCACATGACGGATGCCGAGACCGGGTTGCGGGGGTGGGTCGCCACCGACGACGAGACCTTCCTCGAGCCCTACCGCTCCGCTCGCAGCCAGGTGGTCCGTGAGCAGCTGCGGCTCCAGCAGTACGCCGAGCAGCACCCGGACCTGCGCCGGGACGTGGCCCGTCAGGACGCCGCGGTCGAGGACTGGTTCGCGACGTACGCCGAACCGCGGCTCGACCTGCCCGCCGGCCCCGCGAACGTCAGCCACCAGCGGTTCCTGGTCGGCAAGCAGAAGTTCGACCAGGTGCGCGCGGCCAACGCGGCGGTCGGCACCAAGCTGTCGGCGTCCCTCGAGCGGTCCCGGCTGGCCGCCGTGCGGGAGATGCCCTGGATCGTGGCGATCCTGGTGTTCGTCGCCGTGCTCGGCGCGGTTGCCGCGCTGTTCGCCCGCCGGGTGGCCGCCCGGATCAGCGGGCCGCTCGTGGAGATGCAGGAGACGGTCGACCGGCTGGCGGCCGGAGACACGGAGGCCCGCACCACCGTCGCCGGCCCCCGTGAGGTCCGGCGGGTGGGGGAGGCGCTGAACAACTTCGCCGAGCAGAACGCCCGGCTGCTCGTGCTGGAGCGGCAGGCCGTCGAGCGCCTGGAGACGCTCGACCGGGCCAAGTCCGACTTCGTCTCGAACGTCTCCCACGAGCTGCGCACCCCGCTGACCAGCATCGCCGGCTACGTCGAGCTCTTCGAGGACGGCTTCCTCGAACGTCTCACCCCCCAGCAGATGGACATGCTCCGGGTGGTGAGCCGCAACGTGCAGCGGCTCCAGGCCCTGATCGAGGACCTGCTCACCCTCTCGCAGGTGGAGTCGCAGGCCTTCCGCAGCACCTTCGACGTCCTCGACCTCAACCACCTGGCGACCGACGCCGCCCACGACCTCCGGCCGACCGCCCAGATCCGCGGAGTCACCCTGCGCGAGGTGGTCCCGTCGCACCCGATGGTGACGCGCGGTGACGCCAGCCAGCTCTCCCGCGCCCTGCTCAACCTGCTGTCCAACGCCGTGAAGTTCTCCCCGGACGGGGGCGAGGTCACCCTGGAGGTACGGCGCGACGGCCCGGACGCCGTGCTGGAGGTGGCCGACCACGGCATCGGCATCCCGGAGGCCGACATGGGCAACCTGGCGACCCGCTTCTTCCGGGCCTCGAACGCCGTGGACGCCGAGATCACCGGCACCGGGCTCGGCCTGCGCATCGTCAGCACGATCGTGGAGAACCACGGCGGCCGGCTGGAGGTCGACTCGGTCGAGGGAGAGGGAACGACGGTCCGGATGGTGCTGCCGCTGGCCGCGTCGGCGTCGCCGGAACGGGAAGAAACCGCCCCCTCCCGCCGTTGAGTCCCGTGCAGGGGCATCGATTGGCGTGCGGTGCGCACTCCCTGGCACACTAGATGGCTGGTTCCGGTTCACGTCCGCTTCACGCGGCAGGACGACCCGGCGACCGTTACCCCGAGAGGAAACCATGAAGAAGGACATCCACCCCGCGTACAACGAGACCCAGGTGACCTGCACCTGCGGCAACACGTTCACCACGCGGAGCACGGCCACCAGCGGCACCATCCACGCGGACGTGTGCTCGCAGTGCCACCCGTTCTACACCGGCAAGCAGAAGATCCTCGACACCGGCGGTCGCGTCGCCCGGTTCGAGAAGCGCTACGCCGCCGCGCAGCAGGCGAAGAAGAAGTAGCACCACCGCAGCGCCGGCCTCCGCACCCCTCCATGGGTGGGAGGCCGGCGCTCTGCATGTGTCCGGGACCGGTTTCCAGCCCAGGGAGGTCAGCGTGTTCGAGGCCGTCGACGCACTCGTGAACGAGCACGCCGAGCTCGAGCAGCGGCTCGCCGACCCGTCGATCCACGCCGACCAGGGCCTGGCCAAGCGGCTCAACCAGCGCTACGCCGAGCTGTCGGCCATCGTGCGGACCTACGACGACTGGCGCCGGCTCGGTGACGACATCGAGGCCGCTCGCGAGCTCGCCGCCGAGGACGCGTCCTTCGCCGAGGAGGCCGAGGTGCTGGCGGGACGGCGCGAGCACGCCGAGGAGCGGCTGCGGCACCTCCTGGTGCCCCGCGACCCGGCCGACTCCAAGGACGCGCTGCTGGAGATCAAGTCCGGCGAGGGCGGCGAGGAGTCCGCCCTGTTCGCCGGCGACCTGCTCCGGATGTACACCCGCTACGCCGAGCGGCGCGGCTGGAAGACCGAGCAGCTCGACGCCACGGAGTCCGACCTCGGCGGCTTCAAGTCCGTCACCGTCGCCGTGAAGGCGAAGGGCACCCCTGAGCCGGGGGAGGCGCCGTACGCGCTGCTGAAGTTCGAGGGCGGCGTGCACCGGGTCCAGCGGGTCCCGGTCACCGAGAGCCAGGGCCGCGTGCACACGTCGGCCGCCGGCGTGCTGGTGATGCCCGAGGCCGAGCAGGTCGACGTCTCCATCGAGGAGAAGGACATCCGGGTCGACGTCTTCCGGTCGTCGGGTCCCGGCGGCCAGTCGGTCAACACCACGGACTCCGCGGTGCGCATCACCCACCTGCCCACCGGCATCGTGGTCAGCTGCCAGAACGAGAAGAGCCAGCTGCAGAACCGCGAGCAGGCCATGCGCATCCTGCGGGCGCGGCTGCTCCAGGCGGCCCAGGACGCCGCCGACGCCGAGGCCTCGGACGCCCGGCGCTCGCAGGTGCGCACCGTCGACCGCTCCGAGCGGATCCGCACCTACAACTTCCCGGAGAACCGGATCTCCGACCACCGCACCGGCTACAAGTCCTACAACCTCGACAGCGTGCTCGACGGCGACCTGGAGGCGGTCGTCACGTCGTGCGTCGAGGCGGACCTCGCGGCCCGGCTCGAGGCCCTCGAGCAGTGACCGTGCGGCGCGAGGCGGCCCGCACCCTGGCCGAGGCCGGTGTCCCCAGCCCGGACTTCGACGCCGACGAGCTGCTGGCGCACGTGCTCGGGACGACCCGCGCACGGCTCCCGTTCGAGCCCGACCTCACGCCCGCCCAGACCCAGGCGTACGACGTCCTGGTCGCCCGCCGCGCCGCCCGTGAGCCGCTCCAGCACCTGACCGGCACGGCGGCCTTCCGGCACGTCGAGCTGGCGGTGGGACCCGGCGTCTTCGTCCCGCGTCCCGAGACCGAGCTGCTCGCCGGGTGGGCCGTCGAGCAGGCGCAGGCCGTCGTCAACACCGGCCGGGTGCCGGTCGTGGTCGACCTCTGCACCGGCTCCGGCGCGATCGCCCTCTCGGTGGCGACCGAGGTGCCGGCCGCGGAGGTGCACGCCGTCGAGCTGGGGGAGCCCGCGCACACCTGGGCCACCCGCAACCTCACCGGCTCCGGGGTGGACCTGCGCCACGGCGACATGGCCGACGCGTTCCCCGACCTCGACGGCACGGTCGACGTGGTCGTCTGCAACCCGCCCTACATCCCGCTCGAGGCCTACGAGTCCGTCGCCCCCGAGGCGCGCGACCACGACCCCGAGCTCGCGCTGTTCTCCGGTGACGACGGGCTGGTCGCGATGCGCATCCTCGAGCGGGTCGCGGCCCGGCTGCTCCGCCGCTCCGGGGTGGCCGGCGCCGAGCACGCCGACGTGCAGGGGGAGTCCGCGCCGGCCGTGTTCGCGGCGACGGGCCGCTGGTCCGACGTACGCGACCACCGGGACCTGGCAGGTCGCCCGCGCTTCCTGACCGCCCGGCTGGCACGATGACGGGGTGCCCGAGGTGACCGACGAAACGGTGGACGAGCCCGCCGCGCAGCGCTTCTCCACCGCCGACGAGACCGAGCGGGAGGCCGGGATCGCCAACGCCGCCCTCGCCGTCCAGCGCGGGCAGCTCGTGGTGCTGCCCACCGACACCGTCTACGGCATCGGCGCCGACGCCTTCGACGCCGAGTCCGTGAGCCGGCTGCTGGCCGCCAAGGGCCGCGGCCGCGAGATGCCGCCGCCGGTGCTGGTGTCCGCGCCGACCACCCTCGACGCGCTGGCCGTCGGCATCCCGTCCTACGCCCGTGCCCTGATCACCGAGCTCTGGCCCGGCCCGCTGACCCTGGTCTGCCGCCAGCAGCCGTCGCTCCAGTGGGACCTGGGGGACACCCGGGGCACCGTCGCGGTGCGGATGCCCGACCACGAGGTCGCGCTCGAGCTGCTCTCGCGCACCGGCCCGCTGGCCGTGAGCAGTGCGAACCGCACCGGCATGCCCGCTGCGACCGACGCCGACCAGGCCCAGCAGATGCTCGGGAGCCGGGTCGCGGTCATCATCGACGGCGGGCCGACCCCCGGCTCGGAGCCGTCCACGATCGTCGACGTCACCGGCCCCACCGGACGGGTGCTGCGGCTCGGCGCCGTGTCCCTCGAGCGGCTCAACGAGATCGTCGCCCCGCTGGGCGTCGAGATCACCGACGAGGGTTAGGCCGTGTCTCTCGCGTCTGCGGTCGCGTCTGCGGCCCCGCATCCCGGCCGGCGGCGTTCTCGCCGCTCGGCGCAGCCCGCTGCGCTCTCGCGACTCGGCCTTGCCGGACCGGGCGCGGATGCCACACCCGCCATGACCGCATCCCCTCGAGACACGGCCGCCGCCCGTGCGTGAGTACCTCACCGTCTTCCTGGTCGCGGCCGTCGTCACCTACCTGCTCGGTGTGGTGGCGCGGGAGGTCGCGCTGCGCACCGGCGCGGTGGCCCGCGTCCGGGACCGGGACGTGCACGCGGTGCCGATCCCGTACTTCGGCGGTGTGGCCATGCTCGGCGGGCTCGGGGCGGCGTACCTCGTCGCGCACCGGCTGCCGTTCCTCTCGCTGAGCGACAGGCAGGTCTTCCACGACACCCGGATCGTGCTGCTCGGGGGAGCGATGATCTGCGTGCTCGGGGTGCTCGACGACCTCTTCGAGCTCGACGCGCTGACCAAGCTCGGCGGCCAGGTGCTCGCGGCCGGCTTCCTGGTGCTCAACCAGGTGCAGTACTTCGCCTTCCAGATCCCCGGCCGCGGGCAGTTCATCCCGGACCCGACGCAAGCGGCTCTGGTGAGCGTCATCGTGGTGGTGGCCACCGTCAACGCCGTGAACTTCGTCGACGGCCTCGACGGGCTCGCCGCCGGCGTGGTCGGCATCGGCGCGGTCGCGTTCTTCGCGTTCGCCTACAAGCTCGCCGACGTCAACGACGAGACGTTGGCGATCAGCGGGGCGCTGCTGTGCGCGGCGCTGGGCGGGGCCTGCATCGGCTTCCTGCCGCACAACTTCTTCCCGGCCCGGATCTTCATGGGCGACTCCGGGTCGATGCTGATCGGGCTGGTGCTGTCCGGGTCCGCCCTCACGCTCACCGGCCAGTTCGCCACGGTGGACATGAGCCAGGGCGCCGGCGGCACCCAGGCCAGCCTGCTGCCGACCCTGCTGCCCATCCTGCTGCCGATCTCGATCCTGATCGTGCCCTTCGCGGACCTGGTGCTGGCGGTGATCCGACGTACGCGCGCGGGCCGCTCGCCGTTCGCCCCGGACAAGCAGCACCTGCACCACCGGCTGCTGGAGATCGGTCACTCGCACCGTCGCGCCGTGCTGATCATGTGGCTGTGGGCGGGGCTCATCGCCTTCGGCGGGGTGCTGGCCAGCCTGTACGCCAGCCGCCTGACCACGCTGCTGCTCGGGGCGTGGGTGGTGCTCACCGTGGTGCTCACGTTCGTGGTGCCGCGGGTGCAGCGACCGCGCACTCCCGCGTGAGCCTGCTCGCGCCCGATATCGGAGGGTGAGACGCGCTCCTCGCGCGACGTTGACGGCACATTTCGCCTACGTGAGGGTGTAGGTGGAGAACCGCGATTTTCGGGTCTCCGGACTTTGTGCTAGTTTTCACAAGCGTTCAGGAAACGCTCAGGATCACCTTCTGGGACGCCCCGGACGCCGCCCCCGCAAGCCCCACAGATCGGCCGCCAACGATGACGACCGCACCAGTGACCAACGGGTCCCCAGCCCGGCCTGCCAGGCCGGTGACCGCGGGTGGCCAGGTGCGGTCCGCGGCACTCGTCACGCTCGGTGTGGGTCTCCTCGGCGCTCTCCTCGGGGCCCTTCTCTCCGGCTCTCCGGCCGCCCTCGGCGCCCTCCTCGGCGCCGGCATCGTCCTGGTCTTCTTCGCCACGGGCGCCGTGGTCGTCAACGCCGTGGCCTCCGTGAGCCCCACCGCCTCGCTGCTGGTCGCGATGCTCACCTACACGCTCGAGGTCGCGCTGGTCGCGCTCGTGCTGACCGGGATCGACCGCAGCGGCCTCGTCGGGGACACCGTCGACCGGGCCTGGGTCGGTGGCGCCGTGATCGCCGCGACGCTGGTCTGGCTGGTCGCGCACATCGCCTCCGCGACCCGCGCGCGGATGCCTCTCTACGACCTTCCCGAGGCCCCCTCCGACGGGCAGGAGGCGAGTGCGCGATGACGCTGACCTGCTGCTATCGTCCGGCGTGCGATGACCCAGCAGCCCTCGCAGCCTCCTCCACCCCGCGGCGGGGACCCGTGGCACGCGTTCAGCTACCTGGTCTCAGGTGTCTTCCTGTACGGCGGCCTCGGCTGGCTCGCGGACCGGTGGCTCGGGACCTCGTTCCTGGTGGCCATCGGGATTCTGCTCGGGGCAGGCCTCGGCATCTACATGACGATTGCTCGGTTCGACGCTCTGCCTCGGCGGCAGAAGGAACAGAAGTAGGGGTACTCACGTGACCATCGCAGGAAGCCTCGTTCGCACCGCGGAGGGGGAGGGCTTCGTCGCCCCCGGCCCGGGCAGCTTCGACCTGCCTCCGGCGTTCTCCCTGGGCGGCATCGACGTCACCAAGCCGATGCTGCTGCTGGTGGTCGCCGCCGTCGTGGTCTTCTGGTTCTTCTACGCAGCCTCCCGTCAGCGCTCCATGGTCCCCGGCAAGCTCCAGTACGCCGGCGAGACGATGTACGCCTCGGTCCGCAACGGTCTCGGTCGCGACATCATCGGCAGCAAGGACTTCATGCCCTTCGTGCCGTACCTCGTCGCGCTCTTCTTCTTCCTCCTGGTCAACAACTGGTTCGGCTCGATCCCGTTCATCCAGTTCCCGACCTTCAGCCGGGCCTCGATGGCCTACGCGCTCGCCGGGCTCTCGTGGGTCATCTACAACTACGTCGGCATCCGCCGCCACGGCTTCGCCGGCTACCTCAAGCTGCAGACCGTCCCCGGTGGCGTGACCGGCCCGATCCTCGCGCTGATCGTCCCGCTGGAGTTCTTCTCCAACCTGATCGTCCGGCCGATCACGCTGGCTCTGCGTCTGTTCGCCAACATGTTCGCCGGCCACATCCTGGCGCTGCTGTTCGCGACCGGTGGCGAGTACCTCCTGATCCACGGCGCGACGCTCATCAAGCCCGTCGGCATCCTGGCCTGGGTGCTCGCGATCGCGATCGCCTTCCTGGAGCTGCTGGTGCAGTTCCTCCAGGCCTACGTCTTCACCCTGCTCAACGCGATGTACATCTCAGGTGCGCTCGCAGAAGAGCACTGAGAAACACCCCGATTTCAGCACCCCGAACGAGTGAAACAACCGAAAGGAAACAAGCCATGACCGGCTCCCTGAACATGATCGGCTACGGCCTCGCCGCAGTCGGTCCTGGTATCGGTATCGGCCTGATCTTCGCCGCCTACATCAACGGCGTCGCCCGGCAGCCGGAGGCGCAGAGCCGTCTCCAGTCGATCGCGATCCTGGGCTTCGCCCTCGCCGAGGCGCTGGCCATCATCGGTATCGCCCTCGCGTTCGTGCTCTGACCACCGCACCACGTCACTGACGAAGGACCACCACCATGAACTGGATCCTCGCCGCAGGAGAGGGAGGCCACGAGCCCAGCCCTCTCGCCGTCGAGTGGGTCGAGGTCATCTTGGCGCTGGTCGTCTTCGGACTGCTGTTCTTCGCTGTCAAGAAGTTCGTCGTACCGAACTTCGAGAAGACCTTCGCCGACCGGACGGCCGCCATCGAGGGCGGCCTGCAGGCGGCCGAGACCAAGCAGGCCGAGGCCGACGCCAAGCTGGCCGAGCTCGAGCAGCAGCTCGGCGAAGCCCGGCACGAGGCCGCCCGCATCCGCGAGGAAGCGCGCGAGCAGGGTGCCTCGATCGTCGCGGAGATGCGCGAGCAGGCGCAGACCGAGGCGGCACGCATCGTCGAGCACGCGCACACGCAGATCGAGGCCGAGCGCCAGCACGCGGTCACCTCGCTCCGCACCGAGGTGGGCTCGCTCGCCACCTCGCTCGCCGGGCGCATCGTGGGTGAGTCGCTGGAGGACGAGTCGCGTCAGCGTCGCGTCGTCGAGCGCTTCCTCGCCGACCTCGAGAGCCAGCCGTCGGTCGACGGGGCGCACGGGAACGGAGCGCACTGATGCAGGGCGCCTCCTCCGACTCCCTCCACGCCCTGACCGAGGCCCTCGGCAGAGCGGTCGAGGGCGGCGCGGACGCGTCCCGGATCGGCGACGACCTGTTCGCCGTCGCCGAGGTGCTGCGCCGCGAGCCCGGCCTGCGCCGGGTCGCCACCGACCTGTCGGTGACACCGGAGGCCAAGTCGGGCCTGCTGCGCGGGATCTTCGGCGAGCAGCTCGACCCGGCGTCGACCGACCTCGTGGCCACGGCCGCGGGACGGCGCTGGGCGGCGACGCGGGACCTGCCGGACGCCCTCGAGCACCTCGGGGTCGTCGCGGTCGTCCGCGGCGCCGAGCAGAAGGGCAAGGCCGACGAGCTGGAGAACGAGCTGTTCGCGTTCGAGCGGCTCGTCTCCGCCAGCCCGGAGCTGCGCGACTCGCTCTCCGACCCGGCCCGAGACGTCGCGGACAAGCGACGGCTGCTGCGCGACCTGCTCGACGGCAAGGCCACCTCGGCCACCCTCCGGCTGGCCGAGCAGGCGGTCAGCGGGTCGCACCGCACGGTCGCGGTGGCGCTCGAGAGCTACCAGAAGATCGCGGCCGAGCACCGCAACCGGCTGGTCGCCACCGTCCGGGTCGCCCGCGACCTCGACGGCCAGGAGCAGACCCGGCTGCAGGAGGCGCTCGCCGCGCAGTACTCCCGGCCGGTGCACCTCAACGTCGTCGTCGACCCCGCCGTCCTCGGTGGCGTGCGGGTCTCCATCGGGGACGAAGTGATCGACGGCACCGTGGCCGCCCGCCTCGACGAGGCGCGACGGCAGCTCGCCGGCTGACGCGTCAGCCGGCACCACACAGACCACAGCACTGAGACAGAGCCCAAGGAAGCAGGGAAGAGGAAATGACGGAGCTTTCGATCCGTCCGGAGGAGATCCGCGACGCACTCCAGCGGTTCGTGTCGGACTACAAGCCCGAGACCGCCAGCCGGGAAGAGGTCGGCAGGGTCGCGGAGGCCGGCGACGGCATCGCGCGTGTCTCCGGCCTGCCCTCCGCGATGGCCAACGAGCTGCTCGAGTTCGAGGACGGCACGCTCGGCATCGCCCTGAACCTCGACACCCGCGAGATCGGTGTCGTCATCCTGGGTGACTTCGAGGGCATCGAGGAGGGCCAGACGGTGCGCCGCACCGGCGAGATCCTCTCGGTCCCCGTGGGCGACGCCTACATGGGTCGCGTCGTCGACCCGCTCGGCAAGCCCATCGACGGTCTCGGTGAGATCGAGAGCGAGGGCCGCCGTGCTCTCGAGCTCCAGGCACCCGGCGTGATGCACCGCAAGTCGGTGCACGAGCCGCTCGCGACCGGCATCAAGGCGATCGACGCGATGACCCCGATCGGCCGCGGCCAGCGCCAGCTGATCATCGGCGACCGCTCGACCGGCAAGTCGACCATCGCGATCGACACGATCATCAACCAGAGGCAGTACTGGGAGTCCGGCGACCCGGACAAGCAGGTCCGCTGCATCTACGTCGCGATCGGCCAGAAGGGCTCCACCATCGCCGCGGTGCGTGGCGCGCTCGAGGAGGCCGGTGCGCTGGAGTACACCACCATCGTGGCCTCCCCGGCTTCCGACTCGGCGGGCTTCAAGTACCTCGCGCCGTACACCGGCTCGGCCATCGGCCAGCACTGGATGTACGCCGGCAAGCACGTGCTGATCGTGTTCGACGACCTGACCAAGCAGGCCGAGGCCTACCGCGCCGTGTCGCTGCTGCTCCGCCGCCCGCCGGGCCGTGAGGCCTACCCGGGTGACGTCTTCTACCTGCACAGCCGGCTGCTCGAGCGCTGCGCGAAGCTGTCCGACGACATGGGCAGGGGCTCGATGACCGGGCTGCCGATCGTCGAGACCAAGGCGAACGACGTGTCGGCGTACATCCCGACCAACGTCATCTCGATCACCGACGGCCAGATCTTCCTGCAGTCCGACCTGTTCGCGGCCAACCAGCGCCCGGCCATCGACGTCGGCGTGTCGGTGTCTCGCGTCGGCGGCGCGGCGATGACCAAGGCCATGAAGAAGGTCACCGGCTCGCTCAAGGTCGACCTCGCGCAGTTCCGCGCGATGGAGGCGTTCGCGATGTTCGCCTCCGACCTCGACGCGGCCTCGCGCCAGCAGCTCGACCGCGGCGGGCGTCTGATGGCGCTGCTCCGGCAGCCGCAGTACTCGCCCTACCCGGTCGAGGAGATGACGGCTTCGCTGTGGGCGGGCACCACCGGTCGCCTCGACCGGGTGCCCACCGACGACGTGCTGCGCTTCGAGTCGGAGTTCCTCGACTACCTGCGCCGCTCGCACGAGGGCATCCTGTCGTCCATCCGCGAGTCGAACGACTTCTCCGACGACACGGCCTCCGCTCTCGAGGACGCCTACAACTCCTTCCTGGACCAGTTCGAGACGTCCGAGGGCGGCTCGATCAAGCCGGGCAAGGAGGAGCACGAGGCGCTCGAGGACGAGGACGTCGAGCAGGAGCAGATCGTCAAGCAGAAGCGGGGCTGACGATGGCCGTATCGCTGCGCGAGTACCGCGCCCGGATCCGCTCCGTCGAGTCGACGAAGAAGATCACGCGGGCCATGGAGCTCATCGCTGCGTCGCGCATCATCAAGGCGCAGCAGCGGGCCCAGGCCGCCGCGCCGTACGCCCGCGAGCTCACCCGTGCGGTGTCCGCGGTCGCGACGTACTCCAACGTGGAGCACGCCCTGACCACGGAGCCGGAGGACCCGAAGCGGGCCGCGATCCTGATCGTGACCAGCGACCGGGGCCTGGCGGGGGCGTACTCCTCGTCCGTGCTCAAGGAGGCCGAGCGCCTGGCCGAGAAGCTGAAGGGGGAGGGCAAGGAGGTCGAGACCTACGTCTCCGGACGCAAGGGCGTCGCCTACTTCAGCTTCCGTCAGCGTCCCATCGTGGAGAGCTGGACGGGTCACTCCGACCAGCCGACGTACGAAGTGGCCCGCGACATCGGCGACGCGTTGATCACCGCCTTCCTGGCGGGCGAGGACAACCCGGACGTCGAGCTGCCCGACGGCGCGAAGGACGTCGACGAGGTGCACGTGGTCTACACGCGCTTCCGGTCGATGCTCGTCCAGGAGCCCACGGCGATCCGGCTGCTGCCGCTGGAGATCGTCGAGGGCGAGGAGCGTCCGGCCGACGACGAGGTGCTGCCGCTCTACGAGTTCGAGCCGAACGCGTCCGAGGTGCTCGACTCCCTGCTCCCGCGCTACGTCCAGAGCCGGATCTACTTCGCCCTCCTGCAGGCGGCCGCCTCCGAGCTGGCCGCCCGGCAGCGGGCGATGAAGTCCGCGACGGACAACGCCGAAGAGCTGATCAAGAAGTACACCCGCATCGCGAACCAGGCCCGCCAGGCCGGGATCACCCAGGAAATCAGCGAGATCGTCGGCGGCGTCAACGCGCTGGCCGACGCGAACGCCGGGAGTGAGTGAGAGAGATGACTGCCACAATCAACGAGACCAACGAGGCCACCGCCGGCCCGGGCGGCACCGGTCGCATCGCCCGCGTCATCGGCCCGGTCGTCGACGTCGAGTTCCCCAGCGACACCATGCCGGAGATCTACAACAAGCTCGAGGTCGAGCTCGAGCTCGGCGGGGAGACCCGCACGCTGAGCCTCGAGGTCTCGCAGCACATCGGTGACGGCATGGTCCGCGCCATCTCGCTGCAGCCGACCGACGGCCTGGTGCGCGGCGCGCAGGTGCAGGACACCGGCCAGCCGATCACGGTCCCGGTGGGCGACGCCACGCTGGGCCACGTGTTCAACACGCTCGGCGAGTGCCTGAACCTCAAGGAGGGCGAGAAGCTCGAGGTCAACGAGCGGTGGGGCATCCACCGCAAGGCCCCGGCCTTCGACCAGCTCGAGTCGAAGACCCAGATGTTCGAGACCGGCATCAAGGTCATCGACCTGCTGACGCCGTACGTCCTGGGCGGCAAGATCGGCCTGTTCGGCGGCGCCGGCGTGGGCAAGACCGTGCTGATCCAGGAGATGATCGCGCGCGTCGCCAAGGACCACGGTGGTGTGTCGGTGTTCGCCGGCGTCGGTGAGCGCACCCGTGAGGGCAACGACCTGATCGCGGAGATGGAGGAGGCCGGCGTCATCGGGCAGACCGCCCTGGTGTTCGGCCAGATGGACGAGCCGCCGGGCACCCGGCTGCGGGTCGCGCTGTCCGCGCTGACGATGGCGGAGTACTTCCGCGACGTGCAGAACCAGGACGTGCTGCTGTTCATCGACAACATCTTCCGGTTCACGCAGGCCGGCTCCGAGGTGTCGACGCTGCTCGGCCGGATGCCGTCCGCGGTGGGCTACCAGCCCAACCTGGCCGACGAGATGGGTGTGCTCCAGGAGCGGATCACCTCGACGCGCGGTCACTCGATCACCTCGATGCAGGCGATCTACGTGCCCGCCGACGACTACACCGACCCGGCGCCCGCCACCACGTTCGCGCACCTCGACGCGACGACGGAGCTGTCGCGCGAGATCGCGTCGCTCGGTATCTACCCGGCCGTGGACCCGCTGACCTCGACGTCGCGGATCCTGGACGCGCAGTACATCGGCGACGACCACTACAAGACCGCGGTCCGGATCAAGCAGATCCTCCAGCGCAACAAGGAGCTGCAGGACATCATCGCGATCCTGGGTGTCGACGAGCTGTCCGAGGAGGACAAGATCATCGTCTCCCGGGCCCGCCGGATCCAGCGGTTCCTGTCGCAGAACACCTACGTCGCCAAGCAGTTCACCGGCATCGAGGGCTCGACGGTCCCGATCAAGGACACCATCGAGGCGTTCACCAAGATCGCCGACGGCGACTACGACCACGTCGCCGAGCAGGCCTTCTTCATGTGCGGTGGCCTCGACGACGTCGAGAAGAAGTGGGACGAGATCCAGAAGAACCTCTGAGGTTCACTGGAGACGAGAGCCCGCCCCGCCCGGCGGGGCGGGCTCACCCCGATGGAACAACAGACGATGAGGAGTCCCCGTGAGTGACGACCTGATGCAGGTCGAGCTGGTCGCGGCCGACCGGCTGGTCTGGTCGGGCGAGGCGAAGATGGTGATCGCCCGCACGACGGAGGGCGACGTGGGCATCCTGCCGAACCACGCGCCGATGCTCTCGCTGATGGTGCACGGCATCGTCGACGTGACCACCTCGGACAACGAGACCTGGATCGCCGCCGTCGACGCCGGCTTCCTGTCGGTGGCGAACAACCGGATCTCGGTCCTGGCCGAGCACGCCGAGATGTCCCACGACATCGACCTCGAGAAGGCACGTCTCGACCTCGAGCGCTGCAAGACCGAGGGCGCGGAGGACAGCGACGCGCTCGAGAAGGCCGAGGCCGCCTGGGCGGAGGCTCGCGTGCGGGCCGCCGAGAAGGCCTCCTGACCCGATGCCTCTCTGGGAGTGGCTGGTCGACTCCGTCGGGGTCGTCCTGTTCCTGCTGCTCCTGTACGGTCTCTGCCTGGTCATCCGCCGTCGATGGATCTCTCGCAACGGCGGCACCTTCGAGTTCAGCGTCCGCGTCCGGTCCGGTAGGACCGGGCGCGGCTGGATTCTGGGGGTCGGCCGCTACTCCGGCGGCGACCTCGAGTGGTTCCGGATCTTCTCCCTGTCCCTGCGCCCGCGGTTCCGCTACCGGCGCTCCGAGCTGGAGTACGTCGGCCGGCGCGACCCCGTCGGCGTGGAGGCGTACTCGCTCTACTCCGGCCACATCATCGTGACCTGCAAGACCCCCTCCGGCCCGCTCGAGGTGGCGATGAGCCCCGAGGCGCTGACCGGCTTCCTCGCCTGGCTGGAGGCTGCCCCGCCCGGCCGGGCGATGCGCCGCTGAGCCCCTAGGGCACGTTGATCAAGTCCGGTTGCCTGCTGCGCGCCGCCATCCGGGGCACCTCGCGGCGTTGTCGTCGCTCGACGATGCTTCGCATCGCCTTCGCTCCTCCGCCTTGCGAGTCACCTCGTCTGACGACGCTCGCGACGGCAAGCACCTGATCAACGCCCCCTCAGCGCTCGCCGCCCGGCTTCCACAGCACGTCGCCCTCGGCGCGGTTCGCGTGCCGGGCGAGGATGAACAGCAGGTCGCTGAGCCGGTTGAGGTACTTGATCGCGAGCACGTTCATGGTCGCCTCGTGCTCCTCGAAGGCGGCCCAGGCGGAGCGCTCGGCCCGGCGGGCGACGGTGCGGGCGACGTGCAGGTGGGCGGCGCCGGGGGTGCCGCCGTTGAGGATGAACGAGCGCAGCTTCGGCAGGTCGGCGTTGAACTCGTCGCACCAGGCCTCGAGCCGGTCGACGTACGCCTGCTCGATGCGCAGCGGCGGGTACTCCGGCTTCTCCACCACCGGCGTGCAGAAGTCCGCGCCGACGTCGAACAGGTCGTTCTGCACCGTGGTGAGCACCGCGACGACCGCGTCCTCGAGGCCGCCGCCGGCCAGCGCGACCCCGATGTGGGCGTTGGCCTCGTCGACGTCCGCGTAGGCCTTGAGCCGGAGGTCGTTCTTGCTGGTGAGGCTCATGTCGCCGAGGCGGGTCTCGCCGCCGTCGCCGGTGCGGGTGTAGATGCGCGTGAGGTTGACCATGGGGCAACCCTAGGGCGGGAGGCACGCCCTTGGCTGTGCGGGCTGACCACTAGCATCGGTCCGATGCAGGCTTTCCAGGTGCGGTCCGAGGGGCCGCTCTCGCACCCGTTGCGCGGCAGCGCGCACGTGGGCGGGGCGAAGAACAGCGCGCTCAAGCTGATGGCGGCGGCGCTGCTGGCGCGTGGCCGGACCACGGTGACCAACGTGCCGGACATCCTGGACGTGCACGTGATGGCGCGGCTGCTGGAGGAGCTCGGCTGCACGGTGGCGGTCACGCATCCCGAGGTGGAGGCCGGCCTCGGCAGCGGGAGCGGCACGGTGACGATCGACGTCCCCGACGAGCTCGGGCACGTCGCGCCCTACGACCTGGTACGCCGGCTGCGGGCCTCGATCAGCGTGCTGGGACCGCTGGTGGCCCGGTGCGGGCGAGCCCGGGTGGCGCTGCCCGGCGGCGACAACATCGGCTCGCGCGGCCTGGACATGCACATCACCGGGCTGACCGAGCTCGGCGCCCAGGTCCGCATCGAGCACGGGTTCGTGGTGGCG
Source organism: uncultured Actinomycetota bacterium (assembly GCA_963827435.1). Classification (GTDB taxonomy): domain Bacteria; phylum Actinomycetota; class Actinomycetes; order Propionibacteriales; family Nocardioidaceae; genus Nocardioides_B. The sequence continues at coordinate 241,259 of CAWHAU010000014.1, forward strand.
GAGGTCCCCGGCCGGCTGACCGGCGCGAATCTCTGGCTGGACTTCCCGAGCGTCGGCGCGACCGAGAACCTGCTGATGGCGTCGGTGCTGGCCAACGGTACGACGGTCATCGACAACGTCGCACGCGAGCCGGAGATCTCCGACCTGTGCGAGATGCTGATCCGGATGGGCGCCGAGATCGAGGGCGTCACCACCTCGACGCTCACCGTGCGCGGGGTCCGGGAGCTGTCGCCGGTCGAGCACGCGACGGTGTCGGACCGGATCGTGACCGGCACCTGGGCGTTCGCGACGGCGATCGCCGGCGGGGAGCTGACGGTGCAGGGCGGCAACGCCCACCACCTCGACATCGTGCTCGACAAGCTGGCGTCCGCCGGTGCGGTCGTCGACGACGTGGACGGCGGCTTCCGGGTGTGCGTGGACCGGCGGCTCGCGTCGTTCGACGTCGTGACGCTGCCCTACCCGGGGTTCCCGACGGACCTGCAGCCGTTCGCGATGGCGCTGGCGGCGGTCAGCGACGGCACCGCGATGATCACCGAGAACGTCTTCGAGGCGCGCTTCATGTTCGCGCAGGAGCTGGCCCGGCTCGGGGCCGACCTGCGCACCGACGGTCACCACGCCGTGGTGCGCGGCAAGCCGCTGCTGTCCGGCGCCCCCGTCGTCGCGCACGACATCCGGGCCGGGGCGGCGCTGGTGCTGGCCGGGCTCGCCGCGCAGGGCACCACCACGGTCGCCGAGTCGCACCACATCGACCGCGGCTACCCGAACTTCGTCGAGATGCTCTCCGGGCTCGGTGTCGACGTCGCGCGGGTCGACGTACCGGATCTTCGTCCCTGAGTGTCGGCAACCTTTCGGCCCGCCGATGCGTCATGGTGGGTGGAGGGACGACCACGGGGGGTCGACCCGGCACGGAGGGAGCACCCGGATGCTCGTCACCACCGATGGTCCGACGATGTGTCTGAGCGGCCGGTTCGACGGCCGCTCCACCGCCGTGGTCCGGGACGCCCTTCACGAACGGATGGCGGGTGTCCCGCATGTGGTCGTGGACATGTCCGCCGTCGAGTCGGTCGACCTCACGGCGCTGCGGCTGCTCGCGGCGGCCAGCGCCCGGATGGAGCGCGAGGGACGCACGCTCACGCTGCGCGGCTGCTCGCCGTCGCTGCGCCGGGCGATCGCGTTCACCCGGCTGCGCCGCGTCCTGCACGCGGAGGGCAGCCCCGCCGCCGTCCGACCCGTGTGACCTGACTGGCAGAGTGGACTAGTTCACAACCAGTTACCCGGCGGTCACCTGGCTCGTACGCTCAGCCCATGAGCGAGACCAAGGACCGCCCCTGGGTGATGCGCACGTACGCCGGCCACAGCTCGGCCGCCGACTCCAACGCGCTCTACCGCAAGAACCTCTCGAAGGGGCAGACGGGCCTCTCCGTCGCGTTCGACCTCCCGACCCAGACCGGGTACGACCCGGACCACCCGCTCGCCCGTGGCGAGGTCGGCAAGGTCGGCGTCCCGATCCCGCACCTGGGGGAGATGCGCCGGCTGTTCGAGGACATCCCGCTCGCGGAGATGAACACCTCGATGACCATCAACGCCACGGCGATGTGGCTGCTCGCGCTCTACCAGGTCGTGGCCGAGGAGCAGGCGGGACCGGGCGCCGACCTCGAGGCCGTGCACGGAAAGCTCGCCGGCACCACGCAGAACGACATCATCAAGGAGTACCTCTCGCGGGGCACCTACGTGTTCCCGCCGGAGCACTCGCTGCGGCTGACCAGCGACGTGATCGCCTACACGGTCAACCACATCCCGAAGTGGAACCCGATCAACATCTGCAGCTACCACCTGCAGGAGGCCGGCGCGACACCGACGCAGGAGCTCGCCTACGCGCTGTGCACGGCGATCGCCGTGCTCGACGCGGTCCGCGACTCCGGCCAGGTGGCGCCGGAGGACTTCGGCAAGGTCGTCGGCCGCATCTCGTTCTTCGTCAACGCCGGCGTGCGCTTCGTCGAGGAGATGTGCAAGATGCGCGCGTTCGTGCGGCTCTGGGACGAGATCACCCGCGAGCGGTACGACGTCCAGGACGAGAAGATGCGCCGCTTCCGGTACGGCGTGCAGGTGAACAGCCTGGGCCTGACCGAGGCGCAGCCGGAGAACAACGTGCAGCGGATCGTCCTGGAGATGCTCGGCGTGACGCTGTCGAAGGACGCCCGCGCCCGCGCCGTGCAGCTCCCCGCGTGGAACGAGGCGCTCGGCCTGCCCCGGCCGTGGGACCAGCAGTGGTCGCTGCGGCTTCAGCAGGTCCTGGCGTTCGAGTCCGACCTGCTGGAGTACGACGACCTGTTCGAAGGCTCGGTCGTCGTGGAGGCGAAGGTCGAGGAGCTCGTCGCGGGTGCCCGCGCGGAGATGGACCGCGTGCAGGCGATGGGCGGAGCGGTCGCGGCCGTCGAGTCCGGCTACATGAAGCAGGCGCTGGTGTCCTCGCACGCCGCCCGCCGGGGCCGGATCGAGTCCGGCGAGGACAAGGTCGTGGGCGTCAACTGCTACGAGACGACCGAGCCGTCGCCGCTGACCGCCGACCTGGACGCCGCGATCCAGGCCGCCGACCCGGAGGCCGAGCGCGCCGCGGTCACGAGCCTGGCGACGTGGCGTGAGCAGCGCGACGACGCCGACGTGCAGGAGGCGCTGGCGCAGCTGGCCGAGGCGGCGAAGTCCGGCACCAACCTGATGGAGCCCACGCTGGTCGCGGCCCGGGCCGGCGCCACCACCGGTGAGTGGGCGGGCGCGCTGCGGGAGGTGTTCGGCGAGTTCCGCGCCCCCACCGGGGTGTCCGGTGCCGTCGGGGTGGCCGAGGCCGGCGCGGAGCTGACGAAGGTCCGGGAGGACGTCCGTCGTACGGGGGAGGAGCTGGGCTCCCGGCTCCGGCTGCTGGTCGGCAAGCCCGGCCTGGACGGCCACTCGAACGGCGCCGAGCAGGTCGCCGTGCGGGCCCGGGACGCGGGCTTCGAGGTGGTCTACCAGGGCATCCGGCTGACGCCCGAGCAGATCGTCGCGGCTGCCGTGGCCGAGGACGTGCACTGCGTCGGCCTGTCGATCCTGTCCGGCTCGCACATGGAGCTGGTGCCGACGGTGCTCGACGGGCTGCGGGAGCAGGGGCTCGAGGACGTGCCGGTCGTGGTCGGCGGCATCGTGCCGGCGGCGGACGCCGCGAAGCTCAAGGAGCTGGGCGTCGCGGCGGTGTTCACCCCGAAGGACTTCGGCCTGACCGAGATCATGGCCGGCATCCTCCGCGAGATCCGCGACGCCCACTCGCTGGACTGAGCCGATGTCCGACCTCCAGTGCGCGGCGACGCTGCTGCTCGTTCGACCCGGCACCGATCCCGACGTGGTCGGCCCGGAGCTGGTCGGACGTCGCCTCGCCGCGGTGTACTGCGACGCCACGGCGACCGCGGTGAGGACCGCCGAGGCGCTGGGCGCCGCGACCGGCGTCCGGGTGGTGGCGCGCGAGGGGCTGGCGCAGACGTCGACCGCCGGCGAGCTGTCGGCGATCGCCGACGAGCACCGGGGCGAGACCGTCGCCGTCGTCGCGCGCACCGGTCTGGGCCACGAGGGCGCCGCGGTGGTCGAGCTCGTCATGGACGCCGACGGATGGGCAGTGCGGTCCCTGACCCGTCCGGACTAGTCCGGACGGGCGGTGCGCGAAGCCGCATCCGGGTGTAAATACGTGACTCCGGTCAGGAATCAGTCCAGAATGCAGCCTGGGGAGGGGGCGGCTCGGGAGCGCCGGTGCACCGATGCAGGTGGGGAGCTTGAGCACGTGGGTCTGAAGTCCAGCGTGGCGGGCCGCGGCTCGTTCGAGATGCGGCTGCCGCCGCAGCCTCCGAGCGTGGCCGAGGCGCGATCGCGCGTGCGCGCACTCCTGCAGGAGTGCGACCGGGAGGACCTCGTCGAGACCGCCCTCCTGCTCACCAGCGAGGTCGTCACCAACGCGTTGCTGCACGCCGGCACCGACATCGACGTGGCCGCCAGGGTGGACGCCACGGGGCTCCGCGTCGAGATCGGCGACGGCAGCCCGCACCTGCCGTCCCCGCGCAGGTACGCCGCCACCTCCGGCACCGGTCGGGGCCTGCTGATGCTCGAGTCGATGGTCGACGACTGGGGCGTCAACCGGCACCGCGCCGGCAAGACGGTGTGGTTCCGCATCTCCGGCCCCGAGAACGACCTCGTCGACCCCGTCGAGCCGACGAACGACCCGGCCCGTCGCTCCCGGCGCCGCGACAACGTGGCTGTCGAGCTGAGGAACATGCCGCTGCTGCTGCACGCCGCCTGGCAGGAGCACGCGGAGGCGCTGCTGCGGGAGTACCTCCTGGCCAGCCTGGACGAGGAGTTCGACACCGAGGACCCGATCCAGGTGCACGCGGACGCCACCGACGCGATCGCCGTCCTCGAGGAGCACGTGCCGCGCTCCCGGGTCCTGATGTCGCCCGACGACCTGATGGGGGACGCCGTCGAGCCCCTGGTCTCCGCACGGGTGATCGAGGTGCCGGTGCCGCTCGCGTCGGTCGCGCACTTCGAGACCCTGGACCGCGCGATCGAGGCGGCGCTCGACCTCTCGCGGGAGGGGCTGGTGCTGACCCCGCCGACGCAGCCCGAGGTGCAGGCCTTCCGCCGCTGGCTCTGCCGTCAGGTCCTGAGCCAGGCGGCCGGTGGCCGGCCGGAGCCGTGGCGGACGCCCGACGACGCGACGACCGACGAGCCGACCCTGGAGGACTGGGACCCGCGCGTGGTCACCGAGGCGGCCGAGGGGCTGCTGGCGGCCGACGCGACCAGCCGGATCATCGCGGTGAGCCCGCAGGCCGCCGACATCCTCGGGTACGACGACCCGACCGAGCTCACGGGGAAGCGGATCGTCACGATCGTCCCGGAGCGCTACCGGCAGGCCCACGTCGCCGGGTTCACGATGTACCTCCTCGTGGGCCGCAAGCCGCTGCTGGACCACGAGGTGACGGTTCCGGCGCTGCGGCGCGACGGCAGCGAGGTCGACATACGCCTGACCGTGCGGAGCCCCACCGCCGCGAGCGGCCGCAGCGTGCTGCTCGCCGACATCGAGCTCGTCTAGGGCATGTCTCTCGAAACTGCTCTCGACGCCCCGAGGCTGCCGGCGGCGCGAGGTGGCCGTGGAGCGCGGGCAGAACGCCTCGCGCGGCGAGCCGGTGTGCAGCTCCTCCGGCAGCGTCACCTGTACGTCGTCCCGCAGCACCCGCGCACGGGAGGTGGAGAGTGCCACGGTCCGCACGAACGATCCGGCGCGCGACGACAGGGACTCGCAGCCGGTCATCCGCAGGGCGAGCCGCACCTGCCGGGTGCCGCCGGCCGGGACGCTGAACCGGCTCGCACCGGAGGCGTCGGTGAGGCGCAGGTAGCGGAACAGCCGCGGCTGGTGCTCCTGGCGCGCCAGCCCGGTCACCGTCACCGGCAGGGTGCCGTCGTTGCGGAGCTCGAAGCCGTAGGTCAGCGTCCCGCGGTCGTGGTAGCGCACCTGCCGGATGGTCCGGTGCGCGATCGCGAACACGCTGGTGGCGTCGGTGCCGGTGACCGAGGTCGGCCCGGCCGCCCGCAGCCGCGGCGGGTCCTGCGCGACGGCCACGCCGGCCCCGCCCGCCACCACGAGGAGGGCGAGCAGGAGCACGACCAGCTGGCGGCGCACGACGGCCTCAGCGGTTCCGGGCACCGGTGCGCCGCCGGCCGACGGCCAGGCCGCCGAGCGCGAGCACGCCGATCCCGAAGGTGAGCAGGTCGAGCCCGCCGGTGGACGACTCGCGCTCGCCGGCCGACAGGTGCAGCGGGCCGGTCGACGTACCGCTGCTGTCGGTGGGCTTGCTGGGGGAGTCGAACCAGTCGCACGCGGCCGGGTGCTTCCAGGCCGGGTCGCTGCGGTCGTACTGGCTGCAGGACAGGAACCCGGCGTCCTTCACCGCGAGGCCCGGCGTGCGCACCGAACCGCCGGCCGCGCAGGAGGGCGGCGGGACGGTGAAGTTGTGCGTGGGCGTGCCGCGCGAGGACGTGTTGTGCTCCCAGCAGTTGCCCTCGCCCTCGTCGTCCCACCAGAAGTCCATGCCGTTGTGCCGCTTCGCACCGGCCGGCGTGAAGCCCATCCGGTTGGCGAAGGTGTGGTTGTGGTTGGACGTGTCGTAGAGCTTGCTGGGGTCGTACTCGTCCCGCAGCGGCGAGGGCACCCAGAACTGCATCGTGCCGTAGCGCCAGTTGTCGTAGATCCAGTTGTGGTCGGTGGAGTCGTAGTTGCCGCCCGCGATCAGCAGTCCGGTGCCGACCGGGGTGGGCACCACCGGGCAGACGGTGCCGTGGATGTAGCCGCGCTCCTTCATCGGCTTGTCGCAGACACCCGTGTCGACGTACTTCGTGTACCAGTTCGAGTTGTTGCCGAAGATCCGGTTGTGGTCCCACCGCGCGTGGTCCTGGGGGAGGCCCGGGTGGCCGGGGAAGAGCGAGTCCGTGGCGATGCCGGTGGCGTTGTCGTAGAACTCGTTGTCGTGCGCGTGGACGGAGTTGCCGGCCGTGCCGCTGTAGCCGAGCGTGTTGTGGTGGCTGCGGTTGTGCCGGATCTCGATGGCGTAGCGGACCGGCGTGAAGCTGGTGTTGTCGGCGTTGAGGTCGGAGCCCGAGCCGGGGTAGATGCCGGAGTCGCCGTTGAAGTAGGCGTTGGTGCGCTGGATCAGCCCGTGGTCGGAGGCGAACGCGAGGATGCCGTACTCGTCGTTGCCGCGCGCGGTCACCTTGTCGACGACGAAGCCGTCCGTCTCGAGCACGTAGAGCGCGTTGAACTCCGACTGCTGCACGGTGAAGTTGCGGAAGACCACCCCGCCGGCGCGGTCCGCCCGGATCGCGTTGAGCTTCTTGAACCGGTTGTCGATGACGACGGCGCCCTGGGTGGCGCCGGTCCCGACGAGCTGGGTGCCGCACACCACGCTGTCGCAGTGGATCGAGCCGTTGTCGGGCGTGCGGTCGCCCATGATCGCGATCAGGTTCAGGTTGTGCCGGCACCGTCGCTGGTCGGCGTAGGACAGCGCGATCGGGTCGGACTTCTTCGCGCCGGCGTCCGGGTCGGTGAGGCTGCCGATGTACTCCGAGGCCGGCAGCGGGTCCTTGGACTGGCTGGACAGGTGCGAGCAGTAGTCGGAGCGCTTCGCGTTCGCCCACCGCGACTCGGTGTAGTAGCCGGGCAGCACGTAGACCGACGTGTGCCGCCGCTTGATGGAGTCGATCGCGGTCTGGATCGAGCCGAAGCGGCACTCCTTGAGCAGCGCGCGGTTGCGGCGCTTGAGCGCACCGGCCTTCATGTGCCGGATCCTGCGCCCGGAGTCGCGCGTGCAGACGACGCGGTGCCGCGGGTTGTCGAGGCCGGCGTACGACGGCCGGTGGCCGGTGCCGTCCGGGAAGCCGGCCGGGCGCTCCTCGTGGGCCTGCGCCGGGCTGACCGCCCCGACAGCGACGAGACCGCCGAGCAGGGCCACGAGCACGACCAGCACCTGTGCGCCTCTGCTGCGCATCACACCACCTCCGAGGGGTTCCGTTGCGAGGTGCAACGAGTTCTCGTCCTGGGGGTTACGGAACCGGTCGTTCGCCCGAACGCGTTGGCGCGGCTGACTATCGTCGGATCGGGGGCAGCGACGAAGGCCGTGAGGAGGGAGTGCCGTGCGGACGCGTCTGGCTCTGCTCCCTCTCCTGCTCCTCCCGCTGGCCGGCTGCGACGGTGACCCGGCCGCCCGACCGACCCCCAGCGAGAGCCCGGTGGCCACCCCGTCGGCGCTCGGCGGTCCCCGACCCACCGAGGCCTCTGCGCCTACGGCGCCGATGGACGACCTCGAGCGGCCGGTGCGGGACCGGTTGGCCGCCCAGATCAAGGGACAGGGGCTCACCCTGACCTACCTCGACTGCCCGGCGTGGGATCACAAGGTGCCGACCCGGATGGTGTGCAAGGGGTACGTCGACGGTCTGGTCGCCCGGGTGGCGGTGCACCTCGAGGCCGCGGTCGAGGGCAAGGCCGTCGGGTTCGATGCGCGGCTGCTCGACGGGGTGATCGCGACCCGCAAGCTGGAGCGGACCCTGCGGCACAACGGCTGGTCGCGCGCCGACTGCGGCACGGCGCCGGCCTACCCCGCCGAGGTCGGCAGCCGGATCGTCTGCCACGTGACCAAGGCCGGCGACGACCGCTACGTCGTCGCCACCGTCTCCGACCGGTCGGGAGCCGTGATGATCGGCGACTACAGGGCCGCTCACTAGGGCAGACTCCTCGCATGAGCAGGGTGATCGTCGTCGGGGCGGGCGTGATCGGGCTGTCGTGCGCGGTGCGCCTCCTCGAGGCGGGGCACCACGTCGACGTGCTCGCGCGGGACCTGCCGCTGGAGACCACCTCGTCCGTCGCGGCAGCGCTGTGGGGGCCCTACCGTGCCTACCCCTTCGAGCGCGTCACCGCGTGGTCGCGCACCACCTACGGCGAGCTCGAGACGCTCGCGCACCTCGACGGCACCGGGGTCCGGATGGTGCAGGGCACCGAGCTGCACCGCAGCGCGGACCCCGGACCCCTGGTGGCGAGACGCGGTCCCGGCGCTGACCCGCGTGACCGCCCTCGGGCCGCCGTACGCCGACGGCTGGAGCTTCGTGGCGCCGGTCGTGGAGATGCCGGTCTACCTGCCCTGGCTGGTCGCCCGGGTGGAGGCGCTCGGCGGGACCCTGACCCGGATGGCGCTGTCCGCGCTGCCGGACCGGGCCGAGGTGGTCGTGAACGCGACCGGGCTCGGCGCCCGCCGGATGGCCGACGACCCCTCGATCGTGCCCGTCCGCGGTCAGGTCGTGTACGTCGACCAGGTCGGCCTGGACCGGTGGTGGCTCGACGCCGGGGCGGAGGGCGGCCCGGTCTACGTCGTCCCGCGCTCGCACGACATCGTCGTCGGCGGCACCGACGACGAGGGGGAGTGGGACCGGCGTCCCGACCCCGACGTCGCGAAGCGGATCCTCGAGCGGGCCACCGAGCTGGTGCCGGAGCTCGGCCGGGCGCGGGTCCGGGCCCACCGCGTCGGGCTGCGGCCGGCCCGGCCCAGCGTGCGGCTGGAGGCGGAGGGCACCGCGTCCGGCGGGCGGGTCGTGCACTGCTACGGGCACGGCGGCGCGGGCGTCACCCTGTCGTGGGGCTGCGCCGACGAGGTGGCCGGGCTGGTCAGCGCGTGAGCGCGTAGAACCGCCACAGGTCGTGCTCGACCGGCAGCACCTCGGCGTCGGCGAAGCCGGCCTCACGCGCGTAGCGCTGCATCGTCGACCGGCGGATCACCGTCCCGGTCGCGGCGCTGTCGGCGCCGGACATCCCGTCGGGGAGGCAGATCAGGATGCTGAAGCCGTACATCAGCTGCTCGACCTCGTCGCCGGGCGGTGTGAACTCGTCGGCGACCTTCTCGTCGACGACCAGCACGTGGCCGTCCTCGCCGACCATCTCCCGCATCGCGGCGAGCACCGGCACCGGCCGGGGCATGTCGTGGATGCACTCGACCGCCAGCGCGAGGTCGTAGGTCTGCCCGGGCTGCTCGGCCGCGACGTCCTGCTCGTGCACCGTCACGCGGTCCGCGAGACCGGCCCGCTCGACGTTGGACCGGGCCAGCTCCACGGACGGGCCGTCGACGTCGTACGCGTGCACGGTGGCCGACGGCCAGCGCCGGGCCAGGCCGATCGAGGCCCACCCGCCGCCGCAGCCGACGTCGGCGACGAGCAGCGGCTCGCCGGCCGCGAGGCGGCGGTGCACGTCGGGCAGCGCCTGGGCCAGCCAGCTGTCCGGCAGCAGCTGCTCGAGCTGCGGCCGGTTCTGGTCGGCCTGCGACTCGAACATGTCCGGGCCGTACTCACGCCAGCCCAGGCCGGCGCCGGTGCGGGCCGCGTCGGCGATCCGGGTCCACTGGGCCGCGGCCGCGGCGATCATCCGGGCCGCCGGCGCCATCGTGGTCAGGGCCTCCGGCTGCGCGAGGGTCTCGGCCACGCCGGGGGCGAGGGCGAAGCGCCCGTCCGTCACGGTCAGGTAGCCGACCACCGCCTGCTGCTCGAGCCACTCGCGGGTCCAGCGGGCGTCGGTCCCGGCCTGCGCAGCGAGGTCGTCCGGGGTCAGCGGACCCTGGGCGAGCAGGGCGTAGAAGCCCAGCCGGTCACCGAGCGCGATCGAGAGCACCTCCATGCCGCCGAGCACGCTGGCGAACACCTTCTCGACGACGGCGTCGGCGGCGGCAGAGGTCTCGTTGGCGAGGTCGAGGTCGGTCATGGCCCTCACGCTAGGTGCCGGGCACCCGCACCGCGATGGTCCGCCCGGGCCAAAACGACCCGCTCAGAGGGAGTGGACCGCCACCACGGAGTCGAGGTCGACCGGGCCGTAGACGTGCGGGTAGGGCTGGTCCGCGCCCTCCAGCTGCTCGGACCGCCACGGCGAGGTGAGGCGGTCGGTCTCGATCTCCAGCATCAGCAGGTCGTCGACGCCGGCGAACCAGCGGGCCCGCACGCCGTCGACCTGGTGCCGTTCCGAGCAGTGGATGAAGCCCTCCTCGTCGAGGCTGCGGCCGCGCGTGGAGGTGGTCCAGACACCGGCCTCCTGCGCCTGCGCCCACACGTCGGACGCGGTGAGGTGGAAGATCCGCATCAGAACAGCCGCTCGGTCGGGTCGTCCATCCCGCGCAGCGCGTCGTAGTCCACGACCGCGCAGGTGATGCCCCGGTCGGTGGCCAGCACCCGGGCCTGCGGCTTGATCTCCTGGGCCGCGAAGATGCCGCGCACCGGGCGGAGCTTGGGGTCGCGGTTGAGCAGCTCGAGGTAGCGGGTCAGCTGCTCGACCCCGTCGATCTCGCCGCGCCGCTTGATCTCCACCGCGACGCTCGCGCCGGCCGCGTCGCGGCACATGAGGTCCACGGGGCCGATGGCGGTGGGGTACTCGCGCCGTACGAGCGTCAGGCCGTCGGCCAGGGTCGCGGGGTGCTCGGCCAGCAGCGCCTGCAGGTGCTTCTCGACCCCGTCCTTCTGCAGGCCCGGGTCGAGACCGAGGTCGTGGGCGCTGTCGTGCAGCACCTCCTCGAGCAGGATCCGCAGCGTGTCGTCGTCCTTGCCGGTGACCAGCCACTCGGGGACGCCGTCCTCGCTCTTGCCCTCGACGACCTTGCACGGCGGGGACATCCAGTTCAGCGGCTTGTAGGAGCCGCCGTCCGAGTGCACCAGCACCGAGCCGTCGTTCTTCACCATGATCAGCCGGGTCGCCATCGGCAGATGGGCCGTCAGCCGGCCCGCGTAGTCGACCTGGCAACGAGCAACGACGAGTCTCACGAGGGGGCAATCTACCCGGGTGGGATACGTCACGGCGGAGGCCCTCGGACGCGTGCCATGATGCGCCCCATGAGCGCACGTGACTTCTCCACCGTCGGTGTCATCGGCCTGGGCACCATGGGGGCCGGCATCGCCGAGGTCTTCGCCCGCAACGGCTACCAGGTCGTGGGCGTGGAGCAGACCGAGGAGACGCTCAAGCGCGGACGCCAGCACGTCGAGCACTCCACCGGCCGGGCCGTGAAGCGCGGCAAGCTCACCGAGCAGCAGCAGGAGGAGCTGGTCGGCCGGATCACCTTCACCACGTCCATGGCCGACGTCAAGGACTGCGGCCTGGTCGTGGAGGCGGTCGTCGAGCAGCTCCCGGTCAAGCAGCAGATCTTCCGCGCCCTCGACGACATCGTCGGGCCGGACGCCGTGCTGGCCACCAACACCTCCTCGCTGTCGGTCACCGAGATCAGCACCGCCACCTCCCACCCGGGCCGGGTCATCGGCGTGCACTTCTTCAACCCGGCGCCGGTGCAGGCGCTCGTCGAGATCATCCGCACCGTCGTGACCGAGCCGGACGTGCTCGAGGACGCCGCCGAGCTCGCCCGCTCGCTGCAGAAGACCCCGGTCGTGGTCGGCGACAAGGCCGGCTTCATCGCGAACGCCCTGCTGTTCGGCTACCTCAACCACGCCGCGTCGATGTTCGAGGGGCACTACGCCACCCGCGAGGACCTCGACGCCGCGATGCGCTTCGGCTGCGGCTACCCGATGGGCCCGCTCGCCCTCCTCGACCTGATCGGTCTGGACACGGCGTACGAGATCCTGGACACGATGTACAAGCAGGGCCGCGACCGGCTGCACGCGCCGGCCCCGATCCTGAAGCAGATGGTGACCGCCGGCCTGCTCGGCCGGAAGTCCGGTCGCGGGTTCTACACCTACGAGGCCGCCGACAGCCCGGTCGTCGTCGACGACGCGCTCACCCCCTCGGCCGACGACAAGCCGCAGCTGCGCCACGACATCAAGGTCGTCGGCGTGGTCGGGACCGGCACGATGGCCACCGGCATCGTCGAGGTGTTCGCCAAGGCCGGCTTCCCGGTCACCTACGTCGGCCGCACGCAGGACAGGGTCGACGCCGTCCGGGCCGCGATCGAGAAGTCCCTCGACAAGGCCATCCAGCGCGGCAAGCTCGAGGAGTCCGCCCGCGAGGAGGTGCTCGGCCGGCTGCACGGCTCGACCTCGCTCGACGACCTGGCCACGGTCGACATCGTGGTCGAGGCGATCGCCGAGGACCTCAAGGTCAAGTCGGTGCTGTTCCAGAACCTCGACGACATCTGCAAGCCCGGCGCGATCCTGGCCACGACCACGTCGTCGCTGCCGGTCATCGCGCTGGCCAAGGAGACCCATCGCGCGCACGACGTGATCGGCATGCACTTCTTCAACCCGGCGCCGATCATGAAGCTCGTCGAGGTGGTCAGCACGGTCAGCACCGGCGACGACGTCGCGGAGACCACCCGGGCGCTGTGCGAGAAGGTCGGCAAGGTGGCCGTCTCCTGCGGCGACCGCGCCGGCTTCATCGTCAACGCGCTGCTGTTCCCCTACCTCAACGACGCCGTGAAGATGCTCGAGGCGCACTACGCCACCGCCGACGACATCGACACCGCGATGAAGTACGGCTGCGCCCTGCCGATGGGCCCGTTCGAGCTGCTCGACGTGGTCGGCAACGACGTGTCGCTGGCCATCCAGCGCGAGCTCTACCTCGAGTTCCGCGAGCCCGGCTTCGCGCCGGCGCCGCTGCTCGAGCACCTGGTCACGGCCGGCTACCTGGGACGCAAGACGCAGAAGGGTTTCCGCGACTACACGGTCCGCTGACAGACTGGGGCATGCGCACCAGCCGGCTCGAGGCCTTCAGTGACGGCGTCCTGGCCATCATCATCACGATCATGGTCCTCGAGCTCCACGTGCCCGAGGAGCCGACGCTCGCGGCCCTCGGCGGCTCGGCCACCGGGTTCCTGACCTACCTGCTGAGCTTCGTCTACATCGGGATCTACTGGAACAACCACCACCACATGTTCCACGTCGTCGAGCACGTGGACGGCGCGGTGCTCTGGGCCAACCTGCACCTGCTGTTCTGGCTGTCGCTCTACCCGTTCACCACCGCCTGGATGGACGAGACCGACCTGGCCCGCACACCGCTGGTCGTGTACGGCGTCAACCTGCTGGCAGCCGCCATCGCCTACTACGTCCTGCAGCGTGCGATCTTCCGCACCCCCGGCGGCGACCGGCTCCGACAGGCGGTGGGACGCGACCTCAAGGGCAAGGTCTCCCCGCTGATCTACGTGACGGGCATCCTGCTCGCGTTCGCGCAGCCGTACCTCGCGGTCGCCTGCTACGTCGCGGTCGCGGTGATCTGGCTGGTGCCGGACCGCCGGGTGGAGCGCTTCGTCGCCGCGGCCGCGGACGGCGAGGCCTGAGCGCGGTGGGCACCGACAGGGTCGAGCCGTTCCACGGCGAGGACTACGTCGTACGGCGCGTCACGGGATCCGCCGCGACGAAGCCGTACCGCTGCCCCGGGTGCCACCAGGTGATCCGTCCCGCCACGCCGCACACGGTCGCCTGGCCCGTCGTACCTCTGTCGTTCGCGGCCGGCGCCACCGGTCTGGACGAGCGACGGCACTGGCACACGGCCTGCTGGGCGGCCCGCGAGCGGCGGTGAGGCCGGTCAGTCGCCGTGCAGCTGGGCGACGTGCAGGGTGACCATCCGGCCGAGGACCGAGTCGCTGTCCAGCGTGTCCGGGTCGGACGCGGCGTAGTCGCCCACCACGTCGAACGTGTAGGTGCCCGGCCCCGGCACCAGCACCGAGGTGGTGGCGGTGCCCGAGCCGGCGGTGGCGGACTCGGTGGTGGTGCCGACCACGGCGCCGCTCGCGTCCTTGACGGTGACGGTGTAGCTGAACAGGTTCGCACCCACCGTGCCGGCCGACGGGTGCGCGAGGCTGACGAAGAGCCGGTCCACGCCGGCGCCGACCGGGACGTCGTAGCTGTGCGTGTCCGTGCCGGCGGTGGCCCGCGGCGCGTCGTAGGTCCAGAAGTCGGAGCGGACGATCTTCATGCCGTCGGTGGCCAGCACGCGGCCGTCCGCAGCGGCCGAGGCCTTGGCGAGCCGCTTGGCCCAGCCGCTGCCGGTGACCAGCGCGACGGCCTGGTCGAGGTTGGCGTAGCCGTAGCCGACCTCCCAGAACGGCAGGCTGCTGGTGCTCTCCCCGGCGACCGGCGTCGCGGTGGCCTGGAGCGCCTGGCGGACCTGGTCGGGCGTCAGGGCCGGCTGGGCCTGCTTCAGCACCGCGGCGGCGCCGGCGATGTGCGGTGAGGCCATGGAGGTGCCGGACGCCGACGCGTTCTCGCCGGGCGGGCACGGGCCGATGACGGTGCCGAGGGTGTCGCAGGTCGAGGAGATGTCCACGCCGGGCGCGGTGACGTCCGGGTGCACCAGGCCCTGGCGGTCGCCGAGGAAGGTGGTGTGGCCACCGGCGCCGACCGCGGTCGGCTGCGAGTTGTCGTAGGTGAGGCCGTTGGAGGAGAAGTCGCCGCGGTGCCGGTCGAGGGTGCCGGCCGCGACCGAGATCACCCACGGGGACTGGGAGAACGGGTTCAGGCTGGCGGAGACGTCCTCGGCGCCGGAGTTGCCGGCCGCGAACACCACGGTCACGCCCTGGTCCGCGACGGCCTTGGTGGCCTGCGCGACCGGGTCGCGCGGGTCGAACTGCCGGTAGGAGTTGCCCCACGAGTTGTTCACGACGTCGATGCCGAGCAGGTCGGGCTGGTCGAGCATGTAGTCGTAGGCGGTCACCACGGCCGTGGTGAACAGCACCTCGCCGATCGCGAAGCAGGCGAGGTCGGCGTCGGGCGCGACGCCGTAGCGGCTGCCGTCGTCGACGGACGAGGAGTCCGACGCCACGATGCCGGCGACGTGGGTGCCGTGGCCGCCGCCGATGTCGGTGTTGCTGTAGGGGCCCTTGTCGACCGGGACCACCAGCGTGTTCGACGAGTCCGGGGTGACGTTGGCGTACTCCGCGCTGAGCAGGGACACGTTGTGCTTCACGTGGTCGGCCAGGTCGGGCTGCGTCGCGTCGCAGCCCGAGTCGACGACGCCCACCGTCACACCCTTGCCGGTCAGGCCCTTGGCCCGGGTGGCGGCACCGCCCATCGCGTCGGTCGAGGCGGTGTCGAGCAGCTGCAGCCGCTCGTCGGGGTAGACGTCCTGCGCGATGCCGGACGTGACCGCCGTCCGCATCGCGGCGACGGGGCCGGCGACGATCGCCAGGGGAAGCCTGCGCATCGGCTGGACGGTCAGCCCGAGCGCCTTCAGCGCGCTGACGTCGAGCGGCGTCGGCACGTTGTCGAGCGTGACGATCGCCCGTCCGGACGGCGTGCCGTCGGCGAGCAGGGACGTCAGGCCGCGTGGCAGGTCGACGGCGGCGCTGGCGGAGGTGCCCGCGGCCGGGACCGTCGCGAACGCGACACAGAGCGCGGTGAGGAGGCTGAGGAGGACGCGACGGGTCATGCGCCATCAACGCGGCAGGTGCCCCGCGGGTTACGCGACCCGCAGGGGCGGGACAATGGGGGCATGCCAGCGATCCGCGCCAACTCGGTCCTGCCCGCCCGCCGTGAGGCGGTCACCCTGCAGACCGCGGACGGGCTGTCGCTGGTGGGGGAGCTGGCCCTGCCCGAGGACCGCGAGCCGGTCGCGACCCTGGTCTGCCTGCACCCGCTGCCCACGCACGGCGGGATGATGGACAGCCACGTCTTCCGCAAGGCGGCGTTCCGGCTGCCCGCGCTGGCCGGGGTGGCGGTGCTGCGCTTCAACACCCGCGGCACCGCGAGCAACCATGGCACGAGCGAGGGCTCGTTCGACCACGCGGTGGGGGAGAAGTACGACGTGGCGGCGGCCCTGGAGTACGCCGAGTTCCACGACCTGCCGCACATCTGGGTGCTCGGCTGGTCGTTCGGCACCGACCTGGCCCTCATGCACGGGTGCGACCCCGTCGTGGAGGGAGCGATCCTGCTGTCGCCGCCGCTGCGCTTCTCGACCGAGGAGCACCTCGCGACCTGGGCGGAGTCGGGCAAGCCGCTGGTCGCGCTGGTGCCCGAGCACGACGACTACCTGCGGCCGCCCGAGGCCGAGGAGCGGTTCGCCGCGGTGCCGCACGCCGAGGTGGTCGGCGTCGAGGGCGCCAAGCACCTGTGGGTCGGCGACGCCGAGACGGTGCTCGACCTGATCGTGCAGCGGGTCGCTCCCGGGGTCGACGTACCCCTGCCCCGGGAGTGGGACGGTCCCATGGAGACCGCGGACACCAGCGCGTACGCCGACCGGACGACCGCGGTCTTCAAGGACTAGGTCCCGACGCGCACGACACCCTAGGTGGCCTCCTGCCGCGGCAGGAAGATCTCCTTGACCAGCAGCGTGATGGCGGCCGCGGTGGGGATGGCCAGCAGTGCGCCGATCACGCCCAGCAGGGCCGCGCCGACCAGGGCGGCGATCACGATGATCGAGCCCGGCAGGTTGACCGAGCGGGACATCACCCGCGGGTAGATCACGTAGTTCTCGAACTGCTGGTAGAGCACGTAGAAGACCAGGCAGTAGAGGCCGGTCCTCGGGTCCGTCGCGAAGCCGATGGCGATGACGATCACGGCGCCGAGCGTGGCGCCGATCATCGGGATGACGTCGAGCAGCGTCACCACGGCGGCCAGCGCCACGGCGTACTCGCCGAGTCCGACCGCGAACAGGAAGATCAGCGAGCTGATCCCCGCGGCCATCGCGACCAGGAACGCGCCGGAGACGTAGGAGCCGACGTTGTCGATGATCCGGTCGCCGAGCTCGGCCACCCGCTCACGACGGCTCGCCGGCGCGAGCTGCCAGGCCGAGTGCTTCACCTTCGGCAGCGTGGCCAGGAAGTAGAGCATCAGCACCACGACGATGAAGGTGTTGGCCACGAACGACAGCACCTTGAGACCGACGCCGACCACCCCGCCGAACAGGGCGGAGCCGACCTTGCCGCCCGTCAGGGCCGTGCGGGCCTTGCGGAGGAGGTCGTAGCGGTTGTCGAGACGCTGGATCGTCCGGTCGTGCTGGAGCCGGTCGAACCAGCCGGGGGCGTTCTTGACGAGCAACGAGACCTGGTCGGTGATGACCGGGACCAACGCGACCACGAACAGGACCACGGCCAGGACCACGGCGGTGATCACGACCAGGACCGCCCAGCTGCGCGCGAGCCCGCGCCGGCCGAGCCACTCCACGGCCGGGTTGAGCCCGGCGGCCAGGAAGGCGGCCACCAGGATCAGGATCAGGATCGACCCGATCGACAGGATGAGCCCGCCCAGCCAGTACGCGAGGAACCCGCCCAGCGCGAAGTAGAAACCGAGCCGGAACGGGTGCCGCAGCGCCACGTCCGTCTCGTGCGACGTGCGCGTCTGCGTGCGCGCGCGGCGGGTCACCCGGCCGGCGCGCACGCCCGCGTCCGTCACGCGTTCTCGGCGGCGGCGTCGCCCTTCGGCTTCGGAGCGTCGCCGAACCCGGAGATGACGTCGCGGAGCGCACCGAGCTGCCCGACGATCGCGTCCCGGCGCTTCTGGTAGGCGTCGACCTCGGCCTTGAGCGCGGCGAGCTCCTGCTCGGCCTCGGCCTGGCCGGCGGCGGTGAAGGTCGCGGCCTGCGTCTGGGCGGAGGAGACGATCTGCTCGGCCTCGCGGCGGGCGTGGCTGACCAGCCGGTCGGCCTCCTCGTGGGCACCCTTGCGGTGACTGTTGGCGGCGTTCGCAGCCTCGCGGGCCCGGGCCTCGGCGGCGTTGGCGCGGGCCTCGGCCTCCTCGACCAGCTTCTGGGTCTCGGCGGTGGCACTGCTGTGGTGCTCGGCGGCCTCGCGGGTCAGGCGCTCCTTCTCCACCGCCAGCGTGCGGCGGGCCTCCTGCACCTCGCGGTCGGCGGCGGCCCGGGCCTGCTCGGCCTCGCGCTTGGCGCCGGTGCGCAGCGAGTTGGCCTCCTGCTCGGCGGCCAGCCGCAGCTGCTCGCTCTCGCGCTTGGCGGCGGCGAGCAGGTCGTCGGCCTCGGCCTTGGCCATCGCCCGCTCCTGCTCGACGTCGGCCATCGTCCGGGCGCGGGTCTCGTCGAGCTCCTTGAGCTGGACCATCCGCATGTCCTCGGCGTCGCGCGCGGCCTGCGCCTTGAGCACGTCGGCGTCCTTGCCGGCCTGGCGGCGGATCTCGTCGGCCTGGGCGCGGGCCTGCACCAGCACGTCGTCGGCCTGCTCCTCGGCGAGGCGCAGCATCTCGCTGGCGCGGCCGCCGAGCCCGGCGTAGGTCGGGCTGTCGTGCTCGGACACCTTCTCGCGGAGGGAGGCGAGCTCCTTCTCGAGCGAGGTGACCCTGGCCTTGGCGTCGTTGAGCCCGGCGGTCAGGCCGGCCTTCTCGCCGGCCAGCGTGTGCATCTGCCGGTCGACGGACGCCGGGTCGTAGCCGCCGCGACGGACCACCGGGAAGCGTCGTGCGCCCGGGGTTGCCGGTGCTGCCGGTGGCGGGAGTGCTCTCGGGCCGCGTGGTGTTCGCGGAGGGCTGGCTGGGGGGAGTGGGGGCGGTGCGGCTCTGCTGGCGCACCGCGGGGATCACCTGGGTGGCCTCGTCGTCGCGGCTGCGGCCGCTTGCCACCGTTCTCGTCCGGGTCGTCGAAGATGGACAGGCCTGGTCGGTCGCTCATCGGTCGTTCCTCCGTCTGCTCGCTCTGCATGGGGGCCAGTCTCCCGGAAAACCCAACCTACACACGGGAGCCACCCCGTCGGCGGGGCGCAGTTTCGGAGGTGTCCTGCGCCCCGGAACCGGGTCAGACCCCGCGGAAGCGGTTGATCTCGTCGAGGTGGGCGGCCCGCTTCTCCTCGTCGCGGACTCCGAGTCCCTCCTCGGGCGCGAGACAGAGCACGCCGACCTTGCCCTGGTGGAGGTTCTTGTGCACGTCGTACGCCGCCTGGCCGACCTCGTCCATGGAGTAGGTCCGCGAGAGGGTCGGGTGGATCTTGCCCTTGGCGATCAGCCGGTTCGCCTCCCAGGCCTCCCGGTAGTTCGCGAAGTGGGAGCCGATGATCCGCTTGAGGTTCATCCAGAGGTAGCGGTTGTCGTACTCGTGCATGTACCCGCTGGTGGAGGCGCAGGTGACGATCGTGCCGCCCTTGCGCGCGGCGAACACCGACGCGCCGAAGGTCTCCCGTCCGGGGTGCTCGAACACGATGTCGACGTCCTCGCCGCCGGTGAGCTCGCGGATCCGCTTCCCGAAGCGGCGCCACTCCTTCTGGTCCTGGGTGTGCTCGTCCTTCCAGAAGCGGAAGTCCTCGGCCCGGCGGTCGATGATCAGCTCGGCGCCCATCCTGCGGCAGATCTCGGCCTTGTCCTCGCTGGAGACGACGCACACCGGGGTGGCGCCGCCGTTGAGCGCGAACTGGGTGGCGTAGCCGCCCAGGCCGCCGCTGGCGCCCCAGATCAGCACGTTGTCGCCCTGCTTCATGCCGGCGCCGTTGCGGCTGACCAGCTGCCGGTAGGCGGTGGAGTTCACCAGGCCCGGGCTGGCCGCCTCCTCCCAGGTGAGGTGCGCGGGCTTCGGCATCAGCTGGTTGGCCTTGACCAGCGCCACGTGCGCCAGCCCGCCGAAGTTGGTCTCGAAGCCCCAGATCCGCTGCTCCGGGTCGAGCATCGTGTCGTTGTGGCCCTCGGGGGACTCGAGCTCGACCGAGAGGCAGTGCGCGACGACCTCGCGCCCGGGCTGCCAGGCGTGCACGCCGGGGCCGGTCTTGAGCACCACGCCGGCCAGGTCGGAGCCGACCACGTGGTAGGGCAGGTCGTGCTTCTTGGCCAGCGGGGAGGACTTGCCGTAGCGCTCGAGGAAGCCGAACGTCGACATCGGCTCGAAGATCGAGGTCCACACGGTGTTGTAGTTGATGGCGCTCGCCATCACGGCCACCAGGGCCTCGCCGGGTCCGAGCTCGGGGAGGGCGACGTCCTCGACGTGCAGGCTCTTGCGCGGGTCCTTGTCGCGGGACTCCAGGCCCTCGAACATCTCCGTCTCGTCCTTGTGGACCGTGACGGCCCGGTAGGACTCGGGCAGGTCGAGGGCGGCGAACTCCTCGGGGGTGGTGTCTCCGGCGAGGATGGCGTCGAGGATCTGCTTCACGGGGGCTCCTGCGTCTGGTCGGCGCGGTTCGGTGCTCGAAATCTACTGATGGGTAACCACGCTGTCACCCGCGTGTGACAAAGGGCATGTCTCTCAATGCTGCCGCGGCGGTCGCGGCCCCGCATCCCGACCGGCTGCGTTGTCGGCGCTCGGCGCAGCACGCTGCGCTCTCGCACCTCCGCCTGGCCGGACCGGGCGCGGCTGCCACGCCCGCTGCCGCGACCTCATTTCGAGACACGCCCTACTTCTCGGCGGGCTGGACCAGCTCGACCAGGACGCCGCCGGCGTCCTTGGGGTGCACGAAGTTCACCCGGCTGTCCGAGGTGCCACGGCGGGGCTCGTCGTACAGGAGCCGCAGGCCGCGCTCGCGCAGCACCGCGGAGACCTGCTCCACGTCCGTGACGCGGTAGGCGAGCTGCTGGAGCCCGGGGCCGCTGCGGTCGAGGAACTTCGCGATCGTCGAGGTCTCGTCGAGCGGGGCGAGCAGCTGGATGCACTGGTCGGTGTCCCCGACGCCGACCATCGCCTCGCGGACGCCCTGCTCCTCGTTGGTCTCCTCGTGCCGCACGGTCATGCCGAAGGCGTCGGCGTAGAAGGCGATCGCCTCGTCGAGGTCGCGTACGGCGATGCCCACGTGGTCGATGCAGACGAAGAGCGGGTCGGGGATCGAGAGGCTCATCCGGACATGGTGGCCTGCCGCGTCCGTCGACCTGCCACGGACTGTGACCTGTCCCTCACGGGCAGGGGGTCACCGGGCCTCCCGGTCGGGACCGGGGCTGGGTATCGTCCGAGACGACAGTCACAGTCGCTGAGCCGCAGGAGGCGTCATGTCCGGATCCGTCATCGTCGCGGGTGCCCGCACCCCGATCGGTCGCCTGCTCGGCGGTCTCAAGGACCAGTCGGCCGCCGACCTCGGCGGGGTCGCGATCAAGGCCGCCCTGGAGAAGGCCGGCGTGTCCGGCGACCAGGTCGAGTACGTCATCATGGGCCAGGTCATCCAGGCCGGCACCGGCCAGATCACCGCCCGCCAGGCCGCGCACAAGGGCGGCGTCCCGCTGAACGTCCCCTCGATCACCATCAACAAGGTGTGCCTCTCGGGCATCAACGCGATCGCGATGGCCGACCAGCTGATCCGCGCCGGCGAGCACGAGATCGTGGTGGCCGGCGGCATGGAGTCGATGACCCAGGCGCCGCACCTGCTGCCGAAGTCCCGCGAGGGCTTCAAGTACGGCGACGTGAAGCTCGTCGACTCGATGGCCTACGACGCGCTCTACGACCAGCTCACCGACCAGCCGATGGGCGGTCTGACCGAGAGCTGCAACGGCGCCGGCGCCCGGCTCACCCGCGAGGAGCAGGACGCGTTCTCCGCCCGGTCGCACCAGCGGGCCGCCGAGGCGTGGAAGAACGGCCTCTTCGACGACGAGGTCGTGCCGGTCGAGATCCCGCAGCGCAAGGGCGACCCGGTCGTCGTGTCCCAGGACGAGGGCGTGCGCGGTGACACCACCGCCGAGAGCCTGGCCAAGCTGCGCCCGGCCTTCTCCAAGGACGGCACCATCACCGCCGGCTCCGCCTCGCAGATCTCCGACGGCGCCTGCGCCGTGGTCGTGATGAGCAAGGCCAAGGCCGAGGAGCTCGGCCTGAGCTGGATCGCCGAGATCGGCGCCTCCGGCCAGGTCGCCGGCCCCGACTCCACGCTGCAGATGCAGCCCGCCAACGCGATCGTCAAGGCCTGCGAGAAGGAGGGCATCACGCCTGCCGACCTCGACCTGGTCGAGATCAACGAGGCCTTCGCGGCCGTCGGCATCGTGTCCGCCCGCGAGCTCGGCCTCGACGAGGACAAGGTCAACGTCAACGGCGGCGCCATCGCGCTCGGGCCACCCGGTCGGCATGTCCGGCGCCCGCATCGCGCTGCACCTCGCGCTCGAGCTCAAGCGGCGCGGCGGCGGCACCGGTGCGGCCGCCCTGTGCGGCGGTGGCGGCCAGGGTGACGCGCTGATCCTGCACGTCCCGGCGTGAGGGTCGGCGGCCGCCGGTCCCCGGCGGACGTCCCGGCGCTCGTCGAGCGGGCCCGGGAGGGTGACGCCCGGGCCGTGGCGCGGCTCATCTCGCTGGTCGAGGACGCGTCGCCGCGCTGCGCGAGGTGATGGCCGGCCTCGCGCCGTACACGGGGAACGCGCAGATCGTCGGCATCACCGGCCCGCCCGGCGTCGGCAAGTCGACGTCGACCAACGCGCTGGTGAAGGCGCTGCGCGCGTCCGACAAGCGCGTCGGCGTGCTCGCCGTCGACCCGTCCTCGCCGTTCTCCGGCGGGGCGCTGCTCGGCGACCGGGTGCGGATGCAGGACCACGCGCTCGACAAGGAGGTCTACATCCGGTCGATGGCCTCCCGCGGGCACCTCGGCGGGCTGGCCTGGTCGACACCGCAGGCGCTGCGGGTGCTCGACGCGGCCGGCTGCGACGTGGTGCTGATCGAGACGGTCGGCGTCGGGCAGAGCGAGGTGGAGATCGCCGGGCTCGCCGACACCACGCTGGTGCTCACCGCGCCCGGGATGGGTGACGGCATCCAGGCGGCCAAGGCCGGCATCCTCGAGATCGGCGACCTGTTCGTCGTCAACAAGGCCGACCGGGACGGCGCCGAGCAGGTCCGCCGCGACCTGCGGAACATGATCGCGCTCGCCGACCGGCCCGAGGAGAGCTGGAAGCCGCCGATCGTGCTGACCGTCGCGCAGACCGGGCAGGGCGTCGACGAGGTGGTCGAGAAGATCGACGAGCACCGCGCCTGGCTGGAGTCGTCGGGCGAGCTCGAGCGTGGTCGCGTACGACGGGCGCGCGACGAGATCGAGGCGATCGCGGTGACCGCCCTGCGCCGCCGCTGGGGCAACGTGCACGAGCGCACGGAGCTCGACGAGCTGGCCGAGCAGGTCGTCGAGGGGAAGTCCGACCCCTACACCGCCGCCGACTCGCTGCTCGAGACCTACGCCGAGTAGCCGTCTCCGGGCCCGGCGGTGTGGTCGGGGTGTCCGTGGGTGCGGCGCTCCTCCTTCATCCGGGCCTCGTGGAGGTGCCGCCGCCCGCCGGTCAGCGTGTCCCGCGCCTCCTGCTCGAACGCCCGGAACACCGACCAGTAGGTGTCGTCGTACTCCTCGGTGATCTGGAAGGTCCACCGACCGTCGATCACGTTGCGGCCGACCAGCTCGTGCTCGATCCGCTCCGCGAGCTCGGTGTGCCCCGCCTCGCGGAGCAGCTCGCAGGCCTCGCCGAGCTGAAGGTCGGCGCTGCCGGTGAGCTGGTGGAAGGAGTAGAGGTGGCCGCGGGCGCGCTCGGTCGTCTCCAGCGCCTCGGTGATCTTGCCGACGGCGTCGACGGTTCTGTCGTCCATGCGGCGTCTTTACCCGCCGCGCGCCTCCGCACGCGCCGGGTCGGACTTTGCTAGGAATGGGGCGTGCCCCTGTGCGCCTTTGGCGTGCCCGGGTGCGCTCAACAGGAGAACGGGGCCGACACCACTCGGGACGGAGTACGGCAATGAAGAAGCTGCTGGGCGGGGTGGCGATCGCCTTCGCGCTGTTCTACCTCTTGACGCAGCCGCACTCGGCGGCAGAGGTCGTCAAGGGCGCGGGCGGGGTCGTCGGTGACGCCTTCAACGCGGCGATCACCTTCATCAACGCGTTGTTCCACTGACCCATGCTCAGGTGGCTGCGGCGCGTGCGCGACGGCCGCGTGCGTCGTCGCCTGCTCCGCGACGACGACGCCCGTGAGGACATCGTCGACGAGGTGCACCACCACTGGGTCGTGCACACCGTGCCGACGATCGAGCTGGCCGCGTCGCTCGCGGTGTTCTACCTCTTCCTGATCTCCTCGCCGAAGGTCGGCTGGCTGCTGCTCCTCGTGATCGCGGTCCTGCTCGCGCACGCGGCCTGGAAGTCGCTGGTGGAGTTCATGGACGTCTTCGTGGTCACCAACATGCGGGTGTTCCGGGTGACCGGGGTGTTCTCCAGCAAGCACGCGACCACGCCGCTGTCCCGGATCCTCGACATCACCGTCGACCAGCCCTTCCTCGGACTGGTGCTCGGCTTCGGCCACTTCACGTTCGAGTCGGCCGCGCAGGAGCAGGGCCTGCGCGACATCCGGTACGTCGCGAAGCCGCTCGACCGCGACCTGGTGATCCAGCGGCACGTGCAGATGTCCGGCCTTCGCGGGCCGCGCGTCGACCACCACCGCAGGTAGGACCCGCACCCGCAGGTCACGAATTCGCCACGGTGCGGCGGCGACAGTTGCAACCGCCTCGTTCGGTCCTGCAAGGTCTGGCCTCATGGGAGAGGGGGCGCTGCGCGCGGACGCACTCGGCGTGTCCGGTCCCCAGGGTCCGCTGCTCGCGGACGTGACGCTCGAGGCGCACGCCGGCCGCGTGCTGGCGGTCACCGGGTCGAGCGGCTCGGGCAAGACCACGCTGCTGTCCGTGCTGGGTGGCCTGGTGCGCCCCGACAGCGGTGAGGCGTCCTACGACGGGCAGCCGGTCGGCACCCGCACGGGAGAGCCCCGCACCGGCACCGCGTTCGTGCTGCAGAGCTACGGCCTGGTCCCCAGCCTGACCGCCGAGGAGAACGTCGCCATCGCGCTGCGCGCCCGCAAGGTCCCGCCCGGCGACGACGTACGGCGCGCCCACGCGGCGCTCGCACGCGTCGGGGTGGCCGACCTCGCGGAGCGGCTGGTGACCGAGCTGTCGGGTGGCCAGCTCCAGCGGGTGGCGGTCGCGCGCGCACTGGCGGTCGAGCCCGACGTGCTGCTGGCCGACGAGCCGACCAGCGAGCTCGACGAGCACAACCGCGACCTCGTGGTGGCCGAGATCCGGGCCGAGGCGGAGCGCGGCGCGGTCGTCGTCCTGGCCACCCACGACCCCGAGGTCGCCGCGATGTGCGACGAGGAGCTCCATCTCGTCGACGGCCGCCTGGTCGACGTACCCGTCGCGGTGGGGGAGAGCGGACCCGGCCACGAGCACGACCTGTTCAAGAGGCCGGGGTGAGCGCGGGGGTCGCCGTCCGCTGCGTCAACGTCGTGCAGATCTACACCACCGCGGGCGGGCACGACGTGGTCGCGCTGCGCGGGGTGAACCTCGACATCGCACCGGGCGAGGAGGTGGCGCTGCTCGGTCCGTCCGGGTCCGGCAAGTCCACGCTGCTCAGCCTGTTCGGCGGGGTGCTGCGGCCGTCGGCCGGCAAGGTGCTGGTCGGTGGCACCGACATCTCCCGGATCAAGGAGTCCGAGCTCGGCCGGCTCCGGTCCGGCACGGTCGCGTCGCTGCTGCAGGGGGCGACGCGCAACCTGCTGCCCTACGCCACGCCGGAGGAGAACGTCGCCTTCGCGCGCAAGGCGCTCACGCCGGCCGCGCGCCGTCGGCTCCCGGCTCCGGACGCGCTGCTCGACGCGCTCGGGATGGGCGACCTCACCGGCCGGCCGCTCGCCGGCATGTCCGGCGGGGAGAAGCAGCGGGTGGCCTTCGCGTCCGCGGTGTCCTCCGGCGCCGGCCTGCTGCTCGCCGACGAGCCCACCTCGCAGCTCAGCCACGACGACCGCGACGCCATGGTGGAGCTGATCCACGTGGTCAACCGCGAGTTCGGGACCACCGTCGTGCTGGTCACGCACGACCCGGAGGTGGCCGCACAGATGCCGCGCAGCATCACGATCCGCAACGGCCGGATCGGCTCGGAGGGCCGGCGCGGCTTCGACTTCGGGGTCGTCGACGAGGACGGTGCCGTGCACATCCCCGACGACCTCGCCACCCGCTTCCCGGCCGGGACGCTGGTGCAGTTCGAGGACACACCCGAGGGCGTGCTGCTGCGCGCGGTCGACGAGCAGGGGGACAGGTCGTGAGGGTGCTGCTCGCCGGGCTCTGGACGCGACGCGGCATGAACCTCACGAGCCTGCTCGTGTCGGTCATCGCGGTGGTCGCCGCGGTCCTGGGGCCGATGTACGGCCGCGAGTCGGCCGAGCACCTGCTGGACACCCGGCTGGACGAGCGTGCGCCGTACACCACGGGGCTGTCGTTCTCGGTGCCCTCGAGCGACGGGGTGACGCCTCTCGACGAGAAGCCCGCCGGTTTCACCGCGCCCCCGGTCCCCGACCTGCTGGCGGACGCGCGTCGGCCGTTCGCCGGCCAGGACGTGCGTCGCTACTGGACGTCGGAGACGCCGTGGGCCTGGGACACCGGCGGCAGCTTCCAGCACTCCGGGAAGCAGTTCGCGGCGCCGACGTACTGGCGCGAGGGCATGTGCGAGCTGGCCCGGGTCACCGGCCGCTGCCCGCGGGCGAGGAACGAGGTGCTGATGCAGGCCACCATGGCCCGCACCCTCGGGCTGCGGGCCGGTGACACGTTCGACGTGAGCTACTCGGACTCCTACCTTGTGCGAACCAAGCAGTACCCCGAGGGCATCGACGCCCAGAAGCGCCGCACCGTCGCCTACACGCTCGCCGGGACCTACACGGTCCCCGACCCGGGCTCGCCGGCGTGGTTCGACCTGTCCCGGTTCACCGGGCTGGACGACCTGCGGGTGCCGCCCCAGCGGGGGACCGGGCTCCGAGCCGACCGCCCCCGCGCTGCTGGTCGCGCCGGCGTCGATGACGTCGCAGACCTTCCGGGTCGGCGTGGACCGGCCGGTGGACACCTCGGCGGTCGACCTGGCGGAGATGGACCGGGCCGCCGCGACCGCGCAGCGGTTCAAGACCGCGGCCATCGACGCCGCCGACGGCGGCCAGGACGAGGTGCTGCCCGACCTCGACCTCGGCTCGGTGTTCGACCAGGTGCGCTCGGAGCGCACGCTGCTGTCCCGGGTGATGGTCGCCGCCCTCACGCCGCTGGTGCTGCTCACCCTGCTGCTGCTCTTCGCGCTGGTCTCGACCGCGGCGCAGGCCCGGCGCACGCACGTCGCGCTGGCCAAGCTGCGCGGGCAGAGCCGCGCCCAGGTGCTGCGGTTCGCGCTGGCCGAGCCGTTCCTGGTGGTGGCCCTGGCCGTGCCGGTCGGGGTCGCGATCGCGGTCGGCACCGCCCAGGTCGTCGCCCGCGGCTGGCTGCACCCCGGCATCCCGGTGGCGCTGGACGGTCCGGCCGTGGCGAGCCTGCTGGCCGTGGTCGCGGCCGCGCTGGTGGCCTCGACGGTCGCGGCGCTCGGGGTGATCCGCGAGCCGCTGTCGGCCTCGCTCACGGCGTCGGTGCGTCCGCGCCCCGCCTCGCGCGTCTCCCTCGTGCTGCGCAGCGCGGTGGTCGCGGTGGCGCTGGCCGCGGTCGGCAACCTGGTCACGTCGGGCGACCAGTCGAGCCAGCTGCTGGCACTGCTCACGCCGATGCTGGTCGCGCTCGCCGTCGCCGTCGGCGGCGCGGGGCTGCTGCGGCTGCTCGGCCGGCTGTGGATGCGGCGCACGGTGTCCGGTGGTGGCACCGCCGCCTACCTGGCCTCGCGGCGGCTGGGCCGGCGCCAGGACGTGGCGAACCTGATGGTCCCGCTGCTGCTCTCCGCGGCCGTGCTGACCTTCGCCGCCTCCACGACCGCGACCTCCGACGCCTGGCGCGTCGCCCGGGCCGACGCGGAGGTCGGGGCCGCCCGCTCGTACGTCGCGTCGTCCTCGCCCGGCCGGCTGCTGCAGGTCACCCGCGAGGTCGACCCCGAGGGCAGGTACGTCGCAGCCGCCGCCACGAACACCGTCGGCGACGACATGAGCCGCAGCGTCTTCGTCGACACCAGCCGGCTCGACCGGGTGGTGGCGTGGGACCCGTCGTGGTCCGACCGGTCGCTCGCGTCGCTGCAGCGGCAGCTCACCCTCGACCACGGCGAAGCGGATCACGTTCACCGGCAGGCAGCTGCTGGTCGACCTCGGCGACGTGTCGCTGCGCTCGCGCACGCACGTCAGGTCCAGCCTGCGGATCCAGTACGTCGACGAGCGCGGCGAGCAGCAGGACCTCACCGTCGGCGAGCTCCGCAACGGCCCGCGTCAGGTGCTCGAGGTCCCGCTCGTGGGGTGCGAGCAAGCCGTGCGTCCTCGAGCAGATCTACGTCACGGGCAGCAACGTCTCGGTCAGCGACGTCCAGGGCAGGCTGACGATCCTGTCGGTCGAGGTCGACCATCGGCTCGCGCGGCTGGCACCTGGACCCCTCCTCGTGGCGGCCGGCCCGTCCGTTCCCCGTCTCGCTCGTCGACCCGCCGGTCGTCATCGACGCGGGCGCGCAGCGCGGCCTCGAGCTCAGGCTCTACCTGGGCCAGCTGCCCGCCGGGGCAGGGCCCGCAGAACGCACAGGTCAGCGGGTTCGCCCGGATCACCCCCGCCACCACGCCCGACACCGTGCCGGCGCTGGTCACCCGGGGCACCCGCACCGAGACCGCCTCCCGGACCGGGTCGGGGATCGCGCTCGACTACCCGGCCTCGACGGTCGCGGGGGAGTCGCTCAACGGGCAGCAGGTGCCGATGCGGGTCGTCGACCGGGTCAGCACGCTGCCGCTGGTCGGCACCGAGGGGTCGCTGTCCGACCTCGAGACCGCGCTGGTGGAGTTCGAGCCGCCGGACGGCGCCCTGGTGACCACCCAGCTGCTGGTGGCCGACGGCACCCCGGCCGCCGTCATCGACCGTGATCCGCGCGGCCGGCATCGTCCTCAGCGACCCGCGCAGCCTCGACGGCACGCTGGCGGACCTGCGCAGCGACGCGTTCAGCCTCGGCCTGCGGCTGTTCCTCATCGTCGGCGTGGCCACCCTGCTGATCGCGATCCTCGGTGTGTTCGCCTCGGCCGTCCTCCAGTCGCGGTGGCGCTCCTACGAGGTCGCCTCGCTGCGGGTGGTCGGGGTCAGCCAGCGGACCCTGCTGCGCGGCTCCGTCCTGGAGTACGTCGTCCTGCTCGGCGTCGCGGTGCTGCTCGGCGTGGCCTCGGCCTTCCTCGCCCTCAAGCTGGTGCTGCCCTCGATCTCGCTGGGCACGGCGGCGACGCACGACCCCTCGCCGGTCTACGCGACGCCGTGGCTGGTGGTCGCGGGTGTCGCGGTGCTGCTGTTCGTGCTCGCCACGCTGATCGCGGTGCTCGTCTCGCGGCGCACCACGCGTCTCGGCCGGCCCTCGACGCTGCGCTGGGCCGAGCAGGGCTGATTGAATCGCGGCATGCCCAAGAAGCCGCTCGGGTTCGACCCGATCGACGAGGCCGCCCGGCAGTGGGGGCTGCGCTGGAAGGCCGTCGACCAGATGCACGCGGTCACCTCGCTGATGCGCGTCCAGCAGCTGGTCCTGGCCGAGCTCGACGAGCTGCTGCGGCCGCACGGGCTGACCTTCGCGCGCTACGAGGCGCTGGTGCTGCTGACCTTCTCGCGGGCCGGGTCGCTGCCGCTCGGCAAGATGGGGGAGCGGCTGCAGGTGCACCCCACGTCGGTGACCTCCATCGTCGACCGGCTCGAGGCCGCGGGGCACGTCGTACGCCGCCGGCACCCGCAGGACGGCCGGGCCGTGCTGGCCGAGATCACCGACTCCGGGCGGGCGGTGGTCGAGGCGGCCACCGCGGACCTGGTCAACGCGAAGTTCGCGCTCGCCGACGTGCCGGTCGAGGACCTGCGGGCCCTGTCGGCGCTGCTCAAGCCGGTCCGGGAGAGCGCCGGCGACTTCTGAGCCGGACCGGTCTGGCCACGACTCGACGGAATTAGTTGGACGTCCTACTATTTTCTCATGGCCGATCACACCGCACGCGACCGCTGGCAGCAGCGCTACGAGAAGTCGCGGGTCCGCGACGCCGACTTCACCACGCTGTCCGGGATGCGAGGTCGAGCCGGCCTACGGCACCGACGACTCCGAGTGGCCCGGCGAGTTCCCGTACACCCGTGGCCTCTACGCCGACCGGCTACCGCGGCCGCACCTGGACGATCCGGCAGTTCGCCGGCTTCGGCAACGCGCAGCAGACCAACGAGCGCTACAAGATGATCCTCAACCGCGGTGGCGGCGGGCTCTCGGTGGCCTTCGACATGCCGACGCTGATGGGCCGCGACTCCGACGACCCGAAGAGCCTCGGCGAGGTCGGCCACTGCGGCGTCGCGATCGACACCGCCGCCGACATGGACATCCTGTTCGGCGACATCCCGCTGCGAGGACGTCACCACGTCGATGACGATCAGCGGCCCGGCCGTGCCCGTGTTCTGCATGATGCTGGTCTCCGCCGAGCGGCAGGGCATCGACACCGGCGCCCTCAACGGCACGCTGCAGACCGACATCTTCAAGGAGTACATCGCCCAGAAGGAGTGGCTGTTCGGCCCCGAGCCGCACCTGCGGCTGATCGGCGACCTGATGGAGTACTGCGCCGAGAAGATCCCGGCGTACAAGCCGCTCTCGGTCTCCGGCTACCACATCCGCGAGGCCGGCTCGACGGCCGCGCAGGAGCTGGCGTTCACGCTCGCCGACGGCTTCGGGTACGTCGAGCTCGGGCTGTCGCGCGGGCTGGACGTCGACGCGTTCGCGCCGGGCCTGTCGTTCTTCTTCGACAGCCACCTGGACTTCTTCGAGGAGATCGCGAAGTTCCGGGCCGCCCGCCGGATCTGGGCGACCTGGCTGCGCGACGTCTACGGCGCGAAGACCGAGAAGGCGCAGTGGCTGCGCTTCCACACCCAGACGGCCGGCGTCTCGCTGACCGCGCAGCAGCCCTACAACAACGTGGTGCGCACCGGCATCGAGGCGCTCGCCGCGGTGCTCGGCGGCACCAACTCGCTGCACACCAACGCCCTCGACGAGACGCTCGCGCTGCCGTCGGAGCAGGCCGCCGAGATCGCGCTGCGCACC
This sequence comes from uncultured Actinomycetota bacterium, assembly GCA_963827435.1. Classification (GTDB taxonomy): domain Bacteria; phylum Actinomycetota; class Actinomycetes; order Propionibacteriales; family Nocardioidaceae; genus Nocardioides_B. Next base: position 272,593 of record CAWHAU010000014.1, read on the forward strand.
CAGCAGGTGATCATGGAGGAGACCGGCGTCGTCAACGTCGCCGACCCGCTCGGCGGCTCGTGGTACGTCGAGGCGCTCACCGACAAGATCGAGGCCGAGGCCTACGAGATCTTCGACAGGATCCTCGCCATGGGCGGGCTCGACGCTGTCCGCGCGCGACCACGAGAGCCTCGCCGCCGCAGGTGGCCGAGAACATCGGGACGCCCGGGCGGCGACTGGCCGATGACCAAGGGCATCCTCCGCGGCATCGAGGAGGGCTGGTTCATGTCGGAGATCGCCGAGGCGGCCTTCCAGTACCAGACCGCCCTGGAGAAGGGCGACAAGAAGATCGTCGGCGTCAACTGCCACGAGCCGTCGGTGACCCACGAGCTGGAGATCCTGCGGGTCTCCCACGAGGTCGAGGTCGAGCAGGTCCGTGAGCTGTCCGCCCGCAAGGCGGCCCGCGACGAGGGCGTCGTCGAGGCGGCCATCGCGAAGATGCTCGAGGTCGCGCGCACCGACGAGAACATGATCCCGGCGATGCTCGAGGCCTGCCGCGTGGAGGCCACCCTCGGCGAGATCTGCGACGCGCTGCGCGCCGAGTGGGGCGAGTACCGCGAACCGGCCCGTTTCTAGTCTCCGCAGTCCATCGGACAAGATAGGGCCATGAGTCAGCAGCCGTTCTCGCGACCCGGTGCGGTCGACCTGTCCGCCCTCAAGCGTCCCGCCCAGCCGGCACCCGGTGCCGACCCCGCGGTGCCTCGGTGGGCGTCAGGCGCCTACTCCGTCGACCTCGACGAGCAGAACATCCAGGGCCACCTCGAGTCGTCGATGAACGCGCCCGTGCTGATGGCGGTCTACTCGCCGTCGCAGGCGCCGGACAGCGCCCGGATGGTCGACGACCTCGAGGTGCTCGCCGACGAGTTCGAGGGCCGCTTCCTGCTCGGCAAGGTCGACGTGGACCGGGCCCCGCAGCTCGCGCAGGCCCTGCAGATCCCGTCGGTCCCGCTTGGTCGCGCTGGTGGTCCAGGGCCGGATGATGCCGCTGCTCCAGGACGCGCCGCCGCTCGAGGAGCTGCGCGGGCTGATCAGCCAGGTGCTGGAGCAGATGGCCACCCAGGGCGTCAGCGGCCGGCACCAGCCGCTCACCGGGGCCACGCCCGCCGCCGACGACGCCCCCGACGAGGAGTACGTCGACCCGCGCTACGCCCCCGCGCAGAACGCGCTGGAGTCCGGCGACCTCGACGGCGCCGTCGCGGAGTACCAGAAGCTCGTCGACGCCAACCCCGCGGACACCGAGGCCGCCGGCGGCCTGGCGATGGCCAAGGTGCTCCAGCGCACGCAGGGCGTCGACCTGAACGCCGCCCGGGCGGCCGCCGCGGAGCGCCGTGACGACGTCGCCGCGCAGACGCTCGCCGCCGACCTCGACATGCTCGGCGGGCACGTCGAGGACGCCTTCACCCGGTTGATCGACCTGGTGCGCCGTACCTCCGGCGACGAGCGCGACCAGGCCCGCCAGCACCTGCTGGGGCTGTTCGCCGCGGTCGGCAACGACGACCCGCGCGTCCTCAAGGGCCGGCAGGGACTGGCCTCCGCGCTCTTCTGAGGTCAGGCCGCGGACGCGTCGTGGTGGAGTGTCGCGCCGCACCGGGGGCAGTGCCGCCCGGCGCAGACGTCCAGGTCCTGGCCACAACCGCAGACCATGGGCGACGAGCGTCGTGCCACAGCCGGAGCCGCCTGTGCCGAGGCCCATGCGTGCTGCTCCGTGGTCATCGCTGTCACCGCCTTCCGAAACTCGCCTGTCACAAGTACAGACCCCTGCGAGTCCGGCAACTCATCGACACGCCGCGTGTCTTCCATGACTGTTCCGCAACGTCCCGATTGTCGCCTCGCCCGGGGGGACGAGAAGCTCACCGCCTCTTGGTGGAGAAGCCGGACTCGTTCCGAATGGCCCTTTCGGCCTAACGAACACACCCTCTCGTCACTGAGGAGGGGGCCCGGCCACTTCTGATACCGGTTCGTCGGGTGGAGTCGTTCCGATGGGTCCGCCGGCGATCCGCGTCCATCCGGTCGAGACCACCTGGGGGTGACGAGCGTCACGAGGGTTCTCACACGCCCGTCAGGTGAGGTGTGCGGGACAGTTCACGGTTGCGCAATCGCGCCATGACGCGGCGCGAAACATCGCGTTCCTAGGTTGCTCGGGAAGTCCCCGAGAACTGAGGAGAACTTTCATGGCGTCCACCGTCGCCGACCGGCAGCTCGCGCCGGAGCAGGCCCCCCGGAAGGGCTGGATCGACCACTGGGACCCCGAGGACGCGACGTTCTGGGAGAGCACCGGCCGCAGCGTCGCGCGGCGCAACCTCGTCTTCTCGATCCTGGCGGAGCACCTGGGCTTCTCCGTGTGGGTGCTGTGGAGCATCGTCGCGGTCAACCTGAACAGCGTCGGCTTCGCGTTCACCGAGAGCCAGCTGTTCTGGCTGGTCGCGGTGCCGAACCTGGTCGGCGCGACCCTGCGGCTTCCCTACACGTTCGCGGTGCCGAAGTTCGGTGGCCGCAACTGGACCATCGTCTCGGCCCTGCTGCTCCTGGTGCCGTCGCTCGGGCTCGCCTGGGCGGTGAGCAACCCCGACACGACCTTCGGCACCATGCTCGCGGTCGCCGCGCTCGCCGGTGTCGGCGGCGGCAACTTCGCCTCGTCGATGACGAACATCTCGTGGTTCTTCCCCGAGCGGGAGAAGGGCTGGGCGCTCGGGCTCAACGCGGCCGGTGGCAACATCGGCGTGGCCGTCGTGCAGGCGCCGTTCGTCGTCAGCGCGGTGATCACCGCGGGCGCGGGCATCCACCTGGGCCGCGCCGGTCTGATGTGGGTGCCGCTGGCGCTGCTCGCGGCCTTCTGCGCCTGGCGGTTCATGGACAACCTCACCGTGGCCCGGACCGACTTCGCGTCCAGCGCGACCGCCGCCAGGCGCCCGCACACGTGGGTGATGTCGTTCCTCTACATCGGCACGTTCGGCTCGTTCATCGGCTACGCGGCGGCGTTCCCGCTGCTCATCAAGGGCCAGTTCCCGGAGGTCGACGTGACGGCCTTCGCCTTCCTCGGCGCGCTCGTCGGCTCGCTGTCCCGCCCGTTCGGCGGCCGGCTGTCCGACCGCGTGGGCGGCGCCCGGGTGACCGCCGCCAGCTTCGTGGTGATGGGGCTCGGCGTCCTCGGCGTCGTGTGGGCGCTGAGCCTGCACAGCTTCGCGCTCTTCCTCGCGTTCTTCATGCTGCTGTTCCTGGCGACGGGCATCGGCAACGGGTCGACGTACCGGATGATCCCGGCGATCTTCCGCTCCTCGAAGAAGGAGGCCGCGGCGGCGATCGGCATCATCTCGGCGATCGGCGCCTACGGCGGCTTCCTGGTGCCGCGCACCTACGGCTGGTCGACCGCGGCGTACGGCTCGATCGTCCCGGCGCTCTACGTGTACGTCGGTCTGTACGCCGTGATGCTCGCCGTCACGTGGGCCTTCTACCTGCGCCGGTCGGCGCCGATGGCACGCGCGGGTGTCTGAGTGACCGACACCCACTGCCCCTACTGCGCGCTCCAGTGCGCGATGGCGGTCTCGACGGGCCCGGCCCCCGATGGCATTGACGGGCCCGCCGAGGTCGCGCCGCGGGACTTCCCCACGAACCGCGGCGGCCTGTGCCAGAAGGGCTGGACCAGCGCCGAGGTGCTCCGGGCGACCGACCGCCTCACCCACCCGTGGGTACGGCGCGCCGACGGCCGGCTGCACCCGGCGACGTGGGACGAGGCCCTGGACCGGATCACGCGTGGCGTGCTCGCCGTGCAGGCCGAGCACGGCCCCGACGCCGTCGGGGTGTTCGGGGGCGGCGGGCTCACCAACGAGAAGGCCTACCAGCTCGGCAAGTTCGCGAGGGTCGCGCTGCGCACGCCGTACATCGACTACAACGGCCGCTTCTGCATGTCGTCCGCGGCGGCGGCCGGCAACCGGGCCTTCGGGCTGGACCGGGGGCTGCCGTTCCCGCTCGAGGACCTCGGCGGCGCGGACGCCGTGCTGCTGCTCGGGTCGAACGTCGCCGACACCATGCCGCCGCTGGTGCAGCACCTGGCCGGGGTCCGCGAGCGCGGCGGCCTGGTCGTCGTGGACCCGCGACGCTCGGCCACCGCCGGGCTGGCCGCGGACGGCGCCGGGCTGCACCTGCAGCCGGTGCCCGGGACAGACCAGGTGCTGCTGCTCGGGCTGCTGCACGTGCTGGTCGCCGACGACCGGGTGGACCACGCCTACCTCGAGTCCCGCACCGAGGGCTGGGCGGACGTCCGCCGCTCGGTCTCCGAGTGGTGGCCGGCCCGGGTCGCCGACGAGACCGGCGTGCCGGAGAGCGTGCTGCGTCAGGCCGCGAGCGTGCTCGCCGGCGCCGGCAACGCCTACGTGCTCACCGGGCGCGGCGTCGAGCAGCACACGCACGGCACCGACACCGTCAGCGCGGCGATCAACCTGGCGCTCGCGCTCGGGCTGCCGGGGCGCCCCGGCTCCGGGTACGGCTGCCTGACCGGCCAGGGCAACGGCCAGGGCGGCCGCGAGCACGGGCAGAAGGCCGACCAGCTGCCCGGCTACCGGAGCATCGAGGACCCGGCCGCCCGGGCCCACGTCGCGAGCGTGTGGGGCGTGACGCCGGAGTCCCTTCCGGGCAAGGGGGTTCCCGCCGTCGAGCTGCTCAAGCGCGACGGGCTGCGGGTGCTGTTCGTGCACGGCAGCAACCCGGTCGTGAGCGCGCCCGACGCGACCGCCGTACGCCGGCGGCTGGAGGCGCTCGACCTGCTCGTGGTCTGCGACGTGGTGCCGAGCGAGACCGCCGCGATCGCGGACGTGCTGCTGCCGGTGACCCAGTGGGCCGAGGAGGAGGGCACGATGACGAACCTCGAGGGCCGGGTGCTGCGCCGCCGGCGGGCCGTCCCACCGCCGGGCGAGGTGCGCGACGAGCTGTCCGTGCTGGCCGACCTCGCGCATCGCCTCGGCTGCACCGCGCACTTCGGCACCGACGCGCGCGAGGTGTTCGACGAGCTCGGCCGGGCCAGCGCCGGTGGCGTCGCGGACTACGCGGGCGTCGACTACGGCCGGCTCGACGCGGGCGAGGCGCTGCACTGGCCGTGCCCGTCCGCGGACCACCCCGGCACCCCGCGGCTCTTCCTGGACCGCTTCGCCACCCCGTCCGGCCGCGCGCGGATGACCGCCGTCCGGCCGGGCCGACCGGCCGACGACCTGCGCGCCGAGGCGCCGCTGTTCCTGGTCACCGGCCGGCTGCTCGCTCAGTACCAGTCCGGCGCACAGACGCGCCGGGTCCCCACCCTGAACCGCTCCGCCGAGGGCCCGTTCGTCGAGATGCACCCGCAGCTCGCGACCCGGCTCGGCGCCGAGGAGGGCGACCTCGTGACCGTCACGTCCGCACGCGGTGCGACCACCGCACCCGCCCGCGTCAGCCGCGGCATCCGTCCGGACACGGTGTTCATGCCGTTCCACTGGGACGGCTCGGCCAACGTGCTCACCAACGACGCCACCGACCCGGTCTCCGGGATGCCGGACTTCAAGGTCTGTGCGGTCTCGGTGGTGCGCGCATGAGCCGCGAGCGGGTCGTCGTGGTCGGCGCCGGCATGGTCGGCCACCGCCTCGTCGACGAGCTGGTCCGGCGCGACCCGGCCGGCCGGCTCGACGTGCACCTGGTCGGGGCCGAGGACTACGCGCCGTACAACCGGATCCTGCTCTCCGACGTGCTCGCCGGCCGCTGCGACCTGGCGGCGCTCGCGCTGCCGGAGCCCGACGACCTGGTCTGCTTCCACCGGGGTACGGCGGCGGTCGCCGTCGACCGCGAGGCCGGCGAGGTCGTGCTCGACGACGGCGAGCGGCTCGCGTTCGACCACGTCGTGCTGGCGACCGGGGCGGACGCGTTCGTCCCGCCCATCGCCGGCCTGGTCGGCGGGATGCCCCGGCACGCGCACGTGCTGCGCACCCTCGACGACTGCCGCGACATCGCGGCGCGGGCGCTGAACGCCTCGCACGCGGTCGTGCTCGGTGGGGGAGTGCTCGGGCTCGAGGCGGCCTGCGGGCTCGTGCGTCGCGGGGTGCGGGTGACGCTGCTGCACATCGCCGACCACCTCGCGGAGACCCAGCTCGACCCGGCCCCCGCCGGGGTGCTGCAGGAGTCGCTGGCCGATCTCGGGATCGACGTGCGCACCGCGACCGGGATCACCGAGGTGGTCGACGAGGACGGCGAGCTGCTACGCGGTGCGGCTCAGCGACGGCACGGAGCTGCCCACGGACCTGCTGCTGCTGTCGTGCGGGGTGCGTCCGCGTGTGGACCTGGCCCGCGCGGCCGGGCTGCCGGTCGAGCGCGGTGTCGTCGTCGGGCCGGACCTCGCGAGCCCCGCGGACCCGCGGGTGCACGCGGTCGGCGACTGCGCGCAGCCGCCCGAGGGCGGCACCGGGCTGGTCGGCCCGGGATGGGCCCAGGCCGCCCGGCTCGCGGCGACCCTGACCGGCACCCCGGCCCCGGCGACCGTCGCCGGCGGGGCGCCCGCGGTGCGGCTCAAGGCCGCAGGCGTCGACCTGGTGACCGTGGGCTCGCCCGGCGAGCACGACCGCGTGGTGACCGTGAGCGACCCCGTCGGCCGCCGGCACGTCCAGGTCTCCGTCGGCGGCGACCGGCTCACCGCGGTGACCTGCGTCGGCGCGCCGGACCTGGGTGCCTCGCTCGCGGTCGCCTACGACCGGGGGACGCCGCTGCCCAGCGACCCGCTGGCGCTGCTGCTTCCCGAGCGGGCGGAGGAGGACGGCTCCCCGGCGCTGATGCCCGGCGCGACGCCCGTGTGCCGCTGCAACGGCGTGTCCAAGAAGGACGTGGTGGCGGCCTGGGAGGACGGCGCCGCCAACGTGCAGGAGGTGGCCGCGGCGACCCGCGCGACCACCGGGTGCGGCGGCTGCCGCTCGGTGGTGTGCGGGCTCGTGGACTGGCTGAACGCCAGCGACCCGCCTGTTGCGGAGTCCTCACAGCCGGCGCCCGACGGCCGTGAGGCACATGTTGCGGCCACGCAACACGATGCGGCACGTGACGAAATCTCGGCTTCCTAGGTTGGCGCACATGGATCAGCAGAAGCGGCTCGTCGTGGTCGGCGGAGGGATGGTGGCGCACCGCCTCGTGGAGGCGATGCGCGACCGGGACGTCGACGACACGTGGCGGATCGACGTGTTCACGGAGGAGTCGCGGCCGCCCTACGACCGCGTCGCGCTCACCACCTTCTTCTCCGGACGCGATCCCGAGGACCTGCTGCTCGGCGACCCCGGGCTGTGGCGGCAGGGCGGGGTCCGGCTGCACACCAACAGCCCCGTCAAGAAGATCGACACCGAGGCCCGTCAGGTGCACGCCCGCGGCCGGGTCTACGACTACGACGCGCTCGTGATGGCGACCGGATCGTCGGCGTTCGTGCCGCCGGTCGAGGGCGCCGACCTGCCCGGCAGCTTCGTCTACCGCACCGTCGACGACGTGGCCGAGCTCCGGGCCTGGGTCGAGCACCGCGAGCGCGAGCACGACCGGCCGGTGCGCGGTGCGGTCGTCGGCGGCGGCCTGCTCGGCCTGGAGGCGGCCGGTGCGCTGCAGGCGATGGGCGTCGAGACGACCGTGGTGGAGTTCGCGCCGCGGCTGATGGCCCTGCAGGTCGACGACGGCGGCGGCGAGGGCCTGCGCCGGCTGATCGAGCGGCTCGGCATCAGCGTGCGTACGTCGACGGCGACGTCGCGGGTCAAGGCAGGCCGGCACGGCCGGGTCGGGCGGATGGAGTTCTCGGACGGGGAGAGGCTGCCCGTCGACGTGGTCGTCTTCGCCACCGGTGTGCGCCCCCGCGACGAGCTGGCCCGCGACGCCGGCCTCCCGGTCGGCGAGCGGGGCGGCGTCGTCGTCGACGACAGGTGCGCGACCGCCGTACCCGACGTCTACGCGGTGGGCGAGGTGGCCTGCATCCAGGGCCGCACCTGGGGCCTGGTCGGCCCCGGCAACACGATGGCAGAGGTGGTCGTGGACCGGCTGCTCGGCGGTGCCGCCACCTTCCCGGGCGCGGACACCTCCACGAAGCTGAAGCTGCTCGGCGTCGACGTGGCGTCCTTCGGCGACGTGTTCGCCGCGCAGCCCGGCAGTCTCGAGGTCGTGTACGCCGACCCGGTGGCCGGTGTCTACAAGAAGCTCGTGCTGTCCGACGACGCCCAGACGCTGCTCGGGGGCGTGCTGGTCGGCGACGCGACGGCGTACGCCTCGCTGCGGCCGATGGTCGGCAGCGCCCTCGGCTCCGACCCGACCGCCTGGCTGCTGCCCGAGGGCAGCGCGCCGGCGCCCGGCGCGGACCTGCCCGACGAGGCCGGGGTCTGCTCCTGCAACAACGTGTCCGCCGGCGCGATCCGGTGCGCGGTGACCGAGCAGGGCTGCACCGACCTCGGCGGCGTCAAGGCGTGCACCAAGGCCGGCACGTCCTGCGGCTCCTGCCTGCCGCTGGTCAAGAAGCTGATGACGACCGAGCTGGAGAAGTCCGGCGTCGAGGTCAGCAACGCGCTCTGCGAGCACTTCGACGTCAGCCGGGCGCAGCTGTTCGACATCGTCCGGGTCACCGGGCTGCGGACCTTCAGCGAGATCATCGGCGGGCACGGCCGCGGTCGCGGCTGCGACATCTGCCGGCCCGGTCGTCGCGTCGATCCTGTCCTCGCTGGGTGCGGGCCACGTCCTCGACACCGACCAGGCGCGGCTCCAGGACACCAACGACCACGCGATGGCCAACCTGCAGAAGGACGGGACCTACTCCGTCGTGCCCCGCATCCCCGGCGGCGAGGTCACGCCCGAGGGGCTGCTGGTGATCGGCCAGGTGGCCAAGGACTTCGGGCTGTACACCAAGATCACCGGCGGCCAGCGGATCGACCTGTTCGGCGCCCGGATGGAGCAGCTGCCGGAGATCTGGCGGCGGCTGGTCGACGCGGGCTTCGAGTCCGGGCAGGCGTACGGCAAGGCCGTGCGCACCGTGAAGTCGTGCGTGGGCACCTCGTGGTGCCGCTACGGCGTGCAGGACTCCGTCGGCCTCGCGGTCGCGCTGGAGCTGCGCTACCGCGGCCTGCGCTCGCCGCACAAGATCAAGCTCGGCGTCTCCGGCTGCGCCCGGGAGTGTGCGGAGGCGCGCAGCAAGGACGTCGGCGTGATCGCCACCGACAACGGCTGGAACCTGTACGTCGGCGGCAACGGCGGCTTCACGCCGCGGCACGCGCAGCTGTTCGCCGAGGACCTGGACACCGACACGCTCGTGCGCACCATCGACCGCTACCTCATGTACTACGTGCGCACCGCCGACCGGCTGCAGCGCACCGCGCCGTGGATGGAGTCCGTCGAGGGCGGCATCGAGGCCGTCCGCGCGGTGGTCCTGGACGACAGCCTCGGCATCGCGGCCGACCTCGACGAGGCGATGGCCCGGCACGTCGACAGCTACCAGGACGAGTGGGCGGCCACGCTCGACGACCCGGAGAAGCTCAAGCAGTTCGTGTCGTTCGTCAACGAGCCGGAGACCCCGGACCCGACGCTGGCCTACGTCGAGGAGCGCGGCCAGAAGCGGCCTGCCACGCCGTCCGAGCGGTCCGCGGTCCTGGTGGCGGGACCGATCCTGGAGGTGCGGTCATGAGGCTGTTCCCCCTCGAGCGGCTGGTGCCCGAGCGCGGGGCCGCGGTGCTCGTCGACGGCCAGCAGGTCGCCGTGTTCCTCGTCGACGGGAGTGTGTACGCCGTGTCTCACCACGACCCGTACAGCGGGGCCAACGTCATGGCCCGCGGTATCGTCGGCTCCTCCGGAGAACGAGTCACCGTCGCCTCGCCCATGTACAAGCAGGTCTTCGACCTTGCCACCGGCGTCTGCCTCTCCGAGCCCACCGTGCGGCTCCCGGTCTGGCGGACCTGGATCGAGGAGGGATTCGTGCACGTCGACCCTTCCCCCGCGTCGTGAGCAGCGTCCCGCCGGTGCTGGCGGGCTGCCGCGTCCTGGTGACCGCGCAACGGCGCAGCGACGAGCTGTCCGGTGCGCTGGTCCGTCGTGGCGCCGAGGTGGTGGTCGCGCCGACCCTCGGGGTGGTCCCGCACATCGACGAGGAGACCCTGCTGGTCCGCACCCGCGACATCCTGAGCAGCGGCGTGGACACGCTCGTCGTCACCACCGCGATCGGCTTCCGCGGCTGGCTGGACACCGCCGAGACCGCCGGCCTCGCCGAGGACCTGCTCGCCGTGCTCGACAGGGCGCGCCTCGTCGCCCGCGGACCCAAGGCCCGCGGGGCGCTGCAGGCCGCCGGCCTCCGGGCCGACTGGGTCGCCGAGAGCGAGACCTCCGCCGAGATCGCCGACTTCCTGGTCACCGAGGGAGTCGCCGGCCAGCGCATCGCCGTGCAGCACCACGGTGCCGGCGACGACGGGCTCGACGCCAGGCTCTCCGGCGCCGGTGCGTCCGTCCTGCCGCTCGAGGTGTACCGCTGGGGTCCGCCGCCCGACGCCACCGCCGTCGAGGACTCCGTGCGGCAGCTCGTCTCCGGCTGCTTCGACGCCGTCGTGTTCACCTCCGCCCCCGGGGCCTCCGCGTGGCTGCGCGAGCTCGCCCGGCTCGACGCCACTGACGCGGTCCGCGGCCTCGTCGCGCAGGGACGGCTCCTCGTGGCGGCCGTCGGACCGGTCACCGCCGAGCCGCTGGCCGTGGCGGGGATGAGGCCCGTCGTACCGGACCGGGCGCGGATGGGCGCCCTCGTCCGCCGCGTGATCATGGACCTCGGCGACCCGGCGCTCGGCGTCGAGACGGCCGGGGGAGTGCTGCACCTGCGGGCGTCGGCAGCGACCCTCGACCACGCCGTGCTGCCGGTCTCGCCGTCCGGCCTGGCGGTGCTCCGCCGGCTCGCGGTCGCGCCGGGGCAGGTGGTCAGCCGCGACGAGCTGCTCCGGGTGCTGCCGGGTGCCTCCGACGACCCGCACACCGCCGAGGTCGCGGTCGCCCGGCTGCGCGAGGCGGTCGGCTGCCCTGGCCTGGTGCGCACCGTGATCAAGCGCGGCTACGTCCTCACGCTCACGGCCGACGCGGTCCACGCGTGACGACGCTCGTCGCCTGCGCGCACGGGACGCGCTCGGCGGAGGGGCGTGCTGCCGTCGCCTCGCTCGTCTCCGCGGTCCGGGCCGCCTCCGTCGTACCCGTGCTCGACGCGTTCGTCGACGTGCACGGGCCATTCGTCGACGAGGTGGTCGCCTCTGTCTCCGGCGACGCGGTCGTGGTGCCGCTGCTGCTGGCGCCCGGCTACCACGTGCGTGTCGACATCGCCCGGGCCGTCGCGCCGTGGTCCGCTGCCGTCGCACCGGCGCTGGGCCCGTCGCCGCTGCTCACGTCCCTCCTGATGGACCGCCTGCGGGCGGCCGGCGCACAGCCCGGTGACGCCGTCGTGCTCGGTGCCGCCGGGTCGTCCGACGACGCGTCCGACGTGTCGGTGCGCGCCGCGGCGCGTTCGCTGTCGGTGGCCTGGGGTGCCCCGGTGACCGTGGCGTACGGCGCGTCGCGGACACCGTCGCTCGCCGACGAGGTCGCGCGGCTCCGCTCCCTCACGTCGGGGCGCGTGGTCGTCGCGTCGTACCTCCTCGCCACCGGGCACTTCCACCGGCGCATCCTCGCGTCCGGTGCCGACCTCGTGACGGCGCCGCTGCTCGACGGAGGCGAGCCCGACTCCCGGCTGGTGGAGCTGGTGCGGGAGCGGTTCCTCGATGGCATCCTGGCCGGACGGGGCCGGTCGTCCGAGGAGCCGCGGCGCTCTTCGCTCTCACCTGGCTGAGCCGTCGTAGCCGCGCCGGCGGTCTGGACGCTGTGGGTGGCTCGTCTACACATGGCTGATGGCGGGCCGGAACCGGCAGAACCGCGCCGACACCGACGTCAGCGCGAGCGTCGACCACTACTCCGTGCAGGCGGCGCTCCCGCTCGCCATGGTGTCCCTGGTGGTGCTCGCCGCGGTGTGGCCGCGCGGCCGTCGACAGCTGGGTGTGTACGTCGCGGTGTGCGCGGGCTGCTTCGGGGTGCTCTCGCTCGGCTGGCCCGGCTACCCGGGCGCCGTCGAGCGGGGCTGGGCGGTCGCCTCGGTCGTCTGGGGTGCAGGTGTCGCCGGGTGGGCGTTGCTGCCGCCGCGCTCCCGCTAGCCGTCGTCGCGGCAGAGGCAGAACGGGTGGCCGGCCGGGTCGCGTGAGGAGACGGACGTCTGCTGCGGTTGGTGGTGGGCGAGCGAAGCCCAGGGGCCAGAGCGCGTCCGCCACCGCGGAGTCGAGGTCGCCCACCTGGGAGGCAAGCGCAGCATCCGCCGCTTCTCGCCATCGACCGGCGGCCAGACCGGTGCCCGGTAGTCCGTGGCTGGTTGGAAAGCGATGTAGATCGCTCCCCCTCGCCGTCCAGCCGAGGGCGTGGATACACGAGGGTGAAGGTGCACCCCACCCCGACCTTCATTGGAGGCCGATGGCCTTGTCGTTCGCGACCCAGACGTCCCGCCGTGCTGTCTCATCCGGTCTCCGCTCACGGACGAACTCGTTGTGCAGGCGCGTGCCCAAGCGGCGACCGAACCAGCTGGGTGTCACGTAGAGCGACGTCAGCTCAAGGGTGTGGGGGTCCTCGCCCTGGTGCGCCATCGAGATGAACCCGACGACGCGGTCCTCCTCGGCCAACAAAGTTCGTACGCTCTGGCTGAGTCGTGAGCACCGACCCGCATCTCGTCGCGACCGTCGACGGGCGTCGGGTGCCGCGGGGCCTCCGTAGAACAAGGGTCGAGACAGCCGGTGGACGCGCGCCACGTTGGCTGACTGCAGAGGCCTGCATCGCTGACCGTGCGGAGGACCGTCCTCCTGCCGATGTCGCTGCCGTCAGTGGCCCCCACGACATGAAGGCGGTCAGAGCGGCACCTGGTCCCAGTACGGTCGCCGGCGCCCCATGCCACGGCGTCGACAATTTTTCCCTAAGAGTGTCGTCGTGGGACTTCGGGCGCGTTTTCTGTCGGTGGTGGGTGGGAGAGTTTCTCCATGCAGGCAACGGGATTCGCGACAGACAGCGTGGTCGACACGCTCGACGCGGTGTCCCGCCTGCACGCCGTCCGCGCCGACGCCGATGCCGGTCTGTTCGAGCTGGCCGCCCACTTCGCGGACCTCCACGCAGGGGAGTCCCTGGCCCCCACCGGCTCGTCGGGCGGTGCTGCCGGGCCTGGAGCGGTCGGTGCGCGTCGGTGGAGCCGGCACACCGGAGGTGGCGGAGTTCGCGTTCGCCGAGCTCGGCGCGCGGATGCAGATGTCGCCGTTCTCGGCCCGGCGGCTGGTGGCGGACGCTTTGGACGTCCGGCACCGGCTGCCGTTGATCTGGGAGCGCGTCGTACGTCGGGAGGCGCGAGTCTCGAACGCACGGCTGGTGGCCGCCCGGACGCGGCACCTGTCGGCGGAGGCGGCGGCGTTCGTGGATGCGGCGATGGTCGCGTTCGTGGACGGTTCGTTGCCGTGGGGTCGGTTCGAGACCCGGCTCGCCGGCAAGGTGGTCGCCGCGGACCCGCAGGCGGCGGCCGACCGCGAGGAGGCCGCCGCGACGGAGCAGTTCGCTCGACGGTCGCGTTCGTCCGAGCAGGGGATGGCCGGGTACTACCTGCGCTCGACGGTCGGGGTGGTCGCCCGGGTCGAGGCGAGTGTCGCGTTCCTGGCCGACGCGCTGGCCGCGTTCGGCGACCGCGACACCGAGGACCTGCGGCGGGTGAAGGCGATGGTGGTGCTCGCCAACCCGGCCAAGGCTGTCGAGCTGCTGGCCGCGTTTGCAGCGCTGCGGGCCCGGACCATGGACGAGCCGCTCGATGTTCCGGGTGGTCTCGACACGCTCGACCGGCCGGAGGACGAACCGTTGACGCGGATGGACGCGTTCGCGCGGCGGGTCGGGTTCACGCCGACGCGGCTCCCGGCCTGCCTGGACCCCGCGGACGAGGACAGCCGCGACCTTCACCTTCGACTGGGCCGACCTGCTGCCGTCGCTGACGATGCACCTCCACCTCTCGACCGAGGACCTCGCACGTGGCGAGGGAGGGGTGGCGCGCTGGGAGGGCGAGGGACCGGTCACCCACCAGTTCGTGCACGAGCACCTGAGACCCCTGCACCGCTACGTCATCACCCCGGTCGTCGACCTGGCCCACCAGGCGCCGGTGGACGCCTACGAGATACCCGACCGACTACGCCGGGCCGTGCATCTGCGGACGCCGGCCGACACCTTCCCGTACTCCTCGAACCTCTCCCGTGCCGTGGACCTCGACCACACGGTGGAGTACGCGAGCGCGGGCGAGACCCGGGCGGGCAACCTCGGGCCGCTCGGCAGGCACGCCCACCGGGTGAAGACCCACGGGCGGTGGACCGTCCGGCAGCCCTTCGACGGGATCTACCTGTGGCGCGACCCCCACGGCCTGCTCTACCTCGTCGACCACACCGGCACGCATCCGGTCGGCCGGCCCGCGACGTACGACCCCGAGATCGAGGTCTGGCCCACCGGCACGGTCATCCGCGCCGACTTCGGCACCTAGGTGTGATGTCCAGGCAGGTTGGTCGAGCCGGTGCGACGACACGGTCTGATGTCGTAGATGGGTGAAGGCCTCCCGATGTGAAGTGGAGCTGTCTAGGAACCGCTTCACACGCAAGGAGGCCTTCGTGTCCCACGCTAACGCTGCGCTGACCCCGCGCCATCGACTGCGGCTTGCGCGCCTGATCGTCGATGACGATTGGCCGATCGCTCGGGCGGCCGAGTTCTTCAACGTCTCCTGGCGCACCGCCGAGAAGTGGGCCAGCCGCTACCGCCAGGACGGCCCGGCCGGCATGCACGACCGCTCCTCGGCCAGGCACGCCCAGCACGCCAAGACCCCGCAGCCGGTGGTCCGCAAGATCGTCCATCTGCGGTGGAAGCAGCGGCTCGGACCGATCCAGATCGGTGCCCGTCTCGGCCTGCCGGCATCGACAGTCCACGCGGTGCTGGTGCGCTGCCGGCTCAACCGGCTCTCCCACATCGACCGGGTCACCGGTGAGCCCGCGCGACGCTACGAACGCTCCCGACCCGGCGAACTGATCCACGTCGACGTCACCAAGTTCGGCAACATCCCCGACGGCGGCGGCTGGCGCTTCGTAGGCGTCGCGCGGGGCGACCGCAACCGCATCGCCACCCGTGATCGCACCGGCATCAAGGCCCGCAAGTACTACCCGAAGGTCGGGACCTGCTTCGTGCACACCGTGATCGATGACTACTCACGCGTGGCCTACGCCGAGATCCACGACGACGAGAAGGCGGTCACCGCAGCCGGCGTCCTCTACCGGGCCGTCGCGTGGTTCGCCGACCGTGGCGTCACCGTCGAGCGGGTCTTGTCCGACAACGGCTCGGCCTACAAATCGGATCTGTGGCGCGACAGCTGCGCCGATCTCGGCATCACCATGAAGAAGACCAGGCCCTATCGACCCCAGACCAACGGGAAGATCGAGCGACTCCACCGCACCCTGTCCGACGGCTGGGCCTACAAGAAGCTCTACACCTCCGAGAACGCCCGACGCGCCGCCCTGGCAGGATGGCTGCACCAGTACAACCACCACCGGCCCCACTCAGCCTCGGGCGGCCTCCCACCCATCAGCCGGTTGGACAACCTGGCCGGACATCACACCTAGGCCGCGCCTTCGGTGACCGCCTGCTCCTGGTCCAGGAACGCGAGCGTGGCCTGCGCGAACAGCGGCGAGGCGAAGAGGTTGTAGTGCGTCAGCCCCGGCAGGATGGCCAGCGCGTGACCACCGGCCGGCCGGCCCTCGCCCATCCAGCCGCCGTCGCGCTGACCTCCGTCGAGGAGCCCGAACACCTCCACGTAGTGGCTCGGCGGCGCCATGTCGGCGTCGGCGGCCATGACCAGCGTCGGCACCTGGAGGCCGCGCACGTCGTCGCTGAAGTCGAAGTCCTGCGCCATCGCCTCGCCCATCTTGTCCAGCAGCCGCGGGAAGTCCTCCGGGCGCGGGGCGACGCGCTGGTACAGCTCGTACATCGGCGTCTCCTTCATGAACTCCGCCGCGGCCGCACTGACCTGGCCCTGCTGCGCGAGGATGTCGGCGTAGGTCGCGTCGCGCCGGACGTTCGCCGACGCCGCGACCAGCCGGCGCACCCGCTCCGGGTGCCGGATCGCGGTCTGCAGCGCGACCCCGCCGCCCAGCGAGTAGCCCACGAGGTCGACGTCGTCGAGGCCGAGGTGCTCGATGAGTGCGGCGACGTCGTCGGCCATCAGGCGTACGTCGATCGGGCGGTCGATGTCCGCGGTGCGCCCGTGTCCCTGCAGGTCGACCAGGATCACCTGGTGATGGTCGGTGAACGACGGCAGGACGGGCCCGAACATCTCGCCGGAACCGAGGCCGCCGTGCAGCAGCACCAGCGGCCGGCCGCTGCCGTGGGTCTCGTAGTAGAGGTCGATGCCGTTCACGGAGGCGTACTCGCCGGTCCCGGTCGCGTCGCTGGTCCAGTTGGTGGTGGTCACGGTGAGCTCCTCACGTCGCGGTTGGTCCTCATCCGATCAGACCGCGGGCCGGCGCGGAACTCATCGCCGGTCAGGCGACGTCGAGCATCAGCCACACGTCGGGCGGGATGTGCGGCTTGTCCGGCACCGGGCGTCGCTCCTCGGACCATGCGGACCCGACCAGCTGCGTGGCGACCCGTCGCCAGAACGCCGCGGCGCCCGGGTTCTCCTCCTGGAACGGGATCTCCCACCGTCCCGGGTGCCGCCGCATCGCATCGACGGCGGCCGAGCGTCCCACTCCTGAGCGCCGGGCAGCGCGCACCACGAAGAACTCACCCATCACCCGCGGCTCGGTGTGCACGCCCCGCACGTACACGAAGCCGGCGGGCCCGGACGGCGACTGGACGAGGTAGCCGCACCGCTCCGGGTTCTCGAAGAACGACGGCAGCCGGCCGGCCTTGAACATCCCCTCGGACGACGGGAACGTGCCGCGGAACTCCGACATGTCGTGCTGGTAGAGCTGCCACAGCCGCTCCGCCACCGGCCGGTCGGCGTCGGTCATCGGGACCAGCGTCGTCACGCGCGCCCGGACTCCGTGTACGTCGACCCGCCACCGTCGAGCATGCGCAGCGCCGCCTCGACCCGGCGGGCCGTGAAGTCGGCGCACCGCTCGCGCACCTCGTCGAGCGTGCAGAACTGCGCGGACCGGATCTCCCGCGGCTCCAGCACCGCGTCGTCGAGCACGGCGGGGGAGGTGAGGCCGCCGTCGAAGACCAGGCAGAGCGCGTCGTCCCACCCGCTCCAGGGCGGCAGCCAGTCGGTGAGCAGCAGGGGACCGGCCTTGATGTCGATCGACAGCTCCTCGGCCACCTCGCGGGAGACCGCCTGCTGCGGCGACTCGCTGACCTCGACGACCCCGCCGGGCAGGTCCCAGTCGCGCTTGTAGGTCAGCTGGCACAGCAGCACCCGGCCCTGCTCGTCGCGGACCAGCATCTGCGCGATCGCACGCTTGCGGGGGAGGAAGGAGTTCAGCAGCGCCCGGAAGCTCTCCGGCGACTCGATCGGCGGGTCGTCGCGCAGCCGCGCGTAGACGGCGTACTGCGTGGTCTCCGTGCGGTCGCCGCTGCCGGGGTTGACCCGCCGGATCCCCTCGCGCCGCATCCCGGACCGGGTGGCGACCCGGGTGCTGCGGGTGTTCTCCGGCTCGACCTTGGCCTGCACGCGCGTGTAGCCGAGCTCGCCCAGCGCGTAGTCGGCGACGAGCTTCGCGGCGCGAGTGGCGTAGCCGCGCCGGCGGTGCCCGGCGTACACCACCCAGGTGATCTCCCCGGTGTGCTCGCCCACGTCGCGCACGTCGATGCTGCCGACCACCTCGCCACCGGCCTCGATGACGAACGCGACGACGGACCGGCCCTCGGCGTAGGCCCGGTGCCACGCGTCGACGGCCTCCTTGTGCCGCTCGAAGGACGGACGCACCTGCGGGAAGCCGAACCAGTGGGCGATCTCCTCGTCGTGCCCGGCGATCGCGGCCTCGATGTCCTCGTCACGCCACGCCCGCAGCGTCACCACGCCGTCGGACAGCGTCGGCTGGGGTTCGGGAGAGCTCACGCCAGCAACACTAACCAGCCGTGACATAGGCCAGCAGCCGGTCGAGCGGGCGCGGGACCTGCGCGGGGGCGAGCGCCTCGACGAGCAGCCGGGCGTACCTCACCTTGCGCCCGCTGCCCGACCCGAGGAAGCGCCGCACCTGGTCCTCGGCGGCCCGGTCGCGCTGGGCGGGCTGCTTCTGCAGCGACCGCAGCGCGCGCAGGTCGCCGGCCATCTCCACCACCCGCTCGACGCCGGTCACGCCGAGCGCCCGGATCAGCTCGTCCTCGAGGTCGGCCTCGCACACGAAGAAGCCGAGCGCCTCCAGGTCGCAGCGGTCCCGCGGCCGGCCGTAGCCGGCGTGTTCCAGACCGCGGCGGAACCAGCCCTCCTCCGCGGCGTCGCACAGCCCCGCGAGGCGTACGTCGTCCTCGGCGAGCTGCCCGAGGAAGTGCCGGATCGACGTCGCACCGCCCATTGCCACGACCTCGATCCCGGCCGCGGCCAGGTCGACGTCGCGCACGGCGGCCAGCGTCTCGATCGCCGCCCGGTCGCTCGCCCCTTCGACCAGCACGACGGTGCGCACGTCAGGCGGGACGAAGCCAGAGCGTCGCGAGCGGCGGGACGGTCAGCGTCGCGGAGGCGGGCTGCCCGTGGTGCTCGCCCTGGTCGGCGCGGACCACGCCGAGGTTGCCGACCCCCGACCCGGCGTACACGCCGGCGTCGGTGTTCAGCCGCTCCGACCACTCGCCGCCCTGGGGGAGGCCCAGCCGGTAGCCGTGGTGCGGGACCGCGGAGAAGTTCGCGACGCACACCAGAGGCCCGTCGTCGGGGTTCTTCGGGTAGCGGATGAAGCTGAGCGTGTTGTTGCTCGAGTCGTTCGCGTCGATCCACTGGAAGCCGGAGCCCTCGATGTCCAGCGACCAGAGGGCCGAGGTCTCCTTGTAGATGTTGTTCATGTCGCGCACCAGCGTGTGCACGCCACGGTGGTCGGGGTTGTCGAGCAGCCACCAGTCGAGCTCGCGGGACTCCGCCCACTCGGACTCCTGGCCGAACTCGCAGCCCATGAACAGCAGCTGCTTGCCGGGGTGCGCCCACATGTACGCGAGGTAGGTGCGCAGGTTGGCCAGCTGCTGCCACCGGTCGCCGGGCATCTTGCGCAGCAGCGAGCCCTTGCCGTGCACGACCTCGTCGTGGCTGATCGGCAGCACGTAGTTCTCGGAGTAGGCGTAGACCATCGAGAAGGTCAGCTGCCCGTGGTGGTACTGCCGGTGCACCGGGTCGTTCTGCACGTAGCCGAGGCTGTCGTGCATCCAGCCCATGTTCCACTTGAAGCCGAAGCCGAGACCGCCGAGGTGCGTGGCCCGGGTGACGCCCGGCCACGACGTGGACTCCTCCGCGATCGTGGTGATCCCCGGGACCCGCTTGTACGCCGTGGCGTTCATCTCCTGCAGGAACGACACCGCCTCGAGGTTCTCGCGACCGCCGTACACGTTCGGCGTCCACTGACCCGGCTCGCGCGAGTAGTCGAGGTACAGCATCGACGCCACGCCGTCCACGCGCAGGCCGTCGGCGTGGAACTCCTCCAGCCAGAACAGCGCGTTGGAGACCAGGAAGTTGCGCACCTCCTTGCGGCCGAAGTTGAAGATGTGGGAGCCCCACTCCTTGTGCCAGCCGCGCTGGGGGTTGGGGTCCTCGTAGAGGGGCGTGCCGTCGAAGCGGGCCAGCGCCCACTCGTCGGTCGCGAAGTGCCCGGGCACCCAGTCCAGGATCACGCCGACGCCGGCCTGGTGCAGCCGGTCGATCAGCAGCCGCAGCCCGTCGGGGTCGCCGAAGCGGGCGTCGGCGGCGTAGTACGACGTCACGTGGTAGCCCCACGAGCCGCCGAACGGGTGCTCCATCACCGGCATCAGCTCGACGTGCGTGAAACCGGTCTCGGTGACGTAGGGGACGAGCTCGTCGGCGAGCTCGGCGTAGGACCGCCCGCGCCGCCAGGAGCCGAGGTGCACCTCGTAGACCGACATCGGGCGCTCGTGCGCGTCCCCGCCCTTGCGGGCCTGCATCCAGGCGTCGTCGCCCCAGGTGTACTTCGAGTCGAAGACCACCGACGACGTGGCCGGCGGCACCTCGGTGTAGAACGCCATCGGGTCGGCCTTCTCGCGCCACTGGTCGTCGGCGCCGAGGATGACGTACTTGTACTGCGCGCCCGAGCCCACACCCGGCACGAACAGCTCCCACACGCCGGAGACGCCGAGCTGCCGCATCGGGTGCTCGCGACCGTCCCACGAGTTGAAGTCGCCCTTGAGGCGCACGCCCTTCGCGTGCGGCGCCCACACCGCGAACGACGTGCCGGTGACCGGGCCGGTCGGCGCGTCGTAGACGTGCACGTGCGAGCCGAGCACGTCCCACAGCTGCTCGTGGCGACCCTCGTTGATCAGGTGCAGGTCGACCTCGCCGAGCGTCGGCAGGTAGCGGTAGGCGTCGTCGACGGTGTGTGCCGCGCCGCCCGGGTAGGTCACCTCGAGGCGGTAGTCCGGCACGTCGGGTACGTCGACCACGCCGGCCCAGATGCCTTCGTGCTCGTGCGTCAGGGGCGTGCGGTTGCTGCCGTGCACCACGACGACGGACTCGGCCAGGGGCCGGAAGACGCGGACCGTCACCGCCCCGGCGTGGACGTGCGCGCCGAGGACACCGTGCGGGTTGCCGTGCCGGCCTTCCACGACCTGGTCGAGGATGGCGCGGTCCAGCGGGAGGAGCGTGCTCGCCTTGCTCATGCGTCGTTCGCCTCCGTGACGTCGGGGTGTGCTGCGGGCTGGGTGATCCGGGCGATCGCGCCCAGCGGGATGGGCAGCCAGGACGGCCGGTTGCGGGCCTCGTAGACGGCCTCGTAGATCGCCTTGTCCGCGATGTAGGCCCGCAGGATCAGGTCCTGCTCGGGGGAGAGTGCGCCCTCCGAGGTGCGGCCGCTGTTGTCGACGTACCCACGCAGGAAGGCAGCGGTGTTGCGGTCGGCCCACTCCTGCGCCCGGAACGCGATCTGCGAGCCGGCGTCGGCCTCGACCTGCACGTCCGCCTCGACGGCGTGGGCGGCGTAGTCGAACGAGCGCAGCATCCCGGCCACGTCGCGCCAGACCAGGTCCGGGCGGACCCGCTCGGCAAGGGGCTTGGCCGGCTCGCCCTCGAAGTCCACGATCTTCCAGCCCTTGACGGTGCGCAGGGTCTGGCCGAGGTGGAAGTCGCCGTGCACGCGCTGGGCGGTGGCGCTCTGGCCGGAGCTGCCGATGGACGCGACGCCGCGGAAGGTGTCCCGCAGTGCCTCCGCGTGCTCGCCGAGCTCGGGCACGATCGCGAGCGCGACCTCGAGCCGGGTCAGCATGGCGTCGGAGACGGCCGCCAGGTCGTCGGCGCCCCAGGACTCGGTCGGGAACTCCTCCGCGAGGACGTCGTGCACCTGGGCGGTGGCCAGGCCGAGGCGCTCCGCCTCGCCCGCGAAGTCGCCGCCGACCTCGTCGGCGTGCAGGTCTGCCTCGGCGAACAGGTCGCGGACGCTGGCCAGCGCCAGGTCCCACCCGTCGCTGGCGGTGCGGAGGAACTGCTGGAGCATCGCGAGCTGGACCGGCTCGTCGGTGTGCCCGGGCGCGTTCAGCTCGAGCCAGCCGAAGAGCGCGGCGACGTGCTCGCTCTCGCGGACGGTGAGCGCCTCGTGGATCACGATGTCGGGGTTGCGACCGGTGTTGACCTTGCGGAACACCTTCATCAACGCGTCCTCGCCGAACGCGAGCGAGGAGTTGCTCTGCTCGCCGGAGAACAGCGTGGAGTGGGTCTCGAGGTCGAGGTCGTGGCCGGGCAGCCGGTGGAAGACCAGCTCGCCGCGGACCACGTCACCGGCAGCCGCGTCGTCGAAGGCGCGCAGGTAGAGCGCGGCCGCCTCCCGGTCGTGCACGGCGTCGTAGGCGACGACGGGACCGAGGTCGTCGTCCTCCCACGCCCCCACCCGGGCGTGGTCGAGCCGCTCCTGCTCCTTCTCGTAGTAGCTGAGCGGCACCTGGTAGGTCTCCCGCTCGAGCGGCTCGGCGCCGGGGTACTCGAGGGTGACCAGCTCGATGCCGACCACCGGCCAGCCGCTGCCGTCCGGTTCGGCCGCGAGGGTGCCGACCCGGCGGGCGCCGACGACGGTGACCTCGCGGCCCTTGCCGCCGTACCAGCGGGCAGTCGTGAGGTAGTCCGCCACGGCCGACAGGGCAGTGGAGTTCACGCCTGCTCCCTCTCCGTCGGGGACGCCGAGATGAGCGGCCTGTCGGGGCTCGGCAGCCGGAACCAGTAGAAGCCGTAGGCGCCCAGCGTGAGCAGGTAGGGCAGCTCGCCGATCTCGGGGAACCGCACACCGCCGAGCAGCTCGATCGGTGCCACGCCCTCGAAGCGGCGCAGGTCGAGCTCGACCGGCTGCGGGAAGCGGGACAGGTTGTTGACGCAGAGCACCGTGTCGGTGTTGCCCTCGGCGTCGGTGAACTCCCGCACGTAGCTGAGCACGGACGGGTTCGAGCCGCCGAGGTCGGTGAACTCGCCGAGCCCGAATGCCGGGTGCTTCTTGCGGGAGTGGATCATCCGCCGCGTCCAGTGCAGCAGCGACGAGGCGTTCTCGAGCTCGGTCTCGACGTTCACGCGCTGGTAGCCGAAGACCGGGTCCTGGATCGGTGGCAGGTGCAGCCGGCCCGGGTTCGCGACCGAGAAGCCGGCGTTGCGGTCCGGCGTCCACTGCATCGGTGTGCGCACGCCGTCGCGGTCACCGAGCCAGATGTTGTCGCCCATGCCGATCTCGTCGCCGTAGTAGAGCACCGGGGAGCCGGGCAGCGACAGCAGCAGCGCGGTGAACAGCTCCATGGTGTTCACGTCGTTGTCGAGCAGGGGAGCGAGCCGCCGGCGGATGCCGATGTTCGCCTTCATGCGGGGGTCCTTGGCGTACTCGCCCCACATGTAGTCGCGGTCCTCGTCGGTGACCATCTCGAGCGTCAGCTCGTCGTGGTTGCGCAGGAAGATGCCCCACTGGCAGCCCGTCGGGATCGGCGGCGTCTGCTCGAGGATCTCCGAGATCGGGAAGCGGGACTCGCGTCGCACCGCCATGAAGATGCGCGGCATCACCGGGAAGTGGAAGCACATGTGGCACTCGTCGCCACCGGACTCCATGTCGCCGAAGTAGTCCACGACGTCCGCGGGCCACTGGTTCGCCTCCGCGAGGAGCACCTTGCCGGGGTACTTGTCGTCGACGAACTTGCGGACCTTCTTCAAGAAGTCGTGGGTCTCCTTGAGGTTCTCGCCGTTGGTGCCCTCGCGCTCGTAGAGGTAGGGCACCGCATCGAGCCGGAAGCCGTCGAGTCCCATGTCGAACCAGAACGACACGGCCTCGAGGATCGCGTCGTGCACCTTGGGGTTGTCGAAGTTGAGGTCCGGCTGGTGCGAGAAGAACCGGTGCCAGAAGTACTGCTGGCGCACCGGGTCCCAGGTCCAGTTCGACGGCTCGGTGTCGACGAAGATGATCCGCGCGTCCTCGTAGCTCTCGTCCGAGTCGGACCAGACGTAGAAGTCGCCGTAGGGACCCTCGGGGTCCTCCCGGCTGGCCTGGAACCACGGGTGCTGGTCCGACGTGTGGTTCATGACGAAGTCGATGATCACCCGGATGCCACGGCTGTGCGCCTCGTCGAGGAAGGTGTGGAAGTCCTCGACGGTGCCGCACTCGGGGAGGATGTTCGTGTAGTCGGCGACGTCGTAGCCGCCGTCCCGCAGGGGCGAGGAGAAGAACGGCGGGATCCAGAGGCAGTCGACGCCGAGCCACTCGAGGTAGTCGAGCTTCTCGATCAGCCCCTTGAAGTCGCCGACCCCGTCGCCGTTGCTGTCCTTGAAGGAGCGGACCAGGACCTCGTAGAAGACGGCGGTCTTGAACCAGTCCGGCTGGTGCTCGGAGATTCCCGAGTCGTCGGTCGAGCTCAGCTGGGTCACGGGTGGGGCCTCCGGATGGTCAGGACGTGGGCGGGCTCGTGGTACGGGTCGAGCCGGACGTAGTTGCGTTCCCCCCAGGTCCAGGACTCCCCGGTGATCTCGTCGTGCACGACGTACTGGTCGTGCCACTCCATACCCAGAGCGGGCAGGTTCACGTGCACCATCGTCTCGCGGATGCTGTGCGGGTCGAGGTTGACGACGACGAGGACGGTGTCGTCACCGTTGGTCTTGGAGAAGACCACGACGTTCTCGTCGTCGCTGGAGTGCACGGTCAGGTTGCGCAGCTGCTGGAGCGCGGGGTGGGCGCGCCGGATCTCGTTGAGCCGCGTGAGGTACGGCGCCAGCGTGCGCCCCTCGCGCTCGGCGGCGTCCCAGTCACGGACCCGGATCTGGAACTTCTCCGAGTCGAGGTACTCCTCCTTGCCGGGCTGCAGCGCCACGTGCTCGTAGAGCTCGAAGCCCGCGTAGACGCCCCAGCTCGGCGACCCGGTCGCGGCGAGCACGGCCCGGATCTTGAACGAGTTGGGGCCGCCGTACTGGAGGAAGAACGGCAGGATGTCGGGCGTGTTGACCCAGAAGCTCGGGCGCAGCACGTGGCTGGTCTCGTGGGCGACCTCCTGGAAGTACTCCTCGATCTCCCACTTCGCGTTGCGCCAGGTGAAGTAGCAGTAGGACTGGTGGAAGCCGACCGTCCCCAGCGCCCGCATCATCGCCGGCTTGGTGAACGCCTCGGACAGGAAGAGCACGTCCGGGTCGGTCTTGCGGACCTCGCCGAGCAGCCACTCCCAGAACTCGACGGGCTTGGTGTGCGGGTTGTCGACCCGGAAGATCCGCACCCCGAACGACATCCACTTGTGCACGATCCGGAGCACCTCGGCGTAGATGCCCTCGGGGTCGTTGTCGAAGTTGACCGGGTAGATGTCCTGGTACTTCTTCGGGGGGTTCTCGGCGTAGGCGATCGAGCCGTCGGCGCGGGTGGTGAACCACTCGGGGTGCTTCTTGACCCAGGGGTGGTCGGGCGCCGCCTGCAGCGCGAGGTCGAGCGCGACCTCGAGGCCGAGCTCGGTGGCCCGCTGCACGAACGCGGTCAGGTCCTTCTCGGTGCCCAGGTCGGGGTGGATGGCGTCGTGGCCGCCCTCGTCGGCGCCGATCGCCCACGGGGACCCCGTGTCGTCGGGGCCGGGGTCGAGCGTGTTGTTGCGGCCCTTGCGGTTCTCGCGCCCGATCGGGTGGATCGGGGGGAGGTAGATGATGTCGAAGCCCATCGCGGCGACCGCGTCGAGCCGCTTGATCGCCGTGCGCAGCGTGCCGGAGACGACCTTGCCGGTCTTCTCGTCGACGTAGGCGCCCTCGGAGCGCGGGAAGAACTCGTACCAGGCGCTGAACAGAGCCCGCTCGCGGTCGGCGAAGAAGGGGTAGGGCCCGGTGGTGGTGACCAGGTCGCGCAGCGGGTGCTCGGCGAGCAGCGCGTCGATCTGCGGCGAGACCGCCGCCGCGTAGCGGACCGGGTCCGGCCGCGTCGTGTCCTGCACCGCGGTGAGCGCGTCGGTGACGGTCTTGCGCTTGGCGCCGCGCTTGGGCAGCTCCCCGGCGAGACGCTCGAGCAGCAGCGTGCCCTCGGTGAACATCAGGTCGACGTCGATGCCGGCCGGGATCTTGATCTCGGCGTTGTGCCGCCAGGTGGCGACCGGGTCGCTCCACGACTCGATCTCGTAGGTCCACGGGCCGACCACGTCCGGCGTGAAGCTCGCGTGCCAGATGTCCGGCTCGGTCGCGTCCTTGCTCATCCGGACCGGTGGCCGTCGCCTCCCGTCGGGCCCGGTGACCACCAGGTCCGCGTTCAGCTCGTCGTGCCCCTCCCTGAAGATCGTCGCCGTGACGGGGAAGGACTCGCCCACGGCAGCCTTCGCCGGGTAGCGGCCGCACTCGACCACGGGGGAGACGTCCATGACTGGGATGCGTCCGACCATGGCCCGAACATACCGAAGTCTCGGACCCCCGAAACCCCGTCGTCCAGCCCGGTCCAAACCCGATGTTGGCGACTATTGGAACGTTCAAGTCGATCTGCGTTAAGGTGTCGCGCGTGAGAGCAATCCGTCGGTTCACCGTCCGTCCCGTCCTGCCCGAGCCGCTGCACGCACTCGGCGAGCTCGCAGGCAACCTGCGCTGGTCCTGGCACCCCGAGACGCAGGACCTCTTCGCGTCCGTGGACGCCCTCAAGTGGGAGAAGTCCGGGAAGGACCCGGTGAAGTTCCTGGGTGCCATCCCCGCCCGCCGGCTCGACGAGCTGGCCGCCGACCAGGAGTTCCTGGGGCGGCTGTCGGCGGCCCGCGCGGACCTCGAGCGCTACATGACCGGCGACCGCTGGTACCAGAAGCACGCGCACACCGAGGACCAGCTGCCGGCGAGCATCGCCTACTTCTCCCCGGAGTTCGGCATCACCGCAGTGCTCCCGCAGTACTCCGGCGGCCTCGGCATCCTGGCCGGCGACCACCTCAAGACCGCCAGCGACCTCGGGGTGCCGATCATCGGCGTCGGCCTGCTCTACCGGCACGGCTACTTCCGCCAGTCGCTGTCGCGTGACGGCTGGCAGCAGGAGACCTACCCGGTCCTCGACCCCGACGGCCTGCCGCTCTCGCTGCTGCGCGAGGAGGACGGCTCGGTCGCCAAGATCGTCATCGGGCTGCCCGACGAGCAGTCCCTGACCGCGCGCATCTGGGTCGCCCAGGTCGGCCGCGTGCCGCTGCTGCTGCTCGACTCCGACGTGGAGGAGAACAGCGAGGTCATCCGCACCGTCACCGACCGGCTCTACGGCGGCAACACCGAGCACCGGCTCCGCCAGGAGATGCTGCTCGGCATCGGCGGCGTGCGCGCGATCCGCGCCTTCACCCGGATCACCGGCGCCACCGCGCCCGAGGTGTTCCACACCAACGAGGGCCACGCCGGGTTCCTCGGCCTGGAGCGCATCCGTGAGCTGACCGAGGACACGGGCCTGGCCTTCGAGGCCGCGCTCGAGGTGTCCCGCGCCGGCACGGTGTTCACCACGCACACCCCGGTCCCGGCCGGCATCGACCGGTTCCCCCGGGACCTGGTCGCGCAGTACTTCGGCGGCGACAACGCCTGCGCCGGCCTCCCCGTCGAGCGGATCCTGGCCCTCGGCTCGGAGGACTTCGAGGGCGGCGACCCGGCGATGTTCAACATGGCCGTCATGGGCTTCCGGCTCGCGCAGCGCGCCAACGGTGTCTCGCAGCTCCACGGCGTGGTCAGCCGCGGCATGTTCGGCGGTCTGTGGCCGGAGTTCGACGCCGACGAACGCCCGATCACCTCGATCACCAACGGCGTGCACGCGCCGACCTGGGTGGCCCGCGAGATCTTCGACCTGGCCCGCAGCCACGGCGTCCGCCCGGGCCCCGACCCGGACGCCGACCACCCGCACCTCGTCTTCGACGTGGTCGACAAGGTGCCCGGCAAGGAGATCTGGGACACCAAGCGGGTGCTCCGCCAGCGCCTCGTCGAAGACGCCCGCGCGCGGATGCGGAAGTCCTGGCACCAGCGCGGCGCCTCGACGGCCGAGCTCAAGTGGATCGACTCCTGCCTCGACCCGAACGTCCTCACCATCGGCTTCGCACGGCGCGTCCCGTCGTACAAGCGGCTGACGCTGATGCTCCGCGACCCCGCCCGGCTCAAGCGGCTCCTGCTCGACCCCGAGCGTCCGGTCCAGCTGGTCATCGCCGGCAAGTCGCACCCGGCCGACGAGGGCGGCAAGAAGCTGATCCAGGAGATGGTGCGCTTCGCCGACGACCCGGAGGTCCGGCACCGCATCGTCTTCCTGCCCAACTACGACATCGCGATGGCCCAGCCGCTCTACCCCGGCTGCGACGTCTGGCTGAACAACCCGCTGCGTCCCTACGAGGCGTGCGGCACCTCCGGCATGAAGGCAGCTCTGAACGGCGGCCTGAACCTCTCCATCCTCGACGGGTGGTGGGACGAGTGGTACGACGGCAACAACGGCTGGTCCATCCCCTCGGCCGACGGCGTCGACGACCCGGACCACCGCGACGACATCGAGGCCCACGCGCTCTACGACCTCATCGAGAACGAGGTCGCGCCGCGCTTCTACGACGAGGACGAGGAGGGCACGCCGGTCCGCTGGATCGAGATGGTGCGGCACACCCTCAAGTCACTCGGTCCCAAGGTGCTCGCCGACCGGATGGTCCGCGACTACGTGCAGAAGCTCTACGCCCCGGCGGCCGGCAGCTCCCGGCAGCTCAACGGCGACTACGCCGGTGCCCAGGAGCTCGCCGACTGGAAGCACCGGGTGCGTGACGGGTGGGGCCAGGTCGCGATCGACCACGTCGAGTCCAGCGGCGTCGGTGACGCGCCGGAGCTCGGCGAGTCGCTCGAGGTGCGCGTGTTCGTGTCCCTCGGCAACCTCTCGCCCGACGACGTCGACGTGCAGGTGGTGCACGGCCGGATCAAGCACGGGGACGACCTCGTCGACACGACCGTCGAGTCGCTCGGCCTGGGGGAGACCTACGAGGCCGGCCGGCACCGCTTCGAGGGCGTCGTCGCGCTCGACACGACCGGGCCGTTCGGCTACACGGTGCGGGTGCTGCCGAAGAACGAGCACCTCGCGTCGCCGGCCGAGCTCGGCTTCGTGACCCTGCCGCAGCACTGACGCCGCGGCGGCAGTCGGAGGACGGTCACGTCGGGCCTACCCGGGCCCGACGTGATCAGGTCTGCCGCACCACGATCAGCGAGCGCGGCTCGATCTCGATGATCTCGCCCGCTGAGAGTCGCTCGCCGACCGGGTGGCCGCTGTCGGTGCTCAGCACGACCTCGCCCCGGCGGACCCACCGGTTCGCCGGGAGCTTGGCCTTGCCCGGGTCGGCGTGCGCGTGGAACCACATCAGGAACGACGAGTCGTGCAGCTGCTCGCCGCGCGGCCCGGGCGCGCGCAGCGGGTCACCGGACACGAACATCCCGAACGTGTGCAGCGCGTCGTCGTACCAGTCGGCCTCGGTCATCTCGCGGCCCTCGGGGTGGATCCAGGCCAGGTCCTTCGGACCGCCCTCGACGGTGGGCCGGCCCTCCAGGTAGTGCCGCTGACGCAGGGCCGGGTGCTCCCGGCGCAGCCTCAGCGCCGTCTTGGCGATGTCGTAGATGTCCAGCCAGGCGTCGTCGGGGCGCCAGTCCATCCAGGACGTCTCGTTGTCCTGCACGTAGGCGTTGTTGTTGCCGCGCTGGGTGCGGCCCCGCTCGTCGCCTGCGGTGATCATCGGCACCCCGGCGGACAGGCACAGGGTGGCCAGCAGGTTGGCGGCCTGCTTGTGGCGCAGCGCCAGGATCTCCTCGTCGTCGGTCTCGCCCTCGACGCCGCAGTTCCAGGACCGGTTGTTGTCGGTCCCGTCGCGGTTGTTCTCGCCGTTGGCCTCGTTGTGCTTGCGGTCGTAGGTCACGAGGTCGCGCAGCGTGAACCCGTCGTGGGCGGTGACGAAGTTGACCGAGGCGTACGGCGAGCGGCCGTCGTCGGCGTACAGGTCCGAGGAGCCGGCCAGCCGGGAGGCGACCTCGCGGATGCCGCCGGACTGGAGCCGCCAGAAGTCGCGCAGGGTGTCGCGGTAGCGGTCGTTCCACTCGCACCAGGGCGGCGGGAACCGGCCGACCTGGTAGCCGTCCATGCTCGCGTCCCAGGGCTCGGCGATCAGCTTCACGTGCCGGAGCACCGGGTCCTGGCCGATCGTGGTGATGAAGTGCCCGGCGAGGTCGACCCGGTGGCCGGTGCGGGTCAGCGCGGGCGTGAGGTCGAAGCGGAAGCCGTCGACGTGCATCTCGGTGACCCAGTAGCGCAGCGAGTCGAGGATCAGCCGCAGCGCCGGCGGGTAGGCCGCGTCCACGGTGTTCCCGCAGCCCGTGACGTCGAAGTACGTCGCGCCGTCGTTCACCCAGTCGACGTGCTTGTAGTAGCCGACGTCGTCGAGGCCGCGGAAGCTCAGCGTCGGTCCGAGCGGGCTGCCCTCGGCGGTGTGGTTGTAGACCACGTCGAGGATCACCTCGAGGCCCGCGCGATGGAGGGCCTTGACCATCGCCTTGAACTCGTCGATCTGCTGGCCGCGGTCCCCGGTCGAGCTGTAGCCGTTGTGCGGCGCGAAGAAGCCGATCGAGTTGTAGCCCCAGTAGTTCGTCATGCCGGCGCGCGCGATGTCCGGCTCCGAGGTGAACTGGTGCACCGGCAGCAGCTCCACCGTGGTGATGCCGAGGTCCTTGAGGTAGTGCACCGCGGCGTGCGTGGTCAGCCCCGCGTAGCTGCCGCGGATCTCCTCGGGCACCTCGTTGTGCAGCTGGGTGAAGCCCTTGACGTGCGTCTCGTAGACGACGGTGTCGGTCCACCGGTGGCGCGGCCGCACCTGCTCGTCGTCGCCCCAGTCGAACGTGTCGCGCACGACGACGCCCTTCGCGACGAACGGCGCGGAGTCGCGGTCGTCGCGAGGTCCGCTCTGCGCGCGGCGCACCGCCTCGAGGTCGTTGGTCCCGGGGTGCGGGTAGCCGTAGATCGGCCCCGTGGCGTCGTATCCGCCGCTGACCGCGCGGGCGTAGGGGTCGAGCAGCAGCTTGGCCGGGTTGAACACCCGCCCGCGGTGGGGGTCCCACGGGCCGTCGGCGCGGAAGCCGTAGCGCTGTCCCGGGGCGATGCCGGGCACGGCACAGTGCCAGATGCCCAGCGTCTTCTCGGTGAGGGGGAGCCGCGTCTCCGTGTCGTCCTCGTCGAAGAGGCACAGCTGCATCGCGGTCGCCTCCGGCGCGAACACCGCGAAGTTCGTGCTCTCCTCGCTCCACGTCGCGCCCAACGGCTGGTGGCTCCCGGGCCAGACGGACGTGG
This sequence comes from uncultured Actinomycetota bacterium, assembly GCA_963827435.1. Lineage (GTDB taxonomy): Bacteria > Actinomycetota > Actinomycetes > Propionibacteriales > Nocardioidaceae > Nocardioides_B. The sequence goes on from CAWHAU010000014.1 coordinate 303,597, forward strand.
TCACGCGGACATTGTGCCGTCGCGGCCGCCCCTCGAAACGGAGGTACCGCACTCGGGCAGGAGAACTGACCGTTCGGACAGGTGGCTAGAGTCGCGGCGACAGACGACGCGACGACGTGGAGGAGATCGGTGTGGCTGAGTTCGTGCGGCTCGAGGTCGAGGACGGCGTGGGGACGCTGCGTGTCGACCGGCCGAAGATGAACGCGCTCGACATCCAGGTCCAGGAGGAGATCCGCGCCGCCGCGCACGAGGCGACGGCCCGGGACGACGTACGCGCGGTCGTCGTGTACGGCGGCGAGAAGGTCTTCGCCGCCGGCGCCGACGTCAAGGAGATGGCGGGCATGTCGCACGCCGAGATGGTCGCCCGCGCGGGGCACCTGCAGTCGGCGTTCACCGCCGTCGCCCGCATCCCGAAGCCGGTCGTCGCCGCGGTCACCGGCTACGCGCTCGGCGGCGGCTGCGAGCTCGCCCTGTGCGCCGACATCCGGATCGCCGGCGAGAGCGCCACGCTCGGTCAGCCGGAGATCCTGCTCGGCATCATCCCGGGCGCCGGTGGCACCCAGCGGCTGACCCGGCTCGTCGGGACGTCGCGGGCCAAGGACCTGATCTTCACCGGCCGCTTCGTGAAGGCCGACGAGGCGCTCCGGATCGGGCTCGTCGACCAGGTCGTCCCCGACGACGAGGTCTACACCGCCGCGAGGACGTGGGCGGGGCAGTTCACGAAGGCAGCCGCACTCGCGATGCGGGCCGCCAAGGAGAGCATCGACCGCGGCATCGAGGTGGACCTCGACACCGGCCTGGAGATCGAGCGGGCGCAGTTCGCCGCGCTGTTCGCGACCGAGGACCGCACGGCCGGGATGACGTCGTTCGTGGAGCAGGGCCCGGGCAAGGCGGTCTTCCAGGGGCGCTGACCTACTCGCCGGGCCGCACGTGCCCGGTCTCGTAGGCCGCCACCACGGCCTGCACCCGGTCGCGGAGACCCAGCTTGGCCAGCACGTTGGAGACGTGCGTCTTGACGGTGGTCTCGCCGAGGTAGAGCTCGGCCGCGATCTCGCTGTTCGACAGTCCCCGGCCGATCAGCCGCAGCACGTCGCGCTCGCGCTCGGTCAGCGTCTCCAGCGTCTCGGCCCGCCGGGTGCGCAGCGGCGGGGCCGCGGCGAACGACTCGATGACCCGCCTGGTGACGCCGGGGTCGAGCAGACCGCCGCCCGCCGCGACCGTGCGCACCGCGTCGATGAGCCGCTCGGGCGGCGCGACCTTGAGCAGGAAGCCGCTCACACCGGCGCGCAGCGCGGCCTCGACGTACTCGTCCTCGTCGAAGGTCGTCAGCACCACGACCCTCACGCCGGGGCAGCGCGCCAGCACCCGACGGGCCCCCTCGATGCCGTCGACGTCGGGCATCCGGACGTCCATCAGCACCACGTCCGGCTCGGTCGCCTCCACCACCTCGACGGCCGAGCCGCCGTCGGCCGCCTCGCCGACCACCTCGATGTCCGCCTCGGCGGTGAGCACCATCCGCAGGCCGACGCGCACCATCGCCTCGTCGTCGACCAGCACCACCCGCACGGTCATGCCGGTGCCCCCGTCGCCGGCAGGTGCGCGTGCACCTCGAAGCCGTCCTCGACGCGGCCCGCCGCGAGCGTGCCGCCGAACATCCGCGCCCGCTCACGCATCCCCACCAGGCCGTGCCCGCCGACCCCGTCGGTCCCGGGGGCGGTCGCCGCGCCGTTGTCGCGCACCGTGATGTCGACCCCGTCGCGGGTGTACTCCAGCCGGACCCGTGCCGTGCTGCCGGGGGCGTGGCGCAGCACGTTGGTGAGCGCCTCCTGGAGGATGCGGTACGCCGACAGGTCGAGCGCGCGCGGCAGCTCGCGGGTCTCACCGACCACGTCGAGCTCGACGTCCAGGCCGGCGGCGCGGACGTCCCGCACCACGTCGGCCGCCCGCGCCAGCGAAGGCACCGGCGCGGTCGACGCTTCCGCCGGACCCGGCGTGCGCAGGATCCCGACCAGAGACCGCAGCTCCTGCACGGTCTCCCGGCCCAGCCGCTCGAGGCCGAGCAGGACGTCGCGTTCGGCCGGTCGTTCCTCCAGCGCGTCCCCCAGCTGCCGGCGCAGGCCACCGATCTGCAGCGTCATCACGCTGACCGAGTGCGCGACCGCGTCGTGCACCTCGCGGGCGATCCGGCTGCGTTCCTCCTGCGCGGCGGCCCAGGCGGCACTCTCCCGTTGCGCGTCGAGCAGCGCGGTCATCTCCACCAGCTGGGCGGAGCGCTGCTGCTCCCGGCTGACAAGCCGGCCGGCCCAGCGGGCGGGGTAGAACACGGCCGGGAAGAAGACCGAGTCCCACGCGAAGCCGTGCAGCACCACGTCGGTGCCGACGAACACCGCGACGGCCACGGTCACGGCGACCAGCGAGCGGCGCGGGGGAGCGGCGTACCCGACGTACCCCATCGCGAGCATCGCCGCGATCAGCCCGGTGCCGCCGGGGCCGGGGGCGCCGAGCACGGCCGTCAGCGGGTAGAAGCCGGCGACCAGCACGGCGCCCACCGAAGGCAGCCGGACCTGGGTCAGGAACCCGGCCGCGAGCCAGGCCGCGACCACGACCAGCAGCCCGAAGCTCTCCCGGAACTCGGCGTCGGAGGCGGCCTCGACGACGCCGAGCACGCCCATCACCGGCGCCGCGACGAGCGGGAACAGGCGCGGGTCGTGGGCGGTCGGACGGTGCATGCCGACGAGGGTAGGGGCGCGACGGGGTCCCCGTGATCCTTCTGCGGAAGGAGCCTCGGGTCGTTCTCCTCCTGCTGGAGGAGGAGGGCGGAACGGGCGCCGCGGCCGATCCCCGACGAGCCCCGCCGGCGGTTGAGTCCTGCTCGTCAGCTCGACCCAACCGAAGGAGCACCACCATGACCGTCCAGACCACCTCGCCGACCACCGTCCCCGCCGCCGACTCCCGCGGCTTCGGCGCCGGCCTGCGCGTCGCCGCCGGCGTCGCCCTCGTCGCCGCCCCCGTGCTGTGGGCCGCCGGCATGTGGACCTCGCCGCCCGCCGCCGGTACGACGGACGTGGACTACGTGGCCTCGCTGGGCCGGGACGGGACCCTCACGCAGGTGTCCGCGCTGTTCCTGCACTACGGCAACCTGTTCATCGGACTCGGTGTGCTCGCCGCCGCCTCGCTGCTGCGGGGGCCCCGAGGGTCCCGGCTCACCGTGGTCGGCGCCCTGCTCACGGCGCTCGGCTTCACCAACATGTCCGGCACGCTGCTCAGCGACTGGTGGAACCTCTCGGCGGCGCAGCACCTGCCGGTCGAGACCGCGGCCAAGGTGTTCTCCGGCTTCCAGGACTCGTCCTTGCTGTTCGTGTGGACCGGCACCGAGATGTTCTCGCTGCTCGGCAGCGTCGTGCTGCTCGCGGGTCTGGCGCGGGCCGGCGTCCTCGGCTGGTGGACCATCGCGCTGATGGTCGCCGGCACCGCCGGGCTGATGTTCATCCCCTGGGACCTGCCGCACCTGTCGGCGCTCGCCGTGCTCGTCGGGTTCTCGCCCTTCGCGATGATCGGCGGCCGGCTGCTCCAGAGGTCCCGCCTCACGCGCGGGTGACCGGTCGGCTATCGTGCGTCCCACTCACCCCCCAGGAGACGCCGTGGCCGACGAGAAGACCGACCAGAAGAGCGACGAGAAGAAGAGGCGCGGCACCGGCAAGAAGGTCGCCGCCGGTGCCAACCTCGTCCGGTCCCGCCTGGCCTCCCTGGTCTGGCTGGTCGCCGTGGTGTGCGCCTTGTTCCTCGCCGTCGGGGCCCTGCTCATCGCGCTGAAGGCCAACCAGGACAACGCGATCGTCTCGTTCGTCCTGGACGTCGCCGACCGTCTCGACCTCGGCGTCTTCAGTCGTGAGCAGGGCATCTTCACCTTCAGCGGCAAGGACGCCGCGACCAAGGACGCCCTGGTCAACTGGGGCATCGCCGCGATCGCGTACCTCGTCGTGGGCAAGGTCCTCGACCGCGTCATCCGTCCCTGATCCAGCACCGAAGGGTGTGACTGACCCCACCTCGGGCCCGGTTTCCGGCGTTGCTACGCGCGGGTAACCTCAGGTCCAACCGACCGCGTCAGGAGGGGCCCTCCCGTCAGAGAAAGGGCCAGAGAACCCATGAACATTGTCGTATGCGTGAAGTACGTGCCGGACGCGACAGCGGACCGGCGCTTCGAGGATGACAACACCGTCGACCGGGTCGGCGTGGACGGACTGCTCTCCGAGCTGGACGAGTACGCCGTCGAGCAGGCCCTCCAGGTCAAGGAGAAGGTCGGTGACGACACCGAGGTGACCGTGCTCTCGGTCGGGCCCGAGCAGGCCACCGACGCGATCCGCAAGGCGCTGCAGATGGGTGCGGACAAGGGCGTGCACGTCGTCGACGACGCGATCGCCGGCTCCGACGCGCTGGCCACCTCGCTGGTGCTCGCCGAGGCGGTCAAGAAGATCGATCACGACCTCGTGGTCTGCGGGATGGCCTCCACCGACGGGTCGATGGGTGTCGTCCCGGCGATGCTCGCCGAGCGGCTCGACGTCCCCGCCGTCACCCTGGGCTCCGAGATCGAGGTCGACGGGACGACGGTGCGGATCCGCCGCGACGGCGACGCCGCCACCGAGACCATCGAGGGCACGCTGCCGCTGGTGCTGTCCGTGACGGACCAGTCCGGCGAGGCGCGCTACCCCTCCTTCAAGGGGATCATGGCCGCGAAGAAGAAGCCGGTGGAGACCTGGTCGCTGAGCGACCTGGGTGTCGACGCCGAGATGGTCGGCCTGTCCGCGGCATGGAGCACCGTCGAGGGCACGGAGGCCCGCCCCCCGCGCACGCAGGGCGAGGTCGTCACCGACGAGGACGGCTCGGGCGCCACCGCGCTGGTCGAGTTCCTCGCGTCGAAGAAGTTCATCTGAGAAGGGCTGGCTGACACATGTCTGAAGTTCTCGTACTCGTCGACCACGTCGACGGCAAGGTCACCAAGCCGACCCTCGAGCTGCTGACGATCGCCCGCCGCCTGGGCGAGCCGTCCGCCGTGGTCATCGGGTCGGTCGACACCTCCAGCCTGAAGCAGTACGGCGCCGCGAAGATCTACACGGTCGACGACGCCGACATCACGGGCTACCTGGTGGCGCCGAAGGCCGAGGTGCTCGCCCAGCTGGTCGAGAAGACCACGCCGGCCGCAGTGCTGCTGCCCTCGGGCGGTGAGGGCAAGGAGATCGCCGGCCGCCTCGCGGTCAAGACCGGCTCCGGTCTGATCACCGACGCGGTCGACGTCGCCGCCGACGGCACCACCACGCAGAGTGTGTTCGCCGGCAGCTACACCGTGCAGGCGAAGGTCACCAAGGGCATCCCGATCATCACCGTGAAGCCGAACTCCGCGACCCCGGAGCAGGCCGACGGCGCGGGCACCGAGGAGGCGTTCGAGGCGACGATCTCCGAGTCCGCCAAGGGCGCCAAGATCACCGCCTCCGAGCCGCGCAAGGCGTCCGGTCGTCCCGAGCTGACCGAGGCCGCGATCGTGGTCTCCGGCGGCCGTGGCACCGGCGGCGACTTCTCCGAGGTGGAGGGCTTCGCCGACTCGCTCGGTGCCGCCGTCGGCGCCTCCCGCGCAGCGGTCGACTCCGGCTGGATGCCGCACGCGTTCCAGGTCGGCCAGACCGGCAAGACGGTGTCGCCGCAGCTCTACGTCGCCAACGGCATCTCCGGCGCCATCCAGCACCGGGCGGGCATGCAGACGTCCAAGACGATCGTCGCGGTCAACAAGGACGAGGAGGCGCCGATCTTCGAGCTCGTCGACTTCGGCGTCGTGGGCGACCTGCACAGCGTGCTCCCGGCCGCGACCGAGGCGATCACCAAGCGCAAGGGCTGAGCCCCCAGCGGTCAGCCTGATTCGGCGTCGGCTTCCAGCCAACCGGAGTGGTGCGCGAGCGCCACGGCCTCGAGCTGGGAGCCGACGCCGAGCTTCGTCAGCACCCCGCGCACGTGCGTGCGCACGGTCGCCTCGGCGACGTACGACGTCGCGGCGATCGTCGCGACGCTCCGGCCGCCGGCCAGGGACCGCAGCACCTGCGCCTCCCGCTCGGTCAGCCGGGTGAACGGCTCGAGGGCGGTGGTGCGGGCGGCGTGCCGCGCGCGGGCGCTCGCCCGGAGGGCCCGCTCGTGCTGCCGGTCCATGACCCGCTCGCCGCGGGCGACCGCGGTCGCGGCGGCGAGCAGCACCTCGACCGGCTCGGTCTTGGCGAGCACCCCCACTGCGCCGTCGCCCAGGGCGGTGGCGAGCCGCACCGGGTCGGTGGATCCGGTCACCAGCACCACCCGGCAGCCTGCCCGGGTCAGCGGTGCCACCAGGGCGACGCCGTCCCCGGCGACCGGTCCGAGGTCGAGGTCGAGCAGGACGACGTCCGGTCGCTCGGCCACGACCGAGCGGACCAGCTCGTCCGGGGCCGCGAGCGTGGCCACCGAGCAGTCGATCCCCTCCTGCCTCAGCGAGATCGCGAGGCTCTGCGCCAGCAGCCGGTGGTCGTCGACCACCACCACGCGCAGTCGGTGGCCCGTCACGCCGTCACCCGCCCGGGCAGCGGGGAGCGTTCGGACGCGCGCCGCTCGACGACCGGGAGGACGACCACGAAGCAGGCACCGCCGACCCGGCTCCTCAGCTCGACGTCCCCGCCGTGCTTGCGCATCAACGTGCGTGCGACGTAGAGACCGAGCCCGGACCCGTTGCTGGTGGCGCCGCGCACGCCGCGGTCGAACACCCGGGCCGCCTCGTCCTCGGTGAGGCCGGGTCCCCGGTCGGAGACCGCCACCTCGACGAGCCCGTCGCCGGTGCCCAGCTGCACCGTCACGGGGCTGTCCGGTGCGTGCGCGGCGGCGTTGACGAGGAGGTTCTGCAGCACGGTCGCGAGATCGCCGGGACGACCGCGCACGACACCCGCGGTGCCGGCGAGCCGGACCCGCTGGCCGGTGGCGCGGCGGGTGCGGACCACCGTGCGGACCACGCCGGCCACCTCGAAGTCCACGACCTCCTCGCGGTCGGCCCCGTCCACGAGGTGCTCGAGGTGCGCGACCTCCTCCACCGCGGCGTCGCGCAGCTGCCGGGCGGTGGCCTCGTCGAGCGCGCCGTCGTAGACCGAGAGCGTGTGCAGCGCGGCACGCAGGCCGACCAGCGCGTTGCGCAGGTCGTGCGTGAGCTCCTCGCGCCACGCGTCGTGCGCGGTGGCCGCGGCGTTCGCCTGGCCGAGCGCGGTGGACAGGTCAGCGGCGCGCTCGTGCGCGGCCGAGGTGGCGTCGAACAGGTCGCGCAGCGCGGCCCAGCAGGTCACCACGCCGAGCAGCGCGGACAGCAGGGCGGCCGCCGTCAGCCACGGACCACCGAACGCGGTGGCGAACAGCCGGAACAGCTCGACCACGCCCATCGCGGCCAGCAGGGGAGCGGCGCGACCGGCCCACCGCTGGGACGCGTCGCGCCGGAGCGCCAACAGCGAGACGGCCACCCAGCCGCAGGCCATCGCCGCGTCCAGGGCGACGTGCACGGCCCGGTCGGCCTGCAGCACCCCGGGCAGCAGTACGCCCACCGCGAGCAGACCCGAGAAGGCACCGGCGGTGAGCCCCGCGCCCCGGGCCAGCAGCATCCGCGGCCTCAGCAGCAGGGAGTCGTCGTCGCCTCGGGTGAGTGCGGTGACCGCCAGCGCCAGGCACACCGCGGTCCCGACCCCGCGGGTGAGGACCGGGACCAGGTTGCCGGGGTCACCCTCGCCGAGCGTGCGGGCGAGGTGCCACAGCGGGAGCAGGACGCCGCCGAGCACGACGAGCGAGGCGCCCATGTAGGCGCTGCGGGCCTCGCCGGTGACCCACCAGCGAGCCAGCCGGACCGCGCCGGCCGTGAGGAACATGGTGGCGGCCACCACGCGGGCCACATCGGTGACCAGGGTGACCACGTCGCTCACTGGATCAGTGTCCGGGAACGACGCTGCGGGCGAACCCGCCGTTCAGGTCCGCCCTGCTAGTCCATTGGCACTATGCGGACTCGAGGAGGAGGGGCCGCCTTGGGAGTTCGGCCCCTCCTCCTCGCGTCGGCCATCCCCCGGCCGTCACACGAGAAGGATGCCCGGGACAGCCCGGCCGGGCATCGTCAGAATTGATGAACCGTCTCCCACCGGGGCACCACCGGGGGTGTCCGCTGGTCCTCGGAGGCGGGCAGGGAGAGCACGAACGTGGTGCCGCCGATGCGGTTGCGCAGCTCGAGGTCGCCACCGTTGCGGGCCATCAGGGCCCGGGCCACGTGCAGCCCGAGTCCGCCTGCGCCGCCGACCTGGGCGGAGCCGAAGGCACTCGCGGCGGCGGCCGACATGCCGGGCCCACGGTCTGCCACGGAGACCTCGATGCGGTGCCCGATCGCGACCACGTGCACCGTGACCGGGCTCTGCGGGGCGTAGGTGTGCGCGTTGACCAGCAGCCGCTCCAGCGCGGCAGCGACGTCGCCGGCGCGGACATGGGCGTAGCCGGCCAGGCCGCGCACGCGGACCTCCTGCCCGTCGAACGACCGGTGGCGCACCACGTCGTTCACGAGGGCGGTCACGTCGACGTCGGTGCGGGGCACGGTCGCGTCCCCGGTCGAGGACAGGATCGCGGTGACACCCGCCCCCAGACCGGCCGCGCGACGCCCGACTCGGTCGGCCGTGCGCACGGCTTCGGTCAGGTCGACGTACGACGCGTGGGCGGTGATCATCGCCACCGAGCTCAGGAGTGCCACCGCGGGCATCGACCAGGAGCCGGGCTGCACCTGGTCGAGGGCGTACAACAGCTCCACGACGCCGAGGGAGGCGTACAACGGCGCGACCCGGCCTGCCCACGGCTGCTTGACGTCGCGGCGCGACGCAGCGAGGCCGAGGGCCACCCAGGTGCCGGCCAGCGCCAGGTCGATCACGACCGCGAGCAGCGCGCGATGCGTCAGGGCCGTCGGGGCGACGGCGAACAGGCAGACGAGGCCGGCCAGCCCGGCGCTCGCCACGGCCCCGGCGGTGAGCAGCGCCCGCGCCCAGTCGGTGGGGGTGTCCTCGTCCGACACCGTCATCGCCCGCAGCGCGAGTGCGAGGCAGGCGACGGTGCCGATGGCACGGGCGGCCAGCGCCACGGTCGGCTCCAGGCCGTCGTGCACCACCTGGGTCACCAGGTTGCCCAGCGGCAGGCACAGGACGCCGAGCACCAGCATCGCCGCCGCGAGCAGGGCGCTGTTCGGGTCCGTGGTGACGCGCCACCGGGTCAGGCGCAGGAGCCCGGCGGCGAGGAACAGCGCGGACGCGCCCAGCCGGAAGGCGTCCAGGGCGAGCGCGCTCGAGGACACCTCGTCGACGTTGAACAGGGCGACGGCGGCGACCAGGGCGGTGCTCACCGTGATCGCGAAGGCGCACGGCAGCAGCACCCGTCGTGGTGCGACGTCTCGGTGCCTGCTTCCCCCGGCCATGCTCCGAGTGTCCGTTCTCCCCCCGCCTCCGACGACCGCCGTCCGGACGCTCGTGTCACGTCGTTCAGTCGGTCTGGATGGCCCGAAAGGGTCATTCCGGCTCAAAGGGACACGACGTCGCCGGTCCACCTGCGCCGGAGCCAGCGGTCGTGGCTGGCCACGACGACCGTGCCGGGGAACCGGCCCAGCGACTCCTCGAGCTCGTCGGCGAGCGCCAGGGAGATGTGGTTGGTGGGCTCGTCGAGGAGCAGCAGGTCGGGTCGGCGCGCCACGAGCACCGCCAACCCCAGGCGGCGTTGCTGGCCGGTGGACAGCACCCCGACCGGCCGGTGCGCCTCGCGCGGGTGCAGCAGCCCGAGGTCGGCGAGCGGCACCGGTGACCCGGTGGCCGCCGCGTAGGTCTCGGCGGCAGTGCGGTCGGGTCGGGAGAACACCACCTCCTGCGGCAGGTGGCCGACCCGGTGCGCCGCCACGGTCAGGTTGCCGGCCGTCGGCTCGAGCTCCCCGGCCACGAGCTTGAGCAGCGTGGACTTGCCCGAGCCGTTCGACCCGGTGACCAGCAGCCGCCCGCCCGCGGGCACGTCGAGCCGGGGAAGGTGCAGCCGGCCCGCGAGCTCCAGGTCACGCACGGCGACCACCACGCCCGTCGTACGACGGACGGGGGCGAGCACCCCGCGGAAGGAGAACGGCGCAGGCGGCTTGGGGATCCGGTCACGCTCCAGCACCTCGATGCGACGCTCGGCGTCCTTGACCCGGCGGCTGACGGCGCGGGCGACGTTCTGCCCCTTGAAGTGGTGGATGAACTTGTCGCCGTCCCGCGGCGGCCGGTTGTGCGGCGCCACGGCCCGCGCCGTCGTGGCAGCGGCCCGGCGTAGCCCGTCGAGCTCGTCCTGCTGGGCCTCGAAGGCCTCCTGCCAGCGGCGACGGGCGGCCCTCTTCTCGGCGAGGTACTCGGTGTAGCCGCCGGTGAACCGCTGGCCGCCGGGGTCGAGGTCGACGATCGCGCCGCAGACCGCGTCCAGGAAGGCCCGGTCGTGGCTGGCGACCACGGCGACGCCGGGCAGCGAGGTCACGAACTCCTCGAGGAGGGACACGGCCTGGTCGTCGAGATGGTTGGTCGGCTCGTCGAGCAGCACGCAGGTCGGACGCCGGGTGACCAGGGCGGCCAGCGCGAGCCGGCTGCGCTGGCCGCCGGAGAGCGCCGCCGCCGGGCGCGACCGGTCCAGGCTGCCGAGCCCGAGCCGGGCGGCGGCCCGGTCGGCGCGGGCGTCCGCGTCCCAGGCGTCGTGGAGACCGGCCCAGGTCAGCGTCGCGTCGTACTCCTCCGCGACCCCCGGCTCGTCGAGCCGGCCGGCCAGCTCCTCGAGCCGGGCGACCGCACGGTGCAGCGGCGCCAGCGCCGCGTCGAGCACGTCGCCGACGGTGGCGCCCTCGGGGAAGTCGGGCTCCTGCGTGAGGTGCACGAGGTCGGCCGGGCGCTCGACCGAGCCGGCGTCCGGCGTCTCGTCGCCGGCCAGCAGTCGCAGCAGCGTCGACTTGCCGACGCCGTTCTCGCCGACGAGGCCCAGTGGCCGGCCGGGGGCCGCGACGAGCTCGACGCCGTCGAGCACGAGGCGGTCGCCGTAGGACTTGGCCAGGTCGCGGCCGACGAGGGCCGACAACGCGGGCAGGAAGGACAGGGAGGAGGACATGAGGGGACACCGATCACGGGTGGGTGCGGGCGGGGGACCGGTGTCAGCTCTTCATGGCGCGCCCAGTGTGCCGGGCGTCCCGGCGCTGCGCCACCGGTTTTCCGTCCCTGTTTGTCTACCGTGGAGGGCATGAAGGTGCGCTGGCTGCTGGTCGGACTGCTCGTGACCGCGCTGCTGGTGCCGGCGTTCCTGCTCACCGGCGACCGGCTCCTGGACCCGCAGGGCGGCACCTGGGTCCGGCTCATCGCGTTCACGCCCTACGCCGTGCTGCTCTACGCGGCAGCCCTCCTGCCCCTGCTGCTGGCCTGGTGGCGGGGCCACGGCTTCTGGCGCGGCACCGCCCGGTTGCTGGTCGTGGTGTCGCTGTTCGGCATGCTGCTGCACGCGTTCTGGGCGAGCGGCCCGTTCGTCGGGACACCGGCCGCCGACGCCGCGTCCCCGCACCGGCTGCACGTGATGACCGCCAACCTGCGGTTCGGTGAGGCCGACACCCCACGGGTGGTGGAGGTGGCGGTGGCCGACGACGTCGACGTGCTGGTCCTCCAGGAGGTGACGCCGGAGGCGCTGTCCGGGCTGGAGGCGGCCGGCCTCGACCAGGCACTGGAGCACCGTGCGGGCAGGCCGGCGGGCGGTCCGGCCGGGACGATGGTGTTCTCCCGCTACCCGCTGCGCTCCGTGCACCGGCTCGCCACGATGTTCGGCAGCTACGCGATGGACGTCCGCACGCCCGCGGGCCGGGTCCACCTGCTGGCGGTGCACCCACGCCCGCCCATCGGGGACGTCACCGGCTGGCGTACCGACCAGGGTGTGGTGCGGCACGCCGCCCGGGCGACCTCGGAGCGGACGCTCGTCGTCGGTGACCTCAACGCGACCATGGACCACGTGCCGATGCGCGCCCTGGTGGGCATCGGCTTCGAGGACGCCGCGACCCAGGCCGACTCGCAGTGGCAGCCCACCTGGCCGGCGGCCGGCGAGGTCTCCCGGCTCGGCTTCTCGGTGCCGTCCCTGGTGCCGATCGACCACGTGCTGCTCAGCTCGGGGATGCGTGCCCTGAGCACCGAGTCGGTCACCGTGCAGGGCACCGACCACCGCGCGCTGGTCGCGACCGTCGCGGTGTCCCGGTGACCGAGCCGCTCGCCTGGGAGCCGACCCCGGAGGACGTCGCCTTCTACGACGTCTACGGCGACTGGGACCCGCTCACACCAGGCGAGCTGCGTGACCTGATGGCGGGGTTCCCGGCGGCCTGGTGGATCGTCGGGGGCCACGCCATCGAGGCGTTCACGGGGGTCCGCCGCTTCCACGAGGACATCGACCTCGTGGTCTTCGACAAGGACGTGCCCGCCCTGCGGAAGCACCTCGGTGACACGTTCCACCTCTGGAGCAACTGGGGCGGGACCTTCCGCATCCTCGACGACGAGCACCCGGAGCCCCTGCACCCGCGCAGCCAGATCTGGATGCGCAAGAACGCCCGCTCGCCGTGGCGCGTCGACTGCATCCTCAACCCCGACCGCGACGGCCGCTGGCTGTCCAAGCGGGACGACGACCACGTCGCCGATCTCGAGGACGTGACCTGGGTGGCCGGGGACGGCATCCGCTACCTCAACCCCGAGGTGACGATGCTGTTCAAGGCGCTCCAGCACCGGCCCAAGGACGAGGTCGACCTCGACAACGTCTGGCCGCTGCTCGACGACGTGCAGCGGGCGTGGCTGGCCGACGCGGTCCGTCGTACCCTCCCCGACCATCCGTGGCAGGCGCGACTGGACGCCGCGGACTGACTGCGCGGACCGACCGGCTCCCGGCACGCCGTACGCTTGTGGATGCAATGACCGACACCGTCTACCTCGACCACGCGGCCTCGACGCCCATGTACGCCGAGGCCGTCGCCGCGATGACGGCGCAGCTCACCCAGCTCGGCAACCCGTCGTCGCTGCACGCCCACGGCCGCGCGGCCCGCCGCGTCGTCGAGGAGTCCCGCGAGACGATCGCCCGCGCCCTGAGCTGCCGGCCCGGCGAGGTGGTGTTCACCTCCGGCGGCACCGAGTCCGACAACCTCGCGCTCAAGGGCCTGTTCTGGGCCCGCCGGGCCCAGGACCCGCGCCGCACCCGCATCCTCAGCACCTCCGTCGAGCACCACGCCGTGCTCGACCCGCTGCACTGGCTGGCCGAGCACGAGGGCGCCGACGTGGAGCTGCTGCCCGTCGACGCCCTGGGCCGCCTCGACGTCCCCGCGCTGCGGGCGTCGCTGGAGCGCGACCCCGGCAGCGTCGCGCTGGTCTCGGTCATGTGGGCCAACAACGAGGTCGGCACGGTCCAGCCGCTCGCCGACGTCGTCGAGGTCGCGCACGCCCACGACATCCCGGTGCACACCGACGCCGTCCAGGCGGTCGGCCAGGTGCCGGTCGACTTCGCCGCCTCCGGTGTCGACGCGCTCACGCTGACCGCGCACAAGGCCGGCGGACCGTACGGCGTCGGCGCGCTCGTCGTGCGCCGCGACCTCGACGTCACCCCGCAGCTGCACGGCGGCGGCCAGGAGCGCGACATCCGCTCCGGCACCATCGACACCCCCGCGATCGCGGGCTTCGCGACGGCGATCGAGATCGCGGTGCGCAACCAGTCCGAGCACGCCGCACGGGTGGCGGCGCTGCGCGACGCGCTCGTCACGAGGATCCAGCAGGTCGTGCCGGACGCCCGGGTCAACGGCGACCCCGACCCGGACCTCGCGCACCGGCTCCCCGGCAACGCGCACCTGACCTTCCCCGGCTGCGAGGGCGACTCGCTGCTGATGCTGCTCGACGCCCGCGGCATCGCCTGCTCGACCGGCTCCGCCTGCTCGGCGGGCGTGCCTCAGCCCTCGCACGTGCTGCTCGCGATGGGCCGCGACGAGGAGCAGGCCCGCAGCTCGCTGCGGTTCTCGCTCGGCCACACCAGCACCGAGGCCGACGTCGACGCGCTCGGCGAGGCGATCGGGCCGGTCGTCGAGCGGGCCCGGGCCGCGGGGATCGCGTCCGGCTCCGCCGCGAAGAAGGCCGGCTGACCGCGGTGCGCGTGCTCGCTGCCATGTCCGGCGGTGTCGACTCGGCGGTCGCGGCCGCGCGGGCGGCCGAGGCCGGTCACGACGTCACCGGCATCCACCTCGCCCTCTCGCGCAACCCGCAGTCCTACCGGACCGGTGCGCGCGGCTGCTGCACGATCGAGGACTCCAACGACGCCCGGCGGGCCGCCGACGTGATCGGCATCCCGTTCTACGTCTGGGACCTGAGCGACCGGTTCCACGAGGACGTGGTCGAGGACTTCAAGGCCGAGTACGCCGCCGGGCGCACGCCGAACCCCTGCCTGCGCTGCAACGAGAAGATCAAGTTCGCGGCGGTGCTCGACCGCGCGATGGCGCTCGGGTTCGACGCCGTCGCCACCGGCCACTACGCGCAGCTCGTCACCGGCGACGACGGGCTGATCGCGATGCACCGGGCGGTGGACATGGGCAAGGACCAGTCCTACGTGCTCGGCGTGCTGACCCAGGAGCAGCTCGCGCACTCGCTGTTCCCGCTCGGCGACTCCCGCAAGTCCGCGGTCCGCGACGAGGCCGACCGCCGTGGTCTCACCGTGGCCCGCAAGCCGGACAGCCACGACATCTGCTTCATCTCCGACGGCGACACCGCCGGCTGGCTGCGCGAGAAGCTCGGCGCCGGCTCCGGCGAGCTCGTCGACCACGCGACCGGCGAGGTGCTGGGCCGCCACGACGGCACCCACGGCTTCACCATCGGCCAGCGCAAGGGCCTGCGGATCGGCCGTCCCACCGACGACGGGCGGCCGCGCTACGTGCTCGACATCGAGCCGGTCTCCGGACGGGTCACCGTCGGCCCGCGCGAGGAGCTCACCGTCGACCGGCTCACCGGCATCCGGCCGCGCTGGTGCGGCACCGTCCCGTCCGGCGCCCTGCACGGCACCGTCCAGCTCCGCGCCCACGGCGAGGAGCACCGTGCGGTCGTCACGGTCACCGGGGACGACGTACTCGTCGAGCTGGTGGACCCCGCGCAGGGCATCGCGCCCGGCCAGGCCGCCGTCGTGTACGACGGCACGCGGGTCGTCGGCTCGTGCACGATCGCCTCGACGTCGCGCACGGGGGCCCGCGCGTGACGACGGCCACCGGCGTCGGCTCCCTGCCGGGGACCGACGCCGCCGACTACGAGGTCGCGGTCAGGACCGTGCTCGACACGCTGCCCGACCTGCCGCACGTGCCGGAGCTGCCCGGCCGCGGCGCCCTCGCGGACCTGACCGGCCGTAGCGCTCGCGGTGGTCGCCGAGCTGGGCGCCGACCTGCAGCCGGCCGGCTGGCGGCTCACGGGGCCGTCCGGCGCCTCGGGCGTCGACCACCGCCGGGCCCGGTCGCTGCTCGCGCAGGACCTCGACGTCGTCGAGGAGCACGCCCAGGGATACACCGGCTCGTTCAAGACCCAGGTCGCCGGACCGTGGACCCTCGCCGCGACGGTCGAGCGCCCGCGCGGCGACCGGGTGCTGGCCGACCACGGCGCCCGGCGCGAGCTGGCCGAGGCGCTCGCCGAGGGGCTGCGGTCGCACGTCGCCGACCTGCGCCGGCGGGTCACCGGCGCCGACCTGGTCGTGCAGGTCGACGAGCCCGCGCTGCCGGCGGTGCTGGCAGGCCGGGTGCCGACCGCGTCCGGCTTCCACCGGCACCGCTCGGTGGACGCACCGGCCGCCTCCGCCGCGCTGGAGCTGGTCTTCGCCGCTGTGAGCGACGCCGGGGCCGTGCCCGTCGCGCACTGCTGCGCGGCCGACGTACCCGTCTCGCTGCTGACCGGCGCCGGTGCGTCCGGCGTGTCCGTCGACCTCGACGTGCTCGCGCCCGCGGCGTACGACGACCTGGCCGGCCTGCTCGAGCAGGGCAGGCCCGTGCACCTCGGGGTGGTGCCGACGCTCGCGCCGGAGCGGACCCTGACCGACAGCGCGGTGACGGAGCGGGTGCTGCGCTTCCTCGACATGCTCGGCGTCGACCACGCGAGCGCGGGGTCGCTGGTCGTCACGCCGGCCTGCGGCCTGGCCGGCGCCGACCCGGCCTGGGCACGCGAGGCCATGCGGCTCGTGGCCAAGGTGGCAACTCACCTGCGCGACGCCGGCTGAGGTGAGAGGATCCCTCTCCGGACGGGCGGAGGGAGCGGCCAGCAGATGGTCGGCAGGACGGGACGGGTGACCGGCAGGATCGGCCCCGGCCGCGTGGGCGAGGTCATCATCGCCATCCGCGGGGGGAGCGAGGCGTTCAACGCCTACCCCTACAACGACGAGGAGATCGCCGTCGGCGAGCTCGTGGTCGTGATGGAGCACCACGAGCCCCGCACCGTCTACGTCTCACCAGCCCGCCGCTAGCCGCCCGCTGTCGGCACACCACATCAGAAATCGGGGAGTCCCATGTTGTTCGTCATCGGCGCGGCCGTCGCCGCGCTGCTCGTGCTCGTCCTGCTGTTCCGCACCGTCTGGCGCGTCGCCGAGCCCAACGAGGCGCTGATCATCTCCGGTCTCGGCGCCCACGGCGAGGCGAGCTCGGACGACAGCCGCGGCTTCAAGATCGTGGTCGGGCGGGGCACCGCGGTCATCCCCGGCTTCCAGACCGTGCGCCGCCTGCCGCTCGGCACGAAGTCCACCGGCCTGATCGTCAACGCGGTCTCGAACCAGTCGATCCCGCTGACCGTGAAGGGCATCGTCGCGTTCAAGGTCGGCGACGACCAGGGCTCGATCCGCAACGCCGCGCGGCGCTTCCTGGAGCAGAAGGACGAGCTGATGCTCTCCACGATCCACGAGCTGTTCGCCGGCCACCTGCGCGCCATCGTCGGCGGCATGTCGGTCGAGGACATGCTGCACAACCGCGAGGAGCTGACCGCGAACATCCGGTCCTCGCTGGCCGACGACCTCGGCAAGCTCGGCCTGGTGGTCGACTCGCTGCAGATCCAGGAGATCGACGACGAGTCCGGCTACATCGCCAACCTCGGCAAGCCGCAGGCGGCCGCCATCGAGTCCAAGGCCCGGATCGCCGCCGCTCAGCGCGACCAGGAGGCCACCGAGGCCGAGCAGGCCGCCGACGCCGCGAAGGCCGCCGCCGTGCGGCAGTCGGCGATCGCGCAGGCCGGCTACCAGGCAGAGGTCGACCAGGCCAAGGCCGAGGCCGCGCAGTCCGGCCCGCTCGCCGAGGCCAAGGCCCGCCAGGAGGTGGTCCGCGCCGAGACGTCGACCGCCGAGCTCGACGCGACGCGTCGGGAGAAGGTGCTGGAGTCCGAGATCCGCAAGCCGGCCGACGCCGAGGCCTACCGGCAGGTGACGCTGGCGAACGCCGAGCGTGAGGCCAAGATCGCCGCCGCCGAGGCGAACGCCCGCGAGCAGGAGCTGCGCGGTGCGGCGACCGGCAAGGCGACCGAGTCGATGGGTAACGCGGAGGCGGCGGTGGCCAAGACCCGTGCGCTCGCCGACGCGGACGCGATGCGGGCCCGCGGTCTCGCCGAGGCCGAGGCCGCCCAGGCCAAGGGTCTCGCGGAGGGTGAGGCGATCCGCGCCAAGGCGCTCGCCGAGGCCGAGGGCATCAAGGCCCGTGCCGCGGCGCTGGCGGAGAACCAGGACGCGGTGATCGCGCAGATGATCGCGGAGCAGTACCCCGAGATCGTCCGCGCCGGCGCCTCGGCGCTCGGCAACATCGACAACATGGTGGTGCTCAACGGCGCCGACGGCATGGAGGACCTGCTCGGCAAGGCGCTCACGATGGGCGGCGCCGGCCTCGGCCTCGCGCAGCGGCTGATCCAGACCATCCGCTCCGACTCGACGTCGCCGTCCACGCCGTCCACGCCGTCCACGCCGGAGGCGCCGGCGGTCGTCGCCACGAACGGTGTCGCGCCGGTCTGAGACACGACGAAGCCCCGCCCTCCGCGAGGAGGGCGGGGCTTCGTGCTGTGCAGGGGGCCGTCAGCCGACGTGCACGCCCTCGGGGACCTCGTCGGTGGCGAGCTCCTCGTGCTTCACGTTGAGGAACAGCACCACGATCAGCGTGCCGAGCCAGATCATCGCGGCGCCGGTGAGGAACGCGTGCGTCGCGCCCTCGGTGAACGCCACGTGCCCGATGAGGGTCTGCATCTTCTGGACCTGCTCGGGGTCCGCGCCGCCGGTCGGTGCGGCCGCCTTCGCCGCCGTGACCAGCGAGGTGACCTTGTCGGAGGTGAAGTGCACCGCGACCGTCGACAGGGTGGCGAGGCCGAGCGCACCGCCGACCTGCTGCATGGTGTTCAGCACGCCGGAGCCGATGCCCGAGTCACGCGCCCCGACACCGTGCACGGCGGTCAGGGTGAGCGGCACGAACGTCATGCCCATGCCCAGCGACATCAGGACGATGAAGGGCAGGACGTCGGTCGCGTAGTGCGCGTCGACCGACAGGCCGCCCAGCGAGTCGACGTAGGGCAGCCGGGAGAACCCGAACAGCGCGGCGCCGGCCATCGCCGTACCGATGCCGGCGAGCCAGCGCGGGTCGACCCGCTCGATCAGCTTCGACGAGACGGTGGCCGCGACCACGATGCCGACGCTGAACGGCAGGAACGAGACGCCCGTCTTCAGCGGCGAGAAGCCCATGACGTTCTGCACGAACTGCGAGAGGAAGTAGAACATCGCGAACATGGCGGCCGGGACCAGCATCATCACCACGAAGCTGGTCGCCCGGCTGCGGTTGGCGAGGATCCGGAACGGCAGCAGCGGGTGGGACACGGACCGCTCGATGACCACGAACGCGGCCATCAGCAGCACGCCGGCCGCCAGGGCGGCCAGGGTCCAGCCGTCGCCCCAGCCGTAGCGGGGGTCGCCCGCGCGGGTGAGGCCGTAGACGATCGAGACCAGGCCGAGCGTGCCGGACAGCGCGCCGGGCAGGTCGAGCTCACCGGGGTGCGACTCGCTCTCCGCGAGCAGCCGGGGCGCGGCGGCCGCGGCGAGCAGGCCGATCGGCACGTTGATCAGGAAGGTCAGCCGCCAGCCGTCGACGACGTGGCCGAAGAGGGTCGGCTCGAGGCCGGTCAGCCAGCCGCCGAGGATCAGGCCGACGGCCGCGCCGGCGCCGGACATCGCGGCGTAGACCGAGAACGCCCGGTTGCGCTGCGGGCCGGCCGGGAACGTCGTGGTGATCAGCGCCAGGGCGGCGGGGGAGGCGATGGCGGCGCCGAGACCCTGGAGACCCCGGGCGCCGAGCAGCAGGGCCTCGCTGGTGGCCAGGCCGCCGAGCAGGGAGGCGATCGCGAAGATCACCACGCCGACCATGAACATCCGGCGGCGGCCGTAGAGGTCGCCGAGCCGGCCGCCGAGCAGCAGCAGGCCGCCGAAGGCGAGGGCGTAGCCGGTGACCACCCAGGACAGGTTCGCCTGGGAGATGCCCAGGTCGTGCTTGATGAACGGGAGGGCGATGTTGGCGATGGTGGCGTCGAGCACCACCATCAGCTGGGCCACCGAGATGAGCACGAGCGCCCATCCGAGGTGGCGGTGGCCGGAGCCCGTGGTGGGCTCGGCCGCCGGTGCGGTTGCGATGGACATACGTGTTCCTTCGGTACGTCGGAGGGGGTGGAGGTGGTGCGGGAAGGTCGGGGTGGTCTCAGACGGAGCGGCGCGTCGCGGCGGGGAGGATGATCTCGTCGACCACCTGGGCGACGGTCTTCTCGTCGGCGGGCAGCCCGAGCACGAAGCTGCGGTGCAGGATGATGCCCGCGAGGGCGGAGGACAGCAGGTCGAGGTCGAGGTCCGCGGTGATCTCGCCGCGGGCCCGGGCCCGCTCGAAGACGCGGCGGCCGATCTCGATCTTGGGGCCGAGGACGCGGGTGCGGAACTCCACGGCGAAGTCGGGGTCGTGGTGCAGGGCGGTGACGAGGCCGGCCATGATCTCGGCCGACCTCGTGTCCGTGAGGCCGCCGTGCCCGCAGGCCATCTGCACGAGGTCCTCGCGCAGGCTGCCGGTGTCCACCTCGGGGGCCTGGAGGGCCTCCTTGCTGCGCAGGATCGCGTCGACGACCAGCGACGGCTTGCCGGACCAGCGCCGGTAGAGCGTGGCCTTGCTCGCCTTCGCCTCGGCGGCGACGGCGTCCATCGTCAACCGGTCGTAGCCGACCCGGCAGAGCAGCACGAGCGCGGCGTCGAGGATCTCCGACTCACGCTCGCCCTCGACACGGGGGCGGGGTCCGCCGCTGGGGGTCATCTTCGGTCTCCGTTGACATGGATGAAACGAAACGGTTTCGTTCTATCCAGAACGATAGACCTGCGTGCGTGCTGCACGCAAATGAAATCCGGGTAAACCGCTCAGGCGGGCTGGCGGACGCCGAGCTGGGCCAGCGACCGGTCGACCGCGAAGCGGTTCCAGGCCGGGATGCTGCGGAACATGTAGTGGCCGACCCGGCCCATGTCGTGCATCTCCACCGAGGAGGCCACGCCCTCGGCGTTGCGGCAGAAGGCCCGGGTCTGCCGGAACGACGTGATCTTGTCGCTGCGCCCGTGCGCCGCCGCGAACGCCTTGCCGGCCAGGCCGGCGTTCGGCTCGTCCGGCGGGAGCCAGGGCGCCATCGTCACGACGCCGACGACGCTCGGGTCGTCGGCCACCGCGACCGCCGTACGCCCGCCCATGGAGTGGCCGAGCAGCACGACCGGCACGTCGCCGAGCTCGCGGCGGACCTCGTCGAGCGCCCAGCGGGCGTCCGGCACCGGCGACGGGGGAGAGGCGACGCGGGCGTTCCACCCGCGGATCGAGTAGCGCAGCAGCCAGACGCTCACGCCCGCGCGGTTCATCCGGCCGTGGACGTGGTCCATCATCCAGCGCGACCGGCGCCAGGAGGCGGAGCCGTCGTCGACCGGGGCCAGGCCGTCGGCCTTGCCCCCGTGCAGCATCAGCACGAGCCCGTCGGGGCTGCCCTCGACGTCGCGGCGCGTCAGCGAGGCAGGCATGGGTTGATCCTCTCAATGGCGTCCAAACCAGTTCGTGTCCCGCAACACCCCGGATGGGTGGAGATGGGTCGTCCGGTGTCGGTGCGGCACGGCAGGATGGGCCCATGCCCGACCCGACCGAGCCCGCCGTCGCCGACCCGGCCGCACGCGAGGAGCACAGCGCCCTGTCCGAGCAGGTCGAGGACGCCCGCTGGCGCTACTACGTGCTCGACGAGCCGACGCTCTCCGATGCCGACTTCGACCAGCGGATGCGCCGGCTCGAGGAGCTCGAGGAGCAGTTTCCCGAGCTGCGCACGCCGGACTCGCCCACCCAGAAGGTCGGCGGCGCGGTGTCGACGGAGTTCACCGCGGTCGACCATCTCGAGCCGATGATGAGCCTCGACAACGCGTTCAGCTTCGAGGAGCTCGAGACCTGGAGGGGGCGGCTGGCCCGTGACGGCGTCGCGGACCCGGCCATGCTCTGCGAGCTCAAGGTCGACGGGCTGGCGATCAACCTGCTCTACGAGCAGGGCCGGCTGGTCCGGGCCGCCACCCGCGGCGACGGTCGCACCGGCGAGGACGTCACGCCCAACGTCCGCACCATCGACAACGTGCCCGACCGGCTCACCGGCACCGACGACTACCCGGTGCCCGCGCTGGTCGAGGTGCGCGGCGAGGTGTTCCTGCCCGTGGAGGCGTTCGAGCGGCTCAACGAGTCCATGAAGGACGCCGGCAAGCCGATGTTCGCCAACCCGCGCAACGCCGCGGCCGGCTCGCTGCGGCAGAAGGACCCGCGGGTCACCGCCACCCGGGCGCTCGCCATGGTCTGCCACGGGCTCGGCGCCCGGCAGGGGTTCACCCCGACGGCGCAGTCGGAGTCCTACGCCGCGCTGAAGTCCTGGGGGCTGCCGACCAGCGACCGGGCCAAGGTGCTGCCGCACCTGAAGGCGGTCGAGGAGTTCATCGCCTACTACGGCGACCACCGCCACGACGTCGAGCACGAGATCGACGGGGTCGTGATCAAGGTCGACGACGTCAACCTCCAGCGCCGGCTCGGCTCGACCAGCCGCGCACCCCGCTGGGCGATCGCGTACAAGTACCCACCCGAGGAGGTCAACGCCAAGCTCCTGGCCATCGAGGTGAACACCGGCCGCACCGGCCGGGTGACGCCGTTCGGGGTCATGGAGCCGACCCGGGTGGCCGGCTCCACCGTGGAGCGGGCGACGCTGCACAACGCCCACGAGGTGAAGCGCAAGGACGTCCGCCCCGGCGACACGGTGATCCTGCGCAAGGCCGGCGACGTGATCCCCGAGATCGTCGGACCGGTCCTGCCACTGCGGCCCGAGGGCACGCCTGCGTGGGTGATGCCGACGACCTGCCCGTCCTGCGGCACCGAGCTGGTGCAGCAGAAGGAGGGCGACAAGGACCTGCGCTGCCCCAACCACCGCAAGTGCCCGGCCCAGCTGCTCGACCGGGTCTTCCACGTGGCCGGCCGCGGGGCCTTCGACATCGAAGGTCTCGGCTCCGAGGCCGCGTGGGCGCTGCTGGACGCCGGGGTGATCGAGGACGAGGGCGACGTGTTCGACCTCGACGCTGACAAGCTCCGCCGCGCCCCGCTGTTCACCCGCGCCCCCAAGAAGGGCGAGGGCGACGAGCCGGTCCTGTCCGCCAACGGCCAGCGCCTGCTCGCCAACCTCGACGCGGCCAAGGACCGGCCGCTGTGGCGGGTGCTCGTCGGGCTGTCCATCCGGCACGTCGGGCCGACCGCGGCCCGCGCGCTGGCCACCCGGTTCGGGTCGGTGCAGGCGGTCGAGGACGCCGACCTCGAGCAGCTCGCGGTCGCCGAGGGCGTCGGTCCCGACGATCGCCGAGGCCGTCGTCGAGTGGTTCGGCGTCGACTGGCACCGCGACATCGTCCGCAAGTGGCGTGAGGCCGGGGTGAGGATGGAGGACGAGCGCGACGAGTCGACCCCCCGCACCCTCGAGGGGATGAGCATCGTCGTCACCGGCTCGCTCGACGCCTTCAGCCGCGACCAGGCCAAGGAGGCGATCCTCGCGCGCGGCGGGAAGGCCGCCTCCTCCGTGTCGAAGAAGACCGACTTCGTGGTCGTCGGCGACGCGCCCGGGTCGAAGTACGACAAGGCCGTGCAGCTCAAGGTGCCGGTCCTCGACGAGGACGGCTTCCGGGTGCTGCTCTCCGACGGCCCGGACGCCGCGCGCGAGGTAGCGCAGGTCGGCGCGTAGCCGACCTGTTCCACCCTTCCTCAGGTCCGGGTCTGGCCCGGCAGGCGCGCCTCGGGCGACCAGCCGCTCGGCGGGATGTTGTGGTTCGACCGGAACACGTTGGTCGGGTCCCAGGTGTCCTTGAGCGCGACCAGCCGGTCGTACTTCTCCTCCCCGAACCCGGACTTCACGTCCGCGATCGTGGTGCCCGGCTCGAAGTTCAGGTAGGTCCGGCCGGTGGTCGCGGGGGCCACCGCCGCCGAGAACTGCCGCACCCACTCCATCTCGTGCTCACCCTCCTCGGGCGTCGCCCAGCAGGCGATCGGGTGCGCCATGTACGGCGCCTCGCGGTTGCCCGCCGCCGTGGCGTCCTCGGGCACCCGGGCGATCGCACCGCCGTGGCTGAAGATGATGCCCTGGGTCATCGGCGAGCCGATGTTCCGGCCGGCCTCCAGGTAGGGCTCGATGATGGTGTCGGCGAGGCCCGAGAGGTGCAGGCCCCGGTGGTAGTTCAGCCAGTGCTTGGGGGCGAAGTCGTCCAGCATCGCCTGGAACGCCGTGTAGGGCATCGGCTCCATGAGGTCCATGCCCTTCTCGCCGAGAGCGCGCAGCGGGCGCAGCGGCTCCTCGCCCTCGGCCGGGTCGCCGACCCACAGGCCGATGATGGCGAGCATCGGGGCGCCGACCAGCTCCGGCGGCACGAACGGCGCCGGCGGGGCGAGGACGGTGGCCAGGGCGGACACCAGCTGCTCGGGTGCCTGCTCGACGTAGGCCCGGTAGGCCTTGACGAGGTCGGGCGCCTCGTCGTCGTTGGGCACCACGATCATGCCGCCGAGCATCAGCGGCGGGATGTCGTGCACCTTGAGCTCGTACGACGTGACCACACCGAAGTTCGCGCCCGCGCCGCGGAGACCCCACAGCAGGTCGGGGTTCTCGTCCTCGCTGGCGCGCACCAGGCGTCCGTCGGCGGTGACCACGTCCGCGGAGACCAGGTTGTCGCAGGTCAGGCCGTACAACGTGGACAGCCAGCCGTAGCCGCCGCCGAGGCAGAAGCCGCCGACGCCGGTCGTGGTGACCCGGCCGCCGGGGGTGGCCACACCGTGCAGCTCGGCCTCCCGGTCGTACTCGCCCCAGAGCGAGCCTCCCTGCGCGATCGCCGTGCCACGGGCCCGGTCGACGTGCACGCCCTTGAGCGGGGAGAGGTCGATGAGCACACCGTCGTCGGCCAGCGACGTGCCGGCGATGCCGTGCCCGCCGCAACGCACCGAGAGCCGCAGGCCCCGCCCGTTGGCGTAGCGCACCGCGTCCGCGACGTCGGCGGCGCCGTGCGGGCGGACGATGAGGGCCGGCCTGCGGTCGATGCTTCCGTTGTAGATGGCTCGTGCGGTGTCGAAGTCGCGGTCGGTGGAGCTGATCGTGGTGCCGCGGAACGAGGCGCCGAGACCGGGCTCGGCGGCGATGGTGTCGGTCATGCGGGTGTCTCCCCGGGTGGTGGAGTGGGCTTCCCCCGGCGATCCCGACCCAACTCCGGCACCCCGGAAGCGTCAATGACGCGCTCGGGGGGTTGACGTGGTTAGACGGACTGGCCCGTGTCGAGCAGCCGGGAGGCGACCGGCAGCTCGTGCACCACGTCGGCCAGGGCCCGGCGCAGCGCCACGCCCGTGCCCTCGGGTGCCCGGCGGTTGGTCAGCACGATCTCGGCCCAGGCCAGGGCGTGCCGCACGACCGACGGGTCGTCGGTGACCAGGGCGCCGGCGATGCTGCCGACCAGGTGCGGCAGCTGGTCCTCGAGCACCCGCACCCAGCCCGGGTCGTGCGGTGACACCGCGTCGAGGACCGCGCGAGCGACCTCGTCGGCCATCGCCTCACGGTCGCCGAAGACGACGAACGCCTCGTCGGCGCCCGGGTGCGTCAGCGGCGGGGCAGGAGGCACGGCGGTCGGCAGCGACGCGACCAGGTCGGCGACACCGCTCGCGCTGGTCGCGAACGCCGTCGCGCCGATGACCCGGGCCCGGCGGCCCTCGGAGTCGAACGCCGACCCGCCCACCACGACCGGGGTGCCGGTCTCGCGGACCGCCTCGACCTGCCGGCGGGCCAGCGGGAGGAACGTCGAGAGCGACGAGCTCAGCAGCACCGCGCGCGGACCGACCTCGTGGATGTGCCGGACCAGACCTTGCGCCGAGGCGTTCGCGCCGAGATAGCTCACGGAGTAGCCCTGCGCCCGCAGGTGCTCGGTCACCATCAGGGCCGGGAGGGCGTGCCACTCCTGCTCGACGCACGAGACGACGACCTTGGGCGCGTCCAGGCGGGGCTCGGCGGACAGCTCGCGCTCCACGGCGAGAGAGGTCAGCACCGCCTCGCTGATCGCGGTCGCGGCGTGCTCCTGCGCGACGCTCCACGTGTCGGAGACCCACAGCTCGCCCACCCGCAGCTGCGCCGGCGCGAGGAGCCGGCGGATCAGCACCATCACGTCGTAGCCCTCGGTGCGCAGGCCGCGCACCTGCCCGAGCGCGGAGGTGCGGTCACCCCGGCTCAACGCTCCGAGGTAGGTCTCGACCTGGTCGTCCCAGGAGACGTCGACGGTCACCGGCTGCTCGACTGGACGGCCAGGATGGCGATGTCGTCGTGTGCCCGGTCCCGCAGGTGCGCGGACAGCGCCATCGCGACGCTCTCGACCTGGGCGCTGGCGTGGCAGGCACCGGTGTCCTCGAGCACCTGGCGCATCCGGTCGTCGCCGAACCGGGCGCGGTGACCGGGCGCCTCGGGCACACCGTCGGTGTAGAAGAGGCAGGTCTCGCCCTCGGCGAGCTCGACGTGCACGTCGGTGTAGACCGTGTCCTCCAACAGGCCGAGGACCGTGCCGGTCACCGGCAGCTGCTCGACCGACCCGTCCCGTCGTACGACGAGGGGGGCGGGGTGCCCGGCGGAGGCGATGTCGAGGTGCAGCACGTCCCCGACCTTGCGGCCCCGCGCGCAGATGGCGGTCACGAACGTCTCGTCGGAGTCCGCGATCAGCACGCGGTTGACCAGTCGCAGCACCTGGGCGGGGTCGCGGTCGACGATCGCGCCGGTGCGCACGGCCTGCCGGACCTTGCCCGTCAGCACCGCGGCCTCGACACCCTTGCCGCAGACGTCGCCCATGACGGCGGTCCACTCGTCGTCGGTGCCGTGCACGTCGTAGAAGTCGCCGCCGAGCGCGTCCTGCTCGAACGCGACGCGGTAGTAGGTCGCGAACTCGACGCCGTCCAGGTCCGGCAGCCGCGGCGGGGTCAGGTCGCGCGAGAGCACGGCGGCGACCCGGCGGGACTCGGCCAGTGCGCGGGCGGTGTCCAGGGTGACCGCGACGCGGTGCGCGAAGTCCTCCAGGAAGGCCACGGCGTCGGTGTCGAAGCCGATCCCGGCCCGCTGGGCGATCGTCAGCGCGCCGTACGTCGTCCCGCGTGCCGACAGCGCGATGGTCAGCATGTCCATCGGCCGGATGCTCACCAGCGATCCCCGCAGCTCCGCGACGGGCACCGCCGACGCCAGCGCCGAGCTGTCGGTGTCGTCGCCGTCGGGGACCATCAGCAGGTCGGTGAGACCGGTGGAGAGGGCCCGCCCCAGGCTCGAGCCGGGGTCGAGCTCGGCGGCGGCCAGCGTGGACGTGGTCACCTGCCCGTCGAGGGAGCGGGCGCGGAACGTCATCTGCCGGCGGTCGGTCAGGGTCACCTGGGCCCAGTCGACGACCGGGCCGACCAGCATCTCCAGCACCAGCTCGACGGCGCGCTCGGTGTGCAGGGCCCCGGAGAGGCCCCGGGCGACCTGCGAGAGGTAGGCCGCGCGGTCGGAGGCCTGCTGGAGCCGCTCGCGCACGTGGGTGCCCTCGGCCGGGGTCAGCAGGCCCTGCCCGGGTATCGAGGCGTGCTCGTCCACGTCGTGTGCATCCATAGGTCCTCCGACTCTAACCCGGAGGGTGTCGGGGCCCGGGGACGCCGACGAGAACCGGTTCGGCGCGTTCCCTAGGATGGCGACCATGCCTGACATCAGCCGCGACGAGGTGTCGCACCTCGCCGACCTGGCGCGCATCGACCTCTCGGACGCGGAGCTGGACCACCTCGCGCCCCAGCTCGCCGTCATCCTCGAGTCCATCGCCTCGATCAGCGCCGTGGCCGCCGACGACGTTCCGCCGACGTCGCACGCGCTCCCGCTGACCAACGTCTTCCGTGAGGACGTGGCCCGACCCGGGCTCACCGCGGAGCAGGCCCTCGCGGGCGCTCCGGCCGTGGAGGAGCAGCGGTTCATGGTGCCGCGGATCCTGGGGGAGGAGGCATGAGCGACCTCACCCGCCGCACCGCGGCCGAGCTGGTCGCCGCCCTCGCCGCCGGCGAGACCACGAGCGTCGAGCTCACCCAGGCGTCCCTGGACCGGATCGCCGAGGTCGACGGCGCCGTGCACGCGTTCCTGCACGTCGACGCGGAGGGCGCGCTGGCCGCGGCCCGGGCCGCCGACGAGCGCCGCGCCTCGGGGACCTCCGCGTCCGCCCTGGACGGGGTGCCGATCGCGGTCAAGGACGTGCTGGCCACCGAGGGTCTGCCGACCACCTGCGGCTCCCGCATCCTCGAGGGCTGGGTGCCGCCGTACGACGCCACCGTGGTCGCCCGGCTGCGCGCGGCCGGCCTGCCGATCCTCGGCAAGACCAACATGGACGAGTTCGCGATGGGCAGCTCGACCGAGCACTCGGCCTACGGCCCCACCCACAACCCCTGGGACCTCGACCGGATCCCCGGCGGCTCCGGCGGCGGGTCCGCGGCCGCGGTCGCCGCGTTCGAGGCGCCGCTGGCGATCGGCACCGACACCGGCGGCTCGATCCGCCAGCCGGGAGCCGTCACCGGGACCGTCGGCGTGAAGCCGACCTACGGCGGGGTCTCGCGCTACGGCCTCGTGGCGCTCGCCAACTCGCTCGACCAGGCGGGCCCGGTGACCCGCACGGTCCTCGACGCCGCCCTGCTCCACGAGATCATCGGCGGCCACGACCCGCTGGACTCCACGTCGATCGACCAGCCGTTGCCCGCGCTGGTCGAGGCGGCCCGCCAGGGCGCCACCGGCGACGTGAAGGGCCTTCGGGTCGGCGTGGTCAAGGAGCTGACCGGCGAGGGCTACCAGGCCGGCGTGCAGCAGCGCTTCGACGAGGCGGTGCAGCTGCTCGTCGAGGCCGGGGCCGAGGTCGTCGAGGTGTCCTGCCCGACGTTCGTGCACGCGCTGGCGACCTACTACCTGATCCTCCCGGCGGAGGCGTCGTCGAACCTCGCGAAGTTCGACGCGATGCGCTACGGCCTGCGGGTGCTGCCCGAGGGCGTCGAGGCGCCGAGCGCCGAGGAGGTGATGCGGGCGACCCGTGACCGCGGCTTCGGCGACGAGGTCAAGCGCCGGATCATCCTCGGCACCTACGCGCTGTCCAGCGGCTACTACGACGCCTACTACGGGCAGGCGCAGAAGGTCCGCACGCTGATCAGCCGCGACTTCGCCGCGGCCTTCGAGCAGGCCGACGTGCTGGTCTCGCCGACCGCGCCGACCACCGCGTTCAAGCTGGGCGAGAAGCTCGACGACCCCCTCGCGATGTACCTCAACGACCTGGCCACCATCCCGGCCAACCTCGCGGGTGTCCCCGGCATCTCCGTGCCGTCCGGGCTGGCCGACGAGGACGGCCTCCCGGCGGGCGTGCAGGTGCTCGCGCCGGCGCTGGCCGACGACCGGGTCTACCGCGTGGGTGCCGCGCTCGAGACGATGCTCACCGACCGCTGGGGCGGGCCGCTGCTCGCCCAGGCCCCCGCTCTCGAAGGAGCCTCCGCATGACCACGACGAGCTCCCCGACGGGCGCCGAGGTGCTCTCCTTCGAGGAGGCGCTCGAGAAGTTCGACCCCACCCTCGGTCTCGAGGTGCACGTCGAGCTGAACACCGCCTCGAAGATGTTCTGCGGCTGCGCCACCGGGTTCGGCGCGGAGCCGAACACCCAGGTCTGCCCGGTCTGCCTCGGCCTGCCCGGCGCGATGCCGGTCGTCAACGCGACCGCGGTCGAGTCCGCGATCCGGATCGGCCTGGCGCTGAACTGCTCGATCGCGGACTGGTGCCGCTTCGCCCGGAAGAACTACTTCTACCCGGACATGCCGAAGAACTTCCAGACCTCGCAGTACGACGAGCCCATCGCGTACGACGGCTGGATGGACGTCGACGTAGACGGTGAGGTCGTGCGCGTCGAGATCGAGCGGGCGCACATGGAGGAGGACACCGGCAAGTCGCTGCACGTGGGCGGTGCGACCGGCCGGATCCACGGCGCCGACTACTCGCTGGTCGACTACAACCGCGCCGGCATCCCGCTCATCGAGATCGTCACCAAGCCGGTCCGCGGCACCCGCGAGCAGGCACCGCTGGTCGCGCGCGCCTACGTCGCCCAGCTGCGCGACCTGCTGCTCGGGCTCGGCGTCTCCGACGTCCGGATGGAGCAGGGCTCGCTGCGCTGCGACGTGAACCTCTCGCTCGCACCGTCGGGCTCCGAGGTGCTCGGCACCCGCACCGAGACCAAGAAC
This sequence comes from uncultured Actinomycetota bacterium, assembly GCA_963827435.1. GTDB lineage: Bacteria > Actinomycetota > Actinomycetes > Propionibacteriales > Nocardioidaceae > Nocardioides_B. The sequence continues at coordinate 333,491 of CAWHAU010000014.1, forward strand.
GTCAACTCGCTGCGGTCGGTCGAGCGGGCGGTCCGCTACGAGATCGGCCGGCAGGCCGCGGTCCTGTCGTCGGGCGCGAAGGTCGTCCAGGAGACCCGGCACTGGCACGAGGACACCGGCATCACCACCGCGGGCCGGGAGAAGTCCGACGCCGAGGACTACCGCTACTTCCCCGAGCCCGACCTGGTCCCGATCGCGCCGGACCGCGCCTGGGTGGAGAACCTCCGCGCCGCGCTGCCCGAGCCGCCCCGTGAGCGCCGGGCCCGCCTCCAGCAGGAGTGGGGCTTCAGCGACCTGGAGATGCGCGACACCGTCGGCGCCGGCGCGCTCGGACTCGTCGAGGAGACCATCGCCGCGGGTGCGTCCCCGGCGGCGGCCCGCAAGTGGTGGCTCTCGGAGATGGCCCGCCGGGCCAACGAGCAGGGCGTCGACATCGCCGAGCTCAACGTCACGCCCGCCGACGTCGCACGGGTCCAGGCGCTCGTCGACGAGGGCAAGGTCAACGACAAGCTCGCGCGGCAGGTCTTCGACGGCGTGCTCGCCGGCGAGGGCACGCCCGACGAGGTGGTCGAGAAGCGCGGCCTGGCCGTCGTGTCCGACGAGGGCGCCTTGTCGGCCGCCGTCGACCGGGCGATCGAGGCCAACCCGGACGTCGCGGCCAAGATCCGCGACGGCAAGGTGGCGGCCGCGGGCGCGCTCATCGGTGCGGTGATGAAGGAGATGCGCGGCCAGGCCGACGCCGGCCGGGTGCGCGAGCTGATCCTGGAGAAGCTAGCGGGGTGAGACGACCAGGATCCGGTCGTCGTCGGGGGCCGGGTCGCCGCGGCCGTCGCGGTTGCTCGTGGTGACCCAGAGGTTGCCGTCGGGAGCCGCGACGACGGTCCGGAGCCGGCCGTAGTCGCCGACGAAGAAGTCCCGGGGCTGTCCGGTCGTGCCGTCCGCCTCCACCGGGATCTGCCACAGCCGGCCGCCGCGCAGCGCACCCGCCCACAGCGACCCGTCGAGGTAGGCCAGCCCCGAGGGTGAGGCGTCGGCGGTGCGCCACTGCACGAACGGGTTGCGGTAGGCCGGGTCGTCGCCCCGCCCCTCCTCGAGCGGCCACCCGTAGTTGCGGGATCTGTCGATGCGGTTGAGCTCGTCCCAGGTGTTCTTGCCGAACTCGGTCGCCCACAGCCGACCCTCACCGTCGAACGCGAGGCCCTGCACGTTGCGGTGACCCATCGTCCACACCGGCGACCCCGTCCGCGGGTTGCCCGGAGCCGGCTTGCCGTCGGGCGTGATCCGCAGGATCTTCCCGCCGAGCGAGTCGCGGTCCTGGGCGAGCTGGTCCTGCCCGGTCTCGCCGGTGGACACGAACAGGTTGCCGTCCGGCGCGAACAGCAGCCGCCCGCCGTCGTGGATGAACCCGTTCGGGATGCCGGTCAGCACCGGCTTCGGTGGGCCGAGCCGCTGCCCGTCGTACGTCATCGTCACGACGCGGTTGTCCTGGGCCGTGGTCAGGTAGGCGAAGACCAGCCGGTCCTTCGCGAAGTCGGGGGAGACGGCCAGGCCCAGCAGGCCGGCCTCGCCCTGGGGGCTGACCCCCTCGACGGTGCCGACCGGGCGGACGCTGCCGTCGTCGACCGCGAGCACCCGGGTGGTGTCGCGCTCGCTCACCAGGGCGCTGCCGTCCGGCAGGAACGTGACGCCCCAAGGAGCCTTCAGACCGGTGGCCAGGGTGCGTACGACGCGGGGGGTGCCGGACGTCGCGTCCTCCGTGGGAGCGCTCTGGGGTGCCGCGGTGCGGGTGCTCGGCTGCGGCGCCTCCGACGGGGTGCCGAGGCCCTGCGGGTCGCCGTCCGCCCCGGACGAGCACGCGGTCAGCACGACGGCCAGGAGCGCGGGTGCGAGCAGGACCGGCTTCACCCTGGCCAGCGTACGGTCAGTCTCCCAGTGCCTCGAGCGCCTCGAGGAACGCGAGCAGCTGCCGGTGCACCTCGGTCGGCCGCTCCATCTGCAGGAAGTGCGACCCCTTCAGCTCGACGAACGTCGACCCTTCCAGCCGCTCGCTCGCGGTGCGCATGTCCTCGGCGCTGGCCAGGATGTCGAACCGGCCGGCCACGAAGACGGCGGGCACCCGGATCCGGCTGAGGCGGACGCGGTCGTGGCGGGCGGCGGCGCGCGCCAGGTGCATGTACCACTGCACCGGCGTGGTGAGGAACTCCCGGAGCGCGCGCTCGACGACCGAGGTCTCGGCGTTCGGCATCATGAAGCCGCTGTGCCGGAGCAGGTCGGCCGCGCGCCGGCCCACCGGCAGTCGCGTGGTCACCGGGCTGATGGCCCAGCCGGTGCGGGCCAGCGCGCTCGCCACCCCGATGCTCAGCGGTCGTCGTGCCCAGCGGGGGATCTGCAGCGGAGCCCCCATCGACGCGAAGGTGCCGCCGGGCACGCCCGCGACCGCGAACAGACCGGCCACCCGCTCGGGGTGCTCGACCGCGAGCTCGAAGGCGGTGTTCACGCCGATCGACCAGCCCAGGACCGGGCAGCGACCCACCTCCGCGTCGTCGAGCACCGCGAGGGCGTCCTCGACCATTGCGGTCACGTCGACCCGGTTCCGGTCCGCCGGCCGGTCCGAACCGCCGACCCCGCGGTGGTTCCACGAGAGCACCCGCACGCCACAGTCCGAGCGAAGCAGCGCCGGCCACGCGTACGGGTTGGTGCCCAGCCCGTTGCACAGCAGCACCGTCGGTCCGTCCGCGTCGTTGGTCCACGCCCGCAGCCGGGTGCCGTCGGCGCTGGTGACGTCGTAGAAGCGGAGGGACTCGTGCCCGCCGGGGACCGGGAGCGGTACGACGGGGCGGGACGCGGGCATAGCGGACAGTGTGCCCGAGCCGCGGGCCGGTTCCGTGGATCAGGTCAGGCGGTTCGTCCCGCGATCCGCTGGCGCGGAACCCGGTCTGCGTGAGCGGCGAGGAACTCCTCGACGTCGAGCAGCTCGCGGCGACGCTCGGTCAGCGCGGTGCTCGCGACCAGGGCGTTGCGGCGGGACCGCTGCTGGCTCGTGAGGTGCCACTGGGCGGCCGCGCTGACGAGACGCCAGGGCGAGCGCTGGATCTGCTGGAGCGACATGGTGACTCCCGAAGGTGGCCGGTCGGGGACGGCTGGGCTGCCGTTGCCACGACGCTAGGCCCGGGGTGCTTCCCGCCCGTCAACGACGCGTGACATTCAGGTGAACGAGCCGGGCAGGACGGGTCGAGGTACGACAGCGTTGGTTGAGGTGCGCCGGAGCCGTCGAGGCCCTCGCCCCTGGGGGCTCGGGCACCTCAACCAGCGGAGGCGACACCTCGACCAGCGGGATCGGGACGGCTGGCTAGGTTGGGCCGCATGGCTGATGAGCGACCGTTGGTGTGGCTGCCGTTCGACGTGGCCGAGCTGGGGGAGGTGCCGGACGGGCTGCGCTACGAGACGGTGGTGCCGACTCCCGACGACATACCGGACTCCGCGGACGAGGTCGAGTTCTACGTCCCGGCGTACAACCTCGGGCCGGGGCACGGGCCCGTGCTCGGCCGGATGCCGCGGCTGAGGGTCGTGCAGACCCTGACGGCCGGCGTGGACCACATCCGCGGCGAGGTGCCCGAGGGCGTGCTGCTCTGCAACGGCCGCGGGATCCACAACGCGTCGACGGCCGAGCTGGCGCTCACCCTGACGCTCGCCTCGTTGCGCGGGATCCCCGGGTTCGTCCGCGACCAGGACGCCGAGCTGTGGCAGCAGGGCTGGCGTGCGTCGCTGGCGGACAAGACCGTGCTGGTCGTCGGGTACGGCGACATCGGCCGCGACATCGAGGCGAGGCTGCTGCCGTTCGAGGTGGACGTGCTGCGTGTCGCGCGGACCGCCCGGGACGGCGTGCACGCCATGGCCGACCTGCCGGACCTGCTGCCGCGGGCCGACGTGGTGGTGCTGATCGTGCCCGGCACGACCGAGACGCGCGGGCTCGTGGATGCGGAGTTCCTGTCCCGGATGCGCAAGGGCGCGCTGCTGGTCAACGTCGCGCGCGGGCCGGTCGTGGTGACCGACGACCTGGTCGACGCGCTGCGGTCCGGGCACGTGCGGGCGGCCCTCGACGTCACCGACCCCGAGCCGCTCCCGGAGGGGCACCCGCTGTGGTCGGCGCCGAACGTGCTCATCACGCCCCACGTCGGCGGCGCCACCCCGGCGATGTGGCCGCGGGCCTACCGGCTGGTGCGCCGGCAGCTGGAGCGGTTCGCGGCCGGGGAGCCGGTCGAGAACGTCATGACAGGCGAGTACTAGGCCGACATCTGGTCCTGCCGAGCGATGACTTCTTGTCCCCGCCCGGGTCTACATTGCGATCACGACAAATCGGAGGTGGGTCAGAGGTGGGTATGGCGACGGAGACGGTGGCCATGGTCGGCACCCGCAAGGGGCTGTGGATCGGACGCTCGGACGAGCGGCGGGAGACCTGGACGTGGGACGGGCCGCACTTCGACATGCAGGAGGTCTACTCCTGCATGGTCGACACGCGCGGCGGCAGGACCCGGCTGCTGGCCGGGGCGGCGTCGAGCTGGGTGGGCCCGCAGGTGGCCTACTCCGACGACCTCGGCGGCAGCTGGGAGCACGGCCCGGACGGCGGGATCCGCTTCCCGGCGGACACCGACGCGTCCGTCGAGCGGATCTGGCAGCTGCAGCCCGGGATCGACGACGACGTGGTGTGGGCCGGGACCGAGCCGGGTGCGGTGTGGCGGTCCGACGACCGCGGGCACAGCTTCACCCTCGAGCGCGCGCTGTGGGACCACCCGCAGCGCCCGGAGTGGGGCGCCGGGTTCGGCGGCCAGGCCTTCCACACGCTGCTGCCGCACCCGACCGACGCCAGTTCGCTGACCGCCGCGATCTCGACCGGCGGCGTCTACCAGACCACCGACGGCGGTGCTTCGTGGTCACCGCGCAACCAGGGCATCCGGGCGGAGTTCATGCCCGAGGGCCAGCAGTACCCCGAGTTCGGGCAGTGCGTGCACAAGGTGGCCCGGCACCCCTCGCGGCCCGAGCGGCTCTACGCCCAGAACCACGGCGGCGTCTACCGCTCCGACGACGAGGGCGGCTCGTGGACCTCGATCGCCGACGGGCTCCCGTCCGACTTCGGCTTCCCGGTCGTCGTCGACCCGCACGACCCCGACACCGTCTACGTCTTCCCCCTCCAGGGGGCCGACGGCCGCTACCCGCCCAAGGGCGCGGCGCGGGTCTGGCGGTCCCGGGACGCCGGTGACACCTGGGAGCCCCTGGGCGGCGGCGAGCACGGCGGCCTCCCGAACGGCCTGTTCGTCGGCGTCATGCGCGACGGCATGTCCGCGGACGACCACGACGAGACCGGGCTCTACTTCGGCGCCCGGGACGGCAGCGTGTGGGGCTCCTTCGACGGCGGCGGGTCCTGGCGTGAGCTGGTGCGCGGCCTTCCCGACGTGATGGTGGTGCGGGCAGCCCGGGCCGGGTGAGACGCGGGGCGATCCGTCGTACGTCGCGGCGTAGCATCCGACGCATGCCCAGCGACCCCTCCAGCGACGCACCCGACATCAAGCCGCGCAGCCGTGACGTCACGGACGGACTGGAGAAGGCCGCGGCCCGCGGCATGCTCCGGGCCGTCGGCATGGGCGACGAGGACTTCGCCAAGCCGCAGATCGGCGTCGCCTCGTCGTGGAACGAGATCACCCCGTGCAACCTGTCCCTCGACCGGCTGGCGAAGGCGGTCAAGAACGGCGTGCACGCGGCCGGCGGCTACCCGCTCGAGTTCGGCACCATCTCCGTCTCCGACGGCATCTCGATGGGCCACGAGGGCATGCACTTCTCGCTGGTCTCGCGGGAGGTGATCGCGGACTCCGTCGAGACCGTGATGATGGCCGAGCGGCTCGACGGGTCGGTGCTGCTCGCCGGCTGCGACAAGTCGCTGCCCGGCATGATGATGGCCGCCGCGCGCCTCGACCTCGCCTCGGTCTTCCTCTACGCCGGCTCGATCATGCCCGGCCAGGTCGACGGCCGCGACGTGACGATCATCGACGCCTTCGAGGCCGTCGGCGCCTGCCTGGCCGGCAAGATCAGCCGCGCCGAGGTCGACCGCATCGAGCGCGCGATCTGCCCGGGCGAGGGCGCCTGCGGCGGCATGTACACCGCCAACACGATGGCCGCCGTCGGCGAGGCCCTCGGCATGTCGCTTCCCGGCTCGGCGGCGCCGCCCGCTGTCGACCGTCGCCGCGACGGCTTCGCGCACCGGTCGGGCGAGGCCGTGGTCGGGATGCTGAAGCAGGGCATCACCGCGCGGCAGATCATGACGCTCGAGGCCTTCGAGAACGCCATCGCCGTGGTGATGGCGCTCGGCGGCTCGACCAACGCGGTGCTGCACCTGCTCGCGATCGCCCGCGAGGCCGAGGTCCCGCTGACCCTCGACGACTTCACCCGCATCGGCGACACGGTCCCGCACCTCGGCGACCTCAAGCCGTTCGGCCGCTACGTGATGAACGACGTCGACAAGATCGGCGGCATCCCGGTGGTCATGAAGGCGCTGCTCGACGCGGGCCTGCTGCACGGCGACTGCCTGACGGTCACCGGCAGGACGATGGCCGAGAACCTCGCCGAGATCGCCCCGCCCGACGTCGACGGCAACATCATCCGCGAGCTGTCGAAGCCCATCCACGCCACCGGCGGCATCACGATCCTCAAGGGCTCGCTGGCCCCGGAGGGCGCGGTGGTGAAGTCGGCCGGCTTCGACGAGTCGGTCTTCGAGGGCACCGCGCGGGTCTTCGACGGCGAGCGCGCCGCGATGGACGCGCTCGAGGCCGGGCAGATCGTCGCCGGCGACGTCGTGGTGATCCGCTACGAGGGCCCCAAGGGCGGGCCGGGCATGCGCGAGATGCTGGCCATCACCGGCGCGATCAAGGGCGCGGGCCTCGGCAAGGACGTGCTGCTGATGACCGACGGCCGCTTCTCCGGAGGTACGACGGGCCTCTGCGTGGGCCACGTCGCCCCGGAGGCCGTGGACGCCGGACCGATCGCGTTCGTGCGCGACGGCGACCGGATCACCCTCGACGTGGCCAACAAGGTGCTCGACGTGCACGTCGACGCCGACGAGCTCGAGGCCCGCAAGGACGGCTGGACCCCGCAGACGCCGAAGTTCACCCGCGGCGTGCTCGGCAAGTACGCCAAGGTCGTGCAGTCCGCGGCCCACGGTGCGGTCTGCGGCTGAGCCGGCCGTGGCGCGGCTCGTCTACGCCGGGATCACCTCGCTCGACGGCTACACCGTCGACGCCGAGGGCTCCTTCGCGTGGGCAGCGCCCGACCCGGAGGTGCACGCGTTCGTCAACGACCTCGAGCGGCGGATCGGGACCTACCTCTACGGCCGCCGGCTCTACGAGACGATGCGGGTCTGGCAGACGATGCCCGAGGACGAGGGCCCGGACGAGGTGCGTGACTACGGGCGGGTGTGGCGCGCGGCCGACAAGGTCGTCTACAGCGCGACGCTGGCAGACGTGTCCACCCCGCGCACCCGGCTGGAGCGGGCCTTCGACCCGGCGGTCGTGCGGGCGCTGGTCGACACCGCCGACCGGGACGTGTCGGTCGGCGGGGCCACCCTCGCCGCGACGGCGCTGCGCGCGGGCATCGTGGACGAGCTCCACCAGTTCCTGCACCCCGTCGTGGTCGGGGGTGGGACGCCGTACCTGCCCGCGGGTGTCCGTCTCGACCTGGAGCTCCTCGACGAGCGACGGTTCGAGAGCGGTGTGGTCCACCTGCACCACCGCGTGGTCAGGTAGCCGCCCGGCGCAGCGCCTCGACGGTCCGGGCCACGTCCTCGTCGGTGGTGCCCGCGTTGCTCACCGAGATCCGCAGCACTGCGCGGCCCCGCCACCGCGACCCGCTCGTCCACGCCGTCCCGTCGGCCAGCATCCGCTCGACGACGGCGCGGGTGCGCTCGTCGTCGCCGAAGGTCGCGCAGACCTGCGTGAACACCACGTCGTTGACGACCCTCGCGCCGTCGATCGTCGCGATCGCGTCCGCGAACGTGCGGGCGTGCCCCGCCATCCGCTCCACCATCTCCGCGACGCCGGCGCGGCCGAGCGCGCGCAGCGCCGCCCACACCGGGACCCCGCGGGCCCGGCGGGACAGCTCCGGCACCCGGCCGAACGGGTCGCGGTCGCCCTGGATCAGGTAGTCGCCCTGCACGCTCATCGCCGCCGTCAGCGCCGCCTCGTCGCGCACCGCGACGACCCCGCAGTCGTAGGGCACGTTCAGCGTCTTGTGGGCGTCCGTCGCCCACGAGTCCGCGCCCTCGACGCCCGCTGTGAGGTGGCGGTACGTCGGAGCCGCGGCCGCCCACAGGCCGAAGGCGCCGTCGACGTGCACCCACGCGTCGTGCTCGTGGGCGAGCGGGATGCAGGCGTCGAACGGGTCGTACGCGCCCGAGTGCAGGTTCCCGGCCTGCAGCAGCACCAGGGTCGGTCGGCCGGACCTGGGGCCGAGTGCCGCCTCGAGCGCCTCCGGGCGGACCCGCCCCTCGGTGTCGACGTCCACCAGCTCGGGGGCGGGCAGGCCGGCGTAGCGCAGCGCCAGGTCGACCGAGTCGTGCCGCTCGCGCCCGGCCAGCACTCGCACCGCCGGTCCGCCGACCAGGCCCTGCGAGACGTCCCAGCCGGCCCGGCGCAGCAGCGTGTCGCGGCCCGCAAGGATCCCCGTGAGGTTGGCGGTCGTCGCGCCGGTCGCGAAGCCGACGCCGCTGCCGGAGGGCAGACCGAGCAGGTCCAGCAGCCACGCACCCGCGACCTCCTCGGTGGCCGCGACCCCGGGTGTCACCTGCCGGAGCACGGCGTTCTGGTCCCAGGCACCGACGAGCCAGTCCGCCGCCAGCGCGGCCGGGTGCGAACCGCCGATGACGAACCCGAAGAACCGCCCGGAGGGCATCGCCACCAGACCCGGCTCGACCGCGCCGGCGAGCAGGTCCACGACGTCCGCCGCCGCGGTCGGCCCCTCGGGGAGGTCGCCGCCCAACGCCTCGGTCACGGCGTCTGCGTCGACCCGGGCCGGGACCGGCCGGTCGCCCAGCGAGCCCAGCCACGCCGCGGCGTGCGCGTGCGCGCGGTCGAGGGCCTTCTCCATCTCCTCCGGGTCCTGATGCGTCATGGGACCCAGTCTTCGGCCGCGCTGCGGGGTGACACCATGCCCCGGTCTAGCCTTTCTGCGTGAGCACGGTCCACGAGGCCCTCGACGGCCGGCTGCGCGATCGCGACGGCACGTCGCTCGCCCAGGCGTCGGCGACGTTCGACGACGACCCGCTCCCGTGACCCGCGCCAACGAGCACGGCCAGCCCGTCGGTGACGCGGTGGCCGCCTGGGAGCCCGCGCCCCACCTCGAGCCGCTCGTCCTCGAAGGCCGGTGGGTGCGTCTCGAGCCGCTGGCCGCTGACCACGCAGGTGACCTGGGCCGGACCGTCTGCGGGCCGGGGACGGAACCGCTCTGGACCTACCTGTACGACGAGCCGCAGGCCGACGCCGCGGCCTACGTCGCCGAACGGCTGGCGAACCCGGGCCTGGCCAGCGTCGTGGTGCGTCCGCGCGGGGGACCGGCGTCCGGCATCGCCAGCTGGCTGCGCGAGGACCGCGCGAACGGCGTGGTCGAGGTCGGCGGGATCATCCTGGGGCGTGCGCTGCAGAGGACCACGGCGGCGACCGAGGCGATGTGGCTGATGATGCGGCACGCGTTCGCGGAGGGTTACCGGCGCTACGAGTGGAAGTGCGACGCCCTCAACGCGCCGTCGCGGGCGGCGGCCGCACGGCTCGGGTTCACCTACGAGGGCACGTTCCGGCAGGCCACCGTCTACAAGGGCCGCAACCGCGACACCGCGTGGTTCTCGGTCACCGACGCGGAGTGGGCGAGCCTCGCCCCGGCGTTCGCCGCCTGGCTCGACCCGGCGAACTTCGCGGACGCCGAGCGGGGGACCGGCCAGCGCACGTCGCTGTCGGCCCTGACCGCCCGTGCGCTGACAGATGCTGGGACGGACATCCCACATCATGGGACGCGTGAGAGACTGGCTTGACCCGGAGGGACGGCAGCGACGACGGTTGGCCCATGCGTTTCGATCTCCTTGTACGCACTGGGCGCGTCTGCTGAGGGACTCACTCCCCACGCACTCGCGTCACCCCTCGTCTGCCCGCCCGGGCCGAGGGGTTTTTTGTTGGGCGGAACGACCGGCAGAGGAAGGGCACCATGAGCGAGCAGGGCGCCGCGGCACCCGTGACCGGGGCACAGAGCCTCATCCGGTCGCTGGAGTGCGCGGGAGCGGAGAACGTCTTCGGCATCCCGGGCGGAGCGATCCTCCCGGCCTACGACCCCCTCTTCGACTCGGTCAAGATCCGGCACATCCTGGTCCGCCACGAGCAGGGTGCCGGGCACGCCGCGCAGGGCTACGCCGCCGCGACCGGGAAGGTCGGCGTCTGCATGGCCACGAGCGGTCCCGGTGCGACCAACCTGGTGACGCCGATCGCCGACGCCTACATGGACTCCGTCCCGATGGTCGCGGTCACCGGCCAGGTCGCCAGCGGCGCGATCGGCACGGACGCCTTCCAGGAGGCGGACATCCGCGGCATCACGATGCCGATCACCAAGCACAACTTCCTGGTCACCGACCCCGCCGAGATCCCGCGCACGATCGCCGAGGCGTTCTACATCGCCTCGACCGGTCGTCCGGGACCGGTGCTGGTCGACGTCTCCAAGGACGCGATGCAGCGGTCGACGACGTTCACCTGGCCGACCGAGCTGCTGCTGCCCGGCTACCGCCCGGTGACCCGTCCGCACGCCAAGCAGATCCGCGAGGCGGCCAAGCTGACCCTCGAGGCACGTCGCCCCGTCCTGTACGTCGGCGGCGGCGTCATCCGGGCCGGCGCCCACCAGGAGCTGAAGGTGCTCGCGGAGATGACCGGGATGCCGGTCGTGACCACCCTGATGGCGCGCGGCGCCTTCCCGGACAGCCACCCGCAGCACCTGGGCATGCCGGGCATGCACGGCACCGTCGCCGCCGTCGCGGCGCTGCAGCGCAGCGACCTGATCATCAGCCTCGGTGCCCGCTTCGACGACCGGGTCACCGGCAACCTCGACTCGTTCGCGCCGCACGCGCAGGTGATCCACGCCGACATCGACCCCGCCGAGATCGGCAAGAACCGGCACGCCGACGTGCCGATCGTGGGCGACGCGCGCGAGGTCATCGCCGACCTGATCGTCGCGCTCCAGGCCGAGTCGGACGCCGGGCACCAGGGCGACTACGAGGCGTGGGTGACGTTCCTTGCGGGCGTGAAGAAGAAGTACCCGCTCGGCTACGACCAGCCGGCCGACGGCTCCCTGTCGCCGCAGTACGTCATCGAGCGGCTCGGCGCGATCGCCGGTCCGGACACGATCTACACCTCCGGCGTCGGGCAGCACCAGATGTGGGCCGCGCACTTCATCGGCTACGAGAAGCCGAGGACCTGGATCAACTCCGGCGGCCTCGGGACCATGGGCTTCTCGGTGCCCGCCGCGATGGGCGCCAAGGTCGGCCGGCCCGACACGACGGTGTGGTCGATCGACGGCGACGGCTGCTTCCAGATGACCAACCAGGAGCTGGCCACCTGCGCGATCGAGGGCATCCCGATCAAGGTCGCGGTCATCAACAACGAGTCGCTCGGCATGGTCCGGCAGTGGCAGACGCTGTTCTACAACGAGCGCTACTCCAACACCGACCTGCAGTCCAAGCGGATCCCGGACTTCGTGAAGCTCGCGGACGCGTACGGCTGCGTGGGCCTGGCCTGCGACTCGCCGGACGACGTCGACGGCACCATCGAGAAGGCCATGCAGATCGACGACGTGCCCGTGGTCGTGGACTTCCGGGTGCACCGCGACGCGATGGTCTGGCCGATGGTCGCGGCCGGCACCAGCAACGACGACATCAAGTTCGCCCGCGACATGGCCCCCGACTTCGACGAGGACGACGTCTGATGAGCAGGCACACACTGTCCGTGCTGGTGGAGAACAAGCCCGGCGTGCTCGCGCGCATCGCGGGACTGTTCAGCCGGCGCGGCTTCAACATCGACTCCCTGGCCGTCGGTCCGACCGAGCACTCGGAGATCTCGCGGATGACCATCGTGGTCAACGTCGAGGACTCCCCGCTGGAGCAGGTCACCAAGCAGCTCAACAAGCTCGTCGAGGTGATCAAGATCGTCGAGCTCGACGGCGCCGCCTCGGTGTCCCGCGAGCTGCTGCTGGTCAAGGTCAAGGCTGACGCGACCACCCGTGGCCAGGTGCTCGAGGTGGTCCAGCTCTTCAAGGCCAAGGTGGTCGACGTGGCCACCGACGCGATCACCGTCCAGGTGGTCGGCAACCAGGACAAGCTGGAGGACTTCCTGCGGATCGTCGAGCCCTTCGGGGTCCGCGAGCTCGTCCAGTCGGGCATGGTCGCGATCGGCCGTGGCGGGCGTTCGATCAGCGAGCGCACCCTGCGACCCGTGACCGTCCCCGTCCCGCCCGCGGCGGCCGGCTGACCGCCGTACGCCCTCCCCGAACCCCGCGAAAACTCACGAAGGAGAGCCAGAGAAGTGGCTGAGATGTTCTACGACGACGACGCCGACCTGTCCGTGATCCAGGGCCGCAACGTGGCCGTGCTGGGCTACGGCAGCCAGGGGCACGCGCACGCGCTGTCGCTGCGCGACTCCGGGGTGGACGTCCGCGTCGGCCTGCCCGAGGGCTCCAAGAGCCGCGCCAAGGCCGAGGCCGAGGGGCTGCGGGTGCTCACCCCGTCCGAGGCCTGCGAGGAGGCCGACCTGATCATGATCCTCGCGCCGGACCACATCCAGCGGAAGCTGTACGCCGAGTCGGTGGAGCCGAACCTCGTCGACGGTGACGCGCTGTTCTTCGGGCACGGCTTCAACATCCGCTTCGGCTACATCAAGCCGCCGGCCGGCGTGGACGTGGCCATGGTCGCCCCGAAGGGACCGGGCCACCTGGTCCGCCGGGAGTACTCCGCGGGCCGGGGCGTCCCCGTCCTCGTCGCCGTCGAGAACGACGCGTCGGGCAAGGCGTGGGACCTCGCGCTGGCCTACGCCAAGGGCATCGGCGGCTTGCGCGCGGGCGGCATCAAGACCACGTTCACCGAGGAGACCGAGACCGACCTGTTCGGCGAGCAGGCGGTGCTCTGCGGCGGCATGTCCGAGCTGGTGATGAAGGGCTTCGAGGTGCTCACGGAGGCCGGCTACCAGCCCGAGGTCGCCTACTTCGAGTGCCTCCACGAGCTCAAGCTGATCGTCGACCTGATGTACGAAGGCGGCATCGCCAAGCAGCGCTGGTCGGTCTCCGACACCGCCGAGTACGGCGACTACGTCTCGGGTCCGCGGATCATCGACGACTCGGTGAAGTCCCGGATGCAGGACGTCCTCGCGGACATCAAGAACGGCTCGTTCGCGCAGCGGTTCATCGACGACCAGGACGCCGGCGCGCCGGAGTTCAAGGAGCTGCGCGCCAAGGGCGAGCACCACCCCATCGAGGCGACCGGCCGGGACCTGCGCAAGCTGATGGCCTGGGTGAAGGACGACGACACGGACTACACCGAGGGCACCGCCACCCGCTGACGGGGCCGCCGACACGCACCGACCGACCGCCGTCCGGGCTGACCGCCCGGGCGGCGGTGCGGTCGTGGGGCGGTCGTGGGGCGGCTCGCCGTGGACCTGTCGCAGGTCATCGACGCCCGCCTCGGGTAGAGTCGACGACTGGCACAGCGTCGTGCGGACCAACGATCACACGACCCTTCAGGGACCTGCCACGTGACCAAGCCTGTCGTCCTCATCGCCGAAGAGCTCAGCCCCGCCACCGTGGAGGCGCTCGGCCCCGACTTCGAGATCCGCACCGTCGACGGCGCCGACCGCGCCGCGCTGCTGCCCGCGCTCACCGACGTCGACGCGGTCCTGGTGCGCAGCGCGACCAAGGTGGACGCCGAGGCGCTCGCCGCGGCCCCGCGGCTCAAGGTCGTGGCCCGCGCCGGCGTCGGCCTCGACAACGTGGACGTCAAGGCGGCGACCCAGAGCGGCGTGATGGTGGTCAACGCGCCCACCTCGAACATCGTCTCCGCCGCCGAGCTCGCGGTCGCCCTGATGCTCACCGCCGCCCGGCACGTCGCTCCCGCCAACGCCGCGCTCAAGAACGGCGAGTGGAAGCGCAGCAAGTACACCGGCATCGAGCTCTACGAGAAGACCGTCGGGATCGTCGGCCTCGGCCGCATCGGCGTGCTCGTCGCCCAGCGCTTGTCCGCCTTCGGGATGAAGGTCATCGCCTACGACCCCTACGTGCAGGCCGGTCGCGCGGCCCAGATGGGCGTGCGCCTCGTCGGGCTCGACGAGCTGCTCGAGCAGTCGGACTTCATGTCGGTGCACCTGCCCAAGACGCCGGAGACGGTCGGGCTGATCGGCGACGACGAGCTCGCCAAGGTCAAGCCGAGCCTGGTCCTGGTCAACGCGGCCAGGGGCGGCATCGTCGACGAGCACGCGCTCTACGTCGCGCTCAAGGAGGGCCGCGTCGCCGCAGCCGGCCTCGACGTCTTCGCCAGCGAGCCGTGCACCGACAGCCCGCTCTTCGAGTTCGAGAGCGTCGTGGCCACCCCGCACCTCGGCGCCTCCACCGACGAGGCCCAGGAGAAGGCCGGCATCGCGGTGGCCAGGTCCGTGCGGCTGGCGCTGTCCGGCGAGCTCGTGCCGGACGCGGTCAACGTCCAGGGCGGTGTGATCGCCGAGGACGTCCGGCCCGGCATCCCGCTGACCGAGAAGCTCGGCCGGATCTTCACCGCGCTCGCCGGCGAGGTCGCCCAGCAGCTCGACGTCGAGGTGCGCGGCGAGATCACCCAGTACGACGTCAAGGTGCTCGAGCTCGCCGCCCTCAAGGGGGTCTTCTCCGACGTCGTCGAGGAGTCGGTGTCCTACGTGAACGCCCCGCTGCTCGCGGCCGAGCGCGGGGTCGCCGTACGCCTGGTCACCGACCCCGAGAGCCCCGACCACCGCAATCTCATCACCCTGCGCGGCACGCTCGCGGACGGGTCGCAGGTCTCGGTGTCCGGCACCCTCATCGGCATCTCCCAGCGGGAGCGGCTGGTCGAGGTGGACGGCTACGACGTCGACATCGAGCCGAGCGAGCACCTCGCGTTCCTGCGCTACGAGGACCGGCCGGGCATGGTCGGCACGGTCGGCGGGATCCTGGGGGAGGCCCAGGTCAACATCGCCGGCATGCAGGTGGCCCGCGACGCCAAGGGCGGGCACGCGCTGGTGGCGCTGAGCGTCGACTCCGCGATCCCGTCCGCGGTGCTCGAGGAGATCTCCGTGGCCATGGACGCGGTCTCGGTGCGCGCGGTGGACCTCTCCGAGTGACTCGGTAAAAACGCACTAAAACGGACACATCACTCGTCCGGGGGAGGACCCTGAGGGCGTAGCCCGGGCACGCTTTGCGGGCCCAGCGGGCCGGCGGCCGGGTGCTCAGTCGGCGGGAGTTCGACCGGCTCGCGCTCGCGGTGGCGCGGCAGCTGTCACGCTGAGCGCCGTACCCGACGGGCAGCACCTGGGACATGTCGTTTCCCCCTCGCCAGGCCTCCTTGCCGAGTCCTATGTTTGCACTGTCTGACCATCCCCGGGCCAGACTCCGACGTCCTGGTTGGAGGCCGCATGTCCCTGGCAGAGAAACCCGCACGCCACTCAACTTCCCTCAAGCGCGAGGTCGGCCTGATCGGTCTGATGTGGGCCTCGGTGGGCTCGATCATCGGCTCGGGCTGGCTCTTCGGCGCCCAGGAGGGACTGATCGCCGCCGGTCCGGCGGCCGTGATCTCATGGGTCATCGGCGGCCTCATGATGATGGTGCTCGCGCTCATCCACGCCGAGCTGGGCGGCATGTACCCGGTCTCCGGCGGCACCGCCCGCTTCCCGCACTACGCCTTCGGCGGCGCGGCCGGCGCCTCGTTCGGGTGGTTCTCCTGGCTGCAAGCCGCCACGGTGGCGCCCATCGAGGTCTCGGCGATGATCACCTACGCCCAGCACTACTCCTTCGCCCACGGCTGGCTGAACCCCGAGACCAAGGTCCTTACCACGAGCGGCCTGATCGTCGCGGTCGTGCTGATGGCGTTGCTGACGGCCGTCAACTTCCTCGGGATCAAGAAGCTTGCTGCCGCGAACAGCGCCGCCACCTGGTGGAAGGTCGCGGTGCCGCTGCTGGTGATCCTGGTGCTGGCGCTGACCAACTTCAACACCGGCAACTTCCACGCGGCCAACGGCTTCAACCCCGATGGCGTGCACGGCATCCTTGCCGCCATCTCCACCAGCGGCATCATCTTCAGCTACCTCGGCTTCGAGCAGGCCGACCAGCTGGCCGGTGAGGCGAAGAACCCCAAGCGCGACATCCCCATCGCCATCATCGGGGCCATGATCATCGGCATCGTCATCTATGTCGCGCTCCAGGTGGCCTTCCTGGTAGCGCTGCCGGACACCGCAATCGGCAAGACCTGGGACGCGCAGGGCAAGGGGCTGTACACCCTGTTCACGGGTCCGTTCGCCGAGGTGGCGACGCTGCTCAGCCTCGGCTGGCTGGCCGCGATCATCTACGCCGACGCGATCATCTCGCCGGCGGGCACCGGCCTGATCTACACCACGGGCAGCTCACGCGTGTCCTACGGGCTGTCCCGCAACGGCTACGTGCCGACCCCCTTCGAGTGGGTCAACGAGCGCGGCGTGCCGTGGGTCGGGCTGATCGCCGCCTTCGTCACCGGCTGCATCTGCTTCCTGCCGTTCCCGAGCTGGCAGTCGCTGGTCGGCCTGATCACCAGCGCCTCGGTGCTGATGTACGCCGGCGCGCCGCTGTCACTCGGTGCGTTCCGCAGGCGCATGCCGAACGCGGACCGTCCGTACCGGCTCCCCCTGGCAGGCTTCATGTCGCCGCTCGGCTTCTGCATCTCCGGCCTGATCATCGTGTGGTCGACCTGGGACACCGACTGGAAGCTGGGCATCGCCATCCTGATCGGCTACGCGATCTTGGGCATCAGCAGGATGTTCAACCTCAACGAGAAGTCGCCGCACCTGCACTGGCGTTCCGCTTCGTGGCTGCCCGCCTACCTGGTGGGCATCGGGATCATCACCTACATCAGCTCCTTCGGGCCGATGGCCGACCCCATCCTCGGCGACTACCTGGGCATCCTGGTCACGGTGGTCTTCAGCGTGGCGATCTACTACTGGGCCCTGGCGGTGGCGCTGCCCACCGAGGAGATCGAGGAGATGGTCAACGAGGTCGTGCTGCCCGAGGAGGAGGGCCTGGAGATGCCCACCCACTGAGCCGCAGAACGGGTGGCCGTCAGCGCTTGGTGGCGATCAGCACCGAGGCGTCGGCGGCCACCATGATCTCCGCCGTGGTGAACCGCTCGTCGGTCAGCCAGCTCTCCCGCAGCACGTCGACGCGGCCCTCGAAGACCGGCGGCCACGACGAGCACGGCGTGAAGTCGTCGAGCACCACGACGCCACCCGGCTCGACGATCTCGGCGATCGCGTCGGGCCCGGCGCCCTTCGAGTCGCGCGAGTCGAGGAACAGCAGCGAGAACGGCCCCTTGTCGAGCAGCGTCGACCAGTCGGCCGCCAGCACCTCCACGCGGTCGTCGTCGACGAAGATCTTGGCTGCCGCGTCGGCGAGCTTCGGGTCGAGCTCGGCGGTCAGGATGCGGGAGTCGTCGCGGATCCCGCTGCGCAGCCACGCCGTCCCCACCCCGCAGCCGGTGCCGAACTCCGCCAGCCGGCCCGAGCGGGTCGCGGCGAGGGTGGCCAGCAGCCGGCCGGTCTCGTTGCGGCAGAAGGACACGAAGCCGGCGCGCCGGGAGACGTCGAAGGCGCGCCGCACGACGTCGGGAAGGTCGGGAGGGGCGCTCATGGGGCGAGTGTGTCAGACCTCGCGGGCCCGTCCGCTCGGCGAGACATCGTCTCAGATCGCGGAAAGGTCCGAAAAACCAAGCGTGTGCCGGACGTCTTCACGTTAGCCTTGCCGAACCATGCGGACGTTCTTCGTACTTATCGATCGCCGCAGCGAGGCCTCTCAGTAAGGCCACCTCGCTGCGGTGGTTGGCAGTGCGTTCTCACTGTCCCCGGTCTTACGAAGATCCTCCGCAGCGAGTGAGACACCGACATCACGGCGTCTCCGAGTCTCACCCTCGTCGACCGCGTGACCCGCGTCCGGGGACGAACCTCCACCGCTGGCCGCGGAGAGCCGTGCACCCGCTCCGACGTACCCCGTCGCGGACGCGGCACCGACCAGCACCAACCCACCGCACCACCACGACACCTCATGGAGATGGAACCGATGTACGACATGTACCCCGAGTGGGGCCCCGGACGGCACCGCGAGGAGAACGAGGAGGCCCTGGCCGGCGTCCAGGCCGGACTCGACCTGCGAGACAACGGCGGTCAGCGTCCGGACGACAACTAGGGTCGCCCGGGTGTCCCAGACCCACACGCAGCAGACCCAGACCGTCCGGCTCGCCGTCATCCCGGGTGACGGGATCGGTCCCGAGGTCACCGCCGAGGCCCTCAAGGTCCTCGAGCAGGTGGCCGGGGGACCGGCCGGCGGGGTCAAGTTCGAGTCCACCCGCTACGACCTCGGGGCCGAGCGGTACCTCGCGACCGGCGAGGTGCTGCCCGACACCGTTCTCTCCGAGATCAGGGAGCACGACGCGATCCTGCTCGGCGCGGTCGGGGGGAAGCCGGGCGACAAGCGGCTCCCCGCGGGGATCCTCGAACGCGGTCTGCTGCTCAGGCTGCGCTTCGAGCTCGACCACTACGTCAACCTCCGCCCGTCGCGGATCTACCCGGGGGCCAGCTCGCCCCTGGCGGCGCCGGGCGAGGTCGACTTCGTGGTGGTGCGCGAGGGCACCGAGGGCCCGTACGTCGGCAACGGCGGGGCGCTGCGGGTCGGGACGCCGCACGAGATCGCAACCGAGGTCAGTGTCAACACGGCGTTCGGGGTGGAGCGCGTCGTCCGCGACGCGTTCGCCCGGGCGCAGAAGCGGCCGCGCAAGAAGCTGACCCTCGTGCACAAGACCAACGTGCTGGTGCACGCCGGCGCCGTCTGGTCCCGGATCGTCGACGAGGTCTCGACGGAGTTCCCCGAGGTCACCGTCGACTACCTGCACATCGACGCGGCCACGATCTTCATGACCACCGACCCGGCGCGCTTCGACGTGATCGTCACCGACAACCTGTTCGGCGACATCATCACCGACCTCGCGGCCGCGGTCACCGGTGGCATCGGGCTGGCCGCCAGCGGCAACGTCAACCCCGACCGCACGACCCCGAGCATGTTCGAGCCCGTGCACGGCTCGGCGCCCGACATCGCGGGCCAGCAGAAGGCCGACCCGACGGCGGCCATCCTCTCGACGGCCCTGCTGCTCGAGCACCTCGGCCTCGACGACGCCGCGCGTGCCGTCGAGGACGCCGTCGTCGCCGAGCTCGCCGCACGGACGCCGGGTGCCGCCGTACGCACCTCCGAGGTCGGCGACGCGGTCGCCGCGCGGGTAGCGGGCTGACTCGCTGCCAGTTTCCCTGGGTCCCCTGGGAAACCGGCACACCCCCAGCGTTGCAACGGCAGGGGTGTGCAGGTTTAACCGGGTCCCCTGGGAATCTGCCTCCTCGGTCGCCCATGAGACCCACCACCAGGACAGGTACCGTGCTTCCCATGTCAGAGAGCTCGTTGCAGATCGCGGTCACGCCCACCGATCGGCCGGTCAGTGAGGACCGGCTGGCGGAGATCCTCGCGAACCCCGGCTTCGGCCTGCACTTCACCGACCACATGTTCGTGGTCGAGTGGACGCCCGCGGAGGGCTGGCACGACGCCCGGGTGACGCCGTACGCCCCGCTGTCGGTGGACCCGGCGACCGCCGTCCTGCACTACGCGCAGGAGATCTTCGAGGGCATGAAGGCCTACCGGCACGAGGACGGGTCCGTGTGGACGTTCCGTCCCGAGGAGAACGCCGCCCGGATGGTGCGCTCCGCGCGGCGCCTCGCCCTGCCCCAGCTGCCGGTCGAGGACTTCATCGCGTCGGTCGACGCCCTGGTCCGCGCCGACGAGCGCTGGGTCCCGCAGCCGGCGGGGGAGAAGAGCCTCTACATCCGGCCGTTCATGTTCGCCTCCGAGGTGTTCCTCGGGGTGCGGCCGTCGCAGCACGTGACCTACATGGTCATCGCGTCGCCGGCCGGGGCGTACTTCTCCAAGGGCGTGAAGCCGGTCTCGATCTGGCTGAGCGAGGACTACACGCGCGCCGGTCGCGGCGGCATGGGTGCGGCCAAGACCGGCGGCAACTACGCCAGCTCGCTGGTCGCCCAGCAGGAGGCCATCGGCGAGGGCTGCGACCAGGTGGTCTTCCTCGACGCGGCCGAGGGGAAGTACGTCGAGGAGCTCGGCGGCATGAACCTCTACTTCGTCCAGGAGGACGGCACGATCGTCACGCCCGAGACGTCCGGCACGATCCTCGAGGGGATCACCCGCAGCTCGATCATCGAGCTGTGCGGCAAGCTCGGGCACCGCGTGGAGGAGCGGCCGGTGACCATCGACGAGTGGCGCGACGGTGTCGCCTCCGGGCGGATCGCCGAGGTCTTCGCGTGCGGCACCGCCGCGGTCGTGACCCCGGTCGGCACCCTCAAGTGGCGCGGCGGCGGCCAGGTCGGCGACGGTGAGACCACCGGCCCGGTCACCCAGCAGGTGCGCAGCGCGCTCGTCGACATCCAGTACGGCCGGGCCGAGGACACCTTCGGCTGGATGCACCGGGTCGTCTGAGGGGCTGACCGGCCCGGCTGGACACCCCGGCTCCCTCATGTAGCATACAAGTCTATGACAGGTGCCCGCTACCGTGAGGTGGCCGACGAGCTGCGCGACCGGATCGTGCGCGGTGACGTCGACCCCTCCGGGCAGCTCGCGAGCGAGGCCCGCCTCGGCGCGGAGTTCGCCGTGAGCCGGGTGACCGTCCGCAAGGCGCTCGAGCTGCTCCGCGACCGCGGTCTCGTCGAGAGCCGCCGCGGCGCCGGCTGGTTCGTGGCCGGCGGGTCCTTCCGGCAGCGGCTCGCGCTCGGCTCCTTCCGGCACGCCGCCTCCGCGGTCGCGGAGTCCGGCCACCGGCTCGCGCGGCACGTGGTGTCCTTCGGCTGGCAGCCGCTCCCGGCGTACGTCGCGGGCCCGCTCGACCTCGCCGAGGGCGACGAGGCGCTGCACTGCCGCTCGGTGCGGACGGTCGAGGGGCGTCCCCTCGACCTCGTCGACGAGTGGGTGCCCGGGCCGCTCGCCGGGTCGCTCTCGCGCGACGACGCCACCGACCCCGGGCTGTGGGGCAGCCTCGGCCGCGACGGCCATCCGGTCGCCTCCGTGCGCCAGACCATCACCGCCGCCGTCGCCGGCGAGGACGACACCGGCCCGCTCGAGGTCGCGACCGGCGCGCCGCTGCTGGTCGTGCGGCGGCTCGCCCGTGGCTCCGACGGCCGTGCGGT
Organism: uncultured Actinomycetota bacterium; assembly: GCA_963827435.1. Taxonomy (GTDB): domain Bacteria; phylum Actinomycetota; class Actinomycetes; order Propionibacteriales; family Nocardioidaceae; genus Nocardioides_B. The sequence continues at coordinate 355,024 of CAWHAU010000014.1, forward strand.
GGCGTGGTCCGAGCACCGCTACCTGGCCCACCGTTTCTCCCTCGAGGTCGAGTTCCACGAGTGGACCCCCGGCGGCCCCGGCGCCGGCGACGGCCCGCCCGGCCTCCTCGAGACCCCCGTCCCGCACTGACCCACCCGCAACCCACCTCGGAGGAACCACCCATGCGCGTTCTCGTCACCGGCGGCGCCGGCTTCATCGGCGCCAACTTCGTGCTGCGCACGGCCCGCACCCGTCCCGACTGGCAGGTGACCGTGCTGGACGCCCTCACCTACGCCGGCAACCGGGCCAGCCTCGACCCGGTCGCCGACCGGATCCGGTTCGTGCACGGCTCCGTGGCCGACGCCGAGCTCGTGGACGGGCTGGTGGCCGAGTCGGACCTGGTCGTGCACTTCGCCGCCGAGAGCCACAACGACAACTCGCTGTCCGAGCCGTGGCCGTTCATCGAGGCGAACATCGTCGGCACCTACCGGCTCCTCGAGGCGGTCCGCCGGCACGGCGTACGCCTGCACCACGTCTCCACCGACGAGGTGTACGGCGACCTGGAGCTCGACGACCCGGAGCGCTTCACCGAGCGCACGCCGGTCAACCCGTCCTCGCCGTACAGCGCCAGCAAGGCGTCGGCCGACCTGCTGGCCCGCGCCTGGATCCGCAGCTTCGGCATCGAGGCGACGATCTCGAACTGCTCCAACAACTACGGGCCGCTCCAGCACGTGGAGAAGTTCATCCCGCGGCAGGTCACCGGGATCCTGCGCGGCGTGAAGCCGAAGCTCTACGGCAGCGGCGAGAACGTCCGCGACTGGATCCACGTCGACGACCACAACGACGCCGTGGTGGCGATCATCGAGCAGGGCCGGGCGGGGGAGACCTACCTCATCGGCGCCGACGGCGAGCGCAACAACCGCGACATCATCGCGCTGCTGCTCGAGCTCACCGGCAAGCCCGCGGACTGGTTCGAGCACGTCAACGACCGGCCCGGCCACGACCTCCGCTACGCCATCGACTCCGCGAAGCTGCGGGCCGAGACCGACTGGACCCCGCAGTACGCCGACCTCCGCGACGGGCTCGCCCAGACCATCGCGTGGTACCGCGACCGCGAGGACTGGTGGGGACCGCACAAGGACGCCACGGAGGCGGCCTACGCCAAGATCGGGCGCTGACACCGTTACCGTGGTGCGGTGGTGACCGACCAGCAGCCGCTTCCGCCTGCCCCCGGGGTCGAGCGTGTGGGGGACTACCGCCTGCTCGCCAAGATCGGCGAGGGCGGCATGGGGGTGGTGCACCTCGCGCAAGGGCCCGACGGGGCCCGGGTCGCGCTCAAGGTGCTGCGGCACGCACATCGTCGGTGACGACGAGGCCCGGACGCGGCTGGCCCGGGAGGTCGCGTCGCTGCGCCGGGTCACCAGCCCCCGGATCGCCGAGGTCCTCGACGCCGACCCCTGGGGCGAGACGCCGTACGTCGCGACCCGCTACGTCCCCGGGCTGTCGCTGCACGAGCACGTCCGCCAGGAGGGGCCGATCACCGGCGCCGACCTGACGCACTTCGCGGCCGGCCTGGCCGAGGCGGTCATCGCCGTGCACCGGGTCGGCGTGCTGCACCGCGACATCAAGCCGTCGAACGTGCTGCTCGAGGGCCGGTCCCCGGTGCTCATCGACTTCGGGCTGGCCCGGCTCGCCGAGGACCCGCGGCTGACCCACACGGGCTGGCTGCTCGGCACGCCGGGCTACCTCGCCCCCGAGATCCTCTACGGCGACGACGCCACGACGGCCTCCGACATGCACTCGTGGGCCGCCACCGTGGTCTTCGCCGCGACCGGGCGGCCGCCGTTCGGCACCGGCCCCGCGATGGCGATCATGGACCGCGTCCGGCGCGGCGAGCACGACCTGTCGGCGGTGCCCGCCGCGCTGCTGCCGCTCGTGCAGGCCTGCCTCGCGCCGGACCCGCGCGACCGTCCCGAGACTGCGGCGGTGCTGGCCTCCCTGCGCGCCCCGGCCCGCGACGACTTCACGCTGCCGGTCGCGCTGGCCACGGCGCCCTCGGCGAACACTGCGCCCACGGCACGGACCGCCCAGCAGCCGCCGCGCACCACGCCCTACACGACCGTCGCGCCGGCCGTGCTGCAACCGGCCCGCGCGCCGTACATGCAGCCGCCCGTGCCGCGCCCGCGGCTCGTGCCGCCCGACGGCTGGCGGCCGCCGCCCTCCGGCCTGCCCAAGGTGCAGCGCGGCGCCCTCCTGCTCGGGCTCTTCGCCACCGCGACGCTGGGCTTCGCGGCCGCGCCCTACCTCGCCCTCGCTTGCCGGCACCCTGCTGGCCCTCGCCGTGCGCACCGTGTCCTGGACCACCGAGTCGGCGCGCGAGCGTCAGCACCTGCGTGGCCGCCGGCGGTGGTACGACGGACCGCTGACCGTCGCGTCGTCGCCGTGGTACCTCGTCGTGGCCACCGGCGGGACGCTCGTGCTGATGCTGTGGTCGGCGTTCGTCGCGTTCGTCGTCGGCTTCGCCTACCTGATGTTCCGAGGCCCCCTCGTGCCCGGCCTGCTGCTGATGGGCGCGGTGTTCGCGGTGTCGCTGTGGTGGGGGCCGGCGTCGCGGCGCCTGCGGGTCCCGACCCGGCGGCTGGTGCTGCACGGCACCCGCAACGTCTGGGTCGGCTGGCTCGCCGTCGCCCTGGTCGGCGCCGCCGCCGTGGTCTGCGGGTACCTGCTGGCCACCCGCGGCGTCTCGTGGGACCCGCAGCCGGGAGCACCGTGGCGCTACGGGACCGCGCTGGGGACCCTGGTCCGCTGGCTCTGACGAGGTGTCGGCCCCGGCTGGCGGCTTCGCGTCCGACCACGGCCTCACCTGTCGCGGTCGACGTACGACGCGACGACGTGACCTGCGTGGGCCGGCCCTGGCCCGGGAGCGGGACGCGGCACAGCCGGGCTGACCGGAATCCGAGATCGGGTGCCACATCGTGGTCGCCGGTGGCAGAGTGGGTGACGTGCAGCACCGCTTCGTCATTATCAGCTAGCGCGCCGGGACCCTCCTGGTGCGCTGACCTCTCGTCCCGACGGGAGGTCTTTTTGTTGCCCGACCCGACCCCTGCAGTCCGGAGCCTCCGATGACAGACCAGGCGTTCCACGTCTACGACACGACCCTGCGCGACGGCGCACAGCAGGAGGGGCTGAACCTCTCGGTCGCGGACAAGCTGACGATCGCCCGGGAGCTCGACGGGCTCGGGGTGGGCTACATCGAGGGCGGCTGGCCGGGCGCCAACCCCAAGGACACCGAGTTCTTCCGCCGGGCCCGCGAGGAGCTCGACCTGCGGCACGCGACGCTCGCGGCCTTCGGCGCCACGCGCCGGGCGGGGGTCCCGGCGGCCGACGACCCGCTGGTGGCCGCCCTGCGCGAGAGCGGCGCGTCGGTGGTCACACTCGTGGCCAAGGCGCACGACCGGCACGTCGAGCTCGCGCTGCGCACCACGCTCGAGGAGAACCTCGCCATGGTCGAGGACACGGTGCGCCACCTCCGCGAGGAGGGGCAGCGCGTGTTCCTCGACGCCGAGCACTTCTTCGACGGCTACCGCGCGAACCGCGACTACGCGCTGGAGGTGCTCCGCACCGCCTACGACGCGGGGGCGGAGGTCGTGGCGCTCTGCGACACCAACGGCGGCATGCTGCCCGGCTGGGTCGCCGACGTCGTGGACGACGTGCTGACCACGACCGGGGTCCGGGTCGGCATCCACTGCCACAACGACACGGGCTGCGCGGTCGCGAACACCCTCGCCGCCGTCGACGCCGGGGCGACGCACGTGCAGGGCACCCTCAACGGCTACGGCGAGCGCACCGGCAACGCCGACCTCGTGTCCGTGGTGGCGAACCTCGAGCTCAAGCTCGGCCGCACCGTGCTCCCGGAGGGCCGGCTGCGGGAGGCCACCCGGATCGCGCACGCGGTCGCCGACGTCACGAACTTCCCGCCCGCGTCGCGGCAGCCGTACGTCGGCGTCAGCGCGTTCGCGCACAAGGCCGGCCTGCACGCCAGCGCGATCAAGGTGGACCCGAACCTCTACCAGCACCTCGAGCCGGAGCGGGTCGGCAACGACATGCGGCTGCTGATCTCCGACATGGCCGGCCGCGCGAGCATCGAGCTGAAGGGTGCCGAGCTCGGCTTCGACCTCGGCGGCGACCGTGAGCTGGTCACCCGGATCACCGACCGGGTCAAGGACCTCGAGTCGCGGGGGTACACCTTCGAGGCCGCCGACGCGTCGTTCGAGCTGCTCCTCGTCGAGGAGGTCGAGGGCGCCCGGCCGTCGTACTTCGAGATCGAGTCGTGGCGGGTGATCACCGACTCCAAGCCGGGGGAGGAGGCCGTCTCGGAGGCGACCATCAAGCTGCTCGCCGGCGGCGCACGGATCATCACCACCGGTGAGGGGAACGGTCCCGTCAACGCGCTCGACCAGGCGCTGCGCGACGCGATCGGGCAGGCCTACCCGGAGGTCGCGAAGTTCGAGCTGATCGACTACAAGGTGCGGATCCTCGACCAGGGGCACGGCACCGACGCCGTCACCCGGGTGCTGATCGAGACCACCGACGGGCGGTCGAGCTGGGTGACCGTCGGGGTCGGGCACAACGTGATCGAGGCGTCGTGGGGCGCGCTCGTCGACGCCGTGACCTACGGGCTGCGGCGCAACGGCGAGACGCCCTCCTGAGTCGCGGGTGCTGAGACAGGCAGCAGGAGCAGGGCACCGACCAGGAAGCAGAGGGCGCCGAAGGCGGTGCCGATGTTCGCCGCAGTGGTGCTGACGACCTGGCCGGTGGACGGCACCAGGTAGGCGCTGACCGCGGCGACACCGAAGGCGATGCAGCCGAGCAGGTTGACCGCCGCAACCGCCCCTGGCCGGGTCCGCGGTGGCAGGCGCAGCAGACGCCCGCAGACCGCGACGTACGCCAGCGCGCCCGATGCCAGGAAGAGGGCCGAGCCGAGCGCGTCGGGTCTCCACACCAGCCGGTCGTACGACGTGTCGCCGATCTGTGCGTTCAGGGCACGGAAGGTGTTGACGTTGAACAGCAGCGTCCCGGCCAGCTGGGTGAGGCTGCTCCAGAGGTCCAGCCGGTTGCTTCCCTCCTCGATGCTGTCGACGAGCTGCAGCGTGGCGGCACTCGTGAAGAAGAGGGAGCCGACGAAGAACACGATGCCGTCGACCGTCGAGCCGACCGCGTTCAGGAAGCCTGGGAACGGCGCGACGAGGAAACAGAGGGAGCCGACCGCGAACAGGACGCCGATCCACCAGGCCCGGCCGCGGGGGGCCCAGCGGCCGCGGCGGGCGCCGGCGTGCGGGTGCGGCATCTCGGGCTACGGCAGGGTCGACGCGGCGGGCCGGCGAGGCTGGAAGGAGTGCAGCTCGTCCGCTCCGGGCTGGATGACCCCCCAGCTGGACTCGGGCACCTCGTTCCAGGCCTCGCTCAGGTCGCCGAGCGGCTCGGAGACCACCAGCCTGCTCTCGTCCCCGAGCCCGTCGAGCAAGGGGTTCGTCGGGTGCAGCGCCCGCAGCCGCCGCAGGTCCGTGCTGAAGAACAGCGAGCGGGACCGTCCCTCGCTCGAGTAGCGGAACGCGAAGACGCGCTCCCCGTCCGTGGTGGCCACGGTCATCTGGATCGGGTGCTCGACGCCGTGCTGATGACCGACCTCCTCGATGACCCCGACCGCGCGCTCGACCGCGGCGGGCGGGTCCTGCTCCAGCCCCAGGGTGAGGGCCAGGTGGAAGAACACCTCCGAGTCGGTGGAGCCCTCGATGTCCGGGTACAGCTCGGGGTCGATGCCGAGCACCAGGTCCCGCTTCACCCGTGCGAAGTCGGCGAGGTAGCCGTTGTGCATCCACAGCCACCGTCCGTGCCGGAACGGGTGGCAGTTGGTCTGCTGCACGGCGCTGCCCGTGGAGGCCCGGATGTGCGCGAAGACCAGCGGGGACGTGACGTGCCCGGCGAGCTCGCGCAGGTTCCGGTCGTTCCACGCCGGCGAGATGCTGTGGTAGACCGCGGGGACGCTGCCGGCGCCGTACCACGCAACGCCGAACCCGTCCCCGTTCGTGGTCTCCGCACCCAGCTTCGAGTGCAGGCTCTGGTCGATCAGCGAGTGTGCGGGTGCGTAGAGCAGCCGCTCGAGCGGGACGGTGCTGCCGGAGTAGGCGAGCCAACGACACATGGAGATCCTCCGGGGACTCAGTGGTGGAAGCCGCTCGGCTGGGCGTGGTGCGGCATGGGCGCCTCGAGGTCGTCGAGCCACTCGACCGCGTCGCGCACGTCGCGCAGGAACAGCTCGGCCATGTCGTGGCTGAAGCCGTTGCGCACCACGACCCGGAGGACCGCCAGGTCCTCCCGCTTGGGCGGCATCGTGTAGGCGGGCACGAGCCAGCCGCGTTCGCGCAGCTTGCGGGACACGTCGTAGACGTCGTACTTGTTGACGTCCGGGCCCATGGCGAAGGTGACCACTGGCAGCTCGGTGCCGCCCGCGAGCACGGTGAACTCCGGCATCTCCTCCAGCGCCCGGGCGATGTGCACCGCCACGTCCTGGCAGGTCTGCTGGACGAGCCGGAACCCGTCCTTGCCCAGCCGCAGGAACTGGAAGTACTGCAGCACCACCTGCGCGCCCGGACGGGAGAAGTTCAGGGCGAAGGTGGGCATGTCGCCGCCGAGGTAGTTGACGTGGAAGACCAGGTCCTCCGGCAGGTACGCCGCCTCGCGCCACAGCACCCAGCCGATGCCCGGGTAGACGAGACCGAACTTGTGCCCCGACGCCTGGATCGAGACCACCCGCGGCAGCCGGAAGTCCCACACCAGGTCCGGCTGCACGAACGGCGCGATGAAGCCACCGGACGCCGCGTCCACGTGCACCGGCACGGAGACGCCACTGGTCTTCTCGTACTCGTCCAGGGCCGCACAGATCTCCTCGATCGGCTCGTAGCTGCCGTCCATCGTCGAGCCGAGAACCGCGACCACCCCGATGGTGTTCTCGTCGACGTACTCGAGCATCCGGTCCGCGGTCAGGTGGAAGACGTCACCCTCGAGCGGGACGTAGCGGGGCTCGACCTCCCAGTAGTTCGCGAACTTCTCCCAGACCACCTGCACGTTCGCACCCATGACGAGGTTCGGCGTGCCCATCGGCCCGCCGGCCTTGCGTCGGGCCTGCTGCCACCGACGCTTGAGCGCGAGCCCGCTGAGCATGCACCCCTCGGAGCTGCCGGTGGTCGAGGTCCCCACGCTCTCGGTGGCGTGCGGGGCGTGCCAGAGCTCCCCGAGCATCCGGACGCAGCGCGCCTCGATCTCGGCGGTTTGCGGGTACTCGTCCTTGTCGACCATGTTCTTGTCGAACGTCGCCGCGTAGAGGCGGTCGGCCTCCTCGTCCATCCAGGTGGTGACGAACGTGGCGAGGTTGAACCGGGCGTTCCCGTCGAGCATCACCTCGTCCATGACGATCTGGTACGCCGTCTCGGGAAGCATCTCCGTGTCCGGGATGCGGTCCTTGGGGACCTCGAGCATCCCGGCGCGGGTGAAGCGCGGGACGAGGGGCAGGTCCTGGGCTGCCTGCCGTGTCGTGTGGATGGCCATGACGTCCTCCCGCCGGTCGACGTCGCCGGAGTGGCGACTCGTCCGGTGCCACGCTGCGGCGCGCGCGGCGGCGGCACATCCTCCGCAGGGAATGAGTCCGCGGTCGGTCAGGCCGGGGCGACGTGCACTCGTACGGCGTCGTCCCCGTTGTTCGCGAAACCGCCGCGGCTCCACGCCGGGTCGACCGGCTGCACCTCGCCGCTGTCGTCCGTGGCCCGGGCCCGCAGCAGGTGGTCGCCGGGCCCGGCGTCCCAGTCCAGGCCGAAGGCCCGCCAGGCGTGCGGGCCGGCGGAGGGCTCGAGATCGGCGTCGCGCCAGGTCGCGCCGTCGTCGGTGCTCACCTCGACCCGGGTCACCTCACCACGGCCCGACCAGGCACGGCCGCTCAGCCGGACCGGCCCGGCGGGCAGCACCCGCTCGCGGGTCATGAAGTCCGGGTAGCCGGGTGGCCGCAGCAGCGCGCGCGGCAGGATGCGGGTCACCGGCACGCCCGGGTCGTCCGCGTGCTGCCGAAGCCGGTAGGCGCGGTGCTGGTAGCCCTCGAACGTGTGGTCCAGCACCTCGACGTGCGTCAGCCACTTCACGTGCGCCATGCCGTACCACCCCGGCACCACCAGCCGGGCCGGGAAGCCGTGCTGCACCGGCAGCGGGGCGCCGTTCATCTCCGTGGCGACGAGGACGTCGTCACGGCGAGCCTCTTCCAGAGACAGCGCCCGCTCGTAGTCCTGCTCCTCGCCGCGCTCGATCCCGTGGTCGGCGCCGCGGAACAGCACGTCCACGGCGTCCGGGCGCAGGTCCACCCGGTCGAGCAGGTCGACCAGCCGCACGCCGGTCCAGTCGGCGGTGCCCACAGCACCGGTCAGCCACGGCTGGCTCACCGGCCGCGGGTCCAGCAGCGCGCGGCCGTTGCCGGCGCACTCGAGGGTGACCCGCACGGTGGTGCGCGGCATCGCGTCGAGGTCGGCGAGGGAGAGCTCCACGGACGAGCCGGCGCCGCCGTCGACGCGCAGCCGCCAGGTGGCCGGGTCGACCGCGGGGATGTCGTAGTGCACCAGCACGTAGTGCAGGCCGACCGGCGTGACGTCCCACTGCAGCGCCTCGGCGGGCATCGCATGGTTGCGGGCGGCCAGCCCCAGCTCGTCGCGGGAGATGCCCTCTCCGGGCTCGGCGACCCGGGCGGCCGCACGGTCCTGCCAGGTGGGGACGCTCATGGCCTCACGCTAGCCCCGCAGACGCAGCCGGAGGTACGGCGCCGGGTCGACCGCCCCCGCGAGACCTGTGCCCGCCCCGCGCACCTCGAGGTGCAGGTGGCAGCCGTCCGGCGCGCCCTGGTCGTTGGCGCGGGCGACCAGCTGTCCCGGGCGCACGGCGTCGCCGGGGTCGACGTACACCTTCCGGACGTGGCCGATGAGCACGTCGACGGCGCCGGTCCGGATCCGGAACGCATAGGGCCCGTACGCCGCGCCCGGTGCGCCGGCCGACACTGGGGTCGACGACCGTCCCGCGCACTGCGGAGAACAGCCGGGTGCCGCACGGCATCGCGACGTCGATGCCGTGGTGGAAGCCCTGCCGGCCCGGGCAGCGCGGGTCGTGGCCGTAGTAGGGCGCGACCGTGCAGCCGTAGCCGATCATCACCGGGTGCGCGCCCGCGAACCACGGGCTGGTCCGGGGTCGCCGGTCCCGGGTGAAGAACCGCCAGCGCGGGTCGGGTCGCGAGGCGCGGTCCGCCGCCTTCGGGCTCGGTGACGCGCTGACGGTCGCCTGCGTCGCCGTCCTGTCCGGCTGCACCTGCGTCGCCTGCACCTTTGGCGGCTGCGACCCCGGACTGCACGCGGTCAGCAGGAGCAGCGCGGTGACGGCTGCCCAGACAGCGCCCTCACGCAGCGGCATGGCAGCAGGGTAGGACCGGGGCTAGGGTGCTGGACGCGGAGGCCGGTGCGAGACGAGGGAGTGCGATGCCAGAGGTGAAGCAGCACAAGTTCCTGCTCGACGAGAGCGAGATGCCGACCCGCTGGTACAACGTCCTCCACGACCTGCCCACGCCCCCGCCGCCCGTGCTGCACCCCGGCACCGGCCTGCCGGTGGGACCCGACGACCTCGCGCCGCTGTTCCCGATGGACCTGATCCTGCAGGAGGTGGCCACCGAGCAGTACGTCGACATCCCCGCCGAGGTGCTCGACGTCTACCGGCTGTGGCGACCGAGCCCGCTGTACCGCGCGCACCGGCTGGAGAAGGCGCTCGGCACACCGGCCCGGATCTACTACAAGTACGAAGGGGTCTCGCCGGCCGGCTCGCACAAGCCGAACACATCGGTGCCGCAGGCGTTCTACAACGCGAAGGCCGGCATTCGGCGGCTGACCACGGAGACGGGTGCCGGCCAGTGGGGGACCGCGCTGGCGTTCGCCTGCGCGCAGTTCGACCTGGAGTGCGAGGTCTGGCAGGTGCGGGCGTCGTACGACCAGAAGCCGTACCGCAAGATCATGATCGAGACGTTCGGCGGGACCGTGCACCCGAGCCCGTCGGACCTCACCGAGGCCGGCCGCCGGATCCTCGCGGAGCACCCTGACTCCACCGGTTCGCTCGGCATCGCGATCAGCGAGGCGGTCGAGGTGGCGGCGCAGGACCCGACCACGAACTACGCGCTGGGCAGCGTGCTCAACCACGTGCTGATGCACCAGACCGTGATCGGTGAGGAGGCGCTGCTCCAGCTCGCCAAGGCCGGCGAGACGCCGGACCTGCTCGTCGGCTGCACCGGTGGCGGGTCGAACTTCGGCGGGCTGATGTTCCCGTTCCTGCGGGAGAAGTGGCAGGGCAGGATGGCGCCGACGGTGCGGGCGGTGGAGCCGTCCGCGTGCCCCTCGCTGACCCAGGGCACCTACGCCTACGACTTCGGCGACACCGCCGGGATGACGCCGCTGATGAAGATGCACACGCTCGGCCACGACTTCGTGCCGGACCCGATCCATGCGGGCGGGCTGCGCTACCACGGGATGAGCCCGCTGATCAGCCACCTCTACGAGACCGGCGAGATCGAGGCGGTCGCGAAGCAGCAGTCGGAGTGCTTCGCGGCCGGGGTGCTGTTCGCACGCACCGAGGGCATCGTGCCGGCCCCGGAGCCGACGCACGCCCTGGCGGCGGCCGTCGAGGAGGCCCTGCGCTGCAAGGAGTCGGGCGAGGAGAAGGTGATCCTCACCGCGCTCTGCGGGCACGGCCACCTCGACCTCCCCGCGTACGCCGCCTACCTGTCGGGGTCGATCGAGGACACGTCCTGGGAGGACGCCGACCTGCAGGCGGCCGTCGCCGAGGCGCTCACCCGGCTGCCCCAGCTGGCCTGACGCCGGCCGGCACCCAGACCACGCTCGGTGACCTGCCGCTGACCACGGCAGTCTCGCCGGACGGTCGGACGCCTGCTGGTCAGCAACGACGGCTCAGGGCACGCAGTCGCTCCGGGGTGCGGTGCCGTACGTCGAGGACGACGACGACTGACCCGCAGGTCAGGGCGGTAGGTTCGCCCGCATGGCCGACCTGCACGACCTGACCGCCCTCGAGCAGGGCAGAGCCGTCCGGTCCGGTGAGGTGTCACCGGTCGACCTCGTCGACCACTACCTCGACCGGATCGGGCGGCTCTCCGACTCCGTGGGCGCGTTCGTCACCGTCACCGACGAGCTCGCCCGCAAGCAGGCGCTGCTCGCGGCCGACGGTGTCGGCGACACGACCTCGCCGTTGTACGGCGTGCCGACCGCCGTCAAGGACCTCAACACGACGGCGGGCGTCGTCACGCAGTTCGGCTCCGCCACGATGGCCGGCTACGTCCCGACGGTGTCCGACGAGGTGGTGCTCCGGCTGGAGCGGGCCGGCACGATCAGCCTCGGCAAGACCAACACCCCCGAGTTCGGGTCGCCCTGCTACACCGAGCCGGACGTCGCGCCGCCGGCCCGCAGCCCGTGGGACCTCGACCGGATGGCCGGCGGCTCCAGTGGGGGAGCCGCGGCAGCCGTCGCCGCCGGGCTCGTGCCGGTGGCGCAGGGCAGCGACGGCGGCGGGTCGATCCGGATCCCCGCGAGCTGCTGCGGCCTGTTCGGGCTCAAGCCCACCCGCGGCCGGATCAGCGGCTCCCCGATGTACGGCGACCCGGTCGGCCTCGCCACCGCGGGCCCGATCAGCCGCACCGTGCGCGACGCCGCCGCGATGCTCGACGCGCTGGCGGGACCGGCCGTGGGCGACCCGTTCTGGGCGCCGCCCCCGCCGCAGCCGTTCCTCGCCTCCTGCGACGTCGAGCCAGGACGGCTCCGCATCGCACGGTTCCTCACGCCGGTCATCGCCGACGCGACGCTCCACCCCGAGGTCGTCGAGGCCTACGAGTCCGCGACCCGGCTGCTGGTCTCGCTCGGGCACGACGTCGAGGAGATCGACGTACCGGTGCCGCCGGAGGCGGTCACCACCTTCGAGACCTGCTGGGCGGTGCTGACCGCGCTGTCGGCCGTGCCGTCCGGCACCGAGCACCTGCTGCGCCCGCTGACCGTGTGGCTCGCCGACCGTGGCCGGGCCGTCACCGGGCCGGAGTTCGGCCTCGCCGTGGGGGAGGCGCGGCGGATCGCGGCGCGCGCCATCCAGCGGCTCGCGCCGTACGACGCCGTGCTCACCCCGACGCTCGCGCAGCCGCCGCTGCCGGTCGGCGCGATCCGCGACGACGACGACCCGGCCCGCGACTTCGAGAACCAGAAGGCCTTCACGCCCTGGACGTCGGCGTGGAACCTCACCGGCATGCCCGCGGTCTCCCTGCCGCTGCACTGGACGGCGGACGGGCTCCCGGTCGGGGTGATGCTGGCCGGACGCCCGGCCGAGGAGCACGTGCTGCTGTCGCTGTCGTCGCAGGTCGAGGCCGCCGCCCCGTGGCTCGACCGGAGGCCGGCGTGCTGGTGACCGACTGGGCGTCCGCTCTTGCACCGCACGGCCTGCGGCCCCTGCACGTGGTCGGCCAGGGCATGGAGGGCGTGGTCCTCCGGGTCGAGGGCGACCTCGTGGTGAAGGTCTGGCACCACCGGCCGGTCGAGGAGCTCGAGGTGCTGCAGGCGTTCTACGACGCCGTCGCCCTGCCGGTCCGGACCACACGGATGCTCGACGTCCTGCGCGTCGGGGACCGGTGGGCCAGCGTCGAGCCGCACCTCGCCGGTGAGCCGCTCACGGCGGAGGCCGCGGACCCGGACGTCGAGGCGATGACCGACGTGCTCGACGCACTCGCCGAGGCCCCCGTGCACCCGGCGCTCACCACGCTGCCGGCGCTGCCCGGCGAGCCGGCGCTCGACGTCGGCGCCGGCTTCGAGGCCGGCCTCGCGGACCTCGTCGAGCGACGGGTCACGCCGGTGCTGGCCACGGCCGTGCCCGACCTGCCGGACCTGGTCGCGGCGGTGGCCTCGCGACTGCGGTCGCTGCCGCCGGCGACCCCGGCCCTGGTCCACGGCGACCTGATCGCCGCCAACGTGCTGGTCGACGAGTGCCGCCGCCCGGCCGCCGTGCTCGACTTCGGGTTCCTCACCAGCGTCGGCGACCCGGCCTTCGACGCGGCCGTGACCAGCAGCATCTTCGACATGTACGGCGACGGGGCCCGCCGCACCGAGGCCCGGCTCGAGCACGCGTTCACGCGGCGACGCGGCCACGACCCCGCTCGGCTTGCCGTGCACCGCGCGGCGTACGCGATCGTGACCGCCACCTGCTTCAGTGCCTCCGGCAGCGACGGGCACTTCGCCTGGTGCGTGGCGATGCTGCAGCGGCCGGACGTGCGCGACGCCCTGGTGTGACGGCCGCCGTCCCGAGATTCCGAGAAATCTGGAAATCACACTCATTGAGGTCTGGGCAGCCGAAAAAGTCGGGCCTAGCGTGGCGAGGTCGGGAGCCGGGACAACGTCACCGGTGTCGGTTCGCCGACCCCGGCCTGGCTGACCGCGGGCGCACCCACGCCCTGACCCGTCTCGCGAGAGGAGCCGTCATGCCGCTGAGGACGACCAGCACCTGGTGGGGCACGGTGCTCGACGCACCGGACGGCCTGGCACTGGCGGAGTTCTACGCCCGCCTGCTGGGCTGGGAGCTCTTCCCCGATCCGCCGGGCGGCGGCGCGGTGGCGCCCTCCAAGGACGCCGGCTACAACCTGGCCTGCCAGACCGAGCCGCTCTACGTGCGGCCGGTGTGGCCGGCCGCCGAGGGGCAGCAGCAGATGATGCTGCACCTCGACATCCAGGTCGACGACCTCGAGGAGGCCGTCGCGTTCGCCGTCGAGTGCGGCGCCGAGCTCGCGGACTTCCAGCCGCAACGCGACGTCCGGGTGATGCTCGACCCGGCCGGCCACCCGTTCTGCCTCTACACGGACTGAGCCGCGGCCGCGAGCAGCCGCTCGCACTGCGCGACCAGCCGCTGCCGCAGCGGCGAGCCGCGCTCGGCGAAGGCACGCTGGGCCGCGACGTACTCCTGCTTGCCGGCGGCGGTCTCCACACGCACGGGGGAGTAGCCGAGCCCGGACAGGTCGTACGGCGACGCGCGCATGTCGAGCACCCGGATGTCGCGGGCCAGCGCGAAGCAGTCCGCGACCAGCTCGGACGGCACCAGCGGCGAGAGCCGGTAGGCGTGCTTGTAGAGGTCCATCCCGGCGTGCAGGCAGCCCGGCTGCTCGAACGCCGGCCGGTCGTCGCTGCGCGGGTCGAGGGTGTTGAGGGGACGCGCGTCGTCGGTGAAGAACCGGAACGCGTCGAAGTGCGAGCAGCTGATCCGGTGCTGCTCCACCACGGTGTCCGTGCCCGCGCCGCCGAGCCGCAGCGGCCAGGAGGCGTGCCGCACCTCCTCCTGCGGCAGCCGGTAGACCATCGCCCACTCGTGCATCCCGAAGCAGCCGAGCTGCGGCGCCCGTCCGGCGGTCGCGACCAGCAGCCGGTGCAGCGTCTCGACCAGGGGCCGCTGCGACACCAGGTGCTCGTCGCTCACCGTGGCCACGCCGCCCCGGACGACGTACCCCTTCAGGCCGGCGTACGGCGTGCCCTCCGCGAGCCCGACGCCGTAGCCGGGGTGCCAGCGCCGCAGCGCCGCCGGCCGCTGCGCGTAGTAGCCGAACAGGAAGTCCTCGACGGGGTGCGCGACCCCCTGCCGCCGGCGCTCCAGGTGCGGGCCGACCCACGCGTCCACGCGCTCCTCGTGCGCGGCGCGTCGGGCCTGCCAGGCGGCCACCTCGAGCGTTTCCACAGGCATCAGGGTAGGCAGCGGTCGGGAGAGGGCCCGCCGGTAGGCTCGACGCGTGCGTATCGCGAGGTTCACCACCGGTGAGGAGCCCCAGTACGGCGTCGTCACGGGCGACGTCGACGAGCTCGGCATCCCGGCCGACGACACGAAGATCGTCGCGCTGGCCGGCGACCCCCTCTACGTCGGCGTCCAGCTCACCGACACCGAGGTCCCGCTCGCCGACGTGCGGCTGCTCGCGCCGGTGATCCCGCGCAGCAAGGTCGTCGGCATCGGCAAGAACTACGCCGCCCACGCGGCCGAGATGGGCGGCGACGTGCCGTCCGAGCCGCTGATGTTCCTCAAGCCGAACACCTCGGTCGTCGGCCCCGGCGACCCGGTGTTCTACCCCCGGCAGTCCTCCGAGGTGCACTACGAGGGCGAGCTCGCCGTCGTCATCGGCCGCATCTGCCGCGACGTGGCGCCCGAGCGGGTCGCCGACGTGGTCTACGGCTACACCGTCGCCAACGACGTGACCGCCCGCGACCTGCAGCGCGGCGACGTGCAGTTCACCCGGGCCAAGGGCTTCGACTCGTTCTGCCCGCTCGGTCCCTGGATCGAGACCGAGCTCGACACGTCCGACCTCAAGGTCACCACCCACCTCAACGGTGACCTGGTCCAGGACGGCACCACCAAGGACATGGTCTTCGACGTGCCCGCCCTCGTCGCCTACGTCTCCAGCGTGATGACGCTGCTGCCCGGCGACGTGATCCTCACCGGCACCCCCGAGGGTGTCGGCCCCATGGACGTCGGCGACGAGGTCGAGGTGACCGTCGCCGGCATCGGCTCCCTGACCAGCAAGGTGGTTTCCCGTGACTGACCCGGTGCTCGGCGACCTCGCCCCGGAGGCAGTGCGGGTCCGCTTCCCACCCTCCCCGACGGGCTTCCTGCACGTCGGCAACGCCCGCTCCGCCCTGTTCAACTGGGCGTTCGCGCGTCACTACGGGGGCACGCTCGTGTTGCGGATCGAGGACACCGACCTGGCCCGCAACACCGAGGAGGGCTACGCCTCGGTGCTCGGCTCCCTGCGTTGGCTCGGCATCGACTGGGACGAGGGGCCGGAGGTCGGCGGGCCCTTCGGGCCCTACAAGCAGTCCGAGCGCTTCGACCTCTACCGCGACCTGGCCGGCCGGCTGCACGAGTCCGGGTCCGCCTACGACTGCTTCTGCACCAACGAGGAGGTCGAGGCCCGCCGTAAGGCGTCCGGCTCCAAGGTGCAGGGCTACGACGGCTTCTGCCGCGAGCTCACGTCCGAGCAGCGGGCTGCATTCGAGGCCGAGGGCCGCACGTCCGTGCTCCGGCTGCGGATGCCGGACCGCCCGATCACGTTCCACGATCTGGTCCGGGGCGAGGTCACGTTCCTGCCCGAGCACGTCCCGGACTTCGCGCTGGTGCGGGCCAACGGCGACCCCCTCTACACGCTGGTCAACCCCGCCGACGACGCGCTGATGGGCATCACCCACGTCCTCCGGGGCGAGGACCTGCTGTCCAGCACGCCGCGGCAGATCGCCCTCTACGAGGCACTGGAGCGGATCGGCGTCGGCACCGGTGCGCCCCGGTTCGGGCACCTACCGATCGTGATGGGGGAGGGCAACAAGCGGCTCTCGAAGCGGGACCGCGGGTCGGGGCTGCTCGACTACGTCGAGGGCGGCTACCTCCCCGAGGGCGTGCTGAACTACCTGGCCCTGCTGGGCTGGGGGATCGCCGCCGACCGGGACGTGTTCACGACGGCGGAGATGGCGCAGGCCTTCGACATCCGCCGGGTGAACCCGAACCCAGCCCGGTTCGACCTGAAGAAGCTCGACGCGATCAACGCCTCGCACATGCGGATGCTGTCCCTGGAGGAGATGACTGCGCGCGTCACCCCGTTCCTCCAGAGGGCCGAGGTCCTCTCCGACCCGGTCACCCCGGAGCAGGCCGACCTGCTGGCCCGGGCAATGCCGCTGGTCAACGAGCGGATCAACAAGCTCACCGAGGCAGTCGACATGCTCGGCTTCCTGTTCGTGGACGAGGCATCGTTCGAACGCGACCCGGCGGACGCGGCCAAGCTCCTCGACGAGACCGGACGCGGCGTGGCCAAGGCCGCGCACGACGCGCTTGCGGAGATCCCGAACTGGGACACCGCGAGCATCGACGAGGCGCTCCGCGAGGCCCTGGTCGAAGGGCTCGGGCTCAAGCCCCGCAACGCCTTCGGCCCGGTCCGGGTTGCGATCACGGGGCGGCGGGTATCACCCCCCTTGTTCGAGTCGCTCGAGCTGCTCGGACGGGAACGGTCGCTGGCACGGCTGGCGGACGCACAACAGTCGTAGGGAGCTCCTGGGCGCAATCCACCTACCGCCCGGCCGCGAACTGCGACACTGGAGACGGGGAACCTCGGGGGTCCTCGCACGCGAGGCAGCGCACGGCACGCCGTGCCCACGAGGGAGTGGTGGAGCGATGACGGACCAGCCGTACCCCGGTCCAGGACCGATGCCCCCGCAGGGCCCAGTCCCGGTCCCCGGCCAGGCAGCCGTGCCGCGCCCGGACATGAGCTTCCCGCACCCGGAGCCGACGCCCTACCACCGCATGCTGCGCACCTGGACCTACGCGTGGTGGAAGCCGGCCGTCGGGATCCTGCTGGTGTTCGTCGGCTTCTTCGTGGTGACCGCGATGGTCTACATCGTGGTCGCCGGAGTCGTGGCCGCGTTCGAGAGCGGTCCGTGGATCGACAACTTCATGGCCAGCGCGGACCTCGAGAACGTCGGGCCCGAGACCCTCTTCGCGCTCAACCTCGGCCTCGGGTCGATGATCCTCGTCACCTGGTTCGTGATCCGGGCGCTGCACGGCCTCCGTCCGAGGTGGCTGACGTCCGTCGTACCCCGCATGCGGTGGAAGTTCTTCGCCGTCTGCCTCGGGCTCTCCGTGATCGCGCTCGCCGCGCAGGTCGCCGTGGGCTCGGTGCTTCCCGGCGATGCCGGGGCCGGGGTCTCCGGCAAGCTCAACGACTTCACCACGTCGACGGCGATCGCCGCCCTGGTGGTGCTGCTCACCACCCCGCTGCAGGCGGCGGGGGAGGAGTACGTCTTCCGCGGCTACCTCCTGCAGGCCCTCGGGTCGCTGTTCTCGAACCGCTGGGTCGCCATCGGTGCCACCGGGCTGCTGTTCGCCCTCGCCCACGGGGCGCAGAACTTCCCGCTGTTCTTCGACCGCCTGTCCTTCGGCCTGATCGCCGCCTGGCTGGTGACCCGCACCGGAGGTCTCGAGGCCGGCATCGCGCTGCACGTGCTGAACAACTTCCTGGCCTTCGGTCTCGCCCTGTCCTACGGCGACCTCTCCGAGACGTTGAACGTCACCGAGGCGAGCTGGTGGAACATCGTGCTCACCGTCACGCAGTCGGCCGTGTACGCCGCTCTGGTGCTCTACGTCGCCCGCCGGATGAGGCTCCAGACGCACACCC
This sequence comes from uncultured Actinomycetota bacterium, assembly GCA_963827435.1. GTDB lineage: Bacteria > Actinomycetota > Actinomycetes > Propionibacteriales > Nocardioidaceae > Nocardioides_B. The sequence continues at coordinate 373,305 of CAWHAU010000014.1, forward strand.
GGCCGCCGTCCACGCAGCCCGGTCCGGCCTCGACCGGCACCGTCGACGGGAGCCTCGCGACCGCCTGACGTGAGCCTCCTCACGGTGCTTCGTGGAGGCGTGTGGTCGTTTTGGTGGCATCGAGCGGGACGTGTATTCTCGTCCGGGCTTCGCAAGGAGCGCACCCATGGGGTATGGGGTAATTGGCAGCCCGACTGGTTCTGGTCCAGTTAGTCTAGGTTCGAGTCCTAGTACCCCAGCGAGCACGTCAGAACAGCTCAAGCAGCACCGCGATTGGACTGCGATCTCTCGCTTTCGCTAGAGTCTCGTCCGCCCTCGCCCCCGTTGTGTAGTGGCCTAGCACGCCGCCCTCTCAAGGCGGTAGCGCCGGTTCGAATCCGGTCGGGGGTACACACGAAACACCGGAACCGGCCCCGCTCAGCGGGGCCGGTTCTTTCGTTTGGTGGCTCTGCAGGCAGCGCTGGTTCGAATCCGGTCGGGGGTACACGAGCGGAGCCGCTCGCGGGGCCGCTCTCGTTGCGTGCAACCGGCTCTGCCCAAGGCGGTAGCGCCGGTTCGAATCCGGTCGCGGACGGCCTGAGCCGGCTCGGGTCCAGCAGCCGCCTCTGCAAGGCGGTAGCGCCGGTTCGAATCCGGTCGGGGGTACACACGAACGACAGACCGGTCCCCGAGAAGGGGGCCGGTTCTTTCGTTGCAGCACGCTGGTTGAGGTGCGGCGGAGCGCTAGCGGAGCCGCCTCGAAACCACTGCTCCCGGCAGCCATGGTCGTGTCCGATTCCCGCTAGGAACTGTCGGTGCCGTGCGGCAGGATCGACGTATGGACATCGAGGACACCGAGGCCTGCTACCGGGCCGTGAAGAGCCGGGACCGGCGCTTCGACGGCGTCTTCTACACCGGGGTCACGTCCACCGGCATCTACTGCCGACCGTCCTGCCCGGCGATCACGCCGGCGAAGAAGAACGTCACCTTCCACCGCACCGCGGCCGCCGCACAGGCCGCCGGGTTCCGCGCCTGCAAGCGCTGCCTGCCGGACGCGACGCCCGGCTCGCCGGACTGGGACGTCGCCGCCGACACCGCCGGGCGTGCGATGCGGCTGATCGCCGACGGCGTCGTCGAGCGTGACGGGGTCGATGGACTCGCGTCGCGCGTCGGCTACACGCCCCGCCACCTGCAGCGGCTGCTGTCCACGCAGCTCGGCGCCGGCCCGCTGGCCCTCGCCCGGGCCCGCCGGGCGCAGAACGCCCGCATCCTCATCGAGACCACCGCGATGCCGTTCTCGGACGTCGCCTTCGCGGCCGGCTTCGCCAGCGTCCGGCAGTTCAACGACACGATCCGCGAGGTGTACGCCGGCACCCCCACCGAGCTGCGCGGCCGGTCCAGGCACGCGGTGTCCTCGACCGGCCGGCTCGAGCTGCGGCTGCCGGTGCGTGCCCCCTACGCGGGAGCCGAGGTGCTGCGCTTCCTCGTCGCCCACCTCGTGCCGGGCGTCGAGGACAGCGGGCCGGGCTGGTACGCCCGCTCGCTGACCCTTCCGCACGGCGCCGGGCACGTGCGGCTGTCCTTCGCCGCCGACGAGCCGGCGTCGGGCACCGCGTTCGTGGCCTGCGACCTCGCCGTCGAGGACCTGCGCGACGTGGGTGCTGCCGTGGAGCGGTGCCGCCGGCTGCTCGACGCCGACTGCGACCCCCTCGCGGTGGCCGACGAGCTCGGCGACGACCCCCGGATGGCCGCCCTCGTCCGGCAGCGGCCGGGGCTACGGGTCCCCGGCAGCGCCGACGGTCCCGAGCTCGCGATCCGAGCGGTGCTCGGGCAGCAGGTGTCGCTCGCCGGCGCGATCTCGCTCGGCGGCAAGCTCGTCGAGAGGTACGGCGCGCCGGCACCCCGGTCGACGTACCCCTCGCTCACGCGGCTGTTCCCGACGCCCGAGGTGCTCGCCGAGGTCGACCCGGAGGAGCTGCCGATGCCGAGGACCCGCGCTCGTGCCCTGGTCGGGCTCTGCCGGGCGCTGGCCGGGGGCGACGTGCCGCTCGACCGCAGCGTCGACCGGGCCGAGGTGCGGCGGCGGCTGCTCGCACTGCCCGGGATCGGCCCGTGGACCGCCGACCTGGTCGCGATGCGCGCGCTCGGCGACCCCGACGTGTTCCTGCCGACCGACCTCGGGGTCCGTCGGTCTCTCGCCTCGCTCGGCGAGGACCCTGCCCGCGCCGCCGAGCTCGCCGAACGCTGGCGGCCCTGGCGCTCCTACGCCCTCATGCACCTCTGGGTCACCCAGTACTAAGGAGAAACGACATGTGGACCTCGGTCGACTCACCCGTCGGACCGCTCACGGTGGTCACGCACCGCGGTGCCGTGACCGCCATCGAGTTCGACGGCCCGCGCCAGGCGGGACTGTCGGCGCGCTCGTCGGCGAGCCTCGCCGCCGCCCGCTCGCGCGGGCTGCCGGTCGGTGACCGCGACGACACGGACCCGTTGCTCGCGGAGGCGCGCCGCCAGCTTGACGCGTACTTCGCGAGGGACCTCAAGGAGTTCGACCTGCCGCTGCGGCCCGAGGGCACCGACTTCCAGCGCAGGGTGTGGGACCAGCTGGTCACCATCGGCTGGGGCGAGACCGCGACGTACGGCGAGATCGCCCGGCGTCTCGGGATGACCGGCCACGGGTCGCGCGCGGTGGGCCTGGCCAACGGCCGCAACCCCATCCCGATCGTGATCCCGTGCCACCGGGTGGTCGGCGCCGACGGCACGCTCACCGGCTACGCCGGGGGAGTGGAGCGCAAGCAGCTGCTGCTCGACCTCGAGACCGAGGCGCTCTTCTAGGGCGTCCGGCTGGCCGGCTGCACGGGCTGCCAGTTTCCCAGGGGACCCGGGGAAACTGGCACACCCCCGACGTTGCAACGCTGGGGGTGTGCTGGTTAACAGGGGCCCCAGGGAAACTGGCACCCCCGACGTTGCAACGCTAGGGGGTGCGGTTTACGGGCCCAGGGAAACCGGCAACCCCGGCGGCCTACTCCGCCGCCCGGCGCAGCGACTCGGAGAGCCGCTCGGCGGCGGCGAGGACAGCGGGGGCGTGCATGCGGCCCGGCTGGCGGGAGAGCCGCTCGAGCGGGCCGGAGACGGAGACCGCGGCGATGATCTTGCCGGAGGGGGAGCGGATCGGCGCGGACACGGAGGCGACGCCCTGCTCGCGCTCGCCGACGGACTGGGCCCAGCCGCGGCGGCGGATGCCGGCGAGAGCGGTCGCGGAGAAGGCGGCGTTCTGCAGGCCGCGGTGCATCCGCTCCGGGTCCTCCCAGGCGAGCAGGATCTGGGCGGCGGAGCCGGCGCGCATGGTCAGCTGCGAGCCGACGGGGATCGTGTCGCGAAGACCGGAGGGGCGCTCGGCCGCGGCGACGCAGACGCGGTAGTCGCCCTGGCGGCGCCACATCTGCGCGGACTCGCCGGTGATGTCGCGCAGCCGCGCGAGCACCGGGCCGGCGGCCGCCAGCAGCCGGTCCTCGCCGGCGGCGGCGGAGAGCTCGGAGAGCCGGGGTCCGAGCACGAAGCGGCCCTGCATGTCGCGGGCCACGAGCCGGTGGTGCTCGAGGGCAACGGCGAGCCGGTGTGCCGTCGGGCGGGCGAGTCCGGTGCCGGCCACGAGCCCGGCCAGCGTCGCCGGTCCGGCCTCCAGTGCCGAGAGCACGAGGGCGGCTTTGTCGAGCACGCCCACTCCGCTAGAGTTGTCCATACTCTGATAATGCCGTCTCACATTATGGATTGCAAGTCGAGACGACAGGTCGCCCGGGTCCAACCTGAGACCGGGCAGAGGACATGCAGACGTCATTGCAGTACCCACGCAGAAGCCACGTAGACGAAGGAAAGTCGAGGAGAGGTCATGGGCCGGACCCTGAGCGAGAAAGTCTGGGACGAGCACGTCGTCCGGAGCGCGCCGGGGGAGCCCGACCTTCTCTTCATCGACCTCCACCTGATCCACGAGGTCACCTCGCCGCAGGCGTTCGAGGGGCTGCGGCTGGCCGGTCGGACCGTACGTCGTCCGGACCTCACGCTCGCCACCGAGGACCACAACGTCCCCACCCTCGACATCGACAAGCCGATCGCCGACCCGGTGTCGCGCACCCAGGTCGACACGCTGCGCAGCAACGCCAAGGAGTTCGGCGTTCGGCTGCACCCGCTCGGCGACGTCGAGCAGGGCATCGTCCACGTCGTCGGCCCGCAGCTCGGCCTCACCCAGCCCGGCATGACGATCGTCTGCGGTGACTCGCACACCTCGACGCACGGCGCGTTCGGGGCGATCGCGTTCGGCATCGGTACGTCGGAGGTGGAGCACGTCCTCGCCACGCAGACGCTGCCGCAGGCCAGGCCGAGGACGATGGCCGTCACGGTCAACGGCTCGCTGCCCGACGGCGTCACGGCCAAGGACCTCGTGCTCACGCTGATCGCGCACACCGGCACCGGCGGCGGGCAGGGCTACATCGTCGAGTACCGCGGCGAGGCCATCGAGGAGCTCTCGATGGAGGCCCGGATGACGATCTGCAACATGTCCATCGAGTGGGGCGCCAAGGCAGGCCTGATCGCCCCCGACCAGACCACCTTCGACTACATCGAGGGCCGCCCCGAGGCGCCGAAGGGTGCGGACTGGGACGCCGCCCTCGAGCACTGGAAGTCGTTGCGCACGGACGAGGACGCCGTCTTCGACGAGGAGATCGTCCTCGACGCCTCGACCATGACGCCGTTCGTCACCTGGGGCACCAACCCGGGCCAGGGCGTGCCGCTGGCCGCCGCGGTCCCGAGCCCCGACGACTTCGAGGAGGAGGGCGACAAGGTCGCCGCCGAGAAGGCATTGGAGTACATGGGTCTCGAGGCCGGCACCCCGATGCGCGACATCAAGGTGGACACGGTCTTCGTCGGCTCCTGCACCAACGGCCGCATCGAGGACCTGCGCGCCGCGGCCGAGGTCATCAAGGGCCGCCAGGTCGCCAAGGACACTCGCCTGCTCGTCGTCCCCGGCTCGGTCCGGGTGCGGCTGCAGGCCGAGGACGAAGGCCTCGACGTGGTCTTCAAGGAGGCCGGCGGCGAGTGGCGCGGCGCCGGCTGCTCGATGTGCCTGGGCATGAACCCCGACCAGCTCGAGCCCGGCGAGCGCAGCGCGTCCACGTCCAACCGCAACTTCGAGGGGCGCCAGGGCAAGGGCGGACGCACGCACCTCGTGTCGCCGCTGGTCGCCGCGGCCACCGCCGTGACCGGGACGCTCTCGTCTCCGGCCGACCTGGCCCCGCTGGCCTGAAGGAGCTGAGCACCATGGAGAAGTTCACCCAGCACACCGGGACCGGTCTGCCGCTGCGGCGCAGCAACGTCGACACCGACCAGATCATCCCGGCGGTCTACCTCAAGCGCGTGACCCGCACCGGCTTCGAGGACGGCCTGTTCGCGGCCTGGCGCAAGGACCCCGAGTTCGTCGTCAACCAGCCGCAGTACGACGGCGCCACCGTCCTCGTCGCGGGGCCCGACTTCGGCACCGGGTCGTCCCGGGAGCACGCGGTCTGGGCGCTGATGGACTACGGCTTCAAGGTCGTCATCTCGAGCCGCTTCGCTGACATCTTCCGCGGCAACTCGGGAAAGGCCGGCCTGGTCGCCGCGCAGGTCACCCAGGACGTCGTCGAGCAGCTCTGGAAGCTCATCGAGAACGAGCCGACCACGCAGATCGTCGTCGACCTCGAGGCGCGCAGCATCCAGGCCGGGGCGCTGACGGCGCCGTTCCAGATCGACGACTACACCCGCTGGCGGCTGCTCGAGGGGCTCGACGACATCGGCATCACGCTCTCCCACGAGGAGGACATCGCGACCTACGAGGCGACCCGTCCATCCTGGAAACCCGCCACGCTGTAGGCGAAACACCTGCCGGGCGCGCGCGAATGTCAGAGTTTTCCCAAAGATGCAAGGGAAAACTCCGAGAAAACGGCGTGTTGTGATGGTGGCCACGGCGACTTTTCCCTAGCGTGCCAAGGAAAGTCGAGCAATGGCTCGACCCTGGACAGGTTCACGGAAGGGAAGCTTGTGAACAAGAGTCAGTTGATCGACACCCTCGCTGCTCGCTTCGAGGGCAACCGCAAGCAGGCTGCTCACGCGCTCGAGTCGGTGCTCGACACCATCACCCGCGAAGTCGCCAAGGGGGAGAAGGTCGCCATCACGGGCTTCGGGTCCTTCGAGAAGCGGGTCCGGGACGCGCGCTGGGTGCGCAACCCACGCACCGGCGAGCGGATCAAGGCCAAGAAGACCGCGATCCCGAAGTTCAGCGCCGGCGCTGACCTGAAGGCCGTCGTCTCCGGCGCCAAGAAGCTGCCGAAGCTCACCATCGCCACCGCGACGGCGGGCGCCAAGAAGGCGACCGGCACGGCCAAGAAGGCCGCCCCGGCCAAGAAGGCGGCACCGGCCAAGACCGCCGCGGCGAAGAAGACCACGGCCACGAAGACCGCCGCCAAGAAGGCGCCGGCCACCAAGGCAGCCGCCAAGAAGGCGCCGGCCACCAAGGCTGCTGCCAAGAAGGCGCCGGCCAAGAAGACGGCCGCCAAGACGACCACGGCGGCGAAGAAGACGGCGGCGAAGAAGACCACGGCCACGAAGACCGCCGCCAAGAAGGCGCCGGCCAAGAAGACCACGGCGAGGAAGACGACGGCCAAGAAGGCCTGACCCACCGCGTCGCGCGAAGGGCCCGTCCCCTCTGGGGGACGGGCCCTTCGTCGTGCGTGGGGTGTCAGGTCAACGTGAGGATCTGCAGGCCGACCACGCGCATCGCGGCGCCCTCGCCGGTGGTCTCGAGCCGCACCCGCTGGCCGGGGCGCAGCAGTCGCAGCCGGGTGCCGGCCAGCGCGTCGGCCGGGAAGGGAAGCTCGACGCCGTCGTCGAGCAGCACCCGTCCGTCGCGCCTGTCCGCGTCGAACGCGGAGACCGTGGCCTGCATGCCGCCAACCCTAGGGCGTGTTGGGAGAGGCTGCTGACGCAGAGTTGACCAACACGCCCTAGCCAGTGCGCGAGCTCAGAGGCCGTGCACCGTGGCCACCAGCGAGGTGCGCGAGCCGACCCCCAGGGCCATGGCCTCCGCCAGGTCGGCGCGGTCGTCGACGTCCCGCCGCAACGTGGGTACGTCGATCCCGATGATCTCGTGCGCACCGGCGTCGAGGTGCTGGCGGCGCGACGCGTGGCCGAAGCGGGGCCGGAACGTGTCGGGCGCGGACGCGACCACGGCCGTCGTACCTTCGCCCTCGGCGTCCGCGACGAACGCCATCCCCTCACGGGGGGCTGCCGCCAGTGCCGCCGCCAGCTCCTCGGGCCGCAGGGCCGGCAGGTCCGCGCACAACGCCACCAGCCGCAGCGCCGGGTCGCGCCGGTGCATCTCGGCAGCGGCCAGCCGCAGCGTCTCGTTGAGGTCGTCGGTCGTCCCGTCGGGGATGACGTCCACCCCGAGGTCGGCGAGGCCGCGGGCCAGCGCGACGTCGTCGGTCACCACCAGCACCCGGTCGACCACGGGGGACGCCAGGGCGGCGCTGACGGTGTCGACGGCGAAGGCGGTCGCGAGCTCGCGACGCGTGTCGTCGCCGAGGTCCGCGAGCCGGGACTTGGCGAACGCAGGTGGCTTCACCGGCACCAGCACGGCGAACCGGGCGGAGACCTGTGCTGCGGCGGGAACGCTCATCGTCTCCATCCTGCCAGCGGGTCCCCGCGCGAGGTGGCGGGCATCCACCGGGAAGCGGCGTCGATACGGCATGCTGTGCGCCGGGTAACCTCACCGCAGACACGCGGTGACGAGACAGGGAACGAGGACGACGTGGCCAACCCACGCAGGCTCCAGCAGCGCCGCGGGTGGGCCTACGGGTTCTGCATCGTCATCGTCGAGCCGGTGCTGCTGGCCCTCACCAAGCGCAGGTGGGAGGGCGGTGACAACGTCCCCGAGTCCGGCGGCTGCGTGCTCGCCGCGAACCACGTCTCCCACCTCGACCCGTTCACCTTCGCGCACTTCGCCTACGCCTACGGCCGGCTGGTCCGCTTCCTCGCCAAGGCGGCCGTCTTCGACGTGCCCGTCCTCGGCCGCATCGTGCGCAGCGCCAAGCAGATCCCCGTCTACCGGCTGACCACCGACGCGTCGCAGTCGTTCACCGCAGCCGTCGACGCGGTGCAGAGCGGCGAGTGCGTGGTCGTCTACCCCGAGGGCACGATCACCCGGGAGCCCGACCTGTGGCCGATGACCGGCAAGACCGGTGCGGCCCGCATCGCGCTCGCCTCCGGCGTGCCCGTGATCCCGATCGCGCAGTGGGGGGCGAACCACATCCTGGCGCCCTACGCGAAGCGGCCGCGGCTGCTCCCTCGCAAGACCATCTACATGAAGGCCGGTCCGCCCGTCGACCTCGACGACCTGCGCGGCCAGCCCCTGACCCCGGTGCTGCTGCGACAGGCGACGGACCGGATCATGGACGACATCACCGGGTTGCTCGAGGACATCCGCGGGGAGCGGGCGCCCGCCGAGCGCTTCGATCCCAGGGCCAAGGGCGTCCGCGAGATCGGCAACCCGCACGACAAGAAGTCCCGGAGGAGAAGCCGATGAGCAAGGTCGCCGTCTTCGGTGCCGGCTCCTGGGGTACGGCGTTCTCCGTCGTGCTCGCGGATGCCGGCAACGACGTCACGTTGTGGGCACGGCGCGAGGAGCTGTGCGCGACGATCAACGAGAAGCGCGAGAACACCGACTACCTGCCGGGCATCGAGCTCCCGGACTCGGTGAGCGCCACCCACGACCCGGAGCTCACCGTCCACGGCGCGGACGTCGTGATCTTCGCGGTGCCCTCCCAGACGTTCCGCGAGAACGTCACGGGCTGGGTCGACCTGCTGCCGCAGGACGCGCTGCTGGTGTCCCTGATGAAGGGCGTCGAGCTCGGCTCCCTGAAGCGGATGAGCGAGGTGATCGCGGAGATCACCGGCGCCGGTCCCGAGCGGATCGGTGTGGTCAGCGGTCCGAACCTCGCCCTGCCCATCGCCCGTCGGGAGCCGGCCGCCAGCGTGGTGGCCTGCGCGGACGAGGAGAACGTCAAGCGGCTCCGGGCGCTCTGCCACTCCGCGACCTTCCGGCCCTACTCCAGCACCGACGTCGTCGGCTGCGAGCTCGGCGGCGCCTACAAGAACGTCATCGGCCTCGCGGTCGGCATGGCCGTCGGCCTGGGCTTCGGCGACAACACCACCGCGTCGGTGATCACCCGGGGTCTCGCCGAGACGGCGCGGCTCGCCGCGCAGTACGGCGCCGACCCGATGACCCTGATGGGGCTGGCCGGGCTCGGCGACCTGGTCGCGACCTGCTCCTCACCGCTGTCGCGGAACCGGACGTTCGGGGAGAAGCTCGGCCAGGGCATGACCACCGAGGAGATCACCGCCTCCACCCGGCAGGTCGCCGAGGGTGTGAAGACGTGCTCGTCGCTGCTCGCGCTGGCCGAGCGGGCCGACATCTACGCACCGATCGTGGAGGCCGTGCACGCAGTCGTCGAGGGCGAGATGACCGCGGCCGACATGCTCACCGCGCTGATCTCCAAGGAAGCCAAGCACGAGCGCGACTGACCTCCACCCGTTGGTTGAGGTGGCTCGAGCCGCTGGGCGAGGCCCTCGACTTGAATGTGCCTCGGGCGTTTCGAGGCTCGCCAGCTCGCACCTCAACCACCCGGCAGGCTCGATCAACCGGCGGGCAGCACCAGGTCGTCGAGCGCCGAGGCCAGGTCGTCCCACAGGTCGTCGACGTCCTCGATGCCGACCGACATCCGCACCAGCCCGTCGGGGATGGTGGCCGGCTCGGTCTTCCAGCGGCGGCGCCGCTCGAAGGTCGACTCGACCCCACCGAGGCTGGTGGCGTGCACCCACAGCGTGGTCTTGCGGGTCAGCAGGTCGGCGGCCATCGCACCCTCGGCCAGCACGACGGAGATGATCGCGCCGAAGCCGGGGTAGCGGACCTCCCCGACGGCCGGGTGCTCCCCGAGCCGCCGGACGAGCTCCTGGGCGTTGGCCTGGGCCCGCTCGAGCCGGACGTGCAGCGTGCGCAGGCCGCGCAGCGCCAGCCAGGTCTCGAACGTGCCCGGCGTTGCGCCGATCATGTCGCGGCGCTTCTTCAGCACGTCGTGGAGCTGGTCGTCCTGGGTGACGACCGCGCCGAGCAGCACGTCGCTGTGGCCCGCGATGAACTTCGTCGCCGAGTGCACGACGAGGTCGGCGTCCAGCGACAGCGGCTGCTGGAGCAGGGGAGTGGCGAACGTGTTGTCCACCACGACGTAGGCGCCCGCCTCGTGCGCGGCGGCGACGATCGGGGCGATCTCGGCCACCTCGAGGGCCGGGTTGGTCGGGGACTCCAGCCACACCAGCGCCGCGTCGGCGCACGCCTTGACGACCGCGTCGGTGTCGGTGATGTCGACGAGCTCGGCGGTGATCCGCCCGCGGGCCTCGAGGTCGGCGATCTGACCGATGGTGCCGAGGTAGGCGTGTCGCGGCGCGACCACCTTGGCGCCCTGGCCGACGAGGTCGAGGATCGTGGAGACCGCGGCCAGGCCGGACGCGAACGCCAGACACCGCCCACCCTCGAGGTCGCCGAGCGCGGTCTCGAACGCGGCCCACGTGGGGTTGCCGTAGCGGCCGTACTCCACGTCGCCGCCCGCGACGTACGTCGAGGCCATCGTCAGCGGCTCGTTGAGCGGGCTGTCGGGCTCGTGCGCGGGCCGCCCGGAGGTGACCGCGATCGTCGCGGGACGGTAGGCGGGCCGGTCGGCGCGGGGCTCCGAAGACATGCGCCCAGCGTAGGTCCGGGAGCGACCATCCCGGCCGGTAGGGTCGGGCGCACCATGAGCGAGGACCAGCAGACCCGCAAGCCCCGCATCGCCGTCGTCTTCGGTGGCCGCAGCAGTGAGCACGCGATCTCGTGCGCGACCGCCGGCAGCGTGCTCCAGGCCATCGACCCGGACCGCTACGACGTGGTCCCGGTCGGCATCACCCAGGACGGCCGGTGGGTGCTCGAGTCCGCCGACCCCGAGCGTCTCGCGATCACCTCCGCCGACAAGCTGCCGGAGGTCGACGGGTCCCGCGCCACGGTGGCGCTGGCCCAGCAGGACAGCGCCAGCGAGCTCGTCGTGCACGAGCCCAGCAGCGTGCCGCGCACCCTCGGCGAGGTCGACGTCGTCTTCCCGCTGCTGCACGGTCCGTGGGGCGAGGACGGCACCCTGCAGGGGCTGCTGGAGATGGCCGGCGTCCGGTACGTCGGATCGGGTGTCCTGGCCTCGGCGGTCGGGATGGACAAGCACTACATGAAGGTCGTGCTCCAGTCGCACGGCCTGCCGGTGCTGCCCTACACCGTGATCACGCCGCACGGCTGGGAGAGCGACCGGGGCGCGTGCGTCGAGGCGGTGACGTCGCTGGGCTACCCGGTGTTCGTGAAGCCGGCCCGCGGCGGCAGCAGCATCGGGATCAGCAAGGTGCACGGCGTCGAAGGTCTCGAGGAGGCCGTCGACGAGGCGCGTCGCCACGACCCCAAGGTCATCGTCGAGGTGTCGGCCGAGGGCGGCCGCGAGGTGGAGTGCGGGGTGCTGCAGGGCTTCGGCACGAACCCGCCGGACACGTCCGTGGTGGCCGAGATCGGTGTCGACGCGGCCCACGAGTTCTACGACTTCGCCGCGAAGTACCTCCCCGAGGAGGCCACCCGGCTCGACGTACCGGCCGACCTCCCGACGGCGACCGCCGACCGGGTGCGCGAGCTGTCCGCGCGGGCGTTCGACGTGCTCTCCTGCGAGGGGCTCGCGCGCGTCGACTTCTTCGTGCTCCCCGACGAGCGGGTGGTCATCAACGAGATCAACACGATGCCGGGGTTCACCCCGTCGTCGATGTTCCCGCGCATGTGGGCCGAGAGCGGTCTCGACTACCCGGCGCTGGTCGACCGGCTCGTCCAGCTGGCGCTGCACCGCGGCACCGGCCTGCGCTGAGATCCGGGCGGCTCAGACGCAGGGCTTGACCTGGCGGATCGCCTGCTTCACCGCGGGTGCCAGGTCCACCATCGTGTTCGCGGGTGGGAAGTAGTCGGCCGGGATCCGCACCTCGACGTACTCTGCGCGACCGACGGTGGTCATCGTGATGCGCTGCGGCCGGCCGCTCTGCTGCGACTCGGGGATGTACCAGTCCACGCCGTTCACCGTCTGGCACTGCGCGACCGCGTCGAGCCCCTTGGGGCGGGGCACCCCGCAGCGCAGCTCGATGGCCGGGTCGCCCCACGCGGCGCCGAACCCGTCGCCGGCGTCGGCCTCCGCGCGCGGCAGGTCGTCGACCTTCGACGGGAGCGCGTCCATCAGCGCCCGGCAGGCGCTCGCGTCCTGCCCCGAGAGCTTCGGCGCGTCCAGCGTCACCGGTCCCGAGCAGCCGGCCAGCAGGAGCACCCCGGACACGACGACGGCGCCCGTGCTCCGGGGAGCAGGGCGCCGTCGCATCGTGAAGAAGCGGTCGGTCAGATGTGCACGACCGGGCAGGTGAGGGTGCGCGTGATGCCGTTGATGTTCTGCACCTTGGCGACCACCAGCTTGCCCAGCTCGTCGACGTTGCGCGCCTCGGCGCGCACGATCACGTCGTAGGGACCGGTCACGTCCTCGGCCAGGGTCACGCCCTTGACCTCGGCGATCTCAGCCGCGACCTCGGCCGCCTTGCCGACGTCGGTCTGGATCAAGATGTAGGCCTGCACCACCATGCTGCACTCCTCGTGGGTGATCGGGGTTCGTCCGGAAGCTCCGGCTCAACCTATCGTGCGGCGTGCCCCGCCGGAACACGACGCCACCCCTGCGGTTGGATGGCGTCATGAGCATCCCCGCCAACGCGACCCTCGCCGACGTCGGAGAGTTCGGGCTGGTCGGCGCTCTCGCCGAGCGGTTCGTGCAGGGGGAGCAGGTGCTGCTCGGTCCGGGCGACGACGCCGCGGTGGTCGCGGTGGCCGACGGACGGGTGGTGATCTCCACCGACCTGCACGTCGAGGGCCGGCACTTCCGCCGGGACTGGGCCTCCGCCAACGAGATCGGGCACCGCGTCGCAGCGGCCAACCTGTCCGACGTGAACGCCATGGGCGGGCGGGCCACCGCGCTGACCGTCGGTCTGGCCGCGCCCGCGGACCTGCCCGCGTCCTGGGCGCTGGAGCTCGCCGACGGCATCGCGGAGGAGTGCGCGCTCGTCGGCGCGTCCGTGGTCGGCGGCGACGTCACCGCAGCCGACCAGGTGATGGTGGCCATCACGGTGCTGGGCGAGGTCGCCGGGGAGCCGGTACGACGCTCCGGGGCCCGTCCCGGCGACCAGCTCGCGATCGCCGGACGGCAGGGGTGGGCGGCCGGCGGCCTGGCGGTGCTGGCGCGCGGGTTCCGCTCGCCGCGCAAGCTGGTCGACGCCTACAAGCGGCCCGAGCCGCCCTACGGCGCCGGCGCGAAGGCCGCGGCGCTCGGTGCCACGTCGATGATCGACGTGTCCGACGGGCTGCTGGCCGACGTCGGGCACCTCGCCGAGGCGAGCGGGGTCGCGGTCGACGTACGCACGGACGCGTTCGAGATCGCCGAGCCGCTGCAGGCCGTGGGTGCCGCCCTGGGTGCCGACCCGCTGCGGTTCATCCTCGCGGGCGGCGACGACCACCCGCTGGTCGCGACGTTCCCCGGCGGGGCGCTGCTGCCCGAGGGCTGGCGCCGGATCGGGTCGGTCGCGGAGGGCTCGGGCGTCACGGTCGACGGCGCGGCGTACGACGGACCGACCGGCCACACGCACTTCTGAGGACCACGCAGAAAGAGCCGCCCCCGACCGGGAGCGGCTCTTGCGTGCTGGTGCGTGAGGTCTAGCGGGTGACCTTGCCGGCCTTGAGGCAGCCGGTGCAGACGTTCAGGCGCTTGGGCGAGCCGTTGACCGTCGCGCGCACGCGCTGGATGTTGGGGTCGAAGCGACGCTTCGTAATCTTGCGCGACCAGGGGCGGTTGTTACCGAAGCCCGGGCCCTTGGCGCAGATGTCACAGACGGCAGCCACCGTGAACTCCTGGGATTGCTAGGTTGCACTGATTCGGGGGTCGCTCTCGGACGGGGTCCGGGCAACCGCACAAGAGTATCCGACGACCTCCTCCAGACGCGAATCGAGCGGTCCGAGGCGTCGATGCACCGGCCGGACCGAGGCTCGACCGGGTCTGCACCGGGGCGGCGGAACCGTCGCCGCCGTGCACTACCCTGACGGTTCCGGAACGCCGTGCCGACCCGCACGTCGAGCGCAGGAGGAGGGGTCCTATGCCGGGCGAGGGGGTGGCCACCTTCGACCTGACGACCGTCCTCCGGTTCGCCGACCTGGCCCTCGCCGCGCTCGGCGAGGCCCGCGAGGAGATCGACGCGCTCAACGTCTACCCGGTCCCCGACGGGGACACCGGGACCAACCTCTACCTCACCGTCGAGGCCGCCCGCGGGGCGCTGCTCGATGCGGTCGGCGGCGACGAGTCCACCACTCCAACGCCCGCCGACGTCCGCACAGCCCTGTCCGCGTTCGCGCGGGGCGCGCTGCTCGGCGCCCGCGGCAACTCCGGGGTGATCCTGTCCTCGCTCGTCGGCGCGCTGTGCAAGCGGCTCGGCGAGGCGGGCCCCGACGACCGGTCGGCGCTGGCGTTCGCCGAGGGCATGGCGCTGGCGGCACAGGCGGGGTACGCCGCGGTCGGGCAGCCCGTCGAGGGCACGATCCTCTCCGTCGCGCAGGCGGCCGCCGACGCCGCCGGCCGGTCGGCGGAGGACCCCTCCCACAGGCTCGGTCACGTCATCCGCGCCGCCGCGGCGGCCGCGCGCGAGGCCGTGGCCCGCACCCCCGACCAGCTCGACGGTGCTGCGTCGCGCCGGTGTCGTCGATGCCGGCGGTCGTGGGCTGAGCGTGGTGCTCGACGCCGCCGAGACCGCCGTCACCGGCCGCCGCCCGGTCGGCGGCAAGGCCCCGCTCGGCACCCACGCCATCCCGGTCCCGCTGCCCTCCGGCGACCTGACCCCGGACGGCCCGGCCTACGAGGTGATGTACCTCCTCGACGCCGACGACGCAGCCGTCCCCACGCTGCGCTCCGCGCTCGCCCCGCTCGGCGACTCGCTGGTCGTGGTCGGCGGCGACGGGCTCTGGAACGTCCACGTCCACGTCGACGACGTCGGCGCCGCCCTCGAGGCCGGCATCGAGGCCGGCCGCCCCCACCGGGTGCAGGTCACCCACTTCGCGGACCAGGTCGAGCGGCAGGTCGCCCGCCGGCCCGCCGCCCGGCGCACCGGACGGGCCGTCGTGGTGGTCGCGGCAGGCGCAGGGCTCGGCGAGCTCTTCCTCCAGGCCGGCGCCACCGTCGTCCCGGGCGGGCCGGGTCGCCGGCCGTCGACCGGCCAGGTGCTGGAGGCGGTCACGTCCGCCGGCGCCGCCGAGGTGATCGTGCTCCCCAACGACCGCGACTCGATCGCAGCGGCCGAGGCGGCGGCCCGCACCGCCCGCGCGGAGACAGACCTCCGGGTCGCCGTGATCGCCACCAACGCCCAGGTCCAGGGACTGGCTGCCCTCGCGGTCCACGAGCCCGGCCGTCCCTTCGAGCAGGACATCCTGGAGATGACCGCGGCGGCCAGGCACGCCCGCTCCGGCGCGGTGACGGTGGCCGCCCGGCAGGCGATGACGACCGCGGGCCCCTGCGAGCCCGGCGACGTGCTCGGCGCGGTCGAGGGGGACTTCGTCGTGGTCGGCGACGACCTGTTCGCGGTGGCCGCGGAGGTGCTCGAGCGGCTCCTCGGCGGCGGCGGCGAGCTCGTCACGCTGGTCGCGGGCGCCGACGGCAGCGACCTCGCCGAGCGGTGTGCCGCCCACCTCTCCGCCACCCGGCCCACCGTCGACGTCGTCGTGTACGACGGGGGCCAGCCGCGCTACCCGCTCCTCGTCGGCGTCGAGTAGGTGCAGCCCGTCGTGTCCGCCCTGCACTCCACGATCCGCTGGGACTCCAAGCTCGCCACCGTCGCCGGCGCCGGTGCCGCCAAGATCGAGAAGGCCTTCGGCTACCGCACCGTCGGCGAGCTCCTCCAGCACTACCCGCGCCGCTGGGTGGACAAGGGCGCGCTGTCCGACCTCGGCTCGATCGTGCCCGACGAGCACGTCACCGTGATCGCCCGCGTGGTGCGGGCCAAGTCGCACGCCTACACCGACCGGCGCCGCGGCGGGACGGCCTACCGGCTCGAGGTGGTCGTGGCCACCGAGCACGACCAGCTCTCCGTGACCTGGTTCGACAAGAAGAAGCACATCGCCGAGTGGCGCGAGCGCACGATCGTCCCGGGGCAGATCGGGCTGTTCTCCGGCAAGGTCGGCACGTTCCGCGGCCAGCTCCAGCTGACCAACCCGCAGAACCAGATGTTCGGCGACCGGGACGGCGACGACGAGGACGGCGGCGAGGACGCGGCCGTCCGGCACTGGGACTCGATCCCGCAGCTGATCACGATCTACCCCGCCAGCTCCGCCGTGCAGAGCTGGCAGCTGTCCGACGCGATCGCGCTGGCGCTCAACCTCGTCGAGGAGGTGCCGGACCTGCTGCCCGAGGAGGTGCGCCTCGAGCACGACTTCGTCAGCGCCCGCCAGGCCCTGGAGTGGCTGCACCGCCCGGACACCTGGGCCCAGAAGGAGGCCGCCGCCAAGCGGCTTCGCTTCGACGAGGCCTTCGTCACCCAGGCCGTGCTCGCCAAGCGCCGCGCCGCGTTGATGGCGCTCGACGCCCGCCCCCGCACCGGTCGGGACGGCGGGCTGCTCGACCGTTTCGACGAGCGGCTGCCCTTCGAGCTCACCGCCGGCCAGCAGGAGGTCAGCCGGGCGGTCCTCGACGATCTCGCCGCGGGGCACCCGATGCACCGGCTGCTGCAGGGCGAGGTCGGCTCCGGCAAGACGGTGGTGGCGCTGCGGGCGATGCTGCGGGTCGTCGACTCCGGTGCCCAGGCCGCGCTGCTCGCGCCGACCGAGGTCCTCGCCCAGCAGCACTTCCGTTCGACCACCGCGATGCTCGGGGACCTGGCCTCGGCCGGGATGCTCGGTGGCGCGGCCGATGCCACCCAGGTGGTGCTGCTCACCGGCTCGATGGGCGCGGCGGCGCGCCGCGAGGCGATGCTCGACGCCGCGTCCGGCTCCGCCGGGATCGTGATCGGGACGCACGCGCTGCTCGAGGACAAGGTGCAGTTCGCCGACCTCGGCCTCGTCGTCGTCGACGAGCAGCACCGCTTCGGCGTCGAGCAGCGGGCCGCCCTGGCGGCCAAGGCCGACGGCGCCCCGCCGCACGTCCTGGTGATGACCGCGACGCCGATCCCGCGCACCGTCGCGATGACCGTCTTCGGTGACCTGGAGACGTCCACGCTCAGCGAGCTGCCGGCCGGTCGGGCACCCATCCAGTCCACGGTCGTGGCGCTGGCGGAGAACCCCGCCTGGCTCGACCGGGCCTTCACACGCGTCCGCGAGGAGGTCGCCCGCGGCCACCAGGTGTACGTCGTCTGCCCGCGCATCGGGGACGGCGCCCCCAACGGCACCGGCGACGGGGTGGACAGCCCCGCCGACGTGGACGAGTCTCGTCCGATGGCGTCCGTGGAGGAGGTGGCGCCGATGCTGGCCGAGGGCCCCCTGCACGGCCTCCGCGTCGAGATGCTCCACGGCCGGATGACCCCGGACCGCAAGGACGAGGTGATGCGGGCGTTCGCCGCAGGCAAGGTCGACGTACTCGTGTCGACGACGGTCATCGAGGTCGGTGTCGACGTCGCCAACGCCACGATGATGGTGGTCTTCGACGCCGACCGCTTCGGCGTCTCCCAGCTCCACCAGCTTCGCGGCCGGGTCGGCCGCGGCGGGCTGCCCGGCCTGTGCCTGCTCGTCACGTCCGCCGAGGCCGGCAGCCCGGCGCGCGAGCGGCTCGACGCGGTCGCGTCGACCACCGACGGGTTCGAGCTCTCGCGGGTCGACCTCCAGCAGCGTCGCGAGGGTGACGTGCTCGGGGCCTCGCAGTCGGGGCGACGCTCGAGCCTGCGGCTGCTGCACGTGCTCGACCACGAGGACGTCATCGCCGAGGCCCGCGAGGTCGCCGCCAAGGTGCTGGCCGCCGACCCGGAGCTGCGCGACCACCCGGTGCTCGCCGAGGAGGTTCGCCGGCTCGACGAGTCCGAGGCCGCCGCGTTCCTGGAGAAGGGCTGACCGGTGACGCGGATCATCGCGGGGACCGCCGGGGGACGGCGGATCAAGACGCCGACGGGGGACAGCACGCGCCCCACGTCCGACCGGGTGCGCGAGGCGCTGTTCTCGGCCGTCGACTCCGCCCTCGGCTCGGTCAACGGTCTGCGCTTCCTCGACGTCTACGCCGGCAGCGGCGCGGTCGGCCTGGAGGCGCGCTCCCGCGGCGCCGGGGTCGTCACCCTCGTCGAGCACGACCGGCGCACCGCGGCCCTGATCGGCCAGAACGCCCGCACCCTCGGGTTCACCGGCATCGACGTGCTGGCGGTGCCGGTCGCCCGGGCGTTCACGCATCCACCGCGCGCGCCGTACGACATCGCGTTCCTCGATCCGCCCTACGCCGTGCCCGACCAGGACGTCGTCGCCGTGCTGGAGGCGATGCGCGACCAGGGCTGGCTCTCGCCCGATGCGCTCGTCGTGGTCGAGCGCTCCAGCCGCGGCGCCGACCTGCCCTGGCCGGCCGGGTTCAGCGGCGACCGCACGCGGAAGTACGGCGAGACGACGCTTTGGTACGGTCGCGCCACCGCCTGACCACCTGCCGCACCAGCCGTGCCACCCGAGGGAGAAGCCGTGCGCCGAGCCGCCTGCCCGGGGTCGTTCGACCCTGTCACCAACGGGCACATCGACATCATCGGCCGGGCCGCGTCGCTGTTCGACGAGGTGGTCGTGGCCGTCGGCGTGAACGCGGCCAAGAAGCGGCTGTTCACCGCCGAGGAGCGCATCGAGATGCTCACCGAGGCCTGCGCGCCGTGGGCGAACGTCACCATCGACTCCTTCGACGGACTGCTCACCGACTTCTGCCGGGACCGGGACGTGCACGCGATCGTCAAGGGCCTGCGGGCCGTGAGCGACTTCGACTACGAGCTGCAGATGGCGCAGATGAACTCCAGCCTGTCGGGGGTGGAGACCGTCTTCGTGCCGACCAGCCCGGAGTACTCCTTCCTCGCCTCGAGCCTCGTCAAGGAGGTCGCACGGTTCGGGGGAGACGTCTCGCCGCTGGTCCCCGCGCATGTGCTGACCCGGCTGACCGCCCGGTTGTCGGAGACTTCCTGACCCGCCGCGTGTGACCAACGACTCTTCGTCGTATCGTCATACGAGAGGCGTGAGGGTGCCTCTTCCCGGGTAGGGAGGCTCGGGGCCGCACGGCACATCACGCCGGAGGGCTCCCGTATGTGCGTGGAGAAAGGGACAACGTGGACGTGCACGAGAAGCTCGCCGAGCTGAGGCGGGTGGTCGAGCAGGCCAGGTCGATGCCGATGTCGGCGTCGGCCGTGGTCAACCGAGGTGAGGTCCTCGAGCTCATCGACCAGCTCTCGAGCGCCGTGGAGACGGCGTTCACGGACTCCCAGCGCGTGCTGGCCGAGCGCGAGTCGGTGGTCGACGAGGGCCGGCGCGCGGCCGAGCAGATCGTGGCCGACGCGCACAACGAGCGCGAGAGGATCATCTCCGACACCGACGTCTACCGGGTCGCCAAGCGGGAGGCCGACCAGATCGTCGAGAAGGCCCGCTCGGAGGCCGAGGAGCTCCGCAAGGAGACCGACGACTACGTCGACGCCAAGCTGGCCAACTTCGAGATCACGCTCGAGCGCACCACGGAGGCCGTCAAGCGCGGCCGCGAGCGACTCGCCGGTCGCTCGGCCTTCGACGACCTGACCTCGGACGAGGTCGACAAGATCAAGCTCCCGGAGCACCTCGAGAACTGATCGGGGCGCCCGCCCCCGGGCCCCGGCCGAATTGGTCGCCGGGCCCTCCGTTCGGTAGGCTTGACGACGGTTCTTCGCGCCCGGCCGAGGCTCGCCCCCGGTCGTCGCACGAAGGATCTGGTCTGTTGTGCCCCTGTCAGGAAGTGAAGTCCGTGCGTCTCGACCCGAGAGCGCCGCTCGTGCTCGACACTCGCGAGCTCGGCCGCCGCCCGGGGTCCCAACGCCTGACGAGCTTCACGGCTCCGGCACCGGCAGACCTCGGCATCGAAGTGCTCCGCGTCCCGGAAGGGTCGCCCGTCGCGTTCGAGCTCCGGCTCGAGGCGGTCATGGAGGGCGTGCTGGTCACCGGTGAGGCTCAGGCCGACCTGGTGGGCGAGTGCGTGCGGTGCCTGGAGGAGGTTCGCGACGAGGTCGTGGCCGACTTCCAGGAGCTCTTCGTCTACGAGGAGAGCGACACCGCGACCCACCCCCAGGACGGGGAGGACGACGACGTCAGCCGGCTCGAGGGCGACCTGATCGACCTCGAGCCACTGCTGCGGGACACGGTGGTGCTCACACTGCCGTTCCAGCCGCTGTGCCGGGACGACTGCCCGGGGTTGTGCACCGAGTGCGGTGCGCGGCTGGCTGACGACCCCGGCCACCAGCACGACGAGCCGATCGACCCCCGGTGGTCGAAGCTGCAAGGCATCGGTCTCGAGCACGACGAGACGAACGACTAGACGTCCAGCAGACGTCGGGCGGCCACCTCGGCCGGACGACGAACCGCACGATTGAGGAGAACACCGTGGCTGTCCCGAAGCGGAAGATGTCGCGCAGCAACACGCGCCACCGTCGCTCGCAGTGGAAGGCCGTCGCGCCGTCCCTGGTGAACTGCGCCAACCCGGCGTGCGGCGCCAAGCACCTCCCGCACCGCGCCTGCCCGCAGTGCGGTCAGTACGGCGCCCGCGCCGACCGTCGCCAGGTCCTCTGACCGAGCCGGACGGCACGCGCGTGAGCGGCGAGCAGGCCGACCAGGGCGTCGTCGCCGACCAGGGCTACGACGACCTGCGTGAGGGGCTCGGCGACCCCGATCTGGGCGCCGAGCTGCTCGACCGTGCCCTGACGCACCGGTCGTTCGCCTACGAGAACGGCGGTCTGCCGACCAACGAGCGGCTGGAGTTCCTCGGCGACTCCGTGCTCGGCGTGGTCGTCACCGACACGCTGTTCCGTGCGCACCCGGACCTCTCCGAGGGCCGGCTCGCGAAGCTCCGCGCCGCCGTCGTCAACGCGCGCGCCCTCGCCCAGGTGGCCCGCACCATCGACCTCGGCCGGTACATCAAGCTCGGCCGGGGCGAGGAGTCCACCGGCGGGCGCAACAAGTCCTCGATCCTCTCCGACACGGTCGAGGCGCTCATCGGTGCCGTCTACCTCAGCGGCGGCTTCGAGTCCGCGAGCGCGGTCGTGCACCTGCTCTTCGACCCGCTGATGGAGAACGCCGCCCGTCTCGGCGCCGGCCTGGACTGGAAGACCAGCCTCCAGGAGCTCTCCGCCGAGCACTCCCTCGGTGTGCCCGAGTACGTCATCGAGGACGAGGGCCCCGACCACGAGAAGACCTTCACCGCGCAGGTCAAGGTCGGCGAGACCCTCTACGGCCACGGCACCGGCCGCTCCAAGAAGGAAGCCGAGCAGCAGGCCGCCGAGACGGCCTACGTCGCCATCGCCGCCGCGCACGGCGACGTCCCCGCCCGCTGACCCGGGGCCTCGACCGTGCCCGAGCTCCCCGAGGTCGAGGTCGTCCGGCGCGGCCTCGAGGCCCACGTCGTCGGTCGTCGCATCGAGCGGGTCGACGTACTCCATCCGCGGCCGGTGCGCCGGCACCTCGCCGGCGCCGCCGACTTCACGGCGCTGACCACCGGCCGCACCGTGCTCGGGGCCCGGCGCCGCGGCAAGTACCTCTGGCTGCCGCTGGACAGCGGTGACGCCGTCCTCGGTCACCTCGGGATGAGCGGGCAGATGCTGGTGCAACCGGTCGGCGCCCCCGACGAGCGGCACCTGCGGGTGCGGTTCACCCTGCACGGCTCCGGTGAGCTGCGGTTCGTCGACCAGCGGATGTTCGGTGGGCTGTCGGTCTCACCCGGCGGCGCCGAGCTGCCCGCCGAGATCTCCCACATCGCCCGCGACCCCGTCGACCCCCTGTTCGACGACGACGCGTTCGTCGCCACCGTGCGGCGCCGCGCCTCCGGGATCAAGCGCATCCTGCTCGACCAGACCGTGGTGTCCGGGGTGGGCAACATCTACGCCGACGAGGCGCTGTGGCGCGCACAGCTGCACGGCGACCGGCCCGGCCAGAAGCTGCGTCGCGGGGACGTGCTCCGGCTGCTCGCCGACGTCCGCGAGGTGATGGCGGCGGCCCTCGACCAGGGCGGCACGTCCTTCGACGCGTTGTACGTCAACGTCAACGGGCAGAGCGGCTACTTCGACCGGTCCCTGCACGTCTACGGGCGGGAGGGGCTGCCCTGCGACCGGTGCGGGACCCCGATCGTGCGGGTGTCCTTCATGAACCGTTCGTCGTACTTCTGCCCGGTCTGTCAGCCGCGGCCGCGGGTCCGACGCGCCTCCTGAACCGCCTCCGGCACCTGGCCGGTCCAGTCGATCGGCGTCCACGGCTCGGAGACCACCCACTCGCTGCCGCAGCCGGCGCAGGCGAAGAGCGGGTCTCCTCCGAGCTCCTCACCGGTCGCGGACCAGCTGCACAGCGAGCGGCAGCCGGCGATCTCGAGGGGGCGCGTCACCCCGTCAGACTACGGACCGCCCAGGATTGACCGGTGCCGGGAGGCGTGGGACTCTTGAAGGCGCACACCCAACTCCTCGGCCGGATCCGGTCGGCTCCAGTGGCGTGCCACGACCTCTCACACCCCTCGGAGGACAGACGATGGCCAAGGCCCTCCTCGGCTACATGAGCAGCAGCACCGACCCCCGGGTCGTAGCCCAGCTCTCCGCGGAGACCAGGCGCCTCAAGCAGCAGGTGGCCGACCTCGAGGCGCACGTGCTGCGCCTCCAGTCGGAGAACGACTCCCTCGCCGCCGCCCTGCACGATGCACCGCTCCTGACGCTCGACGAGAGCATGCAGCCCGTCTGAGCGTGACCCGGGCCACGTCGGCTCGTTGAGCGGGGCATGACGCACCTGCCCCGCCCGCACCCGCGACCTCTGACGTCCGTCGCTCTGGTCGCCCTCGCCGTCCTCGCGCTGGTCCTCGGCGTCCCCACCCCCGCGTCCGCCCACGGCGACCGGCAGCGCGCCGAGCGTTTCCGTGAGGCCTACGCCGGTGACGCCGGTGGCCTCCGGGTGCCGCTGGTCGCCAGCAGCAACGTCTCGCTGCTCTCCTCGAACCCCGGCTCGGCCGGCATCTCCGGCTGCTTCCTGCGCTCAGCGCCGCTGTTCGTGATGTCCGCCCTCGACTCCGTCAAGGTGTACGACGTCAGCGACCCGCGCCGCCCGGCCCTGACCGGCACCCTGCCGAGCGCCCAGTTCGAGAACGAGGCGATGAGCTGCGGCGAGCGCAAGGGCCGCGACGGCACCCGCCGCTTCGCCCTGATCGGTGTCGACCTCTACCAGGCCTCGCCCGACGACATCGAGCACGTCAACGTGCGGCCGGCAGGCGGCAGCTACGAGCTCGTCGTCGTCGACGTCACCGACCCCGCGCACCCGGCCATCGCGGGCCGCGCCCCCGGCACCACCAGCACCCACACGGTCACCTGCGTCGACGGCACCGACTGCCGCTACGTGTACTCCGCCGGCAGCGGCGAGTCGTTCTCCGTCTTCGACCTGACCGACCTCGACCACCCGGTGGAGGTCGACTCGGACCCCGCGAAGGACGGCACCCAGCCGTTCGCCTCGCCGACCGCCGGGCACAAGTGGAACTTCGACTCCGCGGGCTACGGCACGCACACCGGCTTCGCGGGTTCGTCGATGTTCGACGTGCGGGACCCG
This sequence comes from uncultured Actinomycetota bacterium, assembly GCA_963827435.1. GTDB lineage: Bacteria > Actinomycetota > Actinomycetes > Propionibacteriales > Nocardioidaceae > Nocardioides_B. The sequence continues at coordinate 397,231 of CAWHAU010000014.1, forward strand.
CTGCACCCGCGGCTGGTGACCACCACCGGTGCCGCGGGACGGGGCGAGGACCCGGCGTACCCGGGGTGGAACGACTTCATCCACCACAACTCCTTCCGGCCGAACGCCCGCGCGTTCACACCCGACGCCCCGCCGTCGCTGGCCAACGGCAACGTCCTGCTGGTCACCGAGGAGGACTACGAGCAGACGGACTGCAGCAAGGCCGGCTCCTTCCAGACCTGGTGGGTCAAGCGGCTCGACGGCACGCCGGACGCGATCGTGCCGCTCGACAAGGTCGAGCTCTCCGACCTCGGCACCTTCCCGCTGCCCCAGGGCGCGTTCTGCTCCGCCCACTGGTTCTCCTTCCACCCGTCGGGCATCGTGGCGGCCGGCTTCTACGGCGGCGGGACGCAGCTGCTCGACGTACGCGACCCGCGGCACATCGCGTCGTACGGCCACGCGACCTGGGGCGCCTCGGAGGTGTGGGACTCGTACTGGGTCCCGGTCTACGGGAAGAACGGCCAGGACACCGGCAAGAAGACCAACCTCGTCTACTCCGTGGACCTGGTGCGCGGGCTCGACGTCTACGCCGTCGACCTGCCGGGCAGCCCGACCACGACCAACCCCGTGCCGCTGACCTCCGTGCTGGACGGCGGGCTCGTGTCGCGGGCCGGCCTCCCCGGCGGGCTGGTGCTCGCCGCCTGCCTGGGCGCCGTCCTGCTGCGACGGAGGGCCCGCACCGCGCTGGCATGATGCCCGGGTGACCTCCCGGGTGCTCCTCGAGCCGTTGACCGAGCCGGAGTTCGAGGCCTGGGCCGCGCACTCGCGGGTGGGCTTCGCCGCCCAGCAGGTGGCGGCGGGGCTGCAGCCCGAGGCCGAGGCACGGGAGGCCGCCGAGCGCGGGTTCGCCGCGCTGCTGCCCGAGGGCCTGGCGACCCCGCAGCACCACGTGTTCCGGGTCGTCGAGCCGGAGGGCGGCACGGTCGGCCACCTGTGGGTGCGGGTCCGTCCGCTGTCGACCGAGGTCGAGGGCTACGTGTACGACGTCGAGCTGCTCCCCGAGGCGCGGGGCCGGGGTCTCGGACGGGCCACGATGCTGGCCGCGGAGGAGGTCGCGCGAGACCTCGGCGCGACGGTGATGCGGCTCAACGTGTTCGGCCACAACACCCCGGCCCTCCGGCTCTACGAGAGTCTCGGCTACACGGTCGCCAGCGCCGCGATGACGGCGCGGGTCGACGAGCTCCCGGACGCGTCCCCGGCCGATCCGCGGGTGGAGCTGCGCGCGATGACCGACCAGGAGTACGCCGTGTTCCGCCCGCACCTCGAGGAGGACTACGGCGCCAACCTCGCCGCCGCGGGCGGGATGCCGGAGCCCGAGGCGCGGCAGAAGGCGGCCGCCGACCTCGACGAGCTGCTGCCCTCGGGCCTGCGGACCCCGGGCCACCTGATCTGGACCGCCTTCGACGGCACCGACCCCGTCGGCCACCTGTGGCTCCAGCTCCAGCCGCGGTCGGACGGGCTGCACGCGTTCGGGTTCGACTTCGCGGTGCGCGAGGACCTGCGCCGCCGGGGCTACGGCCGGGCGGTGGCCGCGGCGGCGAAACGGGCCTGCCGCGAGCGCGGCGTGCACAGCGTCGGCCTGTCGGTCTTCGGCTTCAACACCGGGGCCCGCAGCCTCTACGAGCAGCTCGGCTTCGGGCTCACGGCACAGACGATGACGAAGCGTCTGTCGTAGCCGCCCCGGACGGGCTCGCCGGCGCCGCCGACGAGGGCGACGGGTCCGGAGCGGGCTCCGTGGACGGCTCCGTGGATGGCTGGGTGGCCGGCAGGCACGGCGCCTGCTCCGTCGGGTCCGTGCCCGGGGGGCACGGCGGGCAGGTGTCGTCCGTCGGTGTCGGTGAGGGCGTGTCGGACGGTGACGGGGTCGCGTCCGGGTCGGGCGGTGCGGTCGGGCACGTGCTCGCGGGCGAGGGGTCCGGAGAAGGAGAGGACGGGCGGACGGGTCGGAGGACGGCGAGGGGTCCGACGACGCCGAGGGGTCCGTGGACGGCGAGGGGTCCGTGGACGGCGACGGGCGCGGACGAGGTCGTCCCCGCCGGCGGTGCGGCGGCCAGCGTGGTCGACGTACCCGTGGGCGAGGGGGACAGGGTCCCGGACGGGGACGCCGAAGCCGACGACGTGGGGCTCGCGTGCTTCGTGGGCTTCGCGTGGCCGGCCCGGTGCTTCGCGGCCTTCCCGCCGGTCCGGGGCGCGTGCGCGGAGACCCGCCCGGCCGCCCAGCCGTCAGGGGTGGCCTCGACCGCGGACAGCGCCAGGTGGGTCGGCAGCCCGGCCACCGTCGTGCCGTCGTCCAGGCCGAGCCGGGCGAAGCGCTGCTGGTAGGTCAGCACCAGCCGGAGGTACGCCACCGAGTGGTTGTAGGACAGGATCGCGGTCCTCAGCCCGGCGGGGTCGGAGAGGTCGCGGCCGCCGTAGCAGAGGTACGCCGCGGTGCCCGCCGCCGCGTCCTCCACGTCCTGCGGGTTCGCGACACCGTCCCCGTCGGCGTCCACACCGAACGTGCGCCAGGTGCCCGGGACGAACTGCATCGGACCGACCGCGCGGTCCCACTTCGCGTCCCCGTCCCAGTGCCCGCCGTCGGTGTCGGGGATCGCGGCGTAGCCGTTCCCGTCGAGGACCGGGCCCAGGACCGAGGTGCGGTGCGCGCGGTCGATCGGGCGGCCGACGAGGGAGCCCGACTCGACCTGGCCGATCGCCGCCAGCAGGCTCACCGGCAGGTGGCAGTCGGCGGGGGAGCGGGTGACCGCGGCGCGATAGGCGTCGAGGAGGACGTCGGCGATGTCGGCCTGCACGGCCGTGCCGGCCGTCGGGCCCGTCGCGGCGATGCGGACGGCGGGCGGCGGGGTCGGGCCCTCGGACGGCTCCACGACGGTGACCGACGCGTTCGGCTGGGCGGGGTCCTGCCCGAACGTGGCGTCGGCGAGGGCAGCGGCCGAGGGCGACCCCGGCCCGCCGGGACGGGTGACCGGGGACGCGGCACCCGCCAGCGCCAGGATCAGGGCCAGGGCGGCGGATGTGCTGAGTCGACGGGTACGTCGGGATACCCCCATGCCCACAAGCCAACACCGCGACGCGGAGAACCACCAGACCGGCGGTGACCAACTCCGCGTGAACACGAAGACGTGGCAACCCGCCCATTCGGGCCGTTTCGTGGCGGTCCCGGGACCATGCAACCTGCGTAGGCAGATCCGTCAACCTGCCGATGCGCGGCGGGTGCGGCTTCCGGGTATGGGGGTCGGAACCGGTTAGGCTCTCCCCGCTGACCTTCCCCACGGCAGTGTCCTGACAGAATCCGTCGTTCCACCGTCGTTCAGCGCCGACGACCAAGAGACGATGACCGGGCGGCCCGCCGCCACCGGACTCCGAGGGGAGCCCCCGTGTACCTCAAGAGCCTGACGCTCCGCGGGTTCAAGTCGTTCGCGTCCGCGACGACCCTGCAGCTCGAGCCGGGGATCACGTGCATCGTGGGGCCCAACGGCTCCGGCAAGTCCAACGTCGTGGACGCCCTCGCCTGGGTGATGGGCGAGCAGGGCGCCAAGTCGCTGCGCGGCGGCAAGATGGAGGACGTCATCTTCGCCGGCACCTCCGGCCGCCCGCCGCTCGGCCGGGCCGAGGTGGCGCTGACCATCGACAACGCCGACGGTGCCCTGCCCATCGAGTACTCCGAGGTCACGATCAGTCGGACGATGTTCCGCAACGGCGGCTCGGAGTACGCCATCAACGGCTCACCGTGCCGGTTGCTCGACGTGCAGGAGCTGCTCTCCGACTCCGGCATCGGGCGGGAGATGCACGTGATCGTCGGGCAGGGGCAGCTCGACTCGATCCTGCACGCGACGCCGGAGGACCGGCGCGGCTTCATCGAGGAGGCCGCCGGCGTCCTCAAGCACCGCAAGCGCAAGGAGAAGGCGCTCCGCAAGCTCGACAGCACCGAGGGCAACCTCACCCGGTTGCAGGACCTGCTCAGCGAGATCCGCCGCCAGCTCAAGCCGCTCGGCCGACAGGCCGAGGTCGCCCGGCGTGCCGCGGTGGTGCAGGCCGACGTCCGCGACGCCCGTGCCCGGCTGCTCGCCGACGACCTCGTGACCGCCCGTACGTCGCTGGAGCAGGAGCTCGCGGACGAGACGGTGCTGCTCGAGCGTCGAGGAGAGGTGGAGGCCGCGGTCGAGCAGGCCCGGCACGCCGAGGCCGCCCTCGAGGCCGCCCTCCGCGAGGACCTGCCGGCGCTCGCGGCTGCCCAGGAGACCTGGTTCGCGCTGTCCGGCCTGCGCGAGCGCCTCAAGGGCACCGCCGGGCTGGCCGCCGAGCGGGTCCGCAACGCCCGGGACGGCGCGGAGCCGACCACCCCGTCGGGCCGCGACCCCGAGCAGCTCGAGGCCGAGTCGGAGCGGGTCCGCGCCCAGGAGCGGGAGATCACCGCCGAGGTCGAGCGCAACCGCGCCGCCCTCGACGAGGCTGTCGCGTCCCGGCAGCAGGTCGAGCAGGCGCACGTCGAGGAGGACCGCCGCGTGGCCGGGCTGCTGCGCGCGGCCGCCGACCGGCGCGAGGGGCTGGCCCGGCTGCACGGCCAGGTCAACGCGCTCAAGAGCCGGGCCTCCGCCGCCGACGAGGAGGTCGGCCGGCTCAGCGCCACCCGCGAGGAGGCCGTCGCCCGCGCCGAGCGCGCCACCCGCGACTTCACCGCCCTGGAGTCCCGCATCGCCGGCCTCGACGCCGGCGAGGAGGGCCTCGACGCCGAGCACGAAGGCGCGTCCTCCGAGCTGTCGGACCTCGAGGAGCGGCTGGCCAAGACCCGCGAGGAGGCGCAGACCGCCGAGCGCGAGCGCACCGGCCTCGCGGCCCGCAAGGAGGCCCTCGAGCTCGGGCTCAACCGCAAGGACGGCGCCGGGGCCCTGCTCGCCGCCAGCGACTCGGTGTCCGGGCTGCTCGGGTCGGTCGCGGCGCTGCTCACCGTGCTGCCCGGCTACGAGACCGCGGTGGCGTCCGCCCTCGGCTCCGCCGCCGACGCCGTCGCGGTCGAGCACGTCGACGCCGCCCTCGGTGCCATCGAGCACCTCAAGGCCGAGGACCTCGGCCGCGCCGGCCTGGTCCTGGGATCGGCCGCGGTGGACGACCACGCGTGGCCGGGCCTGCCCGAGGCCGCCACCTACGCCGTCGACGTCGTCGAGGCCCCGGAGACCCTGCGCCCGGCGCTGTCGCGGCTGCTGTTCAAGGTCGCCGTGGTCGACGACCTCGACGCGGCCCGCCGCCTGGTGGCGGAGCTGCCGGACGTCACCGCCGTCTCCCGCGAGGGCGACCTGCTCGGGGCGCACTTCGTCTCCGGCGGCTCGTCGTCGCAGCCCAGCCTGATCGAGGTGCAGGCCGCGGTCGACGAGGCAGCCCACCAGCTCGGCGAGGCCACCCACGCCTGCGAGCGGCTCGGCTTCGACCTGGCCCGGCTCGAGGAGGAGCGCGCCCAGGCGCAGCAGCGCGTCGACGTCGCCCTGGCCAAGCTCCACGAGTCCGACGCCACGCTCGCGGCCGTCGCCGAGGAGCTCGGCCAGCTCGGCTCGCTCGCCCGCGCCGCCAAGGGCGAGGCCGAGCGGGTCACGTCCGCCATCGCCAAGGCGGAGGAGTCACGGGAGCGCGACCTCGCCGGCCTCGCCGAGCTCGAGGCACGGCTGGCCACGGCCGAGGACGCCTCCGACGAGGAGCCCGACACGACGCTCCGCGAGCAGCTCGCCGACCAGGCCCGCGCCGGCCGCCAGGCCGAGATGGACGCCCGGCTCGCGCTGCGCACCGCCGAGGAGCGGGCCCGCGCGCTCAGCGGGCGCGCCGACTCGCTGCGCAAGGCCGCGCAGGCCGAGCGGGACGCCCGGGCCCGCGCCGCCGCCCGCCGCGAGCGGCTGCTCCGGGAGGGCCGGGTCGCGGAGGCGGTCGCCCGCGGCGTCGCGGTGACCCTGCAGCGGCTCGAGGTCTCGATCGCTGCCGCCGCCACCGAGCGGTCCGCCGTCGAGGAGGCCCGCCGTGGCCGCGAGGAGGAGCTCGTCGCCGTGCGCGGCCGGCTCCGCGACCTGGCCAAGGAGCTCGACGAGCTGGTCAGCACCGTGCACCGCGACGAGATGGCCCGGACCCAGCAGCGGATGCGCATCGAGCAGCTCGAGGAGCGTGCGCTCGACGAGCTCGGGCTCGAGGCCGAGGCGCTGGTGGCGGACTTCGGCCCGGACAACCTCGTGCCGCCGGTGCTCACCGCCGAGCAGCAGGCGGAGCTCGACGCCGACCCGGAGGCGCCGGCCCCCGAGCCGGTCCCGTTCGTGCGCGAGGAGCAGCAGAAGCGGCTGCGGTCGGCCGAGCGGGCGCTGTCGATGCTCGGCAAGGTCAACCCGCTCGCCCTCGAGGAGTTCAGCGCGCTGGAGGAGCGGCACCAGTTCCTCGGCGAGCAGCTCGAGGACCTCCGCAAGACCCGCCGCGACCTGCTCGACATCGTCCGCGAGGTGGACGAGCGCGTCGAGCAGGTCTTCACCGAAGCCTGGAACGACGTCAACGCCGCGTTCGACGGGGTGTTCAAGCGGCTCTTCCCGGGCGGCGAGGGCCGGCTGGTGCTCACCGACCCCGGCAACATGCTGACCACCGGCATCGAGGTCGAGGCCCGACCGCCCGGCAAGAAGGTCAAGCGGCTGTCCCTGCTGTCCGGCGGCGAGCGGTCGCTGGTCGCGGTGGCGTTCCTGGTCTCGCTGTTCAAGGCGCGGCCGTCGCCGTTCTACATCCTCGACGAGGTCGAGGCGGCGCTCGACGACACCAACCTCGGCCGGCTGCTGGAGATCTACGAGGAGCTGCGCGAGAACAGCCAGCTCCTGGTGATCACCCACCAGAAGCGGACCATGGAGGTCGGCGACGCGCTCTACGGCGTCACCATGCGCGGCGACGGCGTGTCGGCGGTCATCAGCCAGCGGCTGCGCGAGGCCGAGCCCGCGTGACCCCACGATGAGCGAGCGCCCGCCCCGGCCGGTGCGTGGCGACTACGTCGTGTGGCGCCGGGCGACGACCCGCTGGGCCGACGACGACGCCTACGGCCACATGAACAACGCCGTCTACTACGAGCTGTTCGACACGGCCGTCAACGCGCACCTGTTCGAGGCGACCGGGGTCAACGTGCGCTCGCTGCCGGCCATCGGCGTGGTCGCCGAGACGTCGTGCCGCTACTTCCGCGAGATCGGCTTCCCGGAGCCCGTCGACATGGGGCTGGTGGTGGAGAAGGTCGGCACCTCGTCGGTCGTCTACCGCATCGGGCTGTTCCAGGGCGACTCCGACGAGGCGGCGGCCGAGGGGCGGTTCGTGCACGTCTACGTGGACAACACCCACGGTCCCGGACGGCGCCCGGTCCACCCGCTGCCCGACGAGATCCGCTCCGTGGTCACCGCGCTGCTGCCACCCGGCTGAGGGTTTGCCCAGACCGGTCGCGGGCACCGGGGGAGACAAACGCCACGTCGGACCGGCTGGTCCGGCGTGGGAGCATGGGGGTGGCGCCCGTTTCCGCGGCGTCCCCGTACCTCGAACCCTCGGGAGATGTTTCTCGCGTGATCTGGATCCTCTTCGCGATGCTGGGCATCATCCTTCTGGCCGGTGTGGTCGTGCTGTACGTGGCCTATCCGCACCGGGGCGAGGAGGTGCCCAACGCGCCGTGGGTCGGCGAGGCGATGCGCAAGGGTGTGAACCTCCTGCCGACGCTCGACAACCAGTCGGACGAGCAGAAGTACGACACCCGTCCGCAGGAGAAGCAGCACCACTGACGCTGGTCTGACACCGGTCGGGCTTCGGCCCGCCGGTGTGATGGGATACCCCGCGTGGCTGACTATCTGTACCTGATCATCGCGCTCGCCATCGTCCTGGTCGGCGCGCTCGCCGGGCTGGTGACGTCCCGCGTCCGCGGACGCAGCCGTACGGCGCCCCCGCCGCCCGCGCCCAGCGAGCCGCGGGTCGGGGACGACGCCGAGACACCGCGCGACACCCCCACCCGGACCGTCGAGGACGCCGAGCTCCCCGGCGACACCGCCGTCGAGACCGCTCCGCCGGTCGAGAAGCCCGAGTCCACCGCGAGCCGGCTGGTCCGGCTCCGGCAGCGGCTGTCCCGCTCGCAGAGCCCGCTGGGCCGCGGGCTGCTCGCCCTGCTGTCCCGCGACGTCATCGACGAGGACACGTGGGAGGAGATCGAGGACCTGCTGATCACCGCGGACGTGGGCGTCGCGCCGACCCAGGAGCTGGTTGCGCGGCTGCGCACCCGGGTCAAGGTCGAGGGGGTCTCGTCGGCCTCCGTGCACGACATCCTGCGCGAGGAGCTGGTGACGCTGGTCGACCCCAGCCTGGACCGCTCGCTCGCGGTCAACCGGCACGACGGTACGCCCGCGATCGTGCTCATGGTCGGCGTGAACGGCACCGGCAAGACCACCACCGTCGGCAAGCTGGCGCGGGTCCTGGTCGCCGAGGACAAGCAGGTCGTCCTCGGCGCGGCCGACACCTTCCGCGCGGCCGCCGCCGAACAGCTCGCGACCTGGGGTGAGCGCGTGGGCGTGCCCGCGGTCCGCGGCCCGGAGGGCAGTGACCCGGCGAGCGTCGCCTTCGAGGCGGTCCGCTCCGGTATCGAGCAGGAGGCCGACGTGGTCGTGGTGGACACGGCCGGCCGCCTGCAGAACAAGGCCGGGCTGATGGACGAGCTCGGCAAGGTCAAGCGGGTCGTCGAGAAGCAGGCACCGGTCACCGAGGTGCTGCTGGTGCTCGACGCCACCACCGGCCAGAACGGTCTTCAGCAGGCCCGGGTGTTCCGCGAGGTCGTCGACGTGACCGGCATCGTCCTCACCAAGCTCGACGGCTCCGCCAAGGGCGGCATCGTGGTCGCCGTGCAGCGTGAGCTGGGCGTGCCGGTCAAGCTCGTGGGCCTCGGTGAGGGGGCGGACGACCTCGCACCGTTCGACCCCGAGGCGTTCGTGGACGCCCTCCTGGGCGAGACCGCCTCCTGACCGGCTGACCCGACCGGCCCCCGATGGGGAGCGGTCAGGCCTCGATGCCGCGCAGGGCGAACTCCACCAGCGTCTCGGCGTCGTCGACCGTCGGCATCGGCCGATGCGTGATCGCGCGGATCGCCAGGAGGCCTCCCAGCCACTGGATCGCACTGTCGATGTCGATGTCCGCGCGCACCTGGCCGCGCTTGATCGCCCGCTCGAGCGTGACCCGTGAGGCGTCCTCGCGGCGTTCGGTCGACTCGCGGTGCAGGGCCGCGATCCGGTCGTCGCGCACGGACTCCGCGATCGACGTACGCAGGAAGGCGGCGCCGTCCCGGGTGTTCACGAAGGCCAGGACGGAGCGGTAGCTCTCGGTGAGGTCTCGGCGGATGTCCCCGGTGTCGGGCTCGGGCATCTCCACGTTGTAGAGGGTCTCCATCGCCGCGACGGCGAGGTCCTCCTTGGACGGCCAGCGACGGTAGACCGTCGCCTTGCCGACGCCGGCGCGTGCCGCCACGTCGTCCACGGTGGTGCGGTCGAACCCCCGTTGAAGCAGGAGCTCGGCGGCTGCGGTGGTGATCCGCTCGTCCGTCTCCGGGTCGCGGGGACGGCCGCGGCCTCGACGTACCGGGGCCTCTCCCGGGGCCGCGGCACCGAGGGTGTCTGGTGCTTGGCTCATGGTCATGCCTCGGACCCTAGTAGGAATTCCGATACTCGACAAAGGAATGCGTATGGATATTTACGCTTGGCCCGGTGCGCACGACATGTGCTCGTAACACGACCAAGGGGAACCGTCACCTGGCCGCAACACGGCTCGGCGCGGGTTGAAACCTGGGCCTACCAGGGTGTGGGTCACCGGGGTGGTGCTGGTTCGACAGCGAGGTCGAGCCCCTGACCACTCGCTCCCCGCACACCTTCAAGAGGTTGAGATACATGGATACTGGCGACACCGCTTGGGTGCTGGCCTCCGCGGCGTTGGTGCTGCTGATGACCCCAGGCCTCGCACTGTTCTACGGCGGCATGGTCCGCGCCAAGAGCGTCCTGAACATGATGATGATGAGCTTCGGCGCCCTCGCCCTCATCAGCGTCCTGTGGGTGCTCTACGGCTACTCGATCGCCTTCGGCAACGACGTGGGCGGCGGCCTCCTGGGCAGCCCCACCGAGTTCTTCGGGCTGACCAAGCTCATCGGGACCGAGGGTCTCGACAAGGGCTTCGCCGCCACCAACCTGGTGTTCACGATCCCGTCCCTGGCGTTCGTCGCCTTCCAGGCCGTGTTCGCCATCATCACCGTCGCCCTCATCTCGGGCGCCATCGCGGACCGGGCCCGCTTCGGTCCCTGGATGGTGTTCGCCGGCATCTGGGCCACGGTCGTCTACTTCCCGGTCGCGCACTGGGTCTTCGCGTTCAACGGCGCGGAGTCCGAGAAGGGTGGCTGGATCGCCAACAAGCTGCTCGCCATCGACTTCGCCGGCGGCACAGCGGTGCACATCAACGCCGGCGCGGCCGGCCTGGCCCTCGCGCTGGTGCTCGGCAAGCGCGTCGGCTGGAAGCGTGACCCGATGCGCCCGCACAACCTGCCCCTGGTCATGCTCGGCGCCGGTCTGCTGTGGTTCGGCTGGTTCGGCTTCAACGCCGGCTCGGCGCTGTCCGCCAACGGCCAGGCCGCCGAGGTCTGGGTGACCACCATGGTCGCCACCGGCGCCGCCGCACTCGGCTGGCTGCTCGTGGAGAGGCTCCGCGACGGTCACGCCACCTCGCTCGGTGCGGCGTCCGGCGTGGTCGCCGGACTGGTCGCGATCACCCCGTCCTGCTCGTCGGTCACGCCGCTCGGCGCGATCGCGGTCGGAGCGCTCGCCGGCGTGTTCTGCGCGATGGCGGTGGGCCTGAAGTTCCGCTTCGGCTTCGACGACTCTCTCGACGTGGTCGGCGTGCACCTGGTGGGTGGCCTCTGGGGCACCCTCGCCGTGGGCCTCTTCGCCTCGGCCGCGACGACCGCCGGTGTCGACGGGCTGTTCTACGGCGGCGGCCTCGACCAGCTCTGGCGGCAGGCCGTGGGCGCGTTCGCGGTCCTCTTCTACTCGTTCGTCGTCACCCTGGTCCTGGGCTTCCTCATCGCCAAGACCATGGGCTTCCGGCTCTCCGAGGAGGACGAGGTCGAGGGCATCGACGGCGTCGAGCACGCTGAGTCGGCGTACGACTTCGCCACCTCCGGTGGTGGCGGTCGGGCCCTGACCGGCAGCAGCCTGCCGACGGCGAAGGCCCAGGCCGACGCCGAGGCGCGGGGGGTGAACGCGTGAAGCTCGTGACCGCGGTGATCAAGCCGCACAAGTGGGAAGAGGTCCGCGAGGCCCTCGAGACCTTCGGGGTGACCGGCATGACGGTCAGCGAGGTCAGCGGCTACGGCCGGCAGAAGGGCCACACGGAGGTGTACCGCGGCGCGGAGTACGACATCGCGCTGGTGCCCAAGATCCGGATCGAGATCGTCGTGGAGTCCGCGGACGTCGACGACGTGGTCGGGATCATCGTGAAGACGGCGCAGACCGGCCGGATCGGGGACGGCAAGGTCTGGGTGCAGCCGGTCGACGCGGTCGTCCGGGTGCGCACGGGTGACCGCGACGAGGCGGCGCTCTGACCGGTCGCGCACCGGTGACGCAGCACGTGTAGCCAGGCGGGAGCCGGCGGAGGCCGCGAGGCCACCCCGGTTCCCGCCTGCTGTCACGGCAGGATGGGGCAGGACGACAGGAGAGGCGGCACGAGATGAAGCTGGTCACCGCGGTCGTGAAACCGCACAAGTGGGAGGACGTCCGCGCCGCGCTCGAGATGGCGGGCGTGACGGGCATGACCGTCAGCGAGGTCAGTGGCTACGGCCGGCAGAAGGGCCACACGGAGGTCTACCGCGGCGCGGAGTACGACATCGCGCTGGTGCCCAAGATCCGCATCGAGATCGTCGTGGACGACCCCGAGGTGGACGATGTCGTCGGGGCGATCGTGAAGTCCGCCCGCACCGGCAAGATCGGCGACGGCAAGGTCTGGGTGCAGCCCGTGGAGAGCGTCGTGCGGGTGCGCACCGGGGACGCGGACGAGGCAGCGCTCTGAGGCTGCCCCGATGACCCAGGCCGAGCGACGGCGCCGCACCGCGGAGGCGGACGAGCTCTGCTCGGCCGCCCTCACCAAGGCGCTGGACGGGGCCGACGACACCGGTGTCGCCCTCGTCGCGGTCGGTGGTTACGGGCGCCTCGAGCTGGCGCCGCACAGCGACCTCGACGTGGTGCTCGTGCACGCCGACGAGGTCGACGTGCACCGGGTGGCGCAGGAGGTCTGGTACCCGCTCTGGGACGCCGGGGCCAACATCGACCACTCCGTCCGGGCGATGTCGGAGGTCGCCGACACCGCCCGGGACGACCCGCGCGTCGCCCTCGGGCTGCTGGACGCACGACACCTGGCCGGGGACCCGTCCCTGACCCTGCGGCTGCGCGCGGACCTGCTCGCGCACTGGCGACGTGACGCCCGCCGTCAGCTACCTGCGTTGAAGGACCTGGTCGACCGGCGCGGTGAGCGCACCGGGGAGCTCGCGCACGCGTCGGTCCCCGACCTCAAGGAGTCCGTGGGCGGCCTGCGGGACGCGACGGTGCTGCGGGCGCTGGTCGCCACCTGGCTGGTGGACGTCTCGCACGCCGACCTCGAGCCGAGCCGGTTGGCGCTGCTGGACGTGCGCGACGTGCTGCACGAGGTGGCCGGGCGGGCCACCGACCGGGTCGCCCCGGAGACCTGGCCCGAGCTCGCCGCCGGGCTCGGCCTCCCCGACGACGGGTCTGCGCAGCGTCAGGTCCGCGAGGTCGGCCGCCGGATCACCCACCTGTCCCGGCTCACCTGGCAGCGGGTGGAGGCCGTGCTGGCACGACCGCTCGGCCACCCGCCGCCGGGTGCCCGAGCTCGAGCGGGTGGCTCCCGGGATCGCGGTGTCCCGGGGGGAGGTCGTCCTGGACCGGGGGACCGACCCGGCCGGCGACCCGCTCCTGCTGCTGCGCGCCGCGGCCGAGGCCGCCGAGCGACGGCTGGCGCTGTCCCCGGCCACCGCCTCGCGGCTCGGCCGCGAGGGCGCCGACCTCCCCGAGCCGTGGAGCCGCGAGGCCCGCAACCTGTTCACCCGGCTGCTCGCCGCCGGACCGGGGCTGCTGCCCGTCTGGGAGACCCTCGACGAGACCGGGGCCCTGGCCCGGCTGCTGCCCGAGTGGGAGCGCGTGCGGCTGCTCCCGCACGCCTCGGTGGTGCACCGGTTCACCGTCGACCGGCACCTGGTCGAGACCTGCATCGAGACGTCCCGGCTGATCCGGCGGGTGTCGCGTCCCGACGTGCTGATGGTCGCGGCCCTGCTGCACGACCTCGGCAAGGGACAGCTGCGTCGACCACTCCGTCGCGGGCGAGCCCCTGGCCGCGGACACCGCGGCCCGCCTGGGCTTCGACGAGCGGGAGGTGGCACTGGTCCGTGGGCTGGTGCGCTGGCACCTGCTGCTGGCCGAGGTGTCCACCACGCGCGACCTGGAGGACCCGGCGACGGTGGCGTACGTCGTGGAGCGGGTGCCCGACGCCGAGACGCTCGACCTCCTCGAGGTGCTCACCGAGGCGGACGCACGGGCCACGTCCCCCAAGGCGTGGACGGCCTGGCGGGCCGGGCTCGTGGCCGACCTGGCCCGGCGCGTGCGCGGGACGCTCGCCGAAGGCGTGGATCCGGCGGAGGCCGACGACTCGCCGCCGGACGTCGAGGTCTCCGACGCCGTCCGCGCGGACCCGAGCCGGTTCGACGTACGCCTGGACACGGGGGAGGACGGCGCCACGGTGACCGTGGTCTCCGGCGACCGCACCGGGCTGATCGCCGACATCGCCGGGGCGCTGACCGATGCAGCGGGCGTCGATCCGCTCGGCGCGTGCGTGGACCCAGGGCGACCTGGCCATCTCGGTCTGGGACGTCGACGACACCCACCTCGACGAGGGGATCCTCCGGCAGCGTGTCGAGGCCGTCGTGACCGGCCGGACCGACCCCGCGGAACGGCTGCGGCCGCCGCGGGACACCGGGCTGGAGCCCTCGGTGCAGGTCCGGCACGACGCATCACACCAGGCGACGGTGATGGAGGTCCGGGTCGAGGACCGGCCCGGCGTGGTCTACCTCGTGTGCTCCGCGCTCGCCCGGCTCGACGTGAGCGTGCGCTCGGCGCACCTGACCACGCTCGGCCCCCAGGCGGTGGACGTGTTCTACGTGCAGGAGCAGGGGGCCGGTGCGCTGAGCGACGAACGCGCCGCGTCGGCGGTGCACGCGGTCCGGCAGGCGCTGCAGGACCCGGTTACCCTTGACGCTGACCGCGGCTGAGGACGACCCGGCCGCCGTACGCTCTCCGACCGGACCCGAGGACTGACCAGCTGTGTTCACCACCCTTTCCGACCGTCTCGCCACGACGTTCAAGAACCTCCGTGGCAAGGGACGGCTCTCGGAGGCCGACATCGACGCGACGGCCCGGGAGATCCGGATCGCGCTGCTCGAGGCGGACGTCGCCCTGCCCGTGGTCAAGCAGTTCGTCGACGCGGTCAAGCTGCGCGCGCGGGGCGAGGAGGTCAGCCAGGCGCTGAACCCCGCCCAGCAGATCGTCAAGATCGTCAACGAGGAGCTCGTCACGATCCTCGGCGGGGAGACCCGTCGGCTGAGGTTCGCGAAGACCCCGCCGACCGTGCTGATGCTGGCCGGCCTCCAGGGCTCCGGCAAGACCACGCTGGCGGCCAAGCTCGCGCTGTGGCTCAAGGAGCAGGGCAACAGCCCGCTGCTGGTGGCCGCCGACCTGCAGCGCCCCAACGCGGTCAACCAGCTCCAGGTCAACGGGGAGCGGGTCGGGGTGACGGTGTTCGCACCCGAGCCGGGCAACGGCGTCGGCGACCCGGTGGCGGTCGCGCGCGCCGGTGTCGCGGAGGCGAAGCGCACCCTGCACGACGTGGTCATCGTCGACACCGCAGGCCGCCTCGGCGTGGACGCCGACATGATGCAGCAGGCGGCCGACATCCGCGACGCGGTGACGCCGGACGAGATCCTCTTCGTGGTCGACGCGATGGTCGGCCAGGACGCGGTCAACACCGCCCGCGCCTTCCTCGACGGCGTCGGCTACGACGGCGTGGTGCTCACCAAGCTCGACGGTGACGCGCGCGGTGGCGCGGCCCTGTCGATCGCTTCGATCACCGGCAAGCCGGTGATGTTCGCCTCCGCCGGCGAGAAGCCGACCGACTTCGACGTCTTCCACCCCGACCGGATGGCCTCGCGGATCCTCGACATGGGTGACGTGCTCACCCTCATCGAGCAGGCCGAGAAGACCTTCGACCAGGAGCAGGCCGCTGCGGCGGCGGCCAAGCTGACCGGTCGCGGCGGCGAGTTCACCCTCGACGACTTCCTCCAGCAGATGCAGCAGCTGCGCAAGATGGGCTCGCTGTCGAAGATCATGGGGATGCTGCCCGGGATGGGGCAGTTCCGCGAGCAGCTCGAGAACTTCGACGAGCGGGAGATCGACCGGATCCAGGCGATCATCCAGTCGATGACGCCGGCCGAGCGGGCGAACCCGAAGATCATCGACGGCTCCCGGCGCTCCCGCATCTCCCGCGGCTCCGGCACCCAGGTCTCCGACGTGAACTCGCTGGTCGACCGGTTCTTCGAGGCGCGCAAGATGATGATGTCGATCGCCAAGAACGGCCAGGTTCCCGGCATGCCGGGCATGCCCGGCGTGCTCACCGGCAAGCGGGCCAAGAGCCGGCAGGCGCCGAAGAAGGCCAAGGCCAAGCGCGGTTCCGGCAACCCGGCGAAGCGGGCGGCCGCCGAGAAGGCGGCGGCGGACCGGCCGAGCGGCGGCGGCGACGGCGGCAACCCGTTCGGGCTGCCCGCCGGCGCCGACGAGGACTTCGACCCGTCGTCGCTGGACCTGCCCGCCGACCTGTCGAAGTACCTCAAGTAGGGACCGCTACCGTCGGGGCATGAGTGCCCAGACGAGTGCCCAGACGAGTGCCCTGAGGTTCCGTGGTCCGGTGCTGCCGGACGGTGAGGTCCGCGACCTGTACGTCGTCGACGGGCGCGTCACCTACGAGCCGGTGGCCTCCGCCGAGCTGGTCGCCGAGGGCTGGATCGTGCCCGGGCTGGTGGACGCGCACTGCCACATCGGGCTCGACGAGAACGGCGCGGTCCCCGAGGACGTCCAGGAGAAGCAGGCGATCGCCGACCGCGACGCCGGCGCCCTGCTCCTCCGCGACTGCGGCAGCGCGGCCGACACCGCGTGGATCCACGACCGCGACGACCTGCCGCGGCTGCTGCGCGCGGGCCGGCACATCGCCCGGCCGAAGCGCTACATCCGCAACTACGCGCACGAGATCGAGCCCGTCGACCTGCCGGCCTACGTGGCGCAGGAGGCGCAGCGCGGAGACGGCTGGGTGAAGCTCGTCGGCGACTGGATCGAGCGCGAGGCGGGCGACCTCACGCCGTCCTGGACGCGCGAGTCGCTCGACGCCGCGATGAAGACCGCGCACGAGCACGGCGCCCGGGTCACCGCGCACGTCTTCGGCGAGGACGCCCTGCCGGACCTGATCGGGTCCGGCATCGACTGCATCGAGCACGGCACCGGCCTCTCGACCGACCTGGTCGACCAGATGGTCGCCAACGGCGTCGCGCTCGTGCCGACGGTCAAGCAGCTGGACAACTTCCCGGGGTACGCCGACGCGGGCCGGTCGAGGTTCCCGGCCTACGCCGACCACATGATGCGGCTGCACGCCACCCGGCGCGAGGTGATCGGTGCGGCCTACGAGGCCGGGGTCGCGATCTACGCCGGCACCGACGCCGGCGGGGTCCTGCCGCACGGCCTGATCGGCGACGAGGTCGCCGAGCTCGCGACGTACGGGCTCTCGAACGAGGACGCCCTCGGTGCTGCCTCCTGGCGGGCCCGCACCTGGCTGGGCCTCGACGACAACCTGGCGGAGGGGACCACTGCCGACTTCGTGGTCTTCGACGCGAACCCGCTCGAGGACCTCGGCGTGCTGCGCGACCCCCGGCGGATCGTGCTGCGCGGCGCCGTCGTCGGCTAGGACTTCTCCTGGACCGGCCCTCGTCCCGCAGCGACGACATCAGGTCGACGAGGTCGTTGACCGCGCCGCGCACCACGGGCAGCCGGGTCAGCCGGGCGAGCTTGTCGACCAGGGGCACGGCCCGGTCGACCAGCGTGCGGGTGCGGGCCTGGCCGGGGCTGCGGTGGCCGCCGGATTTTCGTTCGCCGGTGCCGGTCTGGCAGAATGCGGGCCGAGTCCTGTGCCGTCGGTCCCTCTCAACCGGCCGGCGCGGGCCCCCGAGGAGCGACGCACCGGCCCCACCGGTCGCGGCAGCCCTCACCACACACACGATTCCAAGGAGACACCACACTCGTGGCCGTCAAGATTCGCCTGAAGCGTATGGGCAAGATCCGTACGCCGTACTACCGCGTCGTCGTCGTCGACTCCCGCAAGAAGCGCGACGGCAAGGTGATCGAGGAGATCGGCAAGTACCACCCCAAGGAGGAGCCCTCGGTCATCGAGGTCACCTCCGACCGGGCGCAGTACTGGCTCGGCGTGGGCGCCCAGCCGTCCGAGGCCGTCGCGGCGCTGCTCAAGGTCACCGGCGACTGGCAGAAGTTCAAGGGGCTCCCGGGCACCGAGGGCACCCTGCGGACCGCCGAGGTGAAGAAGTCCAAGCTCGACCTCTTCAACGAGGCGCTCAAGGAGGCCGGCAGCGAGAAGCAGGCCGAGGCCGTCACCAAGAAGAGCGCCGCGAAGAAGGCCGACAAGGCCGACGACAAGGCCGACGACAAGGCCGACAAGGCCGAGGCCAAGGCTGACGACGCGACCGCCACCGCCGACGAGGCGGCCCCGGCCGACGAGACGCCCGAGAGCGCGACCGCCGACGCCGAGAAGCAGGCCGACCAGCCGGCGGAGAGCTGACCGGCATGCTGGCCGAGGCGCTCGAGCACCTGGTGCGCGGCATCGTCCGGCACCCGGACGACGTCACCGTCGACGACAAGCAGCTGCGCCGCGGGTCGGTCCTCGAGGTGCGCGTGCACCCGGACGACCTGGGCAAGGTCATCGGTCGTGGCGGCCGCACCGCCACCGCGCTGCGCACCGTGATCGGTGCGCTGGCCGGCAAGGGCGGCGCGCGGGTCGACTTCGTGGACGTCGACCGCCGGCGCTGAGCCGCCGCACGAACCACGTGACACGACGAGGCGGGTGGCCCACGGGCCCCCGCCTCGTCGCCGTCTCCGGAGCGGGACAGCCAGCACCACGGGGATCAGGGAAGGGGAGAGGGTGAGCGACAGCCCGGCCCACGAGGTCGTCGTCGGCCGGATCGGCAAGGCGCACGGCATCAAGGGCGAGGTGTCGGTCGAGCCGCGCACCGACGAGCCGGAGCGGCGCTTCGCCGACGGTGCGGTGCTGGCGACCCGGACCCCGCGCGGCGATGAGCCGCACTCCGCGCAGCGCCCCGTCGCCCTGACCGTCCGCCGCACCCGCTGGCACCAGTCGCGGCTGCTCGTGACCTTCGAGGGGGTCGAGGACCGGACCGCCGCAGAGGCGCTGCGCGGGCTGTCGCTCGCGGTGCGGTTCGACCCGACCGAGACTCCGGAGGACCCCGAGGAGTTCTACGACCACCAGCTCGTCGGCCTGGCGGTGTCCACCACCGACGGAGAGCCGGTGGGCGAGGTGTCCGACGTCGTCCACGGGACCGCCCAGGACCTCCTCGCGGTCCGAACCCCCGACGGTCGCGAGCTGCTGGTGCCGTTCGTGACCGCCCTCGTCCCCGTCGTCGACCTGGCTGCCGGCCGGGTCGAGGTCGCCGACCGGCCCGGCCTCCTCACGCCGCTGCCCGACGACGAGGCCTGACGTGCGCGTCGACGTCGTCTCGATCTTCCCCGAGTACCTCGCACCGCTCGACCTCTCGCTGGCCGGCAAGGCCCAGGACAGCGGCGTCCTGGACGTGCACGTCCACGACCTGCGCGACTGGACCCACGACAGGCACCGGACCGTCGACGACACCCCCTACGGCGGCGGGGCGGGCATGGTGATGCGGCCCGAGCCGTGGGGCGAGGCCCTGGACGCGCTGGCCGGTGACGGGACCGTCCTCGTCGTCCCCACGCCCAGCGGCCAGCCGTTCACCCAGGCGCTGGCGAAGGAGCTCGCCGGCGTCGAGCACCTGCTCTTCGCCTGCGGCCGTTACGAGGGCATCGACCAGCGGGTCCTCGACGAGGCCGCCACCCGGATGACCGTCCGGGAGGTCTCGATCGGCGACTACGTCCTCAACGGCGGCGAGGTCGCGGCGCTCGTGGTGACCGAGGCCGTCGCCCGGCTGCTGCCCGGCTTCATGGGCAACCCGGACTCCCTCGCGGAGGAGTCGCACGGCGAGGACGGCCTGCTGGAGTACCCCGTCTACACCAAGCCCGCCTCCTGGCGCGGCCACGACGTCCCGCCGGTGCTGCTCTCCGGCGACCACGCCCGGATCGCGGCCTGGCGGCACGAGCAGGCGGTACGACGGACAGCCGCCCGACGACCGGACCTGCTGCACCCGAGCCGCCTCCTGACCGTCGCCGGCGTCGAGGACGCGGAGATCCGTACGGCCACCCGGTCCGACGCCGGCGAGATCCTCACCCTCCAGCTCGCCTGCTGGGTGCACGAGGCGCAGGCCAACCAGACCCTGGACATCCCGCCGCTGCGCGAGGACCTCGCGGCCGTGCAGGCCTGGCTCGAGACGTGGACCACGTTCGTCGTACGGTCCGGGCCGCGGCTGGTCGCCGCCGCCCGCGGCCGGCTCGAGGACGACACCTGGCAGATCGGGCGGCTGATGGTCGCCCCCGACCTCCGCGGCCGGGGCCTCGGCCGCTGGCTGCTCGGGTACGTCGAGTCGGCGGCCCCGCCCGACGCCCGTCGGACGTCGCTGTTCACCGGCGCGCGCAGCGAGCGAAACCTGCGGATGTACAAGAAGGCCGGCTACCGCTTCGACCGGGTCCAGCCGGACGACACCGGGGTGGTCCGGCTCTCCAAGCCGGTGCGCCGACGCTGAGCGCGATTTCGGCTGGGCTCGATTTCGTGGGGGCCGGGCCGCTGTGGCAAACTTGTGCGTCGCATCCGTTGCGTCCCGGCGACTCGTCCAGCACCTGGTCGAGAGCCGGCGGACCACCTGCCACAGGGGGCGTTCCGCGCGGCGCAGTGCACGGATCAGCAGAAGCTCGTACATCCCCGTTCCGCGGGTGACCTGTGGCGCCCTCGAGGAGACCTCATGACCAACGTCATCGACCAGATCGCGGCCGGCACCAAGCGCGACGACCTTCCCGAGTTCCGGGCCGGCGACACCCTCAAGGTGGACGTCAAGGTCGTCGAGGGCAACCGCTCCCGCATCCAGGTGTTCCAGGGCATCTGCATCCGCGTCCAGGGCTCCGGCGTCGGCCGCACCTTCACGGTCCGCAAGGTCTCCTTCGGCGTCGGCGTCGAGCGCACCTTCCCGCTGCACACCCCGATCATCGACAAGATCGAGGTCGTGACCCGCGGTGACGTGCGGCGCGCGAAGCTCTACTACCTGCGCAACCTCCGCGGCAAGAAGGCCAAGATCAAGGAGAAGCGCGAGTCCGCGCCGACGCGCTGACGCTCTTCCCGTCTCGTTCCACCTCGCCGGATAG
Organism: uncultured Actinomycetota bacterium; assembly: GCA_963827435.1. Taxonomy (GTDB): domain Bacteria; phylum Actinomycetota; class Actinomycetes; order Propionibacteriales; family Nocardioidaceae; genus Nocardioides_B. The sequence continues at coordinate 417,948 of CAWHAU010000014.1, forward strand.
GCTCCCCCGCGTGACCCACGTGCCCGATCAGGACGTCTCGGCGGGTACGACGGAGCCGGTGCCGCCCTCCCGGCGGGGCCGGCGTCGCGAGCAGCTGCCGATCTGGCAGGAGATGGTGCTGCTCCTCGGCATCGCCCTGGTGCTCGCCATCGTCATCAAGGCCTTCTTGATGCAGGCGTTCTACATCCCGTCGGCCTCGATGAACGACACGCTGGTCAAGAACGACCGGATCCTCGTGCAGAAGGTGTCCTACTGGGGCAGCGCCGGGCCGCACCGGGGTGACATCGTGGTCTTCGCGGACCCGGGCGGCTGGCTCGACGCCAGCGAGACCCAGGCGCCGGACAGCCCGGTGGCCCGGGTCCTCGAGCTGTTCGGTCTCTACCCGACCGGAGGACACCTCGTGAAGCGCGTGATCGGCGTCGGCGGCGACGAGGTCAAGTGCTGCGACGACCAGGGCCGGATCACCGTCAACGGCGTGCCGCTGAACGAGAAGTCCTACCTCGCCCGCGGCGAGAAGCCCTCGATGATCAACTTCGACGTCAAGGTCGAGCCCGGCTACGTCTGGGTCCAGGGCGACAACCGCTCCAACTCCGCCGACTCCCGCGTGCACCTCGGCGACCCCGGCGGGGGACAGGTGCCCGTCGACGACGTCGTCGGCAAGGTGTTCGCGGTGGTCTGGCCGCTCGGCCACGCCAAGGGCCTGCACACCCCCGCGACCTTCGACTCCGTCCGGTAGGTCGGGTAGGTCCCATGTCCGCACTGCCCCGGGGGCTCACGGTCCGCAAGGACGCGGGCCTGTACGGCTACGAGCGTGCGCTGCGCCGCGTCGGCCTCGAGCCGATCGCCGGTGTCGACGAGGCCGGCCGGGGCGCCTGCGCGGGACCCCTCGTCGCGGCGGCCGTGGTGCTCCCTGACGGCAAGCGCGGCCAGGTCCCCGGGCTCGCCGACTCCAAGCTGCTCACCGCCCGGGCGCGCGAGAAGGCGTACGTCGAGGTGAGGCGTCGCGCCCTCGCCTGGTCCGTGGTGGTCGTCGAGCACGACGAGTGCGACCGCCTCGGCATGCACGTCGCGAACGTCGAGGCCCTGCGCAGGTCGCTCGCGCGACTCGACGTACGTCCGTCGTACGTGCTGACCGACGGGTTCCCCGTCGACGGGCTCGAGGTGCCGGGGCTCGCGATCTGGAAGGGGGACCGGGTGGCTGCCTGCATCGCCGCCGCGTCGGTGATCGCGAAGGTCACCCGGGACCGGATCATGACGGAGTGGCACGAGGAGTACCCCGCCTACGACTTCCTGACCCACAAGGGGTACATCACGCCCACGCACACGGCCGCCCTCGAGGAGCACGGGCCCTGCGCCATCCACCGGCGTCGTTTCGTCAACGTGCGCCGCGCGGCCGCGATCCACGGTGAGGCGGTCCCGTCCTACGGCGACGAGCTCGTGGAGAATGGCCCCGACGACACGGTGGTGCACGCGGAGAGGGTGGAGGTCGGACGACGATGAGCGCCGAGGATCTCGAGAAGTACGAGACCGAGATGGAGCTCCACCTCTACCGCGAGTACCGCGACGTGGTGGGGATCTTCAAGTACGTCGTGGAGACCGACCGGCGGTTCTACCTCTGCAACCAGGTCGACGTGAAGGCCCGCACGGAGGCCGGCGACGTGTTCTTCGAGGTGTCGATGACCGACGCCTGGGTGTGGGACATGTACCGCCCGGCCCGGTTCGCGAAGAACGTCAAGGTGCTCACGTTCAAGGACGTCAACGTCGAGGAGCTCAGCCCGACGGACCTCGAGCAGCCCCTGCCGTGACCCGGCGCTGACGCCCTCTTCCGAAGTCTTTACCTTCCGGGGCCCCGAAGTCGCGTCACGTTCGGTGAGGTCGACCGTTTCCTGTACGACGCGCGGGGGAGTGCCGCGCGTCGCACCCCTCGCACAGCAGCACACCGGGCGGGTCAGGTGGTCCATGGGAGGGACCACCTGACCCGTCCGGCTGCGTTGTGGCCAGGTCTCGTCCACAGGCACGTCAGCCCGGCGGTCGTCCCCAGGTCGCGTCCCGGGCCCGGTCCCCGGCGGGTGCGTCACGGGAGCCTTCGTGCAGGAGGTCCCCATGACGACGACACCCACCACCGGCCCCACCACCGGCCCCGCTGCCGGTGCCGTGCGCCGGCAGGCGCTCGGCCGTTTCGGCGAGACGTACGCCGCCCGGCACCTCGTCGCGCGCGGCATGGTGCTGCTCGACCGCAACTGGCGCTGCGAGGCCGGTGAGATCGACCTGGTGCTCCGCGACGGTCCGGTGCTGGTCGTGTGCGAGGTCAAGACCCGCTCGTCCACCGCGTTCGGGTCGCCCGTCGAGGGGGTGACCGAGCAGAAGGCCGAGCGGCTGCGACGGCTCGCCGACCGCTGGCTCGAGGAGCACGGCGTCCGGCCCCGGGAGGTCCGGCTCGACGTCGTCGGCGTGCTCGTGCCGCGGTCCGGCGGCCCCCGCGTCGAGCACGTCCGCGGGGTCGGCTGATGGGCTGGGCGACCGCGCACACCATCTCGTTGTTCGGCGCGACCGGGCACCTGATCGACGTACAGGTGGACCTGGCGCAGGGCGTGGTGGCCACGGCCCTGGTGGGCCGCCCGGACGCCTCGATCAACGAGGCCCGCGACCGGTGCCGGGCGGCGGTGGCCAACAGCGGCTTCGACTGGCCGTCGACCCGGCGGGTGACGATCCTGCTGTCCCCGGCCGACCTGCCGAAGAGCGGGCCGCACTTCGACCTGAGCATCGCCGTCGCCGTGCTGTCGGCCGCCGGCGAGATCCCCGGCCGCGCGCTGGAGAAGGTCGCGTTCGTGGGCGAGCTGACCCTCGACGGGCGGCTGCGCGCGGTGCCCGGCGTGCTGCCGATGTCGATGGCGGCCCGGGCCCGCGGGATCACCTGCATGGTGGTCCCGGAGCCGCAGGCGGAGGAGGCCGCGCTGGTCCCCGACATGGCGGTGATCGGGGCCCGCTCGCTGCAGCAGGTCGTGGCCCACCTGTGCGGCGAGGAGATCCCGACCGCGCCGCCGGTGGAGCCGCTGGCCAGCACGTCGCTGCTGTCCTGGCGCGGCGACCAGCGCATCGAGGACCTGGACCTCGCCGACGTGCACGGCATGGCCGACGCGCGGTTCGCGCTCGAGGTCGCGGCCGCCGGCGGGCACCACCTGATGCTCAGCGGCCCCAAGGGAGCGGGCAAGACCACGCTGGCCGAGCGGCTGCCCGGTCTGCTGCCCGACCTCACCGTGGAGGAGTCGCTGGAGCTGACCGCGATCTACTCGCTCTCGGGCGGGCTTCCTCCCGGCCAGGCGATGCTGTCCCGGCCGCCGTTCCGGGCGCCGCACCACTCGGCGTCCCGGACCAGCCTGGTCGGCGGCGGCAGTGGCCGGATCCGCCCGGGCGAGCTGAGCCGGGCCCACACGGGCACGCTGTTCATGGATGAGTTCCCGCTCTTCAACGCCGACATCATCGAGGCGCTGCGGCAGCCGCTGGAGAACGGCGAGGTGACGATCTCGCGCGGCGACGAGACGACGACGTTCCCCGCGCGGACGATGGTGGTGATCGCCTGCAACCCGTGCCCGTGCGGCGACTACCACCCGAGCAACCGGGACAACCGCTGCACCTGCACGGAGCTGCGGCGCCGCGAGTACCGCAAGAAGCTCAGCGGCCCGGTCGTCGACCGCATCGACATCGTCCGCCACGTCGAGCCGGTCCCGCCGCACGAGGCGCGCGACCCGCTGGCCCGGCCCGAGCCGACGGCGGTAGTCCGCGAGCGGGTGAGCGCCGCGCGGACGAGGCAGGCCGCGCGCTACGCCGGCACCGCCTGGCGGCTCAACGCGGACGTCCCCGGTCCCAAGCTGAGCTCCCAGTTCCCCCTGACCGAGGCGGGCACCCGGCTGCTGGAGGACAAGGTCTACGCCCGGCTGCTCACCGGTCGGGGTGGCACCCGCGTGCACCGGCTGGCCTGGACGGTCGCGGACCTCCGCGGCGTCGAGCAGCCGGGCGTCGACGAGGTGGACGTCGCGCTCCGGCTCCGGCGCGGTGACCCGCTGCTGGTGGCCTCGCTGCGGTTGGCAGGTGCCGGATGAGCGACGACGAGCGGCTCGCTCGGGTGGCGCTCAGCCGGCTGGGGGAGCCGGGCGACCCGCGGCTCACCGCGCTCGTGGCCGAGCTCGGCGCGGTGGCCGTGTGCGACTACCTGCGCGAGGAGCGCGACGCGACGGGGGTGGCCACCGACGTGGCCGCCCGCCTGCACGGGCTCGACCCGTCCGGCGACCTCGACCGCGCGGCCCGCGAGGGCATCCGCTTCGTGGTCCCCGGCGACCCCGAGTGGCCCACCCGGCTCGCTGACCTCGACCGCTGCCCACCGCTCAACGGCCGCGGTGGCGCGCCCCTCGGACTGTGGGTGCGCGGTCGGGCCCGGCTCGCCGAGGTGGTGGACCGATCGGTCGCGGTGGTGGGCTCCCGGTCGGCGACCACCTACGGCACGGGCGTGGCCGGCGAGATCGCCGCCCACGTCGCCGCGGAGGGCGTCACCGTCGTCTCCGGCGCGGCGTTCGGCATCGACCAGGCCGCCCACCGGGGAGCCCTCGCCGCCCGCGGCCCGACCATCGCGGTGCTGGCCTGCGGGGTCGACCGGGCCTACCCGGCCGCCCACCGCGACCTGCTGGCCTACGTCGCCGAGACCGGCCTCGTGGTCTCCGAGCTCGCGCCGGGCTGTGCACCGACCAGGCTCCGCTTCCTGTCCCGCAACCGGGTGATCGCCGCGCTCTCGCTCGGCACCGTGGTCGTGGAGGCGGCGATCCGCAGCGGTGCGCTGAACACCGCGCACTGGGCCTCGCTCACCAACCGGGTGCTGATGGGCGTCCCGGGACCGGTCACCTCGGCGCCGTCGGAGGGCGTCCACGAGCTGCTCCGCACCCGCGACGCGGCCCTGGTGACCCGCGGCGGCGACGTGCTCGAGCTGGTCTCGCCCAGCGGCTCCTTCACCCAGCTCCCGGCGCGGGGCGAGGTCCGCCCGGCGGACCGGCTGTCGGAGACCGACCGGCAGGTGCTGGACGCGGTGCCGGTGCGGCTCCCGGCGCCCGCGGGTTCGGTGGCCCGGACCGCGGGCCTGGCCGACCCGACGGTGCGAGCGGCCCTGGAGCGGCTCCGTGACGGCGGCTTCGTCGTGGCGGGCCCGGCCGGGTGGCGGCTTGCCGGGTCGTCGCTCCCGGACCCAGGGGGTGCGGCGCCGTAGATTCAGCGGGTGACCAGCGACGAGGCCGAGGACGAGCTGCCCGAGCCGATGGCGCAGGCGCTCGCCGCCTACGAGCGCCACCTGGTCTCCGAGCGTGACCTGACCGGGCACACGGTGCGCGCGTACGTCGGGGACATCCGCGGGATGCTGCAGCAGGCCGCCCGCCTCGGGCACACCGGCGTGGACACCCTCGACGTGCGCACCCTGCGCAGCTGGCTGGCCACCCAGCAGACCCTCGGCAAGGCGCGCACCACCATGGCGCGGCGCGCCACCGCCGTCCGGGTCTTCACCGCCTGGGCGCAGCGCACCGGCCGGATCGCGACCGACCCGGGTGCCCTGCTCGGCTCACCGAAGGCGCACCGGACCCTGCCGCCGGCGCTGCGCGTCGACGAGGCCCGGGCGCTGCTGGAGGCCGCCGCCGTGCACGCCGACGACGGCAGCCCCGTCGGCAGCCGCGACGTGGCGATCCTCGAGCTGCTGTACGCCACCGGCATCCGGGTGGGGGAGCTGTGCGGCCTCGACGTGGACGACCTCGACCACGAGCGCCGCGTGGTCCGGGTGTTCGGCAAGGGCCGCAAGGAGCGCACCGTGCCGTTCGGCCGACCGGCGGAGCGGGCCGTCGACGCCTGGCTGCGCGCCGGGCGGCCGGCCCTGGCTGCGCCCGGCGCCGGGGCGGCCCTGTTCCTCGGGGCGCGGGGCCGGCGGATCGACCAGCGGGCGGTCCGCACGCTCGTGCACGCCCGGCTGCGCGACGTCCCCGGGGCGCCCGACCTCGGCCCGCACGGACTGCGGCACACCGCCGCCACGCACCTGCTCGAGGGCGGCGCCGACCTGCGGACCGTGCAGGAGCTGCTCGGTCACGCGTCGCTGGCGACCACGCAGATCTACACCCATGTGACCACCGACCGGCTACGGCAGGCCTTCCGCCAGGCGCATCCGCGGGCCTGAGCCGACGGTCGCCGAGACGTTGCCGGTCGTGAGGGTGGGCAGCCGTGCGACGGGTGGCACGCCGCCGTCCAGCGGGAGCAGCCGGACGGGGCCGGCCCCGACGAGGGTGAGCGGGTCGAGGTAGTGCTCGGCGCCCTCGACGAGCCCCCAGTGCAGGCAGGCCCGCGGGAAGCAGTGCGACGCGAACAGCTCGAGCCGGCCCAGCGTGGCGCCGGCGTGGACCGTGTCGCCGACCGCCACGGTCGCCGCGACCGGCTCGTAGGTGGTGCGGGTCCCGCCGTGGTCCACCACGACGACCCCGCGCCCCGCGAGCCGGCCGGCGAACGTCACCCGGCCGGGGGCGGCGGCCCGGACCGGCTGCCCGACGCGCCCCGCGAGGTCCACCCCGCGGTGCCCCGCCCCCCAGCGGCTCTCCGGCGGGTCGAAGCGGGACACGACCTCGGGCCGCGGGTCGAGCGGCCAGACGCCGTCGGCGGGCGCGGTGCCGGGGTCGGCGTGCGCCGGACCGGACACCACCAGCAGGGCGGCGGCCGCGGTGGCCAGCAGGGTCGTCAACACGAGGATCCGGAGCGGGGAAGGCGGGTGCATGGGCGGAGCCTGCCGCGGGGGTGCCCCGGCCGGAGCCGGCTCGGTGGGAGGCTGGGGACGAGCCGGGGGAGGCGGCGGCTGGGGACGGTTCCGGGCCCGCAGCAGCGCGTCCGGCGCGATTAGGGGATGTCCGGCGCTCTCGTCTAGAATCGCCGGTGGCCTCCCGTGTGACGGGAGGTACTTCGCACGCCCGTCTCCGCACCGAGCCGCCGGTCTGTTCGCAGGCCACGGGTCACCGCGGGCGACGTCCCTCAGTCCCCACCGCGAGGCGGGGTCAGGACGCGCCGGGCGTCAGGGCAGGGGACGACCGTCCACCTGCGACAACTGAGGCGACCCGGGTCGTCCCCTTCGGGGTGCGCCGGGTCATGAGAGACAAGGAACGACCGCCATGGCCGTCGTCACCATGCGCCAGCTCCTGGAGAGCGGCGTCCACTTCGGGCACCAGACCCGCCGGTGGAACCCCAAGATGAAGCGCTTCATCATGACGGAGCGCAACGGCATCTACATCATCGACCTGCAGCAGTCGCTGGCCTACATCGACCGCGCCTACGCGTTCGTCAAGGACACCGTCGCCAAGGGCGGCACCGTGATGTTCGTGGGCACCAAGAAGCAGGCCCAGGGCGCGATCTCCGAGCAGGCGACCCGCGTCGGCATGCCCTACGTCAACCAGCGCTGGCTGGGCGGCATGCTCACCAACTTCCAGACCGTGCACCAGCGGATCAACCGCCTCAAGGAGCTCGACGAGATCGACTTCGAGGACGTGGCCGGCAGCGGCCGCACCAAGAAGGAGCTGCTCGGCATGAAGCGCGAGCGGGACAAGCTCGAGAAGACCCTGGGCGGCATCCGCGAGATGAGCCGGACCCCGTCCGCCGTCTGGATCGTCGACACCAACAAGGAGCACCTCGCCGTCGAGGAGGCCCGCAAGCTGCGGATCCCGATCATCGGCATCCTGGACTCCAACTGCGACCCGGACCTCGTCGACTTCCCGATCCCGGGCAACGACGACGCGATCCGTGCGGTCGGCCTGCTCACCCGCGTGGTCGCCGACGCCGTCGCCGACGGCCTGATCGCCCGCTCGGGCGCCAAGACCGGCGACAGCGCCGAGATCGGCTCCGAGGAGCCGCTGGCCGAGTGGGAGCGCGAGCTCCTGCAGGGCGACGCCGACCAGGCGGCCGTCCAGGCCACCGGCGGCGAGACCACCGGTGCCGCCGCCGAGGAGACCCCGGCCGCCGAGGCGACCGGCGCGTCCTCCGAGGCCACCGAGGCCCCCGCCGAGCCGCAGGCCGCCGCCTGAGGCGACCGGCGAGGCGCCGGCTGAGGCGACGACCGGCGAGACCGCCGGCGAGGACACCGCGAAGGCCTGAAGCCAGGCTTCACCGGCGCCCGGGGAACGATCCCGGGCGCCGGCCTCCGACCACTACCAGCACGAGGGAGTGCACACACAGATGGCGAACTTCTCCGCCGCGGACGTCAAGAAGCTCCGGGAGACCACCGGCGCCGGGATGATGGACTGCAAGAAGGCGCTCGAGGAGACCGACGGCGACCTCGAGGCCGCTGTCGACCTGCTCCGCACCAAGGGCGCCGCCAAGGCCGCCAAGCGGGGCGCCGAGCGTGAGGCGACGGCCGGCCTGGTCGCCACCTCCGGGGGCGCCCTCGTCGAGCTCAACTCCGAGACCGACTTCGTCGCGAAGAACGACGACTTCATCAAGGCCGCCCAGCAGATCGCCGAGGCCGCCGACGAGGCCAAGGCCGCCGACGCCGAGGCCCTCAAGGCCGTCAAGGTCGGCGACAAGACCGTCGGCGAGGTCGTCGAGCAGCTCGCGATCACGATCGGCGAGAAGATCGAGCTCGGCCGGGTGGCGTACTTCGACGGCCCGGTCGTGACCTACATGCACCGTCGCGCGTCCGACCTGCCGCCGGCTGTCGGCGTGCTGGTCGCGTACGACGGTGACGACGTGGAGGCCGCCCGTGGCGCCGCCATGCAGATCGCCGCGATGAAGCCGCGCTACCTCACGCGTGACGAGGTGCCGGCCGAGATCGTGTCCCACGAGCGCGAGATCGCCGAGGCGACCTCCCGCGAGGAGGGCAAGCCGGAGCAGGCGATCGCCAAGATCACCGAGGGCCGGCTCAACGGCTTCTTCAAGGACGTGGTGCTCCTCGAGCAGCCGTCCGTGCAGGAGTCCAAGAAGTCGGTCAAGGCGGTCCTGGACGAGGCCGGCGTGAGCGTGAAGCGCTTCGCCCGTTTCGAGATCGGTCAGTGACGATCGACTAGGGTTGTCGGAACGACGAGTCATCCGAGGAGGCCGGTCCGTGCGCACGCATCAACGCCAGGGACCGGCCTTCTCGCACGTCCACAGGAAGGATCGCCCGTGACGGCGTACAAGCGCGTCCTGCTCAAGCTCTCCGGTGAGGTGTTCGGCGGGGGACGGGTCGGCGTCGACCCCACGGTGGTGAACGGCATCGCCCGCGAGATCGCCGACGTGGTGCGCAGCGGCGTCCAGGTCGCGGTCGTCGTCGGCGGTGGCAACTTCTTCCGCGGGGCGGAGCTCCAGAGGGGCGGCATGGACCGCGCCCGGGCCGACTACATGGGCATGCTCGGCACGGTCATGAACTGCCTGGCCCTCCAGGACTTCCTGGAGAAGCAGGGAGTCGAGACCCGCGTCCAGACGGCGATCGCCATGGGGCAGGTCGCCGAGCCGTACATCCCCCGACGCGCGATGCGGCACCTCGACAAGGGCCGGGTCGTGATCTTCGGCGCCGGCGCCGGGATGCCGTACTTCTCGACCGACACGGTGGCCGCCCAGCGCGCCCTCGAGATCGGCGCCCAGGTGATCCTGATGGGCAAGCAGGGGGTCGACGGCGTCTACGACTCCGACCCGCACCAGAACCCCGACGCGGTGAAGTTCGACCACCTGACCTACGACGAGTTCCTCACCCGTGGTCTGAAGGTCGCCGACGCCACCTCCATCAGCCTCTGTCGCGACAACGACATGACGATGATCGTGTTCAACCTGTCGGAGGAGGGCAACATCGCCCGCGTCGTCGCAGGTGAGAAGATCGGCACGACCGTCGCCCGCGACGCGTGACCAGACCGACCCACGAGCAGGAGCAGCCGTGATCAACCAGACCCTCAGCGAGGCCGACAGCAAGATGAACAAGGCCGTCGAGGTGACGCGGGAGGACTTCGCGGCGATCCGCACCGGCCGGGCCAACCCGTCGATGTTCCACAAGCTGACGGCCGACTACTACGGTGCGCCGACGCCGCTGCAGCAGCTCGCCTCGTTCACCGCCCCCGAGGCGCGGGTCATCATCATCGCGCCGTACGACATGAGCTCGCTGGCCGCCATCGAGAAGGCGATCCGGGACTCGGACCTCGGGGTGAACCCGACCGACGACGGCAAGACCATCCGCGTGACGCTGCCGGAGCTGACCGAGGAGCGCCGCAAGGACTACATCAAGATGGCCAAGGCCAAGGCCGAGGACGGCCGCGTCTCCGTGCGCAACATCCGCCGCAACGCCAAGCAGGCGCTCGAGAAGCTCGAGAAGGACGGCGAGGTCGGCAAGGACGACGTCACCGGTGCGGAGAAGCGTCTCGACGGCATCACCAAGAAGCACACCGACGAGATCGACGAGATGCTCAAGCACAAGGAAGCCGAGCTGCTCGAGGTCTGAGGACCTGCGCAGCCCTCCCGACATGACCGACTCCGACGAGCCGTCGTCGCCGCACGCCCCGCGGACCCCGGCCACGCCCTCGCCGCCGGTCGCCCCATCCAGCCGGGCCGGACGCAACCTGCCGGCCGCCATCGGCTCCGGCGTGGTCCTCGGTGCCGCGATCATCGCGTCGCTGGTGTTCTGGAAGCCGGCCTTCATGCTCATCGTGGTGGCCGCGGTGCTGGTCGCGGTGTGGGAGCTGGGGCACGCGTTCGCCACCGGTGAGATCCGGATCGCCCGCGAGCCGGTGATGGCCGGCGGGGTCGTCATGGTGCTGGTCGCCTACTTCTTCGGGGCGCCGGCGCTCGTCACCACCACAGCGGTCACCGCACTGGTGACGATGCTCTGGCGGCTGCGCGGCGGCATCGCCGGCTACGTCATGGACACGACTGCCGCCGTCTTCACGATCATCTACGTGCCGTTCCTCGGGTCCTTCGTCGCGCTGCTGCTCGCCGAGGACCGCGGCGACCTCGCGATCGTGACGTTCATCCTGGTGACCGTCGCCTCCGACATCGGCGGGTACGCCGTCGGCGTGCTCGCCGGCAAGCACCCGATGGCACCGATCATCTCGCCCAAGAAGTCGTGGGAGGGGTTCGCCGGCTCCGCCGTGTCCTGCGTCGTCGCGGGCTGGCTGACCGTCGTCTACCTCCTCGACGGCGACTGGTGGGTCGGCGTCGCGCTCGGCGCCATCGCCGTGGTGATGGCCACGCTCGGCGACCTCTGCGAGTCGGTCATCAAGCGCGACCTCGGCATCAAGGACATGTCGCAGATCGTTCCGGGCCACGGGGGTCTGATGGACCGGCTCGACTCGCTGCTGGCGACCGCGGCGCCGGTGTGGCTGCTGCTGCACTACCTGGTTCTCTGAGTGGTCGCCGCCGGAACGCTGTTCCTCGTGCGACACGGACGCCCCGTCATCGACCCGTCCGTCCCGGCCGCCCGGTGGCCGCTGGCTCCCGACGCCCGCGACGAGGTGCTGCCGCTCCGGGACCGGCTCCCCGACCCGGCGGCCTGGTTCAGCTCCCCGGAGCCCAAGGCGCTCGGCACCGCCCGGCTGCTCACCGACGATGACGTGACCGTCGATCCCGACCTGGTCGAGCACCGCCGCGAGGCGACCCCGTGGGTCGTCGACGTCGACGCCTGGCGGTCGCTCGTGTCCCGGGTCTTCACGGCCCCGGACGTGCCCGCCCACCCCGGCTGGGAGCCGCTGACCGCCACCCTCGACCGGCTGCTGCCCGCGGTACGCCGCATCCTGGCCGCGCACGCGGGCGACGTCGTCCTGGTCGGGCACGGGACGGCGTGGACTGCCCTGCGCGCCGAGCTCACCGGCACACCGCCGGACCTGGACGCCTGGGCGGCGCTGGCGATGCCGGACGTGTGGGCGTTGGAGCGACACGGTTTCTGAGTAGCAAAACGGATGGCCGCGCCGGTGCGCGCTGTCATGCTGTGGCGCGTGTACCCGACGCTCGGCAGCAACCTGGGCAACATCCCGACCCACCAGCTGTTCGTGGGTCTCGGCGTGCTCGCCGCCGTCGCGGTCTTCGTCGTCGAGGCGCGTCGCCGTGGCCAGACCGACGAGCGCATCGTGTACGTCGTCCTGGGCGCTCTCGCGGGCGGCGCGGTGTTCATGCGGCTCGGCACCTGGCTGCAGCACGTCGACCTGCGGCAGAACGCCTCGCTCACCGAGCAGTGGCTCTTCGGCAACCGCAGCATCCTCGGCGGCCTGTTCGGCGCCTGGCTCGGCGTGCACGTCGCGAAACGGCTGGTCGGCTACCGGCCGCGCACCGGTGACCTGTTCGCGCCGGCCGTGGCCCTCGGCATGGCCGTCGGCCGGGTCGGCTGCCTGCTCACCGAGCTGCCGGGGACGCCGACCGGGACGTCGTACGGCATCCGTCTCGACGCGGCGGCCGCCCAGCGGCTGCACGCCCCCGCAGGGGTCCCGCTGCACCCGTCCTTCGTCTACGAGATCGCCTTCCACACCGTCGCGTTCGCCCTGCTGTGGTTCTGGCTGCGGCACCGGATCGACGCGCCGGGGGAGACGCTGACGCTCTACCTCGCGGCCTACGGCGTGTTCCGGTTCGCCGTCGAGCTCGTCCGCGGCAACGAGGTCGTGTGGGCCGGGCTCACCCGGCCGCAGCTGTTCCTGCTCGTCACCGTGCCGCTGCTGCTGGCGCGGGTCGCCTGGCAGGCGCGCCGCGGTGTGTACCGCCGTCACCCCAGCCCCGTTCCCGTGGAGGTCGCATGAGCCAGCCGCCCGTCCCGCCGGACGCCTTCGTCCCGCCGAAGAAGGGCCACGCGCTCGAGCTCGTGCTCGGCTCGGTCATCGGCGGTGTCGACGCCGTCGTCACCGGTGTGCTCGGGCTGGTGATGTCCGCCAACATCGCCAACGGGGCCTGGGGGTTCGCGCCGCTCGTGGTCGGGCTGCTCATCCCGCTGGTGCTGCTGCTCAACGAGTCGACCCGCTGGTGGGGCGTGGGCATCCTGATCGGCTACTTCCTGACCCTGATCGTCCTCGGCGGCGCGTGCGTCGCCCTCATCGCGAGCTTCAGTGGCTGACATGGCCGGCATGCCGCTGCGGGACCACCGCATCCACCGCTACGTCAACGCGTTCTGCCCGATCTGCCACGAGGAGCGTCCGGACCGTCCGCTCGCCGAGGTGCGCCGGCTGTCCGGCTGGCTCGCGGTCCGGGACGGGCAGGTGTGGCTGGAGCGTGGGTGCCCCGACCACGGCCTGGTGACCACGTTGTACGACGAGTCGCCGGAGATCCTGGCCTACCTCGAGCAGTGGACCGCCCCGACCAAGGTGCACACCCCGGACGTGCGGGGGAACTTCAAGCCGGTGCCGTCGGCCTACGAGGAGGGGCTGCCGGAGATGCAGACCCAGCACACCTGCATCCTGCTCGAGGACATCACCGACCACTGCAACCTCAGGTGCCCGACCTGCTTCGCCGAGTCGTCACCCGCGCAGGCGGCGGTGGCCCCGCTCGCGGAGGTGCTCGCGTCGATCGACACCCGGCTGTCGCGCGAGCGCGGCCGGATCGACGTGCTGATGCTGTCGGGCGGCGAGCCGACGCTGTACCCCTGGCTCGCCGAGCTCCTCGACGAGGTCGCCGCCCGGCCCGTCGTCCGCATCCTGGTGAACACCAACGGCCTGCGGATCGCCCAGGACGACGAGCTCCTCGCGCTGCTGGCCCGGCACCGTGAGCGGGTCGAGGTCTACCTCCAGTACGACGGGGAGAGTGCGGAAGCCTCGACCCACCACCGCGGCGCGGACATCCGGCGGTTCAAGGAGCGGGCCATCGACCGGCTCTCCGGCGCGGGCGTGTTCACCACGCTCACGATGACGGCGGCGCTCGACGTGAACGCCGACGAGATCGGCGCCGTCGTGAAGCGGGCCCTGGACACGCCGTACGTCGGCGGCGTCACGATCCAGCCGGTGTTCGGCTCGGGCCGGCACGGCGGGCTCGACCCGATGCGCCGGCTCACCCACACCGGTGTGCTGGCGCGGCTCGAGGAGCAGACGGCGGGCGTCGTGACCTGGCGGGACCTCACCGCGCTGCCGTGCTCGCACCCGCACTGCTGCTCGGTGGGCTACCTGCTGCGCGACGACATGGGGAGCTGGAAGTCGCTGACCGCGCTGATCGGGCACGACAAGCTGAAGGCCTGGCTGGAGCTCGAGCCGGAGTCGCTCGCGAACCGGATCGCGGACGACTCGATCCCGGCCGCCCTGCGCCAGGTCGTCAAGGACTCGTTGCTGGACCTGCTCAGCGAGCAGTCGTCGCTGTCGCACCCGTCGATGGGGTCGATCTGGAAGGACATCTGCGAGAACTGCGACCTCGGCATCGGCACGCTCGCGACGCTGGCCACCTCGGCGCTGCCCGGCCAGCACAAGCGGCTGCGGAAGATGCTGGGGGAGCGGGTCGTCCGGGTCACGGTCAAGCCGTTCATGGACATGCACACGATGATCGAGGAGCGGCTGACCCAGTGCTGCGTGCACGTCGGCACGGTCGGGCAGGACGGCGGCCACCAGTGTGCGCCGTTCTGCGCCGTCCAGGCGTGGGCACCGCTCGCCGAGCGCAAGCTGTCGACCGTCACCGGTCGCCGCAACCTGCTGGAGGGGTCCGCATGACGAGTGCCGTCGAGTCGCAGGACGAGGCCGCGGCCGGGCCTTACGACCCGCTCCGGCTGTGCATCTTCGCCACCGTCGCGCTGCTGGGCTGGCTGCTCGGGCCGGTGGCGCTGCTCGGGTTCGCGGTGCTGGGCCTGGTCGGCTACACGAAGGCCTACCGCGCCGGGCTCACCCGGTCGAAGTGCTTCCTGCGCGACACCCGGCTGGTGCTCGGGTACCTCGCGCTGCTCGCCGTCGCCGGGGCCGCCGGCGTCGTCGTCTGGGTCGTCTGAGTCGTAGGAGGCGTCATGGAGCAGCAGCAGAGCTGGCAGCGGGTCGAGGTCCTGCAGGTCCTGGGCGGGGTGATCCTCGGCTGGCTCGGCGGCTGGTTCCTCTTCGCGGTGGCCACCCTGGTGATGTACACGTCGTTCGGCGACACCGGCTCCCAGGTCGCCGGGGTGCTGGTGGGCGTCGCCACCCTGCTGGTGATCCCGGCCGTCGCGGGTGCGGTGCTGATCCGGCGGGGCCGCGGTCGGCTCGGCTCCGGGCTGCTCCTCGGCGTCGCGATCGGCTCGCTGGTCGGCGCCGGCGTGTGCACGTCGCGCCGTCGTCAGCGGCATGTGACCGGCCTCGCGGAGCGCGGATTCGTGGCCTCGAGTCCGCGGGTGGGAGACTGGACCGTCATGTCCGAGCGCACCCCCCTGCCCCTGGTGTTCGACGAGCCGCGCGGCCGCAAGAAGCCGCCGCGGCACCTGGCCGACCTCTCGGCCGCCGAGCGCAAGACGCTGCTGAGCGACGCGGGGCTGCCCGGGTTCCGCGCCAAGCAGCTCTCCACCCACTACTTCGCCCGGCTGGTCGACGACCCCGCCGAGATGACCGACCTCCCGGCCGCGGAGCGCGAGCGCCTGGTCGAGGCCCTGCTGCCCACGCTGATGACGCCCCTGCGCACGCTGGAGGCGGACAAGGGCACCACCCGCAAGACCCTCTGGAAGCTGTTCGACGGCGCGCTCGTCGAGTCGGTGCTGATGCGCTACCCCGACCGGGTCACCATGTGCGTGTCCTCGCAGGCCGGCTGCGGCATGGCCTGCCCGTTCTGCGCCACCGGCCAGGGCGGCCTGCAGCGGAACATGTCCGCCGCCGAGATCGTCGAGCAGGTGGTGGCCGGCGCCCGGTCGCTCGCCCGCGACGAGGTCCCCGGCGGCCCCGGCCGCGTGAACAACGTGGTCTTCATGGGCATGGGTGAGCCGATGGCCAACTACAAGGCGGTCATCGGCGCCGTACGCCGGCTCACCGAGAAGGCGCCCGACGGTCTCGGCATGTCCGCGCGCGGCATCACCGTCTCGACCGTCGGCCTGGTGCCGCGGATCAACCAGCTCACCGACGAGGGCATCCCGGTGACGCTGGCGCTCTCGCTGCACGCGCCGGACGACGAGCTGCGCAACGAGCTGGTCCCGATCAACACCCGCTGGTCGGTCCACGAGGCCGTCGAGGCGGCCTGGAACTACGCGCGCGTGACCAAGCGCCGGGTGTCGATCGAGTACGCCATGATGCGCGACATCAACGACCAGGCCTGGCGCGCGGACCTGCTCGGCGACGTGCTCACGTCGTACGGCGACTGGGGCTGGGTGCACGTCAACCTGATCCCGCTCAACCCCACACCCGGCTCGAAGTGGACCGCCTCGCGGCGCGCCGACGAGCGCGAGTTCGTGCGGCGGCTCGAGGCGAAGGGCGTGCCCACCACCGTCCGCGACACCCGCGGCAGCGAGATCGACGGCGCCTGCGGCCAGCTCGCCGCGACCGACGTCTGAGGCAGACCGCGATGGACCCGAGGCTGACCGCGCTCGTCAGCCTCGTCGTGCTCCTGGTCTGCGTGCTGCTCGGCGTCTCGGCCTTCGCCAACGGCGAGGTGTTCGTCGGCGTCTTCCTCGCCGTGGTGGCGGTCCTGGCTCTCGTCCAGGTCGTCTACTACCTGCGCCGCTACCTCCGCCGCTGAGCCGCGTCGGGTTAGTTTGTCCGCGTGCTGAAGCGCTTCCTCGCCCGCCAGGAGATGGTGTTCTTCACCGCCCTGACGCGGGCGGACCTGCGGCTCGGCACGCTCTGGTGGGCCCTGGTCGTGCTCCGGGCGACCCTGCCCGCCCTGCTCGCGGTGGCGACCGGCGCGGTGGTGGCCGCGCGTGGAGGACGGCCGCCCGTTGACCGCGTCGCTGACCGCGCTCGGGGTGGTCTTCGTGCTCACCCAGGTGGTCACCCCGCTGCACCAGACGGTGGGGGAGAACCTCGGCCTGCGGGTCTCGGCCTGGCTCTACGACCGGCTCACCGACGCCTGCGTCCGCCCGGCGGGGATCGGGCACCTGGAGGACCCCGAGCTCGCCGCGGACATGGCGATGGCGCGGGAGTTCGACAACGGCGTCGCCGGACCGCCGATGGAGGTCGCGCTGCCGTTCATCGCGGTGGGGCTGGTCGACTTCGGCGCCGGGGTCGCGTCCGCGCTGGTGCTGTTCGGGTTGTCCTGGTGGGCGCCGTTGCTCCTCGGCGGCGCGTGGTTCGGGACGCACTGGCTGCTGCGCGAGAGCGCGGTCTGGCGCGACCGCAACACCGACGAGGTCCGCGACGCCAGCAAGCACGCGGACTACGCGTACCGGATGGCCGTCGACCCGCCGTCGGCCAAGGAGCTGCGGATGTTCGGGCTGGCCGACTGGACGGTCGACCGGTTCACCGCCCGCCGCCAGCGGCTGCACGAGCTCCAGGCCGCCGCGACCCGGCTCCGTGAGCGCCCGCTGGCGCTGTCCCTGGCCACCGTGGTGGTCGCGAACCTCGTGGTCTTCGGCTACCTCGGGATCCGGCTCTCCGGTGGGGACCTGTCGCTCGGCCCGGCGGTGGTGTTCGCCCAGGTCGCGGTCGGCACGAGCCTGCTGGCCTTCGGCGGGCTCAACTGGGCGCTCGACGGCGCGGCCGCCCCGACCGCCGCGGTGCTGCGGCTGGAGACCGCCGCCGCGCGCGCCGGCGCCCTCCAGCGGGTGGGCGACCGGCCGGCCGACGGTCTGCCGGCCCGCGAGATCAGCTTCCGCGACGTCGGCTTCGGATACCCCCGCAGCGGCCGGCGGGTCTTCGAGGGCCTCGACCTGACCATCCCGGCCGGCCGGTCGCTGGCGATCGTCGGGCAGAACGGCGCCGGCAAGACCACTCTCGCCAAGCTGCTGTGCCGCCTCTACGACCCCGACACCGGCGCTATCGAGGTGGACGGTGTCGACCTGCGCGACGTCGACGTGACCGCATGGCGGTCCCGGGTGACCGCGGTCTTCCAGGACTTCATGCGGTTCGAGCTGACCCTGCGCGAGAACGTCGCCCCCGACGGAGCAGTCGACGGGGCTACCGACGACGACATCCGGGCGGCGCTCGCCGACGCCGGCGCGGACGGGCTGGCCGACCTCGACACCCCGCTGTCCAAGCAGTACGACGGCGGCGTCGACCTGTCCGGCGGCCAGTGGCAACGGGTCGCACTCGCCCGCGCGCTGTGCGCGGTCCGGCGCGGCGCCGGCCTGGTCCTCCTCGACGAGCCGACCGCCCAGCTCGACGTACGCGGCGAGGCGGCGATCTTCGAGCGGGTGCTGGCCGCGACCCGGGGTGTGACGACCGTGCTGGTGTCGCACCGGTTCTCCACGGTGCGCCGGGTCGACCGGATCTGCGTCGTGGAGGAGGGGCGGGTGGTCGAGCTCGGCAGCCACGACGAGCTGATGGCCGCCGGCGGGCGCTACCGCACGATGTTCGACCTGCAGGCGGAGCGGTTCGCCGACCCGGCCGAGGTGGACGAGGAGGGAGCGGCCTATGACCTCCTCGACTAGGGCGTCGACTGACCCGGTCGACGAGCTTCCGCGTGCGCTCCCGTCGATGTGGCGGCTCGTGCGGCTCGGCTACGACAGCGAGCCGCGGCTGATCGTCAGCGCGTTCGTGCTGGCGCTGCTGGCCGCCCTGCCCGACGCGCTCATCGCGTTGTGGCTGGCGCTGCTGGGCCGAGGCGTCGCCGACGGGGACGGGCGCCTGGTGCTCCTGGCCGCCGTCGCCCTCGGGCTCTCGGCGGTGCTGACGTGGTTCCTCCGGGTGCTCTCGACCCGCACCCAGCGCCGCTTCCGCGACAAGGTGTCGATCGCGCTCGAGCGGCACGTCGCGCGGCTGCAGGCGACCGTGGAGACCGTCGCCCACCAGGAGCGCCCGGAGTACCTCGACCGGCTCTCGGTGCTGCGCGACCAGGTCTTCGTGCTCGACCACCTGTACATGAGCCTGTTCTCCACCGCCGGCTGGATCCTGCGGCTCGGCGCCACGATCGCGCTGCTGATGTCGGTGGACCCCGCCCTCGCGCTGCTGGCGGTGTTCGCGCTGCCCACCGTGCTCACGTCGGGGTGGCGCCCCGGTGTCGAGCGGCTGGCCCGCGAACGCGGCGCGCAGTCCGAGCGGATGGCCCGGCACCTCTACCAGGCGAACACCACCGCCTCGACCGCCAAGGAGCTGCGGGTCCTCGGGGTCACCGAGCGGCTGGCCACGCGCCGGCGCTCCGCGTGGGAGGAGTGCTACGCGCTGATCGCCCGCGCCCGGTGGGTGAGCACGGTGTGGCACACGCTCGGCTGGACGGTGTTCGGGCTCGGGTACGTCGGCGCGGTCGTCTACGTCGCCTCCGGGCTCGACGCCTCGGCGGCGGCCGTGCTGCTCGTGCTGGCCAGCGGCGCCCGGCTCTCCGGCTACCTCGGCGCGACGGTCGGGGAGATCGGCTTCCTGCGCGGCATCTGGCTCGACGGGTCGCGGCGCCTGGTCTGGCTCGAGGAGTACGCCGCTGCCCAGGTCACGGGCGACCGGCCCGCCCCCGACCGGCTCGAGGACGGCATCCGGCTCGAGGACGTCACGTTCACCTACCCCGGTGCCTCCCGCCCGGCGCTCGAGCACGTCGACCTGTTCCTGCCCGCCGGCGCGGTCGTGGCGGTGGTCGGCGAGAACGGCGCCGGCAAGTCGACCCTGGTCAAGCTGCTGGCGCAGATGTACGCCCCGACCGACGGCCGGATCCTCGTCGACGACCAGCCGCTCGCCTCGTTCGCCCCCGGCGCCTGGCGCGCCCGGATGGCCGGCGCCTTCCAGGACTTCTACCGCTTCGAGCTCGCCGCCCAGCAGTCCGTCGGCGTGGGCGACCTGCCGCGTCTCGACGACCGCGTGGCGTCGACGGCCGCCGTACGCCGGGCCGGGGCGGACGACGTGGTCGAGCGGCTCGAGGACGGTCTCGACACCCAGCTCGGACCGTCGTGGCGCGACGGCGTCGACCTGTCCTTCGGGCAGTGGCAGAAGCTCGCGCTGGCGCGCGGGTTCATGCGGGAGGACCCGCTGCTGCTGGTGCTCGACGAGCCCACGGCGGCGCTCGACGCGGAGACCGAGCACGCGCTGTTCGAGCGCTACGCCGACGCGGCGACGACCGGGGCGCTGGGGGAGTCGGGGCGGATCCTGCTGCTGGTGTCGCACCGCTTCTCGACGGTGCGGATGGCCGACCTGATCGTGGTGATGGACGGCTCCCGGGTGACCGAGGTGGGCAGCCACGAGGAGCTGATGGCCCGGGCCGGGCAGTACGCCTCGCTCTACGAGACCCAGGCCTCGTCGTACCGCTGACCAGCGCCGCGACCACCAACGTTCGCCCGCTGCGCGCCGCCTGGACGGACGCTCGGCTGCGTTGTCGGAGACTCGACGATGCCCGCATCGCCTTCGCTCCTCCGCCTTGCCGTGCATCCCGCCAGACGACGCTCGCCAGGGCGAACCTTGCGGCCGAGGCGCTCAGGCCGGCACCTTCAGGTGCCGGAGCAGGTTCGTCGCGAACCGGTCGCCGGTGCGCTGCATCATCGAGCTCATCACCCGGGTCACGGCCGGCCGCGCCGCCCTCGCCAGCGGCAGGTCCACGTGCATGGTCAGCGAGATCTCCAGCCGGGTGCCGCCCTCGACCTCGGTCAGCTCGTACCACCCGTCGGCGCCGGCCGGCTCGGTGCGGCCCCGCGGCTGGTGGGTGTACTCGATGTGGTGCGGCGCGTCGAAGGTCATCTTCTCGCTGAAGCAGGGGGCGAGGCCGATGCCGAGGATGGTGAACCGGGTCAGCTGCCAGCGCCACAGGTCGCCGTCGGTGTCGATCCGGCGCAGCAGCGGGGTGAGCCGGGGGAGCACCACGGGGTCGGTCAGCGCCGCCCAGATCGCCTCCCGGTCGGCGGGCACCACGGCCTCGGAGTGGTTCGTCGCCTCGAATCGGTTCATCCGTCGAGTCTGGCAGGGTCGGCCAAGAGCCCGGCCACCTCGTCCAGGTCGTCCACCAGATGCACCTGGTCGGCCATCGCCCGTCCCTCGGCGAGCCTGCGCAGCAACGGCCACGCGGGCAGCTCCTCGGTCCAGTACTCCCGTCCCACGAGCACCATCGGAGCCACGTCGCCGTCGGCGGCGTAGTAGTTCTCGCAGGCGTCCTGGAACACCTCCTGCACGGTGCCGCCGCGCCCGGGCAGGAACACCACGCCGGCCCGGCACACGTGCAGCAGCACGTCCTCGCGGACGGCGTTCTCGAAGTACTTCGCGACGGCGCTCGCGAGCGCGTTCGGCGGCTCGTGACCGTAGAACCACGTCGGCACGCCCAGCGACCCGGCGCCGTCCGGCCACCTCCGTCGTACGTCGATCGCCGACCCGGCCCAGGCGGCGACGGACGGCTCGTAGGAGGGCACGGCGGCGAGCAGGTCGAGGGCCTCGTCGAGCACGGCGTCGTCGTGGCCGGAGAGGTAGGCGCCGAGGTTCGCCGCCTCCATGGCACCCGGGCCGCCGCCGGTGGCCACGGTCAGACCGGCCCGCGTCAGCGACCGGCCCAGCCGCGCGGCGTCCGCGTAGCCGCGGGCACCGCGCGCCAGGGCGTGCCCGCCCATCACGCCCACCAGCCGACGCCCGCCCGTCCACTCCTCCAACGCGTCGTCGACCGCGGCGTCGTGCAGCGACTGCGCGACCAGCGCGCTCAGGTCGTGCCCGGTGTGCCGGGACCAGGCGTAGACCCGCGCGTCGAGGGTGTCCGCGTAGTCCCCGTCCAGCCCGTCGTACAGCTCCTCCGGCGTGTACAGCCGCGCCCGGTAGGGGTCGAACGGCACGTCCGGCACCCGGGGGAAGACCAGGGCCCCGCGCGCCCGGAGGTCGTTCTCGGCGGCCGGGTCGAGCCGGCCGCCGAGGACGAGGGCACCCCGGGCGTCGAGCCGGCTGAGCACGTCGGTGTGGCCGCGGAGGTCGAGACCCTGGAGCTGCCAGCCGGACATGGAGGTCGCGCCTCCCGCGACCAGCCGGTCCAGCTCCTCCAGGCTCTCGACCTCATGGGTGCGACGGGGCGTCTTCCTCACCCGGCCATCCTGCCCCGCCTCAGGCCTCAGAGCGCGGAGGCGAGGAGGTCCGAGAACAGGTCGTGCTCGTCCACGTCGAGACCCCGCGACGCGAACCACGTGCACACGTTGCGGCAGTCCCGCATCAGGAACTCCATCCCGGCAGGGTTGGCCACCACGTCCACGGCCTGCGGCAGGTCGATCACCACCAGCCGGTCGCCCGCCGCGAGCACGTTGTACGGCGAGAGGTCGCCGTGCGCGACGCCGTGCCGGGCGAGCGAGGTCATCGCGTCGCGCAGCTGGTCGAAGTACGACACGAGCAGGTCGCCGGTCGGCCGGGTCTGCGCGAGCCGCGGCGCCGCCTCGCCGTCGACGCTGACGAGCTCCATCAGGATCTCGGTGCCGTCGATCTGCACCGGGTAGGGGACCGGCACGCCCGCGAGCCAGAACCGCACGAGGGCGTCCCACTCGGCGGCGGCCCACTGCCCGGCGGCCACCGCGCGTCCGTGCGCGGTCTTCTTGGCCATCGCCCGGGCGTCGCGGCTGTTGCGGGTCTTGCGGCCCTCGGTGTAGGCGCTGCTGCGGTGGAAGGAGCGGTGCTCCTCGCCGCGGTAGCGCTTGGCCGCCATCACCACCTGCCGGGCCGGGTCGTCGGGGACGGCCCGCTCGAGCAGGTAGACGTCGGCCTCCTTGCCGGTCTTGAGGATGCCGAGGTCGGTGTCGACGGCGGCCTGGCTGGTGACCAGCCAGTCGGGGCGCGGCTCGGGTCCGCGGCAGAGGGGCTCGACGTCGAGCCAGGTGGACATCCGCTGCCCGTCGTCGGGCTCGTCGTAGCTGCGGAAGTCGAAGACGAACGCCGGGTCGACGTCGGAGAGGTCGGCGAGCTCAGCGAGCGTGCGGTCGTGCGTCGGGTCGTACGGAAAGACGGGAGACATTGCTGTCGGTGCTCCAGAGGTGAGAGGACGTGCTGGCACGGGACATGCCACGGACCGTGGTTGGCATCGCACGACTCCTCTCCGCTCGGGCTGACCGACGGCGCGCTCGCCGTCCGGTGTGTGCAGGATGTCCTCCCCGACCGGACGGGCGCAACGGGTTTTCGCGGACGGCCGCCGGCCGGCCGGTCTAGGATCGCCTGTCACCGTCCACGCTCCGGGGAGTCCTCATCGTGCCGTCCGTCCGTCGCTGCGCCGCCGCGCTGTGCCTGCTCCTGCTGGCCGGTGCCGCCGGGTCGCCTGCGCTGGAGACGGCCGCCGCGGTCGAGACGCCGACGGCGGGGACGCACGGGATCGGCGACGCGTACTTCCCCAAGGACGGCAACGGCGGCTACGACGTGGCGCACTACGACATCCACGACACCTACCGGCTCCGCAGCGGCGACCTCACCGGGCGCACCACGGTCACGGCGACCGCGACCCAGGACCTGTCGTCGTTCAGCCTCGACCTGATGCTCACGCCGGACGGCGTCCGGGTGAACGGTGCGCCCGCGACGTACGCGAAGGACGGCAAGCACGAGCTCACCGTCACCCCCGCCACTCCGGTCGCCACCGGCGGGGCGCTGGTGGTCGAGGTCCGCTACCACGGCACGCCGCGGCTGCTGGGCTGGGGCGGCGAGCGGCCGTTCCTGGCCGCCCCGGGCGAGGCAGTGGCGATGAACCAGCCGCACGTCGCACCCTGGTGGTTCCCGGTCAACGACCACCCGCAGGACAAGGCGCTCTACGACATCAGCGTCGCGGTCGCCCGCGGCCACCAGGTGGTCAGCAACGGCACGCTGGTCGGGCGCCGCACCGCGGGCGCCTGGACGTCGTGGCACTGGCGCGAGAGCAGCCCGATGGCGTCCTACCTGGCGTTCTTCGCGGCCGGCCGGTTCCGGATCGAGTCCGGCACGACGTACGGCCTGCCGTGGACCGTCGCGGTCTCGAAGGCGTTCGACCGGGCGAGCCAGGACCAGCAGTTCCGGCTGCTCCGGAAGTCGCCGGGGATCGTGCACTGGCTGGAGACCCAGTTCGGGCCCTACCCGTTCGAGTCGACCGGCGGTGTGGTGACGTCGCTGTTCACCGGCTTCGCCCTGGAGAACCAGAGCCGGCCGACCTACCCGTTCCTCGGCGTCGGGTCACGAGGCGCACTCCGTGGTGGTCCACGAGCTCGCGCACCAGTGGTTCGGCGACCAGGTCTCGGTCCGCCGGTGGCGCGACATCTGGCTCAACGAGGGCTTCGCGACCTGGGCCGAGTGGCGCTTCGACGAGGCGCACGGCGGTCCGTCCGCGTGGCGGCGGATGCAGCGCGAGTACGCCTCGCACCCCGCGACGGACGGGTTCTGGCGGCTGCGGATCGCGGACCCGGGGCGGCCCGGATGTTCGACCAGCCCGTCTACGACCGGGGCGGGATGGCGCTGCAGGCGCTGCGGCACCGGATCGGCACGACGCGGTTCCTCACCGTGCTGCGCACCTGGGTGCAGCAGCACCCGGACGCCGCCCACGGCACCGGCACGGTCGAGGAGTTCGAGGCGCTCGCCGAGCAGGTCAGCGGCCAGGACCTGGACTCCTTCTTCACCGCCTGGCTGCGCGCCGGGGCCCGGCCGGCGCGCACCGCGGCCAACGGTCTCGTCTGAGCCCTGGGGCGTGTCTGGAAATGAGGACGCCGCGGCGGCATTGACAGATATGCCCTCACCGGTCGGGTGTGGCCTCATCCGGCGGCCCGCAGCAAGATGGGGGCCATGGCCGCACCCGCTGACTACCGCACCGCGTACACCCGCAGCATCGAGGACCCGGAGGGCTACTGGGCCGAGCAGGCCGGTCTCGTGGACTGGATCAAGAAGCCGTCCCGCGTCCTCGACGACGACCATCCGCCGTTCTACCGGTGGTTCCCCGACGCGACCCTGAACACCTGCTTCAACGCGCTCGACCGGCACGTCGTGCGCGGGCACGGCGACCGCACCGCCCTCGTCTACGACAGTGCGGTGGCGGACGTGAAGTCGACGCTTCACCTACGCCGAGCTGCTGGAGCAGGTGGCCGCCTTCGCCGGGGCGCTGCGCGGGTTCGGGGTCGGACCGGGGGACCGGGTGGTGATCTACCTGCCGATGATCCCCGAGGCCGTGGTCGCGATGCTCGCCTGTGCACGGCTGGGGGCCGTGCACTCGGTCGTGTTCGGCGGCTTCGCACCGCGTGAGCTCGCGGTGCGCATCGACGACGCCCGGCCCAAGGTCGTGGTGACCGCGTCCTGCGGCATCGAGCCGACCCGGGTCGTGGAGTACAAGCCGATCGTGGACCGGGCGCTCGGGATGGCCGAGCACCAGCCGGACGTGGTGGTGGTCAAGCAGCGGCCGCAGGTCGCCGCCGAGATGCACGAGCCGCGCGACGTCGACTGGGACCTGGCGATGAAGGCGGGCCGCTCCGATCCGGCGGAGTGCGTCGAGGTGAAGGCGACCGACCCGCTCTACGTGCTCTACACGTCCGGGACCACCGGGAGGCCGAAGGGCATCGTCCGCGACAACGGCGGGCACGCCGTGGCGATGGCCTGGTCGCTGCCGAACATCTACGACGTCCACGAGGGACAGGTGTGGTGGACCGCCTCCGACGTCGGCTGGGTGGTCGGCCACTCCTACATCGTCTACGCGCCGCTCATCACCGGCGCGACGACGGTGCTCTACGAAGGGAAGCCCGTCGGCACCCCCGACGCGGGCGCGTTCTGGCGGGTCATCGAGGAGCACGGTGTCGAGGCGCTGTTCACCGCGCCGACCGCGATCCGCGCCGTCAAGAAGGAGGACCCGGACGGGAAGCTCCTCGAGGGCCGCGACCTGAGCCGCTTCCGCACGCTGTTCCTGGCCGGCGAGCGGCTCGACCCGGAGACCTACCACTGGGCCACCGAGCGGCTCGGCGTCCCGGTCGTCGACCACTGGTGGCAGACCGAGAC
Source organism: uncultured Actinomycetota bacterium (assembly GCA_963827435.1). GTDB lineage: Bacteria > Actinomycetota > Actinomycetes > Propionibacteriales > Nocardioidaceae > Nocardioides_B. The sequence continues at coordinate 443,822 of CAWHAU010000014.1, forward strand.
GGGCTGGCCGATCGCCGCCAACCTCCGGGGCCTGGCGCCGATGCCGATCAAGCCGGGCTCGCCGACGGTCCCGGTGCCGGGCTACCAGGTGGAGGTGCTGGGCGAGGACCGCACGGCCGTCCCGGCAGGGCAGGAGGGCGCGATCTGCGTGCGGCTGCCGCTGCCCCCGGGGACGCTGACGACCCTCTGGGGCGACGACGAGCGCTACGTCTCGTCGTACCTCTCGGCCTTCGACGGCTACTACCTGTCCGGTGACGGCGGGTACGTCGACGAGGACGGCTACCTGTTCGTGATGGGTCGCACCGACGACGTCATCAACGTGGCCGGGCACCGGCTCTCGACGGGCTCGATGGAGGCGGTCCTGGCCTCGCACCAGGCGGTCGCCGAGTGCGCGGTCATCGGGGTGGCCGACGCGATGAAGGGCCAGGTGCCGCGCGGCTTCGTGGTGCTCAAGGCCGGCGTCACGGCCGATCCGGACGACGTCGCCCGCGAGCTGGTCGCCCTGGTGCGCTCGGAGATCGGTGCGGTCGCCGCGTTCAAGGACGTGTCGGTGGTCGGCGGGCTGCCGAAGACCCGCAGCGGCAAGATCCTGCGCAAGACCATGCGCGAGATCGCCGACGGCAAGGATGCCGCAGTGCCCTCCACGATCGAGGACGTCGCGGTGCTGGACGGGCTGCGCCCGGCGCTCAGGCGGGCCTGAGCAGGCCCTCGTCGCCGACCGAGGCGGCAGGCAGCGCGGCCAGGGGCTGGGGGCCGCGGTGGGTGCCCTTGAGCAGCAGCTCGCGGGCCGCCTCGAGCTCGACCGGTCGCGACCACAGGTAGCCCTGGCCCAGCGAGCAGCGCGCGTGCTTGAGCCAGGCGGCCTGCTCCGCCTGCTCGACGCCCTCGGCGACCGTGGTCAGCCGCATGCTGTGGCTCATCGCGATGATCGCCTCGACCAGCGAGGTGTCGGAGGTGCCGGCGCAGACCTTGTCGACGAAGGACTTGTCCACCTTGAGGACGTCGACCGGCAGCTGGTCGAGGTAGGACAGCGAGCTGTAGCCGGTGCCGAAGTCGTCGATCGCCACCCGGATGCCGCGGTCGCGCAGCCGGACCAGGCTGGCGATGGTGCCGACCATGTCGTCGAGCAGGACGCTCTCGGTGATCTCCAGGACCAGCCGCTCCGCCGGCATGCCCGTACGTCGGAGCACGTCGACCACCTCGTCGACGAAGTCCGGCTTGGCCAGCTGCTGGGCGGCGATGTTCACCGCCATCGTGGGCTGGTGCCAGTCGCTCTGCATGCCCGCGCCGGCCCGGCACGCGGTCTCGAGCACCCAGCTGCCGAGGGGCACGATCAGCCCGCTCTGCTCGGCGACGGGGATGAACTCCAGCGGCGGCAGCAGTCCCCGGGTCGGGTGGTTCCAGCGCACCAGCGCCTCGAAACCGGTGATCCGTTGCGAGCTGAGGTCCACCGTGGGCTGGTAGTGCAGGGTCAGCTGGTTCTCGCGGATCGCGCGCTGCAGCTCGCCACGCAGCGCCATCCGCTCGAGCGCCTCGGCGTGCAGCCCGGCCTCGTAGACCGCGACGGTGCTCTTGCCGCGGTCCTTGGCCCAGTACATCGCCACGTCCGCGTTGCGGAGCGTCTCCTCGCTGGTCGCCGCGCCGGGCATGGCCTCGGCCATGCCGATGCTGGCCCGGACCGAGTGCAGGTGCTCGTCGACGGCCACCGGGACGGCCAGTGCCTCGAGGAGCCGCTGCGCGACCTCGTGGGCCAGGTCGATGGAGGCGTCCTCCATGAGGATCGCGAACTCGTCGCCGCCGAGGCGGGCCGCGGTGTCGCCCTCGCGGATCGCGCCGCTGATGCGCTCGGCGACGGCGACCAGCAGCCGGTCGCCGATGCCGTGGCCGAGGCTGTCGTTGACGTGCTTGAAGTCGTCGAGGTCCAGGAACAGCACGGCCAGCGGCTCGGTGGCCCCGTGGCGGCGCCGCAGCGCGTGCGTGAGGCGGTCGGTGAACAGCTGGCGGTTGGCGAGCCCGGTGAGCGAGTCGTGGAAGGCCTGGTAGCTCAGCTCCTGCTGCAGTGCCTGCCGGTCGGTGACGTCGCGGACGGTGAGCACCCAGCCACGCACGGCGGCCTCGGCCATCAGGTTGGTGAGCGTCCCCTCCAGCACCAGCTCGCGCCCGTCGGCGTGCCGGGTGCGCAGGATGACCGGTTGGTCCCCCTCGCGGGACGCGGCGAGCATCCGGATGAACATCGGGACGTCGCGGGGGAGCAGGATGTCGACGAAGCGGGCGCCGACCAGCTCCTCGGGCTCCAGGCCGAGGACGGACCGCGCCGCCGGGCTCACGAACATCGCGGTGGAGTCCGGCTCGAGGACGGCCACCACGTCAGCGCTGTTCTGGACCAGGGCGAGCAGCCGGCGCTCACCGGCGTCCAGGACCTGGCGCTCGGTGAGCTCGCGCTGCATCGTGCGGTGTCGCCGGACCAGCGTGCGGAACCACACGAACCAGCCGAACGACACCAGGACCAGGAGGGTGGCCAGGATGATGCCGGCCAGCCGGTCCACGGCCGACTGCTCGCGGGCGACGGCCTGGCCGATGGCGGTGTTGGCGGTGCGCACGGCCAGCAGGTCGGTGTCGTCGAGCGATCCCGCCCAGGTGCGGGTGAGCTCCTGCAGCCGGGGGGCGCCCGCGGTGTCGGTGGTGCCCAGGGCACGCACCGCCTCCTCGACGGCGGCGGTGTCGTTGCCGGGCGACCAGGCGTCCAGGGCGCCGGCGACCCGGGCCTGGGCAGCGCGCTGCACGTCCACATGGTCGTCCATGTGGTAGACGGCCTGCAGGAAACCGAACTCGCCCAGGACGACGACGAGCGTCACCAGGATCGTGATCGTTCCCCGGGCACGCGAAGACGTGCCTGGTCCCATGGCTTCCCTCCCGAAACCGACGAAACTCAGCCCCCACGATTCACGGTACAAGTGCGTGTCCGGGTTCGTGCGTGAATGCCTGAATCGGTCCTTCAGGCCGGAGGCCGGCGCCGGGAGGGAAGCCGGGTCAGCCCGCGCTCAGCACACCGAGTCGGCCGGCCTCGGGTTGGTGAGCCCGAACAGCGGTCGTAGCCGGAGCCCGACGACGGTGCCGACGATGGCCGTCAAGCCCCACAGCCAGCCGTGCAGGCTGAAGGACGCGATGCCGCCGAAGTAGGCGCCGATGTTGCAGCCGTAGGCGATGCGGGCGCCGTAGCCCATGAGCACGCCGCCGATGACCGCGCCGAGAGCGAGGCGGGCGGGGATGCGCCGGTGCACCACGAACGCGCCGGCCGCGGCGGACGCGACGAGCGCGCCGACGATGATGCCGAGGTCCATGACCGAGGTCTTCTCGGCAAGCACGCCGGCGTCGAACTTCGCGGCGTTGGCGGGGTCGGCCCAGAACGGCCACGACTGCACGTCCACGCCGAGGAGGTCGAGGATCTTCGAGCCCCAGAGGGAGAACGCGAACGTGACGCCCCAGGGGCCGCCGGACACGACGAGGGTGACGAGGTTCAGCCCGGCCAGCAGCAGTGCGCCCACCCAGAGCGGCCACGATCCGCGGACCGCGCGCGCCGCGCCACGGGCGGACGGTGGCTGCTCGAGGGCGGGCGGGCGGCGACGACGGGCGACCACGTACGTCGCGGCGACGACCGCGCCCATCACCGCCAGGGAGATCACCCAGGCGCCGAGGTACCCGAACCGGGTGTCGGCGAGCGAGACGGGCGTGCCCGTCGGCAGGTCCTGCGTCCAGAACGTGAAGTGGTAGGCGCCGAGCACCGACCCCGCGACGAAGCCGGCCAGGGTGATCAGGATGGCGCTCTGGCCGCTGCCGATGGCGAACAGGGTGCCGGAGGCGCAGGAGCCGCCGAGCTGCATGCCGACGCCGAACAGGAACGACCCGACGAACAGGCTGGTGCCGACCGGTGCGAGCGACGGCGTGGCCGGTCCGGCCAGGGTCACGCCGCCGGCGAGCACCGGGGCGAACAGTGTGCAGGCCACCGCCAGCATCAGCATGTGCGCACGCAGCGCCTTGCCCTGGCCGACCGCGACGAGCTGCCGCCAGGCGGAGGTGAAGCCGAAGCGGCTGTGGAACAGCACCAGACCCAGCGCCAGCCCGATCACGAACAGCGTGAACGAGGTGGCGCCCGACGTGGTGGCGATGAGGCCTCCGAGCACGAGGGCGACGGTGAGACCGGCCAGCACGACCCGCACCTGGGCGGGCGGCTGGGCGGAGGCGGAGACGGCTGGACGGTCCGGTGCGTCGGTCCTGCCGAGGCGGTCGGCGACAGACATGGGGTGCTCCTTGGGTTTCCGAGAGGGTTTCCTGCGTCGTACGTCGATCGGGTGGGTCAGCCGGCACGCTCCTTCAACGGGGCGCTGACCCGTGTCACCGTGCCGCCGGGAAACCAGCCGACCGTGGTCTCGTGCTGCGCGTGTCCCGGTGCCGCCGCCATGAAGGCGGTGCGGGCCGCGGCGTACAGGCTGGCCGGCCCGTCGTAGGCCACCCGGTGACCGCGCAGCCACCCGGCGAAGCCGGCCTCGGTCGGGGCGACGGACGGCAGGGTCCTGCGCAGGGCCGCGGTGTAGGTCTGCGCCTCGGTGCCGCGGACGTCGAACCGGAGCGGCAGCACCGTGCCGCTGACCGCGTCGACCACGCCGGGTGTCAGAAGCCAGGGCGCCAGCCAGACGCCGTGCTCGTAGGCGACGCCGCGCCGCTGCTCCTGCGCGGCCCTCGACAGCCCGCGGGAGGCGCCGGACCAGCCGGCCACCACGACGAGGGCGCCGTCGTGGGTCCGGCTCGCGTCGACGACCCGCAGGCCACGGGCCGTGGCCGTCTTGAGGACGACGGACCGCGCGGCGCGACCGCGGACCGAGCCGTCGGCCAGCAGCGCGACGGCCGGCACCCGCCGGTCGGCGAGGGTCGTGACCATGGCACGCAGGTCGGCCGCGTCGGCCGCGGACAGCGCGGCGGCCGGGCAGCGGTCGAGACGGGAGACGTCGCCCGCGAGCACGCGGCCCGCCGACGCGGCGGCGCACTCGGGGCCGTCCGCCCCCGGCACGGTCGGCGCCGGAGCCCCGGAGGCGCTGCCGGTGTCGACGGGGAACGGCAGCCGGTGCTCGGCACCGTGGCCCACGTAGACCGTCGACGCGCCGGCCGGCAGCCGGACCCGCGCCCAATCGCCGTCGGTGCCGGGGCGCGGGGTCGCGGCGACGAGGTGGTCGGGATCGGTCCCGACGGTGACCGGCCCCGGGCGCGCGGTGTGTTCGTGGTGGCCGTGCTGCTGGTGCTCGTCGTGGCCGGCCGGTCCGGCGGTGTCGACCCGCACCAGGTTCCAGCCGGGGCGGGCGGGCGTGACGGTGAGTGTGACCAGGACGCCGTCGTGGAGCTGGCGTTCGACGGTCGGCACGCCCGGACGCACCCGGCCGCCGAGGATCTCGACCGAGGCCTCCGGGTTGCCACCGAGGTGGCCGAAGCCCGCCGCCGTCCGGGCGGTGGGGACACCGGCCCCCGCCGCCGACTCCGCGGAGTCGACGGCGGGAGCCTGTCCCGCGGCGCAGCCGCCGGCCCCGAGCAGGACGGCCGCGACGAGGGCTGGGGTGAGACGACGCACGGCTACTCGCCGTCCGCGACGTCGTCGTCGGCCGCGACGAAGAGCAGGGAGTGCGGCTTGGCCGGCCCCCAGTCGCCGTGCGGCCAGCTGTCCCGGTCGAAGTCGATGCACGGGGTGCCCGTGCGCTCGTCGCGGAACGTCTCGTCGAGGCCGAGCTTCGCACCCTCGCCGATGTCGGCCAGGCAGACGCGATGGTCGCCGTTGAGGCCGGTGCGGGCGACGAAGTAGTTCGAGTACGCCAGCCGCGTGGGCACGGTCGTCTCGTGGTACTTCCCGTCCTCACCGAGCCTCAGGTTGTCCAGCGCCCCCCAGTGCGGACCGCCGGGAGCGTTGAGGATGCTCGCGACGGCGGGGCAGTCGCTCTCCGCGCCCCCGGCCGTGACCTCGTCCAGGGTGTCGATGTCGCAGGACGGGGCGTCCCCGGAGGCGAGCAGCTTCTGGATGTCGAGCACCAGGATGTACGGCGGGGAGCCGGCGTCGTCGCCACTCTTCGGGCGCCCGACGACCGCGTGGTAGAGGTACCTGTCGTCCGGGCTGGTCTGCAGCCAGCCGCCGTTCGAGCCGCCGCCGTAGGCGTTGAGCTTCGGGTCGGCCTGCTTGTTCGACGTGGTCAGGTCGAAGACCTCGCGCCACTGCGGCTTCGCCGCGGTGATGTCCGGCGTGTAGTAGATCGCGCCGCCCTGCATGGTCTCGGCGAACGCGCCCTTGTGGCCGGGCTGGTTGGTGACCGTGGTCTCCATGGCGGCCCGCGGCTCCTCCTGGTGCGGCACCAGTCCCTTGCGCGGGCCGTCCGGCAGGAACGACACCGCCTTGAGCCTGGGGTGGTCGCGGTCGGAGATGTCCCAGGTGCGGACGGTCGGCCGGCGGAGGTACGACGAGGGTGCCTGCACCGGGTTCAGGATGATGTTGCGCGGCTCGTTGTAGTCGCTGGTCACCAGGGTGTCGAGGTCCTCGCGGGCCTGGATGCCGTGCGGGTTCGCGCAGGTCGGCTTGGGCAGCGCGGGGATGTTGTCGCACCGCTGCTCGGTCTCGGCCTCGTCCGGGGTGGCCGGCGCCTCGCTGACGGTCTTGCCGTCCGCGTCGAGGCGGACCACCTCACCGGGGCTGCCGGCGAAGCCGTTGCCGATCCGGGTGGAGCCGTCGGTGTAGGTGCAGGGACCGGGCAGGTCGGGGCCACCCATGTAGGTGCCGTAGGCGCCGCCGTCCTTGGTCACCCAGTAGGCGTCGGGAACCGAGCCGCACAGCGTGTCCGTGGGCAGGTTGACGCCCTTGAGGGAGAGCTCGGGCAGCTTCGACACGTCGAAGACGTAGGTGGCGTCGCTGAACAGGCCACCGGCGAACACGCTGTTGCCCTTGTGCCAGACGTACTGCATGTGGTGCGGCTCGTTCTCGACCAGCGGGCCGACGGTGCCGGTGTTGACCACCTCGCCGTAGGTCGGGGAGCCCTTGGTCGCGTCGACGACGGCGAGGAAGTCCGGGCCGACCAGGTCCTTCTGCCCGACGCTGCTCGGTCCGACCGACCCTGGCACGGTGGTGAGCTCGCTGCCGCTCTTGTCGGCCTCGTTGACGTCGCCGGCCCAGACCAGGAGGTACTCCTTGGGGGAGCTGTCGGCCTGCGCGGCGGTGGTGATCTTCTTCTGGTCCAGGTGGTTCTGCACCCAGTAGCTCTTGCCGTCGGTGCCGCTGACGGACGACTTCGGGGTGAGGATGCCCGAGGCGTCGCGGCCGGCGGTGCCGGGGAGGCCCCCGGCGAGCCCGCCGACCCCGCCGACCAGGTCGTCGAGACCGGTCGAGGGTCCGGTCGGCGCGGGCCCGGTCCTGGGGGTGGCGGACGAGGGGGCGAGGACGGTCAGCGGCAGCAGGGCCGTGACCGCGGCGACGAGCACGAGGCGTCGTGGTCGTCGGACGGGGGGACGGTGATGTGGCACGTGAACCTCCGAGAGAAGCGCCGGGCGTGCGGCCCGACGCCGGTTCGTGGTCTCCGGGGGAGGCGCCGTTGCTTCCCCCGCGCCCATGCACGCACCTGCATAAGCAACTAACACGAGTAACTTAGTGTTCTTTGGACCCTGGTCAACCGGGGTCCGCACGTTTCTCAGGATGCGAGAGTCCGGGCGCGCGGCGCGGGTCAGTGACCGCCGACGAGCGGTGCCATCAGCCGTGCGACGACACTGCGCCGACCGGTGAGCCGTTCCTCGGCGTCCGCGACCGTCATCGCGCGCAGCCCCGCGTTGACGCCGAGCCACCGCAGCGGCTCCGGCTCCCAGCGGCGGGAGCGGTGCCCGACCCACGGCAGCCGGGTCAGCTCCGTGTCGTGGCCGAGCACCAGGTCCCGCAGCGTCCGGCCGGCCAGGTTCGTCGTACCGACGCCGTCGCCGACGTAGCCGCCCGCCCAGGCCAGCCCGGTGTCGCGGTCGAGACCGACGGAGGCGACCCAGTCCCGGGGCACGCCGAGCGCGCCGCCCCACGCATGGGTGAACCGGGCGCCGGCCACCGGCGGCAGCATCTCCACCAGCGTCGCGCGCAGCATGTCGAACACGTGGGGCTCGCGGTCGAAGTCCGGCCGGGTCGCCGAGCCGAAGTGGTACGGCGCGCCGCGTCCGCCGAAGACCAGCCGGTCGTCGGCCGTCCGCTGGCCGTAGATGATCAGGTTGCGGTGGTCGGTGAAGGTCTCGCGCTCCCGCAGCCCGATCCGCTCCCACGCCGACGGCGGCAGTGGCTCGGTGGCCACGATCAGCGAGTAGACCGGGATCACGTCGCGCGCCATGCCGGCGAGCGAGTGGGTGTACCCCTCGGTCGCGCGCACCACCACGTCGGCGCGGACGGTGCCGTGCGGGGTGACCGCGCGGCCGGGCTCCAGCGCCGTGACCCGGGTGCGTTCGTGGATCCGGCCTCCGCGCCGCTCCACGGCCCGGGCGAGGCCGCGCACGAGGCGGGCCGGATGGATCGCCGCGCAGTCCGGCGTGTAGGTGCCGCCGAGCGTGCCGGTCGCGTCGAGCCGGGCGCGCGCCTCGGCCTCGTCGAGCAGGCGTACGTCGTCCGCGCCCCGGCCCCAGGCGCGCGCGGTGGCGACCTCGTCGCGGGCGCTGCGCAGCTGGGCGGGCGTCCGGGCCAGGGACACGGTGCCGCCCTTGCGGGCCCGGGCGTCGATGCCCTCACGCTCGGCGACGTCGAGAACCTCGTCGACGGTCGCCCGCATCTGATGGTGCAGGGCGAGCGCCGCCGTACGCGACGACCCGGGGAGTGCCGCGACCTTGGCCAGGGAGGCGGGGAACAGCGCCGAGCACCAGCCGCCGTTGCGGCCCGAGGCGCCGAAGCCGGCGGTCTCGGCCTCGAGCACGATCACGCGAAGATCGGGCTGCGCGGCCAGCAGGTAGTAGGCGGTCCAGAGGCCGGTGAACCCGGCGCCGACCACGACGACGTCGGCCTCGGTGCTGCCGGGCAGGGCGGGCCGCGGCGACCAGTCGTCGTCGGCGCTCTCGTGCCAGAGGGAGAGGCGCGCCCAGGTGCTGCTCGGACCGCTCAGCGGACGCCCCAGGAGTAGGTCTGCTTGCGCAGCTGGAGGTAGACGAAGGTCTCGGTCGAGACGACGTTCTCGATGGTGCGGATCTTGGTGGAGAGCACCTCGAGGAGGGCCTCGTCGCTCTCGCAGACCACCTCGACGAGCAGGTCGTAGGAGCCCGCGGTGATCACGACGTAGTCGACCTCGTCGAGCGCCGCGACGGCGTCCGCGATCGGCTCGAGGCTGCCGGTGGTGCGGATGCCGATCATGGCCTGGCGGGCGAAGCCGAGCTCCATGGGGTCGGTGACCGCCACGACCTGCATGACGCCGCTGTCGACGAGCCGCTGGACGCGCTGACGGACCGCGGCCTCCGACAGTCCGACGACCTTGCCGATCGCGGCGTACGAGCGGCGGCCGTCCAGCTGCAGCTCCTCGATGATCGCCTTCGAGACGTCGTCGAGCACGATCGCGGGGCGCGGGCTTCCGAGAGACCCGTGGCGGGCGGCGCGGCTGGTCACGCGGGAGATCGTGGCACGCCGACTGAGAGGCGTCAAAGATTTCGGTCGCTTTTGGCAAAGGATTCCGTTGCGGGATTGTTTCGCACCTACTGATTCCCTTGTTCGCGGTCTTATGCTCTGACAAGATCCACAGACCCTCCTAGGAGCCCCGCCGACGAGAGGACACGGTCTGATGCCCCGACCTGCTGCCCCAGGACCCGACGACCTTCGCCGCCTGATGACGGCCTCACCAGTGAGCCGCCGCGGCTTCCTGCGCGCGGCCGGGCTCACCGGCCTCGGGCTCGGAGTTCCGTCCCTCCTGTCCGCCTGCGGCACGCCGGCGGCGAAGCAGACCGCCGGCTCCTGCGTCAGCAAGGACCTGTCGGCGAGCGAGAAGACGCTGCACTTCTCGAACTGGCCGCTCTACATCGACGAGAAGAAGGTCAAGCAGGGCGGCAAGAAGGTCACGGTCTTCCCCTCCCTGCAGAAGTTCGAGCAGGAGAGCGGGATCAAGGTCGAGTACGTCAGCGACATCAACGACAACGCGGAGTTCTTCGGTGTCGTGCGCAACCAGCTCGCCGACTGCAAGCCGACCGGCCGCGACATCATGACGCTGACCGACTGGATGGCCGCGCGGATGGTCGGCCTCGGCTGGATCCAGAAGCTCGACAAGTCGAAGATCCCGAACGTCGACGCCAACCTGGTCAAGAACCTGCAGTCGCCGAGCTGGGACAAGAACCGCGACTACTCGGTCCCGTGGCAGAGCGGCCTGACCGGCATCGCCTACAACGCGAAGCTCACCAAGGAGGTCCGCAGCTTCGACGAGCTGCTCACGCGTCCGGACCTCAAGGGCAAGGTCAGCCTGCTCTCGGAGATGCACGACACGATGCTGTTCATGCTGCTGCTGGAGGGGGCGGACCCCGAGGACTTCAACTCGGACGAGTTCTCCGCGGCCATCGACCGGCTCAAGAAGGCCACCGACTCCGGCCAGGTGCGGGCGTTCACCGGCAACGAGTACGCCCAGGACCTGGTCAAGGGCAACGTCGTCGCCTGCGAGGCCTGGTCCGGCGACATCATCCAGCTGCAGTTCGACAACCCGGACATCAAGTTCGTCGCTCCCGAGGAGGGCCTGTCCCTCTGGAGCGACAACATGATGGTGCCGAACAAGGCGGACCACAAGGAGAACGCCGAGAAGCTGATGGACTTCTACTACGACCCGGTGAACGCCGCGACGCTGGCGGCCTGGGTCAACTACATCTGCCCCGTCGACGGCGCCAAGCAGGCGATGGAGAAGATCGACCCCAGCATCGTCGACAACGAGCTGATCTTCCCGACCGAGAGCACGCTGACCAACGCCAAGGGCTTCATGGCTCTGGACCAGAAGACCGAGCAGGCCTACCAGAAGCAGTTCGCTGCGGTGATCGGAGCCTGAACACATGGCTGACGCGACGACAGGCGTGACGCAGCAGGCAGCCGCCCGGCAGGAGGCAGGGGCCGACCTCACGCTCACGTCGGTCACCAAGAGCTTCGGCTCCTTCACCGCGGTCGACGACCTCGACCTGGTCGTCGAGCAGGGCCGGTTCTTCGCCCTGCTGGGACCGTCGGGCTGCGGCAAGACCACCACCCTGCGGATGGTCGCAGGCCTGGAGGAGCCGACCAGCGGCACCATCACCATCGCCGGTCAGGACATCAGCCGGCTCAAGCCCTACAAGCGCCCGGTCAACACCGTCTTCCAGAGCTATGCGCTGTTCCCGCACCTGGACATCTTCGAGAACGTCGCGTTCGGCCTGCGCCGGCGCGGGCACAAGGACGTGAAGAAGAAGGTCGAGGAGATGCTCGAGCTGGTGGAGCTCGGTGCCTACGGCAAGCGTCGTCCGGCCCAGCTGTCGGGAGGTCAGCAGCAGCGGGTCGCCCTGGCCCGGGCGCTGATCAACCGTCCCCAGGTGCTGCTGCTCGACGAGCCGCTCGGCGCGCTCGACCTCAAGCTGCGCCGGCAGATGCAGATCGAGCTCAAGCGGATCCAGACCGAGGTCGGCATCACCTTCGTGCACGTCACCCACGACCAGGAGGAGGCCATGACGATGGCCGACACCATCGCGGTGATGAACCACGGAGAGATCGAGCAGATGGGCGCTCCCGCCGAGCTCTACGACTCGCCCGCCACCACGTTCGTCTCCAACTTCCTCGGCCAGTCCAACCTGGTGAAGGCCGAGGTGGCCGGACGCGACGGCGAGGAGATCGTCGTCGACGCCCACGGCAGCAAGCTCGGCGCGCCACGGTCGCGCGCCCGTCGTACCGACGGGACCGTGTGGGTGGGGGTCCGCCCGGAGAAGGTCTTCCTGGCCGGCAGCGGCAGCGAGACCGCCGACGGGAGCAACCGGCTCGGCGGCGGCCAGGTCAGCGACGTCAGCTTCATCGGTGTGAGCACGCAGTACCTCGTGCGGATGCCGTGGGGCCAGGAGCTCACGGTCTTCGAGCAGAACAGCGGTGCCCGCGACAGCTTCACGGTGGGCGACCGGGTCGACCTGCACTGGACGCCGACGCATACGTTCCTGCTCGACGCCGACCAGGACGCGCACGCCGGTGACGAGTCCTACGCCGCGCTGTCGGGAGGTGTCGAATGAGCCTCGCGGCAGCGGAGGTGGCGGAGGAGACCGTCGGGCACAAGCCCGTCGCGCCGGGGCGGCGCCCGTCCAGGGCCGGCTACCTGCTCCTGCTGCCGGGCATGCTGTGGCTGATCGTGTTCTTCCTGGTGCCGACCATCCAGCTCGCCGCCACCTCGCTCTACGACCCCAACGGCTCGCTGGACACCGGCTACGCGATGACCTGGTCGTTCTCGAACTACTGGCACGCGCTGCAGTCGTTCCAGGCGCCGTTCCTCCGGTCGATGCTGTACGCCGGTGTGGCGACCGCGCTCGCGCTGCTCCTGGCCTACCCGCTGGCCTACGCGATCGCGTTCAAGGCCGGGCGCTGGAAGAACCTCATGCTGGTGATGGTCATCGCGCCGTTCTTCACGAGCTTCCTGGTGCGCACGCTGGCCTGGAAGTCGATCCTGTCCGACAACGGGTTCGTCGTGAACACCCTGCAGGCGCTGCACATCCTCGGTCCTGACGGTCGGCTGCTGGCCACGTCGGTGGCCGTCGTCACGGGTCTGACCTACAACTTCCTGCCGTTCATGGTGCTGCCGCTCTACGCCAGCCTGGAGAAGATCGACCTGCGGCTGGTCGAGGCGAGCAAGGACCTGTACGCCAACGGGTTCACGTCGTTCCGCAAGGTCACCCTGCCGCTCTCGATGCCCGGGCTGGTCGCCGGCACGCTGCTGACCTTCATCCCGGCCGCCGGTGACTACATCAACGCCGAGCTGCTCGGGACGCCGAAGCAGTACATGATCGGCAACGTCATCGACAGCCTGTTCCTGGTGCAGCTCGACTACCCCGTGGCGGCCGCCTGCTCCGTCATGCTCATGCTCGTCATCGTGGCGATGGTGCTCGTCTACGTGCGCCGCGCCGGCACAGAGGAGCTCCTCTGATGCGCGCCGGACGCTGGCTGTCCGACCACGCCCTGATGGGGGTGGCGATGCTCGTGCTGGTCTACATGTTCCTGCCGATCTTCTTCGTCGTGCTGATGTCGTTCAACGACCCGACGAGCCGGCTGTCCTACGAGTTCGACGGCTTCACGCTGAACAACTGGCTCGACCCGTGCGGTCCGAGCGGCATGTGCGGCGCCGTCGTGAAGAGCCTGCAGATCGGCTTCCTGGCCACCCTCGGCGCGACAGCGCTCGGCACGCTGGTCGCGTTCGCGCTGGTGCGGCACCGCTTCCGCGGGCGGGCGGCGACGAGCCTGCTGATCTTCCTGCCGATGGCGACTCCCGAGGTCGTGATGGGCTCGTCCCTGCTCGCGCTGTTCGCCGCCGTCGGGCTGTCCGGCAGCCTCGGCTTCTGGTCGATCCTGGTCGCGCACATCATGTTCTGCCTGTCGTTCGTGGTGGTGACGGTGAAGGCGCGACTGGCGGGGCTGGACTCGTCGCTGGAGCAGGCCGCGATGGACCTCTACGCCAACGAGTGGCAGGCGTTCTGGCGGATCACGTTCCCGCTGGTGTTCCCGGGCATCCTGGCCGCCGCGCTGCTGAGCTTCTCGCTGTCGTTCGACGACTTCATCGTCACGAACTTCAACCACGGCAACACGATCACCTTCCCGATGTTCGTCTGGGGCTCCGCGCAGCGCGGCATCCCGCCGCAGGTGAACGTGATCGGCACCGTCATGTTCGCCGTGGCCCTGCTCCTCGTGCTCGGTGGGGGAGTGCTGCAGCGGCGCCGTCCCGCCTGACGTGCACGCCGCCCTGGGCGACGCGTCGCCGACGGTCTTCTGGCTCGACGACCCGGCCCGGCCGGTCCCGCTGCCTCGCCTGCGGGGACCCGAGTCATGCGACCTGCTCGTCGTGGGCGGCGGCTACACCGGCCTCTGGGCGGCCTTGCGCGCCAAGGAGCGCGACCCGACCTGCGACGTGGTGCTGGTCGAGGCCGGCCACTGCGGCGACCAGGCGAGCGGTCGCAACGGCGGCTTCGCCTCGGCGAGCCTGACCCACGGCTTCGCGAACGGCCTCGCCCGCTGGCCGTCCGAGCTCGCCGAGCTGGACCGGCTCGGTGCCGAGAACCTCCGTGCGATCGGTGAGACCGTCCGGTGGCGCGGCATCGACTGCCACTGGGAGGAGACCGGTGAGCTGACCGTCGCCACCGCACCGCACGAGGTGGACGAGCTCGCGTCGTACGCCTCGGACCTGCGGGCGGCGGGTCACGACGCACGGTTCCTCGACGTCGACGCGGTCCGGGCGGAGGTGCACTCGCCGACGTACCTCGCCGGCGTCCTCGAGCCCACCAGCACGGTCATGGTCGAGCCGGCGCGGCTGGCATGGGGACTGCGGCAGGCGTGCCTCGACGTCGGGGTGCGGATCTACGAGGGCACGACCGCGAGCGCGCTGGGCGACCACGCGGGCGCGCTGCACGCACGCACCCCGGACGGCGAGGTGCGCGCCGACCGGGTGGTGCTCGGCACGAACGCGTTCCCACCGCTGCTGCGGCGGCTCCGGTTGATGACCGTGCCGGTCTACGACTACGCGCTGATGACCGAACCGCTCACACCGGCCCAGCGGGCGTCGGTCGGCTGGGCCGCTCGGCAGGGGGTCGGAGACGCGTCGAACCTCTTCCACTACTACCGGCTGACCCGCGACGACCGGATCCTGTGGGGCGGCTACGACGCGGTGTACCACTTCGGCAGCCGCGTCGACCCGGCGCTGGAGCAGGGGAGGACGCACGACCTGCTGGCACGTCAGTTCTTCGACACGTTCCCCCAGCTGGAGGGTCTGCGGTTCACGCACCGGTGGGGCGGTGTCATCGACACCTGCACCCGGTTCGCGGCGTTCTACGGCACGGCGTACGGCGGCCGCGTGGCCTACGCGCTCGGGTACACCGGCCTTGGCGTCGCGGCCACCCGCTTCGGCGCCGAGGTCGCGCTCGACCTCCTCGCGGACGCGGAGACCGAGCGGACCCGGCTGGCGATGGTCCGCGAGAAGCCGCTCCCGTTCCCGCCCGAGCCGTTGCGCTCGGTCGGGGTCCAGCTCACCCGCTGGTCGCTCGCGCGGGCGGACGCGCGGGGCGGTCGGCGGAACCTCTGGCTGCGCACGCTGGACCGGGCGGGGCTCGGCTTCGACTCCTGATGTGATCGCGCTGTCTGCCTTCGCCGACCGGATTCGCGAGGGCCGGGGACGGTGCCGAACAGAGTTTCGGCCCGGTGGACAGAGGTCCGTGATGGGTGGCTGTGTACGACATCTGGCCATCTGGGCCCTGAGCCGATCGGGATCGGACTCAACGGTTTCGTTGAAAGGTGATTGACGTCACACGGACCGGGGTACGCGACTTGGTTGGTGGGGACAACCACGTACCTCGGAGGCGGGAGAAACCCATGACCCTCGACCCGAATCAGGCCGAACGAGCCCAGGACGCCGCGCAGACGGCAGAGCGTGGACGTCAGGTCCGGAAGGCCGCACTGGCGAGCACCGTCGGCACCACCATCGAGTGGTACGACTACTTCCTCTACGGCACAGCGGCGGCGTTGGTGTTCCCGGAGGTGTTCTTCCCGAACTCCTCGCACTACGTCGGCACGCTGGAGTCCTTCGCAACCTACTTCGTCGGGTTCGCGGCCCGGCCGATCGGAGCCGCGCTCTTCGGCCACTGGGGTGACCGGATCGGCCGCAAGGCGACGCTGATCGTGACCCTGCTGCTCATGGGGTTGGCGACGACGCTGATCGGAGTCCTGCCCGGTGCCGCCGCGTGGGGTGCCGCGGCACCGCTGCTGCTCATCCTGCTGCGACTGATCCAGGGCATCGCGGTCGGAGGCGAGTGGAGCGGCTCGGTGCTCCTGTCGATGGAGTGGGGCGACCAGAAGCGTCGCGGGCTGATGGGCAGCTGGCCGCAGCTCGGCGTCGCGAGCGGGCTGATCCTCGGCACCGGCTTCCTGACCTTGGTCAGCACGAGCACGTCCGAGGCGGCCTTCGTGTCCTGGGGTTGGCGGATCCCCTTCCTGTGCAGCCTCCTGCTGGTGGCCGTCGGCCTCTACATCCGGCTCCAGATCCTGGAGACGCCGATGTTCGCGAAGGTCATCAAGGAGAAGTCGGTCAAGAAGGCGCCCGTCCTCGAGGTCATCAAGAACCACCCGAAGGAGATCATCCTCTCGGCGCTGATCCGGATGTCGGAGCAGATGCCGTTCTACGTGGTGACCGCCTTCGTGCTGGCCTACCTGACCGACGACGACGCACGGCTTCAGCAACGACTTCGTCCTCATCGGGACCTTGATCGCGGCGGCGATCGAGTTCGTGCTGCTGCCCGTCTTCGGACACCTGTCCGACACCGTCGGCCGCAAGCGGATCTACATGACCGGCGCCGCGATCATGGGTGTGTGGGGGTTCGTCTACTTCACGATGCTCGACAGCGGCGTGACGTGGATCGTCTTCCTGGCGCTCTGCCTCGGGCTGATCCCGCACGCCATGCAGTACGGTCCCCAGGCCTCGCTGATCGCGGAGAGCTTCCCGACCTCGCTGCGCTACGGCGGGGCGGGGCTCGGCTACCAGCTGGCCTCGGTCGTGGCCGGCGGACCGGCGGCCCTCGTGGCGACGTTCCTCATCCACGAGTTCGGGACGGGGTACGCCGTGGCGACCTACATCTTCGTCTCGGCGCTGATCACGCTCGCCGCGTGCGCGGCCCTCAAGGACTACAGCCGCTCCGACATCACCGACGACGCGACGTACGCGCGGGCATGACGGCGAGGGGCCGACCCCTCGCGGGTCGGCCCCTCGTCCTCGTGCCGCGTGCTGCCGGCCCCCCGGCCCGCGGTCACAACCCCCAGCCGCAGCTCGGTTACAGCTTGGTCCAGGCCTCCTCGAGCACGGAGCGCAGCTTCTGCTCCATCTCGTCGAAGTGCTCCTGGCCGCAGATCAGCGGCGGCGAGAGCTGGATGACCGGGTCGCCACGGTCGTCGGCCCGGCAGTAGAGCCCGGACTCGAACAGCGCCCTGGACAGGAAGCCGCGCAGCAGCTTCTCCGCCTCGGCGTCGTTGAACGTCTCCTTGGTGGCCTTGTCCTTGACCAGCTCGATCCCGTAGAAGTAGCCCTCACCGCGCACGTCGCCGACGATCGGCAGGTCGTTGAGCTTCTCCAGGGTGGCCCGGAAGGCGTCCTGGGTGTCCAGGACGTGCCGGTTGATGCCTTCCTTCTCGAAGATGTCGAGGTTGGCCATCGCGACCGCGGTCGAGACCGGGTGGCCGCCGAAGGTGTAGCCGTGCGCGAACGACTCGGTGCCGTGCAGGAACGGCTCCATGAGCCGGTCGCTGGCGATCATCGCGCCCAGCGGCGCGTAGCCGGAGGTGATGCCCTTGGCGCAGGTGATCATGTCTGGCTCGTAGCCGAACCGCTCGGCGGCGAACATGTGCCCCAGCCGTCCGAACGCGCAGATGACCTCGTCGGAGACCAGCAGCACGTCGTACTCGTCGCAGATCTCGCGGACCCGCTGGAAGTACCCGGGCGGCGGCGGGAAGCAGCCGCCGGCGTTCTGCACCGGCTCCAGGAACACCGCGGCGACGGTGTCGGGGCCTTCGTTCTCGATCGCCACCGCGATCTCGTCAGCGGCCCACTTGCCGAACGCCTCCAGGTCGCCCGGCCGGCCGCCCTGGAACTGCTCGGGGGCGCGGTAGAAGTTCGTGTTCGGCACCCGGAACGTCGAGGGCACCAGCGGCTCGAACTGCTGCTTGAGCGGCGGCAGCCCGGTGATCGACAACGCGCCCTGGGTGGTGCCGTGGTAGGCGATCGCACGGGAGATCACCTTGTGCTTCATCGGCTTGCCGACGAGCTTGAAGTAGTTCTTGGCGAGCTTCCACGCGGTCTCGACCGCCTCGCCGCCGCCGCTGGTGAAGAACACCCGGTTGAGGTTGCCCGGTGCGTAGTTCGCGACCCGCTCGGCGAGCTCGATCGCGTTGGGGTGCGCGTAGGACCACAGCGGCATGAACGCCAGCTCGCGGGCCTGCTTCGCAGCGGCCTCGGCGAGCTCGGTGCGGCCGTGGCCGAGCTGGCTCACGAACAGCCCGGCCAGCGCGTCGAGGTAGCGGCGTCCCTTGGCGTCGTAGATGTAGGCACCCTCGCCCTTCACGATCACCGGCACGTCCCCGTGGTCGTAGCTCGAGTGCCGCGTGAAGTGCATCCACAGGTGCTCGCGTGCGGACTTCTGGAGGCCGGCGTAGACCTCGTCGTCGAGGGCGGGACCCGGACCCTTCGCCGCATCGGCGGGGACCGCGGCGGACGGCATGAAGTTCTGGTCGCCCCGGTGCGGGGAACGGAAATGCTCGGACGTCATGAATATGTCTCCTCGGGGTCGTTGGTCCCATCGTGCCCGCCCCGCCCAGGGAGAGCAAGTGAATCCGTTGTGGGGGCGCCTGTTCGCGGCCCTAGTCCGTGGTTCGGTGGCATTGCGGCCACGGATTCCGTCGTGCGCTGGCACACTGGGCGCGTGCAGCGCGCCACCCTCCTGTTCCGCAACGGCCACGTCTTCGACGGGCAGGTCCACCGCCCCGGGCACGGGCTCGCCGTGGCCGGCGACCGGGTGCTCGGCGTGCTCCCCGAGACCGACCTGGCCGACCTCGAGCGCCCCGGCGTGGAGGTCGTCGACCTGGCCGGGGGGCTCGTGCTGCCCGGTTTCCAGGACGCGCACGTCCACCCGGTGCAGGGCGGCGTCGAGCGGATGCGCTGCGACCTGTCCGGTCTGGCCACGCCGGAGGCGTACCTCACCGCCGTGCGGAGCTACGTCGAGGCCCACCCGGACCGGCCCTGGGTGCTCGGTGGCGGGTGGGCGATGCCCGCCTTCGGCCCGAGCGGTCCGCGGGCCTCCGACCTCGACGCGGTGGTCGGCGACCGGCCGGTGTTCCTGCCCAACCGCGACCACCACGGCGCCTGGGTGAGCAGCGCGGCGCTGCGCCTCGCCGGCGTCAGACGCGAGCACGCCCGACCCGGTCGACGGGCGCATCGAGCGCGGCCCGGACGGGACGCCTTCCGGCACGCTGCACGAGGGGGCGATGGCGCTCGTGCAGCGGCACATCCCGCCGACCACGGACGAGGAGTACGACGCGGGGCTCCTCGTCGCCCAGAAGTACCTGCACTCGCTGGGCGTCACCGCCTGGCAGGACGCGATCCTGGGGGTCTACGCCGGCAGCGGCGACCCGGCCTCCGCCTACCTCCGGGCGGTGCGCAACGACCGGCTGACGGCCCGGGTGCGCGGCGCCCTGTGGTGGGAGCGCGACGCCGGCCTGGAGCAGGTGGAGCGGCTGCTGGAGCGGCGTGCGACGTACACCGTCGGCCGGCTCGTCGCCGGGTCGGTGAAGGTGATGCAGGACGGCGTGGTGGAGAACTACACGGCCGGGCTGTCCGCGCCCTACCGCGACGGCTGCGGCGGGCACACCCACAACGCGGGGCTGTCCTTCGTGGACCCGGCGCTGCTGCGGGACGCGGTGACCCGGCTCGACGCCGAGGGCTTCCAGGTGCACGTGCACGCGATCGGCGACCGGGCGGTCCGCGAGGCACTCGACGGCTTCGAGGCCGCGCGGGCGGCCAACGGGCGGTCGACCGGCCGGCACCACGTCGCCCACCTGCAGGTCGTCGCACCCGCCGACCGCCGCCGGTTCGCCGACCTCGACGTCACCGCGAACATCCAGGCGCTCTGGGCGGTCAACGACGATGCGATGACCGAGATGACGCTGCCGTTCCTCGACGAGGAGCTGGCGCAGTGGCAGTACCCGTTCGGCTCGCTCGCCCGGGCCGGCGTCCGGCTCGCTGCCGGCAGCGACTGGCCGGTCAGCACGCCCGACCCGCTGGCTGCCCTGCACGTCGCAGTCAACCGCGTCGACGCCGACGCACCGGGGGAGCCGTTCCTGCCCCAGGAGGCCCTGGGTGTGCAGCAGGCGTTCGCGGCGTACACCTCCGGCTCGGCGTACGTGAACCACCTCGACGAGACCGGTTCGCTGGCGCCGGGGATGCTCGCGGACCTGGCCGTCCTGGATCGCGACCCGTTCGTGGGCGACCCGGCCGGCATCGGCGGCACGCGGGTGGTCGCGACGTACGTCGACGGTCAGGTCGTGCATCGCGCCTGACGGGCGGAAACGACGGCTTCGACCGACTACCAAGGTGGAATCCGTCGTTCTTCACCCTGAGGCGTACCGATTTCGTCGTGCCGTCGGTAGGCTCGGGCCACCCGACCCACCCCGCGACGCAGGAGTGATCCCTCGATGGCCGACCTGAGATTCCGCAACATCGTCAACGGCGAGGCCGTGGACGCCGCCGACGGCTCGACGTACGACCTGGTCAACCCGGCCACCGGCGAGGTGTACGCCGCGGCGCCGGCCTCCAAGGAGGAGGACGTCGACCGGGCGATGAAGGCCGCGGCAGCCGCGTTCGAGACCTGGGGCGACACGACGCCCGCCGAGCGGCAGAAGGCGCTGCTGAAGATCGCCGACGCGCTGGAGGCGCGCGCCGACGAGTTCGTGCGGGTCGAGTCGCGAGAACACCGGCAAGCCGATCCAGCTGACCGCCGACGAGGAGCTGCCGCCCTGCGTCGACCAGATCCGGTTCTTCGCCGGCGCGGCGCGGGTGCTCGAGGGCCGCGCCACCGCCGAGTACATGAAGGACCACACGTCGAGCATCCGCCGCGAGCCGATCGGCGTCGTCGGCCAGGTGACGCCGTGGAACTACCCGCTGATGATGATGGTCTGGAAGATCGCGCCGGCGCTGGCCGCCGGCAACACCGTCGTGCTCAAGCCGTCGGACACCACGCCGGCCTCCACGACGCTGTTCGCGGAGATGGCGCAGGAGTTCCTCCCGCCGGGCGTGTTCAACGTGGTGTGCGGAGACCGGGACACCGGCCGCGCGGTCGTCGAGCACCCGGTCCCGCAGATGGTGTCGATCACCGGCTCGGTCCGCGCCGGCATGGCGGTGGCCGGATCGGCCGCCGCCCAGCTCAAGCGCGCCCACCTCGAGCTCGGCGGCAAGGCACCGGTCGTGGTCTTCGACGACGCCGACATCGCGGCGGCGGCCGAGGGCATCGCGGCCGCCGGCTACTTCAACGCCGGCCAGGACTGCACCGCCGCCACCCGGGTGCTCGCCGGCCCGGGTGTGCACGCCGACTTCGTGTCCGCCCTGACCGAGCAGGCCAGGAACACCAAGACCGGCCAGCCGGACGATGACGTGCTCTACGGCGCGCTGAACAACCAGAACCAGCTGGACCGGGTCACCGGGATGGTCGGCCGGCTGCCCGACCACGCCAGCATCGACATCGGCGGCAGCCGCCAGGGCGACAAGGGCTTCTTCTTCAGCCCGACGGTCATCTCCGGGCTGCAGCAGGACGACGAGGTCATCCAGGACGAGATCTTCGGCCCGGTCATCACGGTGCAGAAGTTCTCCGACGAGGCCGAGGCGCTGCGCTGGGCCAACGGGGTGAAGTACGGCCTGGCCTCCTCGGTGTGGACCAAGGACCACGGCCGCGCCATGCGGATGGCCAAGGGGCTGGACTTCGGGTGCGTGTGGATCAACACCCACATCCCGATCGTCGCCGAGATGCCGCACGGCGGCTTCAAGCACAGCGGCTACGGCAAGGACCTGTCGATGTACGGCCTCGAGGACTACACGCGCGTCAAGCACGTGATGTCCTACATCGGGCAGTGAGGATCCTGCTGGTCGGCGCCGGCGGCGTCGGCGCGGCGTTCGCCGCCATCGCGGCCCGGCGCGACTTCTTCGAGACCGTCGTGGTCACCGACTACGACCTGGGCCGGGCCGAGAAGGCCGCGGCTGCCGACCCGCGGTTCACCGCCGCCCAGGTCGACGCGTCCTCCGCGTCCTCGGTCGAGACGCTGGTGCGCGAGCACGGGATCACCCACGTCATGAACGCCGTCGACCCCCGGTTCGTGATGCCGATCTTCGAGGGCGCCTTCGCCGGCGGGGCCGACTACCTCGACATGGCGATGTCGCTGTCGAAGCCGCACCCGGACGCGCCGTACGAGCAGACGGGGGTGAAGCTCGGCGACGAGCAGTTCGCGGTGGCCGACCGGTGGGAGGCCGCCGGTCGGCTCGCGCTGGTCGGCATCGGCGTGGAGCCCGGGCTCTCGGACGTGTTCGCGCGGTATGCCGCTGACCACCTGTTCAGCGAGATCGACGAGCTCGGCGTGCGCGACGGCGCGAACCTCACGGTCGAGGGGTACGACTTCGCGCCGTCGTTCTCGATCTGGACCACGATCGAGGAGTGCCTCAACCCGCCGGTGGTGTGGGAGAAGGATCGTGGTTGGTTCACGACGGCGCCGTTCAGCGAGCCGGAGGTGTTCGACTTCCCCGAGGGCATCGGGCCGGTCGAGTGCGTGAACGTCGAGCACGAGGAGGTGCTCCTGATGCCGCGCTGGGTGGAGGCGCGGCGCGCGACGTTCAAGTACGGCCTCGGGGCGGAGTTCATCGGCGTCCTGGAGACCCTGCACAAGCTGGGCCTCGACCGGACCGAGAAGGTGCGCGTGGCCGGCGTCGAGGTGAGCCCGCGCGACGTCGTCGCGGCCTGCCTGCCGGACCCGGCCGCCCTCGGTGACCGGATGCGCGGCAAGACCTGCGCCGGGCTCCAGGTCACCGGCACCGGCAAGGACGGGTCGCCCCGGTCGACGTACCTCTACCACGTGGTCGACAACGAGTGGTCGATGCGGGAGTACGGCCACCAGTGCGTGGTCTGGCAGACCGCGGTCAACCCGGTCGTCGCGCTGGAGCTGCTGGCACGCGGCACCTGGTCCGGCAGCGGGGTGCTCGGCCCCGAGGCGTTCGACGCGGTGCCGTTCCTGGACCTGCTCACGGAGTACGGCAGCCCCTGGGGGCAGCGGGACAAGGCGTCCTGAGCGCTGCGATTCAAGGAATCCTCAAGCCGGCCGGATCACCCTGGTGCGCATGGACGTGACCGCACGCAACCGCAACCTCAGGGTCTGCCCGACCTGCTGGGCCACGGTGCACCGCGACGAGCTGGCCGAGCACGATCTCTGGCACGTGCGGATCCGCGAGGAGGCCGTGCGGGAGGCACGCCGCTCGCTCCTCGTCCGGGCATAGGCACGCACACCGGTCGTACGACAGACTCGGCCCATGGCTGAGCACCTGGACGTCGAGGGGATCCTGTCCGCGCTGACGCTGGAGGAGAAGGCGTCGTTGTGCCTCGGCTCCGACTTCTGGCACACCGCGCCCGTGGAGCGGCTCGGGGTGCCGGCGCTGATGGTGGCCGACGGGCCGCACGGGCTGCGCAAGCAACCGGACAAGGCCGACCACGCGGGCCTGTCCGGGAGCAACCCGGCGACCTGCTTCCCGACCGCGTGCGCGCTGGCCTCGTCGTGGAACACCGACCTCGTACGGCGCGTGGGGGAGGCCCTCGGACGCGAGACGCAGGCGGAGGAGGTCGCGGTGCTCCTCGGCCCGGGCGTGAACATCAAGCGGTCCCCGCTGTGCGGCCGCAACTTCGAGTACTTCTCCGAGGACCCGTACCTCGCCGGCGTCCTGGGCACCGCCTTCGTGCAGGGCGTGCAGAGCCAGGGCGTCGGCACGTCCCTGAAGCACTACGCGGCCAACAACCAGGAGACCGACCGGGTCAGGGTCAGCGCCGACGTGGACGAGCGGACCCTGCGCGAGATCTACCTCCCGGCCTTCGAGCGGGTCGTCACCGAGGCGAAGCCCTGGACGGTGATGTGCTCCTACAACCGGGTCAACGGCACGCACGTCTCGCAGGACCCGTGGCTGCTGACCACGGTGCTCCGCGACGAGTGGGGCTTCGAGGGCGTCGTCGTCTCCGACTGGGGCGCCGTGCACGACCGGGTCGCGGCGGTGAAGGCCGGGCTGGACCTCGAGATGCCGCCGCAGCTCGGCTGGAGCGACCGGGCGCTGGTCGACGCGGTGCGCGCCGGGGACCTCGACGAGGCCGTGCTCGACGTCGCGGTGCGCCGGATGCTGCGCCTGGTCGACCGTGCCGTGACCGAGGCCCGGCCGGACACCGTCGTCGACCTCGAGGCGCACCACGCCCTGGCCCGCGCCGCCGCGCGCGAGGGAGCGGTGCTGCTCAAGAACGACGGGCTGCTCCCGCTCGCTCCGCAGCCCGGCGGGAAGGTCGCCGTGGTGGGTGAGCTCGCCCGCACCCCGCGCTTCCAGGGCGCCGGCAGCTCGCAGGTGAACCCGACCCGGGTCGACGTCCCGCTGGACGAGCTGAGGGCCGCCGTACCGGACGGGGTGGAGGTGGGCTTCGCCCCCGGCTACGTGCTCGACGGAGACGCCGGTGACGGTGCGCTCGTCGAGGAGGCGGTGGGGCTGGCCCGGGACGCCGACGTGGTCGTCGTGTTCCTCGGGCTGCCGTCGGCCGCCGAGTCCGAGGGCTTCGACCGCACGCACATGGACCTGCCGCCGCAGCAGGTCGAGCTCGCTCCGAGCCGTCCGCCGGGTCTCGGACCGCGTCGCGGTCGTGCTCGCGAACGGCTCCGCGGTGCTCACCTCAGACTGGCAGGACGACGCCGACGCGATCCTCGAGTGCTGGCTGTCCGGCCAGGCCGCCGGAGGTGCGGTGGCCGACCTGCTGCTCGGCGTCGCGAACCCCAGTGGACGGCTGGCCGAGACCATCCCGCTGCGACTCCAGGACTCCCCGTCGTACCTCAGCTTCCCGGGCGACTCCGGCCACGTCCGCTACGGCGAGGGCGTCTTCGTCGGCTACCGCGGCCACGACCGGCTCGAGCAGCCGGTCTCGTTCCCGTTCGGCCACGGGCTGTCCTACACGTCCTTCGCGTACGACGACCTGACCGTCGCGGTGCGCGGCAGCCACGGGGGTCACGAGGGGGGCGACCTGCGGCTGACGGTGACCTGTCGGGTCACCAACACCGGCGAGCGGGCGGGTCACGAGGTGGTCCAGCTCTACGTGCACGACCCGGAGGCGTCGGTCGCGCGCCCTGTGCGCGAGCTCAAGGGCTTCACCAAGCTCGACCTGGCGCCGGGGGAGAGCGGTGTCGCGACCTTCGAGCTGACCGCGCGCGACCTGTCCTTCTGGTCGGAGACGGTGCGCGACTGGGTGCTCGAGGCAGGGGAGTTCGGCATCTCGGTCGGCTCGTCGTCGCGCGACCTGCCGGTCAGCCAGGTCGTGCACGTCGACGCGGCCCGCGTGGCGGCACCGCTCGGGCCGATGTCGTCGCTCCAGGAGTGGCTGGCGGACCCGGACGGCTCGGCCGCGCTGGCCGAGGTCGTGGGCACGCGCGACGACGGTCGGCTCGCGGGGATGCTCGGTGACGAGGCGCTTCAGCGGGTGGTCGGCAACTTCCCGATGCGCAGCCTGGCCGGCTTCCCGAACATCACGCTGGACCACGCCACGCTGGACGAGGTCGTCGAGCGGCTCAGCCCTCGAACGGGTTCGTCCACCAGCCGAGGCTGACGGCCGGCTGGGTGGGCTTGCTGGCGTCGCTGCAGGTCCAGTGCGGGTAGACGCCGACGTTCCAGCTCAGCCGGAAGCTGCGCCAGTTGCCCTCGGCGTGCTCGTTGCACTCGTCTGACCGCCTGGTTGCGCATGGCGGGGGACGCGGCCGGGCCGTAGAGGTAGCAGAGCACCACGAAGACGGCCACGACGCCGACCGCGATGCGGCGGACGATCGCGAAGGTCAGGTCGGACCCGCTGAGGGAGACTCGCATGGATGGCTGCACTCCGTACGCTCCCGGGCGGACCCTCACCGGTCCGCACAGGACGAGGGTAGAGATCAGGAGACCGTTCCC
This sequence comes from uncultured Actinomycetota bacterium, assembly GCA_963827435.1. GTDB lineage: Bacteria > Actinomycetota > Actinomycetes > Propionibacteriales > Nocardioidaceae > Nocardioides_B. Next base: position 469,771 of record CAWHAU010000014.1, read on the forward strand.
GCGGCGAAACGCCCCAAAACCGCCCGGTCAGGCGGTGGCGTCGAATGCCGCGGCCACCACCTCGAACGCCTCCGTGAGCAGCGCGTCCGGCGACACGAGCGGCGGCAGGAAGCGCAGCACGTTGCCGTAGGTCCCGCAGGTGAGCGTGACGACACCCTGCGCGTGGCAGTAGGCCGAGACCGAGCCGGCGCGGACGGCATCAGGGATGTGACCGTCCGCGCCGGTGATCTCGACCGCCATCATGGCGCCACGGCCCCGGACGTCGCCGACGCACGCGTGCTTGTCCGCGATGGAGGTCAGGCTCTGCTTCATCAGGGCGCCGATCTCGCGCGCCCGGGCCGCGAGATCGAGCTCCTGCATGGTCTCGATCGCGCCGAGCGCGGCGGCGCAGGCGACCGGGTTGCCGCCGTAGGTGCCGCCGAGGCCGCCGACGTGCACGGCGTCCATGATGTCGGCGCGCCCGGTGACGGCTGCCAGCGGGAAGCCGCCGGCGATGCCCTTGGCGGTGGTGACCAGGTCCGGCACGACGCCTTCGTGGTCACAGGCGAACCAGTCGCCGGTGCGGCAGAAACCGGTCTGGATCTCGTCGGCGACGAACACGATGCCCTGGGCCTCGGTCCAGGCGCGCAGTCGCGGCAGGAAGCCGGGGGCGGGCACGACGAAGCCGCCCTCGCCCAGGATCGGCTCGATCACCAGGCAGGCGAGGTTCGAGGCACCCACCTGCTTCTCGAGTACGTCGATCGCGCGATCGGCCGCGGCCTCGCCGGAGATCTGCACGGGCTCGCGGAAGGGGTAGCTCATCGGTGCCCGGTAGACCTCACCGGCGAACGGGCCGAAGCCCTGCTTGTAGGGCATGTTCTTGGCGGTCATCGCCATCGTGAGGTTGGTGCGCCCGTGGTAGGCGTGGTCGACGACGGCCACGGCGGTCCGGCCGGTGGAGGAGCGGGCGATCTTGACGGCGTTCTCGACCGCCTCGGCGCCGCAGTTGAACAGCGCCGACTTCTTGTCGTGGTCGCCGGGCGTGAGCTCCGCGAGCTTCTCGCAGACGTCCACGTAGCCGTCGTAGGGCGTGACCATGAAGCAGGTGTGCGTGAACGCACGGGTCTGCTCGACGACCCGCTCCACGACATGTGGGGACGCGTTGCCGACGCTGGCGACCGCGATGCCCGAGGCCAGGTCGATCAGCGAGTTGCCGTCGGCGTCGACGAGCACGCCGCCGCCGGCCGCCTCGACGAACACCGGCAGGGTGGTCCCGACCCCCGAGGCGACGTACCGGCCGCGACGCGCGAACTTCTCGACGGAGCGCGGGCCGGGGATGGCGGTGACGAGCCGGCGCTCCTGGGGCAGGTCGGGGCCGCCGGTCACGGGGCCGCTCGTGGGGGAGGTCTGGGTCACGGCGACAGCCTAACCAGCCTCCGGCCGAGCACGCCACGGATCGAGTCGGGAATGTGCAGGTTCGGCGAGGAGATCGTCGGTAAACCGTGCGGGTGGGCACCGGATCCGTTGTCGCGGTCGCGGTTCCGGCAGGATGGCCCGGTGAGCTCTCGTCGTGACGTCGTCCTGCTCGGCTCCACCGGCTCGATCGGCACCCAGGCCCTCGACGTGGTGCGGGCCAACCCGGACCGGTTCCGGGTGGTCGCGCTGACCGCCGGCGGGTCCCAGGCCGACCTGTTCCGGGCGCAGGTGGAGGAGTTCCGCCCGGCGTTCGCCGACCTGGGTGAGGAGGCGTCGTCGCAGGCGGCCGCGATGGAGTGCGACGTGGTGCTCAACGGCATCACCGGCGCGGTGGGGCTGCGGCCCACGCTGGCCGCGCTCGACGCCGGCAACACCCTGGCCCTGGCCAACAAGGAGTCGCTGATCATCGGCGGCCCGGTGGTCACCGCCCGCGCGAAGCCGGGGCAGATCGTGCCGGTCGACAGCGAGCACAGCGCGCTGGCGCAGTGCCTGCGCGGCGGCCGCGAGGACGAGGTGCGCCGCCTGGTGCTGACCGCCAGCGGTGGGCCGTTCCGCGGACGCACCCGCGACGACCTGCACGAGGTCACGCCCGAGCAGGCCCTCGCGCACCCGACCTGGGACATGGGCCCCTTCGTGACCATCAACTCCGCGACCCTGGTCAACAAGGGCCTCGAGGTGATCGAGGCGCACCTGTTGTTCGGCCTCCCCTTCGAGCGGATCGAGGTCGTGGTGCACCCCACCTCCGTCGTGCACTCGATGGTGGAGTTCTACGACGGCTCGACGCTCGCCCAGGCCTCGCCGCCGTCGATGATGATCCCGATCGCGCTGGGCCTCGGCTGGCCGGACCGGGTGCCCGACGCGGCGCCGCCGGTGGACTGGACGCGGCCCCAGGCCTGGGAGTTCTTCCCGCTCGACGACGAGGCGTTCCCGGCGGTGCGGCTGGCCCGCGGGGCGGGCACCCGCGGGGGCACCGCCCCGGCGGTCTACAACGCCGCCAACGAGGTGTGCGTGCAGGCGTTCCTCGACGGTGAGATGAGGTTCACCGACATCGTGCCGACCATCGAGCGCGTGCTGGCCGGGCACGACGTACCCTCGAACCTGACAGATCTGACCGTCGACGACGTGCTTGCGGCCGACGCCTGGGCGCGCGAGCAGGCTCGACGGACCACCACATCGTGAAGGGCCCCGCATGGACGCGCTGACGTACCTCCTCGGCGTGCTCCTGTTCGTCGTGGGCGTGGCCGCCTCGATCGGTCTGCACGAGCTCGGGCACCTGCTGCCCGGCAAGCTCTTCGACGTCAAGGTCACGCAGTACTTCGTCGGCTTCGGCCGGACCGTCTGGTCGAGGCGGCGCGGCGAGACCGAGTACGGCGTCAAGGCGATCCCGCTCGGCGGCTACGTGAAGCTCGTGGGGATGCTGCCGCCGGGTCCCGACCAGGACCCGAAGGCCGTCCGCAGCTCCAACACCGGGATGTTCGCCCAGCTGATGAGCGACGCCCGCTCCGCCGAGTACGAGCTGGTCGAGAAGGGCGACGAGGACCGGCTCTTCTACAAGCTGTCGTGGTGGAAGAAGCTCGTCGTGATGGGCTCCGGCGTGATGACCAACCTGGTCATCGCGTTCGTGCTGTTCGCGATCGTCTTCATGGGCCACGGCGTGCGCACCGCCACCACCACCGTCGAGGACGTGTCGCAGTGCGTCATCGCGGTGACCCAGGCGAACGCCGACAAGCCGACCCGCGCCTGCACGGCCGCCGACCCCGTCGCCCCCGCCAAGGCGGCCGGCATCCAGCCGGGCGACCGGATCGTGTCGTTCAACGGCCGCGCCGTGCACGACTGGGACGGCATGCAGACCGCGATCCGCGGCAACGGCGGCGGCAGCGCCACGATCGTCGTACGCCGGGACGGCCGCGACGTCACGCTGCACACCAACACCACCGTCTCGCCGCGCATCGACCCGACCGACCCGGAGCGGATCACCAAGGTCGGCTTCCTCGGTGTCCGGCCCACCGTCGTGCTGCAGAAGCAGGACGTCGGGTTCGTGGTCACGACGATGGCCGACGGCACCTGGGAGACCATCAAGGCCCTGGGTGCGATGCCGGTGAAGCTCTACCACGTCGGCCGCGCCGCCCTGGGGCTCGAGGAGCGCGACCAGAACGGCCCGATGAGCGTCGTCGGCGCCGGGCGGGTGGCGGGGGAGATCTCGTCGCAGCAGCAGGTGCCGGCCTCCGACAGGTTCTTCTCGCTGCTGCTGCTCCTCGCCGGGCTGAACCTGTTCCTCGGCATGTTCAACCTCGTGCCGCTGCCGCCGCTGGACGGCGGCCCGATGGCCACCACCGTCTACGAGGCGCTGCGCCGCTGGGTGGCCCGGCTGCGCAAGAAGCCCGACCCCGGGTTCGTCGACAGCGCCAAGCTCCTGCCCGTGACGTACGTGATGGCCGCCGTGATCCTGGTGATGAGCGTGGTGCTGATCTACGCCGACATCGTCGCCCCGGTCTCACTCAGCTGAACCGCCTACAGAAGAGGAAGCCATGACCTCCGTCGACCTGGGGATGCCCGCCGCCCCGCCGCCGGTGCTCGCACCGCGCCGCCCGACCCGCCAGATCAAGGTGGGCAAGGTGCTCGTCGGCGGCGACGCGCCCGTCTCCGTGCAGTCGATGACCACGACGCTGACCGCGGACGTGAACACCACGCTGCAGCAGATCGCGGAGCTCACCGCCGCCGGCTGCGACATCGTCCGGGTCGCCTGCCCCTCGCAGGACGACGCCGACGCGCTGGCCGAGATCGCCCAGCACTCGCAGATCCCGGTGATCGCCGACATCCACTTCCAGCCGAAGTACGTCTACGCCGCGATCGACGCCGGCTGCGCCGCCGTCCGCGTGAACCCCGGCAACATCCGCAAGTTCGACGACCAGGTGAAGCAGATCGCCCAGGCTGCCAAGGACCGTGGTACGTCGCTCCGCATCGGCGTCAACGCCGGGTCCCTCGACAAGCGGCTGCTCGAGAAGTACGGCAAGGCCACGCCGGAGGCGCTCGTCGAGTCGGCCGTCTGGGAGGCGTCGCTGTTCGAGGAGCACGACTTCCACGACTTCAAGATCTCCGTCAAGCACAACGACCCCGTCGTGATGGTGCAGGCCTACGAGATGCTCTCCGAGCGGGGCGACTGGCCGCTGCACCTCGGCGTGACCGAGGCGGGCCCGGCGTTCCAGGGCACGATCAAGAGCGCGACCGCGTTCGGCGCCCTGCTCTCCAAGGGCATCGGCGACACCATCCGGGTCTCGCTGTCCGCGCCGCCGGTCGAGGAGGTCAAGGTCGGGATCCAGATCCTGCAGTCGCTCAACCTGCGGCCCCGCAAGCTCGAGATCGTGTCGTGCCCGTCGTGCGGGCGCGCGCAGGTCGACGTCTACAAGCTCGCCGACGCGGTGACCGCCGGGCTCGAGGGCATGGAGGTCCCGCTCCGCGTCGCGGTGATGGGCTGCGTCGTGAACGGGCCCGGTGAGGCCCGCGAGGCCGACCTCGGTGTGGCCTCCGGCAACGGCAAGGGCCAGATCTTCGTCAAGGGCGAGGTCATCAAGACCGTCCCCGAGTCGCAGATCGTGGAGACGCTGATCGAGGAGGCGATGCGGATCGCCGAGGAGATGGGCGAGCCCGTGGACGGCGAGGCCGGCGGAGCGACCGTCACCGTTGGCTGACTGGTCACCGGAACTCCTCGATCCCCTCACCTCCCGCGTGCCCCCAGCCGTGGCGCGCGAGGTGGCCCCAAGCGTCCGGGCAGCTGCCGTCGACGTCGGTCACGCCGTAGGCGTCGGCAAGCCGCCGCGCGCTCAGCACCTCCCCGCTCCACCGGCGGACCTCCGGGTCGGCGGCGAGGGCCGCGACGCCCCGGGCGACGTAGGTCGGTGACTCGCTGATCGCGAACGCCGGGGTCTTCCCGGTCGCGTCCCGCCAGTGCTCCTCGTCGACGCCGAAGTGGTCGAGCATCGCCTCCGACCGCAGCCAGCCCGGCGTGACGCCCACCGCCGCGACCGGGAGCTCCTCCAGCTCGGCGGCCAGCCCGGTGACGATCCGGGAGACGTTGGCCTTGACCAGGTCGTAGTAGAAGCCCACCCCGCGCCGGAACTCGGTGTTCGCCTCGCGGGTGCCGTCGGTCATCTCCACTACCACGCCCGGTCGCCCGTCGCCGGCGGTGCGCAGCATCAGGGGCAGGGCGTGGTGGGCGGTGACCAGGTGGGTCCAGACGCCCATCTCGAGCATCCGCCGGCCGCCGGCCAGGTCGTGCTCCCACAGCGGCTTGTCCCATTGGGCGTAGCGGTCGCCGCCGAACATGTCGTTGACCAGCACGTCGAGGCGGCCGCGCTCGTCCTCGATCCGGCGGACCAGCGCGGCCACCGCGTCCGGGTCCTCGTGGTCGACGGCCACCGCCGTCCCGGAGCCGACCGCGGCCACCAGGTCGCCGGTCTCCTCGATCGTCTCCGGCCGGTCGATCTCCGAGCGGCCGGCCCGGCTGCTGCGCCCGGTGGCGTAGACGTGCGCGCCGGCCCGGGTCAGCTCGACGGCGATCGCCCGCCCGGCGCCGCGGGTGGCGCCGGCGACCAGGGCGGTGCGTCCGGACAGTGGACTGCTGGTGGGCGCGGTGCTCATGTCCACACCTCAGCACGGGCCACCGACACCCGGCTTGATCTTGCTTGCGCTCCTCAGGCGTGCACTGGCCGCCGCTAGCTGGCAGGGGAAGAAGACCTCGGTGCGCGGCTGCGGCGCGTCGGGCGCGTCCAGGTACGACTCCCACGGCTCCCCGTCCCCGACGTAGCCGTTCTCGGCCAGCCAGTCCTGCACCGCCTGGTAGGCCGCGCCCACCCCCGAGTAGTCACCCACGTGCAGGGTCCTCGCCGTGCGGCCCCCCGGGAGCGTCGTCGGCCGCACCCGCCCGTGGGCGGAGACGGTCCCGCGCACCGGGAACCCGGCCTCGGCGTCCATCAGCCCAGACCCGACGAGGCGGTAGCGGCCGAAAGGTGCCCCCGCCAGCTGCAGCCCCTGCTCGGCCGTGACTCGCGCGACCTCGCCGAACGCGTCCCCGAGGAAGCCGGGGATCTCGTCTATCGGCACGTGTCCCCGGACCACCGCGGCGTGCTGCTCCTGCAGGTCCACGAGGTCGACGGCGTAGCGCATGACCCCACCCTGGCCGGGCGGCCGGCACCCGGCGAAGGGGCGAAGGTCACCTCCTGCGGTGTCCTCGCGGGGTCACGGGCCGGTGCGCCGGTACTCCACCTCGGGACGCCCGCTGCCGCCGTACCTCACGGTGCGCTCGACGACCTGCTCGCCGGCGAGGTACTCCAGGTAGCGCCGCGCGGTGACCCGCGAGGTGCCCACCTCGGCGGCCACCTCCGAGGCCGACCGGCCGGTGCCGTCGCGTAGCGCCTGGGTGACCTCCCGCAACGTGTCCGCGCTCATCCCCTTCGGCAGCGACACGGGCTGTGCCGGTGTGCGGAGCACGCCCAGCATCCGGTCGACGTCCTCCTGGGCGACGGCGCCCTCGGCCTCCTCGGTGAGCCGTCGCCGGTAGTCGGCGTACTGGTCGAGCTTGGTGCGGAAGCCGGCGTAGGTGAACGGCTTGAGCAGGTAGAGCACGACCCCCTGGGCGACCGCGCGCTTGACCACCTCGAGGTCCCGGGCCGCGGTCACCGCGATGACGTCGCACAGGAAGCCGTCGGACCGCATCCCGTGCAGCAGCGCCAGGCCGTGCCCGTCCGGCAGGTTCATGTCCAGCAGCACCAGGTCGACCGGCGTGCTCCGCAGCAGCCGCGACGCCTCGGCCGCGGAGCGCGCGACGCCGGCCACCTCGAACCCCGCCGTACGACGGACGTAGTCGGCGTGCGCCTGGGCGGAGAGCTCGTCGTCCTCCACGACGAGCACCCGGACACTCATGCGCCGGCCCCGATCCGCACGTCGAACACGGCGCCGCCGAGGTCCGACGTGCCGACCTCGATGCGGCCGTCGTACTTCCGGACCGCCTGCACCACCAGGGCCAGGCCGAGCCCGCGGCCGACCGGCCCGTCGGAGGACTTGGTCGACCAGCCGCGCTCGAAGACCTGCTCGGCGAGGCCCGGCGGGAGACCGGCGCCCGAGTCGGAGACACGCAGGTGCAGGGCGTCCGCCGATCCGGTGAGCGCGACCACGACCACCCGCTCGTGTGCTTCGCTCACCGCCTCCAGGGCGTTGTCGAGGAGGTTGCCGAGGATGGTGACGGCGTCGCGCTGCTCGACCGGCAGGTCGGTGACGTCGGTGTCCTCGTCGATGCGCAGCCGGATCCCGCGCTCGGCCGCCTGCGCGCTCTTGCCGAGGAGCAGCGCGGAGACCACCGGGTCGGTGACCGACCCGACCACCCGGTCGGTGAGGAGCTGGGCCACCTCGAGCTCCTCGGTCGCGAAGTCGAGCGCCTCCTCGGTGCGGCCCATCTCCACCAGCGACACCACGGTGTGCAGCCGGTTGGCCGCCTCGTGGTTCTGCGAGCGCAGCGACTCGGCGAGCCCGCGCACGGTGTCGAGCTCGCCGGCCACGGCCTGGATCTCGGTGTGGTCGCGCAGGGTCACCACCCGGCCGACCTCACGACCCTGCCAGCGCGCCGGCGCAGTGTTCACCACCAGCACGGAGTCGTCGAGCAGGTGGATCTCGTCCGGGCGGCTCTCGGTCGCCAGCACCGCGCGGGTCAGCGAGTCCGGGAAGCCGAGCTCGGTCACCGGCCGGCCGACGGCGCCCTGGTCGAGGGACAGCAGCCGCTTGGCGCCGTCGTTGAGCAGCTGCACGCGCTGCTCGGTGTCCACCAGCAGCAGGCCCTCGCGGACAGCGTGCAGCACCGCGTCGTAGTACTCGTACATCCGGGTGATCTCCCGCTCGCCCATCCCGTGCGTCTGGCGGCGCAGCCGCCGGCTGATCAGCCACGCGCCGAGCAGGCCGGTGCCGAGGATCAGCCCAGCCGCCAGCGCGATGGTCGGCAGGCGGTCGGCCAGGGCGCCCTGGATCCGCTCCATGGTGATGCCGACCGACACCAGCGCCACCACCTTCTCGCCACCCCGGCGGTCGAGCACGGGCACCACCGCGCGCATCGACGGGCCCAGCGTGCCGGTGTACTCCTGGGTGAACGGGCGGCCCTCCGGTGCGCCGCCGAGGTCCCCGATGAAGGGCCGGCCGATCTCGTCCGGGTCGGGGTGCGAGTAGCGGGTCCGGTCGAGCCCCATCACCACGACGAAGTCGGTGCGGGAGTCGCGCCGTACCTCTTCGGCGAACGGCTGGATGGTGGCTGACGGGTCCGACGTGCGCAGCGCGTCACGCACCTGCGGGGTGTCCGCGACCGACACCGCGACGGCCAGCGCGCGGTCGCGGGCGGAGTCGATCTGGGTGCGGCGGGCGTCCGCGTAGGCCAGGGCCACCGCCCCCACCACGACCACCACGACGACCAGCACCTGGAGCGCCAGGATCTGGCGCGCGACGGTGCTGCCGCGAGGGGACAGGTGGGGCACGAACGCATTGTGACCCACGACGATCGGGATGCCCGTGAACACAACGAACACAAGAGTGACCGCAGTCACAGGTGGGCACCATCCTCGAGCGGGGGCCACCCAGGACCCGACCGACCGACGGAGGCACAGATGTCCGCCACACCCAGCACCGCACCCGCGCCCACCCGGCGCGACCGGTCCCACTACCTCTACCTCGCCGTCATCGTCGCGGTGCTGCTCGGCATCGCCGTCGGCTTCATCGCGCCGGAGTTCGCAACCAGCCTGAAGCCGATCGGCGAGGCGTTCGTGGCCCTGATCAAGATGATGATCTCGCCGGTCATCTTCTGCACGATCGTCCTCGGCGTCGGGTCGGTGCGCAGCGCCGCCCACGTCGGCAAGGTCGGCGGGCTGGCCCTCGGCTACTTCCTGGTGATGTCGACGATCGCGCTGACCATCGGTCTCGTGGTGGGCAACCTGCTGCACCCCGGCTCCGGGCTGAACCTCACCCCGGACGTCGCCAAGGCCGGCGCCGAGCAGGCCGGTGAGGCGGGCAGCACGACGGACTTCCTGATCGGCATCATCCCGACCACGCTCGTGTCCTCGCTGACCGAGGGCGAGGTGCTCCAGACGCTGCTGGTCGCGCTGCTCATCGGGTTCGCGCTGCAGGCGATGGGCCCGGCCGGCCAGCCGATCGTGCGCGGGGTCGAGTACCTCCAGCGTCTGGTCTTCCGGGTGCTGGCGATGATCATGTGGGCCGCGCCGGTCGGTGCGTTCGGCGCGATGGCCGCGGTCGTGGGCGAGACCGGCCTCGACGCGCTCAAGAGCCTGGCCGTGATCATGGTCGGCTTCTACCTCACCTGTGCGGTCTTCGTGTTCGCGATCCTCGGGCTGCTGCTGCGCCTGGCCACCGGCGTCAACCTGTTCAAGCTGCTGCGCTACCTGGGCCGGGAGTTCCTGCTGATCCTGTCGACGTCGTCGTCGGAGTCGGCGCTGCCGCGGCTGATCGCCAAGATGGAGCACGCCGGCGTCGAGCGCACGACCGTCGGGGTCGTCGTACCGACGGGCTACTCGTTCAACCTGGACGGCACCGCCATCTACCTGACCATGGCGTCGCTGTTCATCGCCGAGGCGCTCGGCAAGCCGCTCGCGATCGGCGAGCAGATCTCGCTGCTGGTCTTCATGGTCATCGCGTCCAAGGGTGCCGCCGGCGTCACCGGTGCGGGCCTCGCGACGCTGGCCGGCGGGCTGTCCTCGCACCGACCGGAGCTGCTCGACGGCGTCGGCCTGATCGTCGGCATCGACCGCTTCATGTCGGAGGCGCGGGCGCTCACCAACTTCGCGGGCAACGCCGTCGCCACGGTGCTGATCGGCACCTGGACCGGCGGTGTCGACCGGGCCCAGCTCGACGCCGTGCTGGCCGGGGACCGGCCCTTCGACGAGACCACGATGCTGGACAGCGACGACGCGGGTGACGGGGTCCCCGAAGACGCCGAGACGCCGGCGAGGGTCGCCCGGACGAGAAGGCGAGGGTGTAGCCGGTCGCGTAGGCTCCCGCTGTGCTCCGCACGCAGCCCGGCCTTCGCCTCCTCGGTCCCACCGACCTGCCCGCGATGCTGGAGCTGGCGGCGGCCGACCCCGTGGTGAACGTGTTCGCCGACTACCGCGCCCGGCTCACGCAGCTGGACCCGCGGTGGCTCGGCGGCGAGATGTGGGGTTTCCACCAGGACGGCCGGCTGGTGTCCGCCTGCCACGCGGCCGCGAACCTCGTGCCGGTCCAGGCCACCCCGGAGGCGCTGGTCGCCTTCGCCGAGCGGGCGGCCGGGCAGCACCGGCGCTGCGCCACGATCGTCGGCCCGTCGGAGGCGGTCGGGCCGCTGTGGGAGCACCTCGCGCCGCACTGGTCGGTGCCGCGCGAGACCCGGTGGCGCCAGCCGCACCTGCAGATCGCGGTGGAGCCGGCCGTCGCCCCCGACCCGCTGGTACGACGGACCGAGCAGGCCGACCTCGACGTGCTCTACCCGGCCTGTGTGGCGATGTACACCGAGGAGGTGGGTGTCTCGCCCGAGCTCGGCGGTGGGGCCGACCTCTACCGCGCCCGGGTCGCGCAGCTGGTGGCGAAGGGCTGGTCGTTCGCCCGCATCGAGGACGGCCGGGTCGTCTTCAAGGCGGAGGTGGCGGCCGCGTCGCCGTACGCCTGCCAGGTCCAGGGGGTCTACGTGGACCCCGCCCGGCGCGGTGAGGGGCTGGCCGCGGCCGGCATGGCCGCAGTCGTGCACCTCGCGCTGGAGAGCGTCGCGCCGGTCGTCTCCCTCTACGTCAACGAGCACAACCTCCCGGCCCGCCGCGCCTACGCCCGCGCCGGCTTCGAGCAGACGGGCACCTTCTCCACCATCATGTTCTGAGGTTCACACCCCGGACCCCCGTTGCTCTTGCCAAGTTCAGCCGGCCTCGCTTGGGTGGGGACGGGGGTCCGCTCGGGAGCCCCGGTGAGCCAGGGAGCACACATGAACAGGGTCATGGGAGTCGTCGCCGGGTGCGCCGCCGTCGCCGTCGCGGCCGCACCGCTCGCAGCAGGGTCAGCCTCCGCGCACGGTGCCGCGCCAACGCAGGTGGTGCGCCAGCAGCCGGCGCAGCAGGTACAGCAGCCGGCGGCGCGTCCGGCTCGTCCGGGTCTGCCGGGCGGCTTCAAGCACCTCGTGGTGATCTACGAGGAGAACCACTCCTTCGACAACCTGTACGGCGGCTGGGGGAGCGTCAACGGCCAGCGCGTCAACGGCCGGGCGCGCGCCACGGCGGCGCGCACGACCCAGGTCGCGCAGGACGGCACGAAGTACTCCTGCCTGCTGCAGAACGACGTCAACCTGGCCAGCCCGCCGCAGCCGGCCGACTGTGCCGACAGCACCCACGCCGTGACCAGCCACTTCGCGAACAAGCCGTTCGCGATCGACCGCTACATCAAGCCCGCGGACACCACGTGCCCGGCGCCGGGTGTCTTCGCGCCCAACGGCGTGCCGAAGGGGTCGGCCGGTGCCCAGCCCGGTGGCTGCACACGCGACATCGTGCACCGCTTCTACCAGGAGCAGTACCAGCTCCACGGCGGCCGGCAGGACCGCTACACGACCGGCTCGGACGCGGTCGGCCTCACCCAGGGCTTCTACAAGACCCGCGAGCTGCCGATCTACAAGTACCTGCACCGCAAGGGTGCGCCGAAGTACGTCGTCGCCGACCGGTTCTTCCAGGCAGCCTTCGGCGGCTCGTTCCTCAACCACCAGTGGCTGATCGCAGCCCGCACCCCGCTCGACACCAGCCACGGAGCCGGCAACGCGGTGAACTCGGTGCTCGACAGCAACGGCATGGTCACCAAGTACCCGCTCTACACGCCGACGGGGCCGGTCACGGACGGCCAGCTGACCCGCAAGTGCAACGACCCGGCCCAGATGAAGTACCGCAGCGCGTGCGGCGACTTCGCGGTCAACACCGTGCAGCCGTCCAGCCCGCCGTTCGCGGCCACCGGCGCGAAGATCCCGCTGATCGACGACGCGAGGTACCCCAACATCGGTGACCGGCTGACCAAGGCCGGGATCTCCTGGAAGTGGTACTCCGGCGGGTGGCGCGAGGCGACAGCCGGGCAGCCGGGACCGCTGTTCCAGTACCACCACCAGCCGTTCAACTACTTCGCGAACTACGCCAAGGGCAAGCCCGGCCGCGCGCACCTCAAGGACGAGCGGCGCTTCATCACCGCGGCCCGCACCGGCCACCTGCCGACGGTCAGCTTCGTGAAGCCCTACGGCGCCGAGAACGAGCACCCCGGCTACGCCAGCGAGCCGAACGGCAGCAACCACCTCGTCGACCTGCTCAAGACGATCACCAACGGACCCGACGCCAGGAAGACGCTGGTCGTGGTGACCTACGACGAGTTCGGTGGCCAGTGGGACCACGTCTCCCCGCCCGCCGCCGGCGCCAAGAAGGGCACCCACGACAAGTGGGGTCCGGGCACCCGCATCCCGGCGCTGGTCATCGGCCGCTCGCTGCGCCGGTCCGGCGTCGACCACACGACGTACGACACGACGTCGATCCTGGCGACCATCGAGCGCAGCTTCGGCCTGGCGCCGCTGTCCAGCCGCGACCGCGCCGTCAACGACCTGTCGCACGCGGTCGCGAAGGGTGGCCGTCGCTGAGGGCAAACTGGTGTGCGGGTCCTGAGGGGGGCCGGTTAGCCTTGCGCGCATGATCCTGCGGATGTCGAGCCTGTTCGTGCGTACCCTCCGGGACGACCCCGCGGACGCCGAGGTGCCGAGCCACCGGCTGCTCGTGCGCGCGGGCTACATCCGGCGGGTCGCGCCGGGCATCTACACCTGGCTGCCGCTCGGACTGCGGGTGCTGCGCAACATCGAGCGCATCGTCCGCGAGGAGATGGACGGCATGGGCGCCCAGGAGCTGCAGTTCCCGGCGCTGCTGCCCCGCGAGCCCTACGAGGCGACCGGCCGCTGGACGGAGTACGGCGACGGCATCTTCCGGCTCAAGGACCGCAAGGGCGCCGACTACCTGCTCGGGCCCACGCACGAGGAGCTGTTCACGCTGGTCGTGAAGGACCTCTACTCCTCCTACAAGGACCTGCCGGTCTGGCTCTACCAGATCCAGACGAAGTACCGCGACGAGGCGCGTCCCCGCGCCGGCATCCTGCGCGGCCGCGAGTTCGTGATGAAGGACTCCTACTCCTTCGACACCTCCGACGAGGGCCTCGAGAAGTCGTACGCCGCCCACCGCTCGGCCTACGTCAAGACCTTCGACCGGCTCGGCTTCGACTACGTGATCGTCAAGGCCACCTCGGGCGCGATGGGCGGCTCGATGTCGGAGGAGTTCCTCGCCACCGCCGAGAACGGCGAGGACACCTACGTCCGCTGCTCGAGCTGCGACTACGCCGCCAACGTCGAGGCCGTGCAGGTCCGGGCCCCGCAGCCGGTCGCCTACGACGACGCCCCCGCCGCGCACGCGGAGCAGACGCCGGACACGCCCACCATCGAGACCCTCGTCGACCACCTCAACGAGAAGTTCCCCCGCGACGACCGCCCCTGGAACGCCGGCGACACGTTGAAGAACGTCCTCATCGTGCTCAAGCACCCCGACGGCACCCGCGAGCCGATCGCGATCGGCCTGCCCGGCGACCGCGAGGTCGACGAGAAGCGCCTCGAGGGGCAGCTCGAGCCGACCGAGGTCGAGGCCTTCGACGAGAAGGAGTTCGCGAAGTTCCCCTCGCTGGCCAAGGGGTACATCGGCCCCGGCGTGCTGGGGGAGAAGAACGAGTCCGGCATCCGCTACCTCGTCGACCCGCGCGTGGTCGAGGGCACCCGCTGGGTCACCGGCGCGGACGTGTCCGGCTCGCACGTGCTCGACCTCGTGGCCGGTCGCGACTTCACGCCCGACGGCACCATCGAGGCCGCCGAGGTGCTGGACGGCGACCCCTGCCCCAACTGTGACGGGACGCTGCACACGGCACGGGGCATCGAGATGGGCCACATCTTCGCGCTCGGCCGCAAGTACGCCGACGCGCTCGGCCTCCAGGTGCTCGACGAGAACGGCAAGCTCGTCACGGTCACCATGGGCTCCTACGGCATCGGCGTCTCCCGCGCCGTCGCGGCGATCGCCGAGAACACCCACGACGAGCTCGGCCTGGTCTGGCCCCGCGAGGTCGCCCCGGCCGACGTACACCTGGTCGCGACCGGCAAGGACCAGGCCGTCTTCGACGCGGCCGCCACGCTGGCCGTCGACCTCACCGCGCAGGGCCTGACCGTGCTGTACGACGACCGGGTCAAGGTCTCGCCGGGCGTGAAGTTCAAGGACGCCGAGCTGATCGGCGTGCCGACGATCGTCGTGGTGGGCAAGGGCTTCGTCGACGGTGTCGTCGAGGTCAAGGACCGGGCGTCGGGAGAGCGCGAGGACGTCGCGCTGGCCGACGTCGTGGGCCACGTCGTCAACGCCGTCCGCGAGCCGGTCGGCAACCCGATCTCGGAGGGTTAGGACGTGGCTCGAAAAGAGGTTGCGGACGCCGCGACGGCTTTGAGAGGCACGGCCTAGATGGCGGACGTCCAGGCCGTCATCTTCGACTGGGGCGGCACCCTCACGCCCTGGCACGACGTCGACTTCGAGCTCGAGGCGCAGGCCCTCGCGGCCGCGGCGGTGGGCGCCGACGACACCGCGGCCGCCCTGCTGCGGACCGCCGGTGACGCGGTCTGGGGCCGCTCGCGCGACCACCACACCAGCGCCACGGTCGCCGACCTGTTCGACGAGGCCGGGCTGGAGCACGACGCGTCGATGCTCACCGGCTACCGGGCGTTCTGGGAGCCGCACACCCACGCCGACCCGGACGTGATTCCCCTCCTCGAGGGCCTGCGCCGGGACGGTGTCAAGGTCGGCGTGCTGTCCAACACGGTGTGGCCACGCGAGTGGCACGAGGACTTCTTCCGCCGCGACGGTGTCCTGCACCTGCTCGACGGCGCCGTCTACACCAGCGAGATTCCGTGGACCAAGCCGGCACCGGAGGCGTTCCGCGCCGCGATGGACGCCGTCGAGGCGACCGACCCGGCAGCCTGCGTGTTCGTCGGGGACCGGCTGTTCGACGACATCTGGGGCGCGGCCAACGTAGGGATGCGCACCATCCACGTGCCGCACAGCGACATCCCGCTCAGCCAGGTGGGGCACACCGAGGGTGAGCCGGACGCCGTTGCGCACCGGCTCGCGCAGGTCTACGACGTGGTCGCCGGCTGGCGCAGCACGCGCTGACGCACCGGCTCCGGGCGGGCCTTTGCACGATCCGGAACCTGCGCAAACCTGCACAACATCCACGCCCGCAAGGGTTACGGCACGCGCGCGTGCTGGGGAGGATCGGGGCACGGGAGCACAACTCCCTCATCTCGGACCTCACGAAGGACGTGCCCATGACTCGTTCCCCCAGCCGCTACCGCGGTCGTCGTCTCGCAGCCCTGGCCGGCGTCAGCGCCGTGGTCAGCAGCTTCTGCGTCGCCGGGGCCACCCCGGCCCAGGCCTCGGAGCCGGTGTCCAGCCGGGCCGCGACCTGCCTCGACCCGCACGAGCTGGGAGCGGGCACCGGGGGTGCCGCCGCCGCGCGCGGGGGTCGCGCCGGCGCGGACCACCGGGCGCTCTCGGCCAAGGAGCAGGCCGCGATCGAGAAGCGCACCAAGGAGATCCTGGCCAACAAGCGCAAGCAGCCCGGTGCCGCTCCGGCCGCCGGCGCCGGGGTTCCGGTCTACGTGCACGTGATGGCCGACGCGAACGGCAACGGTGACGTCAGCGACGCCCAGATCACCCAGCAGATCGCCGAGCTCAACCAGGACTACGCCGGGGGCGAGTCGTCGGCCGCCTCGAACACCGGCTTCACGTTCTCCCTCGCCGGTGTGAACCGCTTCTACAACACCACCTGGCACCAGGACAAGCAGTCGACGTCGTACCGCTCCCAGACCCGGCAGGGCGGCGCCAACGCGCTGAACATCTGGCTCGTGGACTTCGCCTACCTCGGCATCGCGACGTTCCCCTGGGACTACAGCAAGAGCCCGAGCATCGACGGCATCCGGGTGCAGTACTCCTCGCTGCCGGGCGGTACCGCCACGAACTACAACCAGGGCAAGACCGCCTCGCACGAGGCCGGCCACTGGTTCGGGCTCTACCACACGTTCCAGGGCGGCTGCACGACCACCAACGACGAGGTGAGCGACACCCCGGCGCAGGCCAGCCCGACCAGCGGCTGCCCGACGGGCCGCGACTCGTGCTCGCTGCCGGGCCTCGACCCGATCCACAACTACATGGACTACAGCTACGACCCCTGCTACGACCAGTTCACCTCTGGCCAGACCACGCGGATGCAGCAGATGTTCTCCGCGTACCGCGCGTAGGCGACCCCACGCCGCGCGTGTCGCGGGAAGGCCGATTTCTCGGGGGCCGTCCCGTCGAGCAGACCCTCCTCGTCCCAGGCGCTTCCTGGAGCGAGGAGGGTCGTCTCGTCTCGGGCTCGACGCACCCTAGAGCTCGGGGAGGCCGGGGAACGCGTCCGGCCGGCCGCCGAACGACAGCTGCCGCACGGCGGCGTCGGTCAGTGCCTCGAGGGCCCACTGCCGGTTCACCCGGGCGGTGCTGCCGACCATCGACGCGTACACCTCCGCGCAGCGCTCCTCGGTGACCAGCGCACCCTCGGTCAGCTGGGCTGCGGTCCGGGCGGGGTTCGGCAGCTCGTAGCTGATGTCGGCCGCGACCGGGTCGCCGCCGGCCGCGCGGACCATCGCGGTCAGCTGGTCACGGCGCCCGCGGTGCGTGGTGTACGCCGAGCCCAGCCGGCCCGCCAGCGTCGGCTGTGCGGAGGCCGACACCCGGCCCGCGAGCGCGCGGTAGACGTAGACCGCGGCGTGCTCGCCGGCCAGCGTCTGCTGGAGCGCCTCGAGTGGGGTCACGGAAGCTTCCCGGTGTCGCCGAGCGCCACGGCGTGCTGCGCCGCGGAGGCCGACATGCCGGCCAGCACCCGCGCGAACGCCCCGCTCTGCGCAGCGAACGCGCTGCGCCGTCCGACGAGCGCGAGCCGGTCCTCGGCGTCCGCGAGCGCGGCGACGGCGCGGGGCCGCCGAGCCGGCACGGTCGGGGAGCCGGTCGGCGACGGCGACACCGATTGGGAGACCGACGGCGAGGTGTCCGTCCGACGGCGACGCGCCGGGCAAGACGCGGGCGTCCTTCGGCACCGCCTTGGTGAGCAGGTCGACATGCGCCTGGTGGGCGTCGCGGGCCGTGGCCAGCCGCGCTTCCAGGCCGGGGTGACGCTCGACCGTCGCCGCGACCAGGTCGAGCATGGCCTGCTCGTCGGCGAGCACGGTGGCGGCCAGCGCGACGTCCGGGTCGGCGTCGGGGGTCGGTGCGGCGGAGACGTTCTTGCGGGGGCGCCGGTCGATGCCGCTCGGCGTGCAGCCCGTGAGCACCGCGGCACCGCCTGCCGTGACGACGCCCAACGCCGTACGCCGGGTCAGGGCGCTGCGCGACGGGACGGGGGGGTGCACGCGCCGAGCGTATCCAGTCAGCCGGCGCTGAAGCTGACCAGGCGCCACTGCGACCTCACGTAGCGCATCTGCACGAGGAACGTCGCGCCCTTGTGCGCCGGGCTGCTGTTCCGGAAGGTGCCGTCGTCGTTGTAGGAGTCGCTGGCCGGCACGTCCACCCGCGCCCGCGCGACCCGGTCACCGCCCTGGGACGACAGCGCGATGCTCCGCACGGTCAGCCCGGGGAAGTCGACCGTCCACCCCTGCGTGCGTCGCGACGCGAGCTCCTTGGCCAGGGGCGCGCAGCCGCCGCAGGGACCCTTGCCGAGACGCGTCGCGGCAAGCGGCTTCGGGTCGTTGGTGCGCAGCGCGTAGGCCCACAGGTCCATCACGTGACGCGCGAACGCACGCTGTCCGGCCGGCTTGCGGCTGCGTGCAGCGGCGGGTGCGGCAGGCATGGGCTCGACGGACGGGACCGGGCTCGGAGAAGCGCTCGCGGAGCCGCCGGACGGTGAGTCCGAGGGGTCCTCCCCGGCCGCGGGTGAGCCGCCGCTGCACCCGCTGAGCAACGCCGCCGAGGCCACCATCGAGACGACGGCTGACCAGTGGGGGCGAGGCATGCCTGAGGCTACAACGCGGCGACCGGTCGACGATCGTGGTTCGCTAGGGTGAGGAACCACAACAGCAGAGCAGGAAGGACGCCCCCGTGAGCACCGACCAGACCCGGAGCCGGATCGCCGAGGTGCTGACAGAGCCTCTCGCTGCGACAGGCCTCGACGTCGAGGCCATCGATCTCACCCCCGCAGGGAAGCGCCGCCTGCTCCGCGTGGCCGTCGACAAGGACGGCGGCGTCACCCTCGACGACATCGCCGAGGCCACCAAGGAGGTCTCGCGGGTCCTCGACGGCCCGGAGGGCTCCGACGTGATGGGCGAGCAGCCCTACACCCTCGAGGTCACCTCACCCGGCACCGATCGGCCGCTCACGCACCCCCGCCACTGGCGACGCAACCAGGGCCGGCTGGTCAAGGTGACCCTCGCCGACGGCCGGACGGTGACCGGTCGGATCACCGGGAGCGACGACACGCGTGCGGTTCTCGACGTCGACGGCAACCGCGACGAGATCGGGTTCGTTGACGTGAAGAAGGCCAAGATCCAGATCGAGTTCAACCGGAAGGAGTCCTGACGTCATGGACATCGACATGACCATCCTGCGCTCGCTGGAGCGTGAGAAGGAGATCTCCTTCGACATCCTCGTCGAGGCCATCGAGCAGTCGCTGCTCACGGCCTACCACAAGTCCCCGGGCGCCCAGACCGACGCACGCGTCGAGCTGGACCGCAAGACCGGTCACGTGACGGTGTACGCCGCCGAGCTCGACGACGAGGGCAAGAAGGTCGGGGAGTACGAGGACACCCCCGAGGGGTTCGGCCGGATCGCCGCGACCACCGCGAAGCAGATCATGCTGCAGCGGCTGCGGGACGCCGAGGACGACATCAAGTTCGGGGAGTTCTCCGGCAAGGAGGGCGACATCATCTCCGGCGTGATCCAGCAGGGCCGCGACCCGCAGGACGTGATGGTCGACCTCGGTCGGCTCGAGGCGCTGCTGCCGTCCGGCGAGCGGGTGCCGGGGGAGCGCTACGTCCACGGCACCCGGATCCGGTGCCTCGTGATCTCGGTCCGCAAGGGCATGCGCGGGCCGCAGGTGATGTTGTCGCGGTCACACCCCAACCTGGTCAAGAAGCTGTTCGCCCTCGAGGTGCCAGAGATCGCCGACGGCACCGTCGAGATCTGCGGCATCGCCCGTGAGGCCGGCCACCGCACCAAGATCGCGGTGCGCTCGACCGTGCCCGGGGTGAACGCGAAGGGCTCCTGCATCGGGCCGATGGGCCAGCGGGTCCGGTCGGTGATGAACGAGCTGCACGGCGAGAAGATCGACATCGTCGACTTCTCCGACGACCCCGCCGAGATGGTCGGGCACGCGCTGTCGCCGGCGCGGGTCAGCAGCGTCGAGATCGTCGACCTCGCCGCCCGCTCGGCGCGCGTGGTGGTGCCGGACTACCAGCTCTCGCTCGCGATCGGCAAGGAGGGGCAGAACGCCCGCCTCGCTGCGCGACTCACCGGCTGGCGCATCGACATCCGCTCCGACGAGGCCCCGGCCGAGCCCGTCGTCCCCGTCGCGCCGCCGTTGCCCCGCTCCGACTCCCCGTCCGACACCGGAAGCGGCGCCGGCGACTGAGCGTCGGTTCGGCTCTGCGCCGTGCAGCCGCTAGACTGTACGGCGGTTCGCCTCCGTCACCAGAAAGCCCGTGCAGACCCATGTCCTCCGACGCAGTCCGAGGCAGTGTCCGCACATGCGTTGGGTGTCGGGAGCGGGCCGAGAGACGAGAGTTGCTGCGCGTCGTCGCCGGTGACCGGGGATCGGGCCTCGAGGTCCTCCCCGATCCGGCAGGACGTGCACCCGGCCGGGGGGCGCACCTGCACCCCACGCCCGAGTGCCTCGAGCTCGCCGTACGTCGCCGAGCCTTTCCCCGGGCCCTCAAGGTCCAGGGTCGGCTTGCCACGACAGCGGTGGAGGAGCTCGTCCGCGGCTCTCAGCACGACCAGAACGACCAGCACGACAAGCAACCGTGAACGACCGAACAGAAATTGGAGCAGCAGCTCATGAGCACTCGATGAGTACTTTCCGATGAGCATGCACACCAGCTAACGGTCCGACACCCCCCTCGCTTCCGCGGGGACCGGGACTCGGACCAGAAGGAGAAGCGTGGCTAAGGTCCGAGTCCACGAGCTCGCCAAAGAGCTCGGAGTCGAGAGCAAGGTCGTCCTGACCAAGCTCAAGGAGATGGGGGAGTTCGTCAAGTCGGCATCGTCGACGGTCGAGCCCCCTGTGGTGAAGAGGTTCACCGATCAGTTCGGTGCCGAGCTGAAGGCGGCCGCCGACAAGGGTGCCGCCAAGAAGGCTGCACCGAAGCCGGCGGCGAAGGCCGCCCCCGAGAAGCCTGCTGAGAAGGCTGCCGACAAGCCTGCCGGGCAGCCCGCTGAGACGCCGGCACCCGCCGACACCTCGGCGAACGGCGCCCCGAGTGCGCCCGCCGAGACCCCCGCGGCCCCGCCGACCGAGCCGGCCCAGCCGGCTGCCGAGGCGCCCGCCGCCAGGACCGCGCCCCGTCCGGGTCCGCGTCCGGGTCCGGCGACTCCGCCGGCCCAGCCCGAGCCCGAGGCCGAGACCCCGGCCCCGGCACGTCCGGAGCCCACCCCCGAGGCGCCGGCGGCTTCCGCCGGCACCGACACGGGCCCGGGCACCGGCGAGTCGACCCGTCGTCCGGGTCCGCCTCCGGCCCGCCCGTCGGCCCGTCCCGGCGCGCCGCGTCCCGGCAACAACCCGTTCTCCCAGACCCAGGGCATGGGTCGCCGTCCCGCGGCCCGCAGCGGCCCGGAGGCTCCCGGTGACCGTGCCGACCGTGCCGACCGTCCGCCGCGCCCGCCGGCCGGTCGCGACGGCGGCGGGGCTCCTGGCCGCACCGGTGGTCTGCCCGCAGGCGGCGGCACCGGTCGTCCCGGCATGCCGCGCCCGAACCCGGCGATGATGCCGAAGTCCCCGGCCGCCTTCGGTGGCGGTCCCGGTGGCCGTCCCGCGCCCGGTGGCCGTGGCGGTGCGCCCGGTCGCGGTGGTGCGCCCGGTGGCCGTGGCGGTGCGCCCGGTCGCGGTGGTGCGCCCGGTGGTGCTCCCGGTGGTGGCGGCGGGTTCGCCGGCCGTCCTGGTGGCGGTGGCCGTCCCGGTGGCGGTCGTCCCGGCCAGCGTGGCCAGACCCAGGGTGCGTTCGGCCGTCCCGGCGGTCCGTCGCGTCGTGGTCGCAAGTCGAAGCGCGCGCGTCGTCAAGAGTTCGAGCAGATGCAGGCGCCGACGATCGGTGGCGTGCGCGTCCGCAAGGGCGACGGCGAGACCGTCCGCCTGGCGCGTGGCTCGTCGCTGACCGACTTCGCCGAGAAGATCGGTGTCGACGCGGCGTCGCTCGTGCAGATGCTGTTCAGCCTCGGCGAGATGGTGACCGCGACCGAGTCCGTCAACGACGAGACGCTCGAGCTGCTCGGCGACGAGCTCAACTACGTCATCCAGGTCGTCTCCCCCGAGGACGAGGACCGCGAGCTGCTGGAGTCCTTCGACCTCGAGTTCGGTGAGGACGAGGGCACCGAGGAGGACCTGGTCGCCCGTCCGCCGGTCGTGACCGTCATGGGTCACGTCGACCACGGAAAGACCAAGCTGCTCGACGCGCTGCGCAACGCCAACGTGGTCGCCAAGGAGGCCGGTGGCATCACGCAGCACATCGGTGCCTACCAGGTGGCCACGGAGGTCGACGGCGATGACCGCCGGATCACCTTCATCGACACCCCGGGTCACGAGGCGTTCACCGCCATGCGTGCCCGTGGTGCGCAGGCGACCGACATCGCCGTGCTCGTGGTCGCGGCCGACGACGGCGTGATGCCGCAGACGGTCGAGGCGCTCAACCACGCCAAGGCGGCCAACGTGCCGATCGTGGTCGCGGTCAACAAGATCGACAAGCCGGACGCCGACCCGACCAAGGTCCGCGGCCAGCTGACCGAGTACGGCCTGGTCCCCGAGGAGTACGGCGGCGACACGATGTTCGTCGACGTCTCGGCGAAGTCCGAGCTGAACCTCGACAAGCTGCTCGAGGCGATCGTGCTGACCGCCGACGCGTCCCTGGACCTGCGGGCCAACCCCGACCAGGACGCCCAGGGCCTCATCGTCGAGGCGCACCTCGACCGCGGCCGTGGTCCGGTGGCGACCGTGCTCATCCAGCGCGGCACGCTGCGGGTCGGCGACTCGATCGTGGCCGGTCCGGCCTACGGCCGGGTCCGGGCGATGCTCGACGAGTTCGGCGAGAACATCGAGGAGGCGGACCCGTCGCGTCCGGCCATGGTGCTCGGTCTGACCGCCGTCCCCGGCGCGGGCCAGAACCTCATCGTGGTCGAGGACGACCGGGTCGCCCGGCAGATCGCCGAGCGTCGCGAGTCGCGTGAGCGTGCGGCCATGCAGGCGAAGCGTCGCGTGCGCCGTACCCTCGAGGACTTCATGGCCTCGATGGAGAAGGGCCAGAGCCAGGAGCTCAACCTGATCCTGAAGGGCGACGTGTCCGGTTCGGTCGAGGCGCTCGAGGACTCGCTCGCCAAGATCGACGTCGGCGACGAGGTCAGCCTCCGGGTCATCGACCGCGGTGTCGGTGCGATCACCGAGACCAACGTCGACCTGGCGGCCGCGTCCGACGCGATCATCATCGGCTTCAACGTCCGCCCGCAGGGCAAGGCGACGGAGATGGCCGACAAGGAGGGCGTCGAGATCCGCTACTACTCGGTGATCTACCAGGCCATCGAGGAGATCGAGGCGGCGCTCAAGGGCATGCTCAAGCCGGAGTTCGAGGAGGTCACGCTCGGCCAGGCCGAGATCCGTGAGATCTTCCGCTCCAGCAAGATCGGCAACATCGCCGGCTGCATGGTCACGAGCGGTGTCATCCGTCGCAACGCCAAGGCGCGGCTCATCCGCGACGGCAACGTGGCGGCCGACAACCTCGACCTGTCGTCGCTGCGCCGTGAGAAGGACGACGTGTCCGAGGTCCGCGAGGGCTTCGAGTGCGGTCTGACCCTCCGTGGCTTCAACGACATCAAGCAGGGCGATGTCGTCGAGTGCTTCGAGATGCGGGAGATCCCGCGGGCCTAGCCCGTGCGGATGTGTGGGTGAGGCGGCGCGCCGCCTCACCCACCCCGGGTAGCCCAGCCGACCGACCGGCGCCATTCGCGCCGACTCACCGGCTGCCTGCCCGCCGGACGCGCCGGGTCACCGTGTGCCCGGCAACCATCAGCGCCAAGTCAGCGTTCAGGAGCAGCAGTGGCAAATCCCAGGGTCCGCAAGGTGGCGGACCGGATCCAGGTCGTCGTCGCGGAGATGCTGGAGCGGCGGATCAAGGACCCGCGGCTCGGGTTCGTGACGGTGACCGACGTCCGCGTCAGCGGTGACACCCAGCAGGCGTCCGTGTTCTACACGGTCCTCGGCGAGGTCGAGCAGGTCGCGGCGTCCGCGGCGGCGCTCGAGTCCGCCAAGGGGCTGATCCGCTCCGAGGTCGCCAAGCAGCTCGGCATGCGGCACGCACCGACGCTGGAGTTCATCCACGACGCGCTGCCCGACACGGCCCGGCACCTCGACGAGCTGCTGGCCAAGGCGCGGGAGTCCGACGCCGCCGTCGCCGCGGCCTCGGCGGGCGCGACGTACGCCGGCGAGGCGGACCCCTACCGCAAGCCGAACGAGCGAGAGACGACGTCGACGACGAGCCCTTCGAGACGCCTCGTCCCTCGGCTCCTCAGGACAAGCCCGACGAGACCGACAGGTGACGGTGCGGCCCGGGCTGGTCGTCGTCGACAAGCCGTCCGGGATGACCTCGCACGACGTGGTCGCCCGCATCCGTCGGCTCGCCGGCACCCGCAAGGTCGGGCACGCCGGCACCCTCGACCCGATGGCGACCGGCGTGCTGCTGGTCGGGGTCGAGCGCGCCACCCGGCTGCTCGGCCACCTCACCCTCACCGAGAAGGCGTACGACGCCACGGTCCGTCTCGGCGCGGCCACCACCACCGACGACGCGGAGGGCGAGACGCTCTCGACCGCGTCGGTCGCGCACCTCACCGAGGACGACGTCCGGTCCGCCGCGGGTGCGTTCGTCGGCGTCCTCGAGCAGAAGCCGTCCGCGGTCTCGGCGGTCAAGGTCGACGGCAAGCGCGCCTACGCCCGGGTCCGCGCGGGTGAGGAGGTCGACCTCCCGGCCCGCACGGTCACCGTCCACGAGCTGCTGGTCACCGACGTCCGGCCGGGTGAGGACTCCGTGGACGTGGACGTGTCGGTGCGCTGCAGCAGCGGCACGTACGTCCGGGCGATCGCCCGCGACCTCGGCGCCGCCCTCGGTGTCGGCGGCCACCTCACGATGCTGCGCCGCACCGCCGTCGGACCGTTCACGCTGGCGGAGGCGCACGACCTGGACGCGCCTCGCCGAGGAGCTCCGGCTGGTCGGCATCGACGACGTGGCGCGACGCTGCTTCGCGACGTACGACCTCAGCGAGGAGCAGGCCCGCGACGTGGGCTACGGCCGCAAGCTGGAGGCCGACGTGGGGAAGGGCACGGTGGCCGTGCTCGCGCCCGACGGCCGGTTCCTCGCGCTCTACGAGCAGCGCGGCCTGGTGGCCGCGCCGGTCGCGGTCTTCGCCTGACGCCGCTGTGACAGCATGAACCCCGTGCAGATCTGGCGTTCCCTCGACGAGGTGCCCGGCGACCTCGGGCGGACCGTCGTCACGGTCGGCAACTTCGACGGGGTGCACCTCGGCCACCAGCACGTCGTACGACGGGCGCGCGAGGTCGCGCGGACGCTCGGCGACCTGCCCGTCGTGGCGGTGACCTTCGACCCGCACCCGATGGCCGTGCTGCGGCCCGAGCACGCACCCCAGACCCTCACCGACGTGACCACCCGGTCCCGGCTCCTGGGCGAGGCCGGCGTGGACGCCGTGCTCGTCGCGCCGTTCACCCGCGAGGTGGCCGCCTGGACCCCGGAGCGGTTCGTCGAGGACATCCTCGTGGCGACCTTGCATGCCCAGGCGGTCGTCGTCGGCGCCAACTTCCGCTTCGGCGTGAAGGCGTCCGGCGACGTCGCGACGCTGGGTGAGCTGGGCCGGACGCACGACTTCACCGCCGAGGGCATCGCTCTCGACGGCGGGCCGCAGGTCTGGTCGTCGACGTACGTCCGCAGCTGCCTGCAGGGTGGCGACGTCGAGGGCGCCGCGGAGGCGCTGGGCCACCCGTTCACCGTGCGCGGCGAGGTGGTCAAGGGTGACCAGCGCGGTCGCGAGCTCGGCTACCCGACCGCCAACGTGCCGACCTCCGGGATGCTGGCCGCGCCCGCCGACGGCGTCTACGCCGGGTGGCTGCGCCGGCTCGACGGCAGCGGCGACGAGCTGCTCCCGGCCGCGATCAGCGTGGGCACCAACCCGACCTTCGAGGGTGCGCGCGAGCGACGCGTCGAGTCCTACGTGCTGGACCGAGACGACCTCGAGCTCTACGGCGTCGAGGTGGAGGTGTCCTTCGTCGCGCGGATCCGGGGCATGCTGCGCTTCGACTCCGTCGACGAGCTGGTCGCGACGATGGCCCAGGACGTCGCGCGCACCCGGGCGCTGCTGGGCGTCGCCGGGTCGCGATGAGCGTGCCGACCGAGGCCCGCCAGCGGGCCATCCGCGACGCGGAGGAGTGGTTCCTGCGGCACGGGCTGCCCTACTTCGTCGAGTCCGAGCGGATGGTCGTCAAGCGCGGCCTGAGCCGTGCCCGGCTGCTGCCGGTGGTCGCCACAGCGCTGGTCCTCGGCGCTGTTGCCGGTGTCGGGACCGGGCTGCTCACCACGCTGTCCCTCGGTCTGCTGGCCGGTCTGCTCGTGGCCGGTGTGGTGCTCGCGATCTACGCCGCCACCACGCTGCGCCTGCGGGTGATCGCCCGCTGGGCCGTCGGCCGCACGTTCCGGAGCATCGGGATGATGTTCCCCCTCGTGACCCGGGCACTCCCGCTGCTGCTGCTGTTCGTGACCTTCCTGTTCATCAACACCGAGGTCTGGATGGTCGCGAACTCCCTGGACCCCGGCGTGCTGGCCCTGGCGGTCCTGCTGTTCGCGGCGATGGCGGTGGCGTTCCTGCTGGTCCGGCTCCCCGAGGAGATGGACCGGGTCGACGACGACACCGATCCGGAGCGGCTCGCCGCCCGCTGCCACGGCACGCCGGTCGAGGCGAGCGCCGCCGAGGTGTTCCAGGAGCGCGACGAGGCCGAGCTCGCCGGCATCGTCGAGGTGGCCGGCCTGCAGAAGTGGAACCTCGTCCTGGTGCTGCTGGTCTCCCAGTTCGTGCAGGTGCTGCTGCTGGCGGTCGCGGTGCTGCTGTTCTTCCTGGTGTTCGGCAACGTGATCATGCAGCCGGACGTGGTGGGGAGCTGGCTCGGCCAGAAGCCCGAGGCCACCAACGTCACCGAACCGCTCATCAAGGTGTCGGTGTTCCTGGCGGCGTTCTCCGGGCTCTACTTCACGGTGTACGCCGTCACCGACGAGACCTACCGCCAGCAGTTCTTCACCTCCGTCACCCGGGAGCTCGAACGTGCCGTCGCCGTCCGCGCGGTCTACCGGTCCCTGGGTCGCTGAGGAGCGGACGGTGACGATCGGGGACGAGACCCGCCGCTGGGTGGGCGACGCGCTGGAGGCACCCGTCGTCGCGGTCCGCCCGCTGACCGGCGGCGTGGCGTCGAGGATGCTCCTGGTCCGGGTCGAGGACGGCCGCGAGGCGGTGCTCCGGCAGCTGGTCGACGACCCCTGGCGCACGCACGCCGAGCCGCTGCTGCGTCGCGAGCGCGACGTGCACGGGCTCCTCGAGGACAGCGCGGTGCCGACCCCGAGCACGATCGCGCTGGACGTGCGCGGGGACCGCACGGACGGCGACCCGAGCCTGCTGATGACCCGGCTCCCCGGTGCCGTCGACCTGGTCGACCCGGACGTCGACGCGCTGGCCGCCGCCCTGCTCGACATCCACGCCGTCCGTCCGGGACCCGGTGCGTGGCCGCGGGAGTACCAGTCCTGGGCGTTCCCGGCCAAGCGGGTCGTGCCGCCCTGGTCCCGGGACGACGCGCTCTACCGCGAGGCCTTCGCGCGGCTCGAGTCACCCGCTCCGACGTACGAGCCGACGTTCCTGCACCGCGACTTCCATCCCGGCAACGTGCTCTGGGAGGACGGCAAGGTCAGCGGCATCGTCGACTGGGTCGAGACGTCCACCGGGCCCGCCGACCTGGACGTCGCGCACTGCGCGTCGAACCTCGCCGGCCTGCACGGGGTGGAGACCGCCCTCGCCTTCCGCCGGTCGTACGTCGACCAGGGCGGCCGCCTCACGCCGGACGCGGACGCCGCGGCCTACTGGCAGCTGCTCGACCTGATCGGGTTCCTGCCCGCGCCGAACGGCAGGGAGAGCGGCGCCCCGGCCGCGGTGCTGTCCACGGTGTGGGCAGCACACGGCCGGGGCGACCTGACCGCGGAGCTGGTGCGCGCGCGGCGGGAGGAGCTCCTGCGGGTGATCCTCGAGAGATAGGCGGCGTCTCTCAGGCGTCGAGGTCCTTCTCGACCAGCGCGGCGATCGTGTCGAGCGCGGCCTGGTCCTCGGAGGCGACCTCGACCTGGTCGCCGCAGGCGGCGCCGAGGGTCATGATCAGCAGCGAGGAGGAGGCGTCGACCGGCTCCTCGCCGGGGACCGCGAGGGTGACTTCGACGTCGAGCTCGCCGGCCGCCTCGGAGATGATCGCCGCAGGGCGGGCGTGCAGGCCGACGGACGAGCCGACGGTGACGGTCTTGCTGGGCATCTAGGTGCTCCTTCGGTTCGGTGCAGACGGGGTCTCGGGACTCAGACGGAGTAGGACAGCTCCTCGATCTCCTCCTTGCTCTCCGTCAACGTCTTCAGGATGACCACGCTGGCGCAGGCCACCGCGATCCCCGCGGCCAGGGAGATCACGAACCCGAGCAGGTTGCCGACCGCGAAGAACACGAAGATCCCACCATGCGGCGCCCGCAGGGTCACGTCCAGCGCCATCGAGAGACCACCGGTCACCGCGCTGCCCAGCATGATCGACGGGATCACCCGCAGCGGGTCGGCCGCCGCGAACGGGATCGCGCCCTCGGTGATGAACGACGCGCCGAGCAGCCACGCCGCCTTGCCGTTCTCCCGCTCACCGGGGGTGAACAGCTGCGGGCGGAGCACGGTGGCCAGGGCCAGCGCCAGCGGCGGCACCATCC
Organism: uncultured Actinomycetota bacterium; assembly: GCA_963827435.1. Taxonomy (GTDB): domain Bacteria; phylum Actinomycetota; class Actinomycetes; order Propionibacteriales; family Nocardioidaceae; genus Nocardioides_B. The sequence continues at coordinate 498,605 of CAWHAU010000014.1, forward strand.
CGGCCAGCATGACCGCGGCCATCACCTTCAGCTGCGGGGGGTTCCCGGTCGCCGTCGCCACGGCGGCCAGACCGGTCGTGGCGAACAGGTACGCCGTCTTGTTCAGCGGGCCACCCATGTCGAACGCCATCATCAGGCCGAGCACGACGCCGAGCAGGATCGCCTGGCCGCCGCTGTTCAGGTTGTTGAGCGTGGTGGTGAGGCCGTCCATCAGCGCGCCGAGCGGCTTGCCGAGCACGATGATCATGATCGCGCCGGAGATCAGCGTGGCCAGCAGCGGGATCACCACGACGGGCATCAGGCCACGGGCCCAGGTCGGCACCTTCCAGGTCGAGATCCAGTGCGCCATCAGGCCGGCGATCACGCCGCCGATGATGCCGCCGAGGAAGCCGGACTGCAGCGTGCCCGCGATGGCACCCATCACGAAGCCCGGTGCGATGCCGGGCCGGTCGGCGATCGCGAAGGCGATGTAGCCGGCCAGGGCGGGCACGAGGAAGCTGAACGCCGCGCCGCCGATCGTGAAGAACACGGCGCCGATGTAGGCGAAGAAGGGACTGCCGAACAGCGCGTGGTCGAGGTTGAGCTTGTCGATGTCCGGCAGGTTGAACAGGGTGTTGCCCGTGGCGATGTCGTTGCCGGGGCCGACGATCTCGTAGCCGCCGAGCAGGAACGACAGGGCGATCAGCAGACCGCCGGCGGCGACGAACGGGATCATGTACGACACGCCGGTCATCAGCACGCGGCGGATCTTCAGGCCCCAGGACTCGTCGGCGGCGCTGGAGGCGCGTGCGTTCGGGCCGGCGCCGCCGCTCAGGCCCTCCACCCGGGGCGCGTTCGGGTCGTCGACCAGACGCACCGCCTCGGCGATCATCGCGTCCGAGTCGTCGATGGCCCGCTTCACCCCGGACGCGACGAGCGGCTTCCCGGCGAACCGGTAGCGGTCACGCACCCCGACGTCGACGGCGAAGATCGCGGCGTCGGCGTTCGCGATGGTCTCGTGGGGCAGCGGCGTGGAGCCGGCCGAGCCCTGCGTCTCGACGGCGATGTCGACCCCCGCGCGCGCGGCGGCCGCCTCCAGGGCCTCGGCGGCCATGTAGGTGTGCGCGATGCCGGTCGGGCAGGCGGTCACCGCCACCAGCGACCGGCGCGCCGCCGGAGCGGTCGGGGCCGGCTCGGACGGAGCCGCCGGGGTCGCCGTGGCAGCCGCGGCAGCGCCTCCGGCCGCGGCGGCAGCCGGGGCCTTGGCGGGCGCCGGGGTCGCGCCGGGCGCCGACACGACGTTGTTGACCAGGTCCACGACCTCCTGCTCGGAGGTCGCGCTGCGCAGCCCGTCGGTGAACTCCTTCTTCACCAGCGCGCGAGCGAGCTGGGTGAGCACCTTGAGGTGGGTGGCGTCGCCACCGGCCGGGGCGGCGATCAGGAACGCGAGGTCGGCCGGGCCGTCCTTGGCGCCGAAGTCGGTGCCGGGCGAGAGCCGGGCGAACGTGAGCGTCGGCACGTCGACGTGCTCGGTGCGGCAGTGCGGGATCGCGATGCCTCCCGGGAGACCCGTGGCCGAGGTCGCCTCGCGGGCCAGGGCGTCCTCCGCGAGGCCGTCCGGGTTGGTGGTGCGTCCGGCTTCGGCGGCGATGCGGGCCAGCGCTCGGATCACCTCGGTCTTGTCACTGCCGAGCGAGACGTCCAGGCGGACGAGCTCGGGCGTGATCATCGACGCGTTCTGGTCGGTCATCTCAACCTCTGTTCTCTGTGTGGAGGACGAGCTCGCGGACCTCGACGAGCTCGGGACGGACGTGCGTGGGGGTGGGGATCGTCGTACCGGGAAGTCCGGCGGCGGCGCTGCCGTAGGCCACGGCGAAGCGCAGCCGTTCGGCCGGCTCGGCGCCACGGAGGTCGCCGAGCAGGTAGCCGAACAGGCTGGAGTCGCCGGCACCGACGGTGCTGACGACGGTGGTCGGGGGAGGGGTGGCGTGCCAGGCGCCCTGCGCGGTCACCAGCACCGCGCCCGAGCCGCCGAGGGTGGCCAGCACGGTGCCGACGCCGCGCGAGACGAGCACGCCGGCCGCGGCGGCGGCGGCGGCCGGGTCGGCCTCGATCGCCACCGCGTCGCCGCCGGTGAGGGAGGCCAGCTCCTCGCCGTTGGGCTTCATCAGGTCGGGCGCGTGCTGCTCGAGGCCGGCCGCGAGCGCGACCAGCGGTGCGCCCGAGGTGTCGACCGCGACCTTCGCGCTGCTGTCGGCGAGGGCGCCGACCAGCTCGGCGTACCACGTGTCCGGGGCGCCCGGAGGAAGCGAACCGGCCAGCACCACCCACGCGGCCTGGCGGGCGCGCTGGGTGACCGCGGTCGCGAGCCGGTCCAGGTCGGCGGGGCCGACGACCGCGCCGGGCGTGTTGATCTTGGTGGTGGTGCCGTCGGGCTCGGTCAGCGTGAGGTTGACGCGTACGGCGCCGGCCGGCTGCTCGGGCCGGCAGTCGATCCCGTCGCGGAGCAGCTCGACGACGAACGGGTCGTCCTTGAGGGCGGGCAGCACGGCGATGGTGGGCACGCCCGCGGCCAGCGCGGCCCGCGAGATGTTCACGCCCTTGCCGCCCGCCTGCGAGGTCACCGACTCCGCCCGCAGCACCGCGCCGCGGTCCAGGACGCCGCTGAGGGCGACGGTGCGGTCGATGCTCGGGTTCGGCGTGAGGGTGAGGACCATCCCGGTGGTGGTGTGCGGGGTGCTCATGCGATGACCACCTCGACGTCGTGCGCCTCGAGCTCGTCACGGTCGGCGTCCTCGATGCCCGCGTCGGTGACCACCACGTCGATGTCGGCCAGGTCGGCGAACCGGACCATGTGCTCCTGCCCGATCTTGGAGGAGTCGACGAGCACGACCACGGTGTGCGCCCCCTCGACCATCGCACGCTTGGCGGCGGCCTCGGCGTGGTCGGGGGTGCTCAGCCCGTGGCCGGCGGAGATGCCGTTGGTGCCGACGAAGGCGACGTCGGCGCGCAGCCGGCCGAGCGCCGCGACCGTCTCCTCGCCGACGGCGGCGTGGGTGGTGGGCCGGACCTTGCCGGGGAGCAGGTGCAGGTCGACGCTGGGGGACCCGGCGAGCCGGGCAGCGATCGGGACTGCGTTGGTGACGACCGTCAGCTGCAGGTCGCGGGGGAGCATCATCGCCAGCCGCGCGGTCGTGGTGCCGGCGTCGAGGATCACGCTGCCGCCGGTCGCGGGCAGCAGGGCCAGCGCCCGCTTGGCGATGCGGTCCTTCTCGTCGGCGTGCGCCAGGTCGCGCTCGCCGACCCGGGACTCCAGCGCCGTCAGCGCCGCGGCGGGGACCGCGCCGCCGTGCACGCGGCGCAGGATCCCGGCCCGCTCGAGCACCGACAGGTCGCGCCGGACCGTCTCCGTGGTCACGGCGTACTCGGCGGCCAACGCGTTCACCGACAGCCGGCCGCGCTGCGCGACCAGGTCGGCGATGGCCTGCTGGCGTTCCTCGGCGTACAACCGGACCTCCTGTGGGTTCGTGGATGCATCTTTTTGTTTCTGTTGTTCTACGCCCGAATCTGTTGACTGTCAAGAGGCGCGCCGCCTAAGGTCGGTACATGTCCACGTCACTGATCCTTCGCGGAACCCCGGTCGTCCCCGGCGTCGCCTACGCCCCTGTCGTCACCGCCACCGTCGCGGTGTCCCCGGCCGCGGTCGCGGCCTTCGAGTCCGCCGGCTTCCCCGACGCCGATGCCGCCCTCGCGGCGTACGACGTCGCGGTCCGTGCCACTGCCGAGGGTCTGGCCGCCCGGGCCGACCGCGCCAGCGGCGCCGCCGCCGAGGTGCTCACCGCCACGGCCGGGCTGGCCCGCGACAAGGGGCTGCGGGCGGCGGTCAAGAAGCGGCTGGCGGCCGGGGACCCCCTCCTCGTCGCGCTGCACGCCGCGGTCGAGCAGTTCGCCGGCATCTTCACGACGATGGGTGGCCTGATGGCCGAGCGGGTCACCGACCTGCGCGACATCGAGCGCCGGGTGACCGCCCGCCTGGTCGGCGAGCCGGAGCCCGGCGTCCCGGTCCCCGACACACCCTCGGTGCTGGTCGCCGAGGACCTGGCGCCGGCCGACACCGCCGGCCTCGACGCGGCCACCGTCGTCGCGCTGGTGACCGAGAAGGGCGGCCCCACCAGCCACACCGCGATCATCGCCCGCCAGCTCGGCATCCCCTGCGTGGTCGGCGTGGCCGGCCTGCTCGAGCTCCGGGACGGCACCCCCGTCCTCGTCTCCGGTACGACGGGCGAGGTGCAGGTCGAGCCGGACGCGGACACCGCGACCGCGCAGGTCGAGGAGGCCCGCGCCGCCCATGAGGCGCTGGAGCGGTGGACCGGCCCGGGCCGCACCGGCGACGGCACGCCGGTCAAGCTGCTCGCCAACGTCGCCGACGGGGCGTCCGCGGCCTCCGCCGGGGCCGGACCCGTCGAGGGCGTGGGGCTGTTCCGGACCGAGCTGTGCTTCCTCAACCGCAAGGACGAGCCGTCGGCCGAGGAGCAGGCCGACATCTACAGCGCGGTGCTCCGGCCCTTCGGCGACCACCGCTACGTCGTGGTGCGCACCCTCGACGCGGGGTCGGACAAGCCGATCGCCTTCGCCACCCACGAGGGTGAGGAGAACCCCGCGCTCGGTGTCCGCGGGCTGCGGCTGTCGTTCGGCAACCCCGGCCTCCTGGAGCGCCAGCTCGCCGGCATCGCCGCCGCGGCCGAGCGCACCGGCACGGAGACGTGGGTGATGGCGCCGATGGTGGCGACCGTCGCGGAGGCGGCGGAGTTCGCCGGGCAGGTCCGCGCGCACGGGCTCAAGGCCGGCGTGATGGTGGAGATCCCGAGCGCCGCGCTGCTCGCGCCGAAGATGCTCGAGGTCGTCGACTTCCTGTCGATCGGCACCAACGACCTGACCCAGTACACGATGGCCGCCGACCGGATGGCCACCGACCTCGCGCACCTCACCGATGCCTGGCAGCCGGCGGTGCTCCAGCTGATCGCGATCACCGCCGAGGCCGGCAAGCAGGCGGGCAAGCCGGTCGGGGTCTGCGGCGAGGCGGCCGCGGACCCGATGCTGGCCACCGCCCTGGTCGGCATGGGCATCTCGTCGCTGTCGATGGCGCTGGCCGCAGTGCGGCCCGTGGGCGCGCAGCTGGCTGCGGTGTCGATGGACGTCTGCGAGCAGGCCGCCGAGGTGGCACTCGCGGCCGCCGACCCGATGGCCGCCCGCGACGCCGTGCGCGCGGTGCTCAGTGGGGAGGTCAGCCGGACGGCGTGACCGTCACCGGCACGCCGGACAGCACCGCGTTGCCGCTGGCGTCGAGCACCGCCGGGTCGGTCAGGTCGTTCATCGACGCACCCGGCAGCTCGACGGCCTGACGCATCCGCACGCCCGGCCGGCGGTGGCCGTAGCCGTGCGGCAGGCTGACCACGCCCGGCATCATGTCGTCGCTGGCCTGCACCTCGACCTCGACGGTGCCGACGGCCGAGGCGACCCGCACCAGGGAGCCGTCGGTGATCGCCCGCTCGGCCAGGTCGGCCGGGTGCATGTAGAGCTGGTGTCGCGCCTTGCCCTTGGTCAGCCGCGGCGTGTTGTGCATCCACGAGTTGTTGTCGCGCTGGTGCCGCCGGCCGACGAGCAGCAGCCCCTCGGGCGCGAGGGTGACGGCATCGAGCCGGGCGACGTCGTCGAGCACCCGCTGTGGCGCCGCGTGGATCCGGCCGTCCTCGGTCTGGAGCCGCTCGGGCAGGCACGGCTCGAGCGGCCCGAGGTCGACCGGGCCGCGGCGCAGCCGACGCACCGACAGCCGCGGCGTGGAGGTCCGCAGGAGCAGGTCGATGGTCCGGGTCGGGGACACCCGCATCCGCGCCGCCTGGACCAGCCGCGCCTTGCGGGGCTTCGGCGAGGTGAGCAGCCGCTGCGTGCGCAGCACGATCTCGCGGTAGATCTCCCAGTCGTGCATGGTGCCCGCGGGCTTCTCGAACAGCGCCGGGGTGAACCGCGCCGTGTTGCGCACGGCCAGCGTGTGGAACACCAGGTCGTAGTGGTCCCGCTCCAGGGCGCCGGTCGGCGGCAGGATCACGTCGGCCAGCCGGGTGGTCTCGTTGACGTAGAAGTCCACCGCTGCCACGAAGTCCAGGGTCCGGATCGCCTCGGCCAGTCCCGCGCCGTCCGGGGTCGAGGAGACCGGGTTGCCGGACAGGGTGAGCAGCGCGCGCACCTGTCCCTCGCCGGGCGTGCGGATCTCGTCGGCCAGCGTGGCCACCGGCAGCTCCCCGGCGAACTCCGGCAGGTCGCGCACGCGGCTGCGCCACACGTCGTGGTGCCCGCGGCCGATGAAGCCGCGGCCCACCGCGTCGACCGCGGGCCGGGTCAGCATCACGCCGCCCGGCCGGTCGAGGTTGCCGGTCACCAGGTTGAGCAGCTGGACGGCCCAGGTCGCGACCAGCCCGAACTCCTGCGTGGACACCCCGACCCGTCCGTAGACCGCCGCCGACCTCGCGGCCGCGAGCTCCCGCGCCAGCCGGCGTACGTCGTCCGCGGCGATGCCCGATGCCGCCTCGGCGCGCTCGGGGGTGAACGGCTCGACCGCCGCGCGCACGGCGTCCAGCCCGTCGACGTACGTCGGGGGAGTGGTCAGCCCCTCGGCGAACAGCACCTGCAGCATGGCCAGCAGCACGAACGCGTCGGTGCCGGGGCGCACGAAGTGGTGCTCGTGGGCTGCCTTGGCGGTCTCGGTGCGCCGCGGGTCGACGACCACCATCCGGCCGCCGCGCCTCTTCAGCTCGCGCAGCCGGGCCGGGAAGTCGGGCACCGTCATCAGCGAGCCGTTGGAGGCCATCGGGTTCGCCCCGAACACCAGGAACAGGTCGGTCCGGTCGATGTCCGGGACTGGCAGCAGCAGCTGGTGGCCGTACATCAGGAAGGCGAGCAGCTGCGCGGGCAGCTGGTCGACGGAGGTGGCGCTGTACTTGTTGCGGGTGCGGAACGACTTCACCATCGCGGTGCCGTGCGTCATCGAGCCGAGGCTGTGCACGTTGGGGTTGCCGAGGTAGATCGCCAGCGCGTCCCGGCCGTGCTCGTTGACGGCCCGGGCGAGGTTCGTCGCCACCAGGTCGAGCGCCTCGTCCCAGGACACCTCCTGCCACCGGTCGCCGATGCGGCGCACCGGGCGGCGCAGCCGGTCCGGGTCCTCGTGCACGTCCTGGAGTGCGACCGCCTTGGGGCAGATGTGGCCGCGCGACAGCGGGTCGTCCGCGTCGCCCCTGACCGACGTGATCCGGTCGTCGTCGAGAGTGAAGACGAGGCCGCAGATCGCCTCGCACAGGTTGCACACGCCCTTCTTCTCGAGGGGCCGCTCGACCGTCGCCATCTCGGCATCCTCGCAGACCCGTCCCCGCCGCTGACCGGCCGCCGACACGCCGGTGTCGCGTCGTGCGCACTACCTCGCATTCCGTAGTACCGTGGCATGCATGGACACCACCCAGCTCCTCAAGGGAGTCCTCGACCTCGCGGTGCTCGCGGTCGTGGACGACGAGGACGGCTACGGCTACGACGTCGTGCGGCGGCTCCGGGCCGGCGGGCTCGACGGCGTCGGCGACGCGTCGGTCTACGGCACGCTGCGCCGCCTCTACGCGGCCGGCGCCCTGACGTCGTACGTCGTCCCGAGCGACGAGGGCCCGCACCGCAAGTACTACGGCATCACCGGCGCCGGCCGGACCCAGCTCAAGCAGCAGCGCCAGGAGTGGGACCGCTTCGCCGGCACCGTCACGACGATCCTCCAGGGGGAGCGATGAACGACACGATCCAGGTCCCGACGCCCGACGTCGCCACCTTCGTCGCCCAGGTCCGGGCCCGGCTGGCCGACCTGACGGAGGAGGAGCGCGAGGAGCTCGTCGGCGGGCTCGAGGCCGACCTCGGCCGAGCGGCTGGCCGAGGGGGAGACCGACCTCGGCGACCCCGCGACCTATGCCGCCGAGCTGCGGGCGGCAGCCGGGCTGGAACCGATCCGGCGGGCTCCGCGGCCGCACCTGCCGCCCCGGCAGCGCGTCGAGGGCTGGCTCGACGGCGCCCGGTCCCGACTCGACGAGCTGGCCGCCACGAGGTGGGGTGCGGCCGAGTGGTCGTTCCTGGTCAGCCTGCGCCCGCTGTGGTGGTTCTTCCGGGCCTGGCTGGCCGTGCAGCTGATCGACATGAGCACCGGCTCGGACATGGCGACGCCCGTGCCGACGCTGATGGGTGTCTGGCCGGGGGTGCTGGTGACGGTGCTGTTCACCGTGGTCAGCGTCCAGATCGGCCGCGGCCTGTGGTGGCCCGGCTCGCGCAAGGGCACGTCGCTGGCCGCCCGGCTGGTCCTGCTGGGCCTGAACTCCTTCGCGTTCCTGGTGGCCCCGGTGGTGCTGGGGCAGTTCCCGGGTGCCGGCGCCTACGACTACAGCGACGAGCTGTCCTACAGGCCGTCGCCCGGTCTCCAGGACCGCGGCACCTTCGTCACCAACGTCTTCCCGTACGACGCCCAGGGTCGCCCGCTCACCGGGGTGCAGCTGTTCGACCAGGACGGCCGGCCGCTCACCGTGAACCGCGACGCCCGGCTCCGGTGGTCCGACCAGGGCGACGACCGGGTGGCCCGGGCCTACCCCTGGTACAACGGCGACCAGCGGCTCTGGAACGTCTTCCCGCTGCCCCAGCGCACGACGGGGTTGACGCGGAACGGCACCCCGCCGCAGGTGTCGCCGCGGGCCTGGGACTCGACCAACCCGCCGGCGCTGCCGAGCACCCCGCTCGCGGTCGTGCCGCCGGTCGCGCTGCCGACCCCGGCCGAGTCCCCGACGGCGCCGGAGTCCGCCCCGAGCGCGAGCCCGAGTGCGAGCCCCTCGGCCGATTCGGAGAAACCCCGCTCCCGTTGATAGTCTTGGGCGGTTGCCCAGCGTGAGTCGGGCAGCACCGTCATTCGCCGTGCAACGGCCGCGGATCGAGAGTGCCCGGGTGAACAGGCCCCGGCGCGCCGCGCAACGACATGTACCGAGAGGAGCTGCGGGTGGCTACTGGCACCGACGCGGAGACCAAGAAGAAGATCATCGCCGAGTACGGCACGAACGCCAACGACACGGGTTCGCCCGAGGTCCAGGTCGCACTGCTGACGCACCGCATCAGCCACCTGACCGAGCACCTCAAGGAGCACAAGCACGACCACCACAGCCGTCGTGGTCTGCTCCTCCTGGTGGGCCAGCGTCGTCGCCTTCTGAACTACATGCAGAAGGAAGACATCAACCGCTACCGCTCGATCATCGAGCGGCTCGGCCTGCGCCGATGAGCCTCGGGGCCGCCTCACACGCGTGAGGCGGCCCCTGCTTCGTCTCGGGGCCGTCGCCCACTAGGGTCGGCGGCAGAGACACACCACTGGTTTCACAACTGAACACACCATCCACTGGAGCGACCGCGGACGTCCTGCCCGGTCCTCGGTAGTGGCCTTCGGGACCCTCCCCTCGGGGAGCGGCGCCGCGGGCCTCGATCGAAGACCGGCACCCCTTCGCGGCACCCACCGCCAGGGCGCCCTCGCGTGATCGCTCCGCGAGACAGAAAGGGGACCCCCTCTCGTGACCACACAGACCGAGGGACCCGAGATCTACGCCGTCGAGACCGTCATCGACAACGGCTCGTTCGGCACGCGCACCGTCAAGTTCGAGAGCGGGCTGCTGGCCCGTCAGGCCGCGGGCTCCGTGACCGCCTACCTCGACGACGAGACGATGCTGCTGTCGGCGACCACCGCCGGCAAGCACCCCAAGGACCACTTCGACTTCTTCCCGCTGACCATCGACGTGGAGGAGCGGATGTACGCCGCCGGGCGCATTCCCGGCTCGTTCTTCCGTCGTGAGGGTCGCCCGGGCGAGGACGCGATCCTCACCTGCCGGCTGATCGACCGCCCGCTGCGCCCGACCTTCAAGAAGGGTCTGCGCAACGAGGTCCAGGTCGTCATCACCGTCCTGGCGCTCGAGCCCGACACGCCGTACGACGTCCTGGCGATCAACGCCGCGTCGATGTCCACCCAGCTCTCCGGCCTGCCGTTCTCCGGCCCGGTCGGCGGCACCCGCGTCGCGCTGATCGACGGCCAGTGGGTCGCGTTCCCGACGCACAGCCAGCTCGAGCGCGCGGTCTTCGACATGGTCGTGGCCGGCCGCGTCACCGAGACCGGCGACGTCGCGATCATGATGGTCGAGGCCGAGTCCACCGAGCAGACCTGGGAGCTCGTGCAGTCCGGCGTCCAGGCGCCGACCGAGGAGATCGTGGCCGGTGGCCTCGACGCCGCCAAGCCGTTCATCAAGCAGCTCTGCGAGGCGCAGGTCGAGCTGGCCAAGCAGGCCGCGAAGCCGGTGCAGGACTTCCCGGTCTTCCTCGACTACGAGGACGACGTCTACGCCGCGGTCGAGGCCGCTGCCGCCGCCGACCTGGCCCCCGCGCTCACCATCGCGGGCAAGCAGGACCGCGAGGCGAAGATGGACGAGGTCAAGGACGCCGTCCTCGAGAAGCTCGGCGCCGACTTCGAGGGCCGCGAGAAGGAGCTCGGCGCTGCCTTCCGGTCGCTGACCAAGAAGCTGGTCCGCGAGCGCGTGCTGCGCGACAAGGTCCGCATCGACGGCCGCGGCCTCACCGACATCCGGACGCTGTCCGCCGAGGTCGGCGTGATCCCGCGGGTGCACGGCTCGGCCCTGTTCGAGCGCGGCGAGACCCAGATCCTGGGCGTCACCACGCTGAACATGCTGACCATGGAGCAGAAGCTCGACACCCTCTCCCCGGAGAAGAGCCGCCGCTACCTGCACAACTACAACTTCCCGCCGTACTCCACCGGTGAGACCGGTCGCGTGGGCTCGCCCAAGCGTCGCGAGATCGGCCACGGCGCGCTGGCCGGCCGGGCCCTCGTCCCGGTGCTGCCGACGCGCGAGGAGTTCCCCTACGCCATCCGCCAGGTGTCCGAGGCGATGGGCTCCAACGGCTCGACGTCGATGGGCTCCGTCTGCGCCTCGACCCTGTCGCTGCTGCAGGCCGGTGTGCCGCTGAAGGCGCCGGTGGCCGGCATCGCCATGGGCCTCATCTCCGGTGAGGTCGACGGCAAGACCGAGTACGTCGCGATCACCGACATCCTCGGCGCCGAGGACGCGTTCGGCGACATGGACTTCAAGGTCGCGGGCACGCCGGAGTTCGTCACCGCGCTCCAGCTCGACACCAAGCTCGACGGCATCCCCGCCGACGTGCTGGCCGGCGCGCTGACCCAGGCCAAGGACGCCCGCATGGCGATCCTGGACGTGATGGCCGAGGCCATCGACGCTCCGGGCGAGATGTCCCTCAACGCCCCGCGGATCATCACGATGAAGGTGCCGGTCGACAAGATCGGTGAGGTCATCGGCCCCAAGGGCAAGGTCATCAACCAGATCCAGGACGACACCGGCGCCCAGATCACCATCGAGGACGACGGCACGATCTACGTCGGTGCGACCAACGGCGAGTCCGCCGAGGCCGCCCGCTCGATCATCAACGGCATCGCGAACCCGACGATGCCGGAGGTCGGCGAGCGCTACCTCGGCACCGTCGTCAAGACGACGAACTTCGGTGCGTTCGTCTCGCTGCTCCCGGGCAAGGACGGCCTGCTGCACATCAGCAAGCTGCGTTCGCTGGCCGGTGGCAAGCGGGTCGAGAACGTCGAGGACGTCGTCTCGGTCGGCCAGAAGATCCAGGTCGAGATCGGCGAGATCGACGACCGCGGCAAGCTGTCGCTGGTCCCGGTCGTCGAGGACTCCGAGTCCGGTGAGAAGACCGACGACGCGGACGCGTCCGCCGAGTAACTTGGCGGCGTCCGCAGCACAGCAGAAGCCCGGCACGACCCGCACCCTCCTGTCCCACGAGGACGGGGGAGGACTCGTACGACGTACGGTGCTCCCCGGAGGGCTGCGGGTCGTGACCGAGGCGCTGCCCGGCGTCCGGTCCGCCTCCATCGGGGTGTGGGTCGGCGTCGGGTCCCGGGACGAGTCACCGTCCCTCTCGGGTGCCTCGCACTTCCTGGAGCACCTGCTCTTCAAGGGCACTCCGTCGCGCTCGGCGCTGGACATCTCCGTCGAGCTCGACGAGGTCGGCGGGGAGTTCAACGCCTTCACCGCGAAGGAGTACACCTGCTTCCACGCGCGGGTCCTCGACGAGGACCTGCCGCTGGCGGTGGACGTCCTCGGCGACATGATCACGTCCTCGACCATCGCGTCGGCCGACGTGGAGGCCGAGCGTGAGGTGATCCTCGACGAGATCGCCATGCACGACGACGACCCGGACGACGTGGTCGGCAACCTCTTCGCCGAGAAGGCGTGGGGCTCCTCGCCGCTCGGCAGGCCCATCGCCGGCACCGTCGAGTCGATCCACACGCTGACCCGCGCGCAGGTGCTGCGCTACTACCGGTCGCACTACACGCCCGAGAACATGGTCGTCGCGGTCGCCGGCAACGTCGACCACGCGTCCGTCGTACGCCTGGTCCGCAAGGCGTTCTCCCGCTCGAACTTCCTGGTCGACACCTCGGTGCGGCCGCTCGCGGTGCGCCGCGGCGCCCGGGCCCGGCGTACGTCGACCGGCGACGTCGTGGTGAGCCGGCCCTTCGAGCAGGCCAACATCGTGCTCGGCGTCAACGGGCTGGTCCGCACCGACGACCGGCGCTACGCGCTCGGGGTGCTCAACGCGGCGCTCGGCGGCGGCACCTCGTCGCGGCTGTTCCAGGAGGTCCGCGAGCACCGCGGGCTGGCCTACTCGGTGTACTCCTACGCCGCCCACTACGCCGACGCCGGCACCTTCGCGGTGGCCGTCGGCTGTCTCCCGTCCAAGGTGCACGACGTGCTCGGCGTGGTCCGGGGCGAGCTCGGCCGGCTCGCCGACGAGGGCATCTCCGAGGTCGAGCTCCGCCGGGGCAAGGGCCAGCTGCGCGGCGGCCTGGTGCTCTCGCTGGAGGACTCCGGGTCGCGGATGTCGCGGATCGCCAAGGCCGAGCTGCTCTACGACGAGCTGCCCAGCATCGACGAGGTGCTGCGCCGGGTCGAGGACGTCACGCTCGACGACGTGAACACGCTGGCCCGCAACCTGTTCCGGCAGGGCCAGACGCTGGCCGTGGTCGGCCCGTTCGAGGCACTGCCCGCCTAGCTCCGCACCGGTCGGACGGGAGCGGCGGTCAGCGGATCAGCGTGAGGTAGGTGCCGGCGCAGCCGCAGGCCCACAGCACGCTGGCGAAGGTGCCGATGATGAACCGCTCGGCCACACCGCCCGCGCTGGTCGGCTCACCGGGGTGACCGCGCAGCTCGGAGTAGCGGCCCAGCCCCTTGAGGGCGAGCATCACCGCGAGGCCCTCGGGCCAGCCCGCCACGAGCGACGCGAAGACCGCGACCCGTTCGAAGCCACCGATCCAGGCGCCGCCACGGAGCACGTCACCGGCCCGGTCGAGGTCGTCGGAACGACTGCTGCCGCGGTCGACCAGCCAGAGCACGGTGGCGGTGACCGGGCTGCCGCCGAGCACCGCGACCACGAACAGGTCGACGAGCAGGGTCTGCGCGACCAGGCCGCCGGGCTCGGCGTCGACGCCGCCGACGACGGCGAGCAGCCCGAGGAACGCCAGCGTGCCCACGGTGACGAAGGCGGCGGCATGCGTGCCCGCGCCGCGTCCGGCGAGCGCGAGGGAGACCACGGCGGCCACGACGAGCAGCGCGACCAGCACCACGACCAGCACCGTCATCGACGTTCCTCCTTCCGCGTCGTCTCGTCCTTCAGCATGGCCTGCAGCAGCTGCGTGGCCAGCCGACGCGCCCGGCGCTCGTCGCTCAGGCCCGCGGCCTGCGTGCGCTGGGTGACCGCCGACTGGCTGATGCCCAGCCGCTGCCCGGCCTGGGCGTGGGACAGCCCCTCGTCGAGTGCGTCCACGACCTCCCAGCCACGGTCGGTGCGCCGCTCGAGGAGGCCGGCCCAGAGCCCGAGCACGGTCTCCAGCTGCTCGGCAGCGTACGCGTCGGCACCGACGACCCCGAGGCGATGCGGCGCCGACTTCGCGCGGGTGACGGCCTCGCGGGCGTCTCGGTACGCCGGACCGTTGCCGGCGCGGGTCTCCCGGGGGAGTGGCTCGTCGACGGGCCCGACCCCGACCCCGACGTGCCAGCCGCTGTCGCGCAGGATCGTTCGGAGCGCGGCCACGACGGCGTCGGCGTCGTCGAGCACGGCCTGGACCTCGTCGCCCGCGGTGCGCTGGAACGGGCGGAGCGTGGCGACCGGTGCCAGCCGGCCCAGGAGCGCGGGGACGGCGTCCGCGGCCGCCCGGCTGGACCGCTGGTCGACGGTGAGCACGACCGGCATCGCTGCCTCCCTTCTCTGCATGGCATCAGGTTCAGGACTGATACGACCCCACATTAGACCAAGACCTGATGTATGACGAGTTCAGGCGTGAGCCTGCTGAGCCTCGGCGCCCGGCGATGCCCTAGGTTGGGCGCGTGAGCGCACCGATGAAGGTCGGCGTCCTGGGGGCCCGCGGGAAGGTCGGCGCCGAGGTCTGCCGGGCGGTCGAGGCCGCCGACGACCTCGAGCTGGTCGCCCGGGTCGACACCGGGGACGGCGACGACACCCTGGCCGACCTCGTCGAGCGCGGCGCCCAGGCGGTCGTCGACTTCACCCACCCCGACGTGGTGATGGGCAACCTGGAGCTCTGTGTCGGGCACGGCATCCATGCGGTCGTCGGCACCACCGGGTTCGACGACGACCGGCTGGCGCAGCTGCGCGCCTGGCTCGACGCCTCGCCCGGCACCGGCGTGCTCGTCGCCCCCAACTTCTCCATCGGCGCGATCCTGATGATGCGGTTCGCCGCCGAGGCGGCGCCGTTCTACGAGTCCGTCGAGATCGTCGAGCTGCACCACCCCGACAAGGCCGACGCGCCCTCCGGCACCGCCCGGCGTACGGCGTCCCTGGTGGCCGCCGCGCGGCGGGAGGCCGGCTCCGGGCCGATCCCCGACGCGACCTCCACCTCGCTCGAGGGCGCCCGCGGCGCCGACGTCGAGGGGATCCGCGTGCACGGCCTCAGGGTCCGCGGGCTGGTCGCGCACCAGGAGGTCATCCTCGGCGGGCTGGGGGAGACGCTGACCATCCGTCACGACTCGCTCGACCGCGTCTCGTTCACGCCCGGCGTGCTGCTCGGGCTGCGCAGCATCGCGGGCGCCCCGGGCCTCACCGTGGGGCTCGAGGCGTTCATGGGTCTCGACTGAGACCGGGGCGGGACGTGCGGACCAAGGCCACCGTCGCGGTGATGGTGCTCGTGCTGGTGTTCTACGCCGGCTTCATCGGCTTCCGGGGCGTGGGGCTGCTGCGCAGCGGGTCGGTGGTCGGCATCGCGCTCGGTCTGGCACTGCTCGTGCTGCCCCTGCTCGGGCTGCTGCTCGTGTGGCGCGAGGTCGAGTTCGGCCGCCGTACGTCCGCGCTGGCCGCTGCGCTCGAGGCAGAGGGCGGGCTGCCGGTCGACGACCTGCCCCGCCGGCCCTCGGGCCGCGTGGACCGGGCCGCGGCGGACGGGATGTTCGCGGACATGCGCGCCCAGGTCGAGGAGCGCCCCGACGACTGGCGGTCGTGGTTCCGCCTGGCGCTCGCCTACGACGCGGCCGGGGACCGCACCCGTGCGCGGGAGGCCGCTCGGCACGCTCTCGCGCTGCACGGGTGATACTCACCCTCATGACCCGACCCGAGCCCGTGTCCGTGTCCGTCCCGACCGGGGCGGGGGAGATGCCCGCGCACCTGTGGCGCCCCGCGTCGGGATCCGGGCCCGGGCTGCTGCTGCTCCAGGAGATCTTCGGTGTCAGCGGCTACATCCGGCGCCGGGCGGCCGACCTGGCCGAGGCCGGCTACGTCGTCCTCGCCCCGGAGCTCTACTGGCGGCTGGAGGCCGGCCCGGTCGACGAGTCGGCGCCCGGCGCGATCGAGGAGGCGATGGGCCTCGCCCAGCGGCTCGACTGGGCGACCACCGTGACGGACGCCGTGGCCGCGCTCGGCGCGCTGCGTGCGCGGGACGATGTCGACGGCGGCACCGGCGTGATCGGCTTCTGCTTCGGTGGCGGGCTCGCCTTCAACGTGGCCGCGGTGGACGCGCCCGACGTGCTGGTGAGCTACTACGGCTCGGCGCTCCCGCAGCTGCTCGACCTCGCGCCCCAGGTCACGGCACCGTCCCTGCACCACTTCGGCACCGCCGACGACTACATCGACGGCCCGACCGTCGAGCGGATCCGTGAGGCGGTCACCGCCGGGGACGCCACCGTCGAGGTGCAGACCTACGAGGGCGCCAACCACGCCTTCGACAACTCCGACTTCGTGCTCCACCACCCGTCCGCCTCGGCCCTCGCCTGGGAGCGCACTCTCGCGTTCCTCGCCCGCGAGCTGCCGGTCTCCTGAGGCCCGTGTACTTCGTCGGCGTCGACCTCGCCTGGGGTCAGCGCAACCCCAGCGGCATCGCGGTCCTCGACGACTCGGGTGCCCTCGTGCACGTGTCGGCCGCGACCGACGACGCGTCCGTGACGGCGGCCCTGGCGCCGTACACCGCCGGGCCCTGCCTCGTCGGCATCGACGCGTCCCTGGTGGTCCAGAACGCCACCGGCAACCGGCCCTGCGAGGCCGCGCTCAACCGGGACTTCGCCCGCTTCGACGCGGGGGCGCACCCCTCGAACACCGGCAAGCGGGAGTTCGCGCACGGCACCCGGGGGCGGCAGGTGGCCGACGCCCTCGGGCTCGACATCGACCCCGCCTCGACCGGACCGCGGCGCGCGATCGAGGTCTACCCCCACCCCGCGACGGTCGCGCTGTTCCGGCTCGGCCGGACGCTGAAGTACAAGAACAAGCCCGGCCGTCCGCTCGCCGACCTGAAGGCGGCGCTGCGCGAGCTGATGCGCCGGCTCGAGGGGCTGGAGAGCGCCACGCCCGCACTGCGGCTGTCCCACCGCGACTCCTGGCACGAGCTCGTGACCCTGGTCGAGTCCGCGACCACCAAGGCGGAGCTCCGCAGGGCCGAGGACCAGGTCGACGCGGTCGTCTGTGCGTACGTCGCCCTGTTCGCGCAGCGACGGCCCGACGACACCACGACCTACGGCGACCTGGCCACCGGCTACATCGTCACGCCGACGCTGCCCGCCGGGCACGAGCCGACGCCCCGTGAGCGGGTCGCCCGCGCCGACCGTGACCCGGTCCGGCAGGCGGTCCAGGAGTACGCCGCCGTGCAGCCGTCCGTGCGCGAGACGACCGAGCTCTACGTCGAGCTGGTGCGCACGCTGCTCGACGACGCCGGCATCAACTACCTCAGCGTCACCGGGCGGGCGAAGAGCGTCGCGTCCTTCGCCGCCAAGGCCGACCGCTCCGTCGACGGCCGCCCCGTGTACGTCGACCCGCTGCGCGAGATCACCGACCAGGTCGGCGTACGCGTCATCACCTACATCCACAGCGACGTCAGCGCGGTCGCCGAGCTCATGCGCGACCAGCTCACGGTCATCGACGACCGGGACATGGGGCAGGAGACCGCGCGGGAGGGGCGTTTCGGCTACGCCAGCCGGCACCTGCTGGTGCGCCACGACCCGCTCGGCGACCGGCCCGCCCAGGTCCAGGTGCGCACCGTGCTGCAGCACGCGTGGGCCGAGTTCGAGCACGCCATCCGCTACAAGGGCACGATCCCCGAGGAGCACATCCCGGACCTCGACCGCCGCTTCACGCTGGCGGCCGGGCTGCTCGAGCTCGCCGACCGCGAGTTCTCCCTCATCCGCGACCGGCTGCAGGCCACCGCCCCCGACCAGCCACCCGAGGCGGACGCGGCCGACCCGCGGATCAGCGCCCAGGACCTCGCCACCTTCCTGGCCGCGCAGTACGCCGACGCGGGCTGGTCGCGCACCGACCACTACGCCTGGGTCTCGGGTCTGCTGCTCGAGCTCGGCATCACCTCGCTGGAGGAGCTCGCCGGCCTGCTCACCTCGGTGGACAGCGCGGCGATCAACGACCGGATGGAGTACCGCTACCCGCCCGGTGCCGTCCGGCGGCTCGACGACGCGCTGCTGGCGGTGTTCGGGGACCGCTACGTCCGGCTGCACGGCAACGCGCACCGCGCGGCCCTGCTCCGGGCCCGGCTGGAGAAGATCCGCAGCCCGGCACCGCATCCGGAGGGCTGAGCCTTCCGCGTCACGACACGGGCAGGGGTCCCCAGTCGATGTGGCGGGGCGAGAACGGCAGCCGGGCGAGCAGGACGTGCCGGCTGCCGTCCGGGTGCATCTTGTAGAGCCGGTAGGACTTCTTGGCCACGTTCTCGACCCGGAGCACGACCCAGCGGCCGTCGGGGGAGTAGGAGCCGGCGAAGGCGCCGAACGCGCCGCCCCGGTAGTGCGTGAGCATCCGCAGGTGCGAGCCGTCGCGGCGGACCGTCGCCACGTTCGGCGAGCGTCCGCCGGGGTAGTCCGCGTCGACCGTGATCAGGATGTGCCGTCCGTCGGGCGCCCAGTCGTGCTTGACCGCCACCTCGCGCGCGTAGGGCACCAGCTGCCGCACGTGGGCGCCGCTGAGGTCCACGGCGAACAGTCCCTGCAGCTCCCCGTCGACCTGGTGCCGGACGAACGTGACGGCCCGCGCGCCGGGAGCGACGTTCGGGTCGCTGTCCGCCTCCCCGGGGAACCCCTGCGTCGTCAGCCGGTGCCGGTCGAGGCCGTCGTCCTGCATCATGAACACGCCCTGGGGCCCGCAGTCGCACTCGAAGACCAGGTGCCGGCCGTCGGGGGTGAAGGCCGGCTGGGTCTCGAAACCCGACCTTGTCAGGTCCCGCAGGTTCCGCCCGTCGGCCCGCATCACCATCACGTGGCTCGACCCGTCCTTGCGCTCCAGGGCGAAGGCGATCCGCCGACCGGAGGGGCTCCAGTCCGGATGGACCGCGTCCCCGGCGAGATGCGTCAGCCGGCGCAGGCCGGACCCGTCGGACCGGATGGAGTAGATCTCCGAGCCCTGACCGGCGTCCGCCGCGAACACGATCCGGCCGTTCGCCGCGGGGAACGTCGCCTGCGCGCTTCCACCGGACCCGAGCAGCCCGGCCGTCGTCACCAGCGTCGTGGTCAGCGCGGCCGCCGCCACGGCCAGGCTCCTGTGCTTCATGGCGCGCCTCCGATCCGGTCCGAGGCTAGGCGTGCGCGTCCGGACGCGGCCATGGTCCGGACGGGTCACCGCCGTCTGCGCCGGCCACGGGTGGCCAAGGTGGAACGTGTTGCAGGAACCTGCAGCCGCACAAACCTGACCCGGGTTCACGGTTCCGCTCGTCGGCGGCCTGGGGGAGGGTGGGACGGCCACTGGTGCGCCTCTGCCGGCGCACCTCTCTCGGGAAAGGTTCTTCCTCCATGCGCAAGACAGGATCCACCGCGGCTGCCCTTGTGGCCGCGACCCTCGTCGCCGGCACCGCGGTCACCGCCGTCGGAGCCTCCACCGCCAGCAACGCCGCCCCCGGCCGCGACGCGTTCACGCGCCAGGTGTCCGACGACGCCGATGTCGCCCGCGCCGCGCTGAAGGCGGTCGCCGCGCACCCGCAGGCGGTGCACTCCGGTGACCGGCAGGCGTTCACCGTGACCGGTGCGCTCGTCGACCACGACGGCACCAGCCACGTGCGCCTGGCGCGGACCTACGCCGGGCTCCCGGTGATCGGCGGGGACCTCGTCGTCCACCAGTCCCCGCAGGGCGCCTGGGAGGGGCGCAGCCAGACCCTCGCGAAGGACCTCACCCTGGCCGTGACGCCGACGGTCACCAAGGCCGCGGCCGGCGCGGCCGCGGTCGCCCCGAGCAAGGTCACCCGCTCGATCACCGGTGACGAGGTCGAGGCCACCCGCCTCGTCGTCGACGCCACCGGCGCCACGCCGCGGCTCGCCTACGAGGTCCTCACCGGCGGCACCCAGAAGGACGGCACCCCGAGCCGGCTCGCGTCCTACGTCGACGCCCGCACCGGTGCGGTGCTGCGCCAGGAGCAGCAGATCGAGACCGTCGACGGCTCCGGCCAGTCGTTGTACGGCGGCACCGTGCCGCTGCAGCTCACGCTGAGCGGGTCGACGTACCAGCTGAAGGACCCGACCCGCGGCAACACCTACACGACCGACCTGAACAACAAGGAGGACCCGCTCGCCTGCCAGATCTTCGGCAGCGGGTGCCCGACCGGGACGCTGTTCACCAGCCCGGACGCCTCGTTCGGCAACGGCTCGACGAGCAGCCGCGAGTCGGCCGCCGTGGATGCGCAGTACGGCACCAACGAGACCTGGGACTACTACAAGTTCGTGCACGGCCGGAACGGCATCTTCGGCACCGGGAAGGGGTCGTTCAACCGCGTCCACTACGGCACCGGCTACGTCAACGCCTTCTGGGACGGCACGAAGATGACGTACGGCGACGGTGACGGCGTGGACTTCGGACCGCTGACCTCGCTCGACGTCGCGGGGCACGAGATGTCGCACGGCGTGACCGAGAACTCCGCGAACCTCACCTACTCCGGTGAGTCCGGCGGCCTCAACGAGGCCACCTCGGACATCTTCGGCACGGCGGTGGAGTTCTACGCCGCGAACGCGAACGACCCGGGCGACTACCTCATCGGCGAGGAGTTCGACCTGAAGAACCACCAGGGCTTCCGCCGCATGGACAAGCCGAGCAGCGACGGCGCGTCCTACGACTGCTGGTCGGCGCTGGTCGGTCAGGACGACGTGCACTACTCCTCGGGCGTGGGCAACCACTTCTTCTACCTGCTCTCGGAGGGCTCGGGCGCCAAGACCCTCAACGGCGTCTCGTACAACTCGCCGACCTGCAACGGCGCCCCGGCCGTGACCGGCATCGGGCACGACGCCGCCGCGAAGATCTGGTACCGCGCGCTGACGGTCTACATGACGTCGAGCACCGACTACCACGGTGCGCGCACCGCGTCGCTGAACGCCGCCAGGGACCTCTTCGGCGCCGGCAGCACGCAGTACAACGCGGTCAACGCCGCGTGGGCGGGCGTCAACGTCAGCTGACCCGCCACCCCGTTCTGCCGCCCTCCCGCGACGCTCCGCGGGAGGGCGGCGGTCTTCTGCGCACGTCGGTGTCCTGCTGCACACTGCTGCCATGCCCACAGACGTGCCCGCCAACTTCTCGATCGTCACGCTCGGGGTCACCGACCTCGCCCGCTCCGCGCGGTTCTACGCCGACCTCGGCTGGGAGCAGCGGGGTGACCTCGCCGACGGCATCGTCTGGTTCAAGACGTCCGGCTCGTGGGTCGGGCTGTTCGGGCACGACGCGCTGGCCGAGGACGCCGCGCTGGCCGCGGTGCCCGTCGACGACCTGCCCGCGTTCCGGGGCATCACCCTGGCGCTGAGCCTGGCGTCGGAGAACGCCGTGGACCGGGCGTTCGCGCGGGTGCTCGAGGTCGGCGGCCGGATCGTGAAGCCGGCCGAACGCCTGTCCTGGGGCGGCTACTCCGGCTACTTCGCCGACCCCGACGGGCACCTGTGGGAGATCGCCTTCGCGCCGATGTTCCCGCCGGACGAGCACGGCCGGATCGAGATCGGCGCCCCGGCGGAGTGAGGTCTCACAGCAGATAGCGATCGGGAAACGAGTCCCGGGACTCCTCGGCGAGGCCGGGCCAGGGCGTGCCTGCCCGAGCGCCATCACGCGCAGGTCGTCGCCGTCACGGAGTGCGACGACGACCCCGGGAAGGACGCCGGCGTCGATGTTCGGCTGGGCCAGCTCCGCCACCGCCCCCGCCGCACGGCACAGCGTGGGCATCGCGACGTCAGAACCCCGTGGAGCTGTCGGACATGTGGAACGAGTCGCGGTACTTCTCGCAGCGCTCGCAGAGGAAGTAGTCCTGGCCCTCGTGGTTGTAGTGCACGCGGTAGCGGTGAAGGCGGAGCCGACACATCAGCGGCTTCTTCTCGTCCATCGGGGTTCCTCCTCCAGGAGTGCGCCATTGCGGCGGTCGGCACCTTCGCCGTCGGACCTTCTACGCAGGACCGGCCTCGCAGGTTGGCGTGGTCTGGTCCAGCCGTCGTTCCTGCCCTCAGCATGCGCGCACGCCGTCCTGCGCGCATCGGCAGAAATCCCTACTCGAACGGTTCCGCCATCGCGCCGGAGGCACGGGAGGTCCGCAGCGGGACCACTCCGCGCCGGCGGGCCACGTCGGCCGCGGCCGTGCGGTTGTCGACCTGGAGCTTCGCGAGGATGTGCGTGACGTGCACGCTCACCGTCTTCGCGGAGATGAAGAGCCGCCGCCCGATCGCCTCGTTGGTCGCGCCCTCCGTCATCAGCCGCAGCACCTCGAGCTCGCGGGCGGTGAGCCCCCAGGGGTCGGGGGGCGCCTGACCGGTCGCCAGGGGGATGCGTTGGCGTCGCGCGGCCGCCTGCACCGCCTCGAGCAGGGGCCGCGCACCGAGCTGCTGCGCGATCCGGGCGGCCTCCTCCAGCGCACGCTGGGCCGGCCCCCGCTCGCCGGCGGACCGTCCCTGCCCCAGCAGCGCGCGGGCCAGCCAGTGCGGCATGCCGGTCGGACGCCAGCGTGCCACCGCCTCGCACCAGGCTTCCGTCCGGTCGTTGCCCGCACCGCGCAGCAGCTCGGCGCGAACCAGGGACGCGAACGCGGCGTCCCGGTCGGTGACCGGCGGGCGGGCGCCGAGCAGCTGGTCGATGCGGCCGGCGAGCCGGAGCGAGCAGGCGTCGGCGTCCTGGAGCAGCGCCCGGTCCGCCTCCTCCCGGGCGACGGTCGCGAGCAGGGGGAGCAGGTACGCCAGCGGCGCGAGCTCCATCGCGTCCTGCTCGAGCACGGACAGGGCGGGGCCGCGCGCCCGGTCGTAGGAGCCGGCGTAGGCGAACGCGTCGGTCAGCGAGAACAGATGGGGCAGGACGTCCTGCAGGTCCGGGAGGAGCGGCCAGCCGCCGAAGGTGTGGTCCTCCCAGTAGGCCAGGAACCGGTCGGTGTCCAGCGTCCCGCGCCAGGCGCCGAGGTGGATGCACAGCCGCTCGGCCCACCCGCTGACCCTCGGGGTGATCGAGCCGGCGGCGACCACCCGCTCGAGGCATCCTGCCGCCTCGTCCCACCGGCCGAGCTCCATGAGGATCTCGGCCTCGTTGAACGTCTCGGCCGCCCACTTGGCGGGCATCGGGCCCGGCCTGTCCCCACCGAGCAGGTGAGCTCGCCGACCGGGCGTCGCGGAGAGCCCCTCGGTATCGCCCGTCGAGCCAGGCGACCAACGAGGCGCTGCCGAGGATGTCGCTCGCGGTCCCCAGGTCGGTGCGGTCGGACAGCCGTCGACGCAGCTCGGCGACGAGCTCGACCGCGCGCGCATGGGCGCCGGCCAGGGCGAGGATGATCGCCAGCGTCGACCGGAGACGGTCCATGTCGTCGGGGTCGCCGAGAGCCGTCCCCAGGGCGAGCGCCTCGGTCGCGCAGGAGACCGCCTCGTCGTACCGGCCCACGAGCGACAGGCGAAGGGCGACACGGTCGCACGCCTCCTTGCGCCGGCGGTCGGGCGGCTGCCGGGGGATCCGCGCAAGGAGGGACAGGTAGTCGTCCCCGCTGTGCGGGACGTCGTGGACGGAGTCCAACAACAGCTCACTGAGGCCGACCCACGCACGCCGGGCCGCGTCGCTCTGGTCGAGCTGGAGGAGCGCGGCGTCGAGGTGGGCCCGGGTGGACCCGGGGTCGCCGAGCATCCGGGCCGCATCGGCCGCCTCGAGGTGGACGTCCGCCAGGTCCAGGCCGCTCGGCTGGTGCTCGACGGGGGTCTCCGGCCATCGGCGAGCGGCCGCCGTCAGGAGCCGGAGCCTCTCCGCGAACGCCGAGAGGCGGCCGGCCCGATCGGCCGCGGCCAGGCAGGCGAGCAGCGCCCGGTCGTCGTCGGCGCCGAGCCAGTGGTGGGCCAGTGCTGCGGTTCTCGTCTCCGAGACGGCGGGCTGCCGGTCCCATGCCTCACCCCATGCGCGGTGCAGCCGGGTCCGCTGCCGTGGCAGCAGCGAGTCGAGCGCGGCCTCGCCGAGGAGGGCGTGCCGGAACCGGTAGCCGCCGCGCCCGTCGACCGCCAGGACCCCTCGGCGCACGGCCTCGGTGACGGCCCGCTCGTAGTCCGGTTCGGCCAGGGCGGCTGCTCTCGCCAGGAGACCGTCGGTCGGGTCACCGAACGCGAGGGCGGCGAGGGAGACGACCCGGCCGGTCGGCGCGTCGAGACCGGCGAGCCGGTGGCCGACCGCACGGTTCGCGAACCCGGCGACGCCGCCATCGGAGGAGAGGCTGCCGCGGACCAGCTCCTCGACGAAGTACGGGACGCCGTCGCTGCGTGCGGCCAGCGCCGCCACCTGGTCCGCGGACCAGTCGTGGGCGCCGAGGGCGCGTGCCATGGCCTCCACGTGCACCGGCTGCAGCCGCTCGAGGTGGACGCTCAGGCTGTGGTCGATGCGCTCCAGCTCGCCGAGCAGCGGCCGGGCCGTCGCGTAGGCGGGGTCGTCGGTGCGGGCCGTGACCACGAGGAGGAGCCGTTGGCTCCGCATGGCCCGTGACACGAACTCGGTGACGTCACGGCTGGCGCCGTCGGACCAGTGCACGTCCTCCACGACCACGACGATCGGAGCGCGGCGAGCCGCGGTCAGCAGACCGTCGCTGATCGCACCGTACAGACGGCCGGTGCTGACCGGCGCGGCGGACGGCGCCGCCTCGCGGGGGAGGAGGAGCTCGAGCACGTCGGGGTCGACCCGCCCGTCGAGGTCGCGCAGCACCTCGATCCAGGGAGCGAACGGCAGGGTGCGTCCGGCGGCCTCGGAGCACGCACCACGGGCGACCGTCCAGCCCGCAGGCAGCCGGGTCAGCAGCTCGCCCACCAAGCGTGTCTTGCCGATCCCGGCCTCGCCCTGGACCAGCACGACGGCAGGCTCGCCCCGGGCCGCGTGGGAAGCGGCTTCCCGCAGGACGGCGAGCTGCTCGGTCCGTCCCACCAGAGGCGACGTGGATGCCTGAGCCACCTGCCCATGGTGGCACCGGGACGGGACCGTGGATACGGCACGGGCGCCGGCCGGATCCCCCGTGGTCCGGCCGACGCCCGTGTCCCCGAGCCCGCCCTGTTACTCGGGCGGGAGTCCCTTGCCGCGGCGGGCGTACAGGTCGAGCACGACCTCGCGCGGGATGACCCCGCACCGCTGCGCCCACGCCTCGTAGCGCGCGGCGAGGTCCTCGACGACGTCCGGGTGCTCCGCGGCCAGGTCGTGCGCCTCGGCGCGGTCCGACTCGATGGCGTAGAGCTCCCAGGCGCTGGCGTGCTTGCGGACCAGCTTCCAGGGGCCCGAGCGCACCGCGGCGTTGCCCTCGTGCTCCCAGAACAGGTCGGCCGGCTCGGTCGCGGCGCCGTTCCAGGCGGGCAGCATGCTGCGGCCCTCGGCGGGCGGCACCGGCACGTCGCCCCGCGTCTGCGGGTACGGCGCCCCGGCGGCGTCGAGCAGGGTGGGCAGCACGTCCGTGAGCTGGAACGGCTCCCGGTGCAGCGACCCGCGCTCGGCGGAGAGGCCGCGGGGCCAGCGAGCGACCAGGGGAGTGGCGATGCCGCCCTCGTGCACCCAGTGCTTGTACTCGCGGAACGGCGTGTTCGACAGGTGCGCCCACGACCGTCCGTAGGACATGTAGGTCGCCTCGCTGCCGGGCATCAGTCCCGGCACGTTGCCGGGCACGACCGGCTCGCCCTCGCGCGTCGTGTCCTGCAGCGGCACGAACGCGGTCACGAAGTCGACGTCCAGCTCCTCGGCGCAGCCGCCGTTGTCGGAGAGGAACACCACCAGCGTGTTGTCGAGCCGGCCGAGCCGCTCCAGCGTGTCGAGCACGCGCCCGATGCCCTGGTCCATGCGGTCCACCTGCGCGGCGTACACCTCCATCCGCCGGGCGTCCCACGCCTTCTCGGGGTTGTCGTCCCAGGCCGGCACCCGCGGGTCGCGCGCGGCCAGCTCCTGGTCGTCGCCGACGATGCCCTCCTTGACCAGCCGGGCCAGGCGCTCCTCGCGGAGCGTGTCCCAGCCGGCGTCGAAGCGGCCGTCGTACTTCGCGACGTCCTCCTCGTGCGCGTGCAGCGGCCAGTGCGGCGCGGTGTAGGCGAGGTACAGGAAGAACGGGTCGTCCGCCCGGTCGCGGTCGTGCTCCTCGATGAACGACACCGCGTTGTCCGAGATGGCGTCGGTGTAGAACCAGCCGGGCTGCTCGGCCTCGTCCTCGATGTTCGTCTCGTCGCGCATCAGCGTGCGCGGCCGGTAGAAGCTGCCCGCGCCCTCGAGCGTGCCGAAGAACCGGTCGAACCCCCGACGGGTCGGCCAGCTGGCGTTCGGGGTCTCCATGTCGGAGGACAGGTGCCACTTGCCGGAGAGGTACGTCGCGTAGCCGGCCTGCCCGAGGGCCTCGGGGACCGTCACGCACTCCTCGGTGAGGTCGCCGGGGTAGCCGTCGGGGGTGTCGTCGAAGTTGAGGATGCCGACGCCGACCTGGTGCGGGTGCAGCCCGGTCATCAGCGACGCGCGCGAGGGGCTGCAGCGCGCGGTGTTGTAGAACTGCGTGAGCCGGACGCCCTCGGCCGCGAGCCGGTCGATGTTCGGGGTCTCGATCTCGCCGCCGTAGCAGCCGATGTCGGAGAACCCCATGTCGTCCGCGAGGACCAGGACGATGTCGGGACGATCGCTCATGCGGTGACCGTCTCCGCCGCCGGGGCGCTGGTCGAGGTCTCGTGGGCGCGCAGGTCGCGACGGAAGGTCTCCGGCAGGAACGCCAGCGACAGCAGCGTGATCGCGGCCATCGCCACGACGTACGTCGCGACCGGCCAGGACGCGTTGTCGTACTTCTGGATCAGCAGCGTGCAGATGATCGGCGCGATGGCGCCCGAGGGCAGCACGCCGAGCTGGTAGACGGTGGACATGCCGCTGTAGCGGACCCGGGTCGGGAACAGCTCGGCGAACAGCACGCCCTCGGCGCCGAACATCGTGCAGGCCGCGAACGCCCAGCCGATGACGACCGCGACCGTGATCAGCGCGGCGTTCTTGGTGTCCAACAGCGCGAAGATCGGGAACGCGCTGACCGCGGCCAGGGCGGCGCCGACCGCGAAGACCGGCCGGCGGCCGATGCGGTCCGAGAGGTGGGCGGCGCCGAGGATCACGAAGAAGCCGACGACCGCCGCGACGATCAGCGCGTTGAGGGCGACGGTGTTCTTCAGCGCGAGCACGGTGACGACGTAGGTCACGAGGAACGCGTTGTAGACGTTGAAGGTCACCGACTCGCTGATCCGGGCGCCCATCGCCAGCAGCGTGGTCTTCGGGTGCCGGCGGACGACCTCGAGCAGCGGGATGCGGGCCCGGGCGTCGTGCTCGACGAGCTCCTTGAAGGCCGGCGGCTCGGCGATCCTGAGCCGGATGAACAGCCCGACCGCGACCAGCACGATGCTGGCCAGGAACGGGATCCGCCAGGCGCCCGCGACGAGGGCGTCGTCACCGAGCAGCCCGAGCCCCTTGACCGCGCCGGTGGAGAGCAGCAGGCCGATCGGGACGCCGAGCTGCGGCCAGCTGGAGTACCAGCCGCGGCGCTCCTCCGGCGCGTGCTCGACGCAGAGCAGCACCGCCCCGCCCCACTCGCCGCCGAGGCCGATGCCCTGCAGCATCCGTAGCAGCACGAGGAGCAGGGGAGCGGCCACCCCGATCGAGTCGTACGTCGGCAGCAGGCCCATCGCGAAGGTGGACAGGCCCATGATCATCATCGTCACGACCAGCATCGGCTTGCGGCCGAGCCGGTCGCCGAGGTGGCCGAAGAGGACGCCGCCGATCGGGCGGGTGACGAAGCCGGCCGCGAACGTCGTGAACGCGGCGAGCGTCCCGGTGAGCGGGTCGAACTTCGGGAAGAACTCGGCGTTGAACACGAGGGCCGCCATCGTCCCGTAGAGGAAGAAGTCGTACCACTCCACGACCGAGCCGATCAGGCTGGCCGAGGCAATCTGCCGGATCGACGCCTCGTTGCCGTCGACGACCGCTGTCTTCATGGATCCTCCGTGCCGTTCTGCTAGTGTCCCGATCTATGGGACATGCGTGCGCTGTGCGGGACACAAGACTGGCCGGTGATGACCGCTACGTCAAATACGATCAAGTTTATGCACTTTGGCGTGTCGCGGGAGCCCGGCCGTGAGCGAGGCACTCCGGCGCGCCGTACACACCCTGGACGTGCTGTCCAAGGCCGAGTCGGACCTGTCGATCCGTGAGCTGGCCGAGGCGACCGAGGTGTCCAAGAGTGCCGTGCAGCGGATCCTGAGCTCGCTGGTGGAGACCGGGCTCGCGGTCCAGGACCCGGCGTCGCGACGCTACGGCCTCGGCCCCCGCACGCTGGTGCTCGGGACGGCGTACCAGAAGCGCTTCGACCTGCGGGCCGTCGCGCTGCCGCACATGACGCACCTGCGCGACCTCACCGGCGAGACCGTGGGGCTGTCGGTCCGCGTGGGCGACGAGCTCCTGCACATCGAGCAGGTGGAGAGCGGGTCCGCGCTGCGCCGGTCCTTCGAGATCGGCCGCACCCTGCCGCTGTGGTGCGGTGCGCCGAGCCGGCTGTTCCTCGCCGACCTGCCCGCCGAGGAGTGCGAGGAGATCGTGCACGCCCGCCGTGCCTCCGCCGTCGTGCCCGCCGCCCCGCCGTCTGCCGAGGAGCTGCTCGCCGCTGTCGAGGAGTGCCGCACGCAGGGGTTCGCCGCGGCCTACGGCGAGACCATCGCCGGCGTGAACACCGTCGCCGCCGGCCTGCGTGCCGCCGACGGCCACGTCGCGGCCACGCTGTCCGTCACCGGGCCGTCCACGCGCTGGGACCGGGCCGCCATCGACCGGTGGGCCCCCGGGCTGCTGGCGACCGCCTCGACGGTGAGCGGGCTGCTCGGCTTCCGGCGCTGACGCTCAGGCGTAGGCGGACACGATGAAGGCCGCGGCCCTGCGTGCCAGGGTCTTCTCGCCGATCCCGAACATCCGCCGCAGCACCGGGTCGGTGTGCGCCTCACGGTCACCGTCACGCCCGGCCCTGGACATCCGGTCCAGGAAGTCCCACAGCCGGTCCTCGCCGTAGGTCCGCGCGATCACGGTGCAGGCGGCCAGGGAGAGGCCGTAGTCGAAGGCCGGGTCCTCGTCGCCGAAGAAGGTGCTGCCCGGCATCGCCGTGACGCCCCGGGACGCCTTCACGACCGCGACCGGTGCCGGCTGCCAGCCGCCCCGGTCCGCGCCGCCGGTGGCGACGTACTCCGCGAGGCCCTCCTGGAGCCAGGTCGGCGTGGTCGCGCCCGCCCGGGCCAGCGCGACGTGGGTGACCTCGTGGCTGAGCAGGTAGACAGCCTCCCCGGACGACCGCGGCAGGTCGGCCGGGTTGATCATCACGCGTGTGCTGGCGACGTGGTCCCACCACATGCTGTGGTCGGGCACCGGAAAAGCCACGGCGGCGGCGTCGAGGTACTTCTCGCCCATCCCCTCGAGCAGCCCGTCGTCGGAGAGGGCGTAGAACACGACCCGGGCCGGCCAGCGGCCGGGAACGGCGGCGCGCACTCGGCGGACACTGCTCTCCGCAGCCGCCATCAGCCGCTCCGCCTCGCCGTCGGAGCCGGCGTCGAAGATCCCGAGCGCGTGGCGGGTGCGGTGCACGCGGATGGGGGCCACGTCCCAGGGCAGGGTGCCGTTCGACTGCCCGGCCTGGTCGGTGACGTCGTCGTCGGAGACGATCCGCCAGTGGCCGTCGACCTCGGCGAACGTGTAGCTGTACACCGCCGTGACCGGCTCGCTGTCGAACCCGCGCAGCCGCATCCGCTGCTCGACGTACGGCAGGTAGGCGGTGGCGGCGTACGTGCCCTGTGCGAAGCCCTCCGGCCAGGTCCACTCCTTGTTGGCATGGAGGGTGAAGACCTGGAGCGGCAGCCGGCCCAGGTTCGCGAAGAGGCGGCGCTCCCGTTGCACGAGGGCGGTGTTCGACGGGTCCAGCGGCGCCAGCCAGGCCTTCTCGTCGTGCTCCCGGACAGCCCGGGAGCGCGCCCGCAGGATGCGGTCGGCGATGGTGTGCCGCTCTGCCGCGATCTGCAGGCCGTTCTTCGTCGGTGCCGTCGGGCTCGGCTGCTCCTGGCGGTGCTTCGTCGCGACCGGGCTGCCGGTGCATGACGTGACGATGACCAGAAGTGCCGCGGCGGCGGCAGCCGCCCGAGCTGACACGACGAGGAGAGTACGGCGCGCGCGGGCGGTGTGGCAGCAGAATCGGCGAGTTGGGCCACGAGCGCCGACAATTCTTCAGCACCAGCGGACTAGGGCGTCCGCTGCAACGAGGGGCCCCATTTTGGGTGGTACTCCGCTGGACGCTTCATCCGGATCCTTGTCGTCACGTCACTCCATCACGCACTCAGGGGGCACGATGACCGAGCTCGACTCCTCGCCCGACGCCGCGACCGCGGACCTCGATCGCAGGACCATCCTGCGCGGCGCCACCGTCGGCGGCCTCGCACTTCCACTGCTCGCCGCCTGCGGGGGAGGCGACGAAGCATCCTCCGGCAGCTCGGGGGACGCGAGCAGCTCCGCGAGCGCCGGCGGCGGCTCCGACAGCTCCGGCGGCACGTCCGTGTCCGCCGCCGACGTGCCCGTGGGCGGCGGCACGATCCTCAAGGACCAGAAGGTCGTTGTCACCCAGCCGGCGAAGGGCGACTTCAAGGCGTTCACCGCGGTCTGCACCCACAAGGGCTGCACCGTCGCCAAGGTGGAGGACGGGCTGATCATGTGCCCGTGCCACGGCAGCAGGTTCTCGATCGAGGACGGCTCCCGGAAGGCGGGGCCCGCCCAGGCTGCGCTGGCCTCGAAGAAGGTCACCGTCGAGGGCGACCAGATCTCGGTCAGCTGACAGGCTCAGCCGCTCCGAAGCCGAGCGAAGGCTGACCGCCCCGCTCGGGCGACCGATGAGTCCGCGGCCGCCACACGGTCGGTACTGGTGACCCGATCCGTGAGGAGCCTCTGATGCATGACCTCGGACCTGCCGCGCGCGAGATGACCCGACTGGTGAACGGAGTGCGCGACGACCAGCTCGGCGACCCGACACCGTGCCCGGAGTACGCCCTCGGCGACCTGCTGCAGCACGTACGTGGCCTCGCCGAGGCATTCACCGTGGCCGGGCGCAAGGAACAGCCCGCCGGCGGGTCGAAGCCGCCGCCCGAAGGCGACGCCTCGCTGCTGCCCGAGAACTGGCGGGGGGAGACCGCCGACTGGCTGGAGCGGCTGGTCGAGACCTGGTCCGACCCGGCCGCCTGGGAGGGCATGGCCTGGATCGCCGGCTTCGAGGCGCCCGCCTCCGCCGTCGGCATCACCGCGGCCAACGAGCTGGTGGTGCACGGCTGGGACGTGGCTCGCGCCAGCGGTCAGCGGCTCGTGCTCGACGACGCGGCGCTCGCGCCGTCCCAGGAGTTCGTCGCGATGATGTCCGGTCCCGGCTCGGAGGAGGCACGCGGCGACGCGTTCGGTCCGGCGCTGCCGGTGCCCGCCGGCGCCACGGCGTTGGAGGCCGTGGTCGCGGGCAACGGCCGTGACCCCGCCTGGTCCGCCGGCGGCGGTGAGTGATCCAGGCGTAGCGTCGAGCCACCCAGCCTTCGGGAGGACGAGTGTCGAAGAGGACCGACCTGCTCGTCATCGGCGCGGGACCGTACGCCTACTCGGCCGCCGCCTTCGCACGCGACAACGGCATCGACACGCACGTCGTCGGCCGGCCGATGGCGTTCTGGCGAGACCAGATGCCGGCTGACATGTTCCTGCGGTCGGGTCCCGACTGGCACCTCGACGCGGGCGGCACCTACACGTTCAAGGCCTTCTTCGAGGACCAAGGACTACGACCCGAGGACTTCGACCCGGTCCCGATCGCCCTCTTCCTCGACTACACCGAGTGGTTCCGCCGACGTACGGCGTTCGGAGTCGACGAACGGATGGTCACCGACCTGACCACGACCGACGGGGTCTTCGTCGCGACCATGGACGACGACACCACGATCACCGCCGAGAAGGTCATCGCCGCCCCGGGCATCCGCCACTTCGTCAACCTCCCGGAGTGGCACACGAAGGTGCCGCCGGCGCGCCGATCGCACACGAGCGAGCTGGTCACGTTCGACGACCTCGCCGGCGCCCGTGTCGTCATCGTCGGAGGGCGCCAGAGCGCCTACGAGTGGGCGGCTCTGCTGTGCGACCACGGCGCCGAGCAGGTGCACGTCGTGCATCGCCATCCCACACCCGATTTCGCCAAGGTCAGCTGGGCCTTCGTCGACCCCTACGTCGACCAGACCCTGGCTCACCGAGGCTGGTGGCGCGGGCTCCCGGCGGCGGAGCAGCAGGCGGTCGCCGGCCAGTTCTGGCGGGTCGGCCGCCTCACCCTCGAGCCCTGGCTCGTCCCGCGCCTCGACGCGGCGGTGGTGACCAGCCACGCCGAGTGCGCGGTCGTCGAGGTGGCCAACGGGGATCGAGGCGTGCGGCTGCACCTGTCGGACCGGACCACGCTCGAGGCGGACCACGTGGTCTTCGCCTCCGGCTACAAGGCGGACCTCTCGCGGGTCCCGTACCTGCACAGCGTCCTCGACCGCGTGACGACGACGGACGGCTTCCCCGACCTGACCGAGGGCTTCGAGACGTCGCTGCCGGGTCTCCACATGGTCGGTTTCGCGTCGACCCGCGACTTCGGCCCCTTCTACGGCTTCACGAAGGGCTGCCCGTCCTCCGCGCGCATCGCCGTCGCCGAGCTGATGCGCTGAGCCGCTGCGCCGAGCGCGGGCGACCGAGGTGCCTGCCCCGAGCACGGAACGTCGTCATCGTCGGTGAGTGAATCCCGCCGCGACGGGGAACCGCTTCAGGGGTGGCCACGTCCAACTGTGCGGAGGCATTCGTGATGACTGGTATGCGACTGAACCGCCAAGTAGCGGCTGTCCTGCTCGCGCCGGCAGGGGTCCTGCTCGCCGGGTCCGGCTCGGTGGTCCTGGCGACGGTCATGGTGATCGCCGCACTGTGGCTCGTGACGCACACGCGTCGGCTGGATCAGCTCGCCGGCTCGCTGAGGCCCTGCGGCTGGCGCCGGGGCCGCCGTAGCGGTCAGTGGTGCCGACGGGCGCGCACGCGCGACGGGCGCGGGGCGTCCTCGTGGAGCATCCCCAGGACCACGAGCGCGCCGAGCATGGCGCCGATCATCGCGCCGGTCGGGGCGATGACAGCGACCGGGAGGGTGAAGGCGAGCCAGGCGCCTACCCCGACGAAGGCGAGGAGCGCGAGCACGCTGACGATCAGACGGTAGAGCGGTGGAAGCGGACCCAGCACGAGCCCCTCCTCGAGTCGAGATCGGACGACGCCTGACAAGTAGGACGCTGAGACGTCTGCGTTTGGTTGCCCTTGTCTTCGAAAAACCAAACGTACGTCGCCCGCGATTCTTCGCCTAGCCCCCCGAGTGGGTGGTTTCTCAGGTCCCGGTGGGGCCGGTGAGGCTGGTGAGGTCGGTGTGCAGGCGCACCTGCTTCACCCGGACGGAGCCGTCGCCGTGCAGGTCGAGCTCGCGGTGGGCGCCGTCGGGCGCCCAGCCGGCCTCGGTCAGGAACGCCCGTCGTACGTCGTCCGTGGCGTTCAGCCAGACCAGGGCGGTGCGGAACCTGTCCGCACGGAGGGTGTCGGCGCACGCCTGCACGAGCCGCGAGCCGTGCCCGTGCCGGGTCTGGCCGGGGTCGACCGTGAGCTCCGAGATCTCGCCGTCCGCGACCGGGTCGCCGTCGGGGTCGGTCGTGGGCCCGGTGACCGCGAAGCCCCGCACGGTGTTGCGCTCCAGCGCGACCAGGACCCGGTTGCGGGCGTCCTTCGGGGACGACAGCGACGCCTGCCAGGCCTGCGCGAACTGGTCCGGGTCGAGGGCGTCGATGACCTCGGCGGGCAGCAGGTCGGCGTACTCCTCGCGCCAGGCACGCACCTGCACCGCCGCGATCCCGGCCGCGTCGTCGGCCCAGCCCACCCGCACGGAGACGTCGGCGGCCGGGTGCTCGTGGGGGGTCATGGGTCCAGTCTCCCAGCCCGGGACCGGCGGATCTCGACCGCCCGCACGAGGCCGCCGACCAGGGCGGCCGCCAGGTAGGCGAGCGTCATCAGGATCGGCACGAGGTACACCAGCTCCTCGAGGCCGGTGCGGGAGCCGACCCGCTCGGGGCCGACCATCGCCACCACGAACTGGGGACGGCTGCCGAGCCGGGCGGCAGCAGCCGGTCGGCCGCGGCGGCACGCCCCGGACATCCGCCGTCGTACTCAGCCGCCCGACTACAGTGACGACCGTGCAGCAGTACCTCGACCTCCTCCAGCGGATCCTCGACGACGGGGCGGTGAAGAGCGACCGCACGGGCACCGGGACCCGCAGCGTCTTCGGGCACCAGATGCGGTTCGACCTGGCGGACGGCTTCCCGCTGGTCACCACCAAGAAGATCCACACCCGGTCCGTCTTCGCCGAGCTGTTGTGGTTCCTGCGTGGCGACACCAACGTCAAGTGGCTGCAGGACCGCGGGGTCACGATCTGGGACGAGTGGGCCGACGAGAACGGCGACCTGGGGCCGGTCTACGGCTACCAGTGGCGGTCCTGGCCGACGCCGGACGGCCGTCACGTGGACCAGATCGCGCAGGTGGTGGACGCGATCCGCCGCGACCCCGACTCCCGCCGGCACATCGTGAGCGCCTGGAACGTCGCGGACATCCCGCAGATGGCGCTCGCGCCGTGCCACACGATGTTCCAGTTCTACGTGGCCGACGGCCGGCTGAGCTGCCAGCTCTACCAGCGCAGCGCCGACGTGTTCCTCGGCGTGCCGTTCAACATCGCGTCGTACGCCCTGCTCACCCACATGGTCGCCCAGGTCACCGGCCTCGAGCCCGGCGACTTCGTGCACACGCTGGGCGACGCCCACCTCTACAGCAACCACCTCGACCAGGCCCGGCTGCAGCTGACCCGCGAGCCGCGGACGCTGCCCACGCTCCGGCTGGACCCGTCGGTGACCGCACTCGACGCGTTCGACCTCGAGCACATCTCCGTCGAGGGCTACGACCCGCACCCGGGGATCAAGGCACCGATCGCCGTATGACCGACCAGCAGAAGAAGGTCGTGATGGTCGCCGCCGTGGCCGACAACGGCGTGATCGGCAAGGACGGCGACATCCCCTGGCACATCTCCGAGGACCTCAAGCACTTCCGGGAGACCACCCGCGGCAACACCGTGGTGATGGGCCGGACGACGTACGAAGGGATCGGGCACCCGCTGCCCTACCGCACCAACGTCGTGGTCACCCGCGACCGGACCTGGCGCGGGGAGGGCGTCTTCGTCGCGCCGAGCATCGAGGAGGCCATCGAGCTGGCCCGCGGCTTCGACGGCGACATCATGATCGGCGGCGGCACCCAGGTCTACGCGGCGGCGATGCCCTACGCCACCCACCAGGTGCTCACCGAGGTGCACCTGTCGCCCGACGGCGACACCCACTACCCGGAGTTCGACCGGTCCGAGTGGCGGGAGACCCGGCGCGAGGAGCGCGACGGGTACGCCTGGGTGTGGCTGGAGCGGGTCAGCCCTCCGTCGCCTCGGTGAGCGGGACGGCCTCAGCCTCCTTGCCGAAGAGCGCCACGTACGTCGCACCGGCGACCAGCCCACCGACGAGCGGCGCGAGCCAGAACACCCACAGCTGAGCCAGCGCCTCGACCCCGGCGAACAGGGCGGGCCCCGTCGAGCGGGCGGGGTTGACCGAGGTGTTGCTCACCGGGATGGACACCAGGTGGATCAGCGTGAGCGCCAGCCCGATGCCCAGCGGTGCGAAGCCCTTGGGGGCCCGGGTGTCGGTGGTCCCCAGGATCACGTAGAGGAAGAACGCGGTCAGCACCACCTCCGCCACGATCACGGCGAGCAGCGAGTAGCCGCCGGGGGAGCGGTCCCCGTAGCCGTTGGTCGCGAAGCCGGACTCGGAGGCGCTGAACCCCGGGACCCCGTTGGCGATGACGAGCAGCACCGCGGCCGCGACCACGGCGGCGACCACCTGGGTGCCGACGTAGGCCGGCACGTCCCGCCAGGCGAAACGCCGGGCGGTGGCCAGCCCGACCGTCACCGCCGGGTTGAAGTGCCCGCCGCTGACGTGCCCCACGGCGTACGCCATCGTGAGCACGGTCAGGCCGAAGGCGATGGAGACACCGAGGTAGCCGATGCCCACGTCCGCGACGCCGGCGGCCAGCACGGCGCTGCCACAGCCGCCGAGGACCAGCCAGAAGGTGCCGAAGAACTCGGCCGCGAGACGCTGTGTGACGGGGTGCTGGGTGTCGGGAGCTGGGTCGGGCATGGTTTCCCCCTCGAACCGGACTTGCGAGCAGTGGACCCTGTCCTCGCACGTAGGCGCGCCCACCGGGAGGCACCAGACCCCGGACGGGCCATCCGCGTCGGCTCGGTCCGCACGCGGAGACGAGACCCGCAACCGATAGCCTGAGGCGCATGACGTCCGGCACTCTCCCTCCTGCCCCGTTCGGGCGGGTGCTGACCGCGATGGTCACCGCGTTCCACGACGACGGCTCCGTCGACCTCGAGGCCACCGCCCGGGTGGCCGAGCACCTGGCGGACCACGGACACGACGGGGTCGTCGTGTCCGGCACGACGGGGGAGTCGCCGACCACCACCACCGAGGAGGACGGCCGCATCCTGGCCGCGGTCGTCGAGGCCGTCGGGGACCGGATGAAGGTCGTCGCGGGCGTCGGCACCAACAACACCGCGCACTCGGTGGAGCTCGCCGCGCAGGCCGAGAAGATCGGCGCCGACGGGGTCCTGCTGGTGACGCCGTACTACAACAAGCCCACCCAGCCCGGCGTGGCCGCCCACTTCGAGGCCGTGGCCAACGCCAGCAGCCTGCCGGTGATGCTCTACGACATCCCGGGCCGCAGCAGCATCGCGATCGCGGAGGACACCTACCGCCGCGTCGCGGCGCACCCGAACGTCGTCGCGGTCAAGGACGCCGTCGGGGACCTGTTCCGCGGCGTGCGGATCATGGCCGACACCGGGCTGGCGTTCTACTCCGGCGACGACGTGCTGAACCTCGGCTGGCTGACCCACGGCGGCTGCGGGATCGTCTCCGTCGTCGGGCACGTCGCCGGTGACCACTACCGCAGGATGGTCGACGCGGTGGACCGCGGCGACCTGGCGACCGCCCTGGCGACCTACCGCGAGCTCGTCCCGGTCGTCGCCGCCGTCATGACCACTGCCCAGGGAGCGATGACGGCCAAGGCCGCGCTCGAGCTCCTGGGTGTGCTTCCCAACCGCAACGTCCGGCTCCCGCTCGTGCCCGCAGACGAGGCCCTCGTGGCCCACCTCCGCGCCGTGCTGGAGACCGCCGGAATCCTCCCCTAGAAGGGTCTGCATGAGCCGCCCGCACCCCGAACTGTCCGCCCCCGGTCCGCTGCCCGCCAAGGGTCTGCGGGTCATCCCTCTCGGCGGCCTGGGGGACGTCGGCCGCAACATGACGGTCTTCGAGTACGACGGACGGCTGCTCGTCGTGGACTGCGGCGTGCTGTTCCCCGAGGACCACCACCCGGGCGTCGACCTGATCCTGCCGGACTTCGACCCGATCCGGGGCCGGCTGGACGCGGTCGAGGCGCTGGTGCTCACGCACGGCCACGAGGACCACATCGGCGCCACGCCGTACCTCCTGCGCGAGCGCAACGACATCCCGCTCGTCGGCTCGCAGCTGACCCTGGCGCTGCTCACCTCCAAGCTGCGCGAGCACCGGCTCAAGGAGACCGTGCAGCACGTCGTCAAGGAGGGCGACACGATCGAGCTCGGCCCGTTCTCGCTGGAGTTCGTGGCGGTCAACCACTCGATCCCGGACGCGCTCGCGGTGGCCATCCGCACCGGCGCCGGCACGGTGCTGCACACCGGCGACTTCAAGATGGACCAGCTGCCGCTCGACGGCCGGATCACCGACCTGCGGGCGTTCGCCCGGCTGGGGGAGCAGGGCGTCGACCTGTTCATGGTCGACTCCACGAACTCCGAGGTCCCCGGCTTCACCACGTCCGAGGTGGAGATCGGCCCGGTCCTCGACCGGGTGTTCCACCAGTCCCGCGACCAGCGGATCATCGTGGCCTGCTTCGCCTCGCACGTGCACCGCGTCCAGCAGGTGATGGACGCCGCCGTCGCGCACGGCCGCAAGGTCGCCTACGTCGGCCGCTCGATGGTGCGCAACATGGCCGTCGCCCGCGACCTCGGCTACCTCACGGTCCCGCCGAACACCCTGGTCGACGCCAAGGAGCTCGCGGACTTCCCGCCCGAGAAGACCGTGCTCATCTCCACCGGCTCCCAGGGCGAGCCGCTGTCCGCGCTGTCGCGGATCGCGCAGCGCAACCACAACTTCGTGCACATCGAGGAGGGCGACACCGTCGTCCTCGCGAGCTCGCTGATCCCGGGCAACGAGAACGCCGTCTACCGGGTCATCAACGGACTGTCCCGGTGGGGTGCCAACGTGGTGCACAAGGGCAACGCGCTGGTGCACGTGTCCGGTCACGCCTCCGCCGGCGAGCTGCTCTACTGCTACAACATCGTCCAGCCCAGCAACGTGATGCCGATCCACGGCGAGGTGCGCCACCTGCGCGCCAACGGGGAGCTGGCCCGCCGCACCGGCGTGCCGGCCGACCAGGTCGTGATGGCCGAGGACGGCCTCGTCGTCGACCTGGTCGACGGCAAGGCCAAGATCGTCGGCAAGGTCGACTGCGGCTACGTCTTCGTCGACGGCTCCTCGGTGGGCGACATCACCGAGTCGTCGCTGAAGGACCGGCGGATCCTCGGCGAGGAGGGCTTCATCTCGGTGATCGTGGTCGTCGACTCGGTCACCGGCAAGGTGTCCGGCGGCCCGGAGATCCACGCCCGCGGCTTCCTGGAGGACGACTCGGCCTTCGACGAGATCAAGCCGTCGATCGTGGACGCGCTCGACGCCGCCGCCCGCGACGGCGTCGACGACACCTACCAGCTGCAGCAGACGATCCGCCGGGTCGTGGGCCGCTGGGTGTCCAACAAGCACCGCCGTCGCCCGATGATCATCCCGGTCGTCGTCGAGGCCTGACCCTCACCGGCGGCGGACGCGCGCCTTCACGTCGTACATCGACGCGTCCGCCTCCGCGAGCAACCTGCCGACGTCGCGGCCGGAGCCGGCCGTGGCCACTCCGACCGACGCCCGCAGGGTGATCGCGCCGGACCGGGTGCCGACCGCGAGCCCGTCGATGGCGGCGGTGACCCGCTCGGCGAGCCGCGCGCCGTTCGCGGTGTCGGCGCGTCGGGCCAGCACCACGAACTCGTCGCCGCCCAGGCGGGCGACCACGTCGTCGGCGCGGGCCACGCCGCGGATGGCCATCGCGACCGCGCGCAGCACCTCGTCGCCGACCACGTGCCCGTAGGTGTCGTTGATCCTCTTGAAGTCGTCGAGGTCGACGACCAGCAGGCTGACGGGTACGTCGCCCCCGGCGGTCGTGGCCTCGGCCTGCACGGAGCGCAGCGCCTCGTCGAGGGCGCGCCGGTTGCCGACACCGGTGAGCGGGTCCTCGATCGCGGCCCGCCGGGCGACGACGTGGTCGCGGGCGATCCGCTCCACCTCCAGCGCCGCCTGCGCGCCCTGCAGGGTGCTGAGCCGCTGCTGCCACAGCACCCGGGACAGCAGGCGCGCGTAGGTCCGGCCGTGCTCGGCGCCCGGCACGCCGGACTGGGCCTCCATCTCGACGAGCAGCCACTGGGCGCTCGCGGTGACCTGCCAGTCGCTGGCCGCGACGGAGGCCGTCGCCGCGCGGCGGGCCACCTCCTGGGCCTCGTCGCGCCGCCCGAGCACCCACAGCGACCGGGCGAGTGCGCCGCCGACGACCGCCCGGCTCCCGGCGTACTCGGGGTGCTCCTCGGTCTCGAACACCTCGCGCAGCTCCTCGAGGGAGGCGCCGCTGCCCCGCGGACGCGCGCAGAGCTCCATGGCCCGGCAGGTCGCCACGAAGCGGGGGTTGCCCTTCTCGAGCGCGACGGCGAGCGCCCGCTCGGCGTACACGTGGCCCTCCTTGCGGTGCGCCGCCACGTCCTCCTCGGCGAGGTCGTCGGGGAAGACCCGCTCGAGCTCGTCGGCCCAGCGCAGGTGCAGCTCGGCGAGGTTCATCAGGTCGATGACCGGGGCCTGCTCGAGCGGGAACGGGCTGGCGTTGATCTCCTGCGCCGCCACCATGTGCGGCAGGGACAGCTCGTAGAGGCGCAGCTCGAGGTAGGCGTAGCCGAGCCCCGTGTGCGCCCAGCACAGCAGGCCGTCGTCCTCGCACCGCTCCAGCTCGCTCTCGGCGCGGGCCAGGTCCAGCAGCGCGGGCTCCATCCGGCCCTGCCGGGCGGCGGCCATGCCGCGCATGGACAGGGCGTTCGACGCCCAGCCGGGGTTGTCGGACTCGACGGCCAGCGCCAGGCACTGCTCGCAGGCGTGCAGGGCGCGGTCGTTGTCGCCCTGGATGTGCCGGGCGACCGAGATGGCGTACCAGAGCCCGGCCTGGTCGGACGGGGTCGCTCCCGGGGCGTCCTCGAGGGCACGCTCGGCCAGCGCGAGGGCGTCGTCGACCGCGCCGTCCTGCGCCAGGCCCATCACGCGGGCTGCCGCCTCGGAGAGGATCACACCGGGAGTGTGGTGCAGCCGGGGGCGCCGTCGCGTCCGAACCGCGGAAGATCAGCCGTTCGGCCGACCGAGGGCCGGGGCCACTTCCGCCCGGACGGACCGGCGTGGGAAGCATGGGACGGGAGTGACGGCTGTGTACATTCGCCACCATGGCGACCCGTACGTCTTCCCCACCGGCGTCGCGGACAAAAGGCACCTCCAAGCCGGCCGCCAAGGCCGGCGCGAAGGCGTCCGCATCCACGACCCGGTCGTCCGGCAGCCAGTCCCGCAGGAAGCCCGCAGCCAAGGGCCGCTCGACGAAGAAGTCGAGCCGCCCCGCACCGCGCGCGGTCCGGAACGGTACTGGCCCTATTGCCGCGCTCGGACTCGCCCTCGGACGGGGGCTGGTCGCGGTGTGGCTCGGCGTCGCCCACGTGCTGGGTGCGACCGTCCGCAAGATCGGGCACACCGCCCGCGACCTCGACCCGGAGCACCGTCGTGACGGCGCCGGGCTGTTCCTGATCGGGCTGGCCGTCGTCGTGGCCGCCGCCGTGTGGTGGCAGCTGCCCGGCGGCGTCGGCGACTTCACCCGCACGGTCGTGAACGGCTCGGTCGGCCTGCTCGGCTGGTTCGTACCGCTGCTGCTGTGCTTCGTCGCCTGGCGCAACCTCCGCAACCCCGAGAGCAACGGGCCCGCCGGCCGGCAGATCATCGGCTGGGCGTCCCTGCTGTTCGGCGTCCTCGGCCTGGTGCACATCGCCAACGGGATGCCGCGCCCGCACCGCGGGGACACCGAGGCCCTCCAGCAGGCCGGCGGCGCCATCGGCTTCGTCGTGTCCTCGCTGTTCATGGACCTGCTGCGCAGCACCCTGGTCGCCGTACCCCTGCTCGTGCTGCTGGCGCTGTTCGGCGTCCTGGTCATCACCGGCACGCCCGTCTACCAGGTGCCGGCCCGGCTGGGAGAGCTGCGCGACACGCTCCTGGGTCGTACGCCGGTCGAGGAGGAGGTCCCCACCGACGAGGAGGAGACCGCTCCGCTCAAGCGCAGCCGCCCGCGTCGCCGGGTCGGTGCGATGACCGACGTGGACCCGGACGCGGGGGACCAGCCCTACGACACCCCGGTGCTGGAGGACCGCGCGCTCAGCCGTCGCAAGCGCACCGCGGACATCCCCGAGCAGAGCGAGCCGCCGGCCGACGAGAAGGTCGAGGCGCCGCCGCACACGCCGCTGCCCGCCCGCGTCGAGCAGCTCGCGCTGTCCGGCGACATCACCTACGC
The DNA here is from genome assembly GCA_963827435.1 of uncultured Actinomycetota bacterium. Classification (GTDB taxonomy): domain Bacteria; phylum Actinomycetota; class Actinomycetes; order Propionibacteriales; family Nocardioidaceae; genus Nocardioides_B. Next base: position 540,566 of record CAWHAU010000014.1, read on the forward strand.
GCTGCCGGCCAACGAGATGCTCAAGGCCGGCTCGGTGCACAAGGCCCGGTCGAAGGCGTCCGACGACGTCGTCGGCCGGCTGACCGAGGTGCTCGAGCAGTTCGACATCGACGCCCAGGTCACCGGCTACACCCGCGGCCCGACCGTCACCCGCTACGAGGTCGAGCTCGGCCCCGCGGTCAAGGTGGAGAAGGTCACCGCGCTCGGCAAGAACATCGCCTACGCGGTGGCGTCGGCCGACGTGCGGATCCTGTCGCCGATCCCCGGCAAGTCCGCGATCGGCATCGAGATCCCCAACACCGACAAGGAGATCGTCTCCCTCGGCGACGTGCTGCGGTCCAACAACGCCCGCAACGACCACCACCCGATGATCGTCGGGCTCGGCAAGGACGTCGAGGGCGGCTTCGTCGTCGCGAACATGGCGAAGATGCCGCACCTGCTGGTCGCCGGTGCGACCGGCTCCGGCAAGTCGTCGTTCGTGAACTCGATGATCACCTCGATCCTGATGCGCTCGACGCCCGACGAGGTGCGGATGATCCTCGTCGACCCGAAGCGGGTGGAGCTCAACGTCTACGAGGGCGTGCCGCACCTGATCACCCCGATCATCACCAACCCCAAGAAGGCCGCGGAGGCGCTGAACTGGGTCGTGCGCGAGATGGACATGCGCTACGACGACCTGGCGGCCTTCGGCTTCCGGCACGTCGACGACTTCAACAAGGCGGTGCGTGCGGGCAAGGTCAAGGTCCCGCCGGGCAGCGAGCGGGTGCTCGCGCCGTACCCGTACCTGCTGGTGGTCGTCGACGAGCTCGCCGACCTGATGATGGTCGCGCCGCGCGACGTCGAGGACGCCGTCGTCCGGATCACCCAGCTCGCGCGCGCCGCGGGCATCCACCTGATCCTGGCGACCCAGCGGCCGTCGGTCGACGTGGTCACCGGTCTGATCAAGGCCAACGTGCCGTCGCGGCTGGCGTTCGCGACCTCGTCGCTCGCCGACTCGCGGGTCATCCTCGACCAGCCCGGCGCCGAGAAGCTGGTCGGCCAGGGTGACGGGCTGTTCCTGCCGATGGGGGCCAGCAAGCCGGTGCGTGTGCAGGGCTCGTGGGTCACCGAGGCCGAGGTGCACCAGGTGGTCGCGCACTGCAAGGAGCAGCTCCAGCCGAGCTACCGCGAGGACGTCACCGCCCCGGCGCAGTCCAAGCGCGAGCTGGACGACGACATCGGCGACGACCTCGACCTCGTGGTGCAGGCCATCGAGCTGGTGGTCTCCACGCAGTTCGGGTCCACCTCGATGCTGCAGCGCAAGCTCCGGGTCGGGTTCGCCAAGGCGGGCCGGCTCATGGACATCCTCGAGAGCAGGGGCGTGGTCGGACCGAGCGAAGGCTCGAAGGCCCGCGACGTGCTCATCAAGCCCGACGACCTCGACGCCGTGATCGCCACCCTGCAGGAGCAACAGTGAGCGCTGCCATGCACCAGCCCACCGACGACACCTACCCCTCCTCCTCCCACGACGAGGAGGCCACGACGGTCGCCACCCCGGTCGTGGTCCGCCGCAACGCCGGGCTGGCCGCGCTCGTGGGTGCCGGCGCGTCGGCGATCGCGATCGCCTACCTCTGGCGGGCCACCCAGTCCTCGGCCGCCCTCGACTGGGCGCTCTGCCTGGTGATGGCGTCGATCGCCGCGGTCTACCTCGCGAACCTCGTGGACGCCCGCACCCCGCTGCTGGTCGCCGACGAGCTCGGTGTGCGGATCCGGCTCGGCAACCAGTGGCGCGGGCTGCCCTGGGACGCCGTCGACCGGGTCGTCGTGCAGCCCCGCCGCGGGCTGTTCCGCGACGGGCGGCTGATGTTCGCGCCGCACAGCCTCTCGCGCGCGCTCGACGGTCTCGACCTCCGCGGGCGTCGGGCGGCCGCGCTGAACCAGAAGATGTACGGCGTCGCGCTCGCCGTGCCGATGGGCATCACCACCCGGGTCTCCGCCCAGGGCGCCGACCTCGCGGACGGGATCGCCGCGCTCGCGCAGGGTCGCGCCGACGTGGTCGTCGTGCAGCCGGAGCCCGCTCCCTCGGAGAGCGCCGACACCGCCGAGGTGGCCGAGGCCCCCGAGGAGGAGCCCACGCCGTCGCGGTTCGCCGGGCTGCTGTCCCGGGCTCACCAGCGCGGCCCGAGCCGCGGCCGACCGGGCCGACCGAGGCCGACCGGGACGACCGGGCCGACCGGTGGCCGACCGGCCGACCGGGTGGTCGAGCCTGCCGCCCGGGTGGTCGAGCCTGCTTCCCGGGTGGTCGAGCCTGCCTCCCGGGTGGTCGAGCCTGCTTCCCGGGTGGTCGAGCCTGTCGAGACCACCGAGCCTGAGGACGAGGCGGCCGTCGACGAGGACCGTCCGTCCCGGCGCAGCCTGCTCGGCGGCCTGGGCACGGTCGTGTCCCGGGTGGCCAAGGGCCGCAGCCACGACGTCGACGTCGAGCACGAGGACGACGGCCTCGTCGACGAGACACGCGACGAGACCGACGACGCCACCGACCTGCCCGTCGCGCCGGCCGCCCGCTCCGCCGTACCCATGCGCGAGACGCGGCGCGCCCTGCGTGCCGAGGTCACCCGGGACACGCCGGCGACCGTGCTCGGCAACGTGGCGCTGCACCCGGACAGCTACGACGCGGACGGCCGCCGTCGCACGCCGCTGCCCGAGGGCCGCGAGCTGCGCCGGCCCGGCAGCGTCGACCTGGAGTTCGAGGCCCCGCCGTCGGCGTCGGCGTTCGAGTCCGGTCGCGTGCGCCCGATCTCGACGCTGGGCGACCCCGTCGACGCGCTGGTCATCGACGACTTCGTCACCGAGCCGGCCTACGACCCGGTCATCGGCCCCGAGCTGGCCGCCGCCCGGGTCCGGGTCGGGCTCAGCGTCGACGAGCTCGCCGAGCGCACCCGGATCCGTCCGCACGTCATCGAGTCGATCGAGGTCGACGACTTCGCGCCCTGCGGCGGTGACTTCTACGCCCGCGGCCACCTCCGCACCCTGGCCCGCGTGCTCGGCAAGGACGTCACCCCGCTGCTCGCGCAGTTCGACGAGCGCTACGCCACGGCCCCGATCAACGCCCGGCGGGTGTTCGAGGCCGAGCTCGCGACCGGCATGACCGGCAGCATGCGCAGCACCGTCGGCGGCCCGAACTGGGCGCTGCTGGTGGGCGTCGTGCTCGCGCTGGTGATGACGTGGGGCGTCGTGCGGCTGTTCGCCTCGGAGCCGCCGGAGCTGCTGCAGAGCCCCGCGCCGGTGCTGAACGGGTCGGCCGGTGTCGACTCGCCCGGCACCACGTCGAGCGGTTCCGGGGTCGCCCCGGCGCCGGTCGTGAAGCCGATCCGGCTGACCCTGGTCGGCGCACAGGACGGCTCGGAGGTCGTCGTGCGCAACGGCTCCGGCGAGGTCGTCTGGGCCGGCGAGATCGTGCTCGGCGAGAAGCGCACCATCAAGGCCGTCCCGCCGGTGACCGTCAAGGCCAAGGACGCCGGCGCCCTCGAGGCCCGGGTCAACGGCAAGGACAAGGGCTCCCTCGGCGAGCTGGGCCAGCCCGGCCGCCGTACGTTCCACCGGCCCGCCGCCCGCTGACGCACGACATCCCCAGCAGAACTGGCACTGCCCCGACGTTGCAACATCGGGGCAGTGCCAGTTTCCCAGGGCCCCCTGGGAATCTGCGGCTCAGACCTTGACCGCGAGCACCGGGCAGGGGGCGTCGAGCAGGACGCGCTGGGCGGTGGAGCCGAGCAGGAGCTTGCCGACGGGGGAGCGGCGACGCAGGCCGATGACGACGAGCTGGGCACGACGCTCCTCCGCGACGGCGAGGATCTCCTCCGAGGCGTCCCGGCCGCGCATGGTGTGCACCACCTCGTGGTCGACCCCGCTGTCCGCGAGCTTCGCCCGGAGGCCGGCGAGCTGGTCGTCGTCGACGTACCTCTCGTCGACCAGCGCGTCACCGCGCGAGGTGTTCACCACCACCAGCCGGGCGCCCCGCGAGCGGGCCTCACTCATCGCATGGTCGAGGGCGGTCTCGCCCTCCCGGGTCGGGACGTAGCCCACGACGACGCTCATCGGACCTCCACCTTCTCCCGCTCCTCGGCGGTGACGTCGGCGCCGGCCGGCGGCGTACGACGGACCAGCCGGCGGACCAGCGGCCAGACCAGCACCAGCGCCACGATCGCGTAGACCACGATCGCGACCGGCTCGTTGAAGAGTCCGGACACCTGGCCGTCGGAGAGCTGCAGCGACTTCCGGAGCTCCGTCTCGAGCCGGGGGCCGAGGATGACGCCGAGGATCAGCGGCAGGATCGGCAGGCCGTAGCGCCGCATCAGGAAGCCGAGCAGCCCGAGCACCAGCAGGATGCCGAGGTCGAACGCCTGGAGGTTCACCGAGTAGGCGCCCAGCGTCGCGAAGAACACGATGCCGGCGTAGAGGTACGGCCGCGGGATCTGCAGCAGCTTCGCCCACGCCGGAGCCAGCGGCAGGTTGATCAGGAGCAGCAGCAGGTTGCCGATGAACAGCGACGCGATCAGCGCCCACACCAGCTGCGGCTCGCGCTCGAACAGGAGCGGGCCGGGCTGGATGCCGTACTGGGTGAACGCAGCCAGCATGACGGCGGCCGTGGCGTTGGTGGGCAGGCCGAGCGACAGCATCGGGACCAGCGTGCCGGCCGCCGAGGCGTTGTTCGCCGCCTCCGGACCGGCCACGCCCTCGATGGCGCCGTGCCCGAACTCCTCGGGCTTCGTCGACAGCCGCTTCTCGGTCACGTAGGACAGGAACGTCGGGATCTCCGCGCCGCCGGCGGGCAGCGCACCGAACGGGAAGCCGTAGGCGGTGCCGCGCAGCCACGGCTTCCAGGAGCGCTTCCAGTCCTCGCGTCCCATCCAGGGCTGGCCGACCGGGATGACGTGGGCGGCGGTACGACGCAGGTGCGCCGCCACCCAGAGGGCCTCACCGACCGCGAAGATGGCGACGGCGACGACGACCACGTCGATGCCGTCGACGAGCAGCGGCATCCCGAACGTCAGGCGCTGCTGGCCGGTCACCGGGTCGGCGCCGACGAGACCGATGGTCAGGCCGAGGCCGAGGGCGCAGAAGCCGCGAAGCCGGGACTTGCCGAGCACGGCGGTGACGGCGAGCAGGGAGAGCACCATGATCGCGAAGTAGCTCGGGTCGCCGAGGCTGACCGCGAACTTCACGACGACCGGCGCGAGCACCACCAGCAGGACGGTGCCGATGGTGCCGGCGATGAACGACCCGATCGCGGCGGTTGCCAGCGCCTGCGCCGCCCGTCCGGCCTTGGCCATCTTGTGTCCCTCGATGGCGGTCACCACCGACGAGGACTCGCCTGGCGTGTTCAGCAGGATCGACGTGGTGGAGCCGCCGTACATGCCGCCGTAGTAGATGCCGGCGAACATGATGAACGCGCTGGCCGGCTCCAGGGCGAAGGTGACCGGCAGCAGCAGCGCCACGGTCATCGCCGGGCCGAGGCCCGGCAGCACGCCGACCGCGGTGCCGAGCAGCACCCCGATCAGGGCGTAGAGCAGGTTGACGGGCGTCGCGGCGGTGGCGAACCCGTCGAGCAGGGAGGACCAGACGTCCATGTCAGAGCACTCCTTCCAGTACACCGGCGGGGAGCTGGATGCCGAGGCCGAGGTAGAACCCGTAGAAGGTCGCCAGCGACAGGGCCAGCGAGATGACCGCGTCACGGACCGGGTGCCGGCTGCCGAGCGCCCACGAGGAGCCCCAGAACAGCAGGGCTCCGGAGATCACCCAGCCGAGCAGGTCGATCAGCAGGACGTTGGCGACGAACGCGCCGACCAGGGGGAGCACGACGCGCCACTCGGTCGGGGCGGTGAGGTCGACGTCCTCGCCCTCCTCGGCCTCGCCGTGGCCGCCGCGCAGCACGTTGACCGCCAGGGCGGCCGCGCAGACGAGCAGCAGCCCGGCGACGATGAACGGGACGGTGCGGGGGCCGACCGGGTCGGACTGGGAGTACGGCGCGTGGATGCCTGCCGCGTCGACGAGGACGACCACCCCGACCACTCCGAGCAGGAGGGCGACCCCCAGCTCGGAGCGGCCGGCCAGCCGGCTCCGTCGGCTCGTGGAACCGATGGATGCGGACATGGTGATCAGGCCAGACCCAGCTCGCCGAGAGTGTCGGCGACCCGCTTGTCCTGCTCCTCGATGAAGGCGCCGAAGTCGTCACCGGTCGCGAACGCGTCCGCCCAGCTGTTCGCCTTCAGGGCGTCCTTCCACTCCTGCGTGTCGTGCATCTTCTGGAACGCGGCGATCAGCCGGTCACGCTGCGCGTCGGAGATGCCGGGAGGGGCGACGACGCCGCGCCAGTTGGTGAACACCAGGTCGATGCCGGCCTCGGAGAGGGTGGGCGCGTCGATGCCGTCGATGCGCTCCTTGCCGCTGGTCGCCAGGACCCGGATGTCGCCGTTGGCGATCTGGTCCTTGAACTCGCCGGCCCCGGAGGTGGCGAAGTCGACCTTGTCGCCGAGCAGCGCGGGCAGCAGGTCGCCGCCGCCGTCGTAGGACACGAAGCGGACCTTCTTCGGGTCGACGCCCACGGCCTGCGCGAGCTGCATCGGCAGCAGGTGGTCGGGGCCGCCGGGCGAGGAGCCGCCGCCGACGCTGAGCGAGCGCGGGTCGGCCTTCCAGGCCTTGACCAGGTCGTCGATCGTCTTGAACGGCGAGTCCTTCGGCACCATCACGGCGCCGTACTCCTCGATCAGCTTCACGATCGGGGTGGTCTCGGTGAGGGTGGCCTTCGACTTGTTCGTGTACGACGCGCCGACCACGCCGAGCCCCATCAGCATGGCGAGGTCGCCGTTGCCCTTCTCGTTGACGGTGCGGGCCAGGCCGACCGTGCCGCCGGCGCCCTCGAGGTTGAACACCTCGGTGCCGGTGGTGATGTCGTCGTCCTCCATCACCTTGGCCGCGGTGCGCGCGGTGATGTCGTAGCCGCCGCCGGGGGAGTTGGGGACCATGATCCGCAGGTCGGTCATCGGCTTGCTGCTGTCGGCGGCGGTGTCGCCGGAGGACTTGTCGGTGACACCGCAGGCGGCCACGGAGGAGGCGGCGAGGGCGAGACCGAGCGCGCCGACGGTGGCGCGGAGGAGGCGGGTTCTGGGACGCATGGTGGTTCCTCTCGGTGCGTCAGTTCTGGCTGGTGCCGAGAACCCTGCTGGTCGGCGTGACCGTCGTCACGGTTGCGGTCTCAAAGGACGTTGTGGTCATTGTGGTCACGGGCACACGCGACGTGGTTCGGTGCCATCCTTCTGCGTGTGAAGCGGCGCGAGATGACCCTGGCGGGGCAGTACCTCCTGCTCCAGGTGCTCATCGTGCTCACCGTCCTGGTCGCGGTCGGCGCCATCTCGATCGCCCAGTCGGCCCGCACCTTCGAGCGCAGCGAGATCCGTCCGGCGCTGAGCGCGGCCGAGAACCTCGCCGGGCGTCCCGTCGTCCGGGAGCAGATGGCGGCCAGCGCACCGAGACGGCGTGTGCTCTCGGCCTCGACCGAGTCCGCGCGCACCCTGTCCGGCTCGACGTCCGCCTGGCTGGCCGGCATGGACGGCCGCGTGCTGGTCTCCTCGGACCCGACCCAGGTCGGCAAGCCCGCCGGCGACGGCGCCCGCCAGGCCCTGCGCGGCGCGTCCTGGACCGGGGTGCAGCAGGACGCCGGGCACTCCGTCGTGGTCGCCCAGGTGCCCGTCCAGGACACCGACGGCAACGTCGTCGGGCTGGCCGCCGTCGGCCGCCGGGTGCCGTCGGTGTGGAGCCGGCTCGGCGACGTGGTGCCCAACCTGCTGGTCTACCTCGGCGTCGCCAGCCTGCTCGGGCTCGGCGGCTCGCTGCTGCTGTCGCGCCGGGTCAAGCGGCAGACGCTCGGCATGGAGCCCACCGAGATCGCCGGTCTGGTCGAGCACCGCGAGGCGCTCGTGCACGGTGTCAAGGAGGGTGTCGTCGCTCTCGACCAGGAGTTCCGCGTGACGGTGGTCAACGACAGCGCGCGGCAGCTGCTGGAGCTGCCGTCGGAGTGCGTCGGCCGGCGACTCGACGACCTCGACCTCGACCCGCAGGTCGTCGAGGTGCTGACCGCGAGCCAGTCCGGCCCCGACCGTCTGGTGCTCGTCGGGGACCGGGTGCTGGCCTTCAACCGCCGGCCGATGCGTTCGCGCGGCACCGTGATCGGCTCGGTCACGACCCTGCGCGACCGCACGGAGCTGTCGGCGCTCGAGCGCGAGCTCGGCAGCAGCCGGGCGACCAGCAACACGCTGCGCGCCCAGACCCACGAGTTCGCCAACCAGCTGCACACGATCTCCGGCCTCCTGCACCTCGAGGAGTACGACGAGGTGGTGCGGTTCGTCGACGGCGTCCGGATGAGCCGCACCGCGCTGTACGACGAGGTCACCTCCCGGGTCGCGGACGCGACGCTGGCGGCGCTGCTGATCGCCAAGGCCAGCCTGGCCAGCGAGCGCGGCGTCGAGCTGCGGCTGCTGCCCGAGTCCCACGTCGGCAAGGTGTACGGCGCCCTCTCGCGTGACCTCACCACGGTGGTCGGCAACCTGGTCGACAACGCGCTCGACGCGGCGGCGGCCTCGCCGGGCGACCGGCCGCACGTCGAGGTGCTCCTCGTCGAGCGGGACGGCTGCGTGGTGGTCACGGTGAGCGACAGCGGTCCGGGCGTGCCCGACCCGGAGGAGATCTTCCGGCAGGGCTGGTCCACCAAGAGCACCCCCGAGGACGGCGGCCGCGGCTTCGGGCTGGCGCTGACCCGGCTGGTGTGCCGGCGCCGGGGCGGGGACGTGACGGTGCAGAACGCGGACGGCGCCGTGTTCACGGCCACCCTGCCGACCGCGGTCCGCGGCGAGCTCGAGGAGGTGCAGGCGTGATCGAGGTGCTCGTCGTCGACGACGACTTCATGGTGGCGAGGATCCACACCGGCTTCGTCGAGCGGACACCGGGCTTCACCGTCACGGGAGTGGCGCACACCGGGGCCCAGGCGCTGGCCGAGGCCGAGCGGCTCCAGCCGGACCTGGTGCTCCTCGACGTCTACCTGCCCGACGTCTCCGGGCTCGACCTGCTGGGCGCGCTGCGCGAGGCGGCCCCGGAGGTCGACGTACTCGTCATCTCCGCGGCCCGCGAGGCCGACACCGTGCGGCGCGCGCTGCGGGGCGGGATCGTGCACTACCTGATGAAGCCGTTCTCCTACGACGACCTGCGCGTCCGGCTCGAGCACTACCAGCAGGCGTACGCCGGGATGGCCGGCGAGCAGACCGACCAGGCCGACGTCGACCGGGTCTTCGGCGTCTCCGGCGCCGACAAGCGGCTGCCGAAGGGGTTCAGTGCGGAGACGCTGCGGCTGGTCGAGGACACCCTGCGGCAGGAGACCGCGGACGTCTCCGCGGCCGAGGCGGCCAGCCTGCTCGGGATCTCGCGGGTGAGCGCCCGCCGGTACCTCGAGCACCTGGCCGAGACCGGCAAGGTCGAGGTCGCGCTGCGCTACGGCGAGGTGGGCCGGCCGGAGCGCCGCTACGCCTGGCGGTGAGTCTCACACCGCTCGGTCAGCGCTCGGTTGGCTCTGGGCGGGGGCGGAGCGTCATACTCGAAACGCTCATGACTGCCATCTCCGAAGAACCCCTGACCACCGTCGCACTGGTGACCCTCGGCTGCGCCCGCAACGAGGTCGACTCCGAGGAGCTCGCCGGGCGCCTCGAGGCCGGCGGGTTCCGGCTCGTCGACGACCCCGAGGACGCCGACACCGTGATGGTGAACACCTGCGGCTTCGTCGAGGCGGCCAAGAAGGACTCCGTCGACACGCTGCTGGAGGCCTCCGACCTCAAGACCGACGGGTCCGCCACGGCGGTCGTGGCGGTGGGCTGCATGGCCGAGCGCTACGGCAAGGACCTGGCCGAGTCGCTGCCCGAGGCCGACGCGGTGCTCGGCTTCGACGACTACCCGGACATCGCCGCCAAGCTGCGGTCGATCCTGGCCGGGGAGCAGCACCACCCGCACACCCCGCAGGACCGCCGCAAGCTGCTGCCGATCAGCCCGTCGGCCCGCAACGCGGACTCGGTCGTCGTGCCCGGCCACACGATCGCGGCCCCCGACCTCGACCCGACCGCGACGCCGGCCTCCGGGCCGCGGGCCGTGCGCCGGCGCCTCGACGGCGGACCGATGGCGCCGCTCAAGCTGGCCAGCGGCTGCGACCGGCGCTGCTCGTTCTGCGCGATCCCGTCGTTCCGTGGCTCGTTCGTCTCCCGCCGCCCCAGCGACGTGCTCGGCGAGGCCCGCTGGCTCGGCGAGCAGGGCGTCAAGGAGCTGTTCCTGGTCAGCGAGAACTCCACGTCCTACGGCAAGGACCTCGGCGACCTGCGGCTGCTCGAGACCCTGCTGCCGGAGCTCGCCGCCGTCGACGGCGTCGAGCGGGTCCGGGTGTCCTACCTGCAGCCCGCCGAGACCCGGCCCGGCCTGGTCACCGCGATCGCGACCACGCCCGGTGTCGCGGCCTACTACGACCTGTCCTTCCAGCACGCGTCGCACGCGGTGCTGCGCCGGATGCGCCGCTTCGGCGACCCGGAGAGCTTCCTCGGCCTGGTCGAGCAGATCCGCTCGCAGGCGCCGCTGGCCGGCATCCGGTCCAACGTCATCGTCGGCTTCCCCGGCGAGACCGAGGACGACCTGGCCACCCTGTGCGACTTCCTGGTCGCGGCCCGCATGGACGTCGTCGGCGTCTTCGGCTACTCCGACGAGGACGGCACCGAGGCCGCCGCGTTCGACGAGGACCTCAAGCTCGACGAGGACGAGATCCGCGAGCGCACCGAGCACGTCACCCGCCTCGTCGAGGAGCTCACGTCGCAACGCGCCGAGGAGCGGGTCGGGGAGACGGTCGAGGTGCTCGTCGAGAGCACGGAGGGCGGCGACGTCGCCGGTCGATCCGCCCACCAGGGCCCCGAGGTGGACGGGACGACGTACCTCGTCCGCCGCGGGCCGAAGGTCGGCGACCTCGTGCGCGCGGTCGTGGTGGACACCGACGGGGCTGACCTGATCGCCCGGGAGGTCTGATGACCCAGCCACCGCCCCAGCCAGCTCCCAGCAACTGGAACCTCCCCAACGCCCTCACCACCCTCCGCATCCTGATGGTGCCGTTCTTCGGCTGGGCGCTGCTCGTCGACGACGGCCAGTCGATCCTGTGGCGGTGCGTGGCCTGGGCGTTGTTCGTCGCCGCGATGATCACCGACAAGGTCGACGGGGACATCGCCCGCAGCCGCAACCTGGTCACGAACTTCGGCAAGATCGCCGACCCGATCGCCGACAAGGCGCTCACCGGGATGGCCTTCGTCGGGCTGTCGATCGTCGGCGAGCTGTGGTGGTGGGTCACCGCGCTCGTGCTCGTGCGGGAGTGGGGCATCACGCTGCTGCGGCTCTGGGTGATCCGGCACGGCGTGATGGCGGCCGGTCGCGGCGGCAAGCTCAAGACCGTGCTGCAGACGGTCGCGCTCGGCTTCTTCATCCTGCCGATCAAGATCCTTCAGGACGACTGGGGCGTGGCCGGCGACGTGCTGTGGGGCATCTCGGTGCTGCTGATGGTCGCCGCGGTGACCGTCACCGTGGTGACCGGTGCCGACTACGTCGTCAAGGCGCTGGCCGTCCGCCGCGAGGGCCGCGACACCGTCGGCACCCGCTGACCTCCGCTCAGCGCGCGGCGTGGGCCCGGGCCTGCGCCCGGGCGTAGCGCCGGTCGGCCGCCGCCACGCTGGCCGGGTCGTCCACGTCGACGCCGGCCCGTCGTGCCGCCGCCAGGATCCGCTTGCTGTGCAGGTCGGGGAGCACGAACCGCTCCGGGCTGATCGAGGCGTCGCGCGCGGCGTACGCCCGCTGCTGCGTCGCGAGCCGGCCGGCGGACGCCCTCGCCTTCGAGACGGTCGCGGCGGTCGCGGCGACCGTCGCGCCGGTGAGCTTCGGGCTGACCAGCGGCATGTAGCCGGAGCCCTGCCCGGACCGGTTCGGGTGGTAGGACTCGGTGACCGGGTTCGCGAGCCCGTTGATCCACGCGCTGCCGTCGCACACGGCGTGCGCGACGAAGGGCCGGGTCGGGTTGGCGTAGGTGAAGCCGGCCTTCGCGGCCGCGGCGCTCAGCTTGCTGTTGAGCAGGTCGGCGGTGTGGTTGAGCCGGGTCTCCTCGGACGGCGAGAACCAGGTGAAGGCGTTGCAGTCCTCGCCCGTTGAAGATCCGCGGGTAGCCGGCGACGACGACCTTGGCGGACGGCGACCTGGCCCGGATCCTGGTGTACAGCGTGGCGACGGACGCCGGCAGCGTGCCGTTGATGTAGGCCTGCGCCTGGTCGATCGCGCCGTTGCAGTTGCTCGACCAGGCCGGCTGCGCGCAGGTGGTGAGCACGTCGGCGAAGCGGGCGTCGTTGCCGCCGACCGAGATCGTGACGTAGGACGTGCTCGCGGTCAGGGCGCTGAGCTGGGTGCTCGTCACGTCGGCGACCTTGGCGCCGGAGCAGGCCCGGAAGTTCAGGGCGTAGCCGCGCGCGGCGGCGATCAGGCTCGGGTAGGCGTAGACCGACCGCTGGCACGAGCTGCCGTCGGAGAGGTAGGAGCGGGTGCCGACACCGCTGCTGTAGGAGTCACCCAGGGCGACGTACGACGGAGCGGCCGCGTGGGCCACCGGCAGCCGGCCGGCGAGGGGTGCGAGCAGGGTCAGGGCGGCAGCCACCGTCCCCGTGACGCGCATGTGCATGGTGGCGCCTTCCCCGAGTACGACGTGATGGACGTCACAGTAGCGGCACCGGGGGCAGCTCCGGGGTTCAGCCGGGCGGGCGGGTCCCGCGCCGTGGTCCGGCCGACCGCTCGCGTGCCCGCTCGAGCTGGTTGGCGGCCCCGACCAGGGCCAGGTGCGAGAACGCCTGCGGGAAGTTGCCGACGAACCGCTGGTGGGTCGGGTCGTACTCCTCGGAGAGCAGCCCGACGTCGTTGGGGAGCTCGAGCAGCCGCTGCATCAGCGCGTGCGCGTCGTCGAGCCGGCCGGCGTGCACGTAGGCCTCGACCAGCCAGAAGGAGCACGCCAGGAAGGGGTGCTCGTCGCCGGTGAGCCCGTCGACCCCCGACTGGGTGCGGTAGCGCAGCAGCAGCCCGTCGCGGAGCAGGTCCTGCTCGACCGCCTCGATCGTGCCGAGCATCCGCGGGTCGTCGCCGTCGAGGAACCCCACGTCGGACAGCACGAGCAGCGACGCGTCGACCTCGGACGTCTCGTAGTGCTGGGTGAAGGTGTTGCGGTCCGCGTCGTACCCGTGCTCGAGGATCTCCTCGCGCACCGTGTCGCGCAGCGCCCGCCACCGGTCGACAGGTCCCTCGAGACCGTGCTTCTCCACCGCGGCGATGGCCCGGTCGAACGCCACCCACACCATCACCCGTGAGTGCGTGAACTTCCGCAGCGGACCGCGGATCTCCCAGAGCCCGTTGTCCGGCTCGTCCCAGTGCCGGGCCAGCTCATCCACGAGCGAACGCTGCAGCGACCACGAGTCCTCGTTGTCGTCGAGGCCGACCTCGCGGGCCATCTGCAGGGCGATCATCACCTCCCCGAGCACGTCGGTCTGCCGCTGGGTCACCGCGCCGTTGCCGATCCGCACCGGCGCGGAGCCGGCGTAGCCGGGCAGGTGCTCCAGGGTGTGCTCCACCAGGTCGCGGCCGCCGTCGACGGCGTACATGATCTGCAGGTCCTGCGGGTCGCCGGCCGCGGCCCGCAGCAGCCAGTTGCGCCACAGCCGGGCCTCGTCCTCGTAGCCGGACTCCAGCAGCGCCTCGAGCGTCAGCGAGGCGTCGCGCAGCCAGCAGAAGCGGTAGTCCCAGTTGCGCTGGCCGCCGAAGTCCTCGGGGAGCGAGGTGGTCGGTGCCGCGACGATGCCGCCGGTGCCGCCGTGGGTGAGCAGCCGCAGGGTGAGCAGCGAGCGCACGACGTGGGGGCGGTAGGGGCCGTCGTAGCTGCACCGACCGGCCCACGCCTCCGACAGCTCGATGGTCTCGTCGATGCGGGACTGGTACTCCAGCGGCAGCGGCAGCTCGTGGTGCGAGGGGGCCCACGTCGTGGAGAAGGTCAGCTCCTCGCCGGCCTTCAGCGTGAACTCGTCCGCATGCCGGCCGTCGACGGCGTGCGGCAGCCGGGGGCCCCGCAGGATCAACCGGTCCGGTCCGGCCACCGCGGTGATCACCTCGGTGCCGTGCATGTCCTGGCGCCGCACCCAGGGACGGATCTTCCCGTAGCCCAGCCGCACCACCCACTCGTGCCGGATCACCACCTCGCCCTCGACGCCGACGAGCCTGCGGACGAGGTCCGCCCGGCCGTCGCCGATGGGCATGACGTCGAGGACCACCGCGCACCCCGTGTCGGTCGTCCAGGTGGTCTCCAGGACGGCGCTGTCCCCGACGTACCGACGGCTCACGGATGCCCCCGCGTCCTTCGGGCCGAGCAGCCACCGTCCGTGCTCGGGGCCTCCGAGCAGGGCGGCGAAGCAGGCGGGGGAGTCGAAGCGGGGCAGGCACAGCCAGTCGACCGAGCCGTCCTTGCCGACGAGCGCGGCGGTGCCGGTGTCGCCGAGCACGGCGTAGTCCTCGATCGGGAGAGCCATGGGCGCAAACCTAGCCATACAGCCCCCGGCGGCCCGGCGGCTACGATCCGCGGCGTGGGCGACACCGACGACCGGCTTCTCGGGGCGACGCTGCACGCCGAGCTGCTGCGACGGTCGCTGACCCTGGCGACCGCGGAGTCGCTGACGGGTGGCGCCCTCGCCGACCTCGCGTCCGCGACGCCGGGTGCCAGCGCGACCTTCCGGGGCGGCGTGGTGTCCTACGCCACCGACGTGAAGACCGGCCTGCTCGGTGTCGGCGAGGACACGGTGCGCGAGCACGGGGTGGTGTCCGCCCGGTGCGCCGAGCAGATGGCGGCCGGGGTGCGGTCGCTGCTGGGCACCGACTGGGCGGTGAGTACGACGGGCGTGGCCGGTCCCACCGAGCAGGAGGGCAAGCCGGTCGGCACCGTGTTCGTCGGCGTCGCCGGGCCGGACGGCGTGGTCGCGCACGAGCTGCACCTCGACGGCGACCGGGCCGCGATCCGGGCCGCGACCTGCCACCGGGCCGCGGAGCTGGTGGTGGCCGCGGTCACCGGCGTGGCGCAGGACACGCCGTAGCGTTCTGCTCAGAGCGCAGCCGATTTTGCCGGTGTCGCCCGCGGGAAGTTTTCTCCAGCGGGTAGCGTTGGCCTCCTCGGAACCGCACGTGAGCCCAGGAAGGGAGCAGCCCGTGGTGATCTTTCGCCGCCTGCTCGGTGAGGTGCTCCGTGACCAGCGGATGCGCCAGGGGCGCACGCTGCGGCAGGTGTCCGCCGACGCCCGGGTCAGCCTCGGCTACATCTCGGAGATCGAGCGCGGCCAGAAGGAAGCCTCCTCCGAGCTGCTCGCCTCGATCTGCGCGGCCCTCGACGTCCCGCTGTCCGAGATCCTCTCCGAGGTGAGCGACGCGGTCGCCCTCGAGGAGGCCGCTCTCGCCATGCAGCTCGAGGACGTCAGAGTCGACACCACCAGCCTTCGTCGCCCCGCCGACGCCGGCCCGCGCGCCGGCGACGTGGTGGCGTCGGCCGCCTGACCGCCACCTCCTAGCCTGACCGGGTGACCCCGCAGCAGCAGCTGGTCGAGCGCGTCCGTGACGACCTCCTCACCGACGGCCGCGTCCGTGGCCTCTGGCTGACCGGCAGCCTCGGCACCGGCACCGACGACACCTTCAGCGACGTCGACATGTTCGTGCTGGTCCGCGACGACGACCTCCCCGGCTACCTCGACGGGTGGCCGGACCTGGCCTCCCGCTACGAGCCCCTGCTCGCCCGCCGGCTCGGGCCGGCCCCGGTGTTCAACCATGTGCTCGCGGGCTGGCTGCGGTGGGACGTGGTGGTCGGCACCGCGGCCGACCTGGCGAACATGGACCGCTCCCAGGTGACCGAGGTCTTCAACCACGACGGGCACACCCCGTCGTCGCCGTCGCACCGCGGCGCCGACCCGGACGTCGTACGCGAGATGACGGAGGAGTTCCTCCGGGTGCTCGGGTTGCTGCCCGTGGTGCTCGGCCGGGACGAGCTGGTCACCGCCGCGACGGGCGCGGGTCTGCTGCGGCAGATGCTCACCACGCTGCTGCGCTACCGCGCCGAGGGCGACCGGCTCAGCGGCGCGCTGCACCTGAGCCGGGTGCTGCCGCCGGTCGAGCTCGCCGCCCTCGCCGCGCTGCCGCCGGTGTACGCCGAGCGCGGGTCCGTCGTACGCCTGCACCTGGCCTGTGCGGCGATGTTCCTCCCGGTCGCGCGGGAGCTGCTGGGGGAGGCCTACCCGTTCGACCTCGAAGCCGCGTGCTGGGCCCACCTGCGGGCCCACCTCCCGGTCGAGGGCGGCTAGCCACCAGCCACCAGCCACCAGCTAGCCGCTGGAGCTGAAGCCGCCGTCGCCGGGCGGGGCCATGCCGCGCGCATCGCCATCGGCGCGGGTCCGCAGCGCGGCCCGGCGAGGGTCATGCCCGGTCACCGGGTCCTTGCGGTGGCGGAGGTCGTAGGCGACCGCCCAGATCGCGATCGCGACGATCGGGAGGCAGAGCATCAGCAGCACGGCCATGGCGGCCTCCTGTCCGGTGGACTCGACCGTACCGCCGCGGTGGCCGCCGTGCGTAGATGACCAGACCGGGACGACCCGCCGTCCCGATCGCGGCGTGGACCGGCACCTCGTGGTCCAGAATGTCGCGAGAAGAACACGGGTCCAGGGAGTGCGGATGGCGCGCGTGGTGTGGTTGCTGGTGCGGGGAGCGCTCGCGGGAACGGGGTGCGTGCTCTGCTCGCTCGGCGTCGGCGGCCCGCCCGCCGTGTCGTTCGCGGGGGCGGTCCTGCTGCTCGTGGCGCTGCCGCTTCCGCACTGGGTCCGCGGCCGCCGGCTGCGCCGCAGCCGCGACGCCCTTGCCGCCGTCGACGCCACCGCGACCGCGGTCGGCCTGACCGGACCCGCCGCGGTGTTCCTGGCCATGCAGACCGACAGCGACCTCCTGCTCGGCCTGGTGGTGGCCTGCCTCGGCGCCGCCCTCACGGTGTCCGCCGCGGCCCGTCAGGAGCTGGGTCCGGCGTCCCGGCGCCGCTGACGTCAGGCCGGGGGCTCGGGCTGGCAGGACGGGCACCAGTACGTCGCCCGCTCCTGGTGCTCCGGCCCGGTCATGTCCACCTGGATGCGGGTGCCGCACCGGCGGCAGGGCTGGCGCTCGCGGCGGTAGACCCACGTCTGCCTGCCGCGACGGGTGTCGCCCGTGAGCGTCTGCTCGACGCGGTGCTTGTTCGCCTCGAGGGCGCTGCGGGCCCGGCGCACCAGCCGCGGCAGGTCCGGCACCGCACCGACGGGGAGCAGCGGGTGCACCCCGGCCAGGAAGCACAGCTCGCTCTTGTAGAGGTTGCCGACACCGGCGAGGTTGCGCTGGTCGAGGATCGCGTCGGCCACCGGCCGGGTCGGGTCGGCCAGCAGCCGGCGCAGCGCCTCCTCCTCGTCCCAGTCGGGACCGAGCAGGTCCGGGCCGAGGTGCCCGACCACGGTGTCCTCCGCGTCGCGGTCGACCAGCTCGACCACGCCGAGCGCGAAGCCGACCGCAGCCCAGCCCTCGGTGCGCAGCACGACCCTGGCCTCGTGGGCCGGGCGCCGCCACGCGGTGCCCGGCTTGTAGAGGTGCCAGGAGCCCTCCATCTTCAGGTGCGTGTGCAGGCTGCGGTCACCGATCCGGGTGAGCAGGTGCTTGCCGCGGGCCACCGTCCCGTCGACGGTGCGGCCGGCCAGGTCGACGGTGGCCAGCGCCGGCACCCGGAAGTCGGTCTCGGTGAGCACCTGGCCGCTGAGGGCCTGGTCGAGGTGGTGCGCGGTGCGCCAGACGGTGTCGCCCTCGGGCACGTCACCACGCTCCCGAGGCCGCGGCCCGCACCGGCGTCATCCGCGAAGCCTCAGGCCTCGCGGCGTGGCCACGAAGCCGGCGTCCTCCAGCGCACGGCGCAGTGCCGAGGACCGTTCCCCGGTGCCGAGGATGGTCACGCCGTCGGCGCGCTCGACGGTGAGCCGGCCCAGCGCCCCCTGGCGTACGGCGGTCGCGAGCGCGTTCAGCGCCGGGGAGAGGGCGTCGACGTCGTCGGTGAAGGTGAGCAGCGTGCGGCCGCCGCGCTCGACGTACACGGCGAGCTCGCCGTCGACCAGCACGACCAGCGCGCCGGCCTTGCGGCCGGGGCGGTGGCCCTTCGCAAGGCCGCCCACGTCGGTGCCGGCGTCCTCGGAGGCGACGCGTTCGGGCCAGGGCAGCGCGGCGCCGTAGGGGTTGGCCGGGTCGGTCGCGGCCAGCGCCACGGCGACGGTCTTGTCGCGTGGCGCGTCGCCCACCTCGCGGGAGAACGACCGCAGCCGGTCGACGGCGCCGGGCCCGCCGAACTGCGCGGCGCCGAGCGAGGCGACGAAGTAGCCGCGACGGCAGCGGCCGGAGTCCTCGAACGCCGAGAGCACCTTGTAGACGCCGGCGAAGCCGCCGGGCACCCGCTCGCTGGTGACGGCGCCACGGGTCACCACGCCGTGCCGCTCGAGCAGCCCCTCGGCCGAGGCGTGCGCGCGCCGGGTGGGGTCGGTCTCGAGCTCGGGCAGCAGCGCCCACCGGCCGACCATCGTGGGCGGGCCGGTGCGTGACGGCAGGTCCGGGCGACGGGGCCGAGACGAGGTGCGGATGCGCGGCGGCGGCCGACGGGACCGGTGCGCGGTGCGGCCGCCGGAGGTCAGCGCCCGCACCGGCGCGAGGGTGTCGTTGCCGAGCCGTCCCGCCCACACCAGGTCCCACAGGGCCGCCTCGAGCGCCTTGTCGTCGGTGGAGGAGACGGTGTTCGAGAGCTGCCGGAAGAAGTACGCACCGCCGCCCGAGAGCGCCTCCATCACTGCATCGTGGAGCGGGGTCGTCTCGAGCTCGGCGTGGTCGGGCAGGGTCAGGTGGGCGGTGTCGGCGAGGTGCAGCGACACCCAGCCGTCGGTGCCGGGCAGGGTGCCGTGACCGGCCCACAGCACCTCGCCGCTCGCGGTCAGCTCGTCGAGCATCGCGGGGGCGTAGTCGACCACCCGGCTGCCGAGCACCAGCGGCTCCAGGGCGCTGGCCGGGACCGCGCAGCCGGCGAGCTGGTCGACCACCGTGAGCACGCCGTCGACGCCGCGGAGCCCGCGACCGCTGCTGCTCGCGGCGGTGGTGACGTTCTGCCACACGGGGAGGAACCGGCCCAGCGTCGCGGGCTCGACGGGCTCGACCTCCTTGCGGAGCGCCGCGAGCGAGCGTCGGCGCAGCCGGCGCAGCACCTCGGCGTCGCACCACTCGGCGCCCGCCCCGGCCGGACGGAACTCGCCCTCGAGCACCCGGCCCTGCGCGCCGAGCCGGGACAGGGTCTGCTGTGCGACGGCGACGCCCAGCCCGAGCCGCTGGGCCACGTCGGCGGCCGTGAACGGGCCGTGCGTGCGGGCGAACCGCGCCACCAGGTCGGCCAGCGGGTCCTCGACCGGCTCGGCGAACACGTCGGGGGTGCCCGGCGGGACCGGCACCCCGAGACCGTCGCGCAGCCGGCCGACGTCCTCGACCGCGGTCCAGCGCTCCTCGCCGCCGACGCGCACCTCGACGACGCGCCGGGCGTCGGCGAGCAGCGCCAGCCATCCGGTGGCGTCGGCGCCGTTGACCGACCGGGCGCGGACCTCCTCGGTGGACAGCGGCCCGAGCAGCCGGAGCAGGTCGGCGACGCCCTCCGCGTCGCGAGCCTGCCGGTCGGGGGTGAGCCGCTGCAGCTCGCGCTCGAGCTCGGCGAGCACCTCGGGGTCGAGCAGCTCGCGCAGCTCGGCCCGGCCGAGGAGCTCGGCGAGCAGGCCCTGGTCGAGGCTGAGCGCGGCGGCGCGCCGCTCGGCGACGGGGGAGTCGCCTTCGTACATGAACGCCGCGACGTAGCCGAACAGCAGCGACCGCGCGAACGGAGACGGCTGCGGGGTCGAGACCTCGACGACGCGGATCTTCCGGGAGGAGAGGTCGCGCATCAGGCCGAGCAGCGCCGGCACGTCGTAGACGTCCTGGAGGCACTCGCGGACGGCCTCGAGGACGATCGGGAAGGACGGGTACTTGACCGCGACCTCGAGCAGCTGGGCGCTGCGCTGCCGCTGCTGCCAGAGCGGGGAGCGGCGGCCGGGGTCGCGGCGGGGGAGCAGCAGCGCCCGGGCGGCGCACTCGCGGAACCGGGAGGCGAACAGCGCGGAGCCGCCCACCTCGGTGGTGACGATGTCCTCGATCTCGTCGGGGTCGAACGCGACGATGTCGGCGCCCGGCGGCTCCTGGTCGGTCTCCGGGACGCGCAGCACGATGCCGTCGTCGCCGGGCAGCGCCTGCGCGTCGATGCCGTAGCGCTCGCGCAGCCGCACCCCGATCGCCAGCGCCCAGGGGGCGTGCACCTGCGCGCCGTAGGGGGAGTGCACCACGATCCGCCAGTCGCCGAGCTCGTCGCGGAACCGCTCCACCAGGACGGTGCGGTCGCTGGGCAGGGTCGCGGTGGCCTCGCGCTGCTCGTCGAGGAAGGCGACCAGGTTGTCCGCCGCCCACGCGTCGAGGCCCGCGTCGGTGCAGCGCTGCTTGGCCTCGTCGCTGCCGAGCGCCGAGAGCTCACGGGTGAACGCGCCGATCGCCGCACCGAGCTCGGCGGGCCGGCCGAGCTGGTCGCCCTTCCAGAACGGCAGCCGGCCGGGCTGGCCCGGTGCGGGGGAGACCAGCACCCGGTCGTGGGTGATGTCCTCGATGCGCCAGGACGTCGCACCCAGCGCGAACACGTCGCCGACCCGGGACTCGTAGACCATCTCCTCGTCGAGCTCGCCGACCCTCGATGCCTTCTCCCCGACGAGGAACACCCCGAACAGCCCCCGGTCGGGGATCGTGCCGCCACTGGTCACGGCCAGCCGCTGCGCGCCCGGACGGGACGTGAGGGTGCCGGCGACCCGGTCCCACACGACGCGCGGACGCAGCTCGCGGAACTCGTCGGACGGGTAGCGCCCGCTGAGCAGGTCGAGGGTCGCGTCGTACGCCGACCGGGGCAGCGTCGCGAACGGTGCCGAGCGGCGCACGACGGTGAACAGGGCGTCCACGTCCCACTCGTCGACGGCCGTGGCCGCCACCACCTGCTGGGCGAGCACGTCGAGCGGGTTGGTCGGCACGTGCAGCGCCTCGATGGCGCCGGTGCGCATCCGCTCCACGGCCACGGCGGTCTGCACCAGGTCGCCGCGGTGCTTGGGCAGCAGCACGCCGCGGGAGACCTCGCCGACCTGGTGACCGGCGCGGCCGACCCGCTGGAGCGCCGAGGCGACCGACGGCGGCGACTCGATCTGCACGACGAGGTCGACCGCGCCCATGTCGATGCCGAGCTCGAGGCTGGACGTGGCCACGACGCACGGCAGCCGGCCGCGCTTGAGGTCGTCCTCGATGAGCGCCCGCTGCTCCTTGGAGACCGACCCGTGGTGGGCGCGGGCGATCACGGTCGGGGCACCCTCGGACTGGCCGCTGGCGCCCATCAGCGCGGCCGGCACCCGCGCGGAGGCGGACGCCTCCCGGGCCTCCGCCCGGTCGGTGGCGATCTCGTTGAACCGGGCGGTCAGCCGCTCCGCCAGCCGCCGGGAGTTCGCGAACACGATCGTGGAGCGGTGCTGCTCGACGAGGTCGACCACCCGCTCCTCGACGTGCGGCCAGATCGAGCCGCGCCGCTCGGCACTGCCGGCGGCCGAGCCCTCCGGCACCTCGTCGACGGCCGCGGCCAGCGCGAGCTCGGTCATGTCCTCGACGGGGACGACGACCCGGAGGTCCCACCGCTTGGCCGAGCCCGGCGCCACCACCTCGACGGGCCGCGACCCCCCGAGGAAGCGGGCCACCTCCTCGACCGGCCGCACCGTCGCGGACAGCCCGATGCGCTGCGCGGGCTGCTCGAGGAGCTCGTCGAGCCGCTCCAGCGACAGCGCGAGGTGGGCGCCGCGCTTGGTGCCGGCGACGGCGTGCACCTCGTCGACGATGACCGTCTCGACGCTGCGCAGCGTCTCGCGGGCCTGGGAGGTGAGCATCAGGAACAGCGACTCGGGGGTGGTGATCAGGATGTCCGGTGGGGTGGTGCCGAGCCGGCGCCGGTCGGCGGCGCTGGTGTCGCCGGAGCGGAGGCCGACCGTGATGTCCGGGGCGGGCACGCCCAGCCGGTCGGACGTGTGCCGGATGCCGGTCAGCGGGGCGCGCAGGTTGCGCTCGACGTCGACCGCCAGCGCCTTGAGCGGGGAGACGTAGAGGACCCGGCACCGCTGCTTCTTGTCCGGCCGCGGGCTGGTCGCCAGCCGGTCGACGGACCACAGGAACGCCGAGAGCGTCTTGCCGGAGCCGGTGGGGGCCACGACGAGGGCGTTGCGGCCGGCCGAGATGGCGTCCCACGCTCCCGCCTGGGCAGGGGTCGGCTCGGCGAACGCCGCCTGGAACCAGGTGCGGGTGGGCTCGCTGAAGGACGCGAGGGCGTCGGTCGTACGACTCTTGCCGGGCACCCCTCCATCCTGCCCGACGGCACCGACAGTGCTCAGGCGTGCAGGCCGCCGTCGGAGCAGAGCAGCTGGCCGTTGACCCAGCCGCCCTCCGGCGACAGCAGGAAGGACACCAGGGCGGCGGTGTCCCGGGGGGTGCCGCCGCGGCCGAGCGGGGTCTCGTCGAGGATCCGCTGCCGCAGGTCGTCGTCCATCCAGCCGGTGTCGACCGGACCCGGGTTCACGACGTTGGCGGTCAGCCGCAGGTGCTGGAGCTCCCGCGCGGCGGCGAGCACGATCCGGTCGAGGGCGCCCTTCGTCGCGCCGTACGGCAGGTTGTGCACGACGTGGTCGCTGGTCAGCGCGACGACCCGGCCCTGCCCGGTGCGGTCGGTCGGGAAGCGCTCGGCGTACTCCTTGAGCAGCAGCCACGTCGCCCGCACGTTGACCGCGTAGTGCCGGTCGAAGCTCTCCACCGTCGTGTCGAGCAGGCTCGAGTCGACCGACTCGGCGTGGCACATCACCAGCGCCGTCACGGGTCCGAGCTCGCGGGTCACCGCGTCGAACACCTCGGCAGGGGAGCGTACGTCGACCAGGTCGGCCGCCACCGCGACGGTCCGGGCGCCCCGCTCCGCCAGCCCGGCAGCCACCGTCGCGGGGTCGTCGGCGTGCCGGCCCCAGGGCATCCTGTCGTCGTAGGGCGTCCAGTGCGTCGTCGCGACGTCCCACCCGTCCTCGGCCAGCCGGAGCGCGATGCCGGCGCCGATGCCGACGGTGCGCCCCACGCCGGTGACGAGCACGACGGGACGCTCTCGCTCGGTCTGGTCCAGGCTCATGGGCACCATCCTGGCCCGGCTGTCGAGCCGATAACCGGATGAACCTGTCGGAACCCTTCCGTAGGGTCGGACACGTGTCCTCTCCTCTCTCGGGAACCCGTCCCCACGCCGAAGGCACCGACGACGCGCGCGCCACGTCGCTGGTCTGGGCGCGCGGCCTGCGCAAGTCGTACGCCGACTTCGAGGCGGTGCGCGGGATCGACCTCGATGTCCGGCCGGGGGAGTCGTTCGGCTTCCTCGGGCCGAACGGCGCCGGCAAGTCCTCGACGATGCGGATGGTCGCCGCGGCCTCCGCGCCGAGCGGTGGCGAGCTGACGATCCTCGGCCTCGACCCGACGACGCACGGGTCGGCGATCCGGTCCCGGCTCGGGGTGTGCCCGCAGGAGGACACCCTCGACCTCGAGCTCAACGTCCGCGAGAACCTCGTCGTCTACGCGTCGTACTTCGGGATCCGCAAGGCCGAGGCCGGACGCCGCGCCGACGAGCTCCTCGACTTCGTGCAGCTCACGGAGAAGGCCAAGGCCAAGGTGGTCGACCTGTCCGGCGGGATGAAGCGTCGGCTGACGATCGCGCGGTCGCTGATCAACGACCCTGACCTGCTGCTGCTCGACGAGCCCACGACCGGGCTCGACCCGCAGGCCCGGCACCTGCTCTGGGACCGGCTGTTCCGGCTCAAGCAGCGCGGCGTGACCCTGGTGCTCACCACGCACTACATGGACGAGGCCGAGCAGCTGTGCGACCGGCTGGTGGTGATGGACGGCGGCGCGATCGTCGCGGAGGGGTCGCCCCTGGCCCTGATCCGGGAGCACTCCACGCGGGAGGTGGCCGAGCTGCGGTTCGGGGTGGGCGAGCACGAGGCGCTGGCCGAGCGGGTCACGGATCTCGCCGACCGTGTCGAGGTGCTGCCGGACCGCCTGCTCCTCTACACCCAGGACGGCGAGGCGACGCTGGCCAAGGTGCACGAGCGCGGCCTCGACCCGGTGGCGGTCCTGGTGCGCCGCTCCACCCTGGAGGACGTGTTCCTGCGCCTCACCGGCCGGACGCTGGTCGACTGATGGGGCGCGCACGGCTCGAGCTGCCTGGGGCGCCGATCCCGCGCTGGGAGATGGTCGCCCGGCTGCGGCCCTACTGGACCGCGGTCTACCTCCGCACCTGGAAGGGCTCGGTCGTCACGTCGTTCGTGATGCCGCTGCTCTACGTCCTCGCGATGGGGGTGCTGCTCGGCGGCTTCGTGCGCGGCGGCACCGACCTCGAGGGTGCGCCGACCTACCTCGCGTTCGTGGCGCCCGGGCTGGTCGCCGCCCAGGCGATGCAGACGGCCACGGGGGAGACCACGTGGCCCGTGATGGGCAACATCAAGTGGCACCGCTCCTACTACGCGCAGGTCGCCTCGCCGCTCGACGTCGTCGACGTGGTCGCGGCGCACCTCGCGTTCGTTGTCTTCCGGGTCGCCTCCACCTCCGCGGTGTTCCTGCTCGTGATGGCGCCCTTCGGCGTGTTCTCGTCCGCCGTCGGCGTGCTGCTCGCCTGGCCGGTGCTGGTGCTCGTCGGGCTGAGCTTCGCCGGCGTCTTCTTCGCCTACTCGGCCACCATCAAGAGCGAGTCCGGCTTCGCGGTGATCTACCGCCTGCTGGTGATCCCGCTGTTCCTGTTCTCCGGCGCGTTCTTCCCGATCGGCAACCTCTCGCCGGCGCTGGAGTGGGTCGCCCGCCTCACGCCGCTGTGGCACGGCGTCGACCTGACCCGGATGCTCGTGCTCGACCAGGTGCGTCCCGGGCTGGCGCTGGTGCACCTGGCGTACCTGCTGGTGCTCAGCGGCGTCGGCTGGTGGCTGGCGGCCTGGCGCCTCACCGTGCGGATGGCCGTTTAGTCGTGCCTCTCTACCTCACGGTCTGCTGCGCGTCGACGGTCGGGCACCTCGCGGCGTCGTCGCTCAACGATGCTGCGCATCGCCTTCGCTCCTCCGCCTTGCGAGGCACTCCGCTCGTCGACGCTCGTGACGACCAGAAGCAGGGAGGCACGACCGCATGGCCCTCGTGACCGCTGCCGCCGCGCGCGCCGTGGCCGCCCCCCGCACCACCGGCTGGGAGATCGTCCGGCGCAACTTCACGGTCTACAAGTCGAGCTGGCTGGTGTTCCTCACCGGGTTCCTCGAGCCGGTGCTCTACCTGTTCTCGATCGGCATCGGTGTCGGGCAGATGATCGACGGGTTCACCTTCAACGGCCGCTTCGTCTCCTACGCCGCGTTCGTCGCGCCGGCCATGCTGGCCGCGTCGGCGATGAACGGCGCGATCCTCGACTCGACCTTCGGCATCTTCTTCAAGCTGCGCTACGACAAGGTCTACGAAGGCGTGCTGGCCACCCCGATGCGCACCATCGACATCGCCCGCGGCGAGCTCGCCTGGTCACTGATGCGGTCGGCCACGTACGCCGCGGGGTTCGTCGTCGTGATGGCGGCCATGGGGCTGGTCTCGTCCTGGTGGGCGGTGCTGGCCTGGCCGGCCACGTGGCTGATCGGGTTCGCGTTCGCGGGGCTGGGCATGGCCCTCACGACGTTCATGAAGTCCTGGCAGGACTTCGAGTACATCCAGCTCGGGATCGTCCCGATGTTCCTCTTCTCCGCGACCTTCTTCCCGGTCACCGCCTACCCCGGCGTGCTGCGCTGGGTGGTCGAGGCGACCCCGCTCTACCGCGGGGTGACGCTGACCCGAGAGCTGTCCACGGGAGCGGTGTCCCTCGACTCGCTGGTGTCGGTGGTCTACCTGCTGGCGCTCGGGGCGCTGGGGCTGACGATCGCGTCCCGGCGTCTGGACAAGCTTCTGCTGGTCTGACGGCGGGATGCGACCGCGCCGGCCTCGGTCAGCCGAGCAGCTTCTGGTACCACTCCACGTCGACCCACTGGTCGAACTTGTAGCCCACCTCGCGCATGGTGCCGACGTGCTCGAAGCCGCACGCCTTGTGCAGCGCGACGCTGCCGGGGTTGGGCAGCGCCACCAGCGCCACGGCCGTGTGCACGCCCGACGCGGCCATCGCGTCGAGCAGGGCCGGGTACAGCAGCCGCCCGATGCCCCGCCCGCGCACGGACGGGTCGAGGTAGATCGAGGTCTCCCGGGTCAGGTCGTAGGCCGGCCGGGGGCGGTAGGACCAGGAGTAGGCGTAGCCGACCACGTCGCCGTCGTCGTCCACGGCCACCAGCAGGTGGTCGCCCTCGTGCTTCCCGGCCAGCCGCTGCTGCCAGTAGGCCAGCGTGGGTGGCTCGAGGTCGAAGGTCGCGGTGCTGTTGGCGATCTCGTGGTTGTAGATCGCGGCGACGTCGATGAGGTCGTCCTCGATCGCGGGCCTGATGGTCACGTCACCGTCGGGGCTGGCCATGTACGTCATTCTCGCAGCCCCGACACGCCCGGTGCGTGCCGTGTCCGCAGAGCGTGACGCCCGCCATACTCGGCGCCATGACCGATGAGCCGAGCACGTCCGTGGGGGACCCGACCATCGAGCCGGACACGAAGGACTGGACCTGGGTGCTCGAGCGTCCCTGTCCCGAGTGCGGCTTCGACTCCCGCGCCGTGCGACGCGAGGAGGTCAAGAACCGCTTCTACGCGAACGCCAGCGCCTGGCGTCGTGTCCTCGAGCAGCCGGACCCGGGCCGCCGACCCGGAGCCGGGTGTCTGGTCACCCTTGGAGTACGCCTGCCACGTCCGCGACGTGCACCGCGTCTTCGGTGAGCGGCTGCGGATGATGCTGGCCGTCGACGACCCGCTGTTCGAGAACTGGGACCAGGACGCCGCCGCGGTGCAGGGTGAGTACGGCGCCGAGGACCCGGCCCGGGTGGCCGACGATCTCGTCGAGGGCGCCGCCGCGATCTCGAAGAGCTACGGCGCGGTCGAGGGTGCGCAGTGGGACCGCCCGGGCCGGCGCAGCAACGGCTCGGTGTTCACCGTGGACACCCTTGCGCGCTACCACCTGCACGACGTGGAGCACCACCTTCACGACGTGTCGTGAGGGTGCGCTGACGTACGCTCGGCGCCATGCGGCACACGGAGTTCTGGGCGCGGATGGAGGAAGCCCTCGGCCGGGGCTACGCCCGCAGCTGGGCCGACCAGCAGGTGATCCCCGACCTGGGTGGGCGCACGGTCACCGAGGCGCTGGCGGACGGCGAGTCCCCGAAGCACGTCTGGCGTGCCGTCTGGTCGCGGCTCGAGCTGCCCGCCTCGCAGCTGTGAGCGGGCGATGAGCGACACCGGCCGCCGGGTCGCCGGCTGGGTGAGCGGGGGAGCGTTCGGGTTCGCCCGCGGCCTGTACGCCGGGGCGCGGTGGCCGGACCACCGGGTCGGCGAGGTGCAGCGCCGCACGGTCCGCACGCTTGTCGTCTCCCAGGCGCTCGGCGGGCTGGGCATGAGCATCGGCATCGCCGTCGCGGCGCTGCTGGCCGAGGACGTGTCCGGCAGCGAGAAGCTCGCCGGCCTCGCGCAGACCATGCAGGTGCTCGGCACCGCCGTCGCATCCTTCCTGCTCGCGCACCTGATGAGCCGCTCCGGCCGCCGCCGCGGCCTGTGCACCGGCTACGTCCTGGGCGCAGGCGGCGCCGCGGTGTGCGTCCTGGCCGGCGTGGTCAGGTCCTTCCCGCTGCTGCTCGTCGGCACCACGCTGCTCGGCTCCGCGACCGCCGCCAACAACCAGTCCCGCTACGCCGCCACCGACCTGGCCCGGCCGGAGAAGCGTGCGCGGGCGCTGTCGATCGTGGTCTGGGCGACCACGGTGGGTGCGGTCGCCGGCCCGAACCTCACCGGCGCCGCCGGCCGGGTCGGACGGTCCCTCGGCCTGCCCAGCCTCACCGGGCCGTTCGTGTTCGCCGCGGCCGGCATGCTCGTCGCCGCGCTCGTGGTGGCCGTCCGGCTCCGGCCGGACCCGCTGCTCGTGGCCCGCGAGGCGGCCCTGTCGCGCGGCGTGACCACCCGGACCACGCGATCCTGGCCGCGGGTCCTGGAGGTGGTCCGCTCCCGGCCCGGTGTCGCCGCCGGCGTCGCCGCGCTGGCCCTCGCGCACGCGCGTGATGATCGCGATCATGGCGATGACCCCGCTGCACATGCACCACGGTGGCGCCGACCTCGAGGTCATCGGCGTGGTGATCAGCGTGCACGTGCTCGGCATGTTCGCCTTCGCGCCCTTGGTCGGGTGGGCCGCCGACCGCTTCGGCCGGCCCGCGGTGCTCTCGGCCGGTGCCGTGGTGCTCTTCGCGTCGCTGCTGCTGGCCGGCACGGCGCCGGCCGGGCCGTCGTACCGCATCGGGGCAGGGCTGTTCCTGCTCGGGCTCGGCTGGTCGCTGTGCACGATCTCCGCCTCCACGCTGCTCTCGGAGTCCGCCCCGCTCGACGCCCGCACCGACGTGCAGGGCGCCGCCGACCTGGTGATGGGGCTGACCGCGGCCGCGGCCGGCGCCGCCGGCGGGCTGGTCCTCGGCACGTTCGGCTACGGCCCGCTCACGCTCTTCGCCGGCGTCCTGGTGACCGGCATCGCCACCGCCGCCGAGTTCGCCCGCCGGGCCACCGGCCGGGTCCTCCGCGACGACGAGCAGCTCACGCTCTGACGCCGTCCCATCGCTGGTCGAGGTGGGGCGAAGCGCCGGCGGAGCCGCCTCGAGACCTGGTCGCCCGCCCGCTGAGGTGCGGTGGATTCGAGGCTCGCAGGCTCGCAGCTCGACCAGCGGGGTCGAGAGACGCGTGGCCGCGCTGGCTACCGTGGTTGTCATGAGCACGCTCGACAGGCGTCCCCGCCGGTCGCGGCCACTGGTCGCCGCCCAGGTCATCGCGGTGTTCGTGGTGCTGCTCTACGTCGTCGAGCTGGTCGACACGCTGGACCGCAACCGGCTGGACGGCTACGGGATCCGGCCGCGCGAGGTGGACGGCCTCGACGGGATCGTGTTCGCGCCGCTGCTGCACCACGGCTGGGGACACCTGGTGGCGAACACCGTGCCGCTGCTGGTGTTCGGCTTCCTGATCCTGCTCGCCGGGGTGGCCCGCTGGGCGGCGGTGACCGCCGTGGTCTGGCTCGTCGGGGGCGTGGGCACCTGGCTCACCGGGCAGCCCCACTCGCTGCACCTCGGCGCGTCCGTGCTGGCCTTCGGCTGGCTGGTGTACCTCCTGCTGCGCGGCATCTTCGCGCGCGACGCCTCCCAGATCGCGCTCGGCGCGATCCTGCTCTTCATGTACGGCGGGATCCTGTACGGCGTGCTGCCCGGCCAGCCCGGGATCTCCTGGCAGGGCCACCTGTTCGGCGCGCTCGGCGGCGCGCTCGCGGCGTACTGGTTCGGTGCGAGCGACCGGCTCAGCCGTCGCCGGCTGCCTCGCTGACGCCCAGCCGCTGCGCGACGATCCGGCTCATCGCCAGCGCCCGCTCCGGGTCGCCGCCCCAGTCGCGGTCGGACCGGCCGATGACGACGTGCATGAGGTAGGGCTGCCAGCGGACCACCAGCTCGGTGCGGCCGTGCCCGTCGACGGTCTCCTGGCAGGCCGGCGTGAACTTCTCCGGCGTCCCGGCGTACACCCAGCCCGCGCTGCACGACCGCTGCGGCAGGTCGTAGGGCTTCGGGTGGTACTCCGCGGTGATGGCCACCGACCGCTCCGGATGCCCCGGTACGACGGACCGGCACACCGCCTTCGCGTGCTTCGACCGCAGGCCGTCGAGGGTGCCGTGCGCGGTGGTGTCGACGTCCTGGCCGAGGAGCCCGAGGACCTTGCCGGCCGGCACCATGTCGCAGCCGGTGGGGGTCGCGGCCCCGTCGTTGCCCGAGCCGCCCGAGCCGCCGCTGCACCCGGCCGCCAGGCCCAGGGCCGCGAGGACGGCGCCCGCGCGCACGCCTGGGCGCCTCACTCCGCGCATGCTCGGGAGTCTAGATCCGGTCCCGGATGGAAGACTCCGAGCCATGCCCGCACCCCACGCGACCGTGGCCGTCATCGGCGGCAGCGGCTTCTACGAGTTCCTCGACGACGCGCACGAGGTCGAGGTGTCCACGCCCTACGGCGACCCGTCCGCACCCGTCGCGGTCGGCGACGTCGGAGGCACGCCGGTGGCGTTCCTGCCGAGGCACGGCAAGGGCCACGCGTTCCCGCCGCACCTGATCAACTACCGCGCGAACCTCTGGGCACTCCGCTCGCTCGGGGTCCGGCAGGTCCTCGCGCCGTGCGCGGTCGGCGGCCTCCGCGACGAGGTGGCGCCCGGCGACCTCGTGGTGCCCGACCAGCTCGTCGACCGGACGTCGGGGCGGGTGCAGTCCTACGTGGAGACGGGCACGGTGCACGTGCCCTTCGCCGACCCCTACTGCCCGACCCTGTCGACGGTCGTCGCGGCCGCCGACGGGGTCCGGCACGGCGGCACCATGGTGGTCGTCGAGGGGCCACGGTTCAGCACCCGCGCCGAGTCGCAGCACTATGCCGCGCAGGGCTGGACGTTGATCAACATGACCGGGCACCCCGAGGCCGTGCTGGCCCGGGAGATGCGCCTCTGCTACGCCCCGCTCGCCCTGGTCACCGACATGGACGCCGGGGTGGAGACCGGCGAGGGGGTCGGCCAGGAGGAGGTGTTCGCGATGTTCGCGCGCAGCATCGACCGCCTCAAGGACCTGCTCGCCGGGGTGGTGGGGGAGCTGCCGGCGCCGGGCGAGGGCTGTGCGTGCGCCTCGTGGGCGGACGGCATCCGCCTGCCCTACGTCCTGCCGTGAGGGTCCTGCTCACCGGTTCCCGGCGTTCGCGACCGCCCCGCTGCTTGGGGGACAAGAGTGGACGAGCCCGACGTCGGGGATGCTCTCGCCATACTGGGCGCATGGCCTACGACGCAGAGCTGGCGGACCGCATCCGGGACCGGGTCCAGGGAGAGCCGGGGCTGAGCGAGAAGCGGATGTTCGGTGGGCTGGCCTTCCTCGTGCACGGCAACATGGCCGTTGCCGCGAGCAGCCAGGGCGGCCTGCTGCTGCGGATCGATCCCGCGGACGCGGAGTCGCTGACCGGCGACCCGCACGCGCGCCGCTTCGAGATGCGCGGCCGGGAGATGGACGGATGGCTGCGGGTGGACCCAGAGGCGCTCGGGCCCGACGACGAGCTGAGCCGGTGGGTGGACATCGGCCTGGCCTACGCACGGTCGCTGCCCGCCAAGTAGGCCGTCCGCGGGCCGCCCCTCCGCCGCGCAGGGTGCACAATGAGCCACGCGGGGGGCACGAGCCGGACTGGAGGGTGGGTGCCCGGTGCTGCGTCACCTCGACGAGCTGCGCCTGCTCAATGCCATCCGGCTGGCGGTCGTGGCCACCGACGGTGACGGTGTGATCACGTTCGTGAACGAGGCGGCCACCGAGGTGTACGCCGCGGACGCCGACGCGCTGCTCGGGCGGGACGTCTCCGAGCTGCTGTCCTCCGAGCCCGCCTCGCCGTCGCCGTTCGGCCTCGACGTCATCCGGGCCGGCCGGAGCTGGCGCGGTGAGCTGACCGTACGTCGCCCCGACGGTGGCACCTTCCTCGCCGAAGGGTCCACCACCCCGGTCACCGACGCCGACGACGACCTGCTCGGAGCGGTGGTCGTCGTCGAGGACCTGACCGAGACGCGCGCCGCCGAGTACGAAGCGGTCGCCAGCCAGCAGCGCCTCCGGCTGGCCCACGAGGCGGCCGAGCTGGGCACCTGGCACTGGGACATGGCCTCCGGGATCACCGTCTGGGACGAGCAGCTCGAGGCGATCTACGGGATGCCGCCCGGTGGGTTCGACGGGACCTTCGAGGCGTGGGAGGCCACCCTTCACCCCGACGACCACGACCAGGCGATGGGCGTCGTCGCGGATGCCGTGGCGGCGCGCTCGTCGTACGTCCTGCGCAACCGGATGTTCTGGCCAGACGGCACGATGCGGTGGATCGAGGCGCACGGCAAGGTCACCACCGACCACGAGGGCAACCCCACCGGGACCATCGGCTGCGTGCGCGACATCACCGACCGCGTGCTCGTCCAGGAGCGCGAGTCGGACGCGGCGGCCCGGGCACTCCTGCTGCAGGAGGTCACCGCCGCCCTGTTCGGCGCCTGGACGCTGGACCAGGTCGAGGGCGTCGTCGCCGCGAGCCTCGAACGGGTCCAGACAGCTGCTCCGCGGGCAGGTCGAGCTCCGAGTGCCCGAGGACGTCTCGGCCATCAGTGACGGCCGGGCGTTCGTCGCCGGCGCCGAGCGTCCGCTCTCCCCGGAGGAGACCCAGCTGCTGGACACGCTCGCCTCGCAGTGTGCGATCGCGGCGGAACGCGCGAAGCTCCAGGTGCGCACGGTCGACATCGCCGAGCAGCTGCAGGCCAGCCTGGCGGCCAGCCCGCTGCCCGCCCTCGACCGGTTCGAGCTGGCTGTCCACTACGCCCCGGGCGGGGACGAGCTCGAGCACGTGGGCGGCGACTGGTACGACGCGGTCAGCACGCCCGACGGGACGCTGGCGCTCGTGGTGGGCGACGTGATGGGGCGAGGCGTGCGTGCCGCCACCACGATGATCCGGGTCCGCGCCGGCATCCGTGGCCTGCTCACGGTCGATCCCGCTCCGCAGGCGGTGCTCGCCGCGGCCGACGAGATGATGACGCGCGACGCGCCCGACCAGTTCGTCACGGCGATGGCGATGCTGGTCTCGCCCTCGACCGGGGCGATCACGCTCAGCAACGCCGGCCACGTGCCCGCGACCCTCGTGCATGCCGACGGGCGCGCGGAGCTCCTGGGGACGGCGGCCGGGGTGCCGCTCGGCGTGCCCACGCGCCTGGACCGGACCGTGGAGGTCGGGCACCTCGAGCCGGGCGCGTTGCTGGTCCTGGTGACCGACGGTGTGGTCGAGTCCCGGACGCGCGACCTGGACCAGGGGATCGAGCGGCTGCGTGAGCGGGCCGTGGAGCTTCGGGACCGGCCCCTGCGCGAAGTGGTCGACGGGCTGGCCGCACTGGCCGACAAGACCTTGCAGGACGACGTCACGGTCGTGGCGGCACGGCTCAGGTGAGCACGCACGTGCCGGGCACGTCCGACAGTCGGCTCCGTCGTACTTCATATACGTAGGTTTACCTATGGCGTGGCCTACCCCCGCGTCGCGACGATCCGTTGTAGGAACAGCCGTTCGCCGGTGCGCCGCGAGACGTCGTGGTGGGGGGCCAGTGGCCTGGGCTGGCCCGCTGGGAAGTCTCCTCGTCGGGGCAGTTGAGGAGACACCGCCTGGTCTGGTCGAGGGACGGGGGTACCCGGTCAGACCAGGCCCCGGCGTACCTGTCGAACACCTGCTCACCTCCCTTACCGTTGAGGCACCTTCACGGCCGGATGGGAGGGCGGGAGTGCAGGACCCGGCAGCCCAGAGCATGCTCCAACACTGGGTCGACATCGTCGGCGACCTGCTGCTGCGCCCGCACCCGACGATGCCGATCGAGCAGCTGCTCGAGGAGCTCTACCTCACCTTCGGCACCGAGGTGTCCTGGGCCTGGCGGGACGCGGACGAGACATTCGGCTTCTTGATGTACGAGCCGATCCCCGGCTGGCCGGTCGACGGCCAGCTCGAGTTCTGGGCCCACGAGGCGCTGGCGCTGCATCCCTTGATCCACTGGTTCCGCGCGACCGGGGACCTGACCCCCACGACCCTGGAGAGGGTGCCGGCCGAGGTGGCCGACCCGCGCGGCCTGCAGATCCTGCGGCACCACCTGCTCCCGGTCGGGCTCGAGCAGCAGCTGTCCATTCCGTACCGGCAGACGACCAGCGGCACGTACCGAGCCTTCGTGCTGGCCAAGGGCGGCGACGACTTCACCGACGCCGAGGTCGTGCTGGCGCAACGCATCCAGCCGCTGCTGATCCTGCTGGCGCGCCAGTGCTGCGTCCTCGTCGGGTACGCCGCGGACGACCGGTCGGACGGGACCGTCCCCGACGGTCACGACGGCAACGACGGGAGCGGGAGCGCCGCGGCGCTGGGGCTCACCGGCCGCGAGCTCGCCGTCCTCCGGCTGCTGGCCGACGGCAAGACCGCCGCATCGATCGGCCGCACGCTCGGCATCTCCCCGCGGACGGTCCACGTCCACCTGACGCACGTGTACGGCAAGCTCGGCGTCAACGACCGCCTGATGGCGGTCGGCGTCGCGCGTCAGGCGGGGCTCCTGCCCTCGCCGCCCCAGGAACCGGCCTGGGTCCCGATGATCCCGGGACAGCGACACCCGGAGGCGATCCCGACCACGGAGGCCGAGATCCGCGGTGAACGAGCCGTCGCCTGGCGACCGGGCGTGGGCGCGATCCTCTTCGACCCGGCGCCGTAGACCAGCCGGACGTCAGACGACGCTGAACCCCAACGGCTGCCGCCCGGTCAGCGCGAGCAGGAGGTCCGGGCCCCGGCCCGACCGCACCGCCACCTGACCGGCCAGCGTGACGGCCTGGGCGACGACGGGCTCCGGGTACGCCGGGTCGAGACCCGTCGCCCGGCCGATGTCGAGGCCGTGCACCACGAGCTCGAACGTCCGCGTCGGCAGGTAGTCGACCAGCCGCATCGGCCCGGCGATGGTGGTCAGCACGTAGCCGTCACCGAAGCCGGCGACCTTGGCGAGAACCTCCTCGGCCAGGTCCCGGACGGACGCGGCCGGGTCGTCGCCGAGCGCGGTGCCCGCCGCCCGACCGCGCTCGAGGACGGACGCCGGGTCCGTGGCCGTCCGGGTCGCCAGCGCCAGGTAGTCGGCGGCGGACTCGACGGTGGCGTCGTCCGCGGGCTGGTCGAGGTAGGTCCGCACGGTCACGAGCGCCCGGGAGGTGTGGCCGACGAGCGCCCGCAGGTCCCAGTCGCCGAGCCCCGGCCCGTCGTACGCCGTCCCGGGCAGCCGCCCCACCAGGTCCGCGAAGGCGCGGGCGGCGGCGGCGTACCCCTGCCGTGCGTCCATGCGCGCAGGCTACGCCCGCAACGCGGTGGTCCGACCGACGCGAACGGGCCAGGATGACTGCATGAGCGACACACCCCGGG
This sequence comes from uncultured Actinomycetota bacterium, assembly GCA_963827435.1. Lineage (GTDB taxonomy): Bacteria > Actinomycetota > Actinomycetes > Propionibacteriales > Nocardioidaceae > Nocardioides_B. The sequence continues at coordinate 575,990 of CAWHAU010000014.1, forward strand.
CCACCGTGTTCCTGGACCCCGACCGTGACCCGCGTGAGGGCGGTCCCCGGCTCGGCGACGAGAAGACGACCTTGAAGGAGTTCCTCCGCTTCCAGCGCCTGACGCTGGAGATCAAGTGCGAGGGCCTCGACGCCGAGCAGCTCGCCCGCCGCTCGGTCGAGCCGTCGACGATGTCGCTGCTCGGTCTCGTCCGGCACATGGCCGACGTCGAGCGCAGCTGGTTCCGGCGGCGGATGGCGCGGCTCGACGTGCCGCTGCGCTACTCGACACCCGACGACCTCGACGGCGACTTCGACGGCGCGGTGGCCGACGAGGCCGTGGTCGCCGACGCGTGGCAGGCCTGGCGGGAGGAGGTCGCCTTCGCCGAGGAGTACGTCGACCGGGCGACCGACCTCGGCGTCACCGGCGTCGACGGGGACGGCGAGCCGATCTCGCTGCGGGAGCTGCTCGTGCACATGGTGGAGGAGTACGCCCGCCACAACGGGCACGCCGACCTGCTCCGCGAGTGCATCGACGGCCGGATCGGCCAGTAGCGCACGGAACACTCGCGGCGGGTGCTGCGTTGCGCCCGGTATGCGTGCCCTCCACGAGCAGACCATCCTGATCACCGGCGCGACCGGCGGCCTCGGCCGCGCCCTGGTGCACCGGGCGGCCGATCACGGCGCGACCGTCGTGGCGCACGGCCGTGACGATCAGCGCCTGCGGGCGCTGGCCCTCGAGGTCGAGGAGGCCACCGGCACCAGCATCGACACGGTGGCCGCCGACCTCGCCGACCTGCGGGAGGTGGACCGGCTCGCGGACAGCGTGCTGGACACCTACGACCGGCTCGACGTGCTCGTGAACAACGCCGGCGTGGGCTTCGGCGCACCGGACGGGCCGCGCGAGGAGAGCGCCGACGGCATCGAGCTGCGGTTCGCGGTGAACCACCTCGCCGCCTACCGCCTGGCCGGTCGGCTGGCGAAGCTCCTCGAGGTCAGCGCACCCTCGCGGATCGTCCAGGTCGCCTCGGCCGGACAGCTCGCCCTCGACCGCGACGACCCGCTGACCGAGCAGGGCTGGGACGGGGTCACCGCCTACCGGCGCTCGAAGCTCGCCCAGGTGATGGCGACCTACGACCTCGCCGCGGACCTCGTCGGCACCGGGGTCACCGTCAACGCGCTGCACCCCGCGACGTTCATGGACACGGCCATGGTCCGCGACTCCGGGGTGAGCCCCACCAGCACGGTGGAGGAGGGCCTCGACGCCACCTGGCGGCTGGTCGCGGACCCGGCCCTCGACGGGGTCAGCGGACGCTACTTCGACGGGACCCGCGAGGGCACGACCGACCCGCAGGCCGACGACCCGGCGGCGCGTGCCTGGGTGCGCGCGCTCTCCGACCGGCTGCTCGCGCAGGCGCTCACCAGCCGGTGAGCAGCAGGTGCTGGACGGCCAGCGCCAGCACCACCTGGACCACGAGTCCGCGGCGTCGCCACGGCTCCGGCAGCAGCGCGCACGACAGCAGCAGCCACGGCACGAACGGCAGCCAGATCCGCTCGACCTCGGCCCTGCTCATCTGGGACAGGTCCGCGAGCAGCACCATCGCCGACGCCCGCACCGGAGCAGCCAGGCGACGGTCGCGGGTGCCCGCGTCCGCGGAAGCGGGCCCGGCTGCAGCTGCGCGACCCCGGCGAAGGCGATCGGCCCGCGCACTGAAGGCCAGCGCGGCCAGGTCGCCCCACATCCAGTACGCCCACGGGCGCCGGCCGCCCACGCCCTCGAAGTAGCGGTCGTGGATCGCGGGCAGCGCCGCCAGGTAGCTGAAGCCGAGCACCGCGAAGACCAGCACCACCGCCAGCGCCGCCACGGCCGCCGGGACCAGCGGGAACCACGACCGCGCCACCACCAGCACCGCGACCGCGAGCACGCCGAGCAGCGGGAGGCCGTAGGACATCATCACGCAGCAGCCGAGGAGCAGCCCGGCGAGCACCGACCACGCCCAGGCCTGCGGCCGGGTGCGCCGCGAGCGCCAGGCAGGCGATGCCCCAGGCGGCGGTCGCCGCGAACATCGCGTCGGCGGAGACCGACTGCCACACGGCGGCGGGACCGAGCACCAGGAACGGCGCCGCCCGGCGGGCCGCCCCCTCGGCACCCAGCACGCGCGCGGTCACCAGCACGGCGACCGCGGTGGTCGCGGCCAGCAGCGTGACCACCATCCCGGCCGCCGAAGCCGCTGCCGAGCCCGATCCGGTCGAGCGCCACGAAGAACGTCAGCGCCCCGGGCGGGTGGCCGGCGACGTGCACCGGCCAGTGGCGGGGCCGGCCTCGACACGGATCCGGCTGACGTACTCCTGCAGGGTGGCGTGCAGGTCCGTCGTGACTCGCGGGCGGTGCGGAGGTACTCGTACTGCTCACCCAGGATCTGCGAGACGCCGTGCGAGCCGTCCACGAACGCGAGCGCCAGCATCCACGCCAGGCCGGCCAGGAACGACGCACGAGCAGCAGCCGTCTCCACGGCAGCGCCTCCGCGAGCGCCGCGGCGTGCCGCACGCCAAGCACCGCGAGCGAGCAGGGCGGGCACCGTGCCCCAGCCGACCCGGGGGTGCCACTGCGCGTGCAGCGGCGGGAAGCGAGTTCACGTGGACGAACCACCCGGTCACCGCCGGCACCGCCATCGCCAGCACCATCAGCGCGACCGCGGTCGCCAGCCCCCACGCGGCCGGCGACGTCCGTCGCGTGGCCGCGCGCGCCGAGGTCATGTCGCGAGCCTAGGGACCGCCGCCGGCCGTGCGGTGTCCTGCGGTGCGGCCGCAAGGGTTTCGTAAGAGTTGTGGGGCGGTCGACGCGTGGGCCCCGACCTAGCGTGGCTCCATGCCCGCCGTCTGCGACCTGGTGCTGCCCTGCAGGGACGAGGGCCCGGCGCTGCGCGCCCTCCTGCCGACGGTCCCCGACACCTTCACCGTGATCGTGGTCGACAACGGCTCGACCGACGACACCGCCGCGGTCGCCCGCTCGCTCGGCGCCCGGGTGGTCGCGGAGGCCCGACCGGGGTACGGCGCGGCCGTGCAGGCCGGCGTCACGGCGGCGACGGCCGACCTCGTGGCCGTGATGGACGGCGACGGGTCCTTCGCGGCCGCCGACCTGGTGCAGCTGCTCGACGAGGTCCGCACCGGGCGGTCCGACCTGGCGACCGGGCGCCGCCGGCCGGTCCGCCGCGGCGTCTGGCCGTGGCACGCGCGAGCCGGCAACGTCGCCGTGCTGTGGTGGCTGCGCCGCCGTGCCGGTCTTCCGGTGCACGACATCGCGCCGATGCGGGTGTGCCGTCGTGAGGCGCTGCTCGCGCTCGACGTACGCGACCGGCGCTTCGGGTACCCGGTCGAGCTGCTGCAGAGGGCCCAGCAGGCGGGCTGGCGGATCACGGAGACCGACGTCGCCTACCGCCCGCGCGCCGAGGGCACCCGCTCGAAGGTGTCGGGCTCGGTCCGCGGGACCGTGCGCGCCGCCCGCGACTTCGCCCGGGTGCTGTCGTGAACCCGGCGGTGCTGGTGATGGCCAAGGCACCCGTGCCCGGCGAGGTGAAGACCCGGCTGGGCGCGGACATCGGGCCGGAAGCCGCTGCCGAGCTCGCCGCCGCCGCGGTCCTCGACACCCTCGACGTGTGCCGCGCGGTCTTCGACGACTGTCACCTCGCACTCGCCGGCGACCTCGCACGGGCCGTGCAGCGGCAGGCGCTGCTGGCGGCGCTGGCGGGGTGGACGGTGCACCCGCAGCGTGGGGAGGGGTTCGCCGCCCGGCTCGCCCACGCGCACGCCGACGTCGCCCGGGCCACCCCCGCGCCCGTCGTGCAGATCGGCATGGACACGCCGCACCTGCGTCCCGGCCACCTGCGCGAGGTCGCGGCCCTGGTCGGACGCGGCAACGACGCCGTGCTCGGTCCGGCCGAGGACGGCGGCTGGTGGGTGCTGGCGGTCACCCACCCCCGGCTGGTGGAGCCGCTGGCCGGCGTCGAGATGTCGACGGAGCGGACGTGCGCGGACACGCTGGCCGCCCTGCGCCGGGCGGGGGCGACGGTCGCAGGGGCCGCGGTGCTGCGCGACGTGGACACGGTCGGCGACGCCGACCTGGCCGCCGCGGCCGCGCCGGACACGCGGTTCGCCCGGCTCTGGGCGCAGCATCGCGACGTTGTCCTACGGCCCTGAGGCAGTCCTGGGGCGGCCCTGAGCCGCGATCGGGACGGTCCGGCGTGTCGCGGAGGTGATCGAACACCTGTTCGGGCTAGAGTCGCGTACGACGAACAGGGCCACCGACTCACCTGGCGACATCCCCAGGCTGCGACATCGGGCTCGCGGACTGTCGGAGGGTCTCTCTAGTGTCACTCGCGATGAAGAAGACAGCAGGCTCCGCTTCGAAGCGGACAGACGGACGGACTACTTCCATGGCTGGTGGAGACCGCGACAAAGCGCTCGACGCAGCGCTCGCGAACATCGAACGGCAGTTCGGCAAGGGGTCGGTGATGCGGCTCGGCGACGACGTCCGTGCGCCGCTCCAGGTGATCCCGACCGGGGCCATCTCCCTCGACATCGCGCTCGGTCTCGGCGGCCTGCCGCGCGGGCGCGTCGTCGAGATCTACGGCCCGGAGTCCTCGGGCAAGACGACGGTCGCCCTGCACGCGGTGGCCAACGCCCAGCGGGCCGGCGGGATCGTGGCGTTCATCGACGCCGAGCACGCCCTCGACCCCGACTACGCCAAGGCGCTCGGTGTCGACACCGACGCCCTGCTGGTCTCGCAGCCGGACTCCGGTGAGCAGGCCCTGGAGATCGCCGACATGCTGATCCGCTCGGGCGCGCTCGACCTGATCGTCGTCGACTCGGTGGCCGCGCTCGTGCCGCGCGCCGAGATCGAGGGCGAGATGGGCGACAGCCACGTCGGCCTCCAGGCCCGGCTGATGAGCCAGGCGCTGCGCAAGATGACCGGTGCGCTCAACGGCGCCGGCACCACGATGATCTTCATCAACCAGCTGCGCGAGAAGATCGGCGTGATGTTCGGCTCCCCGGAGACCACGACCGGTGGCCGGGCGCTCAAGTTCTACTCCTCGGTCCGGCTCGACGTGCGCCGCATCGAGACGCTCAAGGACGGCCAGGAGATGGTCGGCAACCGCACCCGCGTCAAGGTCGTCAAGAACAAGGTGGCCCCGCCGTTCAAGCAGGCGGAGTTCGACATCATGTACGGCCAGGGCATCAGCCGTGAGGGCGGGCTCATCGACGTCGGCGTCGAGGCGGGCCTCGTCCGCAAGGCCGGCGCCTGGTACACCTACGAGGGCGACCAGCTCGGCCAGGGCAAGGAGAACTCCCGCAACTTCCTGCGGGACAACCCCGACCTCGCCAACGAGATCGAGAAGCGGATCCTCGAGAAGCTCGGCATCGGGCCCCAGGTCGACACACCCGAGGACTCCCCGGTGAACGTCGAGCCGACCGGGATCGACTTCTGAGCGCTGCCGCTCCCGTGCCACCGTCAGGTCGCCGCCCGTCCGGTCCCTCCCTCCCAGGGGACCGGACGGGCGGTCCTGCGTTCCGCCGTGACGGCGAGGGCGACGGGATCGGGGACGTCCACGACGGGGTGCGGGCCTGGCTCGCGAACGCCGGGATCGAGGTGCCCGCCGAGCCTTCCGCGACACCGGTCGACCCGGTCAGCGCCGGTCCGGCCGAGGACCAGGAGGCGGTGGCCCGCAAGATCCTGCTCGACCAGCTGACCGGGCAGGCCCGGACCCGCTCCGAGCTGGCCGGCAAGCTCGCCAAGAAGGGCGTCCCGGACGACCTCGCGACCCGGCTGCTCGACCGGTTCGAGGAGGTCGGCCTGGTCGACGACGAGGCGTTCGCCCGGTCCTGGGTGCAGTCCCGGCAGCCCGGCAAGGGGCTGGCCCGGCGGGCCCTCGCCCAGGAGCTGCGGCGCAAGGGCGTCGACGACGACGTGGCCCGGGTGGCGCTCGACGAGGTCGACCCCGACGACGAGGTGGAGGCGGCGCGCACGCTGGTGCGGCGCAAGCTGCGCACCGTGGCGCGGCTCGACCGCGACGTCGCGGTGCGCCGGCTGACCGGGATGCTGGCCCGCAAGGGCTACCCGGCCGGCGTCTGCTTCCGGGTGGTCCGCGAGGAGCTCGCGACCCTCGGCCACGACACCGACGACGTGCACGAGACCTTCGACTAGGGCACGTCTCTCAAACCTGCCGCGGCGTCCGCGCCCGGCCGCATCCCAGACCGCCCAGGCGTCCGAGCTCGGCGCAGGACGCTGCGCGCTCGCCACCTCCGCCGGGCGCCCGTGGGCCCGGTCGCGTCGTCTTGACCCTGCCGGACCGCGACACCTAGATTCGACAGACACTCGGCCTCCCGCCCTCGGGCAGCCGGTCGGGCCCGACCTCGACAACTGGCGCCGTGCGGGCGGGCACGGAACAGGAGGCGGTCATGCCACCACCGGCCCCGGACCCCGGCCTGCTGACGGGGACATCACCGCTGCGCACTGACCTCTTGATGGCGGGGATCGGCCCCATGGAGCTGCTGCTCGTCGGTCTCGTCCTGGTCGTCATGGTGCTGGCGGTGGTCGGCTTCGTGCTGATCCGCCGGCCGGGGGAGCGGGAGCGCGGGCTGCACGCGGACCTGCACGAGCAGCGCCAGGACATCGAGCGCCGCGAGCACCGCATCGCCGAGCGGGAGCACCGCCTGGACAACGAGACCCGCAGCCTGGACGAGCGGGCCCGTGAGCTCGCCGAAGCCGAGTCGTCACTGGCGTCCCGGGAGGCCGAGCTCGCGGACCTGGAGGCCGAGCGGGCCGCGGTGCTGGAGCGCGCCGCCGGACTGAGCGCCGAGGACGCCCGCGCCGAGCTGGTCGAGTCCATCGAGCACGACGCCAAGCGGTCCGCCGCGCTGCTGGCCCGCGACATCGAGCGGGCGGCCGTGGACGAGGCCGAGCTGAGGGCGCGCCGTACGCTCGCGACGGTGATCCAGCGGCTCGCCTCGGAGCAGACCAGCGAGTCCGTCGTCTCCTCCGTGCAGCTGCCCTCCGACGACATGAAGGGCCGGATCATCGGCCGCGAGGGCCGCAACATCCGCTCCTTCGAGCAGGTCACCGGGGTCAACCTGGTCATCGACGACACCCCGGGCGCGGTGCTGCTCAGCTGCTTCGACCCGGTTCGTCGCGAGGTCGCCCGGCTCACCCTCGAGGAGCTGATCGGCGACGGCCGGATCCACCCGAGCCGGATCGAGGAGGTGCACGAGCGCAGCACCGTCGAGGTGGAGCGGCTGTGCGTGCGCGCCGGCAACGACGCAGCCCTCGAGATGGGCATCACCGACCTGCACCCGCACCTGGTCGCCACCCTCGGCCGGCTGCGCTACCGCACCTCCTACGGGCAGAACGTCCTGTCCCACCTCGTCGAGTCCGGCCACGCCGCTGCCCTGCTGGCCGACGAGCTCGGCGTCGACCGGGCCTCCTGCGTGCGCGGCGCCTTCCTGCACGACATCGGCAAGGCGCTGACCCACGAGGTCGAGGGCTCGCACGCGCTGGTCGGGGCCGACCTGGCCCGCGCCTACGGCGAGCACGAGGACGTCGTGCACGCCATCGAGGCGCACCACAACGAGGTCGAGCCGCGCACCGTCGAGGCGCTGGTCACCCAGGCCGCGGACGCGATCAGCGGCGGACGTCCGGGGGCCCGGCGGGAGTCGGTCGAGGCGTACGCCGAGCGGCTGCACCGCCTCGAGGAGATCGCCCTCGAGCGGCCCGGCGTGGTGAAGGTGTTCGCGATGCAGGCCGGCCGCGACGTCCGCGTGATGGTGGCCCCCGACGTGGTCGACGACATCGCGGCCCAGGTGCTCGCCCGCGACATCGCCAAGCAGTACGAAGAGCAGCTCACCTACCCCGGCCAGATCAAGGTCACCGTCATCCGCGAGTCCCGGGCCACCGAGACCGCCCGCTGACATGCCGACCCGTCACCTCGTGGGCAGTCTCACCGGCGTGCCGAACCGGTAGCGACGGCTCGATGAGCGCGGGTGACCCGGTCGGCTGCACGGTCGTGGTCCGTCGCGAGCGCACCGGCACCGAGGTGCTGGTCCTGCACCGCGCGGTCGACGGCGACGCGGCATGGACGGCACCGTCGGGCTGCCGACGCGCGGGGGAGCCGGCGTACGCCGCGGCCCGGCGCGCGCTGCGCGAGGAGACCGGGCTCGAGGCTCTCGACGTGTGGGCGGTCGACCTGTCCGGGCCGTGGGCGGTGTTCGCGGCCGAGGTGCCCGACGACGTGGTGGTCGACCTGCGCGGCTCCCGAGCACGACGGCTACGCGTGGCTGTCGCCCGACGATGCGGCCGACCGGATCCGTCCGGAGGGGGACCGGACCCACCTCGCCCGGGCCGCCGCGGTCCCCGCGGTGCGCCTGGCCTTCCGACCGCTGACCCGGGCGGACTTCGCGGACGTGGTGGCCTGGCAGGCGCAGCCGTACGTCGCCCGCTGGTGGTCGCAGGAGGCGACGGACCTGGCCGGCGCCGAGCGGCACTACGGTCCGGCGCTCGACGGCGAGGACCCGACCCGGATGTGGGTGGCCGAGGTCAACGGGCGCTCGGTGGGCCTGCTGCAGGACTACCGGATCGGCGACCATCCGGAGTACGCCCTGCTGACGGCCCGGCCGGACGCGGTCGGGATGGACTACCTGCTCGGCGAGCCGACCTGGGTCGGGTCCGGGGTCGGCACCCGGATGCTGTGGGCCTACGTGCGCGACGTGGTGGTGCCGCACTACCCGGGACTGCGCGAGGTGTTCGCCGCCCCGGACCACCGCAACGCCGCGTCCCTGCGGGTGCTCGACAAGCTCGGCTTCACCCGCGGCCTCTGGTTCGACGAGCCACAGCCCGACGGTCGGGTCGACACCGTCGTGGGCTGCACGTTCGACGTCGCCCGGATCCTGGGCACCACCTGACCGGTTGTTACCGACGGGTAATAGACTGCCCGCATGAAGGTGCTGACGCTCTACCGCCAGGTCTCCCGGCTGCCCCAGGGGCGGTGGGTGTTCTCCCGCCTGTTCACGCTCAAGGCGCCGTACTTCGGCACCGTCCGGCCGCAGTTCGTGGACCTGCGGCCCAACTACGCCGAGCTGACGATCCGCAAGCGGCGCGCGGTGCAGAACCACATCAAGACCGTGCACGTGATCGCGATCTGCAACGGCCTCGAGGCCGCGATGGGCGCCCTGGCGGAGGCCAGCATCCCGAGCAGCAAGCGCTGGATCCCCAAGGGCATGGACGTCAGCTACACCGCCAAGGCGGTCAGCGACATCACCTGCATCGCCGAGACCGACCCGGAGCAGTGGACCGGCGACGACCCGGACGTGCCGGTGCGCGTGCACGGGGTCCGCGACGACGGCACCACCGTCGTCGAGGGCGTCATCCGGCTCTGGGTGACCGAGAAGCCGGCCTGAGGCTCAGACGGCGCTGCCGGCGTCCTGGCCGACCATCGGCACGAGGATGGCCTTCTTCTCACCCACGAGGCGCTTCTGCACCTTGGTGGCGATCCAGGTCAGCACCAGGTTGCAGGCGATGTAGAGGCTGGCGACGACGATCGCCGTCTGCACCTGGTTCTGGAACTCGCCGTAGATCTGCTTGCCCACCGCGGTGAGGCCGGGGGCCAGGATGTAGTAGCCGAGGCTGGTGTCCTTGAGCGCCACCACGCACTGGCTGATGATCGCCGGCAGCATGATCTTGACGCCCTGCGGCAGCAGGATCGAGGTCATCACCTGGGTCTTGCGCATCCCGAGGGCGTACGCCGCCTCGCCCTGTCCGCTCGGCACTGCGTTGATGCCGGCCCGGAACACCTCGGCGAGCACCGCGCCGTTGTAGAGCGTCAGCGCGATCACCACCGACCAGTAGGAGCCGAAGCCCTCACCGATGCCGTAGGAGAAGAAGATGAAGATCATCAGCAGCAGCACGGGTACGGCGCGGAAGAACTCGACAACGAGGAAGCTCGGCCATCTGACCCAGGCGTGGTCGGAGAGCTTGCCCATCCCGAACACCAGCCCGAACACGACCGCGAAGATGATCGAGGTGAAGGCCATCTGCAGCGTCTTCAGCAGACCGTCGACGAGCAGCGCCTGGATGTAGGTGGGCGTGAAGAACGGCTCCCACTTGTCGTAGGCGAACTCGCCGTTCTGAGCCAGCCGCCAGATCACGAAGCCGGCGACGATGAGCAGCGCCACCCCGGCGACGACGCTGTACAGCCGGTGCCGGGCCCGCATCCTCGGGCCGGGGGTGTCGAAGAGGACCGTGCTCATCGGGAGACCCTCCAGCGGCGCTCGAGGCCGAGCGCGCCCGCGGAGAGCACCTCGACGATGATGATGTAGCCGACCGCGAAGGTCAGGAAGATCAGGATCCGGTCGTCGGCGTACCGGTTGGTGAAGAAGCGCATGCGGGAGGTCGCCTCGGCCAGCCCGAAGGCTGCTGCGACCGAGGTGTTCTTCATGAGGGCGATGATCACGCTCGCGAGCGGCGGGACCGACGCGCGGAAGGCCTGGGGGAGCACCACCTGGCTCATCGACTGCGCGAACGTGAGCCCGACCGCGCGGGCCGCCTCGGCCTGCCCGAGGGACACGGAGTTGACCCCCGACCGGATCGCCTCGCACACGAAGGCCGAGGTGTAGACCGACAGGGCCAGGCAGCCCTTGGTGAAGAACGACAGCTGGATGTCGAGCTTGGGCATCGCGACGAACACGAAGATGAACACAATGAGCAGGGGCGTGTTCCGCACGAGCGTGACGTAGAGGGCGCCCGCCTTGGCGAGCACCGGGATCGGCCCGACGCGGGCGGCTGCCAGGAGCGTGCCCACGACCAGCGACACCACGGCCGCGACGACGCCGAGCTCGATGGTCAGCAGGAACGCCCGGAGCACCAGGTCGAAGTTCGCGAAGATGTTCTCCACGGCCGGTGGACCCCTCCTCAGCAGTCGTACGGCGAGGGCGGCCCGGGTCCCGGGCCACCCTCACCGGTGGTCGGTCAGGTCAGGCGCACTTGTCCATCGCGGGCGGCTTCGGCGTGTCCACGCCGGACTTGCCGAGCGTCGCCTCGAAGGCCTTCGCCCAGGTGCCGTCGTCCTGGGCCTTCTTGATGGTGTCGGTGATCCACTGGCACATCTCCGGCGAGTCCTTGGAGTACCCGATGCCGTACCGCTCCTCGGAGAACGGCTCACCGACGACCTCGAACGTGTCGGGGTCCTCGGCGGCGTACCCGAGCAGGATCGCGCCGTCGGTGGTCATCGAGTCGACCGTGCCGTCGGCGACCTGGTCGCGACACTCGGAGTAGGTGTCGAAGCCGCGCGGCTTCGCGCCCTTCGCCTCCACGTTGTCGAGCGAGGTCGACCCGGTGACGGAGCAGACCTCCTTGCCCTTGATGTCGTCGACGCTCTTGATGTCGCTGCCCTTCTTCACGAGGAGCTGCTGTCCGGTGACGTAGTACGGACCGGCCTGGCCCACGATCTTGCGGCGCTCGTCGGTGATGGAGTACGACGCGATCACCAGGTCGACCTCACCCTTCTGGAGGAAGGGCTCGCGGTTGTCGGAGATCGTCTCCTTCCAGGTGATCTTGCCGGGGTCGATGCCCAGCGAGGCGGCGAGGATCTTGCCCATCTCCGGGTCGAGCCCGGTCGGTGCGTCGTCGGCGGCACCCTTGAAGCCGATGCCGGGCTGGTCGAACTTCACACCGATGGTGATCTTGCCGGCGTCCGCCAGCTCCTTCATCTTCGTGCCTTCGTCGTAGTTGCTGGCGGCGTCCTTGTCGACCTTCACGTCGACGCTGCCGGTGTCGCTCTCGCCGGCCTTGCCGCAGGCCGCGAGCGAGCTCACGGACAGGGCCAGGCCGACCGCGGCGAGCACGGTCCTGCTGCGGGTGAATCGCATGACTTCTCCTTGCTAGGCGGCCTGGTGTCCCCCGGGCCGTGTCTGGGGATCGATCAGTGCTTGAGGATCTTGCCGAGGAAGTCCTTGGCTCGGTCCGACTGCGGGTTGGTGAAGAACTCCTCGGGCGTGTTCTCCTCGACGATGCGGCCGTCCGACATGAAGACGACGCGGTTCGCGGCGGTGCGCGCGAAGCCCATCTCGTGGGTGACCACCACCATGGTCATGCCGCCCTCGGCGAGGTCGACCATGACGTCGAGGACCTCCTTGATCATCTCCGGGTCGAGCGCCGACGTCGGCTCGTCGAAGAGCATCACCTTGGGCTCCATGGCCAGCGCGCGCGCGATCGCGACCCGCTGCTGCTGGCCGCCGGAGAGCTGGGCGGGGTACTTCTCTGCCTGGTGGCCGACCCCGACCCGGTCGAGGAGCTGCTTGGCCTTGGTCTGCGCCTCGTCCTTGGCGACGCCGCGGACCTTGATGGGGCCCAGCGTGACGTTCTCGAGGATGGTCTTGTGCGCGAAGAGGTTGAAGCTCTGGAACACCATGCCGACCTCGGCGCGCAGCTTCGCGAGTGCCTTGCCCTCGGCGGGCAGCGGCTGTCCGTCGAGACTGATGCTGCCCTTGTCGATGGACTCCAGCCGGTTGATCGCGCGGCACAGCGTGCTCTTGCCGGAGCCGGACGGGCCGATGACGACGACGACCTCGCCGCGCTTGATCGACAGGTTGATGTCCTGGAGCACGTGCAGCTCGCCGAACCACTTGTCGACGTGGTCGAGCACGACCAGGGCGTCTCCGGACGCGGCGCCCGCCGACGGGGCGGGTGTCTCAGCGGTGGCACTCATGTCACGAAACCTATCGATGGCGGCGCTGATTGACCATTTGCCTTCGTCCCCGCAGGGGTTGCGATGTGGTTACTTCGTACGACTCCCCAACTAACTCGGCGACTCTCGCGGGGCGCGTCACACGCATCCCGGCCGGGGTTCGGGACAGACCGCTCAGGACCGGCAGCACGGCGCGTGCTTGACTGCCGGGCAGCACCGAGACCAGACCGAGAGGACGCCACGTGGCTCGCAAGAACCCGCTGGGCAAGATCAAGGACGCAACGCTCGACACCCTGAAGCACCCGGTCGGCAGCGCCGAGAAGGCCGCCGGCAAGGCGGCCGAGCAGGCCAAGAGCGCCGCCGCGATCGGCAGGATGGTGGCGGGCCAGGTGGCGCGTACGGCGGCCGGCCGGGCGTCGGAGGGGATCGAGGCGGTCGTGTCGCGCACCGGCCGCGGTCGCGCGTCGTCGGCCCCGGCCTCCCCGAGGCTGCGGCCGGTGCCACCGGTCGAGGAGCCCGCCGCGTCCGCGGTCCCCGACCCGCAGGCGCCCGCACCGGTGGCCGAGAAGGCGCCCGTGCAGAAGGCCCCCGTGCAGACGGCGCCCGGCGACGACGCCGCAAGAGACCCCGGCGAAGAAGACCCCGGCCAAGAAGACCCCGGCCAAGAAGACCCGGCGAAGAAGACTCCCACGAAGAAGACCGCCGACGTGACCCCCGCGGACGTCGCGAAGAAGGTGGCCAAGAAGACGCCCGCCAAGAAGGCAGCCACCAAGAAGGCCGCGCCGGCGAAGAAGACCGCCGCAGCCAAGGCGTCCCCGGGAGACCGGCTGCCCGCGAAGAAGACCCCCGCGAAGAAGGCCACGGAGACCGACGCGCCCACGCCCGCCGAGGGCTGACCCTGTCCCGTAGCGGGGGCGGGTGGATTCGGAGGGGGCCGACCGGTCGCCGTACCCTGGTGCGGTCATGACTGCGACTCCCGAGACCGCCGCGCGCACCTACGAGGTGCGCACCTACGGCTGCCAGATGAACGTGCACGACTCCGAGCGGCTGACCGGGCTGCTGGAGGACGCGGGGTACGTCGCGGCGGCGTCGGACGAGCAGCCCGACGTCGTCGTGTTCAACACCTGCGCGGTGCGTGAGAACGCCGACAACAAGCTCTACGGCAACCTCGGCCACCTGGCGCCGGTGAAGGCCGCCAAGCCCGGCATGCAGATCGCGGTCGGCGGCTGCCTCGCCCAGAAGGACCGGGGCGAGATCACCCGCCGGGCCCCGTGGGTGGACGTCGTCTTCGGCACCCACAACATCGGCTCGCTGCCGGTGCTGCTGGAGCGGGCCCGGGTGCAGCAGGAGGCGCAGGTCGAGATCCTCGAGTCGCTCGAGGTGTTCCCGTCGACGCTGCCGACCAAGCGCGAGTCGGCGTACGCCGCCTGGGTCTCGATCAGCGTCGGCTGCAACAACACCTGCACGTTCTGCATCGTCCCGGCGCTGCGCGGCAAGGAGAAGGACCGCCGGCCGGGCGAGATCCTCGCGGAGGTCGAGGCGCTGGTCGCCGAGGGCGTCACCGAGGTCACCCTGCTGGGCCAGAACGTCAACTCCTACGGCGTCGAGTTCGGTGACCGGCTCGCGTTCGGCAAGCTGCTGCGGGCCTGCGGCGAGATCGACGGCCTGGAGCGGGTGCGGTTCACCAGCCCGCACCCGAAGGACTTCACCGACGACGTGATCGCGGCGATGGCGGAGACGCCGAACGTCATGCACAGCCTGCACATGCCGCTGCAGTCCGGCTCGGACAAGGTGCTCAAGGACATGCGCCGGTCCTACCGGCAGGAGAAGTACCTCGGCATCATCGACCGGGTCCGGGTCGCGATGCCCGACGCCGCGATCACCACCGACATCATCGTCGGCTTCCCCGGCGAGACCGAGGAGGACTTCCTCGAGACCATGAAGGTCGTCGAGCGGGCACGTTTCTCCGGTGCGTTCACCTTCCAGTACTCCAAGCGCCCCGGCACCCCGGCCGCCGTCCTCGAGGACCAGGTGCCGAAGGCCGTCGTGCAGGACCGCTACGAGCGGCTCACCACGCTCGTGAACGACATCGCGTGGGACGAGAACAAGCGGCTCGTCGGCACCACCGTCGAGCTGATGGTCGCCGAGGGCGAGGGCCGCAAGGACGAGCAGACCCACCGGCTGTCCGGCCGCGGCCGCGACAACCGGCTGGTGCACTTCACCGCGGTCGACGCCGACGGCCGCCCGGTCGACGTGCGCCCCGGCGACATGGTCGAGGTCGACGTCACGTACGCCGCCCCGCACCACCTCGTCGCCGACAGCGCCGTCCGGAGCGTACGACGGACCAGGGCCGGTGACGCCTGGGAGGCGCGCACGTCCGCGCCGAAGCCGCAGGGCGTCTCGCTCGGCCTGCCGACGGTCGGCGTGCCCGCCCCGCTGCCCGCCGCGACCGGCTGCGACGTCAACGCTGGCTGATCGCTGGTTGAGGTGCCCGAGCCGCTAGGCGAGGGCCTCGACTCGGGCTGAGGAGCGAGCCTGCGAGCGTCTCGAGGTCAACCTCCCAGCGCCGGGCCGGAAGGTTTCGAGGCTCGCACGCTCGCACCTCAACCAACGGGGGCACCTCAACCAGCGCTCGCGGCTAGAAGCCGAAGGTCACGACCGGGGGAGTGCTGCCGGCACGAACGGTCTCCAGCACCTGGAGCTCGTGCGGGACGACCGGGTCGGGCAGCGCGTCGAGGTCGAACCACCGCAGGTCGGCGGACTTCTCGGGCTCCACGATCCGCGGCTCGCCCCGCCAGGACGTCGCGGTGAAGAAGTAGTCGACCCGCTCGTCGATGGGGGCGTGGTCGGCCTGGGTGCGCTGCATCGCGCACCAGGGCTCGAGCGCGACCTCGGTGACACCGACCTCCTCGACCGCTTCGCGAGCCGCGGCCTCGAAGACCGTCTCGTACCGCTCCACATGACCCGCCACCGCGGCTGCCCAGTGGTCGTCCATGTAGCCGGTGCCCGACCGCAGCTGCAGCAGCACCTCGCGCCCGCCCGTCACGGTCGGACGGAGCAGGAACACGTAGGCCGCGGGCACGACGACGAAGCGGCCGATCTCGTCGTTCATGCCCGCGACCCTAGGGCCTGTCTCTCAAACTGCCGCGGCGTCCGCGGCTCCGCACTTCCGCCTGCCGGACCGGGCGCGGATGCCACGCCCGGCAACGCGACCTTTTTCGATACACGCCCTGGGATCGTCAGTGGCCGGGGTGGGAGCCGGGGTCGAACTCGTGCTTGCGGGTCACCTCGTCCGGCTGCACCTCTCCGACGGTCCGGTCGACATGGGTGACCGGGCTCGTCTGATCGGGCTTGTCCGGCACCTCCTCGTCCGCGTCGGGCGGGGCGGGAAGCGGCGGTGCCTCGCCGTCGGTGCTGCCCTGGGTGGACGCGGCGCTGCCGGTGCCTTCGACCCCCTCGAAGCCGCCGGTCCGTTCGCTGCTGATCCCCATGTCGCCGGACAGGCCTTCGGGTCCGGAGGCGTTCGGCTGCGACTCGCGGTTGGGCGAGACCTCCTCGTTCACTCCTCCTCCTCGTCTTCCTCCTCGAGCACCGTGTCGTGCGGCGTGGCGGCCGGCTCACCGGTGGCGCGCTCGTAGACGGTCCCGGTCTCCTCCGACACCACAGCGGACTGGTCGTTCGACATGAGCTCGTCCGGGCTGGCGTCACCGGCCGGCGGCTCACCGACGAACTCTTCGGGGTCGACCTCGTGGCTGATCTCGCTCATCGGTCCTCCTCGTCGTTCTGGGTGCTACTCGCCGCCCGAGCCGTCGGACGGCTGGTCCAGCGCGGTCTCGGCGTTCTCCTCCTGGAGCTCCTCGTTGGCCTGCTCCGCCTGGGTTCGGGCGTGGATCTGGCCGTCCGGTCCGGGGAACGGGTCCGGCGGCGTGTCCGGGGGCGGCACGGCGGCCGGACCGTCGGGCGGGCTGCTCGGGTGCACCTCCGGCTGCTCCGGCCCGCCCGGGCTGGTGGTGCCGGCGGGGGCGTCACCGCGCTGCGGTCCACCTGGTGGGGCGGGCGCGTCCGGTCCGGCGGGACCGCGGGGGTTCTCGGGGCCGGTGGGGGCGTCGTCTCGTCGTGCGTCGCTCATCGGGTCGACGTACCCCGGGGTGGCGCGGACGAAACCGGACGTCAGGGGCGCTTGTTGCCGCCGAAGTCGTCCTGCTTGCCGTCGAGCGAGTCCAGCCCCTTCTCGAGCTGCTCCTTGCCCTTGGAGACCTTGTCGGCGTGCTTGTTGCCCGTCTTCTTGTTGATCGCGTCGCCGAGCTTGTCGGCGCCGTCCGCGATCTTGTCGCCGTGCTGGTCGACCGCCTTCGTGAGCTGCTGCTTGGCCTTGTCCAGGAATCCCATGGCTGCTCCTTCGATCGCCGGATCGCTCTTTGAAAGACTCTGCCCCATGCAGGTGGGGCAGACAAGGAACGAACCGGACCGCGTGAGCCCTCGCGTCGTGCCCGTGGTCGCGGTCGTGGGGGCGACCGCCGCGGGCAAGACCGCATTGTCCCTCGACCTTGCTGAGGCGCTCGGCGGCGAGGTGGTGAACACCGACGCGATGCAGGTCTACCGCGGCATGGACGTCGGTACGGCGAAGCTGCCCGAGCACGAGTGGCGGGGCATTCCGCACCACCTCCTCGACCTGCTCGACGTGACCCAGACGGCGACCGTCGCGGAGTTCCAGGGCCGGGCCCGCGCGGTCATCGAGGACTGCCGCGACCGGGGCGTGCCGCCGGTGCTGGTCGGCGGGTCCGCGCTCTACACCCGGGCCGTGCTGGACTCCTTCGAGTTCCCCGGCACCGACCCGGAGGTCCGGGCCCGCCTGGAGTCCGAGCTCGCCGAGGTGGGCGCGGCGACGATGCACGACCGGCTGCGCGCCGCCGACCCGGAGGCCGCCGAGCGGATCCTGCCCGGCAACTCCCGTCGCGTGGTGCGCGCGTTGGAGGTCGTGGAGATCACCGGGCGTCCGTTCACCGCGACGCTGCCCGACCCGGCGTACGTCTTCCCCGGCACCGTCCAGGTCGGTGTGCGGATCCCGCGGCCGGTGCTGGACCACCGCATCGAGCAACGCGTACGTCGGATGTGGGACGACGGCCTCGTCGAGGAGGTGCGCGCACTCGCGGACCGGGGGCTGCGTGACGGGCTCACGGCCGGCCGGGCCCTGGGCTACCAGCAGGTGCTCGCCTTCCTCGACGGCTCGTGCACCGAGGAGGAGGCGTTCGAGCGCACGGTCGTCGGCACCCGGCGGTTCGCCCGCCGGCAGGAGTCGTGGTTCGTCAAGGACACCCGGGTCACCTGGGTCGACTGGGACGACCCCGACCGGGTGCCCAGGGCCCTGGACGCGGTCGCCGCGGTGACCGCGGTTGAGGTCGGGCCGGCTGGGTAGGACCACCGGGTCGGACTCGGACTCGGGGAAGGAACAACGCGGATGAGGAACACGCACGGCCGCCGGGCAGCGGCCATCGGGGTGGCAGGGGCCACCGCACTCGCAGGGCTGACGATCCTCACGTCCCCGGCCACCGCCGAAGGGCGCTACTACACCACCAAGACACCGACCAGCCGCGGCTTCGGCGGAGCGGTCACCTCGGTCGACCCCGAGGCATCCAAGATCGGCATCGGCGTCCTCAAGCGGGGCGGCAACGCGGTCGACGCGGCGGTCGCGACCGCCGCGGCGCTCGGCGTCACCGAGCCCTACAGCTCCGGCCTCGGCGGCGGCGGCTACTTCGTCTACTACGACGCCAAGCACCACAAGGTGCACACCATCGACGGCCGCGAGACCGCGCCGCGGGCGATGCCGCACGACGCGTTCATCGACCCCAAGACCGGCAAGCCCTACAACTTCACGCCCGAGCTGGTCACCAGCGGCGTCTCGGTCGGTGTGCCCGGCACCCCGGCCACCTGGGGCAAGGCGCTGCGCTCGTGGGGCACCTACAAGCTGCGCCGGGCGCTGGCGCCGGCCGCCGACCTGGCCGCCCGCGGCTTCAAGGTGGACACCACGTTCCGGCAGCAGACGCTCGACAACCAGAAGCGCTTCGAGGCCTACACCACGACGCCGCGGCTGTTCCTGCCCGGCGGCGACGCCCCGAAGACCGGGTCGGTCTTCCGCAACCCGGCGCTGGCGAGCACCTACCGGGCGCTCGGCCGCAAGGGCGTCTCGTGGTTCTACAACGGCCCGATCGCGCGCCAGATCGCCGCCAACGTGCAGCACCCGCCGAAGAGCCCGTCGACCGACCTGCCGGTGCCGCCCGGCTTCATGAAGGCCGGCGACCTGGCCCGCTACCGGGCGCTGTTCCGGAAGCCGACCTACGCGAAGTACCGCGGCTACGGCGTCTGGGGCATGGGCGGCTCGTCGTCGGGCGGCACCACCGTCGGCGAGGCGCTGAACATCATGGAGCGCTTCCCGCTGCGCCGCCTGACCACCGCCCAGCGGCTGCACGTCTACCTCGAGGCGAGCGCGCTGGCCTTCGCGGACCGTGCGAAGTACCTCGGCGACCCGGCCTACGTGAACGTGCCGCGGTCCACGCTGCTCTCCGACCGCTACGCCGCCTCGCGGGCGTGCAGCATCGACCTGAGCAAGGCGATGACCAAGCCGACCACCGCCGGTGACGTGCACAGCTACGACCCGACCTGCGGCGGCTCGTCGGCCGCGTCGTCGGCCAGGCAGGCCGACACCGAGAACGTCGAGACGACCAACCTCACGGTGACCGACAAGTGGGGCAACGTCGTGGAGTACACCCTCACCATCGAGCAGACCGGCGGCTCCGGGATGCTGCTGAAGGGCCGCGGCTTCCTGCTCAACAACGAGCTCACGGACTTCTCGGCCACCTACGACCCGAACGACCCGAACCGCATCGACCCCGGCAAGCGTCCGCGCTCGTCGATGTCGCCGACGATCATCCTGCGCGACGGGAAGCCGGCCGTGGCCCTCGGCTCACCCGGTGGCTCGACGATCATCACCACCGTCCTGCAGATGATCCACAACCGGATCGACCGGCAGATGACGCTGCCGCAGACGATCGCCGACCCGCGAGGCTCGCAGCGGAACACCGCATCGGTCTCGGCCGAGCCGGAGTTCATCGAGAAGTACGGCGCGCTGCTCACGCCGCTGGGGCACCAGCTGACCCCGTCCGGTGACAAGTTCACCAGCGCGTCCGAGATCGGGGCGGCGACCGCCATCGCGTTCAAGAAGCGCGGCTACCTCGTCGCGGTGTCCGAGCCGCGTCGGCGGGGCGGCGGGTCCGCGCTCGTCGTGCGCCGGCACCGGTAGGCCCGTGCAGCCACGCGGGCCGCGACGTCTCAGGCGACGCGGCTCGCGTGCCGCAGCACGGTGTCCACGGCGGGCAGCAGGAACACGGCGGCGTCGCAGCTCGTGCAGCACCACTCGTGGGCGTGGGCGTCGACGGGCACGAACACGCACTCGTCGCCGCAGTCGGCGCAGCGGGCACTGACGCCGCTGAGCATCAACAGGTGGTCCGCGGTCTCCATGTCCTTCACGGTGGCAGAGCACGCCGACAGTTCCGATGAGACACGCCCGGGAGGCCCGGGGCGCACTAGCATCCGCACGACGAGGACGCGACCACGACCGGAGGTGCCCGATGGGCGACAGCGATACCTACACCGTGCAGCGGTGGACGACCGTCCAGGCACCGCCCGGACGGCTGTTCGAGCAGGTCGAGGACTTCCACCGCTGGCCCTCGTGGTCCCCGTGGGAGGACCTCGACCCCGCGATGCAGCGCACCTACGGCGGCGCTGAGAAGGGTGTCGGGGCGACGTACGCCTGGTCCGGGAACCGCAAGGCCGGCCAGGGCCGGATGGAGATCACCGACGCCGACGACCCGACCCGGGTCGTGGTCGCCCTGGACTTCCTCAAGCCGTTCAAGTCCTCGTCGGTGACGACGTTCACGTTCGCCCCCGAGGGGGACGGCACCCGGGTCACCTGGACGATGGCCGGCCCCCGCACGCTGGGCCTCAAGATCATGGGCATCTTCACCAGCATGGACAAGCTCGTCGGCAAGGACTTCGAGAAGGGGCTGGCCCGGCTCAAGACGCTCGCCGAGCAGGGCTCCTAGAGGCTCCTAGACTGGCTCCTACACTGGGCGCCATGCGCTTCCTGAAGGGCCACGGCACCGAGAACGACTTCGTGCTGCTGCCCGACGCCGACGGGACCGCCGTCGGCGACCTCGACCCGGCGCTGGTCGCCCGGCTGTGCGACCGGCGGGCCGGCCTCGGCGGCGACGGGGTGCTGCGGGTGGTCCGGACCGAGGCGTACGACGACCCGGCGGCCGTCGCGGCGCGTGGCGAGGCCGCGTGGTTCATGGACTACCGCAACGCCGACGGGTCCACCTCGGAGATGTGCGGCAACGGGGTGCGGGTGTTCGGCCGCTACCTCGTCGAGCACGAGGGCGTCGACCCGTCCCGGCCGCTGCCGGTCGGCACCCGGGGCGGCACCAAGGTGCTCACCTTCGAGGGCGACCTGGTCAGCGTCGACATGGGGGAGCCGGCCGTGCTCGGCGACACCAAGGTGGCCGTCGGCGACCGGTCCTGGCCCGCGACCCACGTGTCGATGGGCAACCCGCACGCGGTCGCGTTCGTCGACGACCTCGCGGACGCGGGACCGCTGCTGGACCCGCCCGGCCACGACCCGGGCGAGTACCCCGACGGCGTCAACGTCGAGTTCGTCGTCCGTCGCGGCGACGCGCACGTGGCCATGCGGGTGCACGAGCGCGGCTCCGGGGAGACCCGCTCCTGCGGCACCGGTGCCTGCGCGGTCATGGTCGCCGCCGCGCTCGCCGACGGCGCCGGCCCCGGTACGACGTACCGGGTGGACGTGCCCGGCGGCCGGCTGGACGTGACCTGGACACGGGAGGGACGCATGGTGCTCACGGGGCCAGCGGTGCTGGTCGCCGAGGGGGAGTGGACCGCATAATCCGTCGCATCCGGTCTGTGAGCCGTGCGACCCTTGAGGTGGTCCGGGAATCCGCCCGGGCACCCGGACGTTCCCCTTGGTGGATATGACGCACGCACACGAGCACCGCCCCGACCCCGTCACGCCGGTCGACACCGACATCTCCCTCGACGACGCCCTCCTCGAGACCGAGGAGTGGGAGTCCGGCTACGCCGACGACTCCCCCGACGGACTGGGACGGCGATCGACCCGGAGGAGACCTCCGGCGACTACGACCTCGCCGAACGCCACGCCCTGCGCCGGGTCGCGGGCCTGTCGACCGAGCTCGAGGACATCACCGAGGTCGAGTACCGCCAGCTCCGCCTGGAGCGGGTCGTCCTGGTCGGCGTCTGGACCGACGGCTCCGTCGCGGACGCCGAGAACTCCATGGCCGAGCTCGCGCTGCTCGCCGAGACGGCCGGCTCCCAGGTGCTCGACGCGCTCTACCAGCGCCGGCAGAGCCCCGACCCCGCGACGTACATCGGCCGCGGCAAGGTCGACGGGCTGCGCGAGATCGTGCAGGCCACCGGCGCCGACACCGTGATCTGCGACGGCGAGCTGGCCCCCTCGCAGCTGAGGAACCTCGAGGACCGGGTCAAGGTCAAGGTCGTCGACCGCACCGCGCTGATCCTCGACATCTTCGCCCAGCACGCGAAGTCCCGGGAGGGCCAGGCGCAGGTCGAGCTGGCCCAGCTCAGCTACATGAAGCAGCGGCTGCGCGGCTGGGGTGGCAACCTCTCCCGCCAGGCCGGTGGCCGGGTCGGCTCGCAGGGCGGCGGCATCGGTGGCCGTGGTCCCGGTGAGACCAAGATCGAGACCGACCGGCGCCGGATCAACACCAAGATCGCCAAGCTGCGCCGCGAGCTCGCGCACATGCGCACCACCCGCGACACCAAGCGCTCCGAGCGCCGCCGTCACCAGGTGCCGTCGCGTGGCGATCGCCGGCTACACCAACGCCGGCAAGTCGTCGCTGCTCAACCGGCTCACCGACGCGGGTGTGCTGGTCGAGGACGCGCTGTTCGCGACGCTCGACCCGACGACCCGCCGCACCACCACGGCCGACGGCCGCGTCTACACGATGTCGGACACCGTCGGCTTCGTCCGGCACCTGCCGCACCAGCTGGTCGAGGCGTTCCGCTCGACGCTGGAGGAGGTCGCCGACTCCGACCTGGTGCTGCACGTCGTCGACGGCTCCCACCCCGACCCGGAGGGCCAGATCGCCGCGGTGCGCGAGGTGTTCGCCGAGATCGGCGCCGACAAGGTGCCCGAGCTCGTCGTCATCAACAAGGCCGACGCGGCCGACCCGATGGTGCTCTCGCGGCTCAGGGCCCGCGAGCCGCACTCGGTGGTCGTCTCGGCGAAGACCGGCGAGGGCATCGCCGAGGCGCTCGCCGCCGTCGAGGCCGACCTGCCGCACCCGGGGGTCGCGTTCGAGGCGCTGCTGCCCTACGAGCGCGGCGACCTGCTCAACCGGATCCACGTCAGTGGCGAGGTCGAGTCGGTCGAGCACACCGGCGACGGCATCGCTGGTGCGCGGCCGGGTGCACGAGGGCCTGGCCGGCGAGCTCGAGCCCTACCTGGTGACCGCCGAGCACGCCTGACGCGAGGCCGACGCCACCCGCTGCGGTAGTCCGTGACGTCTGGCTGGTCCGGAGGCCCCGGACCAGCCACTTCGTCACGGCTACCGGTCAGGCGGCGGCGGTCCGGGCGACCACGACCGCGGTGCTCTCGTGGCGATCCGCCGACCGAGGATCCCGAAGCCGAACATCACCGCGAGCGCGGCGCTGCCCATCGACGTGACCTGCAGCGATCGACGACCGCGACCGGGATGGTCAGCGTGAGCAGCCACGCGGCCGGCACGCGGGCCGGAGCCCGTTGCGGAGCAGGGCGATGCCCGAGCAGCGTCGAGCCGACCAGGGTGAGCAGCAGGCCGGGAGCGCCGACCAGGAACGACAGGTCGAGCAGGGCGTTCGGGTGCCGGTCCACTGCGTCCAGTACTCGCCGAAGACGCGAGACGCACGCCCACACGTAGCCGGCCAGCGCGATCCGCCAGGCCCACTTCTCGAAGCCGGCGGCTGCCGGCGCCGGCGGACCACGAACGCGCACAGGGTGAACGCGACGAACACCGGGAGCCAGATCTTGCCGTAGGTCACGTAGACCAGGTCCGGGTCGCCCCAGTCCAGCAGCGGCCCAGCGCAGCTCGGCGCCGGGCTCGGACCAGGCGCGGGTCAGCGCCGATCGAGGTCCTCCTTGCCGTCCGCCGTGTCGTGCCGGGCCAGGGCGTGCAGCTGGCCGACGACCAGGCCGACCCAGGCCATCACCCAGGCGAACCGGCCGATCCTGCGCTGTGTCTCTGTCGGACTCGAACATCGTTGCCTCCCCAGGAGTCGTTGTGCGGTGCCCCGACGCTAGGAGCGGGCCGGCGCCCGCGTCGTCCACCGTGCGGCGGGACCGGGCTCCACCCCTGGTTTGACGGACGACCGGCCGCGATCGGCCCTAGCCTCGGACGGATGACCAGGCTGCGCGTCGCTGACGTGGCTGCGACGTGCTGCTGCCCGTCGCGCTCGCTGGTCGCTGGGCGCCGCCGAGCTGGCTCTCGCTGCACGTCGCCGGCTGGCCGGGTACGGCGTGCGCTGGCGGCTGGTCGCGGCCGGGCTGCTGGTGTTCCGCCGCCAGTACCCGCTGGTCGCCGCGCACGGCGCCGCGGTGGTCCTGCTCGCTGATGCCGTGGCTCGGCCCGCAGCTCGACGAGCCGGCCACGCCGATCCTGTTCTTGGCGGTCGCGATCTACTCCTGGCCCGCTGGATCGCCGACCTGCGCGGGCTGGTCGGCGTGCTGACCGATCGCCGTCCTGCTGCTCGTCGACTACGTGCTCGTCGACAGCCGCAGCCACGACTGGTCGGACGTCGTCTTCGTCGCTCACCCTGATCGTGCCGCCGTACGTGTTCGGCCGGATCATGCGCCGGCTGGCCGACCAGAGCGGCAGCTCGAGGACAGCAGGAGCTGGTGCGCCACGAGGCGGTCCGCGCCGAGCGGGACCGGATCGCCCGCGAGCTGCACGACGTGATCGCCCACTCGGTCAGCGCCATGGTCGTGCAGACCGCGGCCGCGCAGGACCTGGTGCGCACGACCCGGACCGCGCCGAGGAGGTGCTGGCCGACGTCGCCGACACCGGCCGCCGGGCGCTGGCCGAGACCGGGCGGCTGCTGCACGTGATCCGCGACGACGCCGACGAGCTCGGGCTCGCGCCGGCGCCCGGCCTCGCCGACCTGCCCGCGCTCGTCGAGCGCGTTCCGGGCCAGCGGCCTCACGTCGACCTCGACGTCCGCGAGCCGCTGCCGTCGCTGCCGGCCGGCGTGGACGTCTCGGCCTACCGGATCGTCCAGGAGGCGCTGACCAACGCGCTGCGCTACGCCGCCGACCGGACCGGCCGCGCTGACCGTGTCCGGCACGCCCGGCGGCGTGTCGATCAGCGCCTCGAACCGGACCGCGACCACCGGGCGGACGCGGCGGCAGGGCAGCGGGCTCGGCCTGCTCGGGCATGGCCGAGCGGGTCGCGCTGCTCGGCGGCAGGCTCACGCACGGCGTCACGGGCGACGCGGTTCGAGCTCGGCCGCGACGCTGCCGGTGGGCCCGGCATGACCACGGGTCGTGGTCGCCGACGACCAGGACCTGGTCCGCTCCGGCCTCGCGATGGTGCTGGACGCCCGCGGGCGTCGAGGTCGTCGGCGAGGCGGCCGACGGTCGGCAGGCCGTCGACGTGGTCCGACGTACCGCGCCCGACGTGGTGCTGATGGACATCCGGATGCCGGTGCTCGACGGGATCGCGGCGACCCGCGAGCTCACCGCGCTCGGCGTCGCCCACGCGGGTGCTGGTGCTCACGACCTACGACCTCGACGGCTACGTCTACGACGCGCTGCGCGCCGGTGCGGCCGGCTTCCTGCTCAAGGCCACGCCGCCGGACCGGCTGGTCGCGGGCATCGAGACGGTCGCCGCGGGGGAGTCGCTGCTCGCGCCGACGCTGACCCGCCGCCTGATCGAGGAGCACGTACGTCGTCCGGCGCCGGCCGACGGCGTGCCCGAGCGCGCTGCGGGTGCTCACCGAGCGCGAGCTCGAGGTGTTCACGCTGATCGCCCGCGGGCTGTCCAACGACGACATCTGCGCCCGGCTGGTGGTCGCCGAGGCGACGGTGAAGACCCACGTGAACCGGGTGCTGGCCAAGCTCGGCGCCCGCACCCGGGTGCAGGCTCGTCGTGCTCGCCTACGAGACCGGCCTGGTCCGCCCCGGGGACCACACCCGGTCCTGACCGGTTTCGGAATTCCCGGTCCGGTCCACCCTTGACATGTGTCGGTGGTCACCACCAGGGTGGTGTAACCGGTTACTGAAACCGGTTACATACGACGAACCGGACGATCCGCCTACGACTCGGCGTGAGGGGAGAACCGCGTGCGACCGACGATCCGCGACGTGGCCCGGCATGCCGGCGTCTCCATCGCCACCGTCTCGCGGGTCATGCACCAGCACGCGAACGTCTCCGAGGCCACCCGTGACCGCGTCGCCCGCGCGGTCGAGGAGCTCGAGTTCACGCCCAGCCGGCTGGGCCGGTCGCTGGCCGAGCGGCGGCACGCGGCGAACGCCATCGTCTTCCCGGACCTCTCCGGTCCCTACTACGCCGAGGTGGTGCTCGGCTACGAGTCCGTGGCCGCCGACCTCGGCCGCTCGGTGCTGATCCTGTCCACGCACGGCCGTCCCGCCGCCCCGGCGATGGTCGAGGAGATGGCCGACCGCTGCGACGGCATGGTCGTGATGGGCCGCACCGTCCCCGACTCCCTGCTCGAGCGGCTGCACACCCGCGGCATGCCGCTCGTGCTGCTGGCCCGCCCGCAGCTCGAGGGCATCGACTCGGTCAAGGCCGACAACACCGGCTCGGCGGAGGCACTCGCCGCGCACGTGCTCGACCGGGGCGCCCGGAGACTCGTGCTGGTCGGCGACCCCGACCTGGCCCCCGACCTCGACGAGCGGTGGGCCGCGGTGGAGCGGGTCGCCGCCGGACGGGCCGGCACCCGGGTCGAGACGATCGCCGTCCCGGTCCTCGACGAGGCGACCGGACAGGAGGTCGCCCGCACCGCCCTGGACGACGCACTCCCCGACGCGTTCGTGTGCGGCAACGACGAGCTCGCCCTCGGCGTGCTCAGCGGCCTCGGCGCCGCCGGGGTCGACGTACCCGGCCAGGTGCTGGTCACCGGCTGGGACGACGTCATGGCCGCCCGTTACGCCGGCCTGACCACGGTCCGGCAACCGATGCGCGAGCTGGGTGGCACGGCAGCCCGGCTGCTCGACGAAGTCATCACCGGAGGGCGTGCCGAGCCGCGGCACGTCGTCCTCCCCACGGAGCTGGTGGTCCGAACCACCTCCGGAGCCTGAACCCCCATCCCTCGGACATCTCGGAAAGGTTGAGCGATGAGAAGTACGACCAGAAGGACGGCCGCTGCATTCACCGCGCTGGCGGTCGCCGCGAGCCTGGCGCTGACCGGCTGCGGCCGCGAGTCGAGCCCGGAGGCCGGGCCCGGCGCGTCGAAGGCCATCAGCGACGCCAAGGCCAGCGGCACCATCAACGTCTGGGCGATGGGCACCGAGGGTGAGAAGCTCCAGGACTTCGTCAAGGACTTCGAGTCGGCCAACCCGGACGCCACCGTCAAGGTCACCGCGGTCCCCTGGGAGGCCGCGCACGACAAGATCTCCGCGGCGATCGCGAGCGGCAAGACGCCGGACGCGAGCCTGATCGGCACGACGTGGATGGGTGAGTTCGCCAAGGCCGGCGGCCTCGACCCGACTCCCGACGGCCTGGTCAAGGACAGCGACTTCTACGACGGCGCCTGGGGCTCGACGGTCGTCGGCGACACGTCGTACGGCGTCCCGTGGTACGTCGAGACGCGGGTGCTCTACTACCGCACCGACCTGGCCAAGAAGGCCGGCTGGGACAAGGCGCCGACGACCTGGGACGAGTTCTCGAAGTTCGCGGCGGACCTCAAGAAGGCCGGCGTGAAGTACCCCGTCAGCCTGCAGCCCGGCCAGACCGGCTCGTGGCAGAGCGTGCTGCCGTTCGCGTGGTCCAACGGCGCCAAGGTCACCAACGACGGCGGCACCGACTACTCGATCGACAGCCCGCAGATGACCGAGGCGCTCGACTACTACAAGTCGTTCTTCGACAAGGGCTACTCGCAGACCCGGCTGCTCGACCCGGGCGAGCTGGAGAACGGCTTCGCCAAGGGCACCTACGGCTCGTTCATCTCCGGACCGTGGCACATCGGCCTGGTCGAGGACGCCGGCCTGACCAGCGCCAAGTACGCCGTCGCGCCGCTGCCCGGCAAGGACTCCGGTCCGGGCACGTCGTTCACCGGCGGTGGCGACCTGGCCGTCTTCAAGGACGCGAAGAACCGCGACGGCGCCTGGAAGCTGGTGCGCTGGCTGTCCGAGGCGCAGACCCAGTCGAAGTGGTACGACACCGTCAAGGACCTGCCGGCCGTCAAGAGCGCCTGGCAGAGCGGCGACCTCGGCGACGACCAGCAGCTCCAGGTCTTCGGGCAGCAGATGGACAGCGCCCTGGCGCCGCCGGCCGTGCCCAGCTGGGAGCAGGTCGCGTCCGTCATCGACGGTGACGTCGAGAAGGCCGTGAAGGGCTCCGTGCCGACGGCCGACGCGGTCGCCGACATGCAGAAGCAGGCCAAGTCGATCGGCACCGGTCTCTGACCTCATGAGTGTCAAGGTCGTCACGCCCGCGCCCGCGGCCACCCCACCGGTGGCCACCCGGTCGAGGCACGTGGACCCCACGCGGCGGCAGCAGGCTGTCGCCGCGTGGGTCCTGGCCCTGCCGTTCCTGGCGCTGTTCCTGGTGTTCACCGCCGGGCCGGTGCTGGCCAGCCTCGGGATGAGCTTCACCGACATCCGCAGCACCGACATGCGATCGCCGTTCGCGGTCGGGTTCATCGGGTTCGACAACTACGCCAAGCTGCTCGCCGACCCGCTGTTCCAGAAGGTCATGGTCAACACGTTCCTCTACCTCGTGCTGGGCGTGCCGTTGACGATGGCACTCGCGCTCGCGGTGGCGGTCGGGCTCAACCGGATCACGTTCCTGCGGGGGCTGTTCCGGGTCGGCTACTACCTGCCGGTGGTCACCAGCATCGTCGCGGTGTCGGTGGTCTGGAAGTTCCTGCTGCGTGACGAGGGCGGCCTGCTCAACGCGGTGCTCGCCCTGGTCGGGATCAACGGCCCGGGCTGGCTGGACAGCACGACGCTGGCGCTGCCGTCGCTGGTCGTGATGTCGTCGTGGCGCAACCTCGGCGCGCTGATGATCATCTTCCTGGCCGGCTTGCAGACCATCCCCGCGGAGGTCAACGAGGCGACCGAGGTCGACGGCGCGTCATCCTGGCAGCGGTTCCGCTACATCACTCTGCCGATGCTGCGTCCGACGCTGCTGTTCGGTGCGGTGATCACGTCGATCGGCTACCTCCAGTTCTTCGAGGAGGCGTTCGTGATGACCAAGGGCGGTCCGCTCGACAGCACCCGGTCGGTGACGTTCTTCACCTACGACCAGTTCGGGTTCGGCAACTACGGACTGGCGGCCGCCGCGTCGTACCTGCTGTTCCTCGCCGTGGTCGTGTTCACCTTCGTGCAGTTCCGGCTGCTCGGCGAGCGGAAGGAGACGTGATGGCCGCGCAGTCTCGGACGCGGACACGGAATCGCATGGTGTACGTCGCCCTCACCATCGGCCTGATCGTGATGGTGCTGCCGTTCCTGTGGATGGTGCTCTCCTCGATCAAGCCGGACGCCGAGGTGACCGCCGTGCCGCCGACCTGGTGGCCCGAGGAGATCACCTTCGAGAACTACCAGGTGCTGTTCACCAAGCTGGACTTCCCGCGCTACTTCCTCAACTCGGTCGTGGTCGCCGCCGCGGTCACGGCCGGCAACGTGCTCTTCGGGTCGATGCTCGGCTACGCGCTCGCCAAGCTGGAGTTCCCGGGCAAGCGCGTGGTGTTCGGCCTGGTGCTGACGACGCTGATGATCCCCGGCGTCGTGACGTTCGTGCCGTTGTTCATCCTGACCACGAACATCGGCCTGACCGACACGCTGCCGGGCATGTTCCTGCCGTTCCTGGCCGGGCCGTTCGGGGTGTTCCTGATGCGGCAGTTCATCTCCGGCCTGCCCGACGAGCTGATCCAGGCCGCCAGGGTCGACGGCGCCGGCGAGCTGCGGATCTTCCGCTCGGTGGTGATGCCGATGTGCGGCCCCGCGGCCGCGACGCTCGGCATCCTCACCTTCCTCACGTCCTGGAACAACTTCCTGTGGCCGCTCGTGGTGGCGCAGGACGAGGAGAAGTACACCCTGCCGGTCGCGCTCGCGCTCTACTCCGTGGGCCAGAACGCCACGAAGTACGGCCTGCTGCTGGCCGGCGCGGTCGTCGTCGTGATCCCCGTGGTCGCGATCTTCCTGGTGCTGCAGCGCCACATCATGCAAGGCATCGCGATGACCGGCATCAAGTAGACCCACCCCCACCTCCATCTCGGGAGAGACCATGAAGCTCCGCAGGACCCCGATCGCCGTGGTGTCGGCGCTGACCGCCCTGGCGGCCGGCGTGCTCACGGCCACCACCCCGCTGGCCACGGCCGCCCCCTCGACGAGTACGTCGGACCGGGCCGTCCTCACGACGTACGCCAAGGACACCTGGCGCTCGATGGCCGCGATGACGGACCCCGCCACCGGGCTGCCGGCCGACAACATCAACGGCGCCCTCGACACCGCGACCCGCAGCGAGTACACGAGCCCGACCAACATCGGCGCCTACCTGTGGAGCACCGTCGTCGCGCGCGACACCGGCCTGATCTCCGGCGGTGACGCGCACCAGCGGATGGCCAGGACGCTGGGCACGTTGGCGACGCTCGACCGGCACGACCCGAGCGGCATGTTCTACAACTGGTACGACCCGCACAGCGGCGCCAAGCTGCGCATCTGGCCGGAGAACGGCTCGGTCGTGAAGCCGTTCCTGTCCAGCGTCGACAACGGCTGGCTGGCGACCGCGCTGCTGCTCGTGAGCCGCGCCGACCCGGGTCTGGCCAAGCAGGCCGACGCGCTGCGCACGCCGATGGACTTCGGCTTCTACTACAACGCCAAGGAGAACGCGCCCGGCGGGCAGATCCGCGGCGGCTTCTGGGACGAGGACCCGCACGAGGCGGCCGCCGTCAAGGGCAACTACCGGGGACGCGGCCCGGACGTCTGGTACACCGGCCACCACTACGGCGCGTTCAACACCGAGCCGCGGATGGCGTCCTACCTCGGCATCGCCTCCGGGCCAGATCCCGCAGCAGCACTACTTCGGCACCTATCGCACCTTCCAGAACGACAACTGCGACTACGCGTGGACCGAGACCAAGCCGGTCGGCGAGTGGAAGACCTACCTGGGGGTCCGCGTCTTCGAGGGCGCGCTGCCCTACCGCGGCATGGACGTCGTGCCCACCTGGGGCGGCAGCATGTTCGAGGCGCTGATGGTGCCGCTGTTCGTGCCCGAGGAGACCTGGGGTCCGTACTCGTGGGGCATCAACCACCCGCTCTACGTGAAGGCGCAGATCGAGCACGGCCTGAACGAGGCGAAGTACGGCTACTGGGGCTTCTCGCCCTCCAGCGACCCCAAGGGCGGCTACCGCGAGTACGGCGTCGACCAGCTCGGCCTCGACGGCGGCGGCTACACCTCCGACGAGGAGCGCACCTCGGTCGACCAGCCGTTCGACGGCTGCCGC
This sequence comes from uncultured Actinomycetota bacterium, assembly GCA_963827435.1. Taxonomy (GTDB): domain Bacteria; phylum Actinomycetota; class Actinomycetes; order Propionibacteriales; family Nocardioidaceae; genus Nocardioides_B. Next base: position 607,467 of record CAWHAU010000014.1, read on the forward strand.
GCCGGGTCGCCGGCCCCGACGTCGTACGGCGACGGCGTGGTCACCCCGCACGCGTCGTTCCTCGCCTACCGCTACGCGCCGAAGGCCGCGCTGGAGAACCTCGCCAAGATCAAGGACGAGCTGCACGGCTACGGCCCCGGCGGGTTCTACGACGCCGCCGGCACCCGCAGCCACGCGGTCGCCGAGCGCTACCTGTCGCTCGACCAGGGCATGGTGATGGCGGCGCTGGGCAACGCGCTGGCCAACGACGACATGCGCAGGTACGTCTCCAAGGGCGCGATGGAGCAGCAAGCTCCGCCCGCTGATGGAGATGGAGCACTTCAGCGCGAAGGAGAACGGCCAGTGACCCAGACCAACGCGCGCACCGACTGGGAGGACCGGATCGGTCGGCGCAGCGACGACGCGGTCGGCGCCGCGCCGCGGCTCGACCCGCCGACCGGTCTGGTCGCCGAGCCGGGCGGGCACCAGGTCACGCTGACCTGGGACCCGGTGCCGGGTGCCGTCGGCTACCAGGTCCACGTGGCGTCCTCGGCCGACGGCGACCTCCAGCCGCTCGACCACCACGGCCGCGACGTGCTCGCGGTGCCGCACCCGCCGTACGTCGACACGACCGGCGCGGTGGGGGCGGAGCGTTTCTACGCGGTGTCCACGCTCTCCGACGTGTCCGTGCAGGGCGCGCCCTCCTCACGCGTGGCCGCCACCCCGCTGCCCGACGCCGGACCGGTGACGGTCGCGGTCGACGCCGCCGGTGACTCCGGCGTGCTCGACCGGCCGTGGCGGCCGATGATCGGCAGCGAGCACCTCTCGCACACGGTCTCGACCGACACCACCGGCGGGCGGGTGATCGGTGAGGAGCTGTCGGCCGCGCTGAAGGCCGCGCACGACGAGCTCGGCGTCGCCTCGGTGCGGGCGCACGGCATCCTCTGCGACGACCTCGGGGTCTACCGCGAGGTCGACGGCGAGCCGGTGCACGACTTCACCGGCGTGGACAAGGTCTACGACCACATCCGGTCGCTCGGTCTGTACCCGGTCGTCGAGATCTCCTTCATGCCGCACGACCTGGCCAGCGACCCGACGAAGACGGTGTTCGACTACGCCGCGATCGTCTCCCCGCCCAAGGACTGGGACCGCTGGCACGACCTGGTGCGCGACCTCGTGCAGCACGTCGTCGACCGCTACGGCATCGACGAGGTGCTCGAGCACTGGTCCTTCGAGGTCTGGAACGAAGCGAACCTCGAGGTGTTCTGGTCCGGCACCCTCGACGAGTGGCACCGGATGTACGACGTCACCGCCGCCGCCGTGCGCGAGGTCGACGACCGGCTGCTCGTCGGCGGCCCGTCGACCGCCGCGGCCGGCTGGGTCGAGGAGCTGCTCGCGCACGTCGAGGAGTCGGGCGCCGCGCTCGACTTCGTCAGCACGCACACCTACGGCGCCCCGCCGCTGGACTTCCGGCCGTCGCTCGCGCGCTACGGCCGCGAGGGCACCCCGATCTGGTGGACCGAGTGGGGCGTCACGCCGACGCACTTCTACGAGGTCAGCGACGCGGTGTTCTCCGGGGTCTTCCTGCTCCGCGGGATGGCGTCGGCGATGGGCCGGATCGAGGCGCTGTCCTACTGGGTCGTCTCCGACCACTTCGAGGAGCTCGGCCGCCCGCCGGAGCTGCTGCACGGCGGCTTCGGCCTGCGCACCATCGGCGAGCTGCGCAAGCCCCGGTGGTGGGCGCTGTCGCTGCTCGAGCGGCTCGACGACCGGCGGCTGCCCGTCGACGTCACCGGTGACGGCGGCGGCTCGCTGGTGGAGGCGCTCGCGACGTCGTCCGAGGCGGGCGCCGTCTCGGTGCTGGCGTGGAACCTGACGCTCGACCAGTCCAAGGCGGCCGGCTCCGCCCCGCACGACCGGTCCGTCACCGTCCGCGTCGCGGGTCTCGCGCCCGGGACGACGTACACGGTGACGCACGAGCGGGTCGACGCCGACCACTCCAACGTCGCCGGCACCTGGGCGGCGCTGCGCGACGGCGACCAGCCCTGGCCCGACGACGCCCAGTGGGAGACCCTGCGCAAGGCCGACCGCCTCGAGACCCTCGAGGACCCCCGTCCGGTGACCGTCGACGACGACGGCACCGCCGAGGTCACCTTCGACCTTCCGATGCCGGGCATGTCGTTCCTGCGGTTCGAGGGCTGAGCGGGGCGGGTGATTACCAGGGGATGTCGGCTTTCTGCACCTCCCCATGGCAATCGAGCCATGGGGAGGTGCAGATCTCCATGGGAAGCACGCGCAGGATGCCTGTTTTCCGTGGGAAGTGCGGGTTCTCCGGCATCCCCTGGTAATCAGGCAGGGCGACCTGTGGAGCGGCCCGCCCCACCGTCCCCGGCCGCGGGTAGGGTGCTTCGGTGCCCGACACCGACAGCCCCCCGACCACCCGCGTACGCGAGGTCCTGGCGGGCGCGGTGGAGGCGCTCGGCGGGCAGGAGCGACCGGGCCAGATCCAGATGGCGGAGGCCGTCGCGCGGGCGATGACGTCCCACGAGCACCTGCTCGTGCAGGCCGGCACCGGCACCGGCAAGTCGCTGGCCTACCTCGTCCCCGCGCTGCTCCACGACCGCCGCGTGGTGGTCGCCACCGCGACCCTCGCGCTGCAGCACCAGCTGGTCGAGCGTGACATCCCCGCGCTGCTCGAGGCCGCCGACCACGTGCTGCACACGAAGCCGACCTACGCCGTGCTCAAGGGCCGTTCCAACTACGCCTGCCTGCACCGGATCCGCGAAGGCGTCCCCGACGACCAGGGAGCCCTGGTCGACCTGCCCGAGGGGTCGATGGGCAGCGAGGTGCTCGCGCTGCGCGCCTGGGCCGAGGAGCAGACCGAGACCAAGGGGCCCGGGGACCGCGACTCCGCCCCGAAGCACACCGACCGGGTGTGGCGGCAGGTCTCGGTCAACCACCGCGAGTGCCTCGGCGCGACCAAGTGCCCGTTCGCCGACGAGTGCTTCGCCGAGCGCGCCAAGGAGAAGGCCGCCCGCTCGCAGCTGATCGTCACCAACCACTCGCTGCTCGCGATCGACGCGATCGAGGGCGTGCCGATGATCCCCGAGTACGACGTCGTGGTGATCGACGAGGCCCACGAGCTGTCCGCGCGGGTCACCCAGGCCGCGACCGACGAGCTGTCCGTGCCGGAGGTGGAGCGTGCCGCACGCCGGTCGCAGCGGCACGTGGAGGGCACCGAGGCCGACGACCTCGCCGACGCGGGGGAGGCGCTCCGGGCCGCGTTCGACGAGACACCGCCGGGCCGCATCGACCGGCCGACCACGGCACTCTCCGACGCGTTGCAGCTGGTCCGCGACGCCGCCCGCGCGCTGATCTCCGCGTTCCCCAAGGAGTCCGCCGAGGGGGAGGGCGACCCGGGTCGCACGCAGGCCCGCGGGTCGGTGCAGGAGATCTTCAAGAACAGCGAGCGGATGGCCGCCGGCTCCGACGCCGACGTGATGTGGCTGGCCGAGCGCGAGCGCAACCGGGGCGGCGACCTGCTCTGCGTGGCCCCGCTGCAGGTGTGGGGTCCGCTGCGCGACAAGCTGCTCGCCGAGAAGACCGTCGTGCTCACCAGTGCGACCCTGATGCTCGGCGGCGACTTCAGCTCGGTCGCCACGTCGCTGGGACTCAAGCCCAGCGAGCGCGTCGACCACTCCCTGTCCGAGGCGCCACAGGAGCCGGCCGAGCGCCTCGAGGGTGTCGAGCCCTGGCGCGGCATCGACGTCGGCTCACCGTTCGACTACCCCCGCCAGGGCATCCTGTACGTCGCGCGGCACCTGCCCCCACCCGGCCGTGACGGGCTGGGGGCCGCACAGATCGACGAGATCGTCGACCTGGTGGACGCCGCCGACGGCCGCACCCTCGGCCTGTTCTCCAGCCGACGGGCCGCGGAGGCGGCGGCGGAGGCGACCCGCGAACGCCTGCCGCACCTGACGATCCTGGCCCAGGGGGAGGCGCAGCTGCCGGAGCTGGCCCGGCTGTTCGTCGAGGACCCGCACGCCTGCCTGTTCGGCACGCTCAGCCTCTGGCAGGGCCTCGACGTGCCGGGCGACACCTGCCAGCTCGTGCTGATCGACCGGATCCCGTTCCCTCGCCCCGACGACCCGCTGATGTCGGCGCGGCAGCGGGCCGCAGACCAGGCCGGCGGCAACGGCTTCATGCAGGTCGCGGCCACCCACGCGGCGCTGCTTCTCGCCCAGGGCAGCGGCCGGTTGATCCGCACCACCACCGACCGAGGCGTGGTGGCGATCCTCGACTCGCGGGTGGTCACCGCCCGCTACGGCGGCTTCCTGCGCGCCTCGCTGCCGCCGATGTGGAGCACCACCGACCGCACGGTGGTGTTGTCCGCACTCAAGCGGCTCGCCTCCTGAGCCGGTGACCGCGCCTTTGCTACCTTCGTAGACGTGCAGCGCGCCCCGTGGTTCCTGGTGTTCCTCGTCGTGGCGTGCCTGGCGCTCGTCGGCATCGCGGCCGAGGAGCACGACGCCGGCTCGGTGACCGACACGCACCACGCCGTCTCCCACTAGCGGGGTCGGGCCCCGCACGACTGGTTGGATGGTCGTCATGGGCAGCACCTACGTCATCAGCGACGTGCACGGCCACCTCGAGGACCTGCGTGACGTGCTGCTGCGTGCCGGGCTGCTCGACTCCGAGGACCGTTGGGCCGGGGGTGACGCGGACCTGTGGGTGCTCGGTGACCTCGTCGACCGCGGCCCCGACGGCATCGGCGTGATCCGGCTGGTGCGCTCCCTGCAGGAGCAGGCCCCCGACTCCGTGCGGGTGCTGATGGGCAACCACGAGGCGCTGATGCTCGGCTGCCATCTCTTCCCGGACACCCGCTTCGCCGAGGTCTGGCTGGTCAACGGTGGCCACCTCGAGGACCAGCAGGGGCTCACCGACGACGACGTCGCCTGGCTGCGCGCACTGCCCGTCCTGGCCCGCACCGGCGGCTACCTGCTGATGCACTCCGACACCCGGGACTACCTCGCCTGGGGCGACACCATCGACGAGGTCAACGAGACGGTCGCCGCCATGCTCGCCGGCGACGACGCGCAGCAGCACTTCGACGTGTTCGCGAACCTCACCAGCCGCTTCGACTTCAAGGACGACTCCGACGTCGCGCACATGATGCTGAAGCAGCTCGGCGGCGAGCACATCGTGCACGGCCACAGCATCATCGGCACGCTCGTCGACCGGCCGTCCGAGCAGACCGAGGGGCCGTACACCTACGCCGACGGGCGGGTGCTCGCCATCGACGGCGGTCGTTACGACGGCGGGCCGCTGCTGCTCGTCGAGCTGCACTGACGGTCGCGGGCCCGGCGACCCGGTCGGGCCTCTCAGCGAGTGACCCGCGCCGCGAACGCGCTCTGGAGCCCGTCGTCGAGCGGCACACCGGCGCAGGTCAGGTACGTTCGCCGGCCGCACGTGAACCGCGTGCTCGCGTTGACGAGGCTCAGCTCGACGTACGCCGTCGTGCGCCGGTCGAACCCCACGGTCCGCGCGCCGTCGCCGCTGCGGTTCAGCGGCACCGGGTACGCACCCACGCCGCCGCTGCGGCGGTGCACGACCAGCCAGGCGTGGGAACCTCGTGAGCGCGCCGGCATGGCGACCGCGACACGCAGTCGCCAATGTCCTCGCAACGAGGTCCCGGGGGTGAACCGCACGAACCGCTGCGCGAGGTGGTGCAGCCTGGTGACGTGCGTGCGCAGGCTGCGGGAGCCGCGGGTGAACGTCCGACGCGCCAGCAGCGGGGTGGCGTGGTAGGCGCGCCCCTCCGTGTAGAACTGGCCGGGGTTGCGGTTCCAGATGCCGAACACGGTGAGCGCCTCGGCGACACTCGTTCCCCGGGCGGCGAGCACCCGACCGAGCGCCGCGGTCGAGTACGTCGACCCGGCGGCCGCCTCCCAGACCTGCCGGACGACGGTCTGGTCCTCGCTCGCGCCACGCGGTGCCATCCACTCGGACAGGAACCGCCAGAAGGCCCAGGAGCCGTAGCCGGCCCACTGGTCGGAGGAGAAGTCCAGGGGCAGGTCACTCGCGGCGAGGGGACTGACGGCGAGGTAACGACGGTTGTCGTCGACGCCGTCGAAGAGCTCGTCCTCGATCCAGGCGGCCGTACCCTCCATCAGCCAGAGGTCCTCGGTCCAGTCGTAGGCGAACTGCACCGTGTGGAAGATCTCGTGCGCCGCGGTCACCTGGAGGTTCTGCAGCGGTGTGTGGGCGGTGCCGTACTGCGCGCTGGCGAAGTCGTTGTCGAGAACGCAGTAGCCAGAGACGCTGCGGTTGGTGTCCTGGGCCGGGTCGTCGGGCACGCAGTAGCCGAACAGGCCCGCGCCGCTCACGTCGGCGAGGTACACGTCGAGCCGTCCGTCCCCGCCGTTGTCGGCCGCGCTGACGTCGGTCAGCGGGGCGCGGTAGCCCAGGGTCCGAGTCTCCGTCGTGTAGACGGAGTCCACCGTGCTCAGCGTCGTGCTGACCCACGACGGGATGGTCGCCGGGTCGCCGTCGGAGCCGGTCGGAGCGTTCGCGTCGTTCTCGACCCAGTGGACGCACACCGAGGTCGTGCAGGTCACGGCAGCGTCGACGGTGTACTTCGGCTCGCCGGTCTGCGACACGTCGCCGTCGGTGGGCCGCTGGAGGATCCGCTGTGCGGACCGGCGCTCCCGACTGGTGGGCAGGTCCGGGAGCCGCATCGCAAGGTCGCGGAGCGTCACGGTGGCATCCGGTTCCGCCTCCGCGGGCGGCTGCTGGCCGAGGGTCGGGTGGGACGACGCGGGCACGCCGTCGAAGACCTCACCGGCGGCGGCGAGCGCGTCGTCGGCGGCGGCCGCCGCCGACTCCGAGCTCACCGGGCTGGGCTCCGCGGTGGTCGCCGAGGCGACCTCGGGCGCGGAGGCCGACGACCCCGCAGGGTCCGCCACGGCCGGCAGGGAGGGAACGACGACGACCAGGACGGCGGCGAGCGCGCCACCGGTCAGGAGCTTGAGCACGGGAGGAGGACCGTCCGAGAGGGTGCAGGGGCGGCTGAGCCTAACCGGCCGAGGCTCCGTCCGGACCGGTTTGGGAAACCGGAGGAGTCGGTTGGGTCACACGCGACGCAGGACCGCGGTGACCTTGCCGAGGATCGTCGCGTGCGTGCCGTCGATGGGCTCGTAGGCCTGGTTGTGCGGCAGCAGCCACACCTGGCCGTTCTTGCGCTGGAAGGTCTTCACGGTCGCCTCGCCGTCGATCAGGGCCGCGACGATCTCGCCGTTCTCGGCGGTCTGCTCCTGGCGGACCACCACGTAGTCGCCGTTGCAGATCGCCGCGTCGACCATCGAGTCGCCGACCACCTCGAGCATGAAGAGCGTGCCCTCGCCGACCAGGCTCTTGGGCAGCGGCAGGATCTCCTCGACCCGCTCGTCGGCGAGGATCGGGCCGCCGGCGGCGATCCGGCCGACCATCGGGACGTACGTCGCCGCGGGCATCGCGTCGCCGACACCGGTCTCGTCGACACCTTCGGCCTCGTCGGGGTTGAACACCGACAGGGCGCGGGGGCGGTTGGGGTCGCGCTTGAGGTACCCCTTCTCCTCGAGCACCCGGAGCTGGTGGGCCACGGAGGAGGAGCTGGTCAGGCCGACCCGCTCGCCGATCTCGCGCATGCTGGGCGGGTAGCCGCGCCGCTCGATCGAGTCGCGGATGACGGTGAGCACGCGCTGCTGGCGCGGCGTCAGGCCGTGCGCGTCCGGGGGACCGTCGGGCAGCTCCGCGACACCGCCGGCACCGCTCGAGCCGGTCGTCTCCGCCTTGCGCTTGCCTGCCATGAGGTGCCCCTTCTGCTCCGCCTGCGTCGGGATGTCGCCGGTCGGGACGAGTCCCGCCGCGGGTGCGGCCGGCGTCGTCCGGACGTAGTTCACGGTAGTCGTCCCGAGCAGCCTTGTTCAAACATCTGTTCGAACGGCGTGTCGCGCCGTCGGCCCGCTTCTGGTTGGCTTCCGGTATGGACAGCGCCGTGGTCACCGGGGCGGGTCGCGGCATCGGTCGCGGCATCGCCGAGCTCCTCGTCACCCGTGGGTACGCCGTGGTGGTGACCGACGTGGACGGTGACGCCGCCCGTCGTACGGCGGAAGAGGTCGGCGCGGTCACGGGGCTGCAGCAGGACGTCCGCGAGGAGGGGTCGCACGAGCGGGTCGCCCGGGAAGCCTCCCGTCACGGCGACCTCAGGGTGTGGGTCAACAACGCCGGGGTCGGTCACGACGGCACGCTGTGCGGGGTGACGTCGGAGCAGGTCGACGCGCTGGTGGACGTGAACCTCAAGGGCGTGCTGTGGGGGATGCGTGCGGCGTTGGCGTCGTTCGGGCCGGGCGGGGGAGACGTCGTCAACGTCGCCTCCTCGTCGGGTCTCGGTCCGGTGCCGGGGCTGTCGGTCTACGCCGCGACGAAGGCGGCCGTCGTCTCCGTCTCGATGTCCGCGAGCGTCGAGGCGCCCCGCGGCGTCCGGGTGCATGCGCTGTGCCCCGACGGCGTGGCCACGCAGATGGTCGAGGAGATGGACCCCGACGGGCCCGCGAAGGCGACCGTGCACTCGTCCGGCCGCCTGCTCGAGGTGGAAGAGGTGGCCCGGGAGGCGGTTGCGCTGGTCGGCAGCCGCCGGGTGGTCCGCACCCTGCCGTCCTGGCGCGGCGGGCTGATCCGGCTCGGCCAGCTCGCGCCCTCGCGGTCCAAGGCCGGCTTCCGGGCGTTCGAGCTGATCGGCCGCCGGGTGATGGCGCGCCGCGAGGGGTAGCCCGCTCCGCGCAGCCTCCCGACACGCCGTTCGAACATCTGTTCGTCTGATGCTTGATCCGTTCGAACACATGCTCTAACGTCGCACATGTGTTCGATCGAACAGGCTTTCGAGGAGCACCTTCCGAAAACTGTCGGAGGGCCTCGGTAGAACTCCGGTCATGGACACGCCGACCCGGACCGACTCCTTCCCCAGGAGGTCTCAGATGAGCACCGTTGCGATCAACCCCGGCTTCACCCGCACGCACACCCGCACCCGTCGTCGTCCCGCCTCCGCGGTGCGACTGACCCGGCGTGGACAGGTCGTCGCGGTGCTGCTGTTCCTCGGTCTGCTGATGGCGGTGCTCACGGTCTACGGCTCGCACTCCGCCGCCACCGGCGAGGCCGGCACCCCGGTCGCCACCCGCACCGTCGAGGTCGGCGAGGCGACACGCTGTGGGGCATCGCGTCCGACGTGGCCGAGCCGGGCCAGGTCCGCGACATGGTTCACCAGATCCAGGAGCTCAACGCGCTGTCCGGCGCCAGCCTGCAGGTCGGCCAGGAGATCGCGGTGCCGGTGCGCTGACGCACCACCCGCCGGTGGGCACCGGCCACTGTCTTGCCGACGACCTCCTCGACCCGGGTCTGCGGCATGGGGAACACGAGGGGCGGGACCGCGCTCACGCAGCGCGGACCCGCCCCTCGTGGCATGTCTACGCCTTCGTCGCCAGGTGGGCCGAGCCGGCGGCGATCAGTCCCTGACCGGCGGTGTACGTCGCCATCACGGCCCGCTCGAGGGTCGGCGACTCGCGCTTGAGCACGAACTCCCGCACGCCGAGCAGCGTGTCCGACAGCAGGAACAGCGCCGCCCCGGCCTGCACCGTCCTCCGTCCGCGCGCGGACAGCTGCGGGTCGAGCCGGGCGGTGGTGGCGAACATCGTGGCCAGCGCGGTGGAGTAGGCCGCCACCGGCGCGGTGAGGTCCCGGTCCTTGCGCCGGGCGGCCAGCGCCATCGCCGGGGCCGTGGCCAGCCAGAGCGCGCCGGCCGTCTTGACGCCGGTGTTCGGCGCGGCGGTGATCCGCTCACCCTTCGGCGCCAGCCCGGCGACGTAGGCCAGGTGCGCGCCGAGGAACGACCCGAGCCCGCTCTGGAACGCCTTCGGGCTCCGCCCGAGCAGCGCGACGTCCCCGCCCCACGACAGCGCCTGCGCGGCCGTCACGGCTGGACCGCCGCCGGCCTGCCGGGTGGCCGTGGCCAGCACGGGCATCAGCGCCGGCTTCGTGAGGAACCGCAGCCGCCGCGCCGCCTTCCCCTCGCGTCCCGCAAGCAGCACGTCCGTCGCCGCCAGCGCCACGTACGCGCCCGTCAGCACCTTCGTGTTCACCATGCGCCGCATCCTCCCACCCGCCGACCCGGGGCATATTCACCGCCCACCCGGGACAAAGTCCCCGTCGAGCCGGGGAGATGTGCCGGGTCGAGCCGGGGTTAGTGGTACTCGCCCGACAGCACCGCGGTCGCCTCGCTGATCCGCAGCGTTCCTGCGGGCCCGGCGATCGTGACGGTGTCGGGGATGGTCTGCCAGGCGCCGTTGCCGACGCGGAAGCGGGCGGAGTACGTCACGTCCACGCTGGGCTGCACGGTGGTGTGCGCGTCGGTGTAGCTGTGGGTGACGTCCTTGGCCGGGTACGGCGCTCCGGCTGTCGAGGTGGTCGCCGAAGAGCCGTCGCCGTAGTGCCAGGTGAACGAGGTCGGCGTGGCCTCGACGTCGACCGACTGCCCGAGCAGGGTCAGCGTGCGGGTGAAGGTCTGCGGCTCCGCGTAGAAGATCGTCGCGAAGTTCACGAGCGTCTTGTCCCGCGGCTGGGTGCGGGCTTGCAGGGACGGGAGGCCGATGCGGCGGAGCTCGGTCAGGACGAGGCCGGGCGTGACCTGGGGCTTCGGTGTCGCGGCCGGGGGAGGGCCTTGAGGGCCCGCAGCACTGCTCGCTGAGAGGGTCCCAGTCGCCAGCTCGGGTGTCTGGCCCCAACAGACTGCCAGACCGCGCTCCGCGGGATCGGGGCAGGCGTCTGCGCTTGGCCGCAGTCGAAGGCTTGCCCAGCGACTTCCGTTGGTCCAGCGCTCAGCGCAAACCGACACCAGCTGGTACTTCGACATGAAAGTCAGCGTCGCCTGACCGCTGGATCTGACGTCCTCGATGTACTCGTCGGAGTTGCTGCTGGTCGCCCGTGGCGCTGGCATTCGATCCCGACGCTGATGAATATCGTCCGCCAGTGCCGCGAGCCTGCTCGCAGGCTTCCGCATGCGCCGGCGCTGGGCGCAATCAGGAGCGAGCGATCCCAACGCAGGGCAGTCATCGCGACTAATCCGTGCGCAAGGTCGCGCCGGCTGTCATGTTGTCTGCTCCCACTCGGTCACGACCCAGCGATCGGCCGTCGCGAGATCAGTCAAAGGTCATGGGCTTACGTCCGCCGGGGAACTGTCTTCGCAGGCTTCCTGCGACTCGAACTCGACGGTTTCTGTAGCCTGAAGGACGCCAAGATCGTACGAATGGGGCGCACGTCTCGGCTGGTTCGGGACCGACGGCGAACGCCTCTGCAACGTCCAACCTTTGCCTGGATAGGCGCCGCCGGCACTCGTAGATCCTCGATGTTCTGCGAGATCGCTGCGCACGACGTCGAACGAGTATCCGCGTCGCAGTATCGCGAGGCTTGAGTGTCCCCGGACTCGGACGCGTAATTGATCAGTCTCGACGTAATACCGCACGAACGCCTTCGCCGATGCCGCACTCGTCCCCTTCGCCTCAGCCGGCATGGCCGGCGCTGAGGGAGTCGCCGCAGATGAAGACGACGCCGTCACACTCGGCAACGGACTCGGCTTCGGTGAAGAACCATCCGTGCACCCGGCGACGAGCAACGTCACCCCGACCGCCAACCCGGCCATCCCGTGCACCCGACGCCTGTGCGACACGCCGCGACCCCCAAGAACATCGACCCGAGCGACCGTCGGACAAACCGGACACGGCCTTTCGTCAACCTAACCGCGCAGGCGCGGATCGGGGAAGGCCCGCCGGCCGATCTGTGGACGAGAGTTTTGCCCTTCGGACCTGCGACCCGCCTGCGAGGATGCACGCCATGGAGCAGACGGCGACGGAGCACGCGCCGGCGCCGTACCCGCTCCGCACCCACCAGCGCCAGGCCCTCGACGCCGTGGAGCAGGCCGAGGCCGCCGGCGCCCGCAGGTCCTGGGTGGTGCTCCCGCCCGGCGCCGGCAAGACCCTGGTCGGGCTCGACACCGCACGCCGACGCGGACGCACGACCGTCGTGCTCGGGCCGAACACCGCGATCCAGGCGCAGTGGCTGCGCGGCTGGGAGGAGCTGACGAACGAGCCGGGCAGCGCCACGCGGGCGCTCGACCAGCGGTTCACGGCGCTGACGTACCAAGCCCTCGCCACCTTCGACCCGGACGACGAGGTCGACGAGGAAGGTGGGAGAGAAACCAGGTGAGACGGCAGGGAGCCTGCTCGACCGGCTGCACCCCAACGGTCGCGCCCTGGTCGAGCGGCTCAAGGAGGTCGGCGACCTGACCCTGGTGCTCGACGAGTGCCACCACCTGCTCGAGGTGTGGGGGCAGCTGCTCCGCGACGTGCTCGCCGAGGTGCCCGACGCGTTCGTGCTCGGCCTGACCGCGACGCCGCCGGACACGCTGACAGAGGACCAGAAGGAGCTCGTCGACGAGCTGTTCGGCGACTCGGTGTTCACCGTCAGCATCCCGGCGGTGGTCCGCGAGGGCGACCTGGCGCCGTTCGCCGAGCTGGCCTGGCTGACCACGCCGACCGCCCGGGAGAACGACTGGCTGGCCGAGCAGGGCGAGCGGTTCCTCGAGCTGACCACGGCGCTGAGCGACCCGTCGTTCGGCTCGGTCTCGTTCTTCGACCATGTCCAACAGCGATGGCTGGACGAGCCGACACCGAGCGAGGAGTACGACGCGACACTGCGGATGGTGCACGCCGAGCTGCTCCCGAGGCCCGGAGGCGTGCGCCTCGCCGAGCGTCATCGGCACGACCCGACCGCGGACGACTGGATGCTGCTGCTGGAGGGCTGGGTGGCGCTCCTGCGTACGACGGACCGGGACGACGCCGTCCTCGAACGGATCCGCGCCGTGCTGCCGGCGGTCGGGTACCAGCTCACCAAGCGCGGCATCCGTCGCGGCCGCAGTCCCGTCGACCGGGTGCTCGCGCGCAGCGAGGCGAAGACCGTCGCGCTCAGCCAGATCGTCGCGGCCGAGCACGCCAACCTCGGTAGCCGCCTGCGGATGCTGGTGCTCTGCGACCACGAGCAGGCCACCGCGACCCTGCCGGCCGATCTCGACGGCGTGCTCTCGCCGCAGGCCGGGTCCGCCCGTCTCGCCCTCGAGCACCTGCTCGACTCGCACCCGTACCTCCACCCCCTGCTCGTCACCGGCCGCACCGTCGCCGGCTCGGCGGCCACGCTGACCGCGTTGAAGGAGTACGTCGCGACGTACTCCCCGGACCTGGGCACGACGCTGGAGGTGGTCGACGGCACCCTCGAGGGCCGGTGGACCAGCCGCGAGTGGGTGCCGTGGGTGACCGCGTTCTTCGAGGAGGGCTACGCACACGTGCTCGTCGGCACCCGCGGCCTGCTCGGCGAGGGCTGGGACGCCCGCGCGATCACCGGCCTCGTGGACCTCACCACCGCGACGACGAGCGCCGCCGTCGTGCAGACCCGCGGGCGGGCGCTGCGCACCGACCCGTACTGGCCCGAGAAGGTCGCGCTCACCTGGAGCGTCGTCTGCGTCACCGAGGACCACCCCAAGGGTGGCAACGACTGGGACCGGTTCGTGCGCAAGCACGCCGGGTTCTACGGCGTCGACGCCGAGGGCGATGTCGTCAGCGGTGTCGCGCACGTGGACGCCGGGCTGTCGCCGTACGCCGCGCCGCCGGCCGGCACCTTCGACGAGGTCAACGCCCGCATGCTCAGCCGTTCCGAGCGCCGCGACGTCATCCGCGAGGCCTGGCAGGTCGGCACGCCGTACGTCGACACGGTCGTGCACACCGTGCGGATCCTGCCGAGCACCCCGACGGAGACGGTGATCGTGCCGGCGCCGGTGGTGCTGCACGGCGACGACCTGCGGGTCCGCGACGAGCGGCTGCACCCGTGGCGGCCGCACTTCTCGGTCGCGATCGGGCTGGTCATCTCGCTGCTCGCGTTCGCGCTCAACCTCACGCCGGCCGTGGTGATCGGCCTGGGGCTGGTCACGATGCTGGGCATCCAGTCGTTCGTCGCGGTCGACCGCGGCCGGCGGCTCGCCGACGACCTGGCGGCGCGTCCGAGCATCGAGCAGATCGCCTACGCGGTCGCCGACGGGCTGCACGGCGCGGGGCTGGCGCCGGTCGGCGCGGACGGCGTACGCGTCGAGATCGACCCGCTGGGGGAGCGGCGCTGCTCTCTCGAAGGGGTCGACGCCGCGGTCTCGGCGATGTTCGCGAGCGCCCTCGACGAGGTGGTGTCACCGATGGGCGAGCCGCGCTACGTCCTGCCGCGCTGGGTGCTGGCCGGGCCGATCGACAACTACGACGGGATCAAGGCGGCGCTGGGTCTGCTGCGTCCCGACGGGGAGGTGTGGCACAGCGTGCCGAGCGTGCTCGGCGCGACCGGCAAGCGGGCGCAGACCTTCGCGGCGGCGTGGGACCACTGGGTCGGGGGAGGGCCCGCGATCTTCACCGGCAGCCCGGAGGGCGAGGGGGTGCTGGTCACGCACCGCGGCAGCGACCCGTTCGCAGTCACGACGGTTCTGCGAACGACGTGGCGCTAGCACCAAGAGCGTCAGCCGATGTCGATCCGGTCCATCACCCAGTGGTTCTTCTCGCGGACCATGATCAGCCGCAGCCGGAGGTCGCCACCCTTGAGCGAGCGCGGCGCGGCGCCCTTGCTCTTGTAGACCTTCTGCGGCGTCGCGGTCAGCACCACGCTCACGCCGGCACCCGGCTTCGGGACGCCGGCCTCGTTGGCGATCTTCTTGACCTTGAAGCCGTCGGTCTCGACGTGCCCACCGGCGGCGTAGATGTCGTCGAGCTGCTTGGCGAAGTCCGTGCACGTGTCGCAGCTGTCCTTGTTCAGCGACTTGAGCTTCTCGGTCTTGCCGGAGGTGGTCGCCTCGTTGAGCGTCGTGATCCAGTAGCGCGCGAAGTTCTGCGCGCCCTTCTCGTCGTTGGACGTGACGTAGGCCGGGAGCCCGTCGACGGTCTTGGCGTCGCTGTCGCCGCCCTTGCACGCGGACAGCGCGAGGCAGCAGGCCAGGGACACACAGAGCACGAGAAGACGCCGAATCACGTGCCCGATCCTGACACGACGCCGGTCGGCGCCGGCAACCCGGGCACAATGCGTGACCGTGACCATGCACGGCTACTCCGGCACGCCGCTCCCGCAGAAGCTCGGTCTCAAGCCGGGCCTGAAGGTGTACGTCGACGGTGCACCGGACCACCTCGACGAGCTGCTCGGCGGGTCGACGTACACCACGCGCCTGCCGCGCGAGGTGGACGTCACGCTGCTGTTCACCACCTCGCTGGCCCGGCTGGAGAAGCGGTTCCCGGTGGTGATCGAGCGGACGGTCAGCAACGGGATGGTGTGGGTGTGCTGGCCGAAGAAGGCGAGCAAGGTGCCCACCGACCTCGACGAGAACGTCATCCGCGAGTTCGGCCTCGCCTCCGGCGTCGTGGACGTCAAGGTGGCCGCGGTGGACGCGACCTGGTCCGGCCTCAAGTTCGTGCGCCGGCTCGAGGACCGCCAGGAGCTTCCCTAGGCCGCCTGCCGCTCCCGCGACGCGACCCGCGACGGGGCGTGCGCCGGCACCAGTGACAACGCGACCACCGCGAGGACGGCGGCCAGGGCGAACAGGTAGAAGCCCCACGGGTACGCGACCCCGGCCGTCACCAGCGCGCCGCCCAGGAACGGCCCGACGATCGCGCCGACCCGGCCGACCCCGGCGGCCAGGCCCAGGGCCGTGCCGCGGACGTCCGGCGGGTACAGGTGCCCGACGAACGCGTAGACCAGCACCTGCGCGCTGAACACGAACACGCCGGCCAGGAACACCGCGACGTACACCGCCACCGTCGACTCCAGCTTGATGCTCAGCCCGGCCAGGAACACCGCGGCCAACGCGAACCACACCAGCACGGTCGGCTTGTTGCCGCGGGCGTCGGAGATCAGCCCGGCGATGAGCAGACCGGTCACCGCGCCCAGGTTCAGCGCGAGCAGCAGGCCGAGCGCATCGCCGGTGGAGTAGCCGGCGACCTCCATGATCTTGGGCAGCCAGGTGTTCAGCCCGTACACGAGCAGCAGGCCCATGAACGACGCCACCCAGAGCGCGATGCTGATCGCCAGGAACCGCCCCTTCACCACTGCGGACGTGCGCACCGGAGCATCCCCGGCGCGTGAGGCGAGGTAGGCCTCCGACTCCGGCAGCCGCGCCCACATCAGGGGCAGGGTCAGCAGCCCGGCGACGCCGCCGACCACGAACATCGCCTCCCACCCGAGGGGCTTGACCAGCACCAGCGCCAGGAACGCGGTCAGCACCGCGCCCACGTGGTAGCCGGTCATCGTCCGGGTGACCGCGGTCCCGCCGCGTTCGGAGGGGGCGTACTCCGTCATGAACGCCAGCGCGGTCGGGAGGCACGCTCCCAGCCCGAGCCCGGCGACGAACCGGAGCGCGGCAAAGACGGCGATGCTCGGCGCGACGGCCACGAGCAGCGTGCACACGGAGAACACCGCGATGCACGAGATGAGGCTCGTGCGCCGGCCGAAGCGGTCTGTGAGCGGCCCGATGAGCACCGCGCCGATACCCACCCCGACGAGCCCGATGGTGGCGACCAGGGTGAGTGACTTGTCGGTGAAGCCGAGCGCGCCGGTCTCGCCGAGCACGGGGATCACCGCCCCGAGCACGACCAGGTCAAAGCCGTCGAGGGCGACGGCGACCCAGCAGAGCGCGACGGGCCACAGGCCCCGAGACGGCACGGGCGAGGTACGCGATGTGGTGGTGGTCACGCCCCGACGCTAAGCCGGGGCTTTGACTTCTGGCCAGGGTGATGTCTCACCATGCGTACATCCGTGCGCAGAGCGAACGCATTGCCTCTTGGTTGAGGTGCGAGCGTGCGCCTCCAAAGCCACCGCGGTGGAGGCTGGCAGGTTTCGAGGCCCTCGCCTCGGGGCCGGGCACCTCAACCGGCGGAGCTCGGGCACCTCGACCAACCGAGATGGGTCAGCGGGACGCGCGCCGGCCCGACGACCGGCGGGGCTGGTACTCGCTGCGCAGCCCGAGCAGCGCCCAGGCCCGCGCGACCAGCACGAACGCCAGCAGCAGGCACACGGCGGCACCCACCGTGGCGGCCCCGCAGACGGCCCAGGCGACCGGACGCCCGTCGCGAGCGACCTGGCCGAAGTCGATGGCGGCGCGCACCAGGAACGCCCAGGCGCCGGCGGCGGCGAGCACACCGAGGACGAGCAGCAGGGCCTTCGGCCACCGTCGGGGTCGCGGCTGCGACTTCGTGTCCGCCCTACGCCGTCCGGCGCTCACGGTTCCTCGTTCGGTCACACCCACTGCCACGGGGCCATTCTGACGGACATCGCCCGGCCCATCCAGACAAACCACGAAACGCCTCGCATATGTGAGTTACGAGACGTCCGGGGGTGCCAGGTAGCCTGACGAGACCTCGCCTTCGAACGTCTCGGGAGTCCCCTTTTGAAGTCCGCGATCATCGCGCTGACCTGTGCCACCGCCCTGACCGCCTCGACCCTCGCTCTGACCGGTGCGCCGGCGAACGGCGCGTCGACCGACACTGCCGCCCTGGCCGGCCAGGGCGTGCACCTGACCATCAGCCCGGGCATCGCCCAGAACGGCCCCCGCGTCGCCAACCCGGTGAACGCCTGGGTTGCCGGCGGCGTGAAGGTCAACCCCGGCCCGCAAGGACCGCAAGGTCACCATCGAGCGCCGCACCAGCGCGCTCTCGCCCTGGCAGCGCGTGACGGTCGGCCGCACGAACGGCAGCGGCGTGTTCCGCTTCAAGGCCGACGGGGCGAGCGGCGCGACGCCGTACGAGTTCCGCGCCGTGGCCGCCGGTACGTCGACCCTGTCGCGCGTCGTGGGGGAGACCCAGACTCCGGCCGACTGGCAGCTGAGGTTCGAGGACCGCTTCGGGGGCTCCTCCCTGGACAGGTCCAAGTGGGACTACCGGCAGCTGGGCCTGCTCCAGCCAGGTCGCTCGAAGTCGCAGAGCTCGACCCGCGCCGTGCACGTGCAGAACGGCGCCCTGCACCTGCAGATGCGCAAGCACCCGTACAAGCGCGGGCGCTACCTGAACGGGCATATCGGCACCCAGGGCCACTTCGCCTACACCTACGGCGTCGCGGCGGCCCGGATCAAGTTCGAGCGGCCGCGCGGCATGCACGGCGGCTTCTGGCTGCAGCCCGACTCGCGGACCGCCAGCTACGGCTCACCGACCTACACGGGCGCCGAGGTCGACGTCGCGGAGTTCTTCGGCAAGGGCTACTCCCAGGGCGGGCTCGCGCACTTCCTGTACTCCTACCCGCGCGCCGGCGTGACCAACAAGTTCGGCAAGGTCTTCCCGGGCGCCGCGACCGCGCTGCGCGGACGCACCGACAGCTGGTGGTCGCGCTACCACGTGTTCTCCGTGGACTGGACCGGGAGCGGCTACGTCTTCCGCATCGACGGCACCGTCACCTGGCGCTCGAGCAAGGCCGTCTCGAAGCGCCCGCAGTACGTCATCCTGAGCCTGCTCTCGTCCGACTGGGAGCTGCCTCGACTCGACCGCAGTACGCTGCCCGCCGACATGAAGGTCGACTGGGTGCGCGTCTGGCAGCGATGACCGGTCGCGACGGGGGCCCACACCCTCGACATGGGAGGATCCTCGGCATGACCGGGACCCAGGCTCCGCGACGCGCGGCCCGCCCGCAGCGCGGCGGCAGGCGCGCCGAACGCCGCACGGCACGGTCGTCGCGGCGACCGCTGATCCTGCTGCTGGCGATCGTGCTGATCGCCGGCGCGCTCGCCTACACCTGGCTCGGCCAGGACAAGCAGCCGTCCGCCGGTGGCGGCCCGGACGGCGCCCCCACCGCGTCGACGCCGATCACCCAGATCTCCGCCACCCTCGTGCCGCACATCGCCCAGACCGGTGCACGGCCCGCATCGGCCGACAAGGCCGCCGGCCTGGTGCAGGTGCAGGCGACCACGAAGAAGCCGGGCGCCGACGTCACGCTGCAGATCCGCCGGGACAAGACCTGGATCGACGCCGAGACACTGCCACTGGGCCAGGACGGTCGGGCGACGTTCGAGACCTCGAGTGACCCGGGCGACGCCAACCGGCTGCTCCGGGTCGTGGCCAGCAGCGACCGCGACGTGCACTCCGAGCCGATCCACCCGGACTCCTGGAAGGTCGCCTTCGAGGACCAGTTCGACGGCTTCTCGCTCGACACGACCAAGTGGTCCTACCGACAGCTCGGACTGCTCAACCCCGGGCGCACCAAGGCGGAGAGCTCGGAGTCCGCCGTGTCCGTCGAGAACGGCGCCCTCAAGCTCGGCATGCTGGAGAACCCGGCCCGTCCCGGCTACTACCTCAACGGCCACGTCAGCACCGAGGCGACCTACCACTTCACCTACGGCGTGGCCGCCGCCCGGGTGAAGTTCCAGAAGCCCCGCGGCATGCACGGTGCCTTCTGGATGCAGGCGCCGACGTTCGGCGCGGTCCCCGGCGACGCGAAGCAGTCCGGCAGCGAGATCGACGCGGTCGAGTACTTCGGGTCGACGTACCCCGACGGCGGGATGGCCTCGCTCACCTACTACAAGGACAAGGACGGCAACTCCGCCAAGACCGGTGGGATGCAGACCGACGCGACCGACGCGCTCGAGAAGGGCGACGCGTGGTGGAAGAAGTACCACGTGTTCTCCGTCGAGTGGACGCCCGACGCCTACATCTTCCGCATCGACGGCCACGAGACCTTCCGGCAGACCGAGAACATCTCCGGGATGCCGGAGTTCCTGGTGCTCAGCCTGCTGTCGTCGGACTGGGAGCTGCCCGACCTGGACAAGTCCCAGATCCCGACGGACATGAAGGTCGACTGGGTGCGGGTCTACCAGCAGCAGTAGCCGCTCCACGACGTTCGCCTGCGTACGGCGGTTGCCGACCCTCGCGGCCACGCCGGTCGAGACCACCCATGGCCGGGCGACGCATAGTGGAACGGGATGGCCGAGCAGCAGCACGAACGCGTCGCGATCAACTGGTTCCAGGTGTCCGGGAGCGCCCTGGCGGCGGTGAGCTCCGCCGTGCTCCTGTCCACGGTGGGCGTGGCCGGAACGATCATCGGAGCCGCGGTCGGGAGCGTCGTCGTGACCGCCGGGGGCTCGATCTACTCCCACTACCTGGAGATCAGCCGCAACCGGGTCGCGACCGCCCAGTCGGTGGCACGCGCGCGGATGACGCGATCCCGCTCGGCGCGACTGGATGCCCAGCAGCAGAAGCGGGCCGACGACGAGCTCCGCCGGGCCGAGCAGCAGCTGGCCGACGCCGAGGACGAGACGGCGAAGCCCTCGTGGCGCGAGCTGCTCGCCGGTCTGCGCTGGCGCCGGATCGCCGCAGGCGCCGCAGCCATCTTCGTCCTCGCGATGCTGATCATCGTGACCTTCGAGATGGTCACCGGTCGGGCCGTCTCGACGTACACCGGCGGCACCGACGGGAATCCCCGCACCTCCATCCCGGGCCTGGGTGGTAGGTCTGCGACGGGTACGCCGGACAAGTCGCCGACTCCGACGCAGAGCCCGACCGGCGGGGCGACCCAGACCACGACCACGGCGACGCCGACATCGACACCGAGCACTCCCGGTCCCTCGACCGCCAGCCCGTCGCCGACACCGACGGTGGCCGGGACGGAAAGCACCGCCCCGACGACGACGCCCAGCGCCACCGCCTCGAGCACGGTCCCGACGCCGACCCAGGCGTCCACAGGCAGCCCCGCCGGCTGACCCGCCGGATCCACCAGACCGTCCCTGCGCGGGCGCACCGACACGCCCGCGACGCGCCGCCCGACACGCCCGGTCCCGCCCGCTTAAGCGGTCCTGACCTGCGGTTTAACCCGGCCCGAAAAAGTTGCCCGACGAACTTCCCGGTTCTGCTTGCACGGCTTGGGGGAGCGTCCTAGGGTTACCACTACATCTAGTAGTTACACCCGTGTAGTTCTCCACAGATTGTGGTCGCTTCTACACATGCAACCGCTGGTTGTCCCCACGTTACCCACAGATTCGCCCACATCCGACGGCCGGCAGAGGCGAGTCGGGGCCGGGCAGAAACTGTCGGTGCGGGGTGTTGAAGTAGAGGCGAGAGCCACACGATCGAGACCGGGAAGGGAGCGGCCGACATGCACTGCCCGTACTGCCGCAACACCGAC
Source organism: uncultured Actinomycetota bacterium (assembly GCA_963827435.1). GTDB lineage: Bacteria > Actinomycetota > Actinomycetes > Propionibacteriales > Nocardioidaceae > Nocardioides_B. Next base: position 628,704 of record CAWHAU010000014.1, read on the forward strand.
ACCCGGGTCCTCGACAGCCGGGTCGCCGACGACGGCGGCGCGATCCGCCGGCGGCGCTCGTGCAGCGACTGCGGCAAGCGGTTCAGCACCGTCGAGCAGATGCAGCTCGTCGTGGTGAAGCGCTCCGGGGCGACCGAGCCGTTCACCCGGGACAAGGCGGTCGCCGGGGTCCGCAAGGCCTGCAAGGGTCGGCCGGTCTCCGAGGACGACCTGGCCTGCCTCGGGCAGCAGGTCGAGGACGCGCTCCGCAGCGAGGGCTGGGCCGAGGTGCCCGCCCACGAGGTCGGGATGGCGATCCTGGCGCCGCTGCGCGAGCTCGACGAGGTGGCCTACCTCCGGTTCGCCAGCGTCTACCGCGCCTTCGAGTCGGCCGACGACTTCGAGGCGGAGATCGCGGTGCTGCGGGCCGAGCGGCCCGCCGCGGCCAGCGAGCCCGTCCCGCATCCAGCCCCCACGGGCTGACACAGACTGCCCGGGGCGTAGTGGGGAAGCTGCGCCCCGGGCACACCAACGCAGCCGTCACCTGGACGGCACGACAGCACCACCACACAGCAGCACACCAATTCAGCGGCACGAACACTGGGGAACAGGAGCAGGGATGACGGAGACGGTCAGCGGCGGAGCACGCACCACGAGCCGCAAGGGCAAGGGTCTGAAGATCGAGCGGGTCTTCAGCACCGAGGGTGTGCACCCGTACGACGAGATCACCTGGGAGCGTCGCGACGTCGTCCAGACCAACTGGAAGACCGGCGAGACCGTCTTCGAGCAGAAGGGCGTCGAGTTCCCCGACTTCTGGTCGATCAACGCGAGCACGATCGTCACCACGAAGTACTTCCGCGGCGCCGTCGGCACCGACGTCCGCGAGTGGAGCCTCAAGCAGCTCATCGACCGGGTCGTGAAGACCTACCGCAAGTCCGGCGAGGACGAGGGCTACTTCGCGACGCCCGCCGACGCCGAGCTGTTCGAGCACGAGCTCACCTGGCTGCTGGTCAAGCAGTACTTCTCCTTCAACTCCCCGGTCTGGTTCAACGTGGGCACGCCCAGCCCGCAGCAGGTCTCCGCGTGCTTCATCCTGTCCGTCGACGACTCGATGGACTCGATCCTGAACTGGTACAAGGAGGAGGGCTTCATCTTCAAGGGCGGCTCCGGTGCCGGCCTGAACCTCTCCCGCATCCGGTCGTCCAAGGAGCTGCTGTCCTCCGGCGGCACGGCGTCCGGCCCGGTCTCCTTCATGCGCGGCGCCGACGCGTCCGCGGGCACCATCAAGTCCGGCGGCGCCACGCGCCGTGCGGCCAAGATGGTCGTCCTCGACGTCGACCACCCGGACATCGAGGAGTTCGTGATGACCAAGGCGCGCGAGGAGGACAAGATCCGCGCGCTCCGCGACGCCGGCTTCGACATGGACCTCGGCGGCGCCGACATCACCTCGGTGCAGTACCAGAACGCCAACAACTCCGTGCGCGTCAGCGACGAGTTCATGCGCGCCGTCGAGGAGGGCACCTCCTTCGGGCTGCGCGCCCGCAAGACCGGCGAGGTCATCGAGACCGTCGACGCCCGCGACCTGTTCCGCAAGATCGCGGTGGCCGCGTGGGAGTGCGCCGACCCGGGCCTGCAGTACGACGGCACCATCAACGACTGGCACACCAACCCCGAGACCGGCCGGATCACCGCGTCCAACCCGTGCTCGGAGTACATGTCGCTCGACAACTCCTCGTGCAACCTGGCCTCGCTGAACCTGCTGAAGTTCCTCAAGGACGACGACACCTTCGACGCGCCGCTGTTCGCCAAGGCGGTCGAGCTGATCATCACCGCGATGGACATCTCGATCTGCTTCGCGGACTTCCCGACCGAGTCGATCGGCGAGACCACCCGCGACTACCGCCAGCTCGGCATCGGCTACGCCAACCTCGGCGCGCTGCTGATGGCGATGGGCCTCGGCTACGACTCCGACGGTGGTCGGGCGATGGCCGCTGCCATCACCTCGCTGATGACCGGGACGTCGTACAAGAGGTCGGCGGAGCTCGCCGGCGTCGTCGGCCCCTACGCCGGCTACGCCCGCAACGCCGACGCCCACAAGCGCGTGATGCGCAAGCACCAGGCCGCCAACGACGCGGTCCGCACCCTGCACGCCAACGACCGCGTCCGTGCACGCGCTGGCCAGCAAGGCGTGGGACGCCGTCGTGAAGACGGGGGAGAAGAACGGCTTCCGCAACGCGCAGGCCTCGGTGCTCGCGCCGACCGGCACCATCGGCTTCATGATGGACTGCGACACCACCGGCATCGAGCCCGACTTCTCGCTGGTGAAGTTCAAGAAGCTCGTCGGCGGCGGCTCGATGCAGATCGTCAACCAGACGATCCCGCGGGCGCTGAAGAAGCTCGGCTACCAGCAGGAGCAGATCGAGGCGATCGTCGAGTACATCGGCGACAAGGGCCACGTCATCGACGCCCCCGGCCTGAAGACCGAGCACTACGAGGTCTTCGACACCGCGATGGGTGCCCGCTCGCTGGCCCCGATGGGTCACGTGCGGATGATGGCGGCGGCGCAGCCGTTCCTGTCCGGCGCGATCAGCAAGACGGTGAACCTGCCGGAGTCGGCCACGGTCGAGGAGATCGAGGACGTCTACATGCAGTCCTGGAAGCTCGGCCTCAAGGCGACCGCGATCTACCGCGACAACTGCAAGGTCGGCCAGCCGCTGTCCGACGGTGGCAGCACCGCCAAGGGCGCTGCCGACGCGGCCGCTGCCGAGGCCGCGGAGGTCAAGACGGTCGTCGTCGAGCGCCCCGTGCGCAAGCGGCTGCCGAAGTCGCGCCCGTCGCGCACCACGTCGTTCACCGTCGGTGGCGCCGAGGGCTACATGACGGCCGGCTCGTACCCCGACGACGGCCTCGGCGAGGTCTTCCTCAAGCTCGGCAAGCAGGGCTCGACCCTGGCCGGCGTGATGGACGCCTTCTCGATGGCCATCTCGATCAGCCTGCAGTACGGCGTCCCGCTGGAGACCTACGTCTCGAAGTTCACCAACATGAAGTTCGAGCCCGCCGGTCTCACCGACGACCCGGACGTCCGGATGAGCCAGTCGATCATGGACTACATCTTCCGCCGCCTGGCCCTCGACTACCTGCCGTTCGAGAAGCGCTCCGCGATGGGCATCTACACCGCCGAGGAGCGTCAGCGTCAGCTCGAGACGGGCTCCTACGAGCCCGCCGAGGAGTCGAGGACGACGGCAGCACGGCCGCCTCGCTGGTTGACGAGGACCCCGACGCCCCGCGTGGTCGAGCCTGTCGAGACCACGTCGAGTCGAGGCCGCCGCCAAGGAGGCCCCGAAGTCGGTGCACACCTCCGCCGAGCTGATGGAGGCCATCACCGGCACCGCGGTCGACAGCCCGCTCTGCTTCACCTGCGGCACCAAGATGCGCCCGGCCGGTAGCTGCTACGTCTGCGAGGGCTGCGGGAGCACCAGCGGCTGC
>CAWHAU010000015.1:0-111948 GCA_963827435.1 uncultured Actinomycetota bacterium
TCACCGACGAGAAAGGCGGGGTCGGCAGCAACCAGCTCCTCGAGGGCCTCGAGGAGCTGCGGGACGCCGGCGCCGAGGCGATCGAGCTCAACAACAGGGTCCGGGGCGTCGCCCAGAGCTCCCTCAAGGACGTCGACGGGGGAGTGCTCGTCGACGGCAAGGTGCTGCGCGCGCCCTACGTCATCGAGGCCATCGGCAGCCCCCACGACCTGGCCACGGCGCTCGACTTCAAGGGGGGCTTCGTCGACGAGGTGCAGCGTCCCGACGTCGACGGAAAGGTCGAGACCCAGGAGACCGACAACGTCGAGATCTCCACGGTCGTGGAACCGGCGGCACCGCAGTACGCCAAGCCCGGCTCGACCGGATAGCCTGCGGGCGACCCAGCAGGTCGGCACACCGACCCCCATCGAAGGAGCGCCGTGTACCCCGAGGACCTCAAGTACACCAGTGAGCACGAGTGGGTGCGAGCCCCGGGGAGGCCGAGGGTTCGGTGCGCGTCGGCATCACCGACTACGCCCAGGACGCGCTCGGCGACATCGTCTACGTCTCGCTCCCCGAGGTCGGCGCCGACGTCGCGGACGGCTCCGCCGTCGGCGAGCTCGAGTCGACCAAGTCGGTCAGCGACATCTACGCGCCGCTCGCCGGGTCGGTCGTCGCCCGCAACGAGGCCCTGGACGCGACCCCCGAGCTGGTCAACTCCGACCCGTACGGCGAGGGCTGGCTGTTCGAGATCGTGCCGTCCGACGCGGCCGCCGTGGACGGCGCTCATGGACGCCGAGGCGTACCGGGCCAGCGTCGAGTCCTGAGGCTCGCGGCTTCCGGGTTGATCGGCCCCCGTTCACTGATAGGTTCGTGCCAACAACCTTGAACCTCGACTGACGGTTGAGGGTTTGTGCACTGACGGGTCCGACGCACCGGGAGGCCGACCATGCCGTTCTGCACGCAGTGCGGGCACCAGAACCCCGACGGGGCGCGCTTCTGCTCCCAGTGCGGGGCTCGTCTCGAGGCGGCCGGCCGCGCCGGCCGGCGGCCAGCGAGGCCCCGAGCGAGTCGACGGCGACGATCACCTTCGGCGGCCCGTCAAGGAGGCCGAGCACCGTGAGGAGCGGGCCCTCGGCGACGCCGACGCGGCCGCGGTCGACGCGCTGCCGCCGGGCAGCGCGCTGCTCGTCGTGCAGCGCGGCCCGAGCGCCGGCAGCCGGTTCCTGCTCGACACCGACGTGGTCACGGCCGGCCGTCACCCGGACAGCGAGATCTTCCTCGACGACGTGACCGTGTCGCGTCGGCACGCCGAGTTCCGCCGTACGGCGGACGGCTTCACCGTCGCTGACGTCGGCAGCCTCAACGGCACCTACGTCAACCGCGACCGGATCGACGAGGTCGCGCTGCAGGGCGGCGACGAGGTGCAGATCGGCAAGTACCGCCTCGTCTTCTTCGCCAGCCACAGCGGAGCGGGTCAGTAGCCATGCGTCAGTCCGCCTCGTCGCGGGCTCGGCTGAGCATCGGGGAGGTGCTCGGCCAGCTGCGCGGAGACTTCCCCGGCCTGAACATCTCCAAGATCCGCTTCCTCGAGGCGGAGGGGCTGGTCGAGCCGGAGCGCACCCCGTCCGGCTACCGCAAGTTCTCCCACCAGGACGTCGAGCGGCTGCGCTACGTCCTCACCGCGCAGCGCGACCACTACCTGCCGCTGAAGGTGATCCGCGAGCACCTCGACGCGATCGACCGCGGCCTCGAGCCACCGGCGCTCAACGGCTCGACCGTCCCGCAGGTGCCCCGCGTGGTGCTGGCCGGCGACGGCTACCCGTCCCCGGAGGCGTTCGCCGCCGACGCGTCCGAGCTGCGGCTCTCGCGCGACGAGCTGCTGACCGCCGCCGAGATCGAGGACACGCTCCTCGAGCAGCTCGAGACCTTCGGCCTGGTCCGGCCGCGGCAGGGGAGTGCGCCGTACGACGGGGACGCGCTCGTGATCGCCAAGACCTGCGGCGAGCTCGCGGCGTTCGGCCTCGAGCCGCGGCACCTGCGCGCGTTCCGGACCGCCGCCGACCGTGAGGTGGGCCTGGTCGAGCAGGTCGTCTCCACCATGCGACGCGGCCGCGACGCGAGCGCCTCGGCCCGTGCGGAGGAGGCGATCTCGCAGCTCGCGGCGCTGTCCGTGCGGCTGCACGCGACGCTGGTCAAGGCCGGTCTGCGCTCCTAGGCGGGGCGCTCCTCACCCTTTCGAGCAGGGCGTAGGGTGGATGCGTGCGCGAAGTCGACGTGGTCGGTGTCCGGGTGGAGATGCCCTCCAACCAGCCCATCGTGCTGCTCCGGGAGGTGGCGGGGGACCGCTACCTGCCGATCTGGATCGGCGCCGTCGAGGCCACCGCCATCGCGTTCGCCCAGCAGGGTGTGGTGCCGCCGCGGCCGCTGACGCACGACCTGATGAAGGACCTGCTGAGCGCCACCGGCAACGACCTCACCGAGGTCCGGATCACCGAGATGAAGGACGGCATCTTCTACGCCGTCCTCGTCTTCGACTCCGGCGTCGAGGTGAGTGCCCGGCCGTCGGACTCCATCGCGCTCGCGCTGCGCACCGGCAGCCGGATCGTCTGCGCCGAGGACGTCCTCGACGAGGCCGGGCTCGAGGTGCCCGACGAGCAGGAGGACGAGGTCGAGAAGTTCCGCGAGTTCCTCGACCACGTCTCGCCCGAGGACTTCGAGTCCCGCTGAGCGACGGCGCGGCGCCTAACCCTCAACCTCTAGTTCAGGGTTCGACACGCCGACTCGCATCGTTGACCACCCCTCACCCTGCGCCTACCTTGGGTGAGTGCCTTCGCTGTAACTCCACCGTTGTCCTTCCGGTCGCACCGACCGCCCCGAGGACCGACGGCTTCCCTCAAGGGAGCGACATGCCAAGCGAAGCAGACGAGACGAGGTCAACGGTGACAGGCAACGACGACGTGACTGCGCGGAGCGCGGCCGACGAGACGGCGGCGCGCGAGGCGGCCGAGGTCGCGGACCAGCAGGGGCTGCTCTTCGACGACGACGTGTCCCCGCTGCCCAGCGACGCGGGCTACCGCGGACCGACCGCCTGCAACGCGGCCGGCATCACCTACCGCCAGCTCGACTACTGGGCCCGCACCGGCCTCGTCGAGCCCAGCGTGCGCGGCGCCACCGGCTCCGGCACCCAGCGGCTCTACTCCTTCCGCGACATCCTGGTGCTCAAGGTCATCAAGCGCCTCCTGGACGCCGGCATCTCGCTGCAGCAGATCCGCACCGCGGTCCAGCACCTGCGCAAGCGCGGCACCGACGACCTGACCCGCGTCACGCTGATGAGCGACGGCGCCACGGTCTACGAGTGCACCAGCAACGACGAGGTCATCGACCTGCTCCAGGGCGGTCAGGGCGTCTTCGGCATCGCGATCGGTGGTGTGTGGCGCGAGATCGAGGGGTCGCTCGCCGAGCTGCCCAGCGAGCGCGCCACCGAGACCGCCGACGACAGCCACGCCTCCGACGAGCTCGCCGCCCGGCGTCGCGCCCGGTCCGCCGGCTGACCGCACCACCCCCACGCTGAGGCGTCGCGTTCCGCGACGCCAGGGCCGCCGAGGCGTCCCGTCCTGTGATCTCCGGTCGCAGAACGGGACGCCTCGGCGCATCTCGGGCCGCAGTTCGCGACCGCTCGGCGTGTTCCGTGCGCCTGGGCCGGGTATCCTGGGAGGGCTGCAGACACCGCGCGGGAGAGTCTCCGACCACTTCCTCGTTCGGAGCGCCGAAGGGGCAAACCCTCCCCGGAACCTCTCAGGCGCCAGGACCGCGTGGACGAGGCAACTCTGGAGGACGGCCGCCCCCGGCCGGGCCGACAGAAGGGGAGGCGACCTGAACCGCCGAGCCCAGGAGCCTCTGTGTCCGACCATCCCAGCCTTGCCGACCTCGACACCGCGAGCGCGTTCGTCGACCGTCACATCGGCCCCGGCTCGAGCGAGCGGGCGACCATGCTGGCCGCGCTCGGGTTCGACTCCCTCGACGCCCTGATGGACGCGGCCGTGCCCGGTGGCATCCGGGCCGCCGCCGACCTGGGTCTGCCCGCCGCCGCCACCGAGCAGCAGGCGGCCCGCGAGCTGCGGGAGATCGCCGGGCGCAACACGCCCCGTGAGCCGATGATCGGCCTGGGCTACCACGGCACGATCACCCCGCCCGTCGTACGACGGAACGTGCTGGAGGACCCCAGCTGGTACACCGCGTACACGCCCTACCAGCCCGAGATCTCGCAGGGCCGCCTCGAGGCGCTGCTGAACTTCCAGACCATGGTCGGCGACCTGACCGGCCTGCCGACGGCGAACGCGTCGCTGCTCGACGAGGGCACCGCGGCCGCCGAGGCGATGACGCTGGTGCGGCGTGGCAACAAGAAGGCCACCGGCCCGTTCGTGGTGGACGCGAACGCGCTGCCGCAGACCATCGCGGTGGTGGAGACCCGGGCGAAGGCGATGGGCATCCCGGTCGTCGTGGCCGACCTGGCCGACGGGCTGCCCGAGGGCGAGCTGTGCGGCGTGCTGGTGCAGTACCCCGGCGCCGACGGCGCGGTGCTCGACCCGCGACCGGTCATCGACGCCGTGCACGAGCGCGGCGGGATGGCCGTGGTGGCCGCCGACCTGCTGGCGCTGACGCTGCTGGAGTCGCCGGGCTCGATGGGCGCCGACGTCGTGGTCGGGTCGTCGCAGCGGTTCGGCGTGCCGCTGTTCTACGGCGGCCCGCACGCCGGCTTCATGTCCGTGCGCGCCGGTCTCGAGCGGCACCTGCCCGGCCGGCTGGTCGGGGTCTCGGTGGACGCGGAGGGCCGGCCGGCGTACCGGCTGGCGCTGCAGACCCGCGAGCAGCACATCCGTCGCGACAAGGCGACCTCGAACATCTGCACCGCGCAGGTGCTGCTGGCCGTCGTCGCGTCGATGTACGCCGTCTACCACGGCCCCGAGGGGCTGCGGGACATCGCACGTCGCACCCACCGCTACGCCGCCGTGCTCGCGGCGGCGCTGCGTGAGGGCGGGCTCGACGTGCGCCACCACAGCTTCTTCGACACCGTGACCGTGTCGGTGCCCGGACGCGCGGCCGCGGTGGTCGACGCCGCCCGGGAGGCCGGCGTGCACGTCCGGCTCGCCGACGACGACACGGTGGGCGTGTCCACCTCTGAGACCACTTCGCGCGAGCACCTGTCCGCGGTGCTGGCCGCCTTCGGTGCCGGGCAGGTCGACCTCGACGACGTCGACGCGCGGGTCGGGTCCGACCTTCCGGCGGAGCTGGTGCGGGCGAGCGAGTTCCTCACGCACGAGGTGTTCAACACGCACCGGTCCGAGACGTCGATGCTGCGCTACCTGCGCCGGCTCTCGGCCCGCGACTATGCCCTCGACCGCGGCATGATCCCGCTGGGCTCCTGCACGATGAAGCTCAACGCCACCACCGAGATGGAGCCGGTCAGCCTGCCCGGCTTCGCCGACCTGCACCCGTTCGCGCCGGCGCAGGACGCGGCCGGCTACACGCACCTCATCGAGGAGCTCGAGTCCTGGCTGGCGGAGGTGACCGGCTACGACCGGGTGTCGATCCAGCCGAACGCCGGCTCGCAGGGCGAGCTCGCCGGCCTGCTCGCGATCCGCGCCTACCACGTCGCCAACGGCGAGGCGGCCCGCGACGTCTGCCTGATCCCGTCGTCGGCGCACGGCACGAACGCCGCGTCCGCGGTGATGGCCGGAATGCGCGTCGTGGTCGTCAAGGCCGCCTCCGACGGCCGCGTCGACATGGACGACCTGCGCGCCCAGTGCGAGACGCACGCCGACGACCTCGCCGCGATCATGGTGACCTACCCGTCGACGCACGGCGCCTACGAGGACGGCATCGGCGACCTGTGCTCGGTCGTGCACGAGCACGGCGGCCAGGTGTACGTCGACGGGGCGAACCTCAACGCCCTGCTCGGCTACGCGAAGCCGGGCGAGTTCGGCGGCGACGTGTCGCACCTCAACCTGCACAAGACGTTCTGCATCCCGCACGGCGGCGGCGGTCCGGGTGTCGGCCCGGTCGCGGTGCGCTCGCACCTCGCGCCGTACCTTCCGTCGCACCCGGGTCACCCCGACCCGGCTCGACGTGACGGCATCGGCCCGGTCAGCGCGGCGCCGTACGGCTCGGCCGGCATCCTGCCGATCTCGTGGGCCTACGTGCGGATGATGGGCGGCCAGGGGCTGACCGATGCCACGGCCGTCGCGGTGCTGTCCGCGAACTACATCGCCAAACGGCTCGGTCAGCACTTTCCCGTGCTCTACAAGGGACATGGCGACCTCGTCGCCCACGAGTGCATCCTCGACCTGCGCGACATCTCCAAGAGGACCGGTGTGACCGTCGACGACGTGGCCAAGCGGCTGGTCGACTACGGCTTCCACTCGCCGACGATGAGCTTCCCGGTCGCCGGCACGCTGATGGTCGAGCCGACCGAGTCCGAGGACCTCGGGGAGATCGACCGCTTCGTCGACGCGATGATCGCGATCCGCGGCGAGATCGAGCGCGTGGCGGCGGGGGAGTGGACCCCCGAGTCCTCGCCCCTGCGCGGCGCGCCGCACACCGCGCGGGCGCTGACCGGCGCGTGGGACCGCGGGTACTCCCGCGAGGTCGCGGTGTTCCCGGCCGGCTACGACCCGGACAAGTACTGGCCGCCGGTCGCTCGCATCGACCAGGCCTACGGCGACCGCCACCTCGTCTGCGCCTGCCCGTCTCCCGAGGCGTTCGCCGAGTCCCCCGAGACCGGGGCATGAAGACCACCCCACGGGAATGCTCACTGCGTTCCGCTTCCCGCAGGGACCCCGGATGAGCGTCTCGGACCTGACCGCCCGCCGGCTCGACGTCCTGCTGGCGCGCGAGCAGGCGGACGGACGGCTGCCCTCCGTCGTCGGCGGGCTCGTCCGTGACGGCGAGCTCGTGTGGACCGGCGCGGTGTCCGGGCTCGACGGGTTCGAGACCGGGCCCGACGTGCAGTACCGCATCGGCTCGATCACCAAGACCCTCGTCGCCGTCTGCGTGCTGCAGCTGCGCGACGAGGGGCTGCTCACGCTCAACGACCGGCTCGACGCGCACCTGCCCGGCATCGCCTACGGCGACCGGACGATCCGCGACCTGCTGGCACACGCGACCGGCATGCACGCCGAGCCCACCGGCTCGTGGTGGGAGCGCACGCCGGGCGGCACGTTCGACGAGCTGGCCGCTGCGCTCGACGACACGGCGCCGGCGTTCGAGGTCGGCGCGACCTTCCACTACACGAACACCGCCTTCGCGCTCCTGGGCGAGGTGGTGGCGAGGCTCCGCGGCAAGTCGTGGTTCGACGTGGTGGGGGAGCGCATCCTGGCTCCGCTCGGGATGACCCGCACGTCCTACCTTCCCGAGGAGCCGCACGCGACCGGCTGGAGCGTGCACCACTACGCCGGCACGCTCACCCCGGAGCCCGCGCACGACGCCGGTGCCATGGCGCCGGCCGGCCAGGTGTGGAGCACGGTCACCGACCTCGGCCGCTACGTCGCGTTCCTGGCCGCCGGCCACGACGACGTGCTGCCGCGGTCGACGCTCGAGGAGATGGCCACCCCGCAGTCGGGTACTCGGGCCGCGGCGCTCGCCAGCGCGCACGGTCTCGGCTTCCAGCTCGCCCGCGGCGGGTCGGGGATGCTGCACGGCCACACCGGGTCGATGCCGGGCTTCCTGGCCGGGTGCTTCGCCGACCCGGTCCGTCGTACGGGGGCGGTGGTGGTGGCCAACGCGACCGTCGGGATGCGCTGCGAGGGGCTGCCCGTCGACCTGCTCGCCGAGCTGGAGACGTGGGAGGGGACCAAGCCGCGGCCGTGGCGCCCCAGCCGCGACGTGCCGGCCGCGGTCAGCGAGATCCTCGGCGTCTGGCACTGGGGCAACACCGCGCTGTCGTTCGCGTGGGACGGCCGCGAGGTCGTCGTGTCCAACCCCGTGCGGCGCGCCGAGGCGCACCGGTTGGTGCCGCAGGACGACGGCACCTTCCTCGGCACCCGCGGCTACCACCACGGCGAGCACCTGCACGTCGTACGCAACGACGACGGCAGCATCAACCACCTGGTCTGCGAGACCTTCGTCTACACGCGGGTGCCCTACGACCCCGCCGCGCCGATCCCCGGCGGTCACCCGCACTGACGCTGACTTGGCGCATCTGGTTGGCACGTGCCAACCAGATGCGCCAAGTCAGCGTTGTTTTGGCCGCCGAATGCGCCAAGTCAGCGTCAGGGGGGGCTCAGTTGGCCTGGGAGACGGTGGACATGTTGAAGTCGGGGACCCGGAGGGCGGGGGTGGCGGTGCGGGGGAAGTAGTCGCCCCACTCGCGGGAGAAGCTGGGGGCGGTGGCGGAGGCGTGCGAGAAGCGGCGCATCAGGTCGACCGGGCTCTCGTTGAACCGGAAGTTGTTGACCGCGCCGGTGACCTCACCGTTCTCGACGAGGTACACGCCGTCGCGGGTCAGGCCGGTGAGCAGGAGGGTCTGCGGGTCGACCTCACGGATGTACCAGAGGCAGGTGACCAGCAGGCCGCGCTCGACGCCGGCGAGCAGGTCCTGCGTGCTGCCGGTGGCGCCGTCGACCTCGACGACCAGGTTGTCGATGTACGGCGTGACGGGCTGGCCGGTCAGCTGGGCGGAGTAGCGGTTCTGCAGCAGCGCAGCCAGCGTGCCGTCCTTGACCCAGTGGGTCCGCGACAGCGGCAGGCCGTTGTCGAAGACGCTCTCGATCTCGTTGCTGGACGAGCTGCTGACGAAGGGCGAGGCCTCGAGCCGCGGGTAGGCCGGGTCGGAGTAGACCTGCAGCGGCTGGTCGGAGAGCCTCTCGCCGATCCGGGTGCCGCCGCCGCGCTTGGAGAACACCGTCTGGCCGTCGTGGGCCTCGCGGGCCGACGCGGTCCAGTAGGCGTAGATCATCAGGTCCGACACCGCGGTGGGAGGCAGGACCGTGTCGTAGCGGCCGGCCTCGAGGTCGACCCGGCGCTCGGCCCAGCCGAGCCGGCGGACCAGCTCGGCGTCCATGGCGGTGGCGTCGACGTCGGTGAAGTCACGGGTGGCGCCGCCGACCCAGGCACTGGTGGAGAGGTCGGTGGGCTTGGCGGTGCAGCCGTAGTGACCGGTCGGCTGGACGTGACGCAGCCGCAGGCCGGTGCTGGTGCCGAGGTACGTGGTGGTGACGTCGTGGTCCACGAAGCCGTAGAGGATCCGGCCCTCCGCGCTGGCCCGCCCGAACGCCTCGCCGAGCGCCGGAGCGAAGTCGGAGTAGACCTCGATCGAGGTCTCGCCGGAGGGGTCGTACCAGTCGGCGGCCGCCTCGCCGCTCACGAGCTCGTTGGCGTCCTCGGCCGGTCCGCTGGCCTTGGCCGCGGCATCGGCCTGCTCGACGATCCGAGTGACCTGCTCGGTCGACGACGCGCTCGCGGACACCGAGCCGGCCGCCGTACCCTCGCCGGTGCCGTGGAAGGCGATCACCGTGACGGAGACGTCGTGCATGACGCCGTTGGTGGTCAGGGTGTTGTTGGCCCAGCGCAGGTTGGCGCTGGTGGAGTCGTGCACCATCACCACGCACTGGTCGGACGAGCTGGTGCGCAGTGCGTGCTCCACGAGCTCCTGCGGGCTGGCTGCCGTCATGGGGAGGTCCTTCGCTGTCGAGGCGGGTGCGGTCGGGGTGGGCCGGCGGTCAGCCGGAACCCTCGGCGGTGGTGTTGAGCACGTTGACGTCGCGGAACAGCGACGTGGGGCAGCCGTGCGAGACCGCGGCGACCTGGCCGGGCTGGGCCTTGCCGCAGTTGAACGCGCCACCCAGGACGTAGGTGTCCGGGCCGCCGACCGCCTCCATGGAGTTCCAGAAGTCGGTGGTGGTGGCCTGGTAGGCGACGTCGCGCAGCTGCCCGGCGAGCTTGCCGTCCTCGATCCGGTAGAAGCGCTGGCCGGTGAACTGGAAGTTGTAGCGCTGCATGTCGATCGACCAGGACTTGTCGCCGACCACGTAGATGCCGCGCTCGACGCGGCCGATCAGCTCGTCGGTGCTCGGGCCGTCGGCGGCGGGCTGCAGGGACACGTTCGCCATCCGCTGGATCGGGATGTGGCCGGGGGAGTCGGCGTACGCGCAGCCGTTGGAGCGGCCGTCGTTGAGCTCGGGGTGCATGTGCGCCATCGACCGGTCGAGCTGGTAGCCGACCAGGACGCCGTCCCTGACGATGTCCCAGCTCTGGGTCTGCACGCCCTCGTCGTCGTAGCCGATGGTGGCCAGGCCGTTCGGCTGGGTGCGGTCGCCGGTGACGTTCATGACCGGCGAGCCGTACTGCAGGGTGTTCAGCTTGTCGATGGTGGCGAACGACGTGCCGGCGTAGTTCGCCTCGTAGCCGAGCGCACGGTCGAGCTCGGTGGCGTGCCCGATGGACTCGTGGATGGTGAGCCACAGGTTCGACGGGTGGATCACGAGGTCGTAGCGGCCGGCCTCCACCGACGGAGCCGCCAGCTTCTCGGCGAGCAGGTCGGGGAGCTCGGCCAGCTCGGTGCCCCAGTCGTAGCCGTCGCCGACGAGGTACTCCCAGCCGCGCCCGACCGGCGGGGCGATCGTGCGCATCGAGTCGAAGACGCCGGTCTTCTCGTCGCTGCCGTAGGCCTCGACGGTGGGCTGCAGCCGCACCCGCTGCTGGGTGGTCATGGTGCCGGAGAGGTCGGCGTAGAACTTGTTCTCCACGACCTGCTGGAGCGTGCCGGACGCGTGCTGCACGACGTCGGCGGCGAGCAGCTTCTGCGTCCAGTCCGAGAGCAGGTCGACCTTGTCGGTCAGCGGCACCGACAGCGGGTCGATCTCGTAGGCGGAGACCCAGTCGACGTCGTGGTACGTCGGCTCGGGCGCGAGCTCGATGGGACGCGACGTCATCGCCGCGGCGACCTGAGCGGTGCGGATCGCGGTCTCGGTGATCTGGATGGCGGACGTCTGGCCGAGCCCGACGCCGGAGGCGAACCCCCAGGCGCCGTTGAGGACCACCCGGACCGCGAAGCCGACGTCCTCGGAGTCCGAAGCGCCCTGCAGGCGGCCGTCCCGCACCTTCACGTCCTGGCTGCGGATCCGCTCGAAGCGGAAGTCCGCATGACTGACGTGGAAGTCCTGTGCCCGGGCGAGCGCGGCCTCGGCCATCCGGCGGTAGGGGAGTGCGGTGAACGAGGCGTCGATCTCGTGCGGCGCGGTCATGGTTCCGAGGCTATGCCGCGCGAGGACTGGCGCAGCCGTCGGGGCTGCCGCGTGTCGCCGCTCAGGTGCGCCCGTCGCGCTCCTGGGCCTCGCGCAGCGCGGTGTGCTCGCCCATCCACGTCGCCGGGAGTACGTCGAACCCGGCCGCCCTCGCTGCGTCGAGCACCCGCGGGTCGTCGTCGACGAGCACCACGACGGTGCGGGTCGCGGCGATCGTCCGGAGGGCCTCGACCTTGTAGACGCTGGACGGCCGGTAGTCGTCGAACGGACGGAGCACCAGCCGGCCCTCGGGGAGGTCGTGGCGGGCGAACCAGTCCTCGGTGACCCGGCGCAGCCGCTCGGGGCGGCCGGAGAGGTAGACGACGTCGTAGACCTCGGCCAGCGCCCGGACCGCGTGCTCGCCCTCGGCCAACAGGCCGTCGTCAGCCGCGGCCGCGAAGAACGAGCGCCAGTCCTTCGGGCGGCCGGTCACGTGGTGCAGCCGGTGACGGACGTCGGCGACCACGCCGTCGATGTCGACGACGGCGACCATCGGCAGGTCGTCGACGCTCATCCGACCAGGGTGGCGACGGTGACCGTGGAGCCGGTGCGGCCCTTCTGCACGTGCACCTGCGTCGGGATCCGGTTGCGCAGCTCGCTGACATGGCTGACCACGCCGACCGTGCGACCGCCGGCGCGGAGCCCGTCGAGCCGGTCCATCACGTCGTCGAGGGTGTCGGCGTCCAGGGTGCCGAAACCCTCGTCGACGAAGAGGGTCTCGATCTCGGTGCCGCCCGCCTCCTGGGTGACCACGTCGGCGAGGCCGAGCGCCAGGGACAGCGACACCACGAACGTCTCGCCGCCCGACAGGGTCGACGGGTCGCGGGCGTCGCCGGTCCACTGGTCGACGACCTCGAGGCCCAGCCCGGCCTGGGATCCCTTGCGGGCGGCCCGGTCGGTGCGCTGGAGCAGGTAGCGCTGGTCGCGCATGTGCCCGAGGCGTTCGTTGGCGGCGGCGACGACCTGGTCGAGCCGGGTGGCGAGGACGTAGGCGGACAGCCGCATCTGGAGCTGGTTGTCCTGTCCCATCCCGCGCACCAGGCGGGACATCGACTCGGCGCGCAGCGACTCGTCCCGCAGCGGCGCCCAGGCGACGACGGCGGCGTCGAGCCGCGCCAGCAGGGAGGTGACGGACTCGAGCCGGGCCTCGGCGAGGTGGAGCCGGCGCTCGGCCTCGCGGGCCGTCGTCTCTGCCTCCGCCAGCTCGGCAGCCAGCCGGGGAAGGTCGACGTCCGTCGGGTCGACGACGTCACCGTCGAGGACCTCGTCGAGGACCTCCTGCGCCCGGGCGGCCGTGCGGTCGCGCTCGGCGAGCTGCTCGGCCAGCCGGCGTTGACGCTCGGGGTCGAGGACGGCGGCACGCGCCTCGTCGAGCGAGCCGAAGCCGTGGTCCTGGGCCGACTCGTCGGCCTGGCCGCGGAGCTCCCGCGCGCGGGCGGTGGCCTGCTCGGCGTCCGCGGCCACCTGGATCGCCCGCTCGACCTGGTCGGCCAGCGTGTGCAGGTCACGGACGTCGTCCTCCAGAGTGCTGTCCGCGTCAGGGTCGCGGACCTCGGCGAGCTCGGCCGCGACGGCCGCGACCGTGTCCTCCAGCCCCGCCACCGTCTGTCGCAGGCCGGCCAGGTCGGCCGCGACGGTCGCCTGGCGCGCGGACACCGCCGCCAGCTCGGCGGCGCCCGCGTCGAGGTCGGCCTGGAGCCGGGCCCGCACGTGCTCCGCGGCCTCGGCGTCGGCCAGGTCGTCGAGGAGCCGCTCGACCTCGGCGGCGGCGGCGTCGGCGGCGACGTCCTCGGCGGCGGAGGTCGAGCACGTCCCGGTGGTGCTCCGCCTGGCGGAGCGTGGCGGCGGATGCCTCGAGCGCCTCGGTGAGCGCGGCCACCCGGGTCTCGGCCGCCTCCTGGTCGGCGGCGGTGACCGCGTCGGTGGCCGGCTGCGCGGGCGCGGGGTGGTCGGTGCTGCCGCAGACCTGGCACGGTGCGCCGTCCGCGAGACTCCCGGCCAGCTCGGCCGCCATCTCCGCCAGCCGTCGGGCGACCAGGTCGGCGCGCTCCTCGCGAGCGGTCAGGAGGGCGTCGCGGGCTGCCCGGTGCTCGTCGGCCGACCGGGTCAGCCGGGTCTCGGCATCGGGCAGGCCGCGGGCCGCGTCGTGCCGTCGGCGGGCCGCGGTCAGCGCCAGGGTCAGGGCCTCGCGGCGGGCGGCCCGCGCCGTGGCCTCACGGACCTGAGCGTCCAGCGCCTCGACCTCGTGGGGCAGGACGGCGGCGCGCTCGGTCAGGCGGGCGTGCTCGGCCTCGGCGGCGGTCACCCGGGTGCGTGCGCCGTCCAGGTCACGCCGGGCTCGACGGCCGGCGAGCTCGCGGGGGACCAGCGTCTCGAGGCGGGTGGCGCGGGCGCGGAGCGTGCGCAGCAGAACCGGCAGGTCGGACGGGTCGGACGGGGCGGCGTCGACCCCCGGCGCGGACCGCGCGGCCTCGCTGACCGACGCGAGGACGCCGATGTGCTCGGTCTCCGCGGTCTCGGCGCCACTGACAGCCTGGTCCAGGAGGGCGATCAGAGGTCGGCAGGCGGCGGCGCGCTCGGCAGCGGACAGCGCGGCGCGCGCGGCCGACACCTCGTCGTCGCTCTCGGCCAGGGTGCGCAGCACCGCCTCGGCGGCGGTCCGTCGCGCGGTCTGCTCGCGGGCGTGCTCGGCGGAGCGGTGCCGGTCGAGTTGCCTCGTCGAGGCCGGCGCGCGCCCGCGCGGACTCGTCGGTGGCCGTGGCGAGACCGGTCGACGCCTCGTCGCGACATGCGGCAGCCCAGGCCAGCAGTCGGCCGTCGCCGGCCGCAGCGGGCAGTCCGTCGGCCGACAGGTCCTCCGGCAGCTCGGTGCCGCTGCGGTCGGCCACCGCGTCCGCCAGGCGCTGGACGTCGGCCTGGTCGCGGCCGGAGCGGTCCTTGAGCCCGCGGCTGTGCTCGTGGACCCAGTCCTCGATCCGTGCGAACCGGTTGGTCCGGAACAGGTGCTGCAGGACGTCGTGCCGCTCCTGCGAGGACGCCCGCAGGAATCTCTGGAACTCGCCCTGGGGCAGCAGCGCCACCTGGACGAACTGGTCGGCGGTCATGCCCATCAGGTCGTTGATCAGCAGCCCGACCTCCGCCGCCCGCGAGGACAGGAAGTGGTCCTCGCCGTGGGTGGTCTCGGTGATCGACGCCGCGGCCTTCTCGGGGGTGAACCCGTCGCCGCGCTTCTTGGGTCGGGACCACTCCGGCGTCCGTCGTACGACGAACCGGCGGTCGCGCACGCTGAAGTCGAGGACGACCTCCGGGCGGGCGTCGGGGCCGGCGTGCTGGGACTTGAGGGTCTTCACGCCGCGGGCACCGGGCACCTGGCCGTAGAGGGCGAAGCAGACGGCGTCGAGCAGGCTGCTCTTGCCGGCACCCGTCGGCCCGGTGAGCAGGAACAGGCCGGCGTCGTTGAGCTCCTCGAAGTCGACGCTGACGGTGTCCGCGAACGGCCCGAACGCGGTCGCGGTGAGGTGGTGCAGGCGCATCAGCCGACCTGCTGACCGGCCTGCTGACCGACCTGGAAGTCGGCGTCGCGGTCGTCGTCGATGCGGCAGGCGTCGCAGGCCAGCTGGAGCAGGAGCTCCTCCTCGGTGGTGGCCTCGAGGTCACGCACCTCGGCCACGAAGCCGAGCGCCACGTCGAGGTCGCTGCGGCCGTCGACCCGGGGCACGACCGGTCCGCGCGACGCCACCGCGCCCTCGGGCTCGAAGCCGATCATCAGCGTGTGCGGGAACCGCTGGGCCAGCCGGTCCATCGCGTGCAGCGGCCGGCGGGGGTCGGTCAGGGTGACCTGGAGCCAGCAGTCCTCCACGTCGGCGTGCCGCGGGTCGGCGAGCAGGTCCTCGATGCGGCCGCGCAGCGTCGCCAGCCGGCGCGGCACCGGCGCCGGCAGGAACGTGGCCTCGCTCAACCCGTCGGCGCCGAGGTCGACGAGCCAGGAGCCCTTGGTGTGGCCGGCCTCGGAGAACGAGTAGGCGAGCGGCGAGCCGCTGTAGCGGACGGTGTCGGTGAGCGTCTGCTGCCCGTGCAGGTGGCCGAGGGCGGCGTAGTCGACGCCGGCGAACAGGCTCGTCGGGGCGATCTGCAGACCGCCCACGGAGATGTCGCGCTCGCTGTCGGACGCCATCCGCGGCGCGGCGTCGGGGCTGCCGGCCACGAACGCGTGCGCGAGCACGACCGACCGCGCGCCGGGGCGCCCGGCGAGGTCCGCCCCGACCCGGCTCATGGCCGCGGTCAGCGCCGCCTCGTGGCTGCGGGCCGGCAGGTCCCACGCGGTGCGGACCGCGTCGGGCTCGAGATAGGGGATGCCGTAGACCGCGACCGGGCCGTGCGCGTCCTCGAGCAGCACCGGGGCGCCGACGTCCTGCCAGCGGGTGCGCAGGTGCACGCCGGCCGCGTCGGCGAGCCGGGCGTTGAAGCCGAGCCGGGCGGGGGAGTCGTGGTTGCCGCTGGAGACCACCACGTGCGCCCGCGAGGCGGCCAGCCGGGCGAAGGTCTCGTCGGCGAGCTCGACGGCGTCGACCGGCGGCAGCGCCCGGTCGTGCACGTCGCCGGAGACGACCACGAGGTCGACCTGCTCCTCCTCGACCACGGCGAGCAGGTGGTCGACGTAGGCCGCCTGCGCGTCGAGCATCCCCACCCGGTGGAACGACCGGCCGAGGTGCCAGTCGGAGGTGTGCAGGATGCGCATGCCCGAAGGCTAGGTGGCGCTGCCGACAGAATCCGGGTCACACGCCGTCGAGGCGCTCCGGTGCGGCGTACACCACGAACCGGCCGTCGCGGACGAACCCCGCGGTGCACAGGCCGGCGCGCCTGGCCAGGTCGACGGCCAGGCTGGACGGGGCGCCGACGGCGGCCAGCACCCCGATGCCGGCGACCGTCGCCTTCTGCACGATCTCGAAGCCGATCCGGCCGCTGACGCACAGCAGCGGGACGGCCGGGGACTCGCCGGCCAGCACCCGGGCGCCGACCACCTTGTCGACGGCGTTGTGCCGTCCGATGTCCTCGCGTACGACGAACGGGGTGCCCGTCGCGTCGAACAGGCCGGCGGCGTGCAGGCCACCGGTGGAGTCGAAGACCCGCTGGGCCTCCCGCAGCCGCTCCGGCAGCGACAGCAGCACCTCCGTGGGCACCCGCAGGTCCTCCCACCGGGAGGAGGCGCGCACGTCGCAGAGCGCGAGGACGTCGTCGATGCTCTCGGTGCCGCACACCCCGCACGCCGAGGAGGCGGCGGCGAGCCCGGCGTAGCGGTCGGCCGGCGCGCGACGCGGCGGCCGCGACAGCTCGACGGTGACCACGTTGAGCTCCTGCTCCGGGGTGAGCGTCGCGTCGGTGCAGTAGGCGACGGTCCGCAGGTCGTCGGAGGACGCGAGGACGCCCTCGGCGTACAGGAAGCCGGTGGCCAGCTCGAAGTCGTGCCCGGGGGTGCGCATCGTGACCGCGACGCGGGCCGCGGGACGCCCCGGCCAGGCCAGCCGGACCTCGAGCGGCTCCTCGGTCGCGAGCCTGTCCTCGTGGCGGCGCACTGCGGCCGCCGGCCCCGTGTTCGGCCCGTCGTGTCCGGACCCGGTCGGGAGCTGGTGACGACCTCGTGAACGCGCACCCGGGTGCTGGGTCCCGGGCGACGGCCTTCACGCATGGCCCTCAGCCTAATATTGGCCGGAGACGGCGGGGTGCGAGCACATCGGAGGTTGGTCATGCGTTGGAGACGTCGCGCACCTGCGACGCCCCACGATGACTGGACGACGGAGGTGTCGTCGGGCCTCGCCCTGGCCGGCTTCCTGTTCCTGGTGTTCGTCGGCTTCACGTTGCTGGCGATGGGGCCACTGATCTCCATCGACACCTACTTCAACCTCGACCCACCGCCCCCGGGGTGGGTGGCGTTCCTCCACGTGCTGGACCGGATCGGGCAGCGGGCCGTGTGCCTCCCGATCCTCGCCGTCGCCACGTTCGTGGCCTGCCGCTACCGGGAGTCCTGGCGGCCCGCCTGGGTGGTCGCGATCTCGGTGTTCTCCCTGAACCTGATGGTGCTGATCCTCAAGGTCCTGCTGGGCCGGGGTCAGCCCGAGGCGGCGGACCCGTCGTTCTTCGTCGGCGGGATGGCCTACCCGTCCGGGCACACCGCGAACATCGTGCTCGTCTACGGCCTGGTGGCCTACCTGCTCAGCCGCTACCGCAACGTGAGCCGCACGCTGGTGCGCGTGCTGTGGTCGGCGGTGGCGCTGCTGTCGCTGACCATGGTGATCACGTCGCTGACGCTGAACTGGCACTGGTTCGCCGATCTCATCGCCGGTCTGCTCGTCGGCGGTGTGGTGCTGCAGCTGACCGCGGCCGTCGACACCGCGGTGCCGCAGACCGTGCTGGCCGGCGGCCCCCGGCAGCTGGCCCGGATGCTGCCTCGTCTGCTGGGCCGCCGGCCGCGGCACGAGCTGCCGCCGACCGCGATCCCGCCGACCGCGGTCCCGCCGACCCCTGCTCCGCCGGTGCAGCCGCGGCAGGATGCCTGACCGCCGCAGCGGTCCGAGCGGTCCTCCTCGTCCTCGGCGTCCGCGTCGTCGGCGTGCTGGTGCTCGCGTCCGCCGCGGCCTGGTCGGGGCGCACCGCGCACGGACGGCTGGTCCGGTGGGACGCGCAGTGGTACGCCGGCATCGCCCGCGCCGGCTACGGCCACACCGTGCTGCAACCGGACGGCCGGCACCTGTCGGACTACGCGTTCTTCCCGCTGCTGCCGGTGCTGGAGCGGATCGTCGCCGCGGCGTCCGGCCTGGCGTACGTCGACGCGGGCCTCGTCGTCACCTGGGTCGCGACCGCCCTTGCGGCCTGGCGCCTGTACGCCGTCGGTGCGCACGTGTACGACGCCCGCGTCGGCGTCCTGCTGGCCGTCCTGTGGTCCGTCGTACCCGTCGCCATCGTCACCTCGATGGCCTACAGCGAGGCCCTGTTCACCGCCCTCGCGGCGTGGGCCGTGCACGCCACGCTGCGCCGGCACTGGCTGCTCGCGGGAGCCCTCGCCGCGCTGGCCGGCCTGACCCGGCCGGTCGGCGTCGCGGTGGTCGCCGCCGTCGCCGTCCCCGCCCTGGTCGAGGTGGTGCGCCGTCGGGACCGCCTGGCGCTCGCCGGGATGCTGCTGGCGCCGCTGGGCCTCCTCGGCTACCTGGCCTGGGTCGGTACCCGCACCGGCGAGCCGCTCGGCTACTTCCGGGTGGCCGACGGCTGGGGGAACGGCTTCGACGGCGGGCGGGCGTTCGGCGGCTGGGTGGTCGACCACCTCGCCGGGGACGGCTGGTGGCAGGGCCTCCTGCTGCTCGCCGGGGTCGTGGCGTTGCTCGGCCTCCTCGTGCTGGCGGTCCGGGACCGGCAGCCGCTCCCGCTGCTCGTGCTCGGCGCGACGTTGCTCGCCCTGGCCCTGACGACCTCGGGCTACTTCGGCTCGAAGCCGAGGTACCTCCTGCCGGCCTACCCGCTGCTGCTGCCGCTGGCCGTGCGCCTGTCCCGGCTGAGGCTCCGCACGGCCGCCGGCGTGCTCGGGGTGCTCGCGGCCGGGTCGGCGGCCTACGGCGCCGCCTGGCTGCTCGGCCCCGGACCGCCCTGACAGGGTGGAGGGATGGAACCCCTGGGGCAGCGAGCACGTCGGACCGGCATGCGCACTCTTGGAACCGCAGCCGTCCTGTCCGCCCTGCTGGGGCTCTCGGCCTGCGGGTCACAGACGGGATCGAGCGCACCCGACTCCGGCGAGTGCGCCGGCCAGGGCACGGTGGTGGCGAAGGCCGACCTGGAGGGGAAAGGACAGCCGTCGACGGTGCGTCTCGCCGGGAGCGGGGCGGGGCCCTGCGCGGACCGGCTGCTGGCCGACGGTGGCGGGTGGGCCGATGTCGGCGGGCTCGACCTCGTCCCGAAGCAGGCGACCGTCGTGCACCTGCAGGGCGCCGACGCGCCGGAACTGGTGCTGCTGTCAGCGAAGCCCCATCCCCGCGGCGGCTGGCAGCCGCACCTGTTCGGCAGCGGCGGCGAGACCGGCCTGACCGAGGTGACGTCGGAAGGCCGGCCGGTGGTGCCGTTCGTCGCCACCGACGGAGGGGCCCCGCCGATGACCGCGACCTGCACGCCCGACGGCGGCATCGCCCTGCTGACCGCCGTGGCCCACGAGCCGCCCGGCGTCATCCTGGCGTGGGACGTCACCGAGACGACGTACACCGTGAAGGACGGCCGCGCGCAGGCCACCGGCTCGAAGCTCGTGGAGGAGGCCGCCGCCGACCCGCTGCTGCGCAAGGAGCGGCCGGAGCTCTTCGACGGGTCACTGTTCGCCAACTGCGACTAGGGCTTGACTCTCGCCGGCGTGCCCTGTCGGTCGAGTCCCCGCCTCACCTCAGGCGGTTTCGCGACGGCCGACATGCCGCAGTCCCGTCGTCACCCGAAGGGCACCCCGTCGTCGGGGATCACACCCTTCGAGCGCCTTGGCCGGAGGTCCACGGGCTGGCTGCGACCACACCGCCCGCACGTCCGGTGCGCGCCGTTGACGTCACCCTCCACGGGGTCCCACGCGTGACCGCTCACGGCGCAGACCAGTCGATGGAGACATCCTCATACGACCAGGGTCCGCGGACCGGCCCGCCACGGCAATGGCGCTCACGGGCCTTCTCCAGTGACCCGTCCGGCCGTGTGATCGACATCGAGGGCGGGCACTGCCTGCACCGGGACGCACCCGAGGAGTGGCTCGGCGCCGTGGAGACCGCGACCGGCCGAGGCTGACGATCAGGCGCAGCCGAGGTGCCGCGTGGTCGCCGGCCACAGCTCGACGGACGTGCGGTCGCCGACGTAGGCCCGCCGCCGGTCCGGCGACAGCCACAGGTGCCGGCCGTCCCGCTCGAACCCGGTGTCCACGGCGTCGGCCGGCAGAGGTCGCGCCGGCTCGTAGGGCTCGGCGAAGAAGTCGCGGAGGTCCGGCGTGGGCGCCCGCACGTAGGTGTGGCCGCCGGTCTCCAGGAACGTCATCGACTGCCAGTCGCAGTGCTCCGGGCCGGGGTAGGAGACGACCTCCTGGGTCGGGACCCGGTCCCCGTCGGCGTCGGTCCACACGAGTACGTCGACCGCGTCGGCCAGCGCGGCCGGCAGCTCGGCGAAGTCACAGCGGGCCCAGGACTCGAGGTACCAGCGCCGCCCCTCGGACGTCCGGCCCAGGTGCACGACCGCCGCCATCCGCGGGTGCCCGTCGGCCCGCACGGTGTAGAGCACCCGGTCGGCCTCCGAGCGCTCGACGTGGAACGCGTCCAGCGGCCAGGACAGCAGCTCGGCCATGAACAGGTCCTCCAGCGCCGCGTGCGGCGTGGAGCCGGACTCTCCGACGTAGGGCTCCTCCTCGCGGCCACCCGTCGTAGGCGTCGTGCACTCGACGACCCGTCCCGCGGCACCGGCCCGGCCGGACGCAACGTGCAGGGGCCCGTCGTACCGGTCGGCCATCGGCTCCGCCTCGACCGCCGGCCCGGGACCGCACCCTGCAGCGACCCAGGCGAGGAGCAGGACGAGTGCGACGCGGACGACCCCCATGACGGCAGCATGGCGCCGGGCTGGGAAGTCCGTGGCGGGCGAGCCCGGATCGTTACGTGTCGACCCAGGTGCCGTCGCGCATCAGTTCGCGGCCGGCGAGCTCGTCCACCTCGCGCCAGGCCTGGACCCGCCGAGGCGTGACCCGGAAGTAGAGGTACCCGCGCGAGTCCCGCGGGTCGAAGCCCGCCCTGGCCGCGAACGCGTCCGCCTCGCCGTCGTCCGGATCGACCACCGCGACGTCGCCCTCGACGAGCACCACGTCCCTGGTCGCGCCGAGCGCGAGGCGGGCCTTCCCGGTGCGCGCGAGGTTGCGTCCGGTGGGGCTCGACGCCGGGGTGGCGACGAGCAGCGTCGAGCCGTCCCACCGGAACGACAGCGGCACGAGGTACGGCGTGCCGGCGTCCGCCGTGGCCATCCAGAGGTCCACGTCGTGCTCGAGCCGGGCGAGGGTGTCGCGCCGGCGCTGGTCCGTGCTGCGTGCGGTCATCGCCTCAGCATGCCCTCACGGCTGGAGCAGGCCGACGACGTTGCCGTCCTGGTCGGTCAGCGTGGCGACGCGGCGGGTGCCGCCGACGCCCTGGATGCCCTGCTGCTCGGTCGCCCCGGCCGCGACCATGGCCGCGAACGTCGCCTCGATGTCGTCGACGTGCCAGTAGTCCACCGGCCCGGTCATCCCCTTCGCGTGGCCGTGCGGGTCGAGCCCGATCTCCTGGCCGGCGTCGTGGAACTGCACGTAGTAGGGCTCGTCCATCGCCGGCTCGGCGCCGAGCAGGGCGGAGAACACCCGCTTCGCCGACTCGAGGTCCTGCACCGGGTAGATCACCGTCTTCAGCCCGCTGGTCATGTCCGTCTCCTGTCTGTGTCACAGCGACGGACCGGCGTCCGTCAGGTGTATGACGGAGACCGGACGGAGGGTGTGACATGAGGGACGAGGACCTGCTGGCCGGCGAGTTCGAGAGCCACCGCACCCGGCTGCGGGCGATGGCCTTCAGGATGCTCGGCTCCTCGGACGCCGCCGAGGACGCGGTGCAGGAGGCCTGGCTCCGGCTCAGCCGCGCCGACGGCTCACCGGACAACCTCGGCGGCTGGCTGACGACCGTGGTGAGCCGGGTCTGCCTGGACATGCTCCGCTCGCGTACGGCGCGCCGTGAGGACGCCCTCGACGACCACGAGCCGGCGCCCGTCGTGGCGGGGGAGGAGCAGCCCGAGAGCGAGGCCGTGCTGGCCGACTCGGTGGGGCTCGCCCTGCTGGTCGTGCTGGACACGCTGTCGCCGGCGGAGCGGCTCTCCTTCGTGCTGCACGACACGTTCGCCGTGCCGTTCGACGAGATCGCGGCGGTGATGGGCCGGAGCCCGGCCGCCGTACGCCAGCTGGCGAGCCGGGCCCGGCGCCGCGTCCAGGCGCCGGAGTCCTCGCCCGAGCCGGACCGCCGCCGTCAGCGTGAGGTGGTCGAGGCCTTCCTGGCCGCGTCCCGGTCCGGGAGCTTCGAGGCGCTGGTCGGGCTGCTCGACCCGGACGCGGTGATGCGCGCGGATGCCACGACGGTGGCCTTCGGTTCGCCGCCGGCGGTGCACGGTGCCGCCGCGGTGGCCGAGACGTTCTGCGGCCGGGCGAAGGCGGCGCGGGTCGCCACGCTGGACGGCTACGCCGGCCGCGGCGTGGTCGGTGGGCGGGACGCCGAAGGTGGTCTTCGGGTTCACCGTGGTGGACGGCAAGGTCGTCGAGATCGAGCTGCTGGCCGACCCCGAGGTGCTGACGGGGCTGGACCTGGCGGTCTGAGGGTTCAGGACGGCTCGATGTCGTCCGGCGTGCGCGGCCGGCGGATCGACCTCACCTGCGCGTGCACGCCCCACTCGTCCTTGCCCAGCCGGGCCAGCGGGTCGAGGCGGTCGTAGTCCGGGTGGCCGTCGACGAGCACGTCGTCGGCGACGGTGATCAGCCGGACGTCGCCGAGCACGACCGTCGAGTCACCGAGCTCGTGGGTGCTGTGCAGCGTGCACTCGATGGACGCCGGGGAGTCGCGGACGCGGGGCGGCCGCACGACCTCGCTCGGCTCCATCGTGATGCCCAGCTCGGCGGCCTCGCTCGCGGAGGGGTCGAACGCCGCCGAGCTGTTGTTGACCGCCTCGATGAGCGGACCATGCGCGAGGTTGACCACGAACTCACCGGTCGCCAGCACGTTGCGCAGCGTGTCCTTCTTGCCCACCGACGTGAACTGCACGATGGGCGGTCGCGCGCAGGCGACCGTGTAGAACGAGTGCGGCGCGAGGTTGACCACCGCCTCCGACGACAGCGTGGTGACCCAGGCGATCGGCCGGGGCACGACGACCGCGGTCATCAGCTTGTAGAAGTTCAGGTCCGGGTCGTCCGCCCGGAACGTGGTCCGCCGGTCGAAGCTCACGAGCCGCCCCGTCGTACGGCGGCCGCGAGGCGGGCCGCGCGGGGTGAGGCGAGCACATCCTCGAGCAGCAGGGGAGCGGAGTCCGGGCCGGACAGCGGCACTCGCCAGTTGGGGTACTCGTCCGTGGTCCCCGGCTGGTTCTGCGTGCGCCGGTCCCCGACCGCGTCGGTGAGTGCGACGCACAGCAGCCGGGCAGGGGTCAGGGTGAGGTAGCGGTGCAGCGCCAGCACCGTCGCCTCGGTGTCGGCGCCCTCGGGCAGCAGCCCGCGCTGCCGCAGCTCGGCGAGCCAGGACTCGCGCTCGGCGTCGTCGGTGGCCAGCTCCTCCTCGACGGACAGCTCGAGCAGCCCGAGCCGGTCGCGCAGCCGGACGTGGTCGCCGGCCAGGTAGCCCGCCGTGGGCGGCAGGTCGTGCGTGGTCACCGACGCCAGGCACAGCTCGCGCCAGCGCTCGGCGGGCAGCGGGTTGCCCTGCTCGTCGCGCTCGAACCACAGGATCGACGTACCGAGGATGCCGCGGGCCTTGAGGTAGTCGCGGGCGGAGGGCTCCACCACGCCGAGGTCCTCGCCGACCACGACGGCACCGGCCCGCTGCGCCTCGAGGGCGAGCACGCCGATCATCGCCTCGTGGTCGTAGTGCACGTAGGTGCCCTCCGTCGGCGGCCGGTCCTCCGGGATCCACCACAGCCGGAACAGCCCGATGATGTGGTCGACACGCACCCCGCCGGCGTGGCCGAGGACCGCGCGGATCAGGTCGCGCAGCGGCGCGTAGCCCTGCTCCTCCAGCCGGTCCGGCCGCCACGGGGGCTGGCTCCAGTTCTGCCCCATCTGGTTGAACGGGTCCGGGGGAGCGCCGACCTGGATCCGGGAGGCGTACGTCGACCGCATCCGCCACGCGTCCGCACCGCCCGGGTGCACGCCGACCGCCAGGTCGTGCATGGTGCCGAGCGCCATGCCGGCACCGACCGCCTTGGCCTGGGCGGTCTCGAGCTGCTCGTCGACGACCCACTGCAGCCACGACTCGAAGTCGATCTCGTCCTGGTGGGAGAGGGCGAACGCCTTCACCTCGGGGGAGGAGACGTCGCGCAGCTCGACGGGCCAGTCGCGGTAGTCGTTGCCGTGCTCCTGCGCGAGGGCGCTCCAGGTCGCGAAGTCGCGCAGCGCGTCGCCGTGCCGGCGGCGGAACGCCTTCAGGTCGAGCTCCCGGCCTGCGCTGCGCGGCACGGCGTGCACGATCTGCAACGCGGCCCGCTTCGCCGCCCACGCCGTGTCCCGGTCGATCACGTCGGCGTCGTCGAGCCGGGCGTGCACGTCGGACGCGAGCGACGCCACGGTCGTGCGGGCCGTCGCCGGCAGGTCGGCGTACTCCGCGATCCGCTCGACCCGGACGTAGAGCGGGTTGAAGAAGCGCCGCGACGTGGGCAGGTAGGGCGACGGCTCGAGGTGCGGCACCGGCTCGGCGGCGTGCAGCGGGTTGACCAGCACGTAGTCGGCGCCGAGCTCGGCGCCGGACCACACCGCCAGGTCGGTGAGGTCGACGAGGTCGCCGACGCCCCAGGACTGCCGCGAACGCACGCTGTAGAGCTGCGCGGCGAAACCCCACGACTGCCGGTCCCGGAGCCGCTCGGGCAGACCGAGCCAGGCCGGCGTGACGACCAGCGAGGTGGCGGACTCCGTGTCGTTCGAGCGGGCCCGCAGCACGTGGTAGCCGAGCGGCAGGTCCCGCGGCACCTCGAACGTCGCCTCGCCGATCCGGCGCCCGCCGACGTCCCGGGGCTCCACCCACCGGTCCACCTGGCCGACGTCGTCGCGACGCCCACCGGCCTCGAGGTCGACCCACACCTGCACCGGCGCGCCGTCGTCGACGTGCACGGGGAACGTCCGCTGCTGCCCCTGCGTCGCGACCACGCACGGGGGCAGCATCCGCTGCCAGCGCTCGTCGTCGCGGGCGGTCAGCGCGGCACGGGGCTGGGCGACGTCGACCTCCATCGCGGTGAGCACGGCCTCCACCGTCGGCGCGGGTACGTCGACCCGGCGGCCGCGCCAGTCGTAGAACTCGGTCGCGACGCCGTACGCGTGGGCGAGCTCGAGCAGGTCGTCCGATATCGAGGGCACGCCCCGATCATGTCGCACCCGGCGTGCGCACAAACGCCCCGCCCGAGCAAGCATCAGGGCATGTCTCTCGACGTCCGCCGCGGTGTCCGCGGCCCACTGGCGCGTAGCCGCATTCCAGCCAGGCCCTAGGCTCGCCGCCATGACCGACGAGACCCCGCGCACCATCGAGATGTCCCGGCTGGCGAAGGGCAGGTACGTCGCGACCAACGCCCGCGGCGGACAGCTCGTGCTCGGCCAGGGCGACGAGTCGTTCAGCCCGGTGGAGCTGCTGCTCGTGGCGATCGCCGGGTGCAGCGCCATCGACGTCGACTACATCGTCTCCAAGCGCGCCGAGCCGACCCGGTTGGACCTACGCATGAGCGGTGACAAGATCCGCGACGACCAGGGCAACCGGATGACCAACCTGACCCTGACGTTCGACGTCGCCTTCCCGGACGACGAGGGCGGCCAGGCGGCGTACGACGTGCTGCCGCGTGCCGTGCAGCAGTCGCACGACCGGCTCTGCACGGTCAGCCGCACCGTGGAGGTGGGCTCGCCGATCACCACCCGGATCGAGGACCTCGAGGGATGACGGACTTCACCGGGTTCACCGCCGAGACCGAGCGGATGCGGCTGCGCACCTACACCGACGACGACTTCGACGCCTTCTTCGACCTGCACCGCCGCGAGGACGTCGCCCGCTACCTGCCGTGGTACCCGCGCGACGAGGAGGCCGCGCGCAAGGCGCTCGCCCGCCACCAGGAGCTGACGATCGAGGTGGAGGGCCAGGGGCTCACGCTCGCGGGGTTCGACAAGGAGACCGGCCGGCTGGTGGGCGACTTCGTGCTGATCCTGCGCAGCGTGGAGCACCGGCGCGGCGAGGTCGGCTACGCGCTGCACCCCGACTTCGCGGGCCGTGGCCTGGCGACCGAGGGCGCGCGGGTGATGCTCGACATCGCGTTCCGCCGGCTCGACCTGCGGCGGGTCATCGGCCGCATCGACGCCCGCAACCGCGCCTCGGCCCGGGTGCTGGCCAAGCTCGGGCTGCGGCACGAGGCGCACCTGGTGCAGAACGAGCTGTTCAAGGGCGAGTGGACCGACGAGGACGACTTCGCGATCCTGCGCGACGAGTGGGAGGGATTGCGCGCCCGTGATGTCGAGACGGTCGGGACGGCTCCGTCCCAGGGGTGAAGGACGGCATCGGGCCGTCCCGGACACCAGAAGAAGGAGAACCGAGATGCCGAAGTACCTGATCCTCAAGCACTACCGCGGAGGCCCCGACCAGGTGGACATCGACGTGCCGTTCGACCAGTGGACGCCG
Source organism: uncultured Actinomycetota bacterium (assembly GCA_963827435.1). Classification (GTDB taxonomy): domain Bacteria; phylum Actinomycetota; class Actinomycetes; order Propionibacteriales; family Nocardioidaceae; genus Nocardioides_B. The sequence goes on from CAWHAU010000015.1 coordinate 26,669, forward strand.
GAGGAGGTCGACGCGCACATGGCCTTCCAGCACGACATCGCCCGGGTGCTCCAGGAGAACGGCGAGTTCGTCGACGCGCAGGCGCTCACCCGGGACGGCGCGTGGGTGCGCTACGGCGGGCCGGACGCGGCGCCGGTCGTGACCGACGGCCCGTTCGCGGAGGCCAAGGAGGTCGTCGCCGGCTGGTTCATGATCGACGTCGAGTCCCAGGAGCGTGCCTACGAGGTCGCCGCCTGGGTCTCCTCGGCGCCCGGCAAGGACGGCAAGCCGATCCACGAGTGGCTCCAGGTGCGGCAGGTCATGGAGGACCGCGCGGAGGAGTCGTGAACGACGCCCTGCTGCGGACGCTCGTCCCGCAGGTGATCGGCGTCCTCGTCCGTCGCGGCACCGACTTCGCGACGGCCGAGGACGCCGTGCAGGAGGCGCTCCTCGAGGCGCACCGCACCTGGTCGGAGCGGCCGCCGGACGACCCGAAGGGCTGGCTGGTCACGGTCGCGCAGCGTCGCGCGGTCGACATCGTCCGCGCCGAGTCGTCGCGCCGGCGCCGCGAGGAGACCGCCGCGCTCGAGCCGCCGCAGGGGCCGACCGAGCACGGCGACGACACCCTGCTCCTGCTGTTCCTCTGCTGCCACCCGTCGCTGACCCCCGCCTCGGCCGTCGCCCTGACGCTGCGCGCCGTCGGCGGCCTCACCACCCGTGAGATCGCCGAGGCGTTCCTCGTGCCGGAGGCGACGATGGCGCAGCGGATCAGCCGCGCGAAGCGCACGCTCGCCGGCCACGACCTCACGGCGCCGGGCGACCTCGCGGTGGTGCTGCGGGTGCTCTACCTGGTCTTCAACCAGGGGTACGCCGGCCGCGTCGACCTCGCCGCGGAGGCGATCCGGCTGACCCGGCTCCTGGTGCTGGAGTCCGACGAGCCGGAGGTCGCCGGGCTGCTCGCGCTGATGCTGCTGCACCACGCGCGCCGCGACGCCCGCCGCGACGCGTTCGGGCGGATCGTCACGCTCGACGAGCAGGACCGCGCGCTGTGGCGCACCGACGAGATCGCCGAGGGCGTCCGGGTGCTGACCGCCGCGCTCGCGAAGGAGAGGCCGGGGGAGTACCAGGTCCAGGCCGCCATCGCCGCCCTCCACGACGACGCCCCGACCGCCGAGGAGACCGACTGGGTGCAGATCCTCGCGTGGTACGACGACCTGCTCGCCCTCACCGGGAACCCGATCGTCGCCCTCAGCCGGGCCGTCGCGGTGGGGGAGGTCGACGGCCCGCTCGCCGGGTTGAAGGCCCTCGACGGTCTCGACGCCGCGCTGGGGGAGCACCACCGGCTCGACGCCGTGCGGGCGCACCTGCAGGAGCGGGCCGGGCAACGCGAGGAGGCGCTCGCGTCCTACCTGCGGGCGGCGCGCCGTACGACCAGCACCGCGGAGCGGAACCACCTCACCAAGCGGGCGGCCCGGCTTCGCTCCGCCTGATTTCGCGTCCCGTTAACCCGGGATGCACCATCTGTTGTCGATGACCCAGTGGGATGCGATTTCAGACGCAACGAGTCCATCTCATTCCCCGAAGGGGCATTCATGACCTCCTCCATCTCCCGCCGCGGCCTGCTCGGGGGCGCGGCCGCCGGCGGCATCGGCATCGCCCTGTCCGGCAGCTACGAGGCGGTGGCCGGAACCCGGCCCGCCGCCGGCTACGGCGAGCTCGTCGCCGACCCGGCGGGCCTGCTCGCGCTGCCGCCCGGCTTCTCCTACCAGATCGTCTCCGAGTCCGGCGTCACCACGATGGCCGACGGCAACGGCACCCCGGCCGACCCGGACGCCAACGGCGTGTTCCGCCGCGGCACCGGCTCCACGATCGTGAACAACCACGAGATCGGCAGCAACGAGGCGCCCGGCGTCCCGCCGCTCACCGGGCTGACCTACGACCCGGGCGCGCGGGGCGGGACCACCAACATCGAGGTGGACGCCACCGGCAAGCGCCTCACCGAGTACGTCAGCGTGGCCGGCACGCACAACAACTGCGCAGGCGGCGTCACCCCGTGGGGCACCTGGCTGACCTGCGAGGAGACCGAGGCCCGCGCGGGCGGGGCGCTGACCAAGGACCACGGCTACGTGTTCGAGGTCGACCCCTCCGCGCAGGAGGCCAACCTCAACAAGAGCCCGGTGCCGCTGAAGTTCCTGGGGCGCTACGCCCACGAGGCCGTGGCTGTCGACCCGAAGACCCACGCGATCTACGAGACCGAGGACGCCGGCGGCCCGAACGGCCTCTACTTCCGGTGGACCCCGCCGAAGGGCTTCGAGGCCGGCAAGGGCGCGCTCCGCAGGCTCGCGCTGAGCGAGGGCGGCGACACGGCCGGTCGCCTGCAGGCGATGTCCTGCTCCAAGGGTGGCAAGCACATCCCCGACCTCTCGCTGGCCACCGTGCCGGGCACCCGCTACAAGGTGGAGTGGAAGGACGTGCCGGACCGTGACGCCACGACGGTGTCCGTGCGCAAGCAGTTCACCGACGCCGAGATCACCCGCAGCCGCAAGCTCGAGGGCCAGTGGTGGGCGGACGGCGGCGCCTACTTCGTCGCCAGCTTCGCCCGCACGAGCGACGGCAGCGCCAACGAGCACGACGGCCAGGTGTGGTTCTACGACCCCGCCACCGAGACCGTCACGCTCAAGACGATCTTCGGCGTGAACCCGAACCCGGACGTCGACGCCGACAGCTACGACGGCCCGGACAACATGACGGTGTCGCCGTACGGCGGGCTGATCCTGGCCGAGGACGGCGAGGGCGTGCAGCACCTCGTCGGCGTGACCGAGGAGGGCAAGACCTACCCGATGGCGCGCAACGACCTCAACGACAGCGAGTTCACCGGCCCCGTGTTCAGCGCGGACGGCAAGGTGCTCTTCGCCAACATCCAGGCCCCCGGCCACGTCTTCGCGATCACCGGCCCCTGGGGCCGGGCCAGCAACGCGCCGGCCTGACCGGTCCCGCAGCAACCTTCCGGCACCCCCTCGACGGCTCGTCGTCGAGGGGGTGTCGGTGCGGTGCCCTAGCGTGCAGGCCATGGCCGAGATCCTGCTCTTCCACCACGCCCGCGGGCTCACGCCCGGTGTCCTCGAGTTCGCCGAGCGGCTGCGCGCCGCGGGGCACACCGTGCACACGCCGGACCTCTACGAAGGCCACACCTTCGACGACCTCGACCAGGGGATCGCGTTCGCGAAGGAGACCGGCTTCGCGACGATCGGGCAGCGCGGCCTCGCTGCCGCGAACGGCCTGCCCGACGCGCTCGTCTACGCCGGTTTCTCCCTGGGTGTGCCCAGCGCACAGGAGCTCGCGCAGACCCGCCCGGGCGCCCGGGGCGCACTGCTGTACCACGGTGCGTTCCCCACCGAGGAGTTCGAGAAGCCGTGGCCCGACGGGGTGCCGCTGCAGATCCACGTGATGGCCGACGACGAGCTCGGCGACGTCGAGCTCTGCCAGGGGCTGGCCGCCGAGGTCGAGGGTGCCGAGCTGTTCCTCTACCCCGGCTCCGGGCACCTGTTCGCCGACCCCGGTTCCGTCGACTACGACCCCCAGGCCGCACGGCTGCTGACCGAGCGGTCGCTGGAGTTCCTGCAGTGGCTGGGCTGAGCGTCCGGGGGCCCTAGCCGCGGCCGTCCTCGTCCTGCTGCTTGTCGATCCGCTTCTTCATCCGGGAGATGCCGGGGATCTGGCCGAGCATCTCGTTGAGCTCGCGGGAGACGTCGAGCAGGTCGTGCAGGTCCGGGGACACGCTGTTCAGGCTGTCCAGGATCGGCATGATGTCGGTCTCCATCTTGTCCGCGAGCCGCGGCAGATGGTCGATGAGGTGCACCATCGCGTCGACCTCGTGCGGGTCGGTCGTCTCGGCCAGCCGCTCGAGGGTCGGCCGCAGCTTCTCCAGCGACGGCTCCATCCCGTCGAGGAGCTTCAGGAGCCGGTCGTTGAGCGGTCCCACGGTGGTGACGAGCGCGTCGGCCCGCGAGACGACGGCGTCGGTGCGGGCAACCGCCGCGTCCGCGTCCTGCCGGGTCTGGTCGATGTCGTCGATCAGGGTGTTCGCCCGGGCCAGCAGCCGCTCGGCGTCACCGAGCAACGCGACGAGGCGGGGTACGGCGGCCAGCAGCTGCTCGACGGAGCCGGCGCCGCGTTCGAGGACGGACAGCAGGTCCCGGGGACCGGGCACGGGCAGGCGCATCCCGTCACCGTAGCCGCTGGTCGTGCGCGGCCGGCGCGATGACGTCGACCAGGTCGGCCATCGCCTCGAACGTGATCGCTCCCGCGGCCGCGAGGGCGTCGGCTGCCGTGAGACCGCCCGCGAACCCGTAGACCGTCATCCCCGCGGCGACGCCCGCCTGGACGCCGTACACGCTGTCCTCGACGACCGCGCACGCCGACGGGTCCGTGTCGAGCGCGGAGGCCGCGTGCAGGAAGAGGTCGGGGGCGGGCTTGCCGTGCTCGACGTCGGTGGCGCTGAAGATGCGGTCCTCGAAGCGGGCGCGCAGGCCGGTGATGCCGAGGGTGCGCCGGATCCGGTCGTGGGTGCCGCTGGACGCGACGCACGTGGGCACGCCCTGCGCGTCGAGGTGGTCGAGCAGGGAGCCCACGCCCTCGATGGCCGTCAGCTCGCGGTGGAAGGTCTCGTGCAGCTCGGCGGTCGTGCGCTGGTCGAACTCTCGCGCCCGGTCCGCGCCGAGCCGCAGCTCGAGGTCGGCGAGCTGGGCCTGCGACGACCGGCCCATCCAGCGCTCGACGACCTCCTCGGGGGTCATCGGCCAGCCGAGCTCCCCGAGCACCCGCGACTCGACGACGACGGTGAGCCGCTCGGTGTCGACGAGGACACCGTCGCAGTCGAACACCACCAGCTCGGGCCGGGTCACGTGACCGCCCCACGAGCGGCCACGGGCCAGACGTCGACGGTCTCGCCGCCGCGGGCCACCAGGAGCTCGTCGGCGAGGTTCACCGCGTTGCAGACGTGGTTGGGCACCACGCGGACCCGGCTGCCCAGCGGCAGGGACGGCTGGTCCGGCCAGGAGACGACGGCGTGGTGCTCGGAGAGCGCGATGATCCGGGCGTCGGGATGGTCGAGCAGCCGGCCGTAGCCGGTCGCCCACGCGGCGCGGTCCGCGCCGAGCGCCTTGCTGCCCGAGTCGAGCACGAGGTGACCGCCGGCGTGGCTGACCACCGTGGCGACGCAGGTGAGCGCGACCGCCGTCGGCTCGATCGTGCCGAGCTCCCACTGCTGCGCGTCGCCGAACACGTAGACGCCCGGGCCGCAGCTCGGTCAGGACGCCGTCGTCGGCCGCCCGGGCGCTCGGCGTGGAGCCGCCGCTCGCGACCAGCGTCTCGACCCCGTGCTGGGTCAGCGACGCAACAGCCGTGCGAAGCGCCGCCGACTCCTCGGCGGCGACGTCGGCTGCGAGGCCGGGCGAGTAGGAGTGCCCGGGAAAGGTGAACACGCCGCGTACGTCGAGACCGGCGTGCGCCGCGCTCTCGGCCAGCAACCCCGCCTCGGAGGGAGCCACCCCGGAGCGGTGCTGTCCGGAGTCCACCTCGACCAGCACGGAGGCTCCGGGCAGCTGGGCGGCGAGAGCGCGCGCCCCCTCGACGGAGTCGACGCCCACGGTGACGGCGACCGAGCCGGCAAGGTCGCGCAACCGGGCTCCCTTGGCGGCGTCCACCCACAGCGGGTAGGCCACGAACAGATCCGTGCATCCCGCCGCGGCGAACACCTCGGCCTCGGAGACGGTCGCCACCGTGAGCCCGACGGCACCGGCGTCGAGCTGCAGCCGGGCGACGTCGGGGGACTTGTGGGTCTTCGCGTGCGGGCGCAGCACCAGGCCGTGGTCGCGGGCGAAGGCCGCCATCGCGGCGACGTTGGCGTCCAGCACGTCGGCGTCGACGACGAGGTGCGGGGTGGGCCGGTCGTCACGGCCGGTCATGCGCGGAACACGACCCGAAGGAACAGGCCGAGCACCAGCCCGACGACGATCCCGATCCCGCCGAAGAGCACGGCCGAGGCGTCCGGGTTGAGCAGTCCCAGCCCGGCGCCGAGCACGGCGCCGACGATCATGCCGAGCGCCGGGAAGGCCGATACCAGGTCGGCGCGCCGCCGGTGGCGGGAGAAGGGCATGTTGCTCACCCCGGCAACCTAGCCCGGGCTCACGACTGCGTGCCGAGCGCCTCGTGCAGCCAGACGGGCGAAACGGGCTGGTCTCACAATTGTGCGTCGGAGTGGTCGGCCAGCCGCTCCGCCAGTCCGCGTCCCATCAGCCACACCGTCAGCCAGTCGACCGCGTCGCCGCCGTACGTCGCGACCGGGCCGGCCGGTTTGCCGAGGTCGAGGCGCAGCCGCAGGTGCAGGTGCGAGCGCTCGCGGCGCCACGGGGGAGAGGACCAGCGCCCAGGTCATCCGCATCGGCGGGCGCGGCACGCCACGGCGGGGGCGGCGCGGCCGCTCCGACCAGTACACGAGGTGGTGCGGCCGGTCGATCTCGAGCACCTCGAACGTCGGGTCACCGGGACCCCAGTCGGCGACCGAGTCGCCGGGCGCCAGGTGCAGCCACCGGTCCTCGACCCGGCGGACGGCACGCCGCCCGCGGGGGACGAACCGCTCGACCGGTCGGGGGAGGTACCACCCGGCGCGCCCCTTGCCGAGCTGCTCCAGCCACGGCCACACCCGCTCCGCCGGGGCGTCGAGGTCCAGGTGCCGCTCGAGCACCGGGTCGGCGTGGGGGAGGACGTCGTCTCCGGGCAGCGGGACCAGCACATCCAGCACGCTACCGAGCCCGGATATGACCCGGATGGGCCATTCAGGGTGGCCATGCGGCCCGACTGTCCCGTGGCCCCGCGCAAACGGGCACGAAAACGGACAAATGGGCCGGGCTTCTCCGTACTCTTCCTACATAACCGGCGGGGGCCAGCCGGATCGTCGTCGGAACCTGCGAGTCGTGGGAGTCAGTGCATGCGGTGGGGACACAAGTCACGGAAGCGCACGACCACCCGCCCGGGGTGGCAGGAGACGCGGGACGAGGTCACCGGCCTGGTCACGTACCCCGGCTTCGTCACGCAGGTCGGCGCCGCGGTCACCGCGCGCACGTTCGAGGCGCAGCCGGCTGTGCTGCTGATCGACATCGAGGGTGTCAGCGAAGCCGTCGACCTCGACGAGCACACCGCCGGTGACGACCTGATGCGGATGGTCGCCTCCCGGGTCTCTCGCGAGGTGGGTTCGCTCGGGGTGCTCGGCCGGATGAACGACCACCAGTTCGGCGTGCTGTTCCCGACCCTGACGTCGCCGGCCGTGGCCCTCGACCTGGCCTACCGCATCGTGTCCGGCGTCTCGGCGCCGTTCGTGCTCAGGAGCCTGCGCCAGATCCAGCTGTCCACCAGCCTCGGCCTGGTCACCTGGGACTCCATGGGGCCGCGCGCCACCGCCGACGACCTGCTGCGCGGCGCCGGCCTGGCCGTCCGGGAGGCGCGCCGCGCCGGCCGCAACCACATCGAGGTCTGCACCGCCGAGCTCATCGCCGTCGCCGACGAGACCCTGGCGATCGGCAAGGACCTCCGCAAGGCGCTCGACGAGAAGGGCCTGCGGGTCTGCTACCAGCCGCTCGTCGACCTGACCCACGGCTCGATCGTCGGCTTCGAGGCGCTGGTGCGCTGGAGCCACCCCGTGCACGGCCAGGTCTCGCCGGCCCGGTTCGTGCCCGTCGCCGAGGAGTTCGGCCTGATCTCCGAGCTCGGTCGGATGGTGCTCTCCACCGCCACCGCGCAGATCCAGCAGTGGTCCTCGACGTTCCGCATCCCGCTGACCGCGCACGTCAACGTCTCTGGCGTCGACCTGACCAACGCCGGCTTCGTCGCGATGGTGGAGGAGTGCCTCAACACCAGCGGCCTGCCCAGCGACCAGCTGGTCCTGGAGGTCACCGAGTCCGCGGTGGAGCGCCAGCTCGAGGTCGCCCGCGAGCGCTTCGACTCGCTGCACGACCTCGGTGTGCGGGTGGCCCTCGACGACTTCGGCACCGGCCGCAGCGCACTGGCCTACCTGCAGACGCTGGCCGTCGACATCTTGAAGGTGGACCGGTCCTACCTCGACGCCGTCGACGAGCACCGCGCCGACGACCTGCTCCGTGGCGTCATCAGCCTCGGCCAGGCGCTCGGCATGGAGGTCTACGGCGAGGGCATCGAGGACGAGGCCCAGTCGGTGCGGCTGCGCCGCAACGGCTGCGACATCGGCCAGGGTTACCTCTTCGCGCGGCCGCTGCCCACCGAGGACGCCGCGGTGTACCTCCGTCGGCAGGCGGCACCGGCCTCTGTGGCCACCCGGCACGGCTGAGTGGTGCCCCAGAACCGTCCTGAGTGCTGATCAGGGGGAGGGCACGAACCTCTCTCAGGTCCTCTCGTCTCCACAAGTTGACATAATGTCGCTTATCGGCGCAATCCCTGGGAGAGGGCAGTAACACGCGGGAGGGCTCGTCGCACGGTGTCTGCGAGGGCCTCGGTCAGGTGCCGACGTACGCCGCGAGGTGCTCGCCGGTGAGGGTGGCGCGGGCGGCGACGAGGTCGGCGGGCGTGCCCTCGAAGACGATCCGGCCGCCGTCGTGGCCGGCGCCCGGGCCGAGGTCGATGATCCAGTCGGCGTGCGCCATGACCGCCTGGTGGTGCTCGATGACGATCACCGACTTGCCGGAGTCGACGAGCCGGTCGAGCAGGCCGAGCAGCTGCTCGACGTCGGCGAGGTGGAGGCCGGTGGTCGGCTCGTCCAGGACGTAGACGTCGCCCTTCTCGGCCATCCGGGCGGCCAGCTTGAGCCGCTGCCGCTCGCCGCCGGACAGCGTGGTGAGCGGCTGGCCGAGGCTGACATAACCCAGGCCGACGTCGGCGAGCCGGTCGAGGATCTTGTGGGCGGCCGGCGTGCGTGCGTCGCCGCCGTCGAAGAACTCCTCGGCCTCGGTCACCGACATCGCGAGCACCTCGGCGATGTTCCGGCCGCCGAGCGTGTACTCCAGCACCGACGCCTGGAACCGCTTCCCCTCGCACTCCTCGCAGGTGGACTCGACGGTGGCCATCACGCCCAGCTCCGTGTAGATGACGCCGGCGCCGTTGCAGGTGGGGCAGGCGCCCTCGGAGTTGGAGCTGAACAGCGCCGGCTTCACGCCGTTGGCCTTCGCGAACGCCTTGCGGATCGGGTCGAGCAGTCCGGTGTACGTCGCGGGGTTGCTGCGGCGCGAACCCCGGATCGCACCCTGGTCGATGACCACCACGCCGTCTCGACCTTCGACGGAGCCCTGGACCAGCGAGCTCTTGCCCGAGCCGGCGACGCCGGTGAGGACGCAGAGCATCCCGAGCGGGATGTCGACGTCCACGTCCCGGAGGTTGTGTGTCGACGCGCCGCGGATCTCCATCGCGCCGGCGGACGACCGCAACGACTCCTTGAGCCTCGCCCGGTCGTCGAGATGGCGGCCGGTCGTGGTGTCGCTCCCCCGCAGCCCCTCCACCGTGCCCTCGAAGCAGACGGCGCCACCGGCGATGCCCGCGCCGGGGCCGAGGTCGACGACGTGGTCGGCGATCGCGATCGTCTCGGGCTTGTGCTCCACGACGAGCACGGTGTTGCCCTTGTCCCGCAGCTGCAGCAGCAGGTTGTTCATCCGCTCGATGTCATGCGGGTGCAGGCCGATCGTGGGCTCGTCGAAGACGTAGGTGACGTCGGTCAGCGACGAGCCGAGGTGCCGGATCATCTTGGTGCGCTGCGCCTCGCCACCGGACAGCGTGCCCGCGGGCCGGTCCAGCGAGAGGTAGCCGAGTCCGATCTCGGCGAACGAGTCGAGCAGGTGCTGCAGCCCGGCGAGCAGCGGGGCGACAGACGGTTCGTCGAGGTCGCGCACCCAGTCGGCCAGGTCGCTGATCTGCATGGCGCACAGGTCGGCGATGTTCTTGCCGTTGACCTTCGAGGACAGGGCTTCCTTGGTCAGCCGGGTGCCGCCGCAGTCGGGGCAGCTCTGGAAGGTCACCGCCCGCTCGACGAACCGTCGCACGTGCGGCTGCATGGCCTCGGGGTCCTTGGACAGCATCGACTTCTGGATCTTCGGGATGATCCCGTCGAACGTGAGGTTGATGCCCTCGACCTTGATCTTGGTCGGCTCGGCGTACAGCATCGTGTCGAGCTGCTTCTTGGTGAACTCCGCGATCGGCTTGTCCATCGGCAGGCCGACGCCCTCGAACAGCCGGCCGTACCACCCGTCCATCGAGTAGCCCGGGATCGTCAGCGCTCCCTCGCTGAGCGACTTCGTCTCGTCGTACAACGCAGTCAGGTCGATGTCGCTGACGTTGCCCATGCCCTCGCACCGCGGGCACATGCCGCCGAGGTATACCGCGTCCCTGACCACGCTCTTCTCGACGCGGCCGCCCCGGTCCGTGGACATGACGCCGCTCGCCTTGCGCGTGGGAACGTTGAAGGAGAAGGCCGTCTGCGGACCGACGTACGGGTCGCCGAGCCGGCTGAACAGGATCCGCAGCATGGCGTTGGCGTCCGTGGCGGTGCCGACGGTGGAGCGCGGGTTGGCGCCCATCCGCTCCTGGTCGACGATGATCGCGGTCGTCAGCCCTTCGAGCACGTCGACCTCGGGCCGCGCCAGCGTCGGCATGAAGCCCTGCACGAAGGCGCTGTAGGTCTCGTTGATGAGCCGCTGCGACTCCGCCGCGATCGTGTCGAACACCAACGAGCTCTTGCCCGAGCCGGACACGCCGGTGAACACCGTCACCCGGCGTTTCGGGATCTCGACGCTGACGTCCTTGAGGTTGTTCACGCGCGCGCCGTGCACGCGGATCAGGTCGTGGCGGTCGGCGTCCTGCGGCGCGGGCGCCTGGGTCCTGGTCTTCGGAGACATGCCGGTCGAGACTCCTTCATCGGTGCGATCGCGAGCGGGGTCAGTCCTCGGGAAGGGCCGCGAACTCCTTCTTGGTGCTCTTGTACCAGCCCATCCCCTTGATGGGGTGCTTCCACCGGCCCTTCATCTCGTCGAGAGCCGGCTCGTGAGTCGCGTCGCCGGCCGCGACGGCCTCGCGCAGGTGCTTGTCCTGCGCCTTGATCACCTCGTCGGCGGTCTCGCCCCGGAGCTGGAGGTCGCAGGCGCCACCGAGCTGCTTGCACGTCATCGTCTTCATCGCTTCTGGTCTCCTGGTGTGTGAGTGGGATGCCGGCTCAGCGGAGCTGCTGGATGCGGACCTGGTTGCCGGCGGGATCGCGGAAGGCGCAGTCACGGGCGCCGTACGGCTGCTCCGTCGGCTCCTGGACGACCTCGACGTCGCTCGCCTGGACGCGATCGAAGGTGCCGTCGAGGTCGTCGGTGGCCAGGAGGATCCAGCCGTAGGTGCCCTTGGCCATCATCTCGACGATGGTGCGGCGCTCGTCCTCGGTGACGCCGGGGTCGGCGGCCGGCGGCGCCAGCAGGATGGAGATGTCGGGCTGGTCGGGGGGACCGACCGTGATCCAGCGCATCTTGCCCGCACCGAAGTCACTGCGGACCTCGAAGCCGAGGACGTCGCGGTAGAAGGCCACCGAAGCGTCCGGGTCGTCGTGCGGGAGGACCGTGGTGTGAATGCTGAGGCTCATGCCGTCACGCTAGTTGCCGCTGGGCAGGCGCCGCTTCTCGATTCCTGATCGGTCTCGTGACCTGTTTCGCCAGGCAGGGCGGCATGCTCGCCGTGGCGTGCCCACCCTCGCGCTTGTAGACGCTCGGCGGCACCCCGACCAGCTCCGAGAAGCGGGTGCTGAACGTGCCGAGCGAGGAGCACCCGACCGCGAAGCAGACCTCGGTGACGCTCAGCTCGCCGACCCGCAGCAGCGCCATCGCGCGCTCGATGCGCCGCGTCATCAGGTAGGAGTACGGCGACTCGCCGTACGCGAGCCGGAACTGGCGGCTGAGGTGCCCGGCGGACATGTTCACGCCGCGGGCGAGCGCCTCGACGTCCAGCGGCTGCGCGTACTCCCGGTCCATCCGGTCGCGGACGCGGCGCAGCAGCGCGAGGTCGCGCAGGTGCTGTGCTTCGGCGGGTCTGCTGGTCACGTGCGCGATCGTGCCACGTCGCACCGGGTTTGCCCAGCGCCGCCGCGGCGACGAGAGCGCCGTCCACCGTAGGCTGCCCGCCGTGCCCGGCCAGACGTCCCACCACCTGCGTGTCGACCGCGAGACGGTCACCAAGACCTTTCGCTTCTGGAGCCGCGGCGAGCCCGACCGCGAGTGGGACGGCCTGACGCTGCTGGCCGAGCATGCACCCGGCCTGGCGCCCGTCCCGCTGCACCGCGAGGTCCGCGACGGCGCTCCGGCCGTGGTGATGACCCGGCTGCCGGGCGTCGAGCTCGGCGAGGCGCCGCTGACCGTCGACGAGACCCGCGCGCTCGGGGCCGCGCTGCGCCGCCTGTTCGACGTACCCGCCACCGTCCTCACGGGCCTGCCCGACCGCATCTGGGGGGCGTCGTCGGGGCTGGAGCACCTGCGCACCCGGGTCGGTGAGGTTCACGACACGCCACCCGAGGCGGCACCGGCCGTCGACGCGGCGCGCGCCTGGCTGGCCGACCGGGCGCGCGACGAGCGCGTCCGCACCAACCCCGACCCGGTGCTCGGGCGCGCCGACGGCAACCTCGCCAACGTGCTCTTCGACGGCCGCACCTGCCGGCTCGTGGACTTCGAGGACTGCGGGATCAGCGACCCGGCCTACGAGGTGGCCGATCTCCTCGAGCACGTCTCCGGGAGGCTGCCGCGGCTGATCGACACCGACGTCCTGTTGGAGGCCGTCGGGCTCACTGACGCGCAGGTCGAGCGCTGCACGGACTACCGCCGGCTGTTCGCGATCTACTGGCTGCTGATGCTGCTGCCCGACGCGCCGTCGCACCACCGCAACCCTCCAGGCAGCCTGGCCGACCAGTCCGGGCACGTGCTGCGGCTGCTCGACGAGCATGGTCCGAGTCGCTGAGAAGCGGGTACCGTCCCGTCATGGCTGCTAGTGACCTCGCGACCCGGCCCTTCGGCATCGACTTCGGCGGCAGCGGCATCAAGGGCGCGCCCGTCGACCTCTCCACCGGCGAGTTCGCCGCGGAGCGGACCCGCATCGAGACCCCGACGGGCGGCAAGCCGCAGGACGTCGCCGAGGTCATCGCGCAGCTCGTCCAGGACGGCGCAGCCGAGGGCGCCCCGGTCGGCATCACCGTCCCCGCGGTCGTCGTGCACGGAGTCGTGAAGTCGGCGGCGAACATCGACGAGTCCTGGATCTACACCGACGCCGAGACGATGTTCCGCGACAAGCTGCGCCGCGACGTCGTGGTCGTCAACGACGCCGACGCGGCCGGTCTGGCCGAGGTCCGCTACGGCGCCGCTCGGAACCAGCAGGGGCTGGTCGTCGTGACCACGCTCGGCACCGGGATCGGCACCGCGCTCGTGTACGACGGGACGCTGGTGCCGAACGCCGAGCTCGGCCACATCGAGATCGACGGCAAGGACGCGGAGACCGTCTCGGCGAACAGCGTGCGCGAGAAGAAGGACCTGAGCTGGGAGAAGTGGGCCGAGCGGCTCACGGCCTACTACCGCACGCTCGAGCGGTTGCTCTCCCCCGACCTGTTCGTCGTCGGCGGCGGGGTGAGCAAGCACGCCGACAAGTACCTCCCGCTCATCGGGATCGAGACCCGGATCGTGCCGGCCACCCTGCGCAACACCGCCGGCATCGTGGGCGCCGCCGTCCTGGCCGCGGAGGCGCACCGCTCCTGAGCGCTCGGTGCGTCGCCGTCGACGTACCTCCCATGGAGATCTGCACCTGCCCATGGCAGGCAACCCGTGGTCAGGGCAAGAAAACCTGCATCCCCTGGTAAACGGTCACCGCGACCGCGGCCAGGCAGCCCGGCCGCTCATCGCGAGCACGGCCTCGGTGCGGCTGCGGGCGCCGAGCTCCTCGAGGATGGCGCGGACGTCGCGCTCGACGGTGCGGGCGGACATGTCGAGCTGTCGGGCGATCGCCTGGTCCTTCGCGCCGGTGGCGAGCAGGCGGGCCACCTCGAGCTGACGCTTCGACAGGCCCGGTGACTCCCCCGGTCCGAGCACCGGGCTGGACATGGCGCGGGTGCGCTCCCAGATCTCCAGCACCGGCACGACGAAGTCCATCCGGTCGGTGAGCCAGGCCGTCGGCTCGCCGTCGGCGGTGTCCAGGCCCTCCACGAGCACGCGGGCCTCGTCGACGACCAGCGCGCGGAGGAAGACCGGCCCGGTGCGGGTGGTGGGGTACAGCGACGGCAGCAACGGGTTGGCGAGCAGGGTCGCGGGGCGGGTGACCAGGATCGTCTCGACGCCGCGTCGCTGGGATGCCTCGGTCAGCGCCGGCCCGGGGTCGTGCGGGTCGTACTGGACCCGCGGCTGCATGTTCCACACGGTCCGCTGGGCGGAGGGCTCGAGCCGGGTCAGGCAGCCGGCGATCTCGGCCATCCCCACGTACCGGAGCAGCTCGTCGCCGTGCGCGATCAGGGACGCGTCGAGCAAGCGCCTCGCGGACGGTGTCGGCCATGGTGCGCAGCTCGCGAACGTCCTCCGGCTCCCCGTCGTCGTTCGACCCCCGCCTCTCGTCCACCCGACAATCCTGTCAGAGCGCCCCTGAGGTCACGGCGTCGGCAGAGCCGGGACGGCAGACCGCGTCCCCCGCTCGTGGCCTGCCGCTCCGGCGACAGACGAACCGTGACGCACGACGCTCGCCGGCGCGTGCGAAACGCCGGGCGCGCGTGGACAGGTGACGGCGACCCGCCACCGCGGCGGCTGCTCGTCCCGCCTGGCGGGACGACCGCACGCGGCGGGTCAAGGACCAGGAATCGACCAGAGGTCGGTGCGCCGCCACACGTAGTCCGCCGCCACGCCGTCGGCTTCTCGTACAGCACCGCTGCCGGTGGCCACGGCGGCTGAGAGCCAGGCTCAGCCGAGGACCACGGGCCGCGACAGGTCGTCGCGCGGCAGGTCGCCGTCGACGACGGCCATCACCACGCTGGAGGTGAGCACCAGCTCGCTTCGGTAGTTGGTGAGGAACGCCGTGTCGGCCGCGTCCCGGCCGGTGCTGATCCGCAGCAGCGACTGGCGCGGCGCCAGGCGGGTCGCGTCGACGGCGAGCCAGGCGTCCCCGACCGCGGCCTCCACGACCGCGTGGAAGTCCATCGGGTCGCAGCCGGGGGCGTAGACCGCGGCCAGCCGGGCCGGCACGTCGAGGGCGCGCAGCAGCGCGATCGTCAGGTGCGAGTAGTCGCGGCACACCCCCGCGCCGCCGAGCAGCGTGTCGCTCGCGCCGTCGGTCACGGTGCTGCTGCCGGGGACGTAGTCGAGCCGGTTCGCCACCCAGACAGTGACGTCCTGGAGCAGCTCGTCCGGGTCGCGGCGGGTGCCGAACTGCTTGCGGGCAAAGCCGAACAGCCGGTCCGAGTCGGCGTAGCGGCTGGGCCGGGCGTACTCCACGCGGTCCTGGTCGGTCACCGGCATCGGCTCGGCGCGACCGGTCACCGTCGCGTCGTACCTCACCTCCAGGTGCCCGGAGACGTCGGACAGCAGGTGGATCCGGCCGGCGTGGCCGTCCACGATCTCGCGCACCTCGACCGGGCTGCCGTCGACGGTCGCCACCAGCCGCTCGTCGACCCCGAGCCCGTCGAGCCGGGCCACGGCCACCTGCAGCTCGACCCGCCCGTGGCCGGTCAGGTCGGCCGCGAGCTGGGCGGACACGGTGCGCTGCACGTGCATCTCCTGTCGGACGGCTTCCGGTTCGTGGACCGAGACGACGTCCCTTCGACTTGACGACGTGTGAGCGGGGTCACTACGAAGGTCACCGAGGGAACCGTCCCCACCTACGTCTCGGGAGCACCATCATGAAGCATCGCCGCCGGTCCGCCCTGCGCGGGCGCAGGCTCGCCGTCGCCGCCCTGCTCGCAGTCGCCCTGCCGGCCACCACCGTCAGCCCCGCCGACGCCGCAGCGTCGGCGGCCCGGTCCGGTCCCCGGCCCGCGGCCAAGCCGTCGGCGCCGTCGGGCGGCGGCGACGTCATCGCGAACCTCTGGGAGTGGAACTGGCGCTCGGTCGCCACCGAGTGCACGAGCCAGCTCGGACCGAAGGGGTACGGCGGTGTGCAGGTCGCGCCGCCGCAGGACTCGGTCAAGCGGCAGCACCTCGGCGACGGCAGCGACACGATCCTGCACCCGTGGTGGGAGGTCTACCAGGCCGTCGACTACGTGCTCACCAGCCGGATGGGCTCCGAGCAGGAGTTCAAGGACATGGTCTCCACCTGCCGCAGCGCCGGCGTGAAGGTGTACGTCGACGCGGTCATCAACCACACGACCGGCCAGGGCGACACGTCCTACGGCGGCAGGCACTTCACGCACTTCGACTACCCGGATGCCGGCTGGAGCGACGCGGACTTCCACCACAAGGGCGACGAGTGCACCTCGTCCAGCGGCGGCATCGAGGACTTCAACAACGCCCAGCAGGTGTTCAACTGCGAGCTCGTCGGCCTGGCCGATCTCGACACCGGCCAGGACTCGGTGCGCGACCGGCTGGCGACGTACCTCAACAAGCTGATCGGCTACGGCGTCTCGGGCTTCCGGGTCGACGCGGCCAAGCACGTCGGGCAGACCGACCTGGACGCGATCTACAGCCGGCTGCACGACACGCGGGACGGCACTCGTCCCTACTGGGCCCTCGAGGTGTTCGGCGGTGGACCGGGCACGCTCTCGCCCGACGCGTTCACACGCAGCGGCGACGTGCTCGGTCTGGACGGCGTCAAGCAGCTGAAGAGCGCCTTCAAGAGCTACCCGGCCAACGGGACCGGGAGCATCGCGACGCTGAAGGACTTCGGTGAGGGCTCCGGCCTCACGCCCAGCGACAAGACGCTGTCGTTCGTGCAGAACCACGACACCGAGCGCAACGGCGACGCCCTGAGCTACAAGGACGGCGCGACCAACATCCTGGCCACGCAGTACCTCCTCGCCTCAGGCTACGGCCGCCCGCAGGTCTACGCCGCCTTCGAGTGGAACACCGGCGACGACTCGCCGCCGGCCACCGCCGACGGGCTGATCACGGACACCGACTGCAGCACCGGCTGGTCCTGCACCGACCGCGACGCGGGTGTCGACGCCCTCGTGCGCTGGCACAACGCTGTGGGTGCGGCGACGCAGGCGGACTGGTGGGACAACGGCGCGAACGTGATCTCGTTCCGCCGCGGCAAGGGCTGGGTGGCGTTCAACAACGACCCCGCCCCGCACACGATCACGGTGCAGACGGGCCTGCCCAAGGGCAGCTACCGCGACCTGGTCGATGGCGGCACGGTCTCGGTGGACCGCTCCGGCGCCGCGACCGTGACCGTGCCCGCGAAGGGCGCGATCGCCGTCCTGCGATGAGCCCGGCCGCTCCCCGGTTGGCGTCAGCCGCCGGGGAGCGGCCCCACCGTCTCCTCGTAGGCCCGTAGCGCGCGCTTGGGTGCGGCTCGCATCCAGGCCTCGACCAGCAGCTCACGCACCTCGGCCTCGTCGGCCTCGGCCAGCCGGACCAGCACCGCGGGGTAGCCGTCGTAGTGCGGCACCGTGAAGTAGGCCCGCGGGTCCGCGGCCAGCACGCGCCTCCTTCTCGCCGAGGTCGGCCACCCCCACCATCAGCACCTCGCCGTACGGCGCGCCGGTCAGCTCGTCGAGGTCGTCGGCCATCTCGCCCCGCTGCCGGGCGAACAGCTTCTTGTTCACGCGCAGCGCCGGCGCACCGCCGTACGACGGGGTGCTGCTCGTCTCCGGAAGGGTCAGGGCGAACGCCTCGACCCGGGTCCACGTCGTCACCCGCGTCCCACCCGCCTCACACGACTTCCGCGGTTTCGGCCCCGCGCGGCGCGTCGCGTGCCTAAAGTAAAGCCGTCTTTCACCGCCGCGCCCTCCTCCATGCTGGGCACGATCCTCTGGGGGCACCCATGCAGGCAAGCAAGCCGAGCCGGCTCGTCAGCGCCGGCGTCGTCGCGGGCGTCGTGCTCGCCGTCGTCGCCACCGCGCTGCTGGTGCCCGCCCTCGAGGCGTCGTTCTCCTCGGCGCGCCCCGCCAGCCGGATCAGTGCCACCTGGTCGACCTCGAAGGCCGCCCTGGGCGACAAGGCCACGGTCCGCGGCCGGGTCACCAGCAAGCGGATCACGAGCCGCACGGTGAGCCTGTACCTCTCGCTGCGGTCCGGCTGGCGCCGGGTGGCGTACACGCACACGGGACCCAACGGCTACTACACGATGAAGGTCCCGACCACGTTCTACTTCTCGCGGCCGATGCAGCTGCGGGCCCGGCCCACCTCGCGGGCGGCCGGGGCCACCTCGGCGAACAAGACGTTCACGGTGGTGCCCCGGACGGCGCCGCGCGGCGCCGCGACCGGCTGGACGCCCGCGGTCCCCGGCGTGGAGCAGCGCTTCAACCCCTGCACGACGGTGAACTACCGGATGAGCCCGGCGGGCGCCGGCTCCGGCGCCACCGAGGACGTCAAGGCCGCGTTCGCGCTGGCCACCCAGGCGACCGGGATCAGGTTCCGGCAGGTCTCTCAGACCACCAGCACGCCCAGGTCCAACCGTGACTTCCCGGCCGGGACGGACATCATCGTCACCTGGGACACCTCCGAGGCGACGGGTGGCGCGATGGCGCCGGACACCCTGTCCTACAGCCGGGTCTTCGGCACCCGCGAGGCCCACGACGCCCAGGGCCCGGTGCGCCGGGTCGTGCACGCCGGCATCGTGCTGAACAACAGCTTCAACAGCGTGATGGCCGAGCCGAAGCCCGCCCAGACCCGGATGCGGGTCCGGATCCTGATGCACGAGATCGGCGCCGTTCTCGGGCTCGGTCCGGTCACCTCGCGCAACCAGCGGATGCTCGAGGACGTGTACGACGTCGACGTGGCGGAGTGGGGCGCCGGCGACCTGGCCGGGCTCAGCAGGGTCGGTCTCGTCCAGGGCTGCGTCACCGACAAGTGACACGCGGCGCGCGCTGCGTCACGCGCAGTCGCGGTGCACGACGCGCGATCAGCCGGTCCCGCTCGACCGTCGACAGCGGCAGGATCACCCGCTGGGTCGGCTCGGAGCCGAGCCGCACGTAGGCGCTGATCAGGAACGTCTGCGAGCTCTGCCCGAGCGCGTGCGCGTCGCAGCGGTGCGCCGACCCGAGCAGCACCGGGAACGCGAGCGACCGCCGCTCCCCCGCCAGCTCCCCCGGGAGCGACGTGCGGCCTGCTCGCGGCAGCAGGTCGAGCAGCACGCTGCCGCCGAGGTCCACGATCCGCACCCGGTCGGTGGCGCCGGGCCGGTGCGTGAGGACCAGCCGTCCCGGGAGGTACTCCGCTCCCCCGACCCGCGTCGTGTGCACCGCGAGCCGCAGCCGGACCGTCGCGGCGGCGTCGAGGCGCTCGGCCGCGCACTCCTTGGTGTGCAGCCGCAGCAGCAGTCTCGGGTCCTCGACGCGCAGCGGGAGCCGGAGGGTGCGACCGTTCACCACCGCGACGAGCTGCGGCCTGGCCCGTGGCGGGGCCGAGCACTGCGGCGCGCCGTACGCGATGGAGAACGCGGCGGTCTGGCCGGGATGCACGACGCCCCCGGTGACCGGCACGGTCGGGAACGCGAAGCCGTCCCACGCGATGGTGGCCTGGCTGACCCTGATGTCGGAGTCGGAGTCGTTGGTGACGCCGGCCTTGAGGGTGCGGGTGCCCTCGTCGAAGCGGAACTGCGCCACCGAGGCGACCAGCCGCAGCGGCGTCGGCGTCGGGGCGGGCTTCGGGGCGCTCGGCGACGAGCAGCCCGCGCCGGCCAGCGAGCACACGGCCAGGGCGAGCAGCAGGCTCCGGGCACGGGAACGGGTGGCGGGCATCAGACGCACCCTGACACCCCGCCCGTCGGCTGTCCACGGTGCCGGGTGCTGGGCTACCGTCGTACGACACGCCCGGCTTTGCCCTACGTTGCGCTATCTCATATGTGAGATAAAGTCGCGATATGACGGACGACTACCTGGCCCGCATCGGCAACCTGATCCGCGACGCGCGCAAGCACCGCGGCTGGACCCAGCAACAGCTCGCCGATGTCCTGTCCACCAGCCAGAGCGCCGTGAACCGCATCGAGCGCGGTCACCAGAACCTCTCCCTGGAGATGCTCGCCCGCATCGGCGAGGCCCTCGACTCCGAGATCGTCTCGCTGGGTGGCGGACCCACCCACCTGCGGGTCACCGGGCCCACCACGCTGTCCGGCTCGATCGACGTCAAGACGTCCAAGAACGCCGGCGTCGCGCTGCTCTGCGCGTCCCTGCTCAACCGCGGCCGGACCACGCTGCGCCGGGTGGCCCGGATCGAGGAGGTCAACCGGCTCCTCGAGGTGCTCGCCAGCATGGGCGTGCAGACCCGGTGGCTCAACGAGGGCAACGACCTCGAGATCGTGCCCCCGCACGACCTCGACCTCGACCGCATCGACGTCGAGGCGGCGCGCCGTACCCGGTCGGTGATCATGTTCCTCGGCCCGCTGATGCACCGGCAGGACGTCTTCGAGCTGCCGTACGCCGGCGGCTGCGACCTCGGCACCCGCACCGTCGAGCCGCACATGGCCGCGCTGCGGCCGTTCGGCCTCGAGGTGAAGGCGACCGAGGGCAGCTACCACGCGACCGTCAACCGCGCGATCTCCCCGACCCGGCCGATCGTGCTCACCGAGCGCGGTGACACCGTCACCGAGAACGCCCTGCTCGCCGCCGCCCGCCACGACGGTGTCACGGTGATCCGCAACGCCAGCCCCAACTACATGGTCCAGGACCTGTGCTTCTTCCTGGGCAAGCTCGGCGTACGCATCGACGGGGTCGGCACCACCACGCTCACCGTGCACGGCACGCCCGAGATCGACGTGGACGTCGACTACGCCCCGTCCGAGGACCCCATCGAGGCGATGTCGCTGCTCGCGGCCGCGATCGTCACCGACTCCGAGATCACCATCCGCCGGGTGCCGATCGAGTTCCTCGAGATCGAGCTCGCGCTGCTGGAGGAGATGGGCTTCCGCTACCAGCGGAGCCCGGAGTACGTCGCCGACAACGAGCACACCCGGCTGGTCGACATCACCACCCGGCACTCCGAGCTGCACTCCCCCATCGACAAGATCCACCCGATGCCGTTCCCCGGCCTCAACATCGACAACCTGCCGTTCTTCGCGGTGATCGCCGCCGTCGCCGAGGGGCAGACGCTGCTGCACGACTGGGTCTACGAGAACCGCGCGATCTACCTCACCGAGCTCACCAAGCTCGGCGCCTCCGTGAAGCTGCTCGACCCGCACCGGGTGATGATCGAGGGCCCGACCCGCTGGCGCGGCACCGAGATCGTCTGCCCGCCGGCCCTGCGTCCGGCCGTGGTCATCCTGCTGGCGATGCTGGCGTCCAAGGGCACCTCGGTGCTCCGCTCGGTCTACGTCATCAACCGTGGCTACGAGGACCTCGCCACCCGGCTCAACGACCTCGGCGCCAGCATCGAGACGTTCCGCGACATCTGACGCCAACGCTGACTTGGCGCGTGTGGCGGCGCGGCCGGCCGCCTGATTACCAGGGGATGCAGGAAATCTGGCACTTCCCACGGAGAACTTCGGCGCGCTGGCGGGCTGCCCACGGGAATCTGCATCTCCCCATGGCACGCAACCCATGGGAGGGTGCAGAAGACCTGCATCCCCTGGTAATCAGACCCACGTCACCGCGCCGGACGCGCGGGGTCAGGCGAAGAGCGTCTCGATGTAGGCGCGGGAGACCGGGCGCGACGGCGGGGGCATGGTCATGTCGGCGGTGATCCGCGGCAGGGGCTGTGTCTTGGGGCCGCTGTCGCGGTGCCAGTCGTTCTCGGCCTCGATCAGGTTGCCCAGGTCGGCCCGCTCGAGGAACACGCCCTGGCACGACGTGCACTGGTGCACGGTCACGTCCGCGAGGTAGCGGGTGGCCATCGCGGACTGGCACTGCGGGCAGGTCATCTCGGCGTCCTCAGGCATGACCTCGACGGTACTCCGGATCGGCAGGTCGGCTGAGTAGGAACACGGATATGCCCGCGCTGCGATTCGGGGCCAGAGTGGGTGCATGGACGGGGATACTGCTCGCGTGACGCGACCGCAGACCGGGCTCCCGTATCTCGATGCGGGACGGGACGACGGCGCGGTGCTGGCCTTCGCCCACCGCGGCGGTGCACACCACCCCGACATCGCCGGTCTGGAGAACACCCTGGCCGCGTTCGACCACGCGGTGAAGCTCGGCTACCAGTACCTCGAGACCGACGTCCACACCACCTCCGACGGCGTGCTGCTGGCCTTCCACGACGACGTCCTGGACCGCGTCACCTCGCGTGTCGGCCCGGTCGCAGGCACCGCGTACGTCGACCTGGCCGACGCCCTGATCGGCGGGCGCGAGCCGATCCCGACGATGGCCGACCTGCTCGACCACTTTCCCCGCACACGGTTCAACATCGACCTCAAGTCCGAGACGGCGGTCTCGCTGCTGGCCGACCTCGTCGAGCGGACCCGCTCGCACGACCGGGTCTGTGTCGGGTCCTTCTCCGACGGTCGGCTGCGGTCGTTCCGCCGGCTCGTGTCCCGCCCGGTCGCGACGTCCTACGGGCCCGTCGGGGTGGGCCTGAGCCGGTTCGCGCCGCGCTCACTGGCCGAGACCGTGCTCCGGGGACGCGGCAACGCGCTGCAGGTCCCACATCGGCTGCCCCCGCGCGTGGGACGCCCCCTCGCGGGTCTCACCGTCGTCAACGAACGGTTCGTCCAGCGCGCGCACGCCAGCGGCCGGCCGGTGCACGTGTGGACCGTCGACGACCCCGACGAGATGCGCCACCTGCTCGACATCGGGGTCGACGGGCTGATGACCGACCGCACCGACGTGCTTCGTGACGTGCTGGTGAGCCGAGGACAGTGGATGGGAGCCACCGCATGACCGAGACGACGACCCCGGGCGGGATCGCGAACCTGGAGCCGCTGGCCCGGCAGAAGCAGCAGAAGGCGTGGAACTGGTACGACTGGGCCAACTCGGCGTACTACACGACGGTGCTGAGCGTGATGTTCGCGCCGTACATGATCACGGTCGCGGGCAACGCCGCCGGCTGCCCCGACCCCGACGAGACCTGCGACAAGACGGTCAGCCTGCTCGGCCTGCACCTCGCCGCCGGCTCGCTGCCGTTCTACCTGACCAGCTTCGCGACCATCGCGAGCGCGTTCCTGCTCCCCGTGGTGGGCGCGTTCGTCGACCGGTCGGCGCGCAAGAAGTGGCACATGGCCGGCTTCGCCTTTGCCGGGTCGTTCTTCACGGCGCTGCTGTTCCTCATGCAGGGCGACAACTGGCAGATCGGCGCCGTCTCGGTCGTGCTGAGCAGCGTGCTCGGCGGCTGCTCGCTGGTCAGCTACTCCGCGATCCTGGTGGACATCTCGACCGAGGAGGAGCGCGACCGCGTCTCGTCGCGCGGCTGGGCCTGGGGCTACCTCGGTGGCGGGCTGCTGCTCCTCGTCAACCTGGTGATGTTCCTCGGCCACGACTCGTTCGGCCTCTCCTCGGGGATGGCGGTGCGGCTGTCGCTGCTGTCCGCGGCCCTGTGGTGGGCCGGGTTCACCCTGATCCCCCTGGTCAAGCTGCGCAACTATCCCCCGCAGCACGTCGTGGCGGAGCGGGGCGGGCTGGTGTCCCGCAGCTTCGGGCAGCTGTGGACCACGCTTCGGGAGATGCGGTCCTTCCCCATGACGCTGACGTTCCTGGTCGCGTTCCTGTTCTACAACGACGGCATCCAGACGGTGATCGGGGTCGCGTCGACGTACGGCTCCAAGCAGCTCGGGTTCGGCCAGTCCGTGCTGATCGCGACGATCCTGCTCATCCAGTTCGTGGCGTTCGGCGGGGCGCTGCTGTTCGGTCGGCTGGCCGCACGGTTCGGCTCCTACCACTCGATCCTGTGGGGCACCTACGCCTGGATGGTCATCGTCGTGCTGGCGATGTTCCTGCCCGCGAAGAACGTCGCGCTGTTCCTGGCGGTGGGCATCGCCATCGGCATCGTCCTCGGGGGCACCCAGGCGCTCTCCCGGTCGTTCTTCAGCCTGCTCATCCCCCGCGGCCGCGAGGGTGAGTACTTCGCCCTCTACAACGCCTGCGAGCGGGGTACGTCGTGGTTCGGGACGTTCCTGTTCGGCATCGTGTTCCAGGTCAGCGGGTCCTACCGTCCCGCGATCGTCGCGCTCATCGTGTTCTTCGTGCTGGGTGCGTTCTTCCTGCTGCGGCTCGACCCGGAGCGCGGCATCCGGGAGGCCGGCAACAGGGCGCCGTCCGTCGTCTGAGACGGCCGCGTGGGGGTCGAGCGGGCTGGACCACCGGGTCTCGTTGTCCGGCTATGGAACATCTCACGCGTTCGGCGTGTGTGGCGCCCCTGGGTGTGGGTAACTGGTCCTTGGAAGAAACCATCCGGCTTCGACGGCCGTCCCGGGGAATCTCCTCAGGGCCTGGTTCGTTGGGATGGGTGGAAACGCGTCGGCGTGGTCGACGCATGCACGGGGTGAGACAACCAGGGAGGTGGCTCATGGCAGAGCGCACTTTGCGCGGCGCCCGCCTCGGGGGCCAAAGTTTCGAGGACGAGCGCGGCATCGAGTTCGCCGCGCGACAGAACATCGGCTACGTGTGCCCGCAGGGTCACGAGTTCGAGATCCCGATGTCCGTGGAGGCTGAGGTCCCAGCGGTGTGGGAGTGCCCGCGCTGTGGCGCCGAGGCGGTGAGCCGCGACGGCCTCACGCACGAGGCCAAGGTGGAGAAGCCGGTCCGCACGCACTGGGACATGCTGCTCGAGCGCCGCTCCATCAAGGAGCTCGAGGAGATCCTCACGGAGCGGCTGGAGCTGCTCCGCGGCGGTGAGATCGGCCCGGCGCACCTGCACCGGCCGAGCAAGAAGAAGGCCAAGTCGGCCTGAGCAAGCCCCGAGTGGTCGAGCCCGTTCCTGAGCCTTTCGAAGGGGTCGAGACCACTCAGTCGACGACCTCGCCCTGGACCACCTGATCGGGTCCGGGGCGTTGTCGTGTCTGTCCTGTCCCTGTGCCTGTCCCGTCTGTGCCTGTGTCTGGGCGTGCTCGCGTCGCGAGGTGTAGCCCGGCGCGCCCGGCCCGGAGAGGAACTTCCGGGTCAGGAACCGGGTCAGCGCGGTGCGCACGGCCGGCCGGGTGAACGGCAGCACGCAGACGAAGCCGGCGATGTCGGAGACGAATCCCGGCGTCAGCAGCAGCGTCCCGCCGACCAGCACCAGGGCGCCGTCGGCGAGCTCACGAGCCGGCATCCGCCGCTCGTCGAGCGCCTCACGCAGCGCGCGCCAGGCCTTGGTGCCCTCGCGCTTCATCAGCCAGGCGCCCAGGAAGCCGTCGGCGACCAGCAGCAGCACCGTCCACCAGGCGCCGATCACCTGGCCGACCTGGATCAGCACGTAGATCTCGAGCACCGGCAGCACCACGAACAGCAGCGCCAGCACCCACCAGGGAACCCGTCGCCTCATCGGCCCTCCTCGGCGCCTCTCGTGCTCGTGGACGGCCGCTCAGCGGCGACCGCGTCGTGCGCTCCGAGAATACGTCGGCGACCTGACGACGGCGCTCCCGCAGCCCCCAGAGGGTGATCCGGCGCAGCGACTCGGTGGCCACGTCGCGGCTCATCTTCGACTCGCCCCGGACCCGCTCGACGAACTCGATCGGCACCTCCACCACCCGCAGCCCGGCCCGCAGCGTGCGGAACGCCAGGTCGGTCTGGAAGATGTACCCGGCGGACTCGACGCTGCCCAGGTCGATCGCCTCGAGCGTCGTACGACGGAACAGCCGGTAGCCCGCGGTCACGTCGCGCAGCGGGATGCCGAGCAGGACCCGTGCGTAGAGGTTGCCGCCGACGGAGAGCACCTTGCGCGACAGCGGCCAGTTGACCACCGACCCGCCGGACACCCACCGCGAGCCGATCACCAGGTCGGCGTCGGCCAGGGCCACGCGCAGCAGCGGCAGCTGCTCCGGCTGGTGGGAGCCGTCGGCGTCCATCTCCCCCACCACGTCGTAGCCGCGCTCGAGCGCGACCTGGAAGCCGTGCAGGTACGCCGCGCCCAGGCCGGTCTTCTCGGTGCGGTGCAGGACGGTGACCTGCGGGTCCGCGGCGGCCAGCTCGTCGGCCAGCTTTCCGGTGCCGTCCGGGGAGTCGTCGTCGACCACCAGCACGTCCACGTCAGGGTTCGCCGACCGCACCCGGCCGACGATCCAGGCCAGGTTGTCGCGCTCGTTGTAGGTGGGGACCACCATCACGACGCGCCCGAGATCAGCTGTGCTCATGCGCCGGTTCTGCTCCTGCTGGCTCGTCGGTGGCGGTCCCGGGCCCGGCCCGGTCGGCGTCCCCGGGCTCGTCCGGGGCCCGCCGACGATAACGGAGAAGCAGGCCCGCGAGGGCCGAGACGACCGAAATGCCCGCCAGCGCGAGCTCGGGCCAGGCACCCGCCCGCATGGCCGGCGTCAGCCGCGTCTTCAGCGGGACCTCCCGCTCCAGGACCGCCTGCACGCGCTCGGGGGCGCGGGCGGCGACCGCCCCGTCCGGGCCGACGATGCCGGAGATGCCGTTGGTGGAGGCGACCACCACCCAGCGGCCGGTCTCGATGGCCCGCAGGCGGGACATCGCGAACTGCTGCTCGATCTGCCCGGTGCCGGTGTACGTCGCGTTGTTGGTCGGCACCACGATCAGGTCGGCGCCGCCGTCGACCAGGTCGCGCACCAGGCCGTCGTACGCGACCTCGAAGCACATCAGCACGCCGGCGCGGGCCGGCCCGACGTCGAACAGCCCGGGGCGGGTGCCGGGGACCATGTCGCTCGGGATCTGGTCGAGCGCCGGGATGTGCGGGGCGAGGACGGACCGCAGCGGGATGTACTCCCCGAACGGCACCGGGTGGGTCTTGTCGTAGTAGCGCCCCGGCTCCCCCGCCGTCGACCAGAGGATCGCGCGGTTGCGCCAGCCGCCGTCCGGCCGGTCCCCCACGACCGCGCCCATCAGCAGCGGCGCACCGATCGCCTGCGCCGCGTCGCCGATGGCGGCCTGGGCGCTGGGGTCGGCGTAGGGGTCGATGTCGGAGGAGTTCTCCGGCCAGATCACCAGGTCGGGCTGCTGCGCCTCGCCGTCCGCGACCCGCTGGGCCAGCCCCAGGGTCGCGTCGACGTGGTTGTCGAGCACCGCCCGGCGCTCGGCGAACGCCTCGAGCCCCTGGCCGGGGACGTTGCCCTGGACCGCGGCCACCCGGACGGAGGCCTCCTTGCCGCCGGCGACCGGGTCCGGCCCGCCGGGGTCGAACGGCACCAGCGAGGCGAGGCAGGCCAGGAGCGCTGCCGCGGCCAGGCCGACCACCCCCCGCACCGGCGTACGGCGCGCCCGCAGCACCGCCCAGGCCAGGGTCGTCCCCACCAGGGCCACCAGGAACGTCACACCGGCCGCGCCGACGTAGGCGAACGCCGGGGCCACAGGGGTGTCCTCGGTCGCGAACGCCAGCCGGCCCCACGGGAAGCCACCGAACGGCACCACGCCGCGCAGCGCCTCGACGAGCACCCAGCTGGTCGCGGCCCACACCGGCCAGCCGGGCAGCCGGCGCACGGCTCGGGTGGCCAGGCCCGCGAGCCCGTAGAAGAGCCCCTCCACGACGGCCAGCGGGATCCAGGCGTAGACGCCGATCACCTGCAGCCAGGGCAGCAGGACCAGCATGAACGCCGTACCGAAGACGAGGCCGACCCAGAAGCCGGACCGCAGCCGGGGTGCCGACGCGGCCAGCAGGGTGAGGCCGGCGACCGCGAACGGCAGCAACGCGACCCAGTGATGGGGCTCGAACGACAGCCCGGCCGCGGCTCCGGCGAGCGCGGCCAGCGCGCTGCGGGCGAGCAGCCTCACCACGGTCCTCCTGGGGGTCGAACGAGTCGACCCCAACCTACTGGGCGCACCGCAGGGGCCGGGAACGCGAAAAGAGCCCGGACCCTTCGGACCGACATCGCCGCCTCTGGCTGAGGCGGACGGTGCCGTTGTCTACTGGGCGCCGGACTCTTGTTCGCGTGCCACCCCGTCGTCGCCGCGCCGACCTCCGGGAACCGCGTCCGCCCTGGTTCGTGGTACCCGAACCCGGTCACGCGGCCGCCTGGACGTCAGCACGGGACGGCAGCCTGCTCGATGGAACCCGCAGAGCCTGTCGGTGGGCGGTGGTAGGTGTCAACCGGCCGCTGACCAGCCGGTTCGCGTAAAGACGCAGGTCATCTGCCCTTCCCGGCCACCCCAAGTACCTGACGGTTTTTTACCAATTTCGGCGTGTCGTCCTACGACACGCCGAGTCCTTTCTCAGGGTCGCGCGGGCACGACGACCACCCCGGTGGCGGTGGTCGCGACGACCGGGTCGTCGAGCATCTCCGCCGCCGACGCGGACACGTCGGGCCGTCCCCGGCCGACCACGACGGCGCGGAACTCCAGGGTGCGCGAGCGGCTGCCGACGCGGACCACCTCGGCGGTCACCTCGAGGACGTCGCCGGCCCGGACCGGGCCGCGGAACTGCACGTCGGAGTACGACGCGAACAGCCCCTCGTCGCCGTCGGTGCGGATGCACACCTCGGTCGCGACGTCCCCGAACAGGCCCAGGCTGTAGGCGCCGTCGACCAGGTTGCCGGCGTAGTGCGCGTGGGAGTACGGCACGTAGCGACGGTGCGTCACCGTCAGCCCGAGCCGCGGGTCGGCGTCGCTCATGCAGGGACCTTCTTCCGGTTCGTGACGAGCATGTGGGTGAGGTACGACGCGACCTCGCCGGGCGTCGTACCCCGGACGAACACACGGTCGACGCCCAGGTCGCCGGCCATCTTCTCGTCGAAGCGGGGACCGCCGACGATGAGCAGCGGCCGCTTGTCGCTGGGGTAGGACTCCCGGAACGCGGCCGACATCTCCTTGGTGTTGTGGATGTGCGCGTCGCGCTGGGTGACGACCTGGGAGACCAGGATCGCGTCGGCCCTCTCCTCGCGGGCCCGGGCCACCAGCTGCGGCACGGACACCTGGGCGCCGAGGTTCACGACCTTGAGCTCGCGGTAGTACTCCAGGCCCTTCTCCCCCGCGAACCCCTTGATGTTGAGGATCGCGTCGATGCCGACGGTGTGCGCGTCGGTGCCGATGCAACCGCCGACGACCGTCAGCCGGCGTCGCAGCCCGGTCTTGACCGCGGCGTTGACCTCCTTGGGGGTCAGCAGCGGGTAGTCGCGCTCGACGACCTCGACCTTGTCGGTGTCGACGAGGTGGTTGACCCGGCCGTAGACGACGAAGAACGTGAAGTCCGGCCCCATCGGCTTGGCGTGCACGACCAGCGCCGGGTCGATGCCCATCTTGTGCGCGAGCTGCTCCGCGGCGCCCTCCGCGACCTTGGAGTGCGCGCCCAGAGATGAGATGGGCAGCGTGAACGACACCTGCACCATGCCGTCACCGGTGGTGTCGCCGTACGGCCGCAGGATGCTCATGCCCGTCCCTCCAGGATGTCCGTCGCAGGGTTGACGTAGCCCGGCGCCTTCAGCGCGACGCCGTCGAGACCGCGGCCGGCGTCGGCCGGACGCTTCATCAGGCCGAAGGTGCCGTCGGCGATCGCGTCCAGCAGCCCGGTCTTCGACGGGTGCGCGAGGATCTGCTCGAGCAGGTCGATGCTCTCGGCCAGCACCTGGTTGGCCCGCTGCACGATGTAGCCGTCGGGGCGCGGCACGAAGTCCTCGTGCAGGTTGCCGGCGGCGTTGAGGACGTAGCGGACGTTCTGCAGGGCCAGGTCACGGTCGGACAGCCACGGCGTGACGACCGCCTCGGTCATCATCCCGACCAGCAGGATGCCCTGGCCGGTGAGCGTTCCGGCCAGGTTGAAGAACGCGTCGAGCAGGTAGCCCCGGAACACGTCGCCGGTCATGTGCCGGGTCGGTGGCATCCACTTCAGCGGCGCCTTCGGGAAGAGCTCGCGGGCCAGCAGCGCGTGCGCGAGCTCCATCCGGAAGCTGTCCGGCAGGTCGGGGTTGATCTCGAACGCGTGCCCGAGGCCGAGCTGCCAGTCCTCGAGGCCGGCCTCCTTGGCGAAGTACTCGTTGAGGAGCTGGCTGACCGTGACGGTGTGCGCGGCCTCGACGGCGTCCGCGGTGGTGAGGTAGTTGTCCTCGCCGGTGTTGATGATGATCCCGGCGCGGGCATGCACCTGGCGGCTGAACCGCTGGTCGACGAAGGTGCGGATCGGGTTGATGTCGCGGAAGAGGATGCCGTACATCGAGTCGTTGAGCATCATGTCGAGCCGCTCGAGCCCGGCCAGCGCGGCGATCTCCGGCATGCAGAGCCCGGAGGCGTAGTTGGTCAGCCGCACGTAGCGGCCGAGCTCCTTGCTCGACTCGTCGAGCGCGGCCCGCATCAGCCGGAAGTTCTCCTGGGTGGCGTAGGTCCCGGCGAAGCCCTCGCGGGTCGCGCCCTCGGGCACGTAGTCCAGCAGCGACTGCCCGGTCGAGCGGATCACCGCGATCACGTCCGCACCTTCGCGGGCCGCCTGCTGTGCCTGCGGGATGTCCTCGTAGATGTCGCCGGTCGCCACGATCAGGTAGATCCACGGCTGCTGGGCCGGGTCGCCGTGCCGCTTGACCAGCCGGTCCCGCTCGCGGCGGCGGGCGTCGACCCGCTTGATGCCCGCGCCGACCTGGCGGGCCGCGGCAGTCTTGGCGCGGGTCAGGTCGCGGCCCTCGGGGATCCGGAACCGCACCGAGCCCGCGGACGCCTTCTGGGCGAGCACGGCCAGGTCGTCCGCCTCGCCGCGCACCAGCGCGTCCCAGACCGGCAGGGCGATGCCGTGCTCGAGCCCCACATCACCGCGTACGGCGTCCAGCAGCCGGTTCACCCAGGGGATGCCGTCGGCGTCCGCGCCCTGCAGACCGGCGAGCCGCAGCGTCGCGCGCTCGACGGAGACCGTCGTGTGCTTCTTCGCCAGGTTCACGATCGGCCGGCCGGCCTGGCGGGCCAGGGTGCGCGCCTTGCGGACCACGACCGGGTCGAGGTCCAGCTTCGTCCCTCGGGGCGTGGCCCGGGTCGAGCTTGTCGAGACCACTACAGCGCTCCCTGTCGTTCGTAGGCGACCCGGCCGTCGACCAGGGTCAGCACGCAGACCGGCAGGTCCACGTCGGGGTGCAGGTCGGGCAGCTGCGGCACACCGGCCCGCGGGTCGGTGGACCAGGCGGCGACCCGGGCGTCGGGGGTCTGCACCACGAGGTCGCCGGGGACGTCCCACACCGCGATGCTCGCCGGGACGCCGACGGCGATCACGCCGCCCTCGTCGCGGCGGGCCGCGCGCCAGCCGCCCCGGGTGTGTGCGTTGAACGCCGCCCGGACGGTGATCCGCTCGCTCTCCGTGCGGTGCCAGGCCGCGGCCCGGACGGCGGCCCACGGCCCGAAGGGGGTGACGGGGGTGTCCGACCCGAACGCCAGCGCGACCCCGGCCTTGTTCATGGACGCGAAGGCGTTCATCGGGCGGGCCCGGTCGGCGCCGAGCCGCTGCGCGTAGAGCGACTCCTCGCCGCCCCAGTAGGCGTCGAACATCGGCTGCATGCTCGCCGTGACACCGAGGCTGCCGAGCACGGCCATCTGCTCCTGGGTCGCCATCTCCACGTGCTCGACGCGGTGCCGGGCGCGCACGACCGCCGGTGCGCCGAGGACCTCGGCGGCGGCCTCGAACCCGGCCACCAGCTCGGTGACGGCCCGGTCGCCGATGACGTGGAAGCCGGCCTGGAGGTCCGCGCGGGTGCAGTCCACGACGTGCGCGGCGACCTGGTCGCGGTCGAGGTACAGGTGACCTGAGGTCTCCGCGTCCGCGTAGGGCGTGTGGAGGGCCGACGTACGGGAGCCGATGGAGCCGTCCATGCACAGGTCGCCGGCGGCGCCGGCGCAGCCCAGCTCGACCGCCTTGTCGACCCCGCCGAGCTCGCCCCAGTAGCCGACCACCTCGGGCAGCGGGAGGCTCCCGGTCAGGGAGGCGGCGATCGCGAGGTCCTCGGGCGGGCAGATGTGCGGTGCGCCGAGCTCGTGCACCATGCCGATGCCCTGGGCGGCGGCGTCCTGGAGTGCGATGAGGATGGCGGCCTCGCGGTCGGTGGCCGGCGTCATGCGGAACAGCCCGTCCCGGGCCACGTGGTGGGCGTCGCGGGCCACCAGCCCGGACGCGTCGTACCCCTCGGCGTGCACGACGTCGGGGCAGGCGTCCAGGAACGCGGTGGACAGGACCGCGGAGTGCACGTCGACGCGGGACAGGAACGCCACCCGTCCGCCGGTGGCCCGGTCGACCTCGGCGGCGGTGAAGGGTCGCTGCTCGGGCCACGCGGTCTCGTCCCACCCGAACCCGAGGAGCACCGCGGCGGTGCTGTTGTGGCTGTGGGCGGCGACCGCGTCGAGCGCCTCGGCCAGCGACGACGCGGTGCTCAGGTCGACGCCGGTGGCGGCGAAGCCGGTCTGGGCCAGGTGCGCGTGCGCGTCGACGAACGCCGGGGTGACGAGGCGGCCGGCGAGGTCGACGACGCGGGTGGCGCCGTCCTCGAAGTGCACGGACGCGTCGTCGTCGCCGGTCCACACGACCGTGCCGTCCTCGACGCACAGCGCGGTGGCGTGCGGGTCGGCGGGCGTGTGGACGTAGCCGTTGCGCAGCAGGATGCGGGTCACGCTCCCATCCTCACAGCCGACGCTCGAACAGGGAGCGCACCCCCGCGTGCCCACGCAGCAGCGCCAGGGCCTGGTCGGCGTGGCCGGGGACGTAGCCGTTGCCGACCAGCATCCGCACGTCCGCGGCCAGCCCCTCGGCGCCGAGCGCGGCGGCGCTGAACGACGTGGCCATCGAGAAGAACACCACCGTGCCGCGGTCGGCGGTGGAGAGGATCGCGCCGCCCTCGCAGCCGGGTACGTCGACACAGACGACCGTCACGTCGGCGGGGCCGCCGGCCGCCTCGACGGCAGCGGAGAGCGCGACCGGGTCGCGGGCGTCGGCGACGGTCACCACGTCGGCGACCTTCGCGTCGGTGAGCAGGTCGGCCTCCGCCTGGTGCGGGACGACGCCGATCGTGGTGCGCGCGCCGGCCTCCTTGGCGGCGGCCAGGGAGAGCGACCCGGACTTGCCGGCTCCGCCGATCACGGCGACCACCGGGTCGACGTACTCCCCCACCACCCGCGCGGTCAGCGCCGGCGCGCCGCAGACGTCCATCACCGACAGCGACAGCTCGGCGGGCAGGTCGTCGGGGATGACGGCGGCGATGGAGCGGCCGAAGAGCACGGCGTACCCGTCGCACGGCACCTGCTCGGAGCGGCCGTCCCAGCGGGCCAGGCCGTCCTCGATCACCAGCGGCGTGAGCGTCAGGGACACCAGGGTGGTGACCCGGTCGCCGACCGCCAGGCCGAGCGGGGACGCGGGGCCGACCTCCTCCACGGTGCCGACCAGCATGCCGCCGGAGCCGGTCTCGGGGTTCTGCATCTTGCCGCGGGCGGCCACGATGTCGAGGACCGCCTGCCGGACCCGGTCGCCGTCCCCGTCGTGGGTCCGTTCGAGCTGGCGGAAGGACGCGGCGTCGAGGTTGAGCCGCTCGACCCGGATCCGGACCTCGTCGGGCCACAGCTCGCGGCGGGTGTCGAGCCGCTCGGCGGCCTGCGGCAGCACCCCCGCGGGGGCGAGCACGCGGTGCAGCCCGACCGGGCTTCCCTGGCTGGTCACGGGCCGTCCTCTCAGGCAAGACGATGAGTCTGGGAAATCTTGCGGCGGTGCGTTCGACACGCCGTAGATTCTTTGCGTATCGTGGCATGCACGGGATGCGTCGTACAAACCCGACGCGCACTCTTCTTGCACGGGAGCACGCCATGAGCATCGAGACCTCGTTCGGCCTCGAGACCGGTCAGCCCTACCCCTACCGCCGCGCCGAGCTGGTCGAGCCCGACTGGACGCGTTTCCCGGGCTGGGTCGACGTCACCGCCGACGACTGGGAGTCCGTGCAGTGGCAGCGGGCGCACTGCATCAAGAACGTCCGCCAGCTCCGTGCCCTGTTCGGCGACCTGCTCGACGAGCGGTTCTACGCCGACGTCGAGCGCGACCAGGCCGAGCGGGCCACCATGTCGATGCTGGTGCCCCCGCAGATGATGAACACCATGGTGCCGCGGGAGACCCCGCGGGGCCCCGGCTCGCTGACCGAGGCGATGTACGCCGACCCGGTCCGCCGCTACATGCTGCCGGTGTTCTCCGACCGGCGCACGGACTTCCCGTCGCACCCGCACGCGACCCGCGACTCGCTGCACGAGCACGACATGTGGGTGGCCGAGGGCCTCACGCACCGCTACCCCACCAAGGTGCTGGCCGAGCTGCTCCCGACGTGCCCGCAGTACTGCGGCCACTGCACGCGCATGGACCTCGTCGGCAACAGCACGCCGGTGATCGACAAGCTGAAGTTCCTCGGCAAGCCGGTCGACCGGCACGCCGAGATGCTGGCGTACCTCCGCCGCACGCCCTCGGTGCGGGACGTCGTCGTCTCCGGTGGCGACGTGGCGAACATGCCGTGGCCGCGGCTCGAGGAGTTCCTCACCAAGCTGCTCGAGATCGAGAACATCCGCGACATCCGGCTCGCCACCAAGGCGCTGATGGGTCTCCCCCAGCACTGGCTGCAGGACGACGTACGCGCGGGCGTCGAGCGGGTCGCCCGCACCGCCCGCGACCGCGGTGTCTCGGTGGCCATGCACACCCACGTCAACCACGCGGCGTCGGTGACCCCGCTGGTGGCCAAGGCGTCGAAGGCGATGCTCGACGCCGGCCTGCGCGACGTACGCAACCAGGGTGTGCTCCTCGACGGCGTCAACGCCGACCCGCACGCGCTGCTCGACCTCTGCTTCACGCTGCTCGACGGCGCGCAGATCATGCCCTACTACTTCTACATGTGCGACATGATCCCGTTCTCGGAGCACTGGCGGGTCTCGGTCGCCGACGCGCAGCGGCTGCAGCACCACATCATGGGCTACCTGCCCGGCTTCGCGACCCCGCGCATCGTCTGCGACGTGCCGTTCGTCGGCAAGCGCTGGGTGCACCAGCTCGCCGACTACGACCGGGAGCTCGGCATCTCGTACTGGACCAAGAACTACCGCACCTCCATCGAGGCCACCGACCCCGAGGCGCTGACCCGCACCTACGCCTACTACGACCCGATCCACACCCTCCCCGAGGCCGGCCAGGCCTGGTGGCGCGAGCACGCCGGCGACCCCGACCTCACCATCGCCGAGGCGTCCCGTTCTGCTGCCGCCTCCCGCGCCGCCGCCGAGTCCCAGAAGACCCTCACCCTCTCCTGACGCCGACCCGGGACATATTTCCCGTCGACCCGGGACTTAGTTCCGGTCGAGCCGGGAGATAGTTCCGATCGAGACTGGCTTCGACCGAACCACTCGGCTCGGCTGGGACTTTGCCCCGGCTCGACGGGGCTTTTCACCCGGCTCGACGGGAAGTTTGCCCCGGGTCGACGGGAATTTTGACCCGGGTCGGCGGGTCAGCGGGAGCGGAGGTCGGTGAGGGTCTCGACGAGGCGGGCGATCGGGGACTCGAGGTTCCACTGGTCGGAGAGCTTGACCAGGGCCTCGGGGTCGACGGGTGAGAGCGGCAGGGTGAGGTCGGGCCGGCCGAGGTCGATGTCGCGGGCGACCCGCGTGACCCGCGCCGCGACGTCGGGGTAGTCGCCGGCCTCGATGATCCTGCGGCGCGGGCTCGGCGCGATGTTCGAGTCGGGGTCGGCCGCCGCGGCCCGCAGGCCGGCCATGTCGCCGAAGCGCTGCAGCAGCGTCGCGGCGGTCTTCTCACCGATCCCGTTCACACCGGGCAGCCCGTCGGACGCGTCGCCGCGAAGGGCCGCGAAGTCGGCGTACTGCCGGCCGTCGATGCCGTACTTCTCCTGTACGACGGAGTTGGTGACCCGTTCGTGCCGGCCGACGCCGCGGGCGATGTAGAGGATCCGCACCTCGGCGTCGTCGTCGACGAGCTGGAACAGGTCACGGTCGCCGGTCACCACGTCGACGGGCATGCCGGCGTCCTTGGACAGCGTGCCGATCACGTCGTCGGCCTCGTAGCCGTCCGCGCCGACGACAGGGATCCCGAAGGCCGCGAGCACGTCGCGGATCACCGGCACCTGCGCCTCGAGCGGGTCCGGCACCTCCTCGACGTCCGGGCCGCCCGCGACGACGTACTCCACCCGGTGCGCCTTGTAGGACGGGATCAGGTCGACGCGCCACTGCGGCCGCCAGTCGTTGTCCCAGCAGCAGACGAGATGGGTCGGGGCGTACTCCCCCACCAGCCGGGAGATGAAGTCGAGCAGCCCGCGCACCGCGTTGACGGGCGTGCCGTCGGGCGCCTTGAACGAGTCGGGGACGCCGTAGAAGGCACGGAAGTACATCGAGGCCGTGTCGAGCAGCATCAGGCGGGTCACGGGCCGAGTCTCGCATGAGCCGCCATTGGTCCCGACGGTTAGTGTGTCGCTCGTGGAAGACCTCGACCGGCGCATCCTGACGCTCCTCGCCACCGACGGGCGGATGTCGTTCACCGACCTCGGCAAGGCCACGGGCCTGTCCACGTCGGCCGTTCACCAGCGGGTGAAGCGGCTGGAGCAGCGCGGCCTGATCAAGGGGTACGGCGCCACGATCGACTACGACCAGGTGGGGATGCCGCTCACCGCGTTCATCTCGATCCGGCCCATCGACCCGTCCCAGCCGGACGACTCACCGGACCGGCTGTCCGGGATCAGCGAGATCGAGAGCTGCTGGTCGGTGGCCGGCGACGAGTCCTACATCCTCAAGGTCCGCGTCAGCGCCCCGACCGACCTCGAGAACCTGCTGGCCCGGGTGCGGGCGGCCGCGAACGTGTCGACGCGGACCACGATCGTGCTGTCCACGCCCTACGAGAGCCGGCCGGTCAGCTAGGAGATGCCCTAGACCGTGATGCCGCGCGAGAGGGGCCGCTGGGCGGGCAGCGCGCCGCCGAGGGCGGTGTCGCTGCGCATCGCGGCGGTGAGCCGGTTGGCGAGCGCGAGAGTGACGTCGAGGGACGCGAGACCCACCGACAGCTCGTCGTAGAGCACGGCGTCGGTGACCCGCGGGAGGTTCGCGAGCACGGCCAGGTGCGCGTTGCTGGCCGCCCCACGCAGCATCTCCACGGCGGCCATCAGCTCCAGCCGGCTGCGGGTGCGCCGGATCACCAGCAGCTCCTGGGCGACCTCCAGCAGCGTGTGGCAGGTGTCCACCAGGGTGGCGGTGGTGCGGATGGTGCCGGTGAACGACGTGGCCAGCACGCGCGCGCGGCGGACGGGGTCGACCCCTGGGTGCAGCGCCTCGTCGGCCCGCCGGGCCAGCACCGAGACGTCCTCGTCGAGGAGCCGGGCCAGGTCGGCGAGCACGAGCGCCTGGTAGCGCGCGCTCCGCACCGTGTCGTACGTCGACCGGGTCAGCCCCGCACGGTCGTCGGCGACGCGGGCCAGGATCTCGGCCGCGGCGGCGACCTGCCGGAAGGGGTGGAACACCTCGTCCCTGAGGACGAACTGGTCGATCCAGCTGGAACGAGACTGGTCGTGTGACACCCGAGAACTCCCTGCACCGTCGCCGCGCCCACCATGCCCGGCGACCAGAAGGGTAGGGCATCCCGACCTCGGGCCGACCGGCGGGTAACCCCTCAGTCGGAGACGGACGAGTAGGCCACCACGCCCCGGCGCAGCGCGTCCGAGGCGGCCCGCGCGACGCCGCGCAGCGGGGTGTCAGCGGCCGCCGACGCGACCTGGTCGGTGAGGTCGAGCAGCTGCTTCATCCAGCGCACGAAGTCGCCGGCGGCGAGGTCGGTCTCGGAGAGCACCTCGTCGAGGCTGGCGCCCTCGGCCCAGCGGTAGGCCGCCCACGCGAACCCCAGGTCGGGCTCGCGCAGGAAGTCCAGCTTGTGGTCGCGCTCGAGGGCGTCGAGGTCGGCCCACAGCGAGACGGTGTCGGCGAGGACCTGCTTGACCCGGCCGCCGGGGAGCCGCGGGGAGGCCGCGTCGTCGGGGCGGCGGGCCTCGAACACCAGCGCCGACAGGGCCGCAGCGAGCTCGCTGGCCGACAGCCCGTCCCAGAGGCCGTGCCGGAGGCACTCGGCGGCGACGAGGTCCATGTCGGTGTAGATCCGCATCAGCCGGGCGCCGGTGGACGTGACCTCGTCGTTGTCCAGGTAGCCGAGCGCGGTCAGCACCTCGCACACCCGGTCGAACTGCCGGGCGATCGTGTTGGTGCGCTGCTCGATGCGCCGCTGGAGGGTCCGGGTGTCCCGCTCGAGCTTGTGGTGACGCTCGGCCCAGCGGGCGTGGTCCTCCCGGTCGGAGCAGCCGTGGCAGGGGTGGGCGCGCAGCTCGGCCCGCAGCCGGGCGATCTCCTTCTCCCCCTCGAGCTCCTGCCGCGGACGCCGGTCGGGCCGACCGCCCTGGCGAGGCGGCGGTGTGAAGCCCTGCGTGCGGGCCCGCAGCGTGGAGGCGAGGTCGCGACGCGACTGCGGGTTGCGGCCGTTGAAGGTGCGCGGGATCCGCATCCGGGTGAACGGCTCCACCGGCACCGGGAAGTCGACCATCGACAGCCGCCGGGCGTTGCGGTCCGCGGTGAGCACGTAGGGCCGCGGGCCGTCGCGGTCCGAGCGCATCCCCGGGTCGATGACCACGGCCATGCCGGCGAACTTCCCGGCCGGCACCTCGATCACGTCGCCGGGCCGCAGCGCCTCCAGGGACGCGACCACCTCGTCGCGGCGGTCCGCCTTGCGGGCGCGGGCCTGGGCGTTCTCGACGTCACTGAGCCGCCGCCGCAGGGCGGAGTACTCCATGAAGTCACCGAGGTGGCAGGTGGCGGCCTCGGCGTACCCCGCCAGCGCCTCCTCGGCCTTGCGCAGCTGCCGGGCCAGCCCGACGACCGCCTTGTCGGCCTGGAACTGCGCGAACGACGACTCCAGCAGCTCGCGCGCGGTGTGCCGGCCGACCTGGTGCACGAGGTTGACCGCCATGTTGTACGACGGGCGGAAGGACGACCTGAGGGGATAGGTGCGGGTCGAGGCGAGGCCGGCGACGGCCTTGGGGTCGAAGCCCTGCTGCCAGAGCACGACGCCGTGCCCCTCGACGTCGATGCCGCGGCGGCCGGCGCGACCGGTGAGCTGGGTGTACTCCCCCGGCGTGATGTCCGCGTGCGTCTCGCCGTTCCACTTCGACAGCTTCTCGATGACCACCGACCGGGCCGGCATGTTGATGCCGAGCGCCAGCGTCTCGGTCGCGAAGACCACCCGGCACAGGCCCTTGGCGAACAGCTCCTCCACGCACTCCTTGAAGGTCGGCAGCATCCCGGCGTGGTGGGCGGCGACGCCGCGGGTCAGCCCCTCGAGGAAGTCGTGGTAGCCGAGGACGTGCAGGTCCTCGTCGGGGATGTTGCGGCACCGCTCCTCGACGAAGGCGCGGATCTGGCGCTGCTCCTCGGGGGTGGTGAGCTTGAGGTTGGCGTTGAGGCACTGGGTGACTGCGGCGTCACAGCCGACCCGGCTGAACACGAAGTAGATCGCGGGCAGCAGTGCCTGGGAGTCGAGCCGCTCGACCACGTCGTAGCGGCTGGGCAGCAGGTCGCGCCGGGCGCCCTGGCCGCGTGCACCGGCCCGGTTGCGCGGTGCGCCTCGCTTGCTGCGGTGGTCGCGGGTGCGGGCAGAGCGCCAGTCGTCGCGGGCGATCCGCACCAGGTCCGGGTTGACCGAGCCGTCCTCGTCCTTGAACAGGTCGTAGATCTTCCGGCCGACCATCACGTGCTGGTAGAGCGGCACCGGCCGGCGCTCCTCGACGATCGTCGAGGTCTCGCCGCGGACGGTGGCCAGCCACTCGCCGAAC
This sequence comes from uncultured Actinomycetota bacterium, assembly GCA_963827435.1. Classification (GTDB taxonomy): domain Bacteria; phylum Actinomycetota; class Actinomycetes; order Propionibacteriales; family Nocardioidaceae; genus Nocardioides_B. The sequence continues at coordinate 66,608 of CAWHAU010000015.1, forward strand.
TCCTCGGCGTTCGACACGGTCGCGGACAGCGAGACCAGCGCCACCGACTCGGGCAGGTGGATGATCACCTCCTCCCACACCGCGCCGCGGAACCGGTCCGCGAGGTAGTGCACCTCGTCCATCACCACGAACCCGAGCCCGGCCAGTGTCGAGGAGCCGGAGTAGAGCATGTTGCGCAGCACCTCGGTCGTCATCACGACGATCGGCGCCTCGCCGTTGATCGTGTTGTCGCCGGTGAGCAGGCCGACCTTGTCGGCGCCGTAGCGGCGGACCAGGTCGCCGTACTTCTGGTTGGAGAGCGCCTTGATCGGTGCGGTGTAGAAGCACTTGCGGCCCTGGGACAGCGCCAGGTGTACGGCGAACTCGCCGACCAGCGTCTTGCCGGAGCCGGTGGGCGCGGCGACCAGCACGCCGCGGCCGGCCTCGAGCTCCTTGCAGGCTCGGACCTGGAAGTCGTCGAGGGTGAAGTCGTACATCTGCGCGAAGTCGGCGAACACCGGCGCGTCCTGCTCGCGGCGGAAGCGGGCGTAGCTCTCCGAGGGCGTCGGCATCAGGGCACCAGCACCTTCAGCGCCAGCGGGGCCACCTCGACGGTCAGCGGCAGCGCCCCGATCCGCTCACCGTCGGCGTACGCGGCGATCCCGGGCGCGGCCACGGTCACGCTGCGCACGAGGTGGTGCTCGTACTGCGGATGCCTGGTGTGCCCGCCCGTGAACAGCTTCGGGTAGGTGCGCACGAGGTCCGGTTTGGTCATCGTCTTGATGATGACCACGTCGAGCAAACCGTCGTCGATGGACGCTCCGTGGGTGATCCGCAGGCCGCCGCCGAACGACGGTCCGTTGCCGACCGCGACGAGCATCGCCTCGACCTGCCGGACCTCGCCGTCGAGCTCGAGGGTGTACGGCAACGGCTCGAACACCCGCAGCTCGGCGAGGGTGGCGAGGTTGTAGCGCATCTGCCCGCGCGGCCAGCGCATCGCGTTGGCCCGCTCGTTGACGAGCGAGTCGAAGCCGGAGGCCAGCACCGTGACGTAGTACTGCGCGCCGCAGCGCGCCAGGTCGATCCGCCGGGTCCGGGAGCCGACCACCACGTCCGCGGCCAGCTGCGGGTCGGAGCGCGGGATGTCGAGGTAGCGGGCCACGTCGTTGCCGGTGCCGGCCGGGATGATCCCGAGCGCGGTCTCCGTGCCGGCCAGCTCCTGGACGGCCAGGTGCACCATGCCGTCCCCGCCCACCACGACCAGGCTCTCCACGCCGTCCGCGACGCTGCGCCGGGCCAGGTCCCGGGCCTCGTCGGCGTCGTGGCCGACCAGGTTGTGCACGTGGAACCCGGCCTCCTTGAGACGCGGCAGGGCGATCGCGGCCGTCCGGGTCCCCCGGCCCCTGCCGGAGGTCGGGTTCGTGAGGAGCGCGATCTCTCTGGGCACGCGGTCAGGCTACGCGGAACGACACGCGACGCCGCGCGTGACGCTCTAGCGTGTGCAAGCGGACATCGACGGACTTTTCGGGAGGCGCACGGATGATCACCACGGTGGCGGCCGAGGACGGACGCAAGCTCGAGGTCATGGTGGCCGACCACCCGGTCGGCAAGCCGCTGCTGTTCCACAACGGGCTGCCGAGCGCTGTCGTGCCGTTCCCGCCGATGGACGACGCGGCGGCGGCCAACGGGATGTACGTCGTGACCTACTCGCGTCCCGGCTACGGCGGCTCGACCCCCTGGCCCGAGGAACGGGAGCCGGTGGTCGCCGACGACGTGGCGGACACCGTCACGATTCTGGACGCCCTCGGGATCGACGACTTCGTGACCCTGGGATGGTCCGGTGGCGGCCCGCGGGCGCTCGCCACGGCCGCCCTCCTGCCCAGGCGGTGCCGCGGCGCGGTCAGCCTGGCCGGCGTCGCCCCAGTGGGCGAAGGCGGCATGGACCAGGAGGCCTGGGAGCGCGACATGGGGCCCGAGAACGTGCGGGACTTCCGGGCGGCGCTGGCGGGACGGGACGCGCTCCGGCCGATCATGGAGCAGGAGGTCGCCGAGATGGCGGGCGTCACCGGTAAGGACATCACCGCCGCGTTCGGGCAGCTGCTCACGGAGGTGGACGCCGCGGTGCTCACGGGTGAGTTCGCGGACTTCATGGCCGAGGACTTCCACCGTTCCTGCGAGCAGGGTGCGGCCGGCATCCTCGAGGACACCCTGATGATCACCCGGCCGTGGGGGTTCGACCTGGCCTCGGTCGACGTACCCGTGGCGGTGTGGCAGGGCCGCCAGGACGCGATGGTGCCGTTCGGGCACGGCCAGTGGCTGGCCGAGCACGTGCCGGGTGCCCGAGCGCGGCTGTTCGACGACGAGGGGCACCTGACGCTGGTGCGTCAGCTCGACCGGATCCTGGGCGACCTGCGGGAGATCTCCGGCCTCTGAGCGGCGTCGGGCAGGGCCGTGGACAGCATGACCGCGAGCAGCGGCCCACGCTCGGACCGCAGACCGACGTCGCGGCGGCGGACCGGGGCGGTCACAGCCGCAGGGTGACGGCGAAGTGCTCGGGACGCACGCCGACGGCCTTCGCGAGCCGGCTCACCGTCTCCAGCACACCGTCCGCGGAGTACGCCGTGCCCGGGACGGCGAGGGTCAGCCGCCCGTCGTACTCGACGAAGAGGACCTGCCCGTAGGCCCAGGACTGGTGGGCCTGCCGGCGCCAGGTGTCGGTGAGCAGCGGCTCGGGGTAGGCGAGGTCGGCGGCCAGGAGGTCGCAGGCGAGGGCCTCGCCGGACCCGGCGAGCTCGCCGCGGATGTGGGCGGCGCCGCGGACGGTGCTCTGCGCGACCCAGGTGACCTCGCTGGTGCCGAGCCACTCGGGCAGGTCGAAGGGGTCGATGGAGGAGACGTCGGGTGCCGTCACCCCGTCAGTCCTCGTCGGACAGGTCGGAGCGGCGGATGTCCTCGACGTCCTCGATGTCGGACGCCTCGTCGTCGTCCAGCCCGGCGAAGGAGACCCGGTTCCGTCGGCGGTCGACCAGCCGGGCGACCACCTCGGAGATCATGAACAGCGCCACCATCGGGACGGCCAGCATCAGCATCGAGAACGGGTCGGTCGACGGGGTGGCCACGGCGGCGAAGACGAAGGTGCCGATGACGATCCAGGGCCGGTACCTACCCAGCGTGCGCCCCGAGACGACGCCCGCGAGGTTGAGGAGCACGACGAACAGCGGGATCTCGAACGCGACGCCGAACACCAGCAGCATCCGGGTCATGAACGAGAAGTACTCGCCGAAGTCCACGAGGCTGGTCAGGTCGACGGGGGTGAACCCGATCAGCACCTCGAGGCCCTTGGGCAGCACGTAGTAGCCGACGGCGACGCCGACGATGAAGATCGGGCCGGCGATCGCGGCGAACAGCCGGGTCCAGCGCTTCTCGTGCGGGTGCAGGCCGGGGACGATGAACGCCCAGATCTGGTAGAGCCAGTAGGGGCTCGAGACCACGAGGGCCGCGACCGCGCACAGCTTGAGCTGGAACAGCAGCGGTCCGCCGACACCGTTGATGGTCGCCAACGTCTTGGTGCCGGGGTCGAGCCGGCCGACGGCCGCCTCGTAGGGGTCCTTCACGAGGGCGAGCAGCTGGTCGTAGAAGAAGAACGCGGCGATGATCGCGACGAGCAGCACGAGCACCGAGCGCAGCAGCCGGGCGCGCAGCTCGCGCAGGTGGTCGCCGAGGGCCATCCGGCCGTCCTCGCCGACGAGCTGCTTCGGGTGGGCGCGGAAGAGCCCGATCACTCCGGCGAAAGACATGTCAGGTCAGCGCGGCCCGGTGTCAGCGGTCGGTGTCGCGGGGCTTGTCGGTGGGGTGCTCGACCGGGTGCTCGACCGGCGTCTCGAGACGCTGGGCGGCCTCGGCACGACGCTGCGCGTCGAGCTCCTTCTGGGCCTCGGTCTTCTGCGAGTCCTTGACGTCGTCGTCCTCGTCGTCCATGAGGCCCTTGGTCTCGGCCTTGAAGATCCGCAGGGCGCGGCCGGAGCCGCGGGCGAGCTCGGGAAGCTTCTTGGCGCCGAACAGGAGGACCAGGACGAGCAGGATCAAGATGATCTCCTGCGGGCCGAGGCCGGCGATCAGCGGAACGACTGCGGGCGAGCTCATGGGAGTCCTCTGGTGTCCGGTGGTGGTGCATCTGCCATCGTACGCGGGCGTGTCTGCCCGACGCCCGTCAGACAAGGTATTCAGGCGTAGTTGAGCAAACCTTGGGCAGCCAGCCGGCGAACGTCCGCTGCCAGCTCGGGTGGGTCGACCAGCTGCCCGGAAGCACCCAGCCGGAGCATCAGGCGCACCAGCCAGGCCGGGTCCCCGACCCGCAGCCGCACGGTCAGCCCCCCGCCGCGAGCCGGTTTGGTCTCCTCGACCGGGTAGTACTCCGCCACCCAGCGCGCGCTCGGCTCCAGGTGCAGCGTGACCAGCAGGTCGTCGGTGGAGGGCTGGAAGATGCCGTCCGCGAGGTCGCGCGGCTCGAGGTCGGGGTGCTCCTCCACGGGTGACTCGAGCACCTCCGCGCTGGAGATCCGGTCGAGCCGGAACAGCCGCTGGTCCTCGGCCAGGTGGCAGTAGGCCTCGAGGTAGGTGTGCCCGTCGGCATCGACCACCCGCAGCGGGTCGACGACCCGCTCGGTCGACTCGTCACGGGTGGGCACGTAGTAGTCGAGCCGCACCTGCTGGCGGTCGTCGACGGCGCGGGTCAGCCGGTCCCGGAGCCGGTTGAGCTCGCCGGTCCTCCGGTCGACCCGGATGTCCACCTGCGCGGCGAGCGCGGCGCCGTCCCCGGCGGCCGCCTCGAGCTTGCCGAGTGTGCGGTCGACGATCGGACGGACGTCGTCGTCGCTGCCGTCGCGCAGGGCTCGCAGCGCGACGATCAGCGCGGACGCCTCGGAGCTGTCCAGGCGCAGCGGCCGGGAGAGGTACTCCGCGTTCGACAGCCGGATCACGCCCTCCCCCTCCAGCGCGTCCATGTCGACGTCGATGAGGTCACCCATGCCGAGGCCCGGCAGCCCGCAGAACCACAGCACGTTGAGGTCCTTGACGATCTGCGCCTCGCCGACCCCGAAGTCGGCGGCCGCCTGCGCGAGCCCCACCTCGCGGCGGGCCTGGATGTAGGGCACCAGCGCGAGCAGCCGGGCGACCTGGTCGCGTGCACCGCTCACGAGGTGCTCCCCTCCCCCGCGGCCTCCCGCAGCCGGCGGACGACGTCGTCCCGCACGTCCTGCGGCGAGACGACCACCACGTCGGCGCCGTAGCCGAGCACCTCGTCGGCGAACGCGTCGCCGGCGCCGTACGTCGCCTCGAGCCGGTCCCACCCGGCGGGAGCCGGCGTCCCGTCGAGCGGCTTGGCGTGCCGGCGCAGGCCGTGGCCGGTGCCCTCGCGGACCAGCACCTCGGCGGTCCGGTCGGCCGGTCGCGGGGCGAGCGACTCGGTCATGGCCCGCAGGTCGGTGCCGGCCGGGATCTCGAACGAGCCGGGCTTGCCGTCGGTCCGGACCTCACCCTGCACCCGGGAGAGCCGGAAGACACGAGGCTCGCCGCGGTCGGTGTCGTGGCCGGTGACGTACCACCGGCCGCGGTAGGACACCACGCCCCACGGCTGCAGGTGCCGGGTCGCGGTCGTGCTGGCCTGCGAGGTGCGGTAGCCGAACGTCACCGGCGTGCGGGTGCGGGTGGCGTCCCAGAACGGCTCGAACGACGGCTCCTCCGCGTTGAGCGTGGGCTGGACGACGTCGAGGGCGGCCCGGTCGACGCTGACCCCGGCGGCCTTGAGCTTGACCAGCGCGTCGGAGGTCGCGGCCGCGAGGCCGGCGTGCTGCCAGACCCGGGCGGCCAGGCCGATGACGGCGGCCTCCTCCGGCGCCAGGTCGATCTCCGGCAGCTCGAAGGCGGACCGCTCGACGCGGTAGCCGGGCTCGTCCTCGAACGCCCGGTCGACGTACCCGACCTCGATCGGGATGCCGAGCGACCGGAGCTCCTCCTTGTCCCGCTCGAACATCTTCTCGAAGGCCTCGTCGCCTGCCTCGCGGTAGGGCTCGACCACCTCACGGAGCCGGTCCTTGGAGACGTACGTCCGGGAGACCAGGAGCGTGATGAGCAGGTTGAGCAGACGCTCGCTCTTGCGCGCGGTCATGTCCTCCCTCGGCTCCCGGATCAACACTATTCGGCTCCTGAGCGAGAAACCTACCCCAGCGACGGGCGCCGGCTCAGGAGTCCACCCCGAGCACGTCGACCACGAACGTGAGGGTCGAGTTGGCCGGGATGCCGGACTGGGCCTGCGCGCCGTACGCATCGCCGGGCGGCGCGATGATCAGCACGCGGCTGCCCTGCTTGAGGCCGGGGATCACCTTGTCCCAGGCCGGGATCAGGCCCTTCACGCCGACACCGAACGGCACCGGTGCGCCGCGGCTGAAGGAGGAGTCGAACGGCTTGTTCGAGCCCCACACCGCGCCGTAGTAGTTGAACGTCACCAGGCGGCCGGCCTTGGCCGCGGGGCCCTCGCCCTCCACCAGCGGGATGACCTGGAGCTTGCTCGGGGCCTTCTTCGGGGCCGCGGAGAAGTCGATGCCGGTGACCTTGCCACCGCTCTCGACGACCTTCGGCGCGTCGGCCGGGGCGTCGACCTTGCTGCCCTTCGGGGCGTCCAGGACGTCCTTGGGCTCCACCGACAGCACGTCGATCACGAACAGCACGGTGTCGCTGGTCTTCAGCTTCAGCTGCGGGGCGCCCGCGGAGCCCCAGACGTCCTTGACGGTCGCGGCGATGGCCACGCGGGAGCCCTGCGGCTTGCCCACCAGGCTGTCGATGATCACCTTGAAGAACTGCTTCTCGTTCATCGCCACCTGGGACGGGGTGCCCTGGTCGGTGCTGCTGTAGAGCTTCTTCCCGTCGCTGCCCTTGGCGAGGTAGATGTTGAACATCGCCTTCTTGTTCGCCACCACCGGGTTGCCGTCGCCCTTGGAGATCACCTGGGTCTGCGGCTTCTCCGCCTTCACGGCCGAGCTGACCTTGACCTTGGGCTCGGCGCCGAAGGAGCCCGAGACGCTCAGGCCGTCGATCTTCTGGCCCATGTCGACGTCGTCGGCCTTGGCGGAGCCGTTGTCGTTCCCGCAGGCAGCGGTGGCGAGCAGCATCAGCGATGCCAGGAGCAGGGCGAGCAGTCGTCGCACGGGTGAACACCTCGAGGGAGAGCGGGAAGGACCCGGCCACGATAACCGGGCATCCTGAGAGTCCCGCCCCAGGAGGTGCCTCAGGTGGACGTGGGGACCGTCACATGCCCTCGATGAGCTTGTGCACCCGCTCGTCGTACGCCCGGAACGGGTCCTTGCACAGCACCGTGCGCTGCGCCTGGTCGTTGAGCTTGAGGTGCACCCAGTCGACGGTGAAGTCGCGGCGGCGCTCCTGGGCCCGCTTGATGAACTCCCCGCGCAGCCGGGCGCGGGTGGTCTGCGGCGGCACCGACTTGGCCTCGAACACCCGCAGGTCGTCGGTCACCCGGCTGACGGCACCGCGCTTCTCGAGCAGGTAGTAGAGGCCGCGGCCGCGGTGGATGTCGTGGTAGGCGAGGTCGAGCTGCGCGATCCTCGGGTGGCTCAGCGGCAGGCCGTGCTGGCTGCGGTAGCGCTCGATGAGCTTCCACTTGATGACCCAGTCGATCTCCCGCTCCACCAGCGCGAAGTCCTCGGACTCGACGGCCTTGAGCGTGCGCTCCCACAGGTCGAGGACCCGCGCGATCAGCGGTGTCTCCAGCTCGCGGCGGTCGACGAAGTCGCGGGCCCGGTTGAGGTACTCCTGCTGGATCTCCAGCGCGCTGGCCTCGCGGCCGTTCGCCAGCCGCACCTTGCGACGGCCGGTCATGTCGTGCGAGATCTCCCGGATCGCCCGGATCGGGTTCTCCATCGTGAGGTCGCGCATCACCACGCCCTCCTCGATCATCCGGAGGACCAGGTCGCAGGTGGCGACCTTGAGCATGGTCGTGGTCTCGCTCATGTTCGAGTCGCCGACGATCACGTGCAGCCGGCGGTAGCGCTCGGCGTCCGCGTGCGGCTCGTCGCGGGTGTTGATGATCGGGCGGGACCGGGTCGTGGCGCTGCTGACGCCCTCCCAGATGTGCTCGGCGCGCTGGGACACGGAGTACATCGCCCCGCGCGGGGTCTGGATGACCTTCCCGGCGCCGACGATGATCTGACGGGTCACCAGGAACGGGATCAGCACGTCGGCCAGCTTGGAGAACTCGCCGTGCCGGCTCACCAGGTAGTTCTCGTGGCAGCCGTAGGAGTTGCCGGCCGAGTCGGTGTTGTTCTTGAAGAGGTACACGTCGCCGGCGATGCCCTCGTCGTGGAGCCGCCGCTCCGCGTCCACGAGCAGCCCCTCGAGGACCCGCTCCCCCGCCTTGTCGTGCGCCACCAGGTCGACGATGTCGTCGCACTCGGGGGTGGCGTACTCCGGATGGCTGCCCACGTCGAGGTAGAGCCGGGCGCCGTTGCGGAGGAACACGTTGCTGCTGCGGCCCCAGGACACCACCTTGCGGAACAGGTAGCGGGCAACCTCGTCCGGCGAGAGGCGTCGCTGCCCGCGGAACGTGCAGGTGACGCCGTACTCGTTCTCGATCCCGAAGATCCGGCGGTCCACGTCCCTACCCTACGGGCGGACCGGTGGGAATGGGGGGCATCGCGCGCATCGGGGTCGCGCGGGGCTGCTTGTTTACCAGGGGATGCAGGACATCTGACCCTCCCCACGGAAAACAGGCCGTCGCGCCGCGCTTCCCATGGACAACTGCACCTCCCCATGGAGGGATTGCCATGGGAAGGGGAAGAACGCCTGCATCCCCTGGTAAACCGCCCACCGCCTCCTGGGACTCAGGAGACAGGAGGTGCGATCGGGGGCTCGTCGGGGCGGTCCGGCTCGCCGGAGACGGGGTTCTCCAGCGGGGGGACCGAGCCGCCGGCGGTGTCGGTGGGGTCGGCGGGGTTGTCCGGACCGGAGGGGGCGGTCGAGGGGCGGCCGCCGCCGGTGCCGTTGCCACCGGGGCCGTTGCCGAGGATGCGGGTGAGCTGGCCGGAGGTGAGCCGCTTGAACTTCCGCTGCTGGGAGCGGGTCCGGTCGAGCACGGCGACCTCGAGGTTCGCGGACGGGATCACGCGGGCGTCCCCCGCGTTCTCGCCCTGGCCGAGGGCCTGGACGGCGAGCCGGATCGACGAGTCGAGGTCGGCACCGGAGGTGAAGTGCTCCTTGAGGTACGTCGTGGCGGCCTCGGCCGAGCCGCCCATCACGGCGTAGTCGTGCTCGTCGGCGACCTGGCCGTCGTAGGTGAGCCGGTAGATCGAGTCGTCGGCGACGGTGTCCCCGACCTCGGCCACGAACAGCTCGACCTCGTAGGGCTTCTCGCCGCCGCTGGAGAAGATCGTGCCGAGGGTCTGGGCGTAGGCGTTCGCGAGGCCGCGGCCGGTGACGTCGCGACGGTCGTAGGCGTAGCCACGCATGTCCGCGAGCCGGACGCCGGCGATGCGGAGGTTCTCGAACTCGTTGTAGCGGCCGACTGCGGCGAACGCGATCCGGTCGTAGATCTCGCTGACCTTGTGCAGCGCCTGGGAGAGGTTCTCCGAGACGAAGACGATGCCGTCGGCGTACTGCACGACAACGAGGGAGCGCCCGCGGGCGATGCCCTTGCGGGCGAAGTCCGCCCGGTCCTTCATCAGCTGCTCGGGCGAGACGTAGAACGGCATGCTCATCGCTGGGGCACCTCATCTGTGGGACGTGGTCTCGACAGGCTCGACCAGCCGGTGGAAGTCATGCGCGACCGCCTCAGGTCAGGGCGGCGGCGGGGCCGTCGGGTCGCTGCATCCGCGCCGCGATCACCCGGTCGGCGACGGCGGCCACGTCGGCGTCGGCCCAGCGGCGGTAGCCGTCCCCGGTGATCACGCCCACGACCGGGAAGATCCTGCGGGTCACGTCGGGGCCGCCGGTGGCGGAGTCGTCGTCGGCGGCGTCGTAGAGCGCCTGCACGAGGGCTGTCACGCAGCCCTCGGCGTCGAGGTCCTCGCGGTAGAGCTTCTTCAGCGCGCCCCGGGCGAACAGCGAGCCGGACCCCACCGAGTGGAATGCGGTCTCCTCGTAGCGGCCGCCGGTCACGTCGTAGGAGAAGATCCGGCCCTGCTCGGCGGCCAGGTCGAAGCCCGCGAACAGGGGTACGACGGCCAGCCCCTGCATCGCCATGCCGAGGTTCGAGCGGATCAGCGCGGCGAGACGGTTCGCCTTGCCGTCCATCGAGAGCGTCGTGCCCTCGATCTTCTCGTAGTGCTCGAGCTCGGTCTGGAACAGCCGCACCATCTCCACGGCGATCCCGGCCGTGCCGGCGATGCCGACGCAGGAGAACTCGTCGGCCGGGAAGACCTTCTCGATGTCGCGCTGGGCGATGATGTTGCCCATCGTGGCGCGGCGGTCACCGGCCATCACCACCCCGCCCGGGTACGTCGCCGCCACGATCGTGGTGCCGTGCGGCGCGAGGTCCGCGGCGCTGCCCTCGGGGAGCCCGCGGCGGTGCGGCAGCAGCTCGGGTGCCTGCTCGGTGAGGAAGTCGGCGAACGACGAGGAGCCAGGCCGCAGGAACGCCGCGCCCAGTGAAGAGCGCAGTCGGGAGTCGCTCAAGGCTTACTGACCACCCTTCTGGATGAACGACTTCACGAAGTCCTCGGCGTTGGTCTCGAGAACGTCATCGATCTCGTCGAGGATCGCGTCGATGTCCTCGTCGAGCTGTTCCTTGCGCTCGGCGACGTCCGTCTGGGGGGCAGCCTCGGTCTGCTCCTCGGTCTCCGAGGACTTCCTGGGTTGCTTCTGCTCCTGTGCCATGCCGACCTCCTGGTGCGAGCGTGCCTGACGCCGTACGTCGACCCTACCGAGTCAACGCGCTGAACAAGGCGTCTGCCGTGTCACAACGGTCCAACAGTTCTCCGACATGCGCACGGGAACCGCGCAACGGGTCGATGGTCGGGACGCGCTGGAGCGACTCGCGGCCCGGGAGGTCGAAGATCACCGAGTCCCAGGACGCCGCGGCGATCTGGTCGGCGTACTGCTCCAGGCAGCGGCCGCGGAAGTACGCCCGCGTGTCCTCCGGCGGCTTGTGCATCGCCTTGGCCACCTCGTCGTCGGCGAGCAGCCGCTCGATCCGGCCCATCCGGACCAGCCGGTGGTACAGCCCCTTGTCGGGCCGGATGTCGGCGTACTGCAGGTCGATCAGGTGCAGCTTCGCGTCGTCCCACGCGAGACCGTCACGGTCGCGGTACTGCTGGAGGAGCTGGAGCTTGGCCACCCAGTCGAGCTCCCGCGCGCAGAGCATCGGGTCCTCCTCCAGCCGGGACAGCACCGACTCCCAGCGGGCCAGGACGTCGACGGTCTGCGGGTCGGCGTCGGCGCCGAGCCGGTCCTCGACGTACTTCTTGGCCAGGTCGAGGTACTCCATCTGCAGCTGTACGGCGGTCAGCTTCCGCCCGTCGGCGAGAGAGAGCACGTGCTTGAGGGTCGGGTCGTGCGACACGTCGCGCAGGGTCCGCACCGGCTGCTCGACCGCCAGGTCGACGCTCATGAACCGGTCCTCGATCATCGCCAGCACCAGGGAGGTGGTGCCGACCTTGAGGTAGGTGGAGACCTCCGCGAGGTTGGCGTCGCCGATGATCACGTGCAGCCGGCGGTACTTCTCCGGGTCGGCGTGCGGTTCGTCGCGGGTGTTGATGATCGGCCGCTTGAGGGTGGTCTCGAGGCCGACCTCCACCTCGAAGTAGTCGGCCCGCTGGCTGAGCTGGAAGCCGTGCTCGCGGCCGTCCTGCCCGATGCCGACCCGGCCGGCCCCGCAGACCACCTGCCGCGACACGAAGAACGGCGTCAGGTGCCGGACGATGTCGCTGAACGGTGTGCTGCGCCGCATCAGGTAGTTCTCGTGGGCGCCGTAGGACGCGCCCTTGTTGTCGGTGTTGTTCTTGTAGAGCAGGATCGGCGCCGCCCCCGGGATCTGGGCGGCGAACCGGGACGCGTCGAGCATCACCTGCTCTCCCGCCTTGTCCCACTTCACGACGTCGCGCGGGTTGGTGCACTCCGGGGTGGAGTACTCCGGGTGCGCGTGGTCGACGTAGAGCCGGGCGCCGTTGGTGAGGATGACGTTGGCCAGGCCGAGGTCCTCGTCGGTGAGCTGGCTGGGATCGGCGACCTCGCGGGACATGTCGAAGCCGCGGGCGTCCCGCAGCGGCGACTCCTCCTCGAAGTCCCAGCGGGCGCGGCGGGCCCGCAGCGTGCTGGAGGCGTAGGCGTTGACGACCTGCGACGACGCCACCATCGGGTTGGCCGTCGGCTGGCCCTGCACCGAGATGCCCATCTCGGTCTCGGTGCCCATCACACGACGCACGCTCATGACAGCGAGCGTACGCGGGTCGGGGTTGCGAGAATGCTGGACGTGTCCGAGATCGTCGCCCTCGTTGACCGAACCGGTGCGGTCGTCGGGTCGGCCGAGCGGTCCGTCGTACGCCGGGAGAACCTCCTGCACGCCGCCACCGCAGTGCTGGTGCGTGACCCGGAGGGCCGGATCTACGTGCACCGCCGCTCCCCCGCCAAGGACTGGGCGCCCTCGCACCACGACGCCGCGGCCGGCGGGATCATGGCGTACGGCGAGCGGCCGGCCGGCTCGGCAGCGCGCGAGCTCGCCGAGGAGCTCGGCGTGACCGGCGCCGACCTGCGACCCCTGGGGCTCAACGTCTTCGAGGACGACACCACCCGGTGCGTCGAGCACTGCTACGAGACGACCTGGTCCGGGCCGGTCACGCACGCCGACGGCGAGGTGGTCTGGGGCACCTGGATGACGCTCGATGAGCTCGGCGAGCGGCTCCGCGACCCCGGCTGGCCGTTCGTGCCGGACACCCGGGCGCTGCTCGCGCGGCTGGCGAGCGACGGGGTCGGCGACTACGCCCGCCTACGCTTCGCTCATGAGTGACGACCACGTCGACAGCTCCGGGCGGGCCATCGCGGCTGCCGAGCAGCTCGGGCTTGCGCACACCGTCACCCGGCACGGCCGGGTCGGCTCGCTCGCGGAGGCGGCCGCCGCCCGCGGGGTCGAGCCCCGGGCGGTGGTGAAGACGATCGTGGTGCGCCTGGCCGACGACGACTACCGGTTCGTGCTGGTGCCCGGGGACCGCGAGATCGCCTGGCCCAAGCTGCGCGCGCTGCTCGGCGTCAACCGGATCTCCATGCCGAGCGCCGACGTGGCGTTCGAGGCGACCGGCTACGTCCGCGGCACCATCACCCCGCTCGGCAGCCGCCATCCGTGGCCGGTGGTCGCGGACGCGACGCTGTCCGGACCGATCTCACTGGGTGGTGGCGCGCACGGCGTCGCGCTGACGGCGGACGCCGAGGACGTCGTGCGCGTCCTGGACGCGACCGTGGCGGACGTGACCGAGCCTGCGGGCTGAGGGTCAGCCGACCCCGTCGCTGCCGCGCTGGCTGTCCCGCATCGCCTGGTAGAGCTCGTCGCGACCCGCCTGGTGGTGCTGGATGCCGCCCGGCCTCGCGCGTCCGCTGGACCACCACGCCAGCCCGAACAGCACGACCGCCAGCGCTACCGCGCCGATGAACCAGAACATCTCGCTCCCCCGTTCGTCAGGTGCGGCTCAGTGTAGGTCGCCGGGCGGCCTCATGTGGGTCGTTCCGGGCTCGTGGACGCGGCCCCGGTAGCCACGCACACCCCAGGTCACGAGCCCGACGAAGAGCACCAGCACCACCGCGAGCCCGATCCAGAAGAACATGCCGCCAGCCTAGGTCGGGCCCACACCCAGCCCCCACAGCAGACCCGCGACCGGACCCACCAGGCACAGCGCGACGCACACGACGCCCAGTGCCGTGAGCACCCAGGCCGCGACGGGCGACCCGACCAGCCGCACCACCGCCCAGGTGCCCAGTGCCAGGAACAGCCCGAGCCCGGGCAGCACCACCCACCACACCGCTCGGGCGATCTCCGGGTCGGAGCTGTAGCCGAGGTACGGGTCGCGGCCGAGGGCGAGCAGCCCCACGGACGTCACCGCCACAACCAGGGCCACCACGAGAAGCACGTCGGCCGTCCGCCGCGAGGCGCCCAGCGCGGGCATCAGGCGTTCCTCACCGGTGCCGGCGACGCCCGCCCAGGGCGTAGGCGACGTTCACGAGCGCGATCCCCGACCACGCGACGATGACCCCGGGCAGGTCGGTGGTAGCGCCGGCGATGGCGGTGATCGGGATGCCGCAGCCCAACGACACGATCCCGAGCGCCAGCTGCTTGGAGTCGCGGGAGTCGACCTGCTGCCGCTGGTGCCGGCGCTCGGCGAGCTGGGCGTCCACGCGCTCCGCGATCGCGCGCTCCATCCGGTCGGCGAACGAGTCGACCAGCGCCGCGTCGTACGACGGACCGAGCTCTCGGCGCACCTCGAGCAGCGCCTCCACGTCCTCGCGTCCGACCTGCTCCTCGCCGCCTGGAACCACGACCACGGCCTAGAGGTACTGCCCGGTGTTCGAGACCGTGTCGATCGAGCGGCCCGGCTCGGTGCCCTGCTTGCCGGTGATGAGCGTGCGGATGAACACGATCCGCTCGCCCTTCTTGCCGGAGATGCGGGCCCAGTCGTCGGGGTTGGTGGTGTTCGGGAGGTCTTCGTTCTCCTTGAACTCGTCCACGCACGCCTGGAGCAGGTGCATGACGCGCAGGCCCTTCTGGCCGTGGTCGAGGAGGTCCTTGATCGCCATCTTCTTGGCACGGTCGACGATGTTCTGGATCATCGCGCCGGAGTTGAAGTCCTTGAAGTACAGGACCTCCTTGTCGCCGTTGGCGTAGGTGACCTCGAGGAAGCGGTTCTCCTCGGACTCGGTGTACATCCGCTCGGTGGTCGCCTGGATCATCCCGGCGACGCAGGCGTGCCGGTCGCCGCCGAACTCGGCGAGGTCGTCGGCGTGCAGCGGCAAGCTGGGCGTGAGGTACTTGGAGAAGATGTCGCGGGCGGACTCGGCGTCCGGACGCTCGATCTTGATCTTCACGTCGAGCCGGCCGGGCCGCAGGATCGCCGGGTCGATCATGTCCTCGCGGTTCGAGGCGCCGATGACCAGGACGTTCTCCAGCCCCTCGACGCCGTCGATCTCCGACAGCAGCTGCGGGACGATGGTGTTCTCGACGTCGGAGGAGACGCCGGAGCCGCGGGTGCGGAACAGCGAGTCCATCTCGTCGAAGAACACGATCACCGGGGTGCCCTGGTTGGCCTTCTCGCGGGCCCGCTGGAACACCAGCCGGATGTGCCGCTCGGTCTCGCCGACGTACTTGTTCAGCAGCTCGGGGCCCTTGATGTTCAGGAAGAAGGAGCGGCCCTCCTGGCCGGTGCGCTCGGCGACCTTCTTGGCCAGCGAGTTCGCGACCGCCTTGGCGATGAGCGTCTTGCCGCAGCCGGGCGGGCCGTAGAGCAGCACGCCCTTCGGCGGCTTGAGCTCGTGCTCGAGGAACAGCTCCGGGTGCAGGTAGGGCAGCTCGACGGCGTCGCGGATCGCCTCGATCTGGCCGCGCAGGCCACCGATCGACTCGTAGGCGATGTCCGGGACCTCCTCGAGGACCAGCTCCTCGACCTCGGACTTCGGGACCCGCTCGTAGACGTAGCCGGAGCGGCCGTCGAGCAGCAGCGAGTCGCCGGCACGCAGGGTCACGTCGCGCAGCGGCTCGGCGAGGCGGACGACCCGCTCCTCGTCGGCGTTGGCGATCACCAGCACCCGGTCGCCGTCGGCCAGGAACTCCTTGAGCATGACGACCTCGCCGACCTGCTCGAACTCGAGCGCGGCGACCACGTTGAGGGCCTCGTTGAGCATGACCTCCTGGCCACGCTGGAGCGTGTCGAGGTCGACCGAGGGACTGACGTTCACGCGCAGCTTGCGGCCGCCGGTGAACACGTCGATGGAGTCGTCCTCGTTGCGGGCCAGGAAGGTGCCGAAGCCGGCCGGCGGCTGGGCGAGCCGGTCGACCTCCTCCTTGAGGGTCATGATCTGGTCACGGGCCTCGCGCAGGGTCTGGGCGAGGCGTTCGTTCTGGGCGGTGACGGCGGCGAGCGACCGCTGGGTCTCGGCGAGGCGCTGCTCGATCGCACGGGAGTGCACCGGGCTCTCTGCGAGCCGGCGACGGAGCTCGGTGACCTCGTCCTCGAGGAAGCCGAGCTGGCTGTGCAGCTCTTCCGGCGTGCGCGAGCCCGGCCGGTCCTGACCACTCTCTGATGCTGGCAACTCAGTCACCTCCACAGCGTGGGTGCTATGCCTTTGACATTACCCGGAGCCCGCTTGATCCGGTGCCGAACGCCCAGGGTGTCGGTCACCTTTGTCCCAACCGTGACCTCACGGAAACGTAGCGCTAACAAGGGTTCCCGGCCGAGTGCTTTTCTCACGCCGGACCGGACCGGTCAGGCGTCGAACTCCTCCTCCGACAGCTGCGGCGGCAGCCCGCTCGGCCGCGGACCGGAGTAGTCGACGCCGTACGCCCCGGGGGCCGGACGCCGCTTCTTGGCGGGTGCCGTCTCCCCCGGCGCCATCCGCCGCGCAGTGACCAGGAAGCCGGTGTGGCCGATCATCTTGTGGCCGGGCCGGACCGCCAGGCCCTCGACGTGCCAGTCGCGCACCAGGGACTCCCAAGGCTGGGGCTCGGTGAAGCCGCCGTGCGCGCGAAGCGTCTCGACGGTCTTGCCGAGCTGGGTGGTCGTCGCGACGTACGCACAGACCAGGCCGCCGGGCGTCAGCACCTCGGCGACCCGGTCGACGCACTCCCACGGGGCGAGCATGTCGAGGATCACCCGGTCGACGTCCTCGTCGTCGAGACGCTCCACCAGGTCGCCGACGGTCAGCTTCCAGGCTGGGTGGCGGCCGTCGAAGTACTGGTCGACGTTGGCCACGGCCTGGTCGGCGAACTCCTGGCGACGCTCGTACGACGAGACCAGGCCGGCCGGTCCGACGGCCCGCAGCAGGTAGCAGGTCAGGGCCCCGGAGCCGACGCCCGCCTCGACCACGCGAGCGCCCGGGAAGACGTCGGCCATGGCCACGATCTGGGCCGCGTCCTTGGGGTAGACGACGGCTGCCTGGCGCGGCATCGAGACCACGAACTCGTTGAGCAGCGGTCGGAACACGAGGTACTCCCCACCCGCGGACGAGGTGATGCTGAAGCCCTCCGGCCGGCCGATGAGGTCGTCGTGGTCGATCGAGCCGCGGTTGGTGAAGAACTGCTTGCCCTCGACGAGCTGGATGTTGTGGCGGCGGCCCTTGGTGTCGGTCAGCCGGATCCACTCACCGGGCTGGAGAGGGCCGCGACGGACACCGGACCAGGAGGGCTGGGAGGACATGGCTGCACCCTCTCACGCAGGTTCGGCACCACCCGGGGGTGGTTCCGGCTGCTTACGTGCCGGCCGCGAACGCCTTGTCGACGTCGTCGGTGACCAGCACGCCGAACACGCTGCCGTCGCGGTCCAGGAGGAGGTACTCGGACGCCGGTGACCGCTGCATGGCCAGGATCAGCGGCTCACCGGAGATGTCCGCCGAGAAGGTCAGTCCGGGCTCCAGCCGCCGGGCCACCGCGCCGACCGCCACCCACGGCCGCCGCTCCTCGGGCGTCGCCAGCACAGCCGCCTCGTTGACGATCGCGCTCGGCTCACCGGTCGCGTCGAGCACCACGATGCTGCCGGCCTGCTCCTCCTGGGCCCGGCGCACCGCCTCGGAGAGCGGGAGGTCGTGCGGGACCGCGAGGGTACGACGGGCGAGCGTCCGGGCCCGCAGGGAGGGGAGCCGGCGACGGGCGCGCGCGGACATGATCGCGGCCGACGCACCGCTCCAGAGGAAGCTCGCGATCACGAAGGCGAACACGTAGTCGGTGATGCTGGGCGCACCCCCGGCCACGAACTGCCGCGCGAACGGGTAGACGAGCACCAGCAGCGCCGCCACCCGGCCACCCCAGCCGGCGACGATCGTGCCCTGGTGCGGGTTGCCGGTCACCTTCCAGACCACCGCGCGCAGCACCCGGCCGCCGTCGAGGGGCAGGCCGGGCACGAGGTTGAGGACCCCGACCACGAGGTTGGCCCCGGCCAGCCCCTTGGCCGCCAGGTCGAGGAGGGTCCGGTCGGGGGCGAGGGCGGCGAGCGGCAGCACCGCCAGCCCGACGGCCAGCGACGTCAGCGGCCCCACCACGGAGACCCCGAACTCGCGGCCGGGGGTGTCCGGCTCGCCGTCGATCTCCGTGACCCCGCCCAGGAAGTGCAGGGTGATCGACGAGACCGGCAGGCCGAAGCGCTGCGCCATCAGGGCGTGCGACGCCTCGTGCAGCAGCACCGAGAGGTAGAGCAGGACCGCGAACGCCGCGCCCGCGACGTACTTCCAGCCGCCGAGGCCGGGCTCGACGGCGTCCACCGCCGGCGCGAGCATCACCGAGATCAGCACCGCGACGATCAGCCACGAGGAGCGGACCAGGACGTCCACGCCCCCGATCTGCCCGATCTTGATCGTGCCCGGGGCGCGCTGCGGCGTCGGTCGCCCCGGATCGCTCGGGTCGCCGGGCTCCGCCGTGCGCTGGTCCACGCCTCCCACGCTATCGCGGTGTCCTGCCCGGACCTGTCGGCGCGGTCGCCTACTGTCGAGGGCGCAGGGAAGGCCTCAGCAGATGCGGGACACGCAGGACGGGCAGGACGAGACGGCGATGACGAGCGGCACGACCGGGCCGGGCACGACCGAGGCGGCGCCGGCGCACCCCCACGACCGCCGCGGCGACGTGCTCGAGGGCGTCGCGCGCACCCTGGTCGACGGCGTCGACGTGCTCGGCTCGCTGTCCCCCAGCCGGGCCGGGGACTTCATGGCCTGTCCGCTGCTGTTCCGCTTCCGCACCGTCGACCGGCTCCCCGAGCCGTCCTCCCCCGACGCCGTGCGCGGCACGGTGGTGCACAAGGTCCTCGAGGACCTGTTCGACCTCCCGTCGACCGAGCGCACCCCCTCCCGCGCCGCCGACCTCCTCGTCCCGGCCTGGGAGCAGATCCTCGAGGCCGAGCCCGAGATCGCGGAGATGTTCGGCGCCGAGGGCCCGGAGGTGGGTGCCTGGCTGGCGTCCTGCCAGGAGTCGCTGTCCCGCTACTTCGCGCTGGAGGACCCGACCCGCCTCGAGCCGGCCGAGCGCGAGCTCTACGTCGAGACGCTGCTGGACTCCAAGCTGCTGCTCCGCGGCTTCGTCGACCGCCTCGACATCGCCCCGACCGGCGAGATCCGGGTCGTCGACTACAAGACCGGGCGTGCCCCCGCCGAGGCCTACGAGGCCAAGGCGCTGTTCCAGATGAAGTTCTACGCCCTGGTTCTCTGGCGCACCCGCGGCGTCGTCCCCGCGATGCTCCAGCTGATCTACCTCGGCAGCGGCGAGGTGCTCCGCTACTCCCCCGACGAGAGCGACCTGCTCGCGACCGAGCGCAAGGTCGAGGCCCTCTGGAAGGCGATCGTCACCGCCCAGGAGACCGGCGACTGGCGCCCGCGGCGCAGCGCCCTCTGCGGCTGGTGCGCCCACCAGTCCCTCTGCCCCGAGTGGGGCGGCACGCCGCCGCCGCTCCCCGAGCGGGAGCCCGTCGCCACGCTCACCGACGGCCTGTCCGCCGAGGACACCGACTGAGAAGAGCAGCCAGGCCGTGGGCTCCGCGGACGCGGGACCCGACGGGCGGCAGCCAGCCAGCCCGCCGTGGTGGGTGCCTCTCGCCGCCGGAGCGCGCACCGGACCGGCACCGGGCGGAGGCTGTGGCCCGGGCATGGCGGGCGAGCGAAGCGAGCGGGTGTCCTCCGCCCGGTGCCGGGCCGGGGAGTGCGGAGGCGCCCCCAGGCACCCACCGCGGCGGGCGGGGAGCGACAACCAGGCGGCGCCGGGCGGACACCCTCTACCCGAGCGCGCGGTGAGGCGAGTCAGAGGTTGCGTTCCGCCCAGAGCGCCGCCTGGGTCCGGTCGGCCACCCCGATGCGCTGGAACACGTTGGTCAGGTGCGCCTTCACGGTCCGCTCGCTGATCCCGAGCCGCCGGGCGATCTGCTTGTTGGCGAGCCCCTGCCGGACCAGCCCGAGCACCTCCGCCTCCCGCGGCGTCAGCTCCACGCTCGGCGGCGCCTCGGCCCGTGTGGTCAGCAGCTGCCGGGCCACCCGCGGGTTCAGCGGCGACTCCCCGCGGCTGACCGCTCGCACGCCGCCGATGACCTCCTCCGGGTCGGCGTCCTTGAGGAGGTAGCCGACCGCCCCGGCGTCGAGGGCCGCGACGATCCGGGCGTTGTCGGAGTACGACGTCAGCACCAGCACCTCACAGCCCAGGTCCAGCGAGACCAGCCGTCTGGTGGTCTCCACGCCGTCGACGCCGGGCATCTGCAGGTCCATCACCACGACGTCGGGCTGCGTCTCGCGCACGACGGCCAGCGCCTCCGTCCCGTCGCCCGCCTGCCCCACGACCTCGATGTCGTCGGCGCCGCCGAGCAGCTGGGCGAGCCCGGACCGGACGACCGCGTGGTCGTCGACGAGCACGACGCGGATCGGTGCCTCGTTCATCGAACCTCCAGGTGGACGGTGGTGCCGCCGCCGGGCGTGGAGCGTACGTCGAGCCTGCCGCCTGCCTCGGCGATCAGGTCCCGTTGGCTGCGCAGGCCGAGCCCGGACGCCGGCTTGCGCGGGTCGAACCCGGCGCCGTCGTCGGTGACGTCGAGGGTGAGCCGGTCGCCGGCCTGTTGCACCTGCACGGTCACGTGGCTGGCACCGGAGTGCCGCAGGGCGTTGCGGACGGCCTCCTGAGCGACCCGCCAGACCAGCCGGACCGCGTCCGCGGAGGCATGGGCGACGTCGTACACCTCGACCCTGGCGGTGACGCCGGCAGCGGCGGCGGGCGCGACGAGGTCCTCGAGGGCGGCCTCGAGGCCGTCGGCCCGCAGGTCGGGCGGGTAGATCTCGACCAGCAGCGACCGCAGCGACCGCAGGGAGCCGCGGAGCGAGCTGGCCATCGGCTCGAGGCGGCGGGCCGTCTCCGTGTCCGTGCCGGGGTCGCGGGCGGTCGCGGACAGGGCGAACGCGGTGCCCGCGAGGTCCTGCACCACGCCGTCATGCAGGTCGCGGGCGATCCGTCGGCGCTCCGACTCGGAGGCGTCGGCGGCGCGCTCCAGCAGCCGCGCCCGGTCCCGGCCCGTGCGGTCCAGACGCCTCGTCAGCGCCCACAGCAACGGGGTGGTCACCGCGACGAGGACGAGGAGGCCGCCGAGGGCGATCGGCTGGAACGCGTCGTACACCTGCTCGCGGCGGCGGGCGATGTCGGTCGCGGAGTAGTAGGCCTCGAACAGCAACGGCTCTCCCTCCGGGGACTTCACCCGCGTGTAGACCTCGACGAGCGACTGGCCGGCCGGTTCGAACCGGTTCTCGGGCTCGCTGAGGTCCGAGATCTCCGCGTCCGTGCCCCCGTTGCGGAGCACGTCGAGCTCCTCGGGACCGAGCGGGAACCGGTCGCCGATCAGCCGGGTCTCGTCGGAGTAGACGATGCGCCCCTGCGCGGTCCAGATCTTGATCCGGCGTACCTCGCCGACGAGCAGCCGCCGCAGCACGGTCCGGTCGAACCGGTCGACCGCGCCCGGGTTGCCGGCCGCGAGACCACGCGGGATGGCCGGTTGGGCGACGGACCGGGCCAGCAGCTCGGTGGTCGACTGGGCGTCGTTGAGCGCCTCCTCGTCGGCGGCCCGGCTGCTGAGCTGCACGGTGCCGATGACGACCACCACCAGGACGAGCAGACCGGCGGCCAGGAACTGCACCACCGGGTTCTTCGCGAAGCGCACGGCACCCCCACTGTCGACTGCCGATGACATGTGCGTCGACCCCGGCGCGGATGCCGCTGTCGTGGGAGCAAGTATGCGGGCCGGGGGGCTCAGTAGTTCACGGTTCCGACGCACAGCTCGTTGTTCCGGGTGTTTCGCGCCCGAAGCGTGAACCGGTCCGTGCCGCGCAGGTCGACGCTGGTGCGGCGGACCTCGAAGGAGCCGCTGCTCCCGCTGGTGGTGCGCAGGCCGTGGGCCGACAGGGACCCGTTGTGGTACAGCCGCCACCGCCAGGTCTGACCTCTGCGACTGCTGTCGATCTCCCCCTCGACCTCGAGGCGGCCGTCCTCGGGCCCGACCTTGACCTTCCAGTCCGTCGAGCCGCTGCAGGAGCCGCGCCGCTCCCGGTCGTCGCCGTTGCGTGCGAGCGCGGGGGGCGCCGCGAGCGAGAGCAGGGCAGTGGCGACGGCCGCACCGGCGACGGTGCGCGCGAGTGGGACGTTCATGCTGCCTCCTGAGCTGTGGAGGTCAAGCGTGCGGGTGGTCGCCGGGCCGCGGCCAGTGTCCGATGGTCCTACGACCTCGGGGGGTGCGGCGCGTTGACCCGAGGCGACGCTCGTCAGGCGCGCGCCGCGGCCCCCGGCACCGGCAGGTCGGCCACGGTCATGCCGACCAGTGAGTCCACGAACACCCGGCGCTCCCCCGGCAGCACCGGCACGTGGTTCTGGACCACGAGCACCGTGCAACCGGCCGCCTCGGCGGAGCGGGCACCGGTGTTCGAGTCCTCGATGGCGACGGTGTGCTCCGGTGCGACCCCCAGGATCGCGGCAGCCTTGGTGTAGGGCTCGGGGTGCGGCTTGCCCTGGGAGACGGAGTCGCCGGTGACGACGACCTCGAACGTGTCCGGCGGCAGGCCCTCGAGGATCGGGGCGACGAAGCGCCGGTAGGACATCGTCACCAGCGCGCAGCGGACCCCGTGCTCGCGCAGCTCACGCAGCAGCTCGAGGGCGCCCGGCCGCCAGGGCACCTCGCGGTTGACTCGTTGGACGACGCGGTCGAGGAGCTCCTCGACGATCACGGCGGGCTCCAGGTCGATGCCGCTGTGCTGGTGGATGTAGTGCCCGGACACGAGCAGGTCGTTGCCGACGAGGTTCATCGCGTGCTCGTGGCTCCAGGTGCCGCCGTGTTCCTCGATGATCTCGAACTCGGACTCGACCCAGTAGGGCTCGGTGTCGACCAGGGTGCCGTCCATGTCCCACAGCACCGCCGCCGGTGTGGTGCTCACCGGCTCAGTCCTCGGGTTCGTAGCCGAGGTTCGGGGAGAGCCACCGCTCCGCCTCCGCCAGCGTCATCCCCTTGCGGGCGGCGTAGTCCGCGACCTGGTCCTTGGCGATCCGCCCGACCACGAAGTACTGCGACTGCGGGTGGGAGAAGTACAGGCCGCTGACCGAGGCGCCGGGCCACATCGCCATGCTCGACGTCAGCGTGATGCCGGTGTTCTTCTCGACGTCGAGCAGGCTCCAGATCGTGGCCTTCTCGGTGTGGTCGGGACAGGCAGGGTAGCCCGGAGCGGGCCGGATGCCGTCGTACTGCTCCTTGAGCAGGCCCTCGTTGTCGAGGTCCTCACCCTCGGCGTAGCCCCAGAACTCGGTGCGCACCCGCTCGTGCAGGCGCTCGGCCAGCGCCTCGGCCAGCCGGTCGGCCAGCGACTCCAGGAGGATCGCGGAGTAGTCGTCCAGCGCCTCCTTGAACTCCTTGACCTTGCCCTCGCTGCCGAGACCGGCGGTGACCGCGAACGCGCCGACCCAGTCCTCGAGCCCGGTGTCCTTGGGGGCGACGTAGTCGCCGAGCGAGCGGTTCGGCACACCCTGGCGGTGCTCGCCCTGCTGGCGCAGGTTGTGCAGCGTCGTCAGCACCTCGTCGCGGCCGTCGGAGGTGTAGACCTCGACGTCGTCGTCGACGGCGTTCGCCGGGAAGAGACCGAACACCGCCGAGGCCTCGAGCCAGCCCTCCTCGACGATGCGGTCCAGCATCTCCTGCGCGTCGTCGAACAGCTTGCGTGCCGCCTCGCCCGTGCCCGGGTTGTTGAGGATGTCGGGGAACCGGCCCTTCATCTCCCAGGCGTTGAAGAACGGCTGCCAGTCGATGTAGCCACGCAGCTCGTCCAGCGGGTAGTTCTCGAGGACGGTCACGCCGTTCCCGGCCCGTGGGCGCGGTGGCTCGTAGCCCTCCCACTCGACCGGGGTGCGGTTCGCCCGCGCCTTCTCCAGCGGCACGATGACGCGGTCGTTGTGCTTGGCCGCGTGCCGCTCGCGGATCGAGTCGAAGTCGGCGGTGACCTCCTCGATGAGCTTGCCGCGGCGCTCCTTCGACAGCAGCGACGACGCGACGGGCACCGAGCGGGAGGCGTCCTTCACCCAGACGACCGGGCCGTGGTACTTCGGGTCGACCTTGACCGCGGTGTGCGCACGTGACGTGGTCGCGCCGCCCACGAGCAGCGGGATCTCGAAGCCCTGCCGCTCCATCTCGGTCGCGAAGTTCACCATCTCGTCGAGCGACGGGGTGATCAGCCCGGAGAGACCGATCAGGTCGGCGTCGACCTCGCGGGCGGTGTCGATGATCTTCTGCGCGGGCACCATCACGCCGAGGTCGACGACCTCGTAGTTGTTGCACTGCAGCACCACGCCGACGATGTTCTTCCCGATGTCGTGCACGTCGCCCTTGACCGTGGCCATCACGATCGTGCCCTTCTTCTCCTCCACGTCCCCGGGCTTCTTCTCGGCCTCGATGAACGGGATGAGGTACGCGACGGCCTTCTTCATCACCCGGGCGGACTTCACCACCTGCGGCAGGAACATCTTGCCGGAGCCGAACAGGTCGCCGACGACGTTCATGCCGTCCATCAGCGGACCCTCGATCACCTCGATCGGGCGGCCGCCGCGCTCGGCGATCTCCGCCCGCAGCTCCTCGGTGTCGGACTCGGCGTGCTCGTCGATGCCCTTCACGAGCGCGTGGGTGATCCGCTCGGCCACCGGCAGCGAGCGCCACTCCTCGGTCGCGGCCTCCTGCTGCTCGCCGTTGCCGGCGAAGTCGGGGGCGATCTCCAGGAGCCGCTCGGTGGAGTCCTCGCGCCGGTTGAGTACGACGTCCTCGATCCGCTCACGGAGCTCGGGGTCGATCTCGTCGTAGACCACGAGGGCGCCGGCGTTGACGATGCCCATGTCCATCCCCGCCTGGATGGCGTGGTAGAGGAACACGGAGTGGATGGCCTCGCGGACCGGGTTGTTGCCGCGGAACGAGAAGGACACGTTCGAGACACCGCCGGAGACCAGCGCGCCCGGGAGGTTCTGCTTGATCCAGCGGGTGGCCTCGATGTAGTCGACGCCGTAGTTGGCGTGCTCCTCGATGCCGGTCGCCACCGCGAAGATGTTGGGGTCGAAGACGATGTCCTCGGCGGGGAACCCGACCTCGTCGACGAGGATGTCGTAAGCCCGCTTGCAGATCGCCTTGCGACGCTCGAGGTTGTCGGCCTGACCGTCCTCGTCGAACGCCATCACGACCACGGCGGCGCCGTACTTGCGGCACAGCCGGGCCTGCTCGCGGAACTTGTCCTCGCCCTCCTTCATCGAGATGGAGTTGACGATCGGCTTGCCCTGGACGCACTTGAGGCCGGCCTCGATGACCTCCCACTTGGAGGAGTCGACCATCAGCGGCACGCGGGAGATGTCGGGCTCGCTGGCCAGCAGCTTGACGAAACGGTCCATCGCCTCGACGCCGTCGATCATGCCCTCGTCCATGTTGACGTCGATGACCTGCGCGCCGGCCTCGACCTGCTGGCGGGCGACGGAGAGCGCCGTCGGGTAGTCGCCCTCCTTGATCAGCCGGCGGAACCGGGCCGAGCCGGTGATGTTGGTGCGCTCCCCCACGTTGAGGAACAGCGACTCGTCGGTGACCGTGACCGGCTCGAGGCCGGCGAGCCGCAGGGCCCGCTGGACGGTCGCCTTCTCGCGCGGTCGGCCGCCCTCGGCCGCCGCGGCGATCGCGGTGATGTGCTCGGGCGTGGTGCCGCAGCAGCCGCCGAGCAGGTTCACCAGGCCGCTGCCGGCGAACTCCTGCAGCACCCCCGCGGTCTGGTCGGGCGTCTCGTCGTACTCGCCGAACTCGTTGGGCAGGCCGGCGTTCGGGTAGCAGGACACGAACGTGTCCGCGACCCGCGAGAGCTCGGCGATGTAGGGGCGCATGTCCGCGGCGCCGAGGGCGCAGTTGAGGCCGACGGCCAGCGGCCGGGCGTGCCGGACGGAGTTCCAGAACGCCTCGGTGACCTGGCCGGACAGGGTGCGCCCGGAGGCGTCGGTGATCGTGCCGGAGATGATGACCGGCCAACGGCGACCGTGCTCCTCGAACAGCGTCTCGATCGCGAAGATCGCGGCCTTGGCGTTGAGGGTGTCGAAGATCGTCTCGACGAGCAGGACGTCGGCGCCGCCGTCGACGAGGCCGCGGGCCTGCTCGAGGTAGGCCTCGACGAGCCGGTCGTAGGTGATGTTGCGCTTGCCGGGGTCGTTGACGTCGGGCGAGATGGACGCGGTGGTGTTCGTGGGGCCGAGCGCGCCGATCACCCAGCGCGGCTTGTCGGGGGTCTGCTCCGTCATCGCGTCGCAGGCCTCGCGGGCCAGCCTGGCCGAGGAGTAGTTCATCTCGTAGGCGAGGTCCTCCATGCCGTAGTCGGCCTGGGAGATCCGCTGCGCGCTGAACGTGTTGGTCTCGACCAGGTCGGCGCCGGCCTCGAGGTACTCGCGGTGAATCGCCCGGATCACGTCCGGCGAGCTCAGGCTGAGCAGGTCCGAGTTGCCCCGGATGTCCTGCGCCCAGTCCTTGAAGCGCTCGCCGCGGTAGTCCTCCTCGGACAGGCCGTACCGCTGGATCATCGTGCCCATGGCGCCGTCCATGACGAGGATCCGCTCCCGCAGCGCGGCGGTGAGCTCCTCGGTGGCGTCAGGTCGGATCTGCGGTTCTGTCACGTGGTCTCGGCAATCCTCGTCGTCGTGGCCGGTGGGGACCGCTCGGGGCAGCCGCCGCCAGTGGGCAGGGGGCGCAACGCCGGGGCACCGCGCGGGATTCCGGCGGGCCGGCGTCCACATTCTGTCAGGTACCCGTCCGAGGCCGACAGGCTCGCCGTGACGTGGACGGTCCTGCCGCCTGCGGCGCCGCTCCCGGACTACGCTGGGGCGGTGATCGAGATCGAGGACGTGCCGCCCCTGAGGTCACCTGTCCTCATCGCGGCCTTCGAGGGCTGGAACGACGCGGCGGACGCCGCCTCGTCGGTGGTCGACCATCTCGCCCGCGTCTGGAACGCCCGGCTCGTGGCCGCCGTCGACCCGGAGGACTTCTACGACTTCCAGGTCAACCGGCCCGCCGTGGGCACCGACGACAGCGGCATGCGCCGGATCACCTGGCCCTCGACCCAGCTGTCCGTGTGCTCACCCCCCGGCGCGCTGCGCGACGTGATCCTGCTGCGGGGCATCGAGCCGAACATGCGCTGGCGGCAGTTCTGCGCCGAGCTGCTCGCCGCCTCCGAGGAGCTCGGGGCCGAGCTGGTGGTCACCCTCGGGGCGCTCCTCGCCGACACCCCGCACACGCGGCCGATCCCGGTCTCCGGCACCGCCAGCGAGCCCGAGATCGCCGACCGGCTCAAGCTCGAGCAGTCCAACTACGAGGGGCCGACGGGCATCGTCGGGGTGTTCCAGGACGCCTGCACACTCGCGGACATCCCGGCGGTGTCGTTCTGGGCGGCCGTGCCGCACTACGTGGCGCAGCCGCCCTGCCCCAAGGCGACCCTGGCGCTGCTCGGCCAGATCGAGGACCTGCTGGAGCTCAGCATCCCGCTGGCCGACCTCCCCGAGGAGGCGCGGGCCTGGGAGCGCGGCGTCGACGAGCTCGCCGAGGAGGACGAGGAGATCGGCGACTACGTGCGGGCGCTGGAGGAGACGCGGGACACCGCCGACCTCCCGGAGGCCTCGGGCGAGGCCATCGCCCGCGAGTTCGAGCGCTACCTCAAGCGTCGCGAGTCCGACGACGGCTGACGCCGACCGTCAGAGCACCACGCCGAGCCGGGCGTCGAGCACGGCGCGGACGAGATCAGCCCCCGAGCCGTCCCCGCGCTCCCCCGCGGCCCAGTCGTCCACGACGGCGAGGGCACGAGGTGCGTCCAGGTCGTCGGCGAGGGCGGCGCGGACCCCGCGCACGAGCTCCTCGGCCTGCTCGCGGGACGCCGACGGGACCGCCGTACGCCAGGCGGCGAGGCGCTCCTGGCCGGACGCCAGGTCGGCGTCGGTCCACTCCCAGTCGGTGCGGTAGTGGTGCGCGAGCAGCGCCAGCCGGATCGCCATCGGGTCGACGCCGGCCTCGCGAAGGCGGGAGACGAGGACCAGGTTGCCCTTGGACTTCGACATCTTCTCGCCCTCGTAGCCGACCATGCCGGCGTGCACGTAGCTGCGGGCGAAGGTGAGGCCGTCGAACGCGGCCTGGGCCTCGGACGCGCTCATCTCGTGGTGCGGGAAGACCAGGTCGCTGCCGCCGCCCTGGACGTCGAACTCCTCGCCCAGGTGGTGCAGCGCGATCGCCGAGCACTCGACGTGCCAGCCGGGACGGCCGCGGCCGTGGATCGAGTCCCACGCGGGCTCGCCCGGACGCTCGAGCTGCCAGAGCAGGCAGTCGAAGCGGTCCTTCTTGCCGGGCCGGTCGGGGTCGCCGCCGCGGTCACCGAAGACCGCCAGCATCTCGTCCTCGGTGAAGTTCGAGACCGAGCCGAAGCGCGGGTCGGAGTGCACCGAGAAGTACAGGTCGCCGTCGACCTCGTAGACGACGCCGCGGTCGCGCAGCTGCTGGATCATCTCGGTGATCAGCGGGATCGACTCGACGGCGCCGACGTAGTGGTCGGGGGCGAGCACCCGCAGCGCCTCCATGTCCTCGCGGAACAGGTCGGTCTCCCGCTCCGCGAGCTCGACCCAGTCGACGCCGGTGGCGTTCGCGCGCTCCAGCAGCGGGTCGTCGACGTCGGTGACGTTCTGGACGTAGCGCACCTCGTGGCCGGCGTCGCGCCAGGCGCGGTTCACCAGGTCGAAGGCGATCATCGTGGCGGCGTGGCCGAGGTGGGTGGCGTCGTACGGCGTGATGCCACAGACGTACATCCGGGCCGCGCCGTCCGGGTCGCTGGGGCGTACGGCGCCCGTGGCCGTGTCGTGGATCCGGACCGGCTCCGCCGCCCCCGAGTCGACGCGGGGCACGTCAGGGCTGGTCCACGCTCGCATGTCGGGAAGCCTAACGGGGGCGTCGCAGACGCCGGGTCCCGGCCGCCGCGAGCAGGCTAGAAGGCCGGCCAGGGGATGGAGGGCCGGCCACCCGAGGGCACCGGCATCACGTCGCGGCGCAGCAGCTGCTCACAGCGCGCGACGGTCGCGGCCAGCTCGTCGCCGGCGAGCAGCTCGGTGAGGGCGGCGACCAGCTCGCTGGACGCGGTGCCGAGCCGGTCGAGCAGCGCCCGCAGGCCGGCGGCGTCGTCGGGGTCGAGCGGGTCACGGGCCCAGCCCCAGAGCACCGTGCGCAGCTTGTCGTCGACGTGGAACGACACCCCGTGGTCGACGCCGAAGCGGTGGCCGTCCGGCATCGCGAGCACGTGCCCACCCTTGCGGTCGGCGTTGTTGACGACGATGTCGAAGACCGCCATCCGGCGCAGCGCGTCGGAGTCCTCGTGCACCAGCGACACGGGACGGTCGTCGCCGTCGTACGCGTCGAGGACGTGCAGGTAGCCCTCCGGGGTCGCGCCGGCCGGCACCAGGTCGACGGCGCCCTGGCCCTCGTCCGGCTCGCGCCAGGCCTGCACCATGCCGAGCCCCGCCGGCGCGTCACCTCTCAGGACGGTCGGCGGAACGACGCCCCACCCGAGCGCCTCCGAGACGACGTACGCCGCCACCTCCCGTCGCGCGAGCGTGCCGTCGGGGAAGTCCCACAGCGGCCGCTCGCCGGCGACGGGCTTGTAGACGCACTCGATGGTCCTGCCGTCGAGCGTGGCGGTGCCGAAGAAGGTGGCGTTCGAGGCGGGCATGATCCGCCCCTGGATCTCGATGTCGCCGCGGGTCAGCAGCGCGTGGTCGTCCTCGCTCATCGCTCGTCCGTCGCTCGTCCGTCGCAGTGGCAGCGGTCAGGCCTCGGGGGCGGCGCTGGTGCGGCGGAAGCCGTTGGCCCGCGGGCAGAGGTGCCCGGTGGGGTCCATCGGGCCGCCGCAGAAGGGGCACGGCTCGCGGCCGGCGCCGACGACGGCCTGGGCCCGCTTGCTGAAGGCCCGGGCGAGTCCGGCGGGCAGCCGGACGACGAGCACCTCCTCGGGCTCGGGCTCGTCGATCTCCTCCTCGGGGGTGCCGGGCTCGACGACGGTGGCGTCGTTGAAGGGGAAGACCTCGACCACGATGCGCTCGTCCTCGGTGTCCCACGAGAGCGTCATGGTGCCGGCGCGGAACTCCTCGACGATCGGCTGCTCGAGGGGCCCGTTGTCCTCGAGCGCGACCGGCGGCAGGGCCGGGATCGGCGAGGACGACTCGGTGGAGGAGATCAGCTCGTCGAGGAGCTCGTCGATGCGCTCGGCCAGGACCGACACCTGCTGCTTCTCCAGGGCCACGCTCGTGACGCGGGCACCGGTGCGCGCCTGCAGGAAGAAGGTGCGCTGCCCAGGCGGGCCGACCGTGCCCGCCACGAAGCGCTCCGGGGGGTCGAAGCTGTGGATCACCGATGCCATGGCACCAACCTAAAGGGTCGGGCCAGCTCCGCCACCGACAGCGGCGTCGGTGCTCCGGGCCCGGCTGCGGGACCGCTTCCTCGCCGGCGGCTTCAGGTGCGAGAGGTCGCCGGCCGACGTGTTCATGCTCATCACGAAGGGCCGCACGGACGTGTAGCGGACCACCGACAGGGACGCCGGGTCCACGTTGATCCGCTGGAAGCCGTCGAGGTGGATCCCCAGGGCGTCGGCGAGGATCGCCTTGATCACGTCGCCGTGGCTGACCGCGACCCAGACCGCGTCGGGCCCGTGCTCGGCCTCGACCCGCGCGTCCCAGCGACGCGCCGCGGCGACCGCCCGCGCGGACATGTCGGCCATCGACTCGCCGTCCGGGAAGACCGCGGCGGACGGGTGCGCCTGCACCGTGCGCCACATCGGCTCCTTGGCGAGGGTCTTCAGCTCGTGCCCCGTCCACGACCCGTAGTCGCACTCGAGGAGGCCGCGCTCGGTGGACACCTTCGGGGTCGACGCCTGGGCCTTGGCGATCGCCCGGGCGGTCTCGCGGCAGCGCTCGAGCGGGCTGGTGACCAGCGCCGCCAGCGGCAGCCCGGCCAGCCGCTCCCCCGCCGCCTGGGCCTGCTCGGCACCCCGCTCGTCGAGGTGCACGCCCTTGCTCCGACCCGCCAGCACCCCGCTGGTGTTGGCGGTGGTGCGCCCGTGTCGCGCGAGGACCATGGTTGCCATGGTGCGGAGCCTAGGACACGTACCCTGAGCCGCATGATCGTCGACAGCGCCCTCTACCGCGACGGCAACCGCGTCGCGGTCGACTGCTCCAAGGAGGACCTGAGCGAGATCCGGGACGAGGCGACCGGTGACAACGACTTCGTCTGGGTCGGCATGCACCAGCCGGACGAGGACGAGCTCAACCGGGTCGCCGAGGTCTTCTCGCTGCACCCGCTCGCCGTCGAGGACGCGCTCAAGGCGCACCAGCGGCCGAAGCTCGAGCGCTACGAGGAGGGGCTGTTCCTGGTCCTCAAGACGCTCTGGTACGTCGACGAGGACGACGCCGTGGAGACCGGCGAGATCAACCTGTTCGTCGGCCGCAACTACGTGGTCAGCGTCCGGCACGGGCAGGGTGGCGAGCTGCACAGCGCCCGGCTGGGCCTCGAGGCCCGGGCCGGCGTCCTCGGCCACGGCCCGTCCGCCGTCGTGTACGCGATCTGCGACACGGTCGTGGACAGCTACGAGGCGGTGGCGACCTCGCTGGAGGAGGACGTCGACGAGGTCGAGACGTCGGTGTTCTCCCCCACCCGGACCCAGGACTCCAAGCGCATCTACATCCTCAAGCGCGAGCTGTCCGAGGTGCGCCGGGCGGTCAACCCGCTGCGCGAGCCCATGAAGCGGTTCGCGACCGGGTCCTCGGCGTTCATCTCCCAGGAGGCGTCACCGTTCTTCCGTGACGTCGCCGACCACCTGCTGCGGGTCTCGGAGTCCATCGAGACCCTCGACAGCCTGCTGTCCACGGCCTTCGACGCGCACCTGGCGCGGATCAGCGTGCAGCAGAACGAGGACATGCGGAAGATCTCGGCCTGGGTGGCGATCGCCGCCGTCGGCACCCTCGTCGCCGGCGTGTACGGCATGAACTTCGTGCACATGCCGGAGCTGCGCTGGCACTACGGCTACTTCTACGCGCTCGGGCTGATGCTGGTCGCCAGCGTCGTGCTCTACCGGTTCTTCAAGAAGTCGGGGTGGCTGTAGGAGCGGGCTGTTTACCAGGGGATGCAGGCTTTCTGCACCTGCCCATGGGTTGCTTGCCGTGGGCAGGTGCAGATTCCCGTGGGGAGTGCCCCGGCATTGCCCGTTCTCCGTGGGGAGTGCCAGATTTCCTGCATCCCCTGGTAAACCGGCAGCCGCACCGGCAGCCGCACCCGACAGCCGCAACCGGCAGCCGCAACCGGCAGCCGCAACCGGCAGCCGACCGTCGGAACAACGTCAGGTCGCGGTGATCCAGCCGGCCGAGAGCGCGACGATCAGCAGGAGGCCGAGGCCGACGCGGTAGGGCACGAACCTGCCGATCGAGTGGCCGGCCACGAACTTCAGCAGCCAGGCGACAGAGGCGTACGCGACCAGGAAGCTGACCAGCGTCCCGACGATCGTCTGGCCGATCCCGATGTCGCCGCCGAGCGCGTCCTTCAGCTCGTAGAGGCCGGCCGCGAGCAGCGCCGGGATGGACAGGAAGAACGAGATGCGGGTCGCGGCGACCCGGTCCAGCCCGGCGAACAGCCCCGCCGAGATGGTCGCGCCCGAGCGCGAGACGCCCGGGATCAGCGCCACGCACTGCACGAGACCGATGACGACCGCGTCGCGCAGGGTCAGCTCCTTCTCGCCGCGCGTCTGACGTGCGCGCCGCTCGGCGAGCAGCATCACGCCACTCCACAGGATCAGCGCGGCAGCGACCACCCACAACGACCGCAGCGGGCCGGTGATGAGGTCCTTGGCCAGCAGGCCGACGACCCCGATCGGGATCGAGCCGACGATGACGTACCACCCCATCCGGTGCTCGAACGTCCCGCGCAGCTCCGGCTTCACCAGTCCCGTCGCCCAGGCCTTGGCGATCCGCCAGATGTCGCCCCAGAAGTAGACGACGACCGCGAGGATCGCGCCCATCTGGATGACGGCGGTGTACGCCGTGACCGCGGGGTCGTCGACCTGGAGGCCGAGGAGCTGCTCGGCGATCGTCAGGTGACCCGTGCTCGAGACGGGGAGGAACTCGGTGAGCCCCTCGACGATGCCGAGGACGACTGCCTGGAAGTAGTCCATCTGTGCTTCCTGCTGGTGCGGTCACGGGGCGGCAACACCCTACGCAGGTCGACATGACCGCGACATGACGGCCCGGGCATGTCGCGCCGACCTGTGACGAAGGCAACGCGCGGTCACCCTGTCCGTCGTACGGCGAGGCGTGAGGCCCGACACGCCGAACGCTGGATAGCGTTGCGCCATGCAGCAGCGCTACCTGGGTCGCACCGGCCTCAAGGTGTCCCGGCTCGGGCTCGGCACTCTCACCTGGGGCCGCGACACCGACGAGCACGAGGCCCGCGACCAGCTCGTGGCGTTCACCGAGGCGGGCGGGACGCTCGTCGACACCGCCGCCGGCTACGGCGAGGGCGCCTCGGAGGAGCTGATCGGCTCACTGATCGGCGACGTCGTGCACCGCGACGACCTGGTGATCGCCACGAAGGCCGGGATCAGCCGGCGCAGCGGTGCGCGCGAGACCAACGCGTCCCGCGGCTACCTGCTCAGCACCCTCGACGCCTCGCTGCGACGGCTGGGCGTCGACCACGTGGACCTGTGGCAGGTGCACACCTGGGTCGACGACACCCCGCTCGAGGAGACGCTGTCGGCCCTGGACCACGCGGTCACGAGCGGCAAGGCGTCCTACGTCGGCATCTCGAACTACTCCGGCTGGCAGGCCGCGCAGGCCGCGACCTGGCAGCGGGCCGTGCCCGGTCGGGCGCCGCTGGCCTCGACGCAGGTGGAGTACTCCCTGGTGAACCGCAAGGTCGAGGCCGAGGTGCTGCCGGCCGCGGAGGCGCTCGGCCTGGGGGTGCTGCCCTGGTCGCCGCTGGGCCGCGGCGTCCTCACCGGCAAGTACCGCCACGGCACACCCGCCGACTCGCGCGCCGCGTCCCCGCACTTCTCGAACTTCGTCGGCACCTACCTCGGCGAGCGGCACGCCCGGATCGTCGAGGCGGTCGCCCGCGCGGCCGAGGGGCTCGACTGGTCGCCGCTCGAGGTGGCGCTCACCTGGGTCCGGGACCGTCCGGGTGTCACGGCGCCGATCGTCGGGGCGCGCACCGCGGCCCAGCTCCGCGGGTCGCTCACCGTCGAGGAGTGCGAGCTCCCGCCGCAGATCGTGGCCGCCCTCGACGACGTGTCCGGTGGCGACTCATCCGGGGAGTGAACGCTTCCGCGGACGTCGTGGGTGGCCCGTGCCACCATGGCTGACATGAGTCGCGCGCAGATCCTCACCTCCGCCCAGCGACGTGCGTTGAGCCCCGGTGTGGAGTACGAGTTCGAGCGGCTCACGATCTCCCGCGAGCTCTCACGCAGCTCGGTGACCCGGATGCTGGTCGACCGCGCCGAGCACGGCGGCTGGGAGCTCGACCGGCTCCGGCTCTCCCCGGACGGCACCCGCCGGGTCGTGCTCCGCCGCAAGATCATCCGGCAGCGGTCGACGTACTACGTCTGAGCGGCGTCGTCGAGGAACCGGTCGAACACCCGGGCCCCGAACTCCAGCGCGTCGGTCGGCACCCGCTCGTCGACACCGTGGAACAGCGCGGTGAAGTCCAGGTCGGCGGGCAGCCGCAGCGGCGCGAACCCGAAGCACCGGATCCCGAGCTTGTTCCAGTGCTTGGCGTCGGTGCCGCCGGACATGAGGTACGGCGCGACCAGGGCGTCGGGATCCTCGGCCAGCAGGGACCGGGTCATGGCGTCGACCAGGTGGCCGTCGAAGGTCGTCTCGAGGCCGGCCTGCTTGCTGACGTAGTCGATGGAGATGTCCTCGCCGACCAGCTCGGCGAGCGTGTCGAAGAACTCGTCCTCGAAGCCGGGCAGGAACCGCCCGTCGACGTGCGCGGTGGCCTCCCCCGGCACGACGTTCACCTTGTAGCCGGCCGACAGCATCGTCGGGTTCGTCGTGTGCTTGATGACGGCACCGAGCATCCGGGCGGCCGGGCCGAACTCCTGGACGAGGTCCTCGGCGTTCTCCGGCGTCGCCTCGGTGCCGGCCAGCTCGCCGATGGAGCCGAGCAGCACCTTCATCGACGGGGTCAGCCGGACCGGCCACTGGTGGGCGCCGATCCGGGCCACCGCCGCGCTCAGCGCGGTCACCGCGTTGTCCGGGTGCCGCATCGAGCCGTGCCCGGCGTTGCCCTGGGCGGTCAGCCGCATCCAGGCCATGCCCTTCTCGGCCGCCTCCACGAGGTACACGCGTCGCCCGCGCACCGTGGCGCTGAACCCGCCGACCTCGCCGACCCCCTCGGTGCAGCCCTCGAGCAGGTCCGGCCGGTGCTTCACGATCTGCTCGGCGCCCTGGTGGCCGCCGGCCTCCTCGTCGGCGGTGAAGCACAGCACCGTCGGCCGGGTCGGCTCGGCGCCGGCCCGCGCGCGGGCGCGCACGACCGACAGCAGCATCGCGTCGAAGTCCTTCATGTCGACCGCGCCGCGGCCCCACAGGAAGCCGTCCTGGATCTCGCCGGAGAACGGGTGCACCGTCCAGTCGTCCGCCTCGGCGGGTACGACGTCGAGGTGGCCGTGCAGCAGCAGGGGGTCACCGTCGCCGGAGCCCCACCGGGCCACCACGTTGGTGCGGCCCGCCACACCCTCGTAGAGCTCGCTCTCGATGCCGACCTCGTCGAGCAGCGCGGCGACGTGCTCGGCGGCCTTGCGCTCGCCCGGCCCGGAGCCGTCACCGAAGTTGGTGGTGTCCATCCGGATGAGGTCCCGACAGATCTCCACGACCTCCGCCGCCGGGTCGTACGACTCCTGCCCGCGGGTGTCCGTGTGCGTCGTCATGAGCCCCATCCTGACAGGCGTTCCCGCGAGATGCCCGATGCGAGAATTCGCCTGTGGCTTTGCTACAGTTACCGCCGCGCTGAGGGCTCCTACGGAGTCCGAGGCACCACTCGTCCGGGTGGCGGAATAGGTAGACGCGCTAGCTTGAGGTGCTAGTGCCCTTTATCGGGCGTGGGGGTTCAAGTCCCCCCTCGGACACCAACACGTGGGATTCTTCCCACCCCCGCCTGCGGCGGCGACCTCTCCCGTGGTGACCGGCACGGTCCGGGGCGGGTCCGCTCCGGCAGCCCTTCCCGCGCGACGCCGGTGCCTCCGAGCCTCCGCAGGGGATGCGGCGGCGGTTGCGCAACTGGCCGGGTCCGGCACGGACACGGGCATGCCCCACGCCGCTCCCCGCCCGCACGCCGCCCGCGACCCCGCCGGCCCCGGTGTCGGCCCCGGTGCCTGCCCCGGTCCCGGGCTCGGTCCCGGGCTCGGTCACGGCCCCGGTGACGGTGCAGGCCGGCCGAACCGGCGCTCGCGCCGAGGGCGACCCGCGTCCGCGGGTCCACCGCCGACCGCTCGATCCCCCGCCCGGTGCCGGCACCCGCTGCGCTGTCCGGGTCCGGGCCGGTGCCACGCCCAATACCGGGCGTGCCGGCGGCCTGGGCCGGCGCCGGTGACCTGCTCGCCGCCACCGAGGCCGGGCTCGGGAGCCGGGCCCCGCTGAACACCGGCCTGCTGGACGCGGCCGCCCGCGAGGTGCCGACCGCGGAGCTCACCGCGATCTGGTCCCTGCCGCAGCCGCCCGGCGGGCCCGAGGCTCGGGTCGCTTGGCGACGCCTGGACGGGAAGGGGCGGCTGATGCTGCCGCTGGCGCTCAGCGGGACCGGCAGGGCCTTCGAGCCCGCCGAGCGTGCCGGTGCGGTGCTGACCGTCTTCCTGCCCGGGTTACGCCCTCCGGGACGCGCTGCGGAACCGCGGGGACGCAGCACTGGAGGAGCAGCAGGCTGGGACCAACCCGCAGGCGCTCCTCTTCCCCGCCCAGAAGGGCGGCATGCTCTGGTACAGCCCCTTCAACAGCGACCACCTGCTGCCCGCCACGGAGGCCGCCGGCTGGCCGGTCGAACGGTGGCGCGAGACCCGTGACGAGTGGGACGCGGAGACCCAGAAGTACACCCGGGTCACCATTGAGCGCCGCAAGACCGGCCCCCCTGGCACTCACTCCGGCACCGTTTCGCCTGCATCGCCGTCGACATCAGGAAATGCCCGAAGGCGAACTCATGGCGATCGGCGGCTGGGAGAACATCTCCACCGTGCAGACCCGTTACTACCGCAGCGGCAAGGACAATATGGAGCGCGGCCTCGGCTACTTCGACTAGACGAGTGTTGTGTCAGCACGGGCAAGAGGGGTCGCGCAGACGAGCGCTCGCGCCGTCGATAGGGTCTCGGCACGGCTCTCGGGCGAGGGTCTCCTAAGGGGCAGGACGACACGAAACTGGGTTCGGCGACGCAGGGAGTTTCCCTGCACCGTCGTCCGAATGGGTCCGAGTGCCCACGCCGCGATACTTCTCTCAGGACTTCTGGGGCGCCGAGCGCCACCACCGCAACGATGGAATCGGGTGCGCCGAGTGGTTCCACTTCGCCAGCGGCGCTGCGCTACTCCTCATCCGAGACGGTACGTGGCAGACGGGTGGGAGATTCCGCCTCTACTGGCTCCGCCCCGGATCCCCGGAGCCGGTACAGATGACTTGGCTTCTCCAGAGGAACGAGTACGCCCAGGGTTCACACGACACCTGGGATCGCGTGAACGAGGGCGATCGCTGAGGTCGAGGAGATGATCCGCGCTCGCTCGATCTGAGGCCCTGATCACGGTCCGTGCTGTAGGTCGGGTTGCGCGCCAGTGAACGTGCCGGGCCTAGGTCACGACTGTCGAGACGGGGAGGTGGCACGAGCCCGTCTCGTTCGCGTGGCGCTTCTTCGCCCTCACCGCTCAAGCGTGATCCTCAGAGATCCCGCGCCATATTGACCTGCGCGTCTGGCAGCACCGAGATAGAGGTTCAAGATTTTGTGGCGCAGATCTCACGACGAATTTCGTCATAACTGCGCCGCGTGCCCGTTCAGTCATTGAACCTTGTCGCGACCGAGCCTGCAGGGCGGTGCGAACACGCACGCGCCATACCGCACAATCACGAAAGAGACACCATGCGTAAGTTCCTCATCGGCCTCATGGCCACCCTCTCCATCGCCGCCCCGCTCGCAGTCGCTGCCGGGCCTGCCGAGGCAGCGACCAACACCCCGTGTGCGACTCGTGCGGAGTTCAAACGCATCCACGTCGGCCAGACCGTCCCCACCACGCAGAGGATCATCGGGTCCAAGGGACGGGTGACCATAGCCGGGTCGTTCATGTCCCAGCGCCAGTGGAAGGTCTGCGGCAGCCCGTACTCCTACGTCACCCTCACCTACGTCAACCGTCGCCTCGACAACAAGATCATGCTCTGAGATCCCCGGACCTCGAGCCCCGCTCCGCCTTCCGTCGGCGGGGCGGGACTTCGGCGTCATCCAGCAGCGGCTAGACATGCATGTGTTGTCCGGCCTCGCTGCCCGCTGGGAGCGAGGGACGGGAACCTCTTTCACCCACGTTTGACCGGCCTGCCACTCCTTTCTCTGGCAGAGTGCCTCCATGACTTTGCCGGACCACCAGAGCCTCATGGGCCCTGCCCGACAAGTCGGCGGGATTGTCGTGGGGGATCCTGCTCGGCCCGCTCGGATTGCTGCTGTTCGTCGTCTCGACGACCCCCCGGCCGGAGAGCGACCGCATCGAACGTGAACCTATTTTCAGGTCCGCGGCGGACCTCCGCGAGATCCGCCGCAGCCGCAAGGGTTGAGCCTTCGCGTGTGCGCGCGTCGCGAAAACCTGCCTGTCTTTTGCTGAGGTGCACAACCGACTAGCCGTCCGCAAGAGATCTGAAGCAGCTCATGCGGGACCCGGCCCGCGTCCGGTAGTCGTTGATGACGTCGTGCCACCGCGCCTTTCGTGTGTTCGCGACCACCCGGATCTGGTTCCGGCGGTACCGACGCCGGCCCAGGTAGTGTTCTCGTACGGGATAAGGTCGGCGCGGGCGAGCTGCCGCACCCGGCCCGTGCTCACCCCCAGGAGCCGTGCGGCCTGACCGGTGTCACCCCAGTCCCCGGTCCAGTCATCGCTGCTCGCGAGGTCCTCCACCTGCCCGACGCGAGTACGCACGCGAGGACCGGCCTGCTCGGGCCAACTTGCCGTGGCGTATCAACCGGTCCAGGCCCAATTCCCCCACCCCGAGAATGCGTTTCGCCTCGATCCGGCGGGTCGAGCTCGCGTAGTTCTTCAGGGCAAACCACTCCCCGTTACGGCTTCGGTTGCTGGTGTTGTCCGCGCCGGGTGCGTCGTACTGGATGCGGGCGAAGCAACGTCCTGCGCTTATGCATGACTTCTCACTCCGCTGGTCGACGAGTCCAAAACAACACGA
Organism: uncultured Actinomycetota bacterium; assembly: GCA_963827435.1. Lineage (GTDB taxonomy): Bacteria > Actinomycetota > Actinomycetes > Propionibacteriales > Nocardioidaceae > Nocardioides_B. The sequence goes on from CAWHAU010000015.1 coordinate 106,258, forward strand.
GTTGGCGGGTAGACCGATCACTACCGGATCGCGACGAACCGCTCAGCGTCCGTGAAGTCCGTCCTGACTCGCCACTTCCCGCCCTCGACGGCGGAGGTGGGCACGACGGCGCACTCGTTGCCGGTCGCGGACCCGCCGGGGTACAGGTCGTTGATATCCGTCACATCGTTCGGCACGACGCCGCAGCTCTGGTCGCTGAAGTCGTTGTAGACCACGTTGTCGCTACCCAGGAAATCGATCGTGGTGCTCAGCCAAGGCCTTTCGGAGCCCGAACCCAGGTAGGTGAAGGTGACCGGCACCGTGATGTAACTCCAACCGGCCCTTGGGGGGTCGTTGAACATGTTCGTCGCAGCGATCTCAGGCCACGCGTCAGTGTCGCTCGTCGCGAGCCGGAAGTTCCAGCTGCCGAGCCCGAAGCTCGTGCCACTGGGGTACGGGTTGAGACGTGTCCCGGGTGCGGGCGGGGCCGTGGGTGCTAGCACTCTCACCGATCGAACCGGCGTCACGCTCGCGCGGGCGAACTTGCCGGCAACTCGAGCCCGGGGCGCGTACACCCGGTACTGGGCGACCGTCCCGGGCTTTGATGGGACACGCGTGGAGAAGGCGAACGTCCCCGATCTGGTGGACTTCTTGCTGGCCGACGTCCCAGGACCCGGCGGTGTACCGCTGGAGCACCACGGGGCGACCGACCGGGGCGGGAGCTTGCCGGCGACCTTGACGGTGGCGCCTGCGAGCACCCGTGACGCGGAAGTGGTGAGGCTGCCAACTGTGGGCGTGGCGGCCACCGCAGCCTGGGGCGACGAGACAGCGACCGAGACCGCGGCGATGACCGCCAGCGAGGCGGCGCGAAGTGTTGCGAGCACGAAGGTTCCCCCGAGAGCAGAGCCAGATTCGGGCTGACTGTAATCAAGGAACCGCGCTGGCGGGCCTTTACCGAGAATTGGTTGCAGCCCTCGAGACTGCGCGCGTGCGCGATGACTTCCTGCGGCCGCCCCAGGTACCGGCGTCCTCATGCTCACTCCGCGGTCCGGCACCTGCCCACAGCCGACCGGGCACATGCGTCATACCGCCGCGTGTCGGCAGCCGTGTCCTTCCGATGGGGGACCCGTACTCGGGGGGCTGATGGCGCGGTCCGACTCTTAGATTCCCGGGGTCATGCTCTGGTTGGGCCGGTGTTGTGGACGTAGACGTGGGCCTCGACCAGCTGGCCTTTGGAGCGCCTTACAGTGGTGATGACACGCTCGTACTGCTCACCCTCGAACTCATCGAGTCGTGGCCAGTCGTCGTCGAGGTGCTGGGAGATGAACGGGAACCCGCTCACCTCAGGCGCGTCGTCAGCGAGTCTGATGGCCGGGAAGCCAAGACGGGACCGGCGTGGGGACAGCACGAGTACGGGACCTCGACCTCCGTGTGTTCGACCAGCAGCGCTACTGGGTCGACATCCACCAGGTCCCGCATGAGCTCTCTGACATGGAGGCCGAATACGTGACGAACGTGATCAACTTCCTGCTCGAGAACCGTGAGTACCACCACGCCGCCACGGTGCGTCGCATGGCGATCCAGACCATGGGTGATCCTCTCCTCGACCGCCCCTCCGCCGTACTCGTCGCGCAGGCGGTGGGGTCACCGGCCCTGATTGACCTCACCGCAGACGAGTGGCTGGAGAGCACTTCCCTCATGCGCGCGCTCCGGGCCCGGCGACGAGCCTGACCGCCGGTCCTGTTCGCCCATCCCATCTCTGTCCTGCTGAAGCTGTCGCGCCGGAGGTGTTCTGCAACTGGGGCTGCTCCGACCACCATGCTGAACGGGCAGACGCACGCCAAGTGGCACGATGGCAATTGCCCCTTCACGTGGGGCCGACCAGGCCGTTCCGAGCAGCTCAAGCAGCGCGTCGAGCCGCTGCAGCACCGCGTTGCGGCGCTTGACGATCGGGGACTGTTGCTTGACCAGCCGACGCAGAGGTCCGCCGGCCCGTCCCCGGAGAACTTCCGCAGCCCTTCGGGATGCAGCAGCGGCAGCCCCGCGAGCAACGCGGAGCCGAGACGATCGTTCTTGGCGTGCTTCGACTCATAGGCTCGCCGATCGGCTGACTGGGTGGTCCCAAGCCCGCGCACCCCGCCCCGGGGGCGCCTGCTGCTGACACGCCGAGTCGTCGCCCTGACAACCAGGCCTCGCAGTCCCTCGACCATGTCAACCCACTGGAGAACTATGACCAGCACGCGCGTATCGACCCGCACCAGCGGCGCCGGCGGGCGGATCGCGCTCTTACCTCAGGCGTCTCTGGGAGAGAACGGACGACGTGCCGCGGCGGCAATCTGAAGTCGAGACAAATCGTTGGCCCCGAGGGCGTGTAGCCACTCGTGCGTGGTGGGCCGGCTCCCCCGTGGGCCACTCGCCCGATCCCAGAGACCGGACAACAGCGAGGTTTCGTGCTCGGTGAAGCCATCAAGCACTTGGGGCACAGCCTCGGCGTCGATCAGGCCGTTGCGCGTCCGGGTGACCAGGAGCCGGAAGGCCAGCAAGGCGAGCTGGTAGCGGTCTGAGTCCTGCGACGCTTCCCGGGCGTCTGCCTGTGGGTCCAACCAGTGCGTTTCAGATCGATCCGGTCCACGGAAGGAAGGCATGCCGATCCGGCGGGAGGCCTCGAAGTCCAGGACGCAGATGGACGTGTCGGTGTCGGCGCTGTAGGCGATGTTGTGGAAGGCGACTTCGCCGTGCACCATGCCGCTCTCGTGCATGACGTGAAGCCACTTGCAGGTCAGCGTCAGCACCTCGCGCGCCTGCGCCGGCGAGATCTCCTCCCCGTGGCCGCCGCGGAGGTCGACTGCCAGATTGAGATTGCGGGGGCTCCTTGCCCCCGTACCGGCAAGCTCGAACTTCTTCTCGAGTGGCACGCGGTAGTACGCGTCGATGCCGCCCTCAGTACTGGCGATCAACTTCGTCGGCCAGCATGTCGTGATGCGCGGGTCAGCGCTGTGGATTCGCTGTTGGAGCTCGTCCCTTCGATGCATCAAATTCTCGAACGACCGGATGGAGCGAGGCCGGCGGACGTTCGTGTCAAGCAGCTTCACCTCGGAACCATCTGGAGCGCGGCCAATACGTGCCCGTCGGACCTCACGGGTGTCATCGAGTTCGAGGATCGCTGTCCGCTGAACCATGAATTCGAGCTGCCGCTCGCTCAGAAGCTGACCACCCGCGCGTTGGTTGGGGTGAGGTCGACCCGGGAGATCGGCGCCGACTGTGGCTGCCGGAGCACCTTGCCGGCATCGTCCTCTGGCCACGTGGGGAACGCCTCCTTCACGGGAGGAGCATGTCTTGTTAGGTCAACGCGCGGCGAGGGATTGACCCGCCGCCTGCGGCGCAAGATGCTGCGCAACCAGAAGAGCACGAGCGCGAGCAGAACCAGACAGAGCAGCGTAAGCAGGAGCGTGCGCATCATTGGGCTTCTGTCGTGAACAGGAAGATCTCCAGACGGGCCTTGCCGTACGGCAGGCTGCCATCCAGAACGACCGGTAAGGCGTGCCCCTTACGAAGACCGTGTCAGAGGCGCAGGTGAGCTGCTGACCTATCGCCCTGGCGACCCCTTGCCCTGGGGAAGGCTCCGGGGCACCGCCGAAGATCAGGACGAGGGCAGCACGTTGCTTCGCCTTGGCCTGGCGCTGCGTCGCCTTTCGTACCGTCATGCAGGCGTCCTTGCCAGCTGCACGAGCCCTGTCACCGCGGCCCGAAAGAGCTTTCGCGTCGACACGAACCGAAACACTGACCGGATCGGTCTTCATGCCGACGATCTTTCGCTTCGGCTCTTCCTTCGGAATCTCGGGGGGCTTGGGCAACATGAAGGCGGCCCCCAATCCAATGATGAAGAGCACGAGGAGCATGTCGGCGAAGACCCAGCCGGCGACGGACTCCGACGTGCGGAGACGTCCCCGCCTGTTGAGCGAACCGAAGCGCGGACTCGACATCGTCAAGCCCCTGCCGGGTCGGGGACCTTCGACCTGGCGGGCGTCTCCCCGAGCAGCTGCCCAGCGTAATCAGCCACCCGAGTGAGCTCACTCGCCTGTCCCTGAAGCGCGCTCTCGTGATCCCGCAACGTCCGGGTGAGCGCCTCGAGGAGTCCCTGAACCTCGGCGTTGGACGTCTGCCCGAGCTCGGCGAGACCCGCCAGGGTCTGCGCTGCCTTCTCCTGAGCGACCGACATTCCCGATACGCCGCTCGTGAGGTCACCGAGTGCACTCTGCGTCGACTTCACGAGCTGTCCCTGCTGGTCGCTCAACGACTCGTGCATCTTGTCAATGGAACGGTGGACGCCCGACACGAATGTTTCGGTTGCACCCGTGAGGCTCGTCGTAGCCTCCGATACAGCTCGTGCGGACGCCGCGGCCTCGGCTCCCGCCTGGCTGGCGGAAGTGATCCAGGGAACCGACAGACTCGTGAGTTGCCGTGCTCGCCTGGGAGAACTCTGTCATTGCCTTCTGCGTCACCGCGTGGAGCTCCTGCACCGCGGTCGTGCTGGCCGTCGAGAGCTCGCCGACGGCCTTCTGGACGGCAGCGTCTAGTTCTTGAATCCCTTGGCGGGTTGCCGTGTGTGCCTTGGTCAGCGTGCTCATGGATCGCTTGACGGCTGCCTCCAGGAAGCGGATGTCGTCACTGCGACGCTCATTCAGGCGGCGTTGCGTGCGTGCGAGAACCATGGTGAGTCGTCGCTGCGCCTCACTCGCCTGCTTCTCCTCCTTCACCACGTTGAACTCGGCAGCCAAGCGGTGCAGCACGATGAAGGCAACAGCTGGAAGAATGAGCATGAACGACTGCATCGCGAGCGAGACAAGGTCGTGTCGGGGGCCCAGACGGCCATCAAAACCGTTCGTCCACAAGGCAAGGAAGGTGCGGCGCTCCTCGGGGTCATCGGCGAGAAGGTCCCGGTACGCGCCCACAGCCTTGTGCAGGCTCAACCACGTCCAGGCCACGGGCAGGAAGACTGACGCGCCAGCCAGCATGCCGAGCACTCGTTCAGCGATGTGACGATGGGGGACCAGAATGGTGCTTCCAGGAGAGAACGCCCCGATCAGGTCCACTCCGGTCCAGCTCACATCGTCTTCATCGAGAACGGCCGCGGCGAGCGATTCGAGGTCCTCGGCTCGGCCGGAGTATCGCGGATCTTCGGCGAGGGCACGCAGCTCCTCGGCCGTCGTGCCGCGTTCGTCAGTCATTGGTCACCTCAGCAGACAGGCCGACTAGGGGTCGGCTTACAAAATGGAGTCCCGCGATGCGCGCCCGCTTGGCCGCAGTACTCAACGGACGACTAGGGCACGGGCAAAGTCGCACTTGAGATTAGTAGTGACGGCGTCAAAGCGCAGGACTTTCCGTCTTTCGCCGTTCGCCTGCGGTGCTGTCAGCCCTCGCACTATCGTGACGCGACCACAAGGCGTTGGGGGGAAGGTGTCTGACTGGGCGACCCGGGCGCTTATCGGCCTCTCGATCCTCGCGGGCATGCTGGTCGCCACGTTCGGCTGGCAGAGGCTCTCCGATGGGGCCGCCCTGCACAGCCAAGTGCAGCCGGCGCTTGCGGCGACACCGATTCCCGCCACGAGTGAGCCGCCCCCAACCTCGCCGCCAACGGCATCGGATCCCCTTTCTCCCCCGTCACAGAATCCAAATGACACGAGCCGGCCAGGCAATGCACACCAGAAGGCG